>NZ_JBPODT010000004.1:0-843656 GCF_051390635.1 Microbaculum mangrovi
GGGTGACTTAAGCTAGCCGCTTAGAGATCGAGGGCCACCCGTTAACAAGCACTCTGAAGTGCACAAAATTCTCGTCTCAGAGAATGCGCGGCGGGCTCCGGCCCGCCGTTTGCGTTTCCGGTCTTTCCGCCACGTGGGCCCATCAGCGATCCGCGCTGGAGAACCGCCCGGGCGTGGCCGCCCGACATTCGGCATTCGAAATACCTATTTGTCGTGCCATACTCGGATCGACCGTGGGCGATGGAGCAAGCCCGACGCCATGACCGAGTATCGGATCAAACGGATCTACGAGGCCCCCGAGCCGTCGGACGGGCTGCGGGTGCTGGTCGACGGATTGTGGCCGCGCGGCGTCTCCAAGGTGGACGCGCACCTGGACCGGTGGGCCCGGGACATCGCGCCGTCGACGGAGCTTCGGAAGTGGTTCAATCACGATCCGGCGCGATGGGAGGAATTCCGCCGCCGGTACCGGGAGGAACTGCGCGGGCATATGGACGACCTGAAGCCCCTGCGCGCCGACAGCGGCCGGCCGATAACGCTGCTGTTCTCGGCGCGGGACGCAGAACACAACCAGGCGGTGGTGCTGAAGGAGCTGCTGGACGAGCTCCAGGCGACCAACGGGGATTGAGTTTTCCGCTGGCCGGCGCCGGTATCGCACCCTCCCCGGCAACCGGGCTATCAGTGCCCCAGGTAGCGCGCGGCCAAGTCGAGCTGAAGGAACAGGATGGTCAGAATCGTGTTGCCGGCCCAGGTCACGGTCAGCCAGCGCGCCACCGGCCCCCAGAACGGATGGGCAGCCTCGGCGCAGCGCCACACCGAAACCAGGATCCACACGGTATAGGCGGCGAAGCAGACAAGCATGATCTGCTGTTGCGCGATCTGGTTCCGGTAGACGGCGAACGCCCCGGCGGCGATGAGGGCGCTGCTGACGAGAACCCCGTAGACCCAGAATACCTTCCACAACGGCTCCGCGCCGTACCATGCGCGGATCTCCGGCGCGAAGAAGGCGGCGAGGAAGCCGGGCACTTGCGATCTCGATGTCCGCGCCGCCGTCATGTGCCTGCCTTTCGCGCATGGCCCGAACCCGCCCGCCGAACGGTTGCCGTTGCTCTGGAACGGGCGGCGCCGGGGCGGGTTTCTCCGCGGATACGGCATGTTAGTACATAGTCATTCGGCCGCCACGGTTCCATGGCCGCGCCTCAGGGCGCGGTCTCGAACTGCGGAAACAGAACGTCGTTCTCGAGGCGGACATGCGCATCGAGATCGGCGACGAATTCGGTCAGCCCCTGATACAGCGCCGTCCATTTGCGGCAGGCGCCGTCCGGCAGCCTCAGGTCGTTGGTCAGGGCGCGGATGCGCGAGATCTCGGCGGCATGGTCGTCATGGTCGGCGCGCATGACCGCGATGGTCGTTTCCAGCCCGGGGCTGCCGCGGCGCATCGCCGGGAACAGGATCAGCTCCTCCTTCTTCATGTGCACCTCGAGCTCGCCGATCATCTGATGCAGCAGCGCCGACAATCCCGCGGGCACATCGGGGACGGCGGCGTGGACCTGCTCGACCTTCGCCGACAACGCGACAAGTTCGGGCAGCTGTTCGCGGTGGCGTGCATGATAGCGCGTCTCGATGTGGCGGGTCAGTTCGATCGCGCTGGGGGTCTGCGTGGTGTCTCCGTCCATGGTCGTTTCCTTTCACGGTCTCATGTCGCGGTGCCAGTCGCCGCCGGTTCCTGTGGAACGGGCTTGTATTTCGACTTATTCCTGCTAATAGGTATTGTAAATACCGATTAAAAAGAGGCTCGCGCGACCATGCGTCTCACCTCCTTCACCGATTACGGCCTGCGCATGCTGATGCGCATGGCCAGCACCCCGGACCGGGCGGTCTCGACGGCCGAGCTGGCGCAGGAGTTCGGCCTGTCGCGCGACCATCTGACCAAGATCATGCAACGGCTCGCCCGGGGCGGAATCGTGGTGACGCGGCGCGGCGGCGGCGGCGGCGCGGTGCTGGCGCGCCCGGCCGAAGACATCCGCATCGGCGCGGTGGTGCGGCTGCTGGAGGAGGGCCAGGCGCTGGTCGAGTGCTTCGCGCCGGATGGCGGGGATTGCACGATCACCGGCTGCTGCCGCCTGAAGGCACGGCTGCGGTCCGCCGAGGCGGCCTTCCTGGCGGACCTAGACCGCTCGACGCTCGCCGATATCGCGCTGCCGGAGCTCGAGGTCGCGCCGTGATCCGAACCCTGAGCGTCCCGGAGCGCCGATACGGCCTGGCGCTCGCGATCCTGCTGAGTCTGCTGGGGCTCACGATGGCGGCTGCGGCACGGCAGGGACCCATGGCCGTGCACGGGGGCATGGCGCTCGTCCTGGGGCTGCTGCTGGCCTTCGCGCTGGGCGGCGCGCTCTACGACGCCGAGCCCGCGCCTGACAGGACCGGGCGCTACTACGACGCGCCGACCCGCTTCGGGATCGCCATGGCGCTGGTCTGGGCGATGGTCGGCATGGGCGTGGGCGTCTGGGTCTCGGCCCTGCTGTACTGGCCCGAGGCGACGCCGGCGCTGCCGTGGACCAGCTTCGGTCGCCTGCGGCCCGTGCATACCACCGGCGTGATCTTCGGCTTCGGCGGCAACGCACTGATCGCCACCTCGTTCCATGTGATGCAGCGCACGTCGCGCGCCCGGCTGGCGGACGCCGTCAGCCCCTGGGCCGTGCTGATCGGCTACAACCTGTTCTGCGTCTGGGCCGTCAGCGGCTATCTCATGGGGTCGACCCAGTCGAAGGAATATGCCGAGGCGGAGTGGTACGCCGACCTCTGGCTGGTGGTGGTCTGGGTCGCCTACCTGGTGCTCTACCTGCGCACGCTCGCCCGCCGCAACGAGCCGCACATCTACGTCGCCAACTGGTACTACATGGCCTTCATCTTGGTCGTGGCGATGCTGCACATCGTCAACAACCTCGCGCTGCCGGTCAGCCTCGCCGGCACGAAGAGCTTCACCATCTGGTCGGGCGTGCAGGATGCGATGGTCCAGTGGTGGTACGGCCACAACGCCGTCGCCTTCTTCCTGACGGCCGGATTCCTGGGCATGCTCTACTATTTCCTCCCGGTGCGCTCGGGCCGGCCGATATGGTCCTACCGGCTGTCGATCGTCAGCTTCTGGGGCATCGTCTTCTTCTACATCTGGGTCGGCTCGCACCACCTTCACTACACCGCCCTGCCCTACTGGGCGCAGACGCTGGGAATGACCTTCTCGGTGATGCTGCTGGTGCCGTCCTGGGCCTCGGCGGGCAACGCCATCGCCACGCTGAACGGCGCCTGGCACAAGGTGCGCGACGACGCGACGCTGCGGTTCATGTTCGTCGCCGCGGTGTTCTACGGGCTGTCCACCTTCGAGGGGTCGTTCCTGGCGATCCGGCCGGTGAACTCGCTGTCGCACTACACCGACTGGACGGTGGGCCACGTCCATTCCGGCACGCTGGGCTGGGTGGCGATGATCATCTTCGGGGCGATCTACACGCTGGTGCCGCAGCTTTCCGGCCGCACCGCCATGGCCTGGCCGCGGGCGGTGGAATGGCACTTCTGGCTCGCCGTCGCGGGAACCCTCGTCTACGTGGTGGCCATGTGGAACGCCGGCATCACCCAGGGGCTGATGTGGCGCACCTACGCGCAGAACGGCGCGCTCGCCTACAGTTTCCTGCAATCGGTGATGGCGATGGCGCCCTACTACCTGCTGCGCACCATCGGCGGCGCCCTGTTCCTGACCGGCGCCGCGCTCTGCGCGCTGAACACCTGGGCGACGATGCGCGGCACCGCTGCGAGCGCGGCGCAGGCCGACCGTCCGCTCGCCACGGTTCCGGCGGAGTAGGCCGATGCTGAAGCTCCACTACAATCTCGAGAAGCTCTCCATGGGGCTGGTGGCGGCGATCATCCTCGCCGCCTCGGTCGGCGGCATCGTCGAGATCGCCCCGCTCTTCACCATCGACGAGACGGTGGACGTTCCGGCGGACCTGCGCCCGCAGACGCCACTGGAACTCGCCGGCCGCGAGATCTATCTGCGCGAGGGCTGCTATGCCTGCCACAGCCAGATGGTGCGCTCGCTGGCCGACGAGATCGACCGCTACGGCCCCTATTCGCTGGCCGCGGAGTCCGCCTACGACCATCCGATGCTCTGGGGCTCGAAGCGCACCGGGCCGGATCTGGCGCGGCTGGGCGGAAAATATTCCGATGCCTGGCACGTCGCGCATCTGATCGATCCGCGCGCGGTCGTGCCGGCGTCGATCATGCCCGCCTATCCATGGCTGATGCGGCCGCTGGAAACCGGGGACATGGCCGCGCAACTCTCCACCCTGGCCCGGCTGGGCGTCCCCTATTCCGACGCGATGATCGCCAATGCCGAGCGCGACGCGCTGGCCCAGTCCCGCCCCGAGGGCGACGACGCGGCCGGCATCCCCGATCGCTACGGCGAGGGTGTCGCCGTCAGCGCGTTCGACGGCGATCCCGCGCGGCTGACCGAGATGGACGCGCTCGTCGCCTACCTGCAGTCGCTGGGCCGCCTCACCGGCGCAGCCTACGGACAAAGCGCCGATCGGGAGACCACGGAAGAGGTGGCCCGATGAGCCCGAGCCACGACGACCTCGTCTTTTTCGCCAAGACCGCCGGCCTGATCTGGATGATGGGCTTCTTCGTGATCGTGGTGGTGCTGGCCTACCGGCCGAGCCGCCGCGCCGCGCACGAACGCGCCGCGCGCTCCATCCTGCCCGGAAACGCGGCAACGAACGCCGCACGGACACCGGACGATCGGCCATGAGCGGCCCCGCGCCTCACGAACCGGACATCGATCCCGTCACCGGCTACGGCACCACGGGGCACGAGTGGAACGGCATCCGCGAACTGAACACGCCGTTCCCGCGCATCGTGGTGGCGGCGCTGGTCCTGACCTTCGCCTATTCCGTCGTGACCTGGGTGCTGCTGCCCGCCTGGCCCGTGGGACGCGACTATACGCGGGGCCTGCTGGGGCTCGATCAGCAGGTTGTCGCCACGGAGCGCTATCGGCGCCTGACCGAGGAACGGGCCGACTGGACGCGCCCCTTCGCCTCCGGCGATTTCCCGGCGCTGGCCGCCGACAGCGAGCTGATGGCACGCGCCATGCCGGCCGCCGCGCGCCTGTTCGCCGACAACTGCGCGGCCTGCCACGGCAGCAACGGGACGGGCGGGCCCGGCTTCCCGAGCCTGGCGGATGGCACGTGGCTCTGGGATGGGGCGCCCGAGGCCATCGCCGAAACCCTGCGCGTCGGCATCAACAGTCCCCATCCCGATACCCGTTTCGGCCAGATGCCGGCCTTCGGTCGCGACGGGATGCTGCCGCGCGAGGACATCGCGGCGGTGACCGACCATGTGCTGGCGCTGTCTTCCGGAAAGGCCGATCCGGCCAGCGCGGGCGCGGCGATCTTCGCCGACAACTGCGCCGCCTGCCACGGCGACGACGGGGCCGGCGGCCTGGGGATCGGCGCGCCGTCGCTAGCGGACGACCACTGGATCTATGGCGGAAGCCGCGACGCCATCCTGACCACGCTGCGCAACGGCCGCCAGGGCGTGATGCCGTCCTGGGAGGGCCGGCTCGACGACGCCGAGATCAACATGCTCGCCCTCTACGTCGCGGCGATGAGCGCGGCGGCAAGCACCGGAGGCGGGCAGTGACACAGATATCGCAACGGCGCCTCGCGATCCTCGGCGCGGTCGTCCTGGCCGGCGTGTTCCTCGCCGCCAACGCCCATCTCCTGACGGTTGCCCTGCGCTCGCAGCCAGACTGCGTCGCACCGGCGCCGGACAAGCCGCCCGCGCGGCGCGCCTGCTGAGGACAGTTTCATGCTCGAGCCGCTTCCCGCCCTTCACGACCCGCTCCGGCCCGCCTCGCCGTTCGCGCGGGATCTGCCGGCCGGCACCGCGTTCGACTGGCTGCGCGCCGGATGGGACGACTTCCGCCACGCACCCGGGCCGAGCCTGGTCTACGGACTGCTGATAGTTGCCATCTCCGTCGGCGTTCTGGCTGGGCTCCACGCGACCGGGACGATCTATCTGGCGTTGCCCGCGCTCGCCGGGTTCCTGATCGTCGGTCCGTTCTTCGCGCTGGGGCTCTACGAAAAGAGCCGGCGCCTGGCCGCGAACGAGCCGGTGAGCCTGGGCGCGATGCTGCGCGCCCGGCCGACCTCGACGGGCCAGCTGGCGTTCGCCGGCCTGATGCTGGGGCTGCTCGTGTTCTTCTGGCTGCGGGCGGCCGACCTCCTGTACGCGCTGTTCTTCGGGCTGCAGCCGTTTCCCGGCGCCGAGGAGGCGCTGACGAACGTGCTGACGACCCCGCGCGGCTGGACGCTGATCGCGGTGGGAACCGCCGTCGGCGGCCTCTTCGCCGCCTTCGCCTTCGCCATCAGCCTGTTCTCGATCCCGATGCTGATGAGCGAGCGACGCGACGCGCTGACAGCGCTCGGCACCAGTTTCGGCATGACCACCAGCAACCTGCCGCCGACGCTCGCATGGGGCGCGATCGTCGTCGCCGGGATCGCCCTGTCGGTGGTCACGGGGCTCGTCGGCCTGATCGTCATCTATCCGGTCCTGGGCCACGGCACCTGGCACGCCTGGCGCGCGATCGCCCGAAACGAGACAAGCCCGTGACCCCCGGACCACGCATCACGCTGCCGACCGGCGAGACCCGCCACCACAAACCAAGGGGATAGGAGAGAAGAATGGACAACTGGCTGCCGACCCTCGTCACCGCGACACCGAGCGAGGGCTACGACCTGGCCGTGAAACTGGCGCGCATCGCCGTCAAGAAGACCCAGCCGGACGCCGCCGAGCGCGAGCGGATGCGCCCCGACTATGCCGGCGACGCCGACTCCCTCATCGCGGTCTCGCAGGTCGTCGCCACCAACTTCGCCACGATCGCGGCGGCCAACGACTACTGGCGGGCCGGCACGTGACAGGCGCCTGAAGGAACACGCGGCCGTGGGGCGCCGCGTGTGTCGTGTTCCGGCGCACGGGGCCGACTCTTCGATCCGGCGCGTCGGCCCGGTTTCGATCCGGCTTCAGCCGGGCGGCGGCAGGAAGTCGACCTCGTGCTCGGCGGCGATCCGGACCACCTCGGCGGGGTCCGGCACGTTGTGGATGCGCTCGAACAAGCCCTTCAGCGAGCGGGTCGGGGCGACCCAGAACAGGCTGGTCGCGTCCGCGTCGGACTTGTTGAAGATCCCGTGGGGAATGCCCATCGGCATGCGTACCAGATCGCCGGCCGTGGCCGTGAACTCCTTGCCGTCGAGCCAGAGGTCGTAGCGCCCCGAGAGCACGTAGACGAACTCGTCCTGGGTGGGATGTACGTGCGGCGGCACGAAGGTTCCCGACGGGAAGAGGGCGTGCCACGCCATCGAGTGATCCGAATGCTGTTTCAGGGTGTAGGTCTGGCCGAGGATCGACCAGACGACCCCGTCGAAACCCTCCTGCGAGGGCGTTATGCCGGCAGGCATGACGATCATTTGCTTGGCTCCTGTTGGCGGCTGAAATGAGAGCGGGTCGTCAGCGAAGGAACGCGGCGATCGACCGGATCGCGCCGGGTGCCTCGTCGAGCACGAGATGGCCCGCGTTCGGCACCACCTCCAGCCGGGCGTCGGACAGGCGGTCGAGCCAGGCGTCGCCATGCTCGACCGGACGGATGCGGTCTTCCTTGCCCCAGACGAGCAGCACCGGCTGCGACAGCCGACCGAGGCGCCGGCCCAGCTTGCGGTTCCCCATCGGCCGGTCCCAGACGACCCGCGCCGCCGCGACGCGCTCGCGGTAGCCCAGCGTCAGGAAATCGACGTCATGCGCCTTCGGCAGCTTGTTCTCGAAGATGGAGGTATCGTGCGCGAGATAGCCGGGCAGGTCGGTCGCGGGGATCGTCATCACGTCGGCTGCGGGCGGTTCGTCGACCGGCAGGCCGGACGGTGCGACCAGCACGACGCGGGAAAACAGCGACGGTCGCGACACGCCGAGCTCCGCGGCGATCCAGCCGCCGAACGAGAAGCCGACCAGATCGATGTCGGCAAGCCCCATCGTGTCGAATAGCTCGAGGTAGTGGAGCACGTAGTCGTTGATGTCGTCGATGTCCGGATCGTCGCCGGATTCGCCGAAGCCAGGGTGATAGGGAACGATGACGCGACGTTCGGCGGCGAGGCCGGCGAGGAAATCGAACCCGGTGAACGTGCCGGCGCCGTGCAGGAAGACCAGCGGCCGCCCGCCTTGCGCGCCCTCTTGCCCCCCCTCTCGCACCGCGGATCCGCCGCTCTCATAGACGACGGTCCGGACGCCGCTGATTTCGTACTCGCTTCGGCGGAAGCCGTCGGGTGCCGCCACGTATGGCTTGTTCAACATCGTCATTCCTGTCTCACTCCGTTGTCGGACGACATTCGAGAAAGCGCGCGGGCCGGTCACCTATCCAAAGATAGGCGACCGGGCGGCGGGCGCGCTCAGTTGGCCTTGTTCCGCGCGGCCATCTCCCTGGCGACCTCCGCGCGATAGAATTCGAGCGCGGCTTTCGCATCGAGGCCCTTGGCACTCGCCCGCTCGATCCAGCTCGCCTCCAACGGGACGAACGTCCGCTTCAGTTCCTCCAGGAAGGCGCCTTCGGCGACGACCCGCTCGACGCCGGCCGCGTCGATCTCCGCGTTGGCAACCTCGTCCGAGGCGTCCCAGACGGCACCGGCGCGGCGCGACAGGTATTCGCCGGAGACCGACATGATCGCCTCCTTGTCGGCGTCCGACAGGCCGTCCCACTTCGCCTCGTTCATCATGATCACGAAGCTGGTGGTGTAGAATCCGCCCGGTACGGCCAGCTCGTGCTTGACCAGCGGGATCAGGTTGAAGCCCTTCATCGATTCCGGCGGGAACAGCGTGCCGTCGACGACCCCGTTGGCCATCACTTCATAGGACTTGGTCGGCGGGGCCGAGACCGGCGAGCCGCCGACCTGTTCGAGAATCTCGGTCTGGATCGCGGCGGACGCGCGGACCTTCAGGCCGGCGAAGTCGGCGATGGCGGTGACCGGCTTGCTGATCGTGTAGAGCTGTCCGGGGCCGTGCACCATCAAGGCGAGCACCTTCACGCCCTTGTGCTCGTCGAGCTCGGCCAGCATGGCCTCGTGCGTCCGCCACAGGGCGACCGAAGAGATTTCGGCGCTGTAGGTCGAGAAGGGAAGCTGCGACAGCCCGCTCAGAACGAAACGGTTCGGCAGAAAGTCGTGGGTGACGAAGCTGACGTCGACGATCCCCTTGCTCACCAGATCGAAATAGGCCGGCGGCGCGCCGAGGGGAGCGCCGAGCATCTCGGTCTTCACCCGGCCTTCCGTGACGCGCTCGACGTCCGCAGCCCATTTGCCGAAGATCTCGGTCGTGACCGGATGGGTCGGCGGCGCCCAGCTCGAGACGCGCAGCGTCGTCTGCGCGGCGGCGGATTGGATCGAAGCGGCCAGGCCGATCGCCGCGACCGCGGCGGACAGAAGTCTCGTCAGTGTGCTCACGCTATGTCTCCTCTGCTTTCGCTATGTTTGTTGTGTCGTGCTTGTTGTCGTTGCTTGCGCCCTAGTGCATCGATGTCGGCAGGAACATCACGGTCATCGGGACGAACAGGAAGATCAGGATCCGGATGATGTCGGCGACGTAGAACGGTATGAGGCCGGCGCAGATCGTGCGGAAGCCGACCTCGGGGAGCACGCTGCGCAGAACGAAAATGTTCATTCCCACGGGTGGCGTGATCAGGCTCACCTCGGTCAGGACCACGACGAAGACGCCGAACCAGATGGGATCGATCCCCGCGGCCTGGACGATCGGGAAGACGATCGGGATCGTCAGGATGATGAGCGACATGCTCTCCAGGAACATGCCGAGCACGACGTAGCCCGCCATCAGGATGAAGATCAGCTCCAGCTGGGTCAGCCCGAGGCCGGTGATCGCCTCGCTGAGCCAGTAGGAGAATCCCGCGATGTTGAGGAACGCGGTATAGATCAGCGCGCCGATCAGGACGAAAAACAGCATCGTCGTGATGCCGGCGGCGTCTCTGAGGATCTCCAGCACCATGGCCGGGCGCAGCCGCGCGCGCGCCATGGCGAGAAGAAACGCGCCGAACGCGCCGATGCCGGCGGATTCCGTCGGCGTGAAGACGCCGAGATAGATGCCGCCGATGACGACCGTCAGGAGCAGCGTGAACATCCACACGCGCCGCAGCACGGCCACCTTCTCGACGAAGGACGTCGCCTCTCCGCGCGGCGCGACGCCGGGCTTGAGCACGGCGGTCACCCAGATCGCCGCCATGTATCCGGCGATCGTGATGAGGCCGGGAACGATACCGGCCACGAACAACTTGCCGATGTCCGTCTCCGTCAGCAGGCCGTAGACGATCATGACCACGCTCGGCGGGATCAGGATGCCGATGGTGCCGCCGGCGGCGATCGAGCCCGCCGCGATGCTGTCCTGGTAGCCGTGCCGCTTCATCGGCGGCATGGCGACCTTGGCCATGGTCGCGGCCGTCGCGAGCGAGCTTCCCGACATCGCGCTGAACAAGCCGCAGGCGACGATGGTCGCCATCGCCAGGCCGCCCCGGAACCGGCCGAGCCAGACATTCGCGGCGACATACAGGTCGTCGGCGATGCCGGCTCTCGCCACGAGGCTACCCATCAGAATGAACAGCGGCACGACCGACAGCTCGTAGGCCTGGCCGGCGTCGAGGGTGGTCTGCGCGACCAACGCGGCCGCCGGCGCCAAGCCGAGAACGTAGATCAGGCCCACGAAGCCGACGATCAGCATGGCAAAGGCTATCGGCAGGCCGACGGCCATGAGGGCGAGCAGCGCGGCGATGGATACCAGTGCCGATGTCACGACGACGACCGGCCGGCGGCATTGGCGTCGCGCCGCTGCCCGCGCAGCGTCTTCACCGTGAACGCGATCGCCGCGAAACCGCAGGACACCGAGATGAAATACGCGAACGGCCCGATCGGGACATGCAGGTAGGGCGTCACGTCGCCGATCGCGACCACCTCCCCGGCCTTTCCCCAAATCAGGATGGCGAGATACACGAGGGTCGCCGAAATGACGACGGCGATCGCCCGTTCGATGAAACGCCGCGTCCTCTCGCTCATCAGATAGAGCAGCACGTCGACGCGAACGTGCGAGCCGGCCGCGCAGACGGCAGGCAATCCGGCGAATATCACGAGGACGAGCAGCAGCTGGGTGATCTCGAAGGACCCCGCCAACGGCCGGTTCAGGACATAGCGGCCGAACACGTCGACGACGGTCACGCCCATAATGGCGAGAACGACGACGCCGGCGAAGGAGAGCAGGCCCTTTTGCAGTCTGTCGATCAAGTCCCGCCCCTCCGTGATCCGAAGTCCGCCGATCCAAAGTCCGCCGATCCAAAGTCCGCCGCCCCCGCGGTCTCGCCGGAGGCCCGACATCGGGAAGGGCGTGATCGTTGGGCGTGGTCACGTCTCCGTCACCTATCGAAAGATAGGTCGGGCGCGTGGAGGCATACGCGACACTATCTTTCGATAGGTGACCGGCCCGGGGCGAGGACCATAGCGTCGGCAACTGCGGAAAAATCGCGAGCACCGTCGAGCGCGGCGGCGCGGGCGCTGCGGCGCAGGCGCTGTCGACCACCGGCCGACACTTACATGGAGATCAAGCATTGGGCATCCTGTCGGGCACCGAATTCTACGCATGGCACTTCATGCCATTCTCGAACCTTCCCGAGGACGTGAAAGACCGGGATTCGCTGTGGGTCGACCTGCCGAACGATCTGTTCGATCCCGAGGTCGGCCACAAGCTGTACACCCGCTACATCTCCGAGCTCGTGCTCGCGGAGAAACTCGGATTCGACGGACTGTGCGTGAACGAGCATCACGGCACCGCCTACAGCATGATGCCGGTTCCCTCGATCATCGCGGCGGCGCTGATCCCGCAGACCTCGCGCGCGAAGATCTGCGTGATGGGTACGCCGCCGGCGATCGAGTATCCGCACCGGCTGGCCGAGACCTACGCGATGCTGGACGTGATGTCCGGCGGCCGGCTCGAGATCGCCGTGCCGCTCGGAACGCCGATGGAGTACTGGCTGAACCCGATCAATCCGGTGACGGCGCGCGAGCGCCAGGCCGAGGCGGTCGAGGTCATGCTCAAGGCGTGGTCGCCGGGGTCGCCGCATCGCCACACCGGGCGCTTCTACAACTACCGCTACCTGAACGTCTGGCCGCGCCCGTTCCAGAAGCCACATCCGAAGATCTACTTCGTCGGCTCCGGTAGCCCGGAAACCATCGAGCTCGCGGCCAAGTACGGCTTCGGCTATTCGTCGACCTTCAGCCCGATCGCGACCCAGCTGGCCGCCCAGCAGCGGCTGCGCGAGCTCGCCGCCGAATACGGTCACGAGATCCGGCCGGACCAGACGCCGATGACGGTGCAGGTGCACATCGCCGAAACCGACGAGCAGGCGGTCGCGGAGATGGAGCCGCACGCCCGCCTCTTCTTCGACGTGCTGCTGCGCGCCGGCCGCTTCACCGACGTTCCCGGCTATCTGACGCTCGAGCAGTTCCGCAAGCGCAACGGCCAGGTGCTGCCGGCCAGCCACGGCAAATTCGACTGGGAGGGGGTGCGCAAGACCCACCGCATCATCGCCGGCTCGCCGATGACCGTCGCCCATGCGGTCGAGAAATGGGCCGAGGACGCCCAGACCACGCGCGTCATCTTCCAGGTCCATCTCGGCGACATGCCGCACTGGAAGGTCGTCCGCACGCTCACCTATCTCGGCGAACAGGTGATCCCGTACCTGCGGTCGCGCGCCCAGGTATCGGTGGCGGACCGTTCAGCCGCGCTTGCATCCTGACCGCCGGTTCGAGTTGAAGGGGACCACGCGCGGCGGCTATAAACAGCGATCGGCAACATGGGACCAGTCGTAGCCAAATGGATCGACCGTCCGTCCCGGCTCCCTTGAGCCAGGCCCGGTTTTCGTCGACCCGGCTACCGGCCGGGACCGTGGAGAGGCCCCGGCTCGGCGGAGCCTTCGACGCGGCTCGGCGCACACGGCTCACGCTGGTGCACGCGCCTGCCGGCTACGGGAAGTCCACGCTTCTGGCCGAATGGCACCGAACCATAGAGAGCGCCGGCGAGGAGACCATATGGCTCGCCGGCCACGGGCGTCACCGCCCGGCGGCTTTGTTTCGCGACCTCGCGGCGGTACTGCGGCCGGACGGTGCCGCTGCGAAACCAACCACCGCCGATGCGGCCGTTGCCGCCGCCGCCATCGACGCGCTGTCCCGCAAGCGAGAGCCGGTCACCGTATTCGTCGACGACCTGGAGATCGATGATGCCGCCTCGGCGCGGATCCTGTCGGGGTTCGTCCGCGATCTCCCGGATCACTGCCGCCTGATAGCGGCGTCCCGTCGCCGACCCGACATGCCGCTGGCGCGGCTGCGCGCGTCCGGTCGCTATTGCGAGCTGGGCGCCGCCGAGCTGGCCTTCGACGCCGAGGAAATGACCCGGCTGCTCCGGCTGCAGCTGCACGCGGACTTCGGCGCGGACGCGGTGGCACGGTTCAACGCCAGGATCGGCGGATGGCCGGCCGGCGTCCGGCTGGCGACGCTCGGGGCGTCCGAAGCGCCGACAACGCTCGACGAACTGTCGATCAGCGGCGCGAACGGATACATCGCCGACTTCTTCGCCGAAGAGGTGATGCACGAATTCACCGACGGCACCCGGTCGTTCCTTCGCGGCATATCCGTCTTCAACGTCCTGTCCGCCGAGCTCTGCGACCGGGCGACCGGTCGTACCGATTCCGCCGACCGGCTCCGCGAGGTCGAGCGCCTGGGCGGCTTCCTGCAGCGCACCGACGTCAATCGCGAACACTATGCGCTCCATCCCCTCTTCCGCGAATTCCTGCGGGGCGAGCTGGCGAAGGACGACAGCGGGGAGATGATCGCTATCGCCGGGCGGGGCAGCGCCTTCCTCGAGGCGTCGGGGCAGGTCGCCGAAGCGCTGAACGTCGCGATCGGCGTTCAGGACTGGGCGCGCACCGTGGACGTCCTCAACGCCTGCTGTCCCGACGCGACCTACAAGGGCAGGGTCCACCATTTCGCCCAGTTCGTGCACGAGCTGCCGAAGGACATTCTGAAGCAGTTTCCCAGGGTGCTGCTCACCATGGCCTGGGCGATGTCGACCCAGCGCAACTTCGTCGCGGCGCACGAGCTCCTCGATCTGGCCACGGAATATCTCAAGGAGACGGCATCGGACCGGGAGAACGCCGACCGGGACAGGCTGAAATACCTGCTCGACCACGGCGAGATGATGATCGCGCAGTTCACCGACAACCAGCCCGAAGCCGAGCGCCGATGCCTGGAGCTGCTGTCCCGGACGGTCGAGATCGACCCCTACGTGGTCGGCAGCGTCGAGAGCTCCCTTCTGTACGCCCAGCGCGAGCAGTTCAACCTCAAGAACCTGGCGAAACTGGACGCCTCGGCTCTGGCGCGGTTCCGGCGCGCCGACAGTACCTACGGCTTCGTCTGGAACCAGTCGATCGTCGGCCCGTCGCGATGCATGGCCGGCGACACGGACGGGGCGATCCGCGCGCTCGGCGAGGGCGTGGAGGCGGCCCGCGCCTACGCGAAGGGCCAGGAATGGTTTCTCGCCGGACCGGCGTGTCTGCTCGCCGAAGTGCACTACGAACGCAACGAGCTCAAAGAGGCCCGGTCTCTGCTGGAGGCCTATCGCGGGCACATCAAGCACGGCTTCGTCGACCAGATGATCGCCGGCCACGTGACCTGGGCCCGACTTCTCGCCGCCGAGGGCAACGTGGACGACGCGCTCGCCATGCTGGCGGAGTACTCGGTGTTCGCCAAGACCCGGGGGATCGCCCGGCTGCACGACATCGTCGCCGCGGAACGGATCAGGCTGCTGCTGCTGTCGGGCCGCGCCAACGAGGCGTTGCAGCTCGCCCGAAGCGAGGGGCTGGCGGTCGATGCGCAACTGCTGCTGCCGGTCGCCGGCGCGACCACCGCCACGGAGGCGCGCGCCTTCGCCTGGACGCGCCTCGCCAGGGCCGAAGGCCGGATCGCGGACGCGCTGCGGCTGGCCAGGCGCTGGGCCGCGTTCACGCTGGAGAGCGGCGCGATCCGCTCAGCCGTGCGCTGGGACATCCTCATCGGCCATCTGAAGCTGCTCGAAGGAGACGACCTGGCGGCGCGGCGGCAGGTCAGGAAAGCGGCATCGACCGGCGCGCCCGGCCGGTTCGTGCGGGCGTTCCTCGACGAAGGCGAAACGACGATCCACCTGCTGGCGGAGTCGGACGACGGCAGCCACCGGACGGCGACGGCGACCGACGCGTTCGTCGAGGAGATCCTGCGCGCGTCCGATACCAATCAGCGCCTTCACCCGCTTTCCGCCGAGGACCGCGCCGCCGTCATGGTATCGCCGCTCACGAGCCGGGAGACCGAGATCGCGGCGCTCGTCGCCGCGGGACTGAGTAACCGCGAAATCGGCCAGCGGCTCGGCATGACCGAGGGGTCGGTGAAATGGCACCTGCAGCAGGTGTACGACAAGATCGGCATCCGGCGCCGGGCCGGGGCGATCCGGCGCATCCGCGAGCTGGGCCTTATCCCGTAAACCACTCCTGAAGACGGCGCGGCGGTCGCGAAAGCTATCTTTCGATAGGTGCCTCGATCGCCCGCGTTGGTGTCTGCTGCGGCAATGGTTGCCAGTGTAGATACCAAGCGGGAGGCGTAATGCGCGCAATCCAAATCGAGCGAGAGCCGGAGCCGTCGACAGGGGATTTGCTCCCGGCCGATCCCGATCTGTTTCGTGAAGCCTCCAGCCGGTTCGCCTCCAGCGTCGCGGTCGTGACGACGGCGGGCACGGACGGGGACGGCTGCGGGCTGACGATGACCGCGGTCGTTCCGGTCTCGATCTCGCCGATGCAATATCTCGCGTGCCTCGGTCACAAGTCCGCGACGCTCGCCGCGATCCGCAAGCATCGGGTTTTCTGCATCAACGTCCTGTCCGCATCGCAGGCGGAAATCTCGAACCGGTTCGCCGGCAAGGGCCAGGGCAAGTTCGAAACGGTCGAGCACTTCGTGACGAAGGGCGGCGTGCCGGTGATCGCCGGCGCGGTGGCGAACATCCTGTGCGACGTGGCCGAGATCGTGCCTTCGGGCGACCACGACATCGTGATCGGGACGGTTACGCACGCCGCGCACACGCCCGGCGATCCGCTGGTCTACTTCGCCAAGAGCTACGCGAGACTGGGCGACGACCTCGCCGGGGACTGATCCCCGCGTTTCCCGATCCCGCGTCGAGACGATCGACGTCGTACTTTGAATTGCCGCAGTTCCGGTTTTGAATGGGACCGACGTCGATTGGGGCCCCGGACCGGTGAAACTATCGCGCGACGACTTCCCGCTGCTTCTGCAGCTATTGCAGGCCGACGGCTATACCGTCATCGGCCCCCGGCTCGACGCGGGCGCGGTCATCTATGACGAGATATCCGGCGTCGACGACCTGCCCGCCGGCTGGACCGACGCGCAGGAGGCGGGACATTACCGGCTGACGCGCGGCGATGATCCCTCGCTGTTCGGCTATACCGCCGGGGTGCAGTCGTGGAAGCGGTTCCTGTTCAGGCCCCAACGCACGCTCTGGCAGGCCGAGCGCGAGGGCGACGGATTTGCCATCCGGGCGCACCGGGACGAAACACCTCGCTATGCCTTCGTCGGCATGCGCGCCTGCGAGCTTCACGCGGTCGCGGTCCAGGACAACGTCTTCCTGCGCGAAGGCGCGACCGAGACCGACTACGCGGCCCGGCGCAAGGACGCGCTGTTCGTCGCCGTCAACTGCGCCACCGCCGGCGGCACGTGTTTCTGCGTTTCGATGGAGACCGGCCCCCGGGCGCGGGAAGGCTTCGACCTGGCGCTGACGGAACTCGTCGACGGCGACCGGCACGACTTTCTCGTGGAGACGGGCAGCGACCGCGGCGCGGCGCTGGCGGCGCGGCTGCCGCTCGTGCCAGCGACAGATGAGGACACCGCCGCCGCCGACGCGCTTCTCGCGCGCACCGCCGCCACGATGGGGCGGACCATGGATACCGGCGGCATCAAGTCGCTGCTGCAGGACAATCCCGAGCATCCGCGATGGGACGACGTGGCCGCGCGGTGCCTCTCCTGCGCCAACTGCACCTTCGTCTGCCCGACCTGCTTCTGCCACACCGAGGAGGACGTCACCGATCTCGACGGGCTCAGGGCCGAGCGGCGCCAGCGCTGGGATTCCTGCTTCACCATGGATTTCTCCCATCTGCCCGGCGGACCGGTGCGCCCCGACGTGCGTTCGCGCTATCGTCAGTGGATGACGCACAAGCTCGCCAACTGGATCGACCAGTTCGGGGAAAGCGGCTGCGTCGGCTGCGGGCGCTGCATCACCTGGTGCCCCGCGGGCATCGACATCACGGCGGAGGTGGCGGCGATACGCGCGTCCGCGGAGGAGTCCTGAGCATGCGCACTCTCGAATCCGTCATGATCGAGCATCCGTTCTTCCACGGGCTGGAGGACGAGCTGTCGCGCGCGATCGCCGGCTGCGGCAAACAGGTGCGTTTCGAGACCGGCCAGTATCTCTATCGCCAGGGCGACCCGGCCGACACCTTCTACATCATCCGGCGCGGCAGCGTCGGACTGGAAATGCGCGGGCCGCAGGGCAACATGATGTTCGATACCGAGCACCCCGGCGGCGTGCTGAACGCCGCCTGGATCGTGCCGCCCTATCGCTGCAGCACGGACGCGCGCGCCCTGGAAACGACGGTCGCCGTGGCGCTCAACGGCAAGTGCCTGCGCGACAAGTGCGAGGCCGATCACCACCTGGGCTACGAGCTGATGAAACGCTTCGTCCCGGTCCTGGTCGACAGACTGACGCACGCGCGGTTCCAGACCCTCGACGTCTACGGCGCGGGCATGGCCTGATGCACGCACGCGCGGCGCCCCTGTCCGACCCGATGATCCCGCGCCTGTTCGCGGTGCGCGCGCGGCGCGACGAGACCGAGGACACCTGCACCTTCGATCTCGAACCGCGCGATCTCGAACTGCTCGGCGGCGCCCTGCCCTTGGCGTTCGCGCCGGGCCAGTTCAACATGCTCTACCTGTTCGGCCTGGGCGAGGTGGCGATCAGCATCAGCGGCGATCCGGCCGATGCCGGCCGGCTGGTCCACACGGTGCGGTCCGTTGGCAGCGTCACGCGCGGGTTTTCGCGGCTACAGCCGGGCCAGACCGTCGGCGTGCGCGGGCCGTTCGGCACCGCCTGGCCGACGCGGGAGGCGGAGGGACGCGACGTCCTGATCCTCGCCGGCGGCCTCGGGCTGGCGCCGTTGCGGCCGGCCATCCTGCGGATCCTGGCCGAGCGGCGGCGCTACCGCCGGGTCTATCTTTTCTACGGCACCCGAAACCCGCAGATGCTCCTGTTCAGGGACGACCTGGAACGCTGGCGCAACACACCCGATCTGGCGTTCGAGATCACGGTGGACCACGCCGACACCACCTGGCACGGGCGCGTCGGCGTCATCACCAAGTTGATCGCCGCCGCCGACTTCGATCCGGACCGGTCGACGGCCTTCCTGTGCGGCCCCGAGATCATGATGCACTTCTCGGCAGAAGCGCTGAAGGCGCGCGGCATGCGCGGCGCCGACATCCACGTGTCGCTGGAGCGGAACATGAAATGCGCGATCGGCCATTGCGGCCACTGCCAGCTCGGCCCCGCCTTCATCTGCCGCGACGGGCCGGTGTTCCCGCACGACCGCGTCGCCGGCCTGCTCGCCGTGCAGGGGCTGTGACGATGGCGGCGCGCAAGCCCAAGCTGGCGGTCTGGAAATTCGCCTCCTGCGACGGTTGCCAGCTGTCGCTGCTCGACCTGGAGGACGAGCTGCTGGCGCTTGCCGGCGCCGTCGAGATCGCCCAGTTCCTCGAAGCCTCCAGCGCCGTCGTCGCGGGGCCCTACGACCTGTCGCTGGTCGAGGGGTCCATCACCACGGCGCACGATGCCGAGCGGATCCGGCAGGTGCGCGCCCAGTCGAAGGCGCTCGTCACCATCGGCGCCTGCGCGACCGCCGGCGGCATCCAGGCGCTGCGCAACTTCCACGATATCGACGACTTCATCGCCGCCGTCTACGCCAGACCCGACTACATCGACACGCTGGCGACCTCCACCGCGATCGCCGATCACGTGCCGGTCGATTTCGAGCTGCGCGGCTGCCCGGTCAACAAGTACCAGCTTCTCGAGGTGGTCAGCGCCTTCGCCTTCGGCCGCCGGCCGGCGGTCTCTGGCCACAGCGTCTGCCTCGAATGCAAGATGCGCGGCACCGTCTGCGTGACGGTCGCGCACGGCACCCCATGCCTGGGACCGGTGACGCAGGCCGGCTGCGGCGCCATCTGCCCGGCCTACGACCGCGGCTGCTACGGCTGCTACGGGCCGCAGGACACGCCCGAGATGCCGGCGATCAGCACCGTGCTGGCCCGCCACGGCATGACCCCGCGCGACATCCAGCGGATCCTGAGCACCTTCAACGCGGCCGCCCCGCCGTTCCGGGAGGAGAGCGAGCGCCATGACGCAGCGCACGATCAAGGTTGAGCAGCTCGCCCGCGTCGAGGGCGAAGGCGCGCTGCACGTGCGCCTGCGCGACGGGGCGATCGAGCATGTCGAGCTGAACATCTACGAACCGCCGCGCTTCTTCGAGGCGCTGCTGCGCGGACGCGACTTCCGCGAGGCCGCCGACATCACCGCGCGGATCTGCGGCATCTGCCCGGTCGCCTACCAGATGAGCGCCGTCCACGCGATGGAGGCGGCCTGCGGCGTCCAAGTCGGCGGGGCGCTGCGCGACCTGCGCCGGCTGCTGTATTGCGGCGAGTGGATCGAAAGCCACGTGCTGCACATCCACATGCTGCACGCGCCCGATTTCCTCGGCTTCGACAGCGTGGTCGACATGGCCCGCGACCACCGGGCGGCGGTGCAGCGGGCCCTGCGCATGAAGAAGGCCGGCAACGATATCGTCGCCACGCTCGGCGGGCGCGAGGTGCATCCGATCAACGTGCGCGTCGGCGGGTTCTATCGCGCCCCGCGCAAAAGTGAGCTCGCGGTGCTGCGCGACGAGCTTCTGTGGGCGCGCGACGCCGCCCGCGAGACCGTGCTGTGGACGGCCGCGCTCGACTGTCCCGACTTCGAGCGCGACTACACGTTCGTCGCGCTGCGGCCCGAGGACGAATACCCCATGTCGGAGGGCCGCATCGCCTCCAGCGGCGGCATCAACATCGCGCCGGACGACTACGAGGACACCTTCGAGGAAGTACACGTCGCCCATTCCACCGCGCTGCACGCGCAAATCAGGGGCGGCGGGCCCTATCTCACCGGTCCGCTGGCGCGCTACGCGCTGAACTTCGAGCGACTGCCCGAGCCAGTGCGCTCGGTGGCGCGGGAGGCGGGTCTCGGGCCGGTCTGCCGCAATCCGTTCCGCAGCATCGTCGTGCGCGCGGTCGAGGTGCTGTTCGCCTTCGAGGAGGCCTTGCGCCTGATCGATGCCTACGCGCCACCAGCCGAACCCGCCGTGCCCGTGACGCCGCGCGATGGTCGCGGCGCCTGGGCAACGGAAGCGCCGCGCGGCCTGCTCTTCCACCGCTACGACATTACCGCCGACGGGTCCATTCAAAGCGCCCGGATCGTGCCGCCGACGGCCCAGAACCAGCCGACCATAGAGGACGACCTGCGCGGCGTGCTCGCCGCCAACCTGTCGATGGCGGACGAGGCGCTGAAGCTGCGCTGCGAGCAGACGATCCGCAACTACGATCCCTGCATCTCCTGCGCGACCCATTTCCTGACGCTCGATATCGACCGCGGCGAGGACAGGGCATGACGGACCGCCTCGTCATCGGAGTGGGCAACGCCGATCGCGGCGACGACGCGGCCGGACTGATCGCTGCGGGATTTATCGCGGATGCCGGCCTCGATGGCGTGCGGGTGATCCGATCGGCGGCCGAGCCGCAGAGCCTGATACAGGCGTGGCGCGGCGTACCGGCGGTCTGGCTCGTCGACGCCTGCGCGCCGATGACGCGCGCCGGGGCCGTTCACCGCTTCGAGGCCCATGCGGCGCCGCTGCCGGAACGCCTCGGCGCCCTGTCGTCCCACGGCATCGGCCTGGCCACGACCATCGAGCTTGCCCGCGCGCTCGGCGCGCTGCCGCCCCGCCTGACCGTGTACGCGATCGAGGCGGCGGCCTTCGCGCCCGGCGGACGGCTCACGCCGGCGGTGGCGGAGGCCGCGCGCCGCGTCGCCGAGGAGATTTGTGCGGAACTCGCCGCACATCCGGAGCCGGCCGCCTAGGAACGGCGTCAGCAGATCCGCGGCAGCGGATCGTCCTCCAGTTCCTCCAGCACGCGCTCCCCGCCGATCTCCGTTTCCAGGATCACCTGCGCCGGCCCCTCGATCATGCGGCCGATCATCGCGGCGTCCGCGCCGCCCGGCAGGGCGCGCCACAGCGCGAGGACATCGTCGGCGACCTGCGGCGACACGACCGCCACGACGCGGCCCTCGCAGGCCAGATAATAGGGATCGTAGCCCAGCATCTCGCACACCGAGCGCACCGCGTCGCGTACCGGCACGGACGGCTCGGCGAGCCGGACCGTCAGCGCTGTCGCCGCGGCGATCTCGTGCGCGACGGTGGCAAGGCCGCCGCGGGTCGGATCGCGCATGAAGCGAACGCCCGGCATCGTCGCGAGCGGCGCCGTGAACGGAGCGACGGAGGCGCAGTCCGAGGCGACGCTGCCCTTCAGATCGAAATCCTCGCGCGCCAGCATCACCGCGATGCCATGATCGCCGACGGGGCCGCTGACCAGCAGCGCATCGCCGGCGCGCACCTGCGCCATGCCGAGCCGGCACCCGTCGGCGCGCAGGCCCACCCCGGTGGTGGCGAGATAGAGGCCGCCGCCCTGCCCGCGCGGGACGACCTTGGTGTCGCCGGCGACCACGTGCACATCAGCGTCGCGGGCGGCGGCGGCGAGGCTCCTGACGATGCGGTCAAGGCAGGCGACTTCGAGCCCCTCCTCGATGATCGCGTTGAGGGTGAGGTATTTCGGCGTCGCGCCGGCGACGGCTAGATCGTTGACGGTCCCGTTGACGGCGAGCGAGCCGATGTCGCCGCCGGGGAATTCGAGCGGCTGCACCGTGAACGCGTCGGTGGTGATGTACGGTACGAAACCGGCCTCCAGGCCGATCGGGGCGGCATCGAGCCCGATGTCGAGACCCGTGTCGAGCCCCGTATCGAGGCCGGGATCGGCGAGATGCCTGGCGAAAACCGCCTCGATCAGCTCCCGCATGAAACGGCCCCCGTTGCCGTGCGCGAGCTCCACGTGCCGGGCGTCTGTCATGCCTGTCCGCTGCCTCGGGTATCGTCGCCGCGGCCATCGTCGCCGCGGGCGCCACGATACAGCGCTTCGACGAGTTGTCCGAACGCCAGCCCGCCGTCGTTGGCCGGCAGCGCCTCCGGAAGATAGGCGGTAATCCCCGCCGCCGCGAGCAGCGCGCAGACGCGCTCGGCCAGCCGCCGGTTCTGGAAGACGCCGCCCGTCAGCCCGACCGCGCGAACCTCCTCGGTCCGCGCCAGCGCCGTCGCCTGATCGACGAGCGTACGCGCCATGCTCTCGTGAAACAGTGCGGCGCGGGCGCCGGCGGGCAGGGTCGCATCGGCGATCACCGGCAGCAGCGGCGCCCAGTCGCTGCGCCACAGCCCGTCCGGATCGCGGGCGAGCGGCAGCGGCACCGCCTCACCGGTCGCATCGGCCGCGCTTTCCAGCAGCATCGGCCCCTGCCCCTCGAACGTGACGACGTCGACGCCGAGGATCAGCGCGGCGGCGGCATCGAACAGGCGGCCCACGGAGGAGGTCCGCGCGGTTCCTACGCCCTTGCGCCAGGCCTGGGCGGCGAGGCCGGCACCGTCGGCGGCCGGCGCGAAGGCATGGCCCGCCTCCCACATCACGGCGGCGGCCGAACGCCAGGGCTCGCGCCCGGCCCGGTCGCCGCCGGTGAGCCGAAACGGCCGCATGCTGGCGACGCGACGCCAGCAGCCGGGGGCTCCGAGCAACGCCTCGCCGCCCCAAAGCTCGTCCCGATCCCTGCCGTCGGTGCCAAGGCCGATGCCGTCCCAGGCGAACACCAGCCAGCGATCGATCCGCGCCGCCTCCCCGGCGAGCGCCGAGGCATGGGCGGCATGGTGCTGCACCTGCATCAGCGGCAAACCGCTGTCGCGCGCCCAGCGCGTGGAGGCGTAGCCGGGATGGGCGTCGCAGACGACGCGCCGGGCCTCGACCCGGTAGAGCGCCTGCAGGTCGGCGACGACCTGTTCGAAGACGCGCCGGCTGCGCGGGCTGTCCAGTTCGCCGATATGCGGCGACACGACGGCGCGGCGGCCCCAGCCGAGCGCGACGGCGCCCTTCATCTGCCCGCCGACGGCCAATGTCGGCTCGGCGAAGGCACGCGGCAGGTCGATCTCCAGTGGGGCCAGGCCGCGGCCGAGACGGACCGGACGCGGCTTGCCGGCGATCACGCGAACGACGGAATCGTCGGCGGGCCGGACGATCGGCCGGTCGTGGTGCAGGAACGCCGTCGCCACGCCACCCAGCCGCGCCTCGGCCTCGGCATCGTCGGTGAGGACCGGCTCGCCGCTGACGTTTCCCGAGGTCGCGACCAGCGGCGCGGCGAAATCCGACAGCAGCAGGTGGTGCAGCGGGCTGTAGGGAAGGAAGACGCCCAGCTCGGCGAGGCCCGGCGCCAGCGCGGCGCTCAGACCGCTCCCGGCCCTGCGGCGGGCGAGGACGATCGTGCGGCGCGGATCGGCGCAGGCGCGCGCTTCGGCATCGTCCAGCGCGACATGCGCCCGCGCCGCGTCGAGCCCGTCCGCCCCGACATGCGGGACCATGACCGCCAGCGGCTTGTGCGGGCGGCGCTTGCGCGCGCGCAACGCTTTGACGGCCGCGTCGCTGGCGGCGTCGCACATCAGGTGATAGCCACCGATGCCCTTCGTCGCCACGATGCCGCCGCCGCGCAGATGCGCGACCGCCGCGGCCAGCGCTTCGCCGCCGGTGACGGCGGCGGCGTCGCTGCGGAAGGTCAGGCGCGGCCCGCAATCCGGGCAGCCGAGCGGCTGGGCATGGAAGCGCCGGTCGCGCGGATCCTCGTATTCGCCCCGGCACGCGGCACAGAGCGCGAAACCGGCCATCGCGGTGTTCGGCCG
The DNA here is from genome assembly GCF_051390635.1 of Microbaculum mangrovi. NCBI lineage: Bacteria > Pseudomonadati > Pseudomonadota > Alphaproteobacteria > Hyphomicrobiales > Tepidamorphaceae > Microbaculum > Microbaculum mangrovi. Next base: position 24,284 of record NZ_JBPODT010000004.1, read on the forward strand.
GTCGTAGGGCAGCGCCTCGATGATGGTGTAGCGCGGCCCGCACTGGGTGCAGTTGGTGAAGGGGTAGCGATGGCGGCGCTCGCGCGGATCGGCCATCTCCGCGCGGCACGCCTCGCAGCAGAACATGTCCGGCGGCACGTGGATGTCGGCGTCGTCACCTGTTTCGCTGGCCACGATCGTGAACCGATCCGCCCCCTCGGCGACGGTGTCCTCGGCGCGTTCGAGGCGCGGTTCGGCGAAGGGCGGAGCCTCCTCGTTCAGCGCGGCCTCGAAGCGGACAAGCGCGCGCGCCGGCCCCTCGACGTGAATGACAACCCCGCCGGCGCCGTTGCGGACCCAGCCGGACAGCCCGAGCGCCGTCGCCGTGCGGTAGACGAACGGCCGGAACCCGACCCCCTGCACCCGACCGCCGATGACGATGCGGCGGGCAGACCGTTCGGCGACCCGGCCGCTATCCGGCAACGGCGCGGTCATGGCTCTTGGCGTGGCGGATGCCCGACGACCACCAGATGCGGCAGGCGCCCTCGTCCGACACCATGCAGGGGCCGATCGGGGTGCGCGGCGTGCAGGCCTTGCCGAACAAAACGCACTGGTTGGGATAGATCCTGCCCAGGACGACGCGGGCGCAATCGCATCCCGGCGGCATTTCGCCGGCGCGCTTGCGGGCCTCGGCGAGATCGAGATCGAAGCGGCGCACCGCGTCGAACGCGGCGAAGCGCGGCTTCAACGCGAAGCCCGACTTCGGGATCACGCCGATGCCGCGCCAGGTCGCGTCGACCACGTCCAGCGTCTCCGCGATCAGGCGCCGCGCGGTCGGGTTGCCGCCGGGCCTGGCGACGGTCTCGTAGCTGTTGTCCAGGACGGCCCGCCCCTCGAGATGCTGGGACAGGACGGAATGAAGCGCGGCGAGCAGGCTGTCGGTCTCGAACCCGGCGACGGCGGACGGAATGCCGTGCCTTTCCGGCACGAAGCGCCATTCCTCGGGGCCCATCACCGTGGAGACGTGCCCGGGCGCGATCAGCGCGTCGAAACCGGCCTCCTCGCTGTCGAGCAGCATGGCGACGGCCGGCCAGGTCAGCCGTCCCGACAGCAGGATCGACAGGTTGTCGGGAAGCCCCTCGGCGACGAGGGCGGCCACCGGCGCGGTCGTGGTCTCGAAGCCGGCCGCGAAGAACACCACGTCCCTGTCCGGATTGGCGCGGGCGATCCTGGCGGCTTCCTGCGGCGAGGCGATCGGGCGCACGTCGCCGCCGGCGGCGCGCGCCTGTTCCAGCGAGCGCGGCTCGTTCTTCGGCAGGTTCGCCGGCACCCGCAGCATGTCGCCGAAGGCGACCAGGATCACCTCCTTGCGCGCGGCGAGCCGGATCGCGGCATAGACGTCCTCCTCGGGACAGACGCAGACGGGACAGCCCGGACCCGGGATCAGCTCGATCTGCTGCGGCAATACCCCGCGCAGGCCGGCCATGGAGATCGAACGCTCGTGGCCGCCGCAGACGTTCATCACCCGGACTCGTCCGTTCAGCGGCAGGGCGCGAATGCGCTCCAGCCACCGCCTGGCGGCGACTGCGGATTGCGGCGCGCCGATCATTCCGCGGCGCCCGCGTGATGGGGATGCGAATGCGGGGGAACGGGATGCGACCGCGGCCGCGGCGCCATCCCGCCCCGGCAGGCGGCGCGCCTGTCGTCGAGCCAGGCGAACCACGGCGCCAGCGTATCGGCCCGGCGCGCGGAGACGGTGAACACGTCGGCGGGGTTCGCCAGGTCGCGGACATGGCCGACGGCCTTCTGCGGCGAGAAGTCGTCGAGCACGTCGAGGAGATCGGCCTTGGTCAGCAGCACGAGGTCTGAGCCGCGGAACATCACCGGATACTTGGCGGGCTTGTCGTCGCCCTCGGTCACCGCGAGGAGCGTCACGTTGGCGTGCTGGCCGAGATCGAAGCTCGCCGGACAGACCAGATTGCCGACATTCTCGATAAACAGGATGTCGATCGCGCCGAGATCGAGCGCATGCAGCGCGTCATGCACCATATGGGCGTCGAGGTGGCAGGTCTGGCCGGTGGTGATCTGCACCGCCGGCACGCCCTTGTCGCGGATGCGGCGCGCGTCGTTCTCAGTCTCGAGGTCGCCTTCGATGACGGCGATGCGGTGCCGGTCGCCGAGCGCCTCGATCGTCGCCTCCAGCAGGCTGGTCTTGCCCGAGCCCGGCGACGACATCAGGTTGACAGCGAGGATGCCGTGGCGGCCCAGGTGCTCGCGATTGTGGGCGGCGGCGTGGTCGTTCTCGTGCAGCAGCCCCGTCAGGACCGCGACGGACTGGGGGTCGACGGACCGGGTCGCCACGACGCCGGCGTGGTCATGGACATGAACGCTGTCGGGCGTCGTCGCGCATCCGCACTGGTCGCACATGATCGTCTCCCTTCGCCGCCGCGCGGGCCGCCGGTGTCAGCCGGTCGCCCCGGCGGTCTCGTCGCGGCTCAATTCAACCTGCTTCAACAGCAGCTCGTTTCCGGACTTCAGATCAACCTTCCAGGTACCGCACCGGCCACACAGCAGCGCGTTCATCGCCACCTGCGACTCGACGCCGCAGCCTTCGCACCAGACCGTCAGCGGCGCTTCCTCGATCTCGAGCGTCGCGTTCGCCGCGATGGTGCCGCACCGGGCCTGCGCGAAGGCGCGCTCCAGCAGCGCGGGCTCGATGCCGGACAGCGGCCCGACCACGACGCCGATCCCGACGACCTCGCGGGCGCCGTTCCGCGCGGCCACGCGCTGCACTTCCCGCAACAGGCTCCGGCAGATCGCTAGCTCATGCACCGCCGCGCGCTTCTTCCTCCGCGGCGAGAACCTCGTCGAAGAGCGCCCACGCGCTCTGCGCGTCCGCCGCCGTCATCTTCTGGATCGCGTAGCCGACATGGACCATGACATGGTCGCCGGGGCCGACGTCCTCGTGCTGAAGCAGGAACAGGCTTACCGCGCGCTCGATGCCCTTGGCCTCGCACCGTGCCGTGAAGCCATCGCGCTCGACCACTCGCATGGGCACGGCCAGGCACATGACGGCCTCCTTCACGAAAAGTCTTCAAGCAACCAATTTTATTTGCTCGGTCAAGTATACCCACCATCGATGTTCGTCATCAATGATGGTGTCTTCGTGGCGCGCCCGTTTGCCGTCCCCGCCAGCGGTGAACTCCCGCCGGGCGGCACCGGATCGGCGTTCGCGTCGTCAGGGCGCTCGGCCGGCGGCAGGGTCGCCGCCGAGGGGGGGGCACTAGCGGGCCCCGCCCGCCTGCTGCAGCTCCTCGGCCATCTCCTCGCGCATCAGGAACTTCTGCGGCTTGCCGGTGACGGTCATCGGCAGGGCATCCTTGAAGCGGATGTAGCGGGGCACCTTGTAGTGGGCGATCGCGCCCCTGCAGTAGTCGCGGATCTCGTCCTCGCCGGCGCTCTCGCCCGGCTGCAGCACGATCCAGGCGGCAAGCTCCTCGCCGTATTTCTCGTCGGGCACGCCGAAGACCTGCACCTCGGCTATCTTGGGATGGCGGTAGAGAAATTCCTCTATCTCGCGCGGATAGATGTTCTCGCCGCCGCGGATGACCATGTCCTTGACCCGGCCGACGATGCTGCAATAGCCGCGCGCGTCGATCTCGGCGAGGTCGCCGGTATGCATCCAGCCGCCGACATCGATCGCCTCGCGGGTGCGCTCCTCGTCGTTCCAGTAGCCCCGCATGACCGAATAGCCGCGGGTGCACAGCTCGCCGCCGACGCCGACGTCGGCGGTCGCACCCGTTTCGTCGACGATCTTCACCTCCACATGCGGATGGATGCGGCCAACCGTGGAGACGCGTTCCTCCAGCCCGTCGTCGATGGCGGACTGGAACGAGATCGGGCTCGTCTCGGTCATGCCGTAGCCGATGGTGACCTCGGGCATGTGCATGTCCCGGACGACGCGGCGCATCACCTCGACCGGGCACGGCGCGCCGGCCATGATGCCGGTGCGCAGGCTGGAGACGTCGTGCGACCGGAAATCCGGGTGGTCGAGCATGGCGATGAACATGGTCGGCACGCCGTAGACGGCCGTGCAGCGCTCGGCCGAGACCGCCGCCAGCGTCTCGCCGGCGTCGAAGGCTTCCCCGGGAAACACCATGGACGCGCCCGCCGTGACGCAGCCGAGCGTGCCCAGCACCATGCCGAAGCAGTGATAGAGCGGCACCGGAATGCACAGCCGGTCGGATTCGCTGAATCCCATCGTCCGGACCGTGAACCAGGCGTTGTTGACGATGTTGTAGTGCGTCAGCGTCGCCCCCTTGGGCGCGCCGGTGGTGCCCGACGTGAACTGGATGTTGATCGGATCGTCGGGATCGAGCGCGCGGGTCACGGTGTCCAGGCGCATCTGCTGCGCCGGCCCGCCGATCTCGCAGACCTCCTCGAAGTTGAACATGCCCGGCGTCTTTTCCGAGCCCAGCCGGACGACGCTGCGCAGCGCCGGCAGCCGCTCGGCCCTGAGCGCGCCGGGCCGGCAGGCGGCCAGTTCCGGCGCCAGGGTGGCGATCATGCCGAGATAGTCGGATTTCCTGAACCGGTCGGCGGCGATCAGCGCCTTGCAGCCGACCTTGTTCAGCGCGTACTCGACCTCGGACAGCCGATAGGCCGGGTTGATGTTGACCATGATCAGGCCGATCCGCGCGGTGGCGAACTGAGTGATCAGCCACTCCGGGCGGTTGGGCGACCAGATGCCGATGCGGTCGCCCTTCTCCAGGCCGAGCGCGAGCAGGCCGCTGGCCAGCCGGTCGATCTCGCGATCGAGCTCGTAGTAGGTGAAGCGCCGGTTCGACGCGCGGAAGACGGCGGCCTCGCGCGGGCCGAAGCGCGACACCGTCTCAGCGAACATCTGCGGAATCGTCACCCGGCGCAGCGGCACCGACCGGTCGCCGGACACGTAGGACTTGCCGTCGACCGGCGCGACGACCGCCCCGCCCGACGCCTGGGCGGCGTCGTTGCGCTCGAACAGGCTGACGGACAGTTGTCCCGCCATCGATTCCGACAGGATGGTCATGGCATGTCCTCCCTAGACATGGCCCCTACATGGCGCGCCAGTCTCCCAGCGACTCGAAGGCACCGGCGGCGCGGTAGATGGTCGATTCCGCGTAGTGCCGGCCGATGATCATCATGCCCACCGGCAGGCCCTGGCTGAGGCCGACCGGCACGCTCATCGCCGGATGGCCCGAGGCGTCGAACGGGGCGGTGTTGCCGATCATCTCGAAGGCGCGCTGGATGTAGTTCGCCAGCGGATCGTCGGGCGCGGGCAGCGGCTGCGCCTTCATCGGCGTGGTCGGCATGATCAGCACGTCGTAGCGCGACAGCGCGTCGTCGTAGGCGGCCCGCAGCACGCGGCTCAGGTTCTGGGCCTTGGCGTAGTAGTGGCCGCGATAGTGCTTCTGCATGTACTCACCGACGAACATCGAGATCTTCAGGCTCTTCGACAGCTCGTTGGCGCGCGCGCGCCAGTTGGCGTGGTAGTCGAGCAGGCTGGTGACGTAGAGCCCCTCCCAGCCGGTGGCGAAGCCGTTGCCGTGCATCATGATGTCGGTCAGGCCCTCGAGCGCGATCGGCGTCCAGATCGCCGGGCCGGTCAGGTGCATCGGCACCGACACCTCCTCGACCGCCGCACCGAGCGAGCGGAATTTCTCGGCTGCCGCGCGCACCCGGTCGTCGACGTCGGCCTCGGATTCGGGGCGGCCGAAGCCCTCCCGGACCACGCCGATGCGCATGCCCGACACGCCCATGCCGACGGCCTGGGTGTAGCGGTCGACCTTCGGGCAGTACTGGCGCGGGTCGAGACCGTCCTCGCCGGCGATCACCTCCAGCAGCAACGCGTTGTCGCGCACGTTGGCGGTGATCGGGCCGGCGTGGTCGATGGTCGGCTCGATCGGCATGATGCCCGTATAGGGAACGAGGCCGTGGGTGCCCTTCATGCCGTAGGCGCCGCAGAAGGAGGCGGGCATGCGGACCGAGCCGCCCTGGTCGCCGCCGATCGCCATCTCCACCTCGCCGGCGCCGACGAGCGCGCCCGACCCGGACGAGGAGCCACCGGCGGAATAGCCGAGCCGGTAGGGGTTGTGGACAGGACCGGTGGCGTTGGTGTGGCTGCCGCCGGAGAGGCAGAAATACTCGCAGTGGGCCTTGCCGACGATGGTGCCGCCGGCATCGAGGATGCGGGTGACGACGGTGGCGTCGACGTCCGGCGTGTAGCCCTCCAGCGTCGAGGCGCCGTTCATCATCGGCACGCCGGCGAGGCACACGTTGTCCTTGAGCACGACCTTCCTGCCCTCGAGCGGGCCGGAGGCGGCGCCCTTCACCTCGGCCTTCACGTACCAGGCGTTCATCGGGTTCTCGGCGGCGGGCGGACGATAGCCGGGGGTGCGCGGATACTTCACCTTCGGCAGGTTGTCGGGCATTGCGTCGACGGCGTCGTAGGCCTTGAAGGTGTCCTCCATGATGGTGAGGTAGTCGAGGATCTCGCGGTCGCTCATCGACATGTGCAGGCCCGAGACGATGTCGCGCATCTGTTCCACGGTCGGTCGTCTGACGCTCATGAACGCCTCCATTGGCCGCGCCGGCGACGCACGGTCGCTCCGGGGCGCGGGGGATTTTTGTTGGCCGGGCCGTTCGGCCGGCATCGATTGGACGGGCGCCGCCCCATGGAGCGGCCCGGCACCGGCCGGCACCGCAGATACGGGGGCAAGCGCGGGCGCGTGTGCATGTGCGGGCGCGCCGCGGGTCTGGCGCACGGCGCCGAAGCCCAGGAAGGCCTCGATCTGGCTGACGTCGCGCACCGCCTCGCGGCCGAACTCCGCGGTGATCGCGCCGCGCTCCATCACCAGAACGCGGTCGGACAGGAGGCTCAGGAACTCGAAGTTCTGCTCCACCAGCAGGACGGTCAGGCCGCGTTGCCTGCGCAGCCTCAGGAGCGTCTCCTCGATCTCGTCGATGATCGAGGGCTGGATGCCCTCGGTCGGCTCGTCGAGGAGCAGGAACCAGGGATCGCCCATCAGCCCGCGGGCGAGCGCCAGCAGCTGCTGTTCGCCGCCCGACAGCGCGCCCCCCTCGCGGCCGAGCAGGGGCTTGAGGCGCGGGAAGTCGGCGAGCATGCGCTCGAGCGCGTCCGCCTCGCTGGCATCGCCGTGGTCGTGCCAGGCCAGCCGCAGGTTCTCGGCGACCGACAGCTTCGGGAAGATGCCGCGGCCCTGGGGGATGTAGCCGAGCCCGCGCAGCGCCCGGTCGTGCGGCTTGAGCCGGGTGATGTCCTCGTCGGCGAGCGCGACATGGCCGCCGCGGGCGGGCAGGAAGCCCATGATGGTCTTCAGAAGCGTCGACTTGCCCATGCCGTTGTGGCCGAGGATGCCGACGATCTCGTCATACCCGACGGCCAGATCGATGCCGTGCAGGACGGGAATGCGCCCGTAGCCCGCCGCCAGAGACCGAACCTCGAGGGCGGGATGGTCGGCGGGTGGGTGTTCCGGCGGGCTGTGCTGCAGCATGGGCCTCAGACCTTCTTGCCCAGGTAGACGTCGCGCACGCGCGGGTCGGTCATGATGGTGTCGACGTCGTCCTGCGCCAGGATGCGGCCCTGGTTGAAGACGGTGACCGTCTTGGCGATCGAGCGGATGAACTGCATGTCGTGCTCGACCACGACGATCGCGGCCTCCGCGTTCAGCTCGCCGATGAGCTCGGCCATGCGGGCGACCTCCTCGCCGGTCATGCCGGCGGCCGGCTCGTCGAGCAGGATCAGCCACGGCTCCATCGAGATGACGATGCCGAGCTCGACGCGCTGGCGCTCGCCGTGCGACAGGCGGCCGACGGTCGCCGACGCGATGGCGCCGAGCGACAGCCGGTCGATGGCGTCGTCGGCGAAGCGGCGCGCCCGCTCGCGCCCGTGGGTGCGATAGGCGGCGAGCCAGATGTTCTCGCGCACGCTCAGGCCGTCCATGACGCTGGGCACCTGCGTCTTGATGCCGATGCCGAGCCGGGCGATGGCGTGCGGGTCCCAGCCGGTGGTCTCCTCGTTCTCGATGAAGACGTGGCCGGCGGACGGCTTGAGCTGCCCCGTGAGGCACTTGAAGAACGTGCTCTTGCCCGCCCCGTTCGGCCCGATCAGGCAGCGCAGCTCGTGGCGCTCCAGGCTGAAGTCGACATTGTCGACGGCGGTGACGCCGCCGAACTGCATGGTGAGCCCGCGGGTCTCGAGGATGCTAGCCATTGAGCGCCTCGACTTCCTCGGCGACCCGGCGCGGGCGGCGATGGCGCCGCCGCCGGCGGCGCTTCGGCATCGCCCGGGATATCGCCAGGCCGATGCTCGGCACGATGCCGCGCGGCAGGAACAGCACCGACAGCGTCAGGATCAGCCCGAGGATCATCATGTTGTCGACGACGTCCTGCTGACCGAGCAGGAACTTGAGATAGGCCAGCGCCATCGCGCCGATGACCGGGCCGATCAGCGTGCCGAGGCCGCCGACGATGCACCAGATGATGATCTCGGCCGACTGGGCCAGCGAGAACATGCCGGGCGTGACGATCTCGGCCCAGTTGGCGAACAGCGTGCCCGCCAGGCCGGCGATGGCGCCGCCGACCGCGAACAGCACGGTCTTGCGGATGCGCACGTCGTAGCCCATCAGCTCGGCGCGGGACTCGTTTTCGCGGATGGCAACGGCGATGCGGCCGAAGGGGCTGGCCAGCAGCCAGCGCACCAGCGCGTAGACGATCAGGATCGCGACGACGCAGAACCAGTAGTAGTCGACGTCGTAGATGTAGGCGCCGGGATCGCCGGGCACATTCAGCGTCTGGAAGCCGGGGATGCCGTTGAAGCCACCGAGCCGGGCGGTGCCGATCACGTATTCCGGCCCGGCCGTCGAGTTCATGAACTTGAAGAAGATCAGGGTCACCACAAGGGTGATCACGCCGAGATAGACGTCCGACAGGCGGCCGTAGAACAGCATGGCGCCGAGGACGGAGGCGAAGGCGAAGGGAACGGCGATGCCGAGCAGGAACGGCACCGTGCTCTCGCCGATATTGATGGCGGCGATGGCGTAGGTGTAGGCGCCCAGACCGAAGAAGGCGGCCTGGCCGAAGCAGAGGATGCCGCCGAACCCCCAGATCAGCCCGAGACTGAGCGCCAGCATGCCGTAGATGATCAGCACCGTCAGCGTGTAGGTCTCGATCACCGCCGGGGCGACGACGAACAGGATCGCGGCGACGACGAGGACGGTGATCGCGCTCTTGAACTCCGACGCCACCATCACATGCCACCCTTGAAGAAGCGCCCGGTGATGCCCTGCGGCAGGAGCCTGAGCAGGACGACGGCGGCGACCAGCAGCGCCACCTCGCCCACGACCGGCGTGAACAGGAAGGTGAAGGACTGCGAGATCAGGCCGAACAGGGTGGCCGAGCTCGCAAGCCCGGCGATCACCGACGCGCCGCCGGAGATCACCGTGATGAAGGCCTTGGCGATGTAGGTCGCCCCCGTGGTCGGCACCAGGCCCACCAGCGGCGCGAGGATGCCGCCGGCAAGCCCGCTCAGCGCGGAGCCGGCGAAGAAGGTCAGCATGTAGATGCGGTCGGGATCGTAGCCGAGCGCCGAGGCCATGTCGGGGCGCTGCATGGCGCCGCGCGCGATCAGGCCGAAGCGGGTCAGCGACAGCGCCGCGTACATGGCGATCAGGATCACCGCCGCCACCAGCACGATGAACAGGTTGTAGCCGTTGACCTGGTAGTCGCCGAGCGCGAAGCCGGAGATCGGCGGCGAGATCCCGGTCGTGGTGTTGCCGAAGATCATGGTCGCCGCGCCGATGAAGAACAGGCTGAGCCCCCAGGTCGCCAGCATCGTGTCGATCAGCCGCCCGTAGAGGAAGCGGATCACCAGCCGCTCGACGATCAGGCCGATGACGCCGACGACGAGCGGGGCGACGATCAGCATCGCGACATAGACGTTGATGCCGGCCTTGGCGGCGACGATGGTGGCGTAGCCGCCCATCATCATGAACTCGCCGTGGGCCAGGTTGATGACCCGCATCATGCCGAAGACGACGGCCAGCCCGGCGCTGATCAGCACAAGCATGGCGATCGAATAGACGATCTCGATGGCTATGACGCCGGCCAGGTCCACCGCTTCCCCTCATCTCGTCCGTGCCGGGAAATCCCCGGTCGCTGTGACATGCCGCTCCGCGCAACTCCCATCCTTCGAGACGCGGCTTTGCCGCTCCTCTGGATGAGGTCGGAGTTTGTGACGGATCCCGAAACGCGGACACCCTCATGGTGAGGAGCGGGCGACAGACCGCGTCTCGAACCATGGGCGGCACGGAAGCGCCGGGCCGTGCGGCGGGCGGTGGCGGGTGCGGTTTCCAACGTCTCCATCCAGCTCGGGGTTTCCATCCAACGCGGGCCCGTTTCCGGGGGAACCTCTACCGTTCCGGCGTCCTGCCCGATCCGGCCTGGCCGATCGGGTCCCGGGGGGGGGGGGCCGCCGGCGGCGGCACCGGTACGGGGCGGGCCGAAAGCCCCGCCCCGCCGATGGCGATCAGTCGATCTTGATCTCGTACTGGGTGTTGTCGTCCGGATTGGCCTGCAGATCGCACACCGCCTGGGTGTCGATCGGCGGGCGCTGGTCGAAGTTCTCCAGGACTTTCATCTGCTGGTTCTCGAACTCCATCAGATGGACGTCGAGGGTGGCGTGATGGGTCTTGGGATCGATCGTCACCTTGCCGCCGGGCCCGACGATGGAGAGCCCGCCCTCGATCGCCTTGGTGATCGCCTCGGACCCGGTTCCCCCGCCCTGGCGGACCGCCTCGGCCCAGACCTGGATGCCCTGGTAGTTGGAGACCGCGATCTCGTGGATCAGGCTGGTGTCGCCGTACTTCTCGGTCCACGCGGTCTGGAAGGCCTGGTTCTCGGGCGTCTCGATCGCCGGGGCGTAGTTGTAGGCGACCAGGATGCCGTTGCCTTCCTCCGGGGTCAGCACCTTGTGCTCGTTGCCGACGCCCAGCGTCGTCGAGGCCAGCGGGATCTTGTCCTTCATGCCGGAGGCCGCCCACTGGCGGTAGAACGACAGATGGTTGCCGCCGACCAGCGCCGACAGGATCACGTCGGGCGCGGCCTGCTGGATCTTGGCGATGGCCGAGCCGAAGTCGGCGACGTCGAGCGGGAAGAAATCGGTCGAGACCGCCTCGCCACCGGCATCCTTGGCGTATTTCTCCATCCACCGCGCGGTGATCTGGCCGTAATTGTAGTCGGCCGCCAGGATGTAGACCTTCGGGCCCCATTTCTTGATCGCGGCGGGAACCAGCACCTCCACCTGCTGGGCCGGCGTGACGCCCGTCACCACGATGTTGCGGTCGCAGACGCCACCCTCGTAGAGCACGTTGTAGAAATACGGCATCTTGGCCTTGCGCAGGATCTGGCGGATCGCCTCGCGCGAGGCCGACAGGATGCCGCCGTGGACGACGTCGGTCTTGTCCTTGCGGGTCAGCTGCTGGGCGTACTGGGTGTAGAGCGCCATGTCCGACTGGGTGTCGTAGGACACGACCTCGATCTGCTGCCCGTTTAGGCCGCCGGCCGCGTTGATCTGGTCGACGGCGAGCCGCATCGCCATGTCCATCGGCTTGCCGTAGGCATCGAAGATGCCCGATGTATCGAGGATCGAGCCGAGCTTGATCGTTTCCGCCGCGCGCGCGCGGCCGACGATCGCGGGTGCCGCCAGGGCGCCGATGGTCAGGGCGACGCCCCCCTTCAGCACCGAACGCCTGTTGATGTTAGTCATTCCAGTTCTCCCTGCTGGTCCGGATGTTCGTTGCAGTAGTCCGCTGTTGCGTTGACGCGCCCGGGTGTTGCGTTGACGCGCCCGGGCTACCGTGTCTCCGCTCGTCCCCGCGGGGACAAGCGGGGAAAGGAACGTGCCAGTCCGGTTCGACCCGATGCATCGTCAGTCGTCTTTCTTGGCGACGCGCTGCGCCGCGGTCGCCCGCCCGGCGGCGTCGGCGGTGCGGCCGCCGATCTGCGGATCGAACTCGAGGCCGATCTCGTCGCCGATCTTCTTCATCAGCGGCAGCTGCACCGACATGCCGAGGATCGATTCGAGCGCCTGGTTGAACGGCGAGGTCGCGCCCTGGCCGCCGCCGGAGCCGTTGCCCAGTCCCGCGATCTGATTGATGCGGATCGAGTCGATCTTCTCGACCGGCTTCATCATCTGCGCGGTGATCTCGGGCAGGCGGTCGAGCTTGTGCATCTCCAGGCGGGCGGCGAGCACGGCGTCGGACTGCTGGTTCTCCGCCTCGATCTGGGCGCGACGGCCGACCGCTTCGGCGACGAGGCGGTCGCGCTCGCCGTCGCCGCGGACAGCGGCCGCCTGGCCCTCGGCCTTGGCCACCGAAAGCAGCGAGGAGACCTGCGACTTGACCCGTCTTTCGTCGACCTCCGCCTCCTGCGCGGCCTTGACGAGCGCGAGCTTGCGGGCGCGCTCGGCGGCGGCGATATCCTTCGCGGTCTGCACGGTTTCCTGCGCCTCGATCACCTTGCCGCGGGCGGACTCGGTCTTGGCCTGCTGCAACGTCTCCTCGGCGCGCTTGGCGGCGACGAGGATGGCGTTGTCGAGCTTGCGGGTCTCGACCTCGGTCAGCGCCTCCATCTCGCGCTTGCGCAGGTGCAGGTCGCGCTCGATCTCGGCCTGCTTGATCTCGCGCTCGCGCTCGATGCGCGCTTCCTCCGAGACACGGTTGGAGGCGGCCCGCGCGGTCTCGATCTCGGCATCGGCGTGAAGCCTGCGCTGCTCGACGTCGACGCGCTTGGCGATCTCCGTCTCCTCTTGCTGGCGCTCGATGGCGAGCCGCTCGCGTACGCCTTCGAGCTGGCGCTTGCGGATGGCGATGTCGGTCTCGGTCTCGATGTCGATGCGCGCCCTGCGGTTTTCGGAGATCACCTCGGCGAGGCGGCGCATGCCGACCGCGTTGAAGGCGTTGGAATCGTCGAGCGCGGAAAACGGCGTCTGATCGAGCCGGACGAGGGAGACCGAATCGACCATCAGGCCGGAACTGTCGAGCTTGCCGGCAAGCCGCTCGGCGACGGCGGCGACGAAGCCGCTGCGGTCCTCGTGCAGCCCGTCCATGGTGCGCACCGCGACCTCGGCCTGCACCGCGTCGACGAGATTGGGGGCGAGCAGCACCTGCATCTCGTCCTCGCGGAAGGCCTTGGCGCCCAGCGCCTGGGCGGCCCGCGCGATGCCCTCCTCGCTCGGCTGGACGCGGACGTGGAACTCCAGCGCCATGTCGACGCGGAGCCGGTCGGCGGTGATCAGCGCCTGCGCGCCGGCGCGCTCGATGGTAAGCCGCATCGCGCGCATGTTCATGCGGTCGACCTTGTGCAGGAACGGCCAGGCCATGGCACCGCCGTCGATGACGATGCGGCGGCCGCCGGCGCCGGTGCGGATCAGCGCGGTATCGCGTGACGACTTCACGTAGAACCGGTTCAGGATCGCTATGACGATCGCGATCACGACGATCAGGACGACGAGCGACAGGAACCAGACCACCCCAGCCTCCACGTTTCGTAACCCGACCGGGTACGGCATCGGTCCGGGTCGGGCATCCTTCCGGGCGCCCCGTTCGGGAGGGGCCGGGCCCGGCGGATTTATTTGAATTGGAAAATGACTAGCGTTATTTATTTTCCAATTCAAGCATTATTGGTGGGCACGATGCATACGCAGCTGCACACGCAGCGGGCAGGGAGAGGGTATGGCGGGGCAGGAAACCGAAGCCGACGGCAGACGACCGGGCGGCGACCGAACCGACGCGACAGACGACGCGCGAGCCGACATTTTCCGTGCCGGAATCCGGTCAGGCGAGCTCGCCGAGGATGGCGAACTGGTGGCCGTCGGCGCGGGACAGGTAGATCGTTAGGTCCTTGCGGTCGTTGGAGATGTAGGCGCCCGATCGGGCGCTGCGGTAGCGGATCGGCCCCGGACCGCGGCCACGGACCTCGTTGGCCCGCATTTCCGCATAGAAATGAACACCTTCGTAGAGCGACTGGCCGAGGGCGTTGAGAACCGGCGGATGGGCGTCGTGGCAGGCGCGGTACCGCTCCTTGAAGGCCTCGTTCGGGTCGGTCTTCAGCGCCGAGAAGTAGCCCGACGCCACGAAGAGCCGCTTGGTGTTCTCCTCGCCGGTGGCCAGCAGCACGTTCTCGTCGACGGCGGTCGACAGCCGGAACATCCTGCGGTCAAGGTCCATGGCCCCGAAGGCCCGGTTGAACTCGACCGCGTCCTGGCCGACCAGCGAAACCAGCACGATGTCCGGTTTTGCCCGGGCGATCCTTTCCGCTAGCCACTCGGCGTTCTTCAGGCCGAACGGCACGTAACCGTCGAAAACCACGGTGCCGCCGCATTCGCCGATGCGCTTGCGCGCAACCGCGTGGGAGGAGCGCGGCCAGACGTAATCGTTGCCGATCAGCGCCCAGTTCCGCACCTTCAGCGTCTCGGTCAGGTTGCGGATCGCCGGCTCGAGCTGGTCGGCGGGCGTCTCGCCGATGGCGAAGACGTTGGGGGAATGCTCGTTGCCCTCGTAGAGCGGCGTGTAGACGTAGGGAATGCGGCCGGCGACGATCTTGTTGAGGCGCTGGCGCACCGAGCTGACATTCATACCGACGATGGCCGCGACCGCCTTTTCCTGGATCAGGCCGGCAACCTCGGCTTCCAGCGCACTCACATTTCCGTCATCGGAATCGAGGAAATAGGGCACCAGTCGCGAGCCGGCGATGCCGCCGGCCTCGTTGACCTCGGCCACCGCAATCTGGGCACACGAAATGCAGGACGGCCCCCAGATCCCGGCCGATCCGCTCATCGGCGCGAGAACCGCGATCACCTGCTCGCCGCGTTCCGCTCTTTCGGAGCGTGCGGTCCCCCCCTCGATTCGAAGGGCTAACTTTTCCATGCAGCCCCTGCTTCTTATCGCCCCGATCCGCACTGGAAATGTGCGGCCGGTGGCTTATTTCATTTTCCGATTTAAGCATGTTATGAGCAAACCTATTCGGACGCAATTCGATGGGTCGTGCCGGGTAGGCAGCCCGGGTATCGAGGAAACGGCTAGGGAAAATGCGCGCGGACAATCTGACGTATCTGGTAGCCAGGATTCATCGGTTCCTGCACAATCGCCTCGAGGAATGCATGCAAAAGGCCGGCGTTTCGGTCGAACAGTGGCGGGTTCTCTACGCGCTACGCGACCGCGAAGGACGCTCCATGGGCGAACTGGCCACGACCGTTCTGATGAATCATCCCGCACTGACCAAAATGATCGACCGGATGGTCGCCAACGGACTTGTCCACCGGGCCCCGGACGAGAACGACCAGCGCCGCGTACTCGTCTACATTACCGATCGCGGCAGCGCCCAGCTCGACGAGCTGTCGCGCAAGGTCAAAACGCACGAGACGGAAATGCGCGCGCTGATCGGTCCGACCAACGCGAAAGCGATCGAAGCGCTCCTGGAAAACGCCACCGTCGCAGGCGCCGACAAAGCGGAAAGTGTCTAGGGGACGACCGGGGCGGGCTCCAACCCGCTCCGCCCGGCAGGAAACGGTGGCGTTATCTCAGGCCTCGGGCCTCAGGCCTCAGGCGGACCGCGCTCGATCACACGTGACCGGCCGGCACCATTCAATCCCTTGTAAATCTCTGGGACTTCATGACAAAATTCCGGTCGTATTGCATTAATCGAGGTGCAGACGTCCAGCCGGACCGACCGCGATGTCAGCATTTCGCAAATGGACGGCCAGTTTCTTCCTGATCGTCGCCGGCGCGCTCACGATCCTTGCGGCAGAGCCCGCAACCGCAGGCAGCGTATCGGTACGCATCGACATTTCCGAACAGCGGATGCATGTGAGCGTCGGCGGCAGGCCTGCCTATACGTGGAAGGTGTCGACGGCGCGGCGCGGATACCGGACGCCGATCGGGAATTTTCGCCCCAAGCGGCTCGAACGCACCTGGTATTCCACCCGCTACAACGGCTCGCCGATGCCGAACTCGATTTTCTTCTACGGCGGCTACGCCATCCACGGCACATACGAGGTCCGCAATCTCGGCCGCCCGGTCTCCCATGGCTGCGTCCGGCTCGCCCCCCAGAATGCCCGCACGCTTTTCGACCTCGTCCTGAAACACGGCCGGGGAAGCACGCTGATCACCGTCGTGCGCTGACCGGTTCGGCCGAGCGGCTCTAATCGTTCGGGATTATCACCAGCATCGAGGCCGGCAGGGACGTGCGGTTGACGATCTCGCGGCGCTCGCCGGGTGCCAGCCGACAGGAATCGAGCGGTCCGAGAACCGTCTCGCCGTCGTCGGTCATGACCGTCAACTGTCCGGAGAGGGCGACATAGACCTTTTCGATATCCGAGGCGCCGGATTCGGCGCCACCGCCGGGCAGGAAATGCGACAGGCCGACCCAGAAGGCACCGGTATCGCTGGCTTCCTTGCCCTGCAGACGCAGGCCGACCATGCCGGAGTGGCCGGGCGCATGATAGGGTCTGGCGTCGGCGATACGGGTCACCCTCATCCGGCTTCCGTCTTCCCTTTCCGGGCCCGTTCGATCGCCACCAAGGTTTCGCGCAGGCGCTTGTGGACCGCCTCCGCGGTTTCCGGCGTCCACGTCCGGAAGCCTTCTCCGGTCTTCATGCCGAGTTTTCCTTCCTCGACCTTGCGGACGAGAAAGGGATGGGGATGCGGCGTGTTGTCGAGGGAGGGCATCAGCGTTTCGTGGATGTTGCGCGTGAGATCGAGACCGACGAGATCGGACTGCTCCATCGGACCGAGCACACCCATGCGACTGCCGAAGCCGAACTTGACCACATCGTCGATCGTCTCGGCATCGCAGATACCGGCGGCGACCATGGCGATCGCCTCTCGTTTCATCGCATGCTGCAGGCGATTGCCGATGAAACCGGGAATGTCCTGGCGCACATGGACCGGATGACGGCCGGCCTCGCGCAGGAGGCCGATAACCCATTCGACGGCCGGCAGGTTCTCATCGGCGATCTGCGACACCTCGACCAGCGGAACGAGATGCGGCGGGTTCCAGAAATGGGTCCCGACCACACGGGACTTGTCCCTGACCGTCTCGGAGACGACCGAGATCGGGATTGCCGAGGTGTTCGAAGCGAGGATCGCGTCCGGCCGCGTGATGCGTTCCAGTTCCGCGAACAGAGCCTGCTTGAGCGACACGTTCTCCGGCGCGGCCTCGACGACGAGACCGGCGTCGCCGACGCTGAAGGCGAGGTCTGTAGCCGCCTCGATCCTGCGAACAGCCGCGCGGTCGTCGTCGAGAAGGTCGGCAATCGCCTCCAGCCGCGCAGACAGCGTGCGCAGGATCGCGGGCTCGGGCTCGTAGACCGCAACGGGATGGCCGGCGCGGGCGAACAGATAGGCTATGCCGTGTCCCATCAGGCCGGCACCGACAACGCCTATCTTCGGTTTCGTCGTCATGGCTACAACCCGCCCTTTTCATCCCGCAGTATAGCCGCCGTCGACATACATTATCTGGCCGGTGCAGAAGTCCGAAGCCGGGGATAGCAGGTACAGCGCCATTCCCATCAGATCCTCCGGCTCGCCGAGCCGCCCGAGCGGTATGCGCGACAGCGAGCGCTTGCGGGTTGCCTGCCCCACCTCGTCGTCGCTCCACATCCACGCCGTGAGCTTCGAGCGAAACACGGTCGGCGCGATAGCGTTAACGGTGATGCCATATTGCGCCCACTCCGTGGCAAGCACACGCGTCAGCGCGTCCGTCGCGCCCTTGGAGGTGCAATAGCCGGTATAGCCGGAGTAATTGCCGTGGCGCCCGCGCACCGACGACATCTGCAACACCTTTCCCTTCACCCCATTGGCGATCCACCAGCTGCCGACGGCCTTGGCCATCAGCCAGGGGCCGCGCACGTTGGCGTCCATCACCGTCTGCCATTCCTCGAGCGGCTGATCCTGGATGAAGCCGGCCTTGTTGTAGCCCGACCCGATCACGAGCTGATCGATGCGGCCAAACGTCTCGAGCGCGGCGTCGCGGATCGCCTCGGCATCCTCCGGTGAATCGGGACGGCGGACGACAGTGATGGCCTCGGCGCCAGACCTGGCGACCTCGGCGACTTCGGCAGCCACCGCGTCGAGGTCTACCCTCGCGCCCGAGGCGAGCACCAGGTTGGCGCCGAGCGAGGCGAGCGTCAGGGCGCAGGCCCGGCCGAAGGCCCCGGAGGCACCGGTGACGACCGCGACCTTGCCGGTGACATCGAACAGAGACAGCGGATTGCGGAGCGGTTCGGAGATCGTCATCGCCCGGGCCCTTGGTCACCGGTCTCGAAACGGAAGGCCTGGTCGGGGTCGACGACGGCGACGACGCGGACACCGCAGCCCTCTCCGTCCGGCCAGCGCCAGGGGAAGGCCATTAAGGTGCAGCGCCGGCCGGTGACCTCGTCCAGATCGCCGCCGACATTCTCGATGCCCGGAATGCCGCCCTTCACCATCAGTGTCTTGTGCGCGATCTCCCAGTAAGGGAAGTCCTTCATCACATCGCGGCCGGTTTCGTTGCGGTATTCCTCCATTAGGTGCGGGTGCGAGGGGCCCGGGCCATGATCGACGAGCTTGGTGCCGAGCGGATGATCGAGCGCCTGAACGTCGACGCCGACCATCTTCACCCGTCTTTCAACCAGCCATTCCGCCGCTTCTTCGTAGAGGCCCGGCGAATAGGCGTAATACTCGTCGGAATCCGCGAGTTTCCTATGCATGCCGGTATTGATCATCACGATATCGCCTTCGCGGATCGCCGGCGTAGCGGTCTCGAGATCCTCCGCGGTGATGATCCCCCATTTGCCCTTGGGGATCGAGACGGCGACGCCCGTGCCGAAGAAGCGCCACAGCGGATATCCGGTCAGCGACGGCGTGTTCTCCCTGACATGCAGCGGCGCGTCCATGTGGGTCCCGCGATGCATGATGCCCTCGAACTCGGTCTCGTAGACGCCGTCCTTGGCGTGGAACTTCCTAACCGCGACGTTGACGCCGGGCGAGGACGGCCATTCCGGCATACCGTGGCCCCAGCGGTGGGACAGGTTGTAGAACCGCAATCCGCTCGTGCCGGTCATTGTCCCGCCTTTCTCACCTGGCCGTGCCGGCGTCGATCCGGCAGGTGCCTGAGGGGTCGATGATGGCGACGAAGCGGACGACGCAGGCATCGCCTTCCATCCAGTTCCACGGGTAGCACTGGAAGGTCGCGCGCCTGCCCGATAGCTCGGCGATGTCGCCGCCGACATTCTCGATGGTCGGAATGCCGGCGCCGAGCAGCGCCTTGTGCGCCGGATTCCAGTCGGGAAAATCGGCCTTCGGGTCGCGTCCGGTTTCGGCGGCGTATGTTCTCGGGAGCCGGTTCATCAACGGCCCGCCGCGATGCAGGCCCAGCGAAGTCGCCAGCGGATGGTCGACCTGCGGCGTATCGACGGCGACGAGCTTCACGTCCTTGCCGACCAGCCAGCCGGCGGCGGCGTGCGACAGGCCGGGGCTGTCGCCGAAATATTCGAGACTGTCGGCATAGCGCGCGTGCCACCCGGTGTTGATCACCACGATGTCGCCGGCCTGGATGGCCGGTAGAGCGGACTGGAGATCGGCGGGCTCGACGAACTCCCACCGGTCTTTCGGGATGCGCACGATCACGCCGTTGCCGAAGAAACGGTCGAGGGCGATGCCGCCGACACCGATACCCTTCTGGATCAGATGGACCGGCGCGTTCAGGTGCGTCCCCGAATGCATCACCATCCGGATGCGATGGGCCATGACGCCGTGCTGGGCATGTTTCACCGTGCGGCGCAGGTGAACGTCCTCGTGCCCCGGCATCGACGGCGTGCCGTGCCCCCATTGGTGGCTGAGCTCGTAGAACTGCAGACCGGTGGCCGGATCGGTCACCGCGGGCATGTGCGCCTCCCCGCTGCATCGAAAGGTCTCGTCCCGGCCGCTTCGCCGGCTCCCCACGTCCGCATTCCAGCAACCCAGGCAGGACGGAGCCAATACAATCGGCACCCAGATCCATAACTTTCAGTTATATTGTTTGCCGCCTATCCAGAGAACGCGGCATTCGTTGGACAAATAGTGCGACGATCAGGGGCGGAGTGCATGGACTCGCGGCTGCTCAGATACTTCCTCGCCGTCTACGAGAGCCACGGCATCAGCGCCGCGGCGGACGACCTCAGGATCAGCCAGCCGGCGCTGACCAAGAGTATCCAGAAGCTTGAAGCCGATGTCGGCGCACGGCTGTTCGAGCGCAGGCCGGGCGGCGTGGTGCCGACCCGCTATGCGGATATCCTGGCCCGGCGGGTGCGGCTGATGGACATCGAATACCGGCACGCCATCGCCGAGATCGAGGCGGCACGCGGCGGTCGCGAGTGACTGATCCGGATCGGCGCCGGTCCGGCCTGGTACTCATGCTTCCTGCCGGACATCGTAAGGACATTTCTCCAAGGGTGGCCGGAAACCCGTGTCCGCGTCGAGGCCGGCGTCATCTCGACCCTGATCCCGGCACTGGCGGCAGGCGAATACGACATCGTCTGCGCGTCACTCGACTTCCCCGACATCGCCGGCATCGCCAAGGAGGCGATGGTCAATCTGCGGCACGTGGTAATCGGTTCGCAGACACACCCGATGGCGGGGCGCGGGCGCGTCGAGGCCACCGATATCGCCGGCAGTCCGTGGGTGGTGCTGGCGAACGACCATGTCGGCACGGGGCGGATCTGGTCCTATTTCGCGGCGCAGGGCTGCGCCCCGCCGCCGATCGCGATCGAGACCGTATCACCCACCTTCATGTACGAGATGGTGGCGCGCGGCCCCTACATCGCGCATATCCCCGAAGTCATGCTCGCGCAGGCCGCGCGACACGGCGCGACGACGCTGTCAGTGCCCGGCACGTTCTGGGAAACACCGGCGGGGATCGTCTATCGGCAATCCGGCAACCGGTTGCCGGCGCAGACGCGGTTCATAGAAGCCATCCGCGACGCCATGCACCGGCGGCCGGGATCCGCGCAATGATCCGAGCTTGTTCGCTTTATGCCGCGCCTGGTGAACCAGCTCAGAAACTCTGGACCGCGTGCCCGCGGTGAAGCGGCATCGACCGGGACGACGTCAGCTACGGATCGGGATCGGTCGTGGGTCCTCGGCCTCGACATCGACATCGACATCGATCGGGCCGGGGTCGAGCAGATCGGCGACGGTGTGAAACGCCGCGACCACGTTGTCCTGTTCGGCGCGGGACAGGGCCGCGAAGCGCCGGCTGAATCCTTCGCTGAACAGCGGCGGTGCATCGGCGAGAATGCGGTTGCCATCGTCGGTCAGTGCCGTGTGAACAATGCGCCGGTCGGTGGCGCTGCGCCGACGCGTCACCAGTCCCCGGCTCTCCAGCTTGTCGAGAATGGTCACGGTGGTGGCCGCACTGAGATCGGCATGTTTCGACAACGCCGCCGTCGTCACCTCGCCCAGTTCCCGTACCGCCTGCAGGATGACGATCTGCGGAATGGTGAGCCCCGTTTCCCGCGCGACCCTCTTCGAGCGCATGTCGATGGCGCGCACGATGCGCCGGATCGACTTCATCACCTTGGCCGCGCCGTCATGCTCAACCGGGCGTTTCTCGCTCAACCTGCTTCTCCATTCGTGGGAAGAAAACCGTTACAGAACGAATAATTTGATTTCAAATGATTTTGCATTACATAGTGTCGCGTCGTCAGCGCGGGAACACCCCGCGCTTTGTTTTTCCGCGGGTTGTTTCTCGGCCGGGCGGCACGTGCCGCCGACGGTCGGATACCGACCCGCCAATGACGGAGACAACTGCCTGGGATGTGTGGAATCGCCGGAGAAATTCGCTTTGACGGGACATTCGCCGACGCCAACGCGGTGTCGCGCATGACGGAGGCCCTGGCGCCGCGCGGGCCGGACGGCAGCGGCGTCATAGCGCAGGGGCCCGTCGCCTTCGGACACCGGCGGTTGAAGATCATCGACCTGTCCAACAAGGCCGGTCAGCCGATGACCGATCCCGAACTCGGCCTCACCATCGTCTTCAACGGCTGCATCTATAACTACCCGGAGCTGCGCGCCGAGCTCGAAGCCAAAGGCTACCGGTTCTTCTCGCACGGCGACACGGAAGTGATCCTCAAGGCCTTCCATGCCTGGGGCGATGCCTGCGTCGAGCGTTTCCACGGCATGTTCGCCTTCGCCATCGTGGACCGCGACTCCGGCATCGTGACGCTCGCGCGCGACCGGTTCGGCATCAAGCCGCTCTACTACGCCGAGACGGACAAGGCGCTGCGCTTCGCCTCCACGCTGCCGGCCCTGCTCGAAGCCGGGGACGTCGACACCGCGATCGACCTCGCGGCCCTGCACACCTACATGACCTTCCACGCCGTCGTGCCGCCGCCGCGCACGATCCTGAAGGGCGTGCGCAAGCTGCCGCCGGCGACGATACGGCGCCTCACGCCCGACGGAGCGACAACGGATCGCGTCTACTGGGCGCCGCCCTACGACCGCATACCCGGCGAAGGCAACGTCAGCCGGGAGGAATGGCGCGACCGGGTGCTGGAGGCGCTGCGCACCGCCGTCCGCCGCCGCATGGTCGCCGACGTACCCGTCGGGGTGCTCCTGTCCGGCGGCGTCGATTCCAGCGTCATCGTCGGACTGCTCGCCGAGGAAGGCCAGACCGGGCTGTCGACCTTCTCGATCGGCTTCGAGGAAGCCAAGGGCGAGAAAGGCGACGAGTTCGTCTATTCCGACCTGATCGCCAAGACCTTCTCGACCGACCACCACAAGATCTTCGTGCCGTCGTCCGACCTGATGGCGGCGCTGCCCGAGACGATCCACGCCATGTCGGAGCCGATGGTGTCCTACGACAACATCGGCTTCTACCTGCTCAGCCGCGAGGTTTCGAAGCACATCAAGGTCGTGCAGTCCGGCCAGGGCGCGGACGAGATATTCGGCGGCTATCACTGGTATCCGCCGCTGGCCAGCTCGAATGACGTTGTCTCGGACTACGCCAGGGTATTCTTCGACCGCAGCCACCAGACGCTCAAGACCCAGCTCGCCGACGGCTGGATCGCCGACACCGACGTCAGCCGCGACCTCGTCGCCGAGCACCTGATGCGGCCGGGCGCGGCGACGCCGGTCGACCGGGCACTGCGGCTCGACAGCCAGGTCATGCTCGTCGACGATCCGGTCAAGCGGGTCGACAACATGACCATGGCCTGGGGGCTGGAGGCACGCGTGCCGTTCCTCGACCACGAGCTGGTGGAACTGGCGGCGACGATCCCACCCGACTTCAAGCTCGCCGAAAACGGAAAGGGCGTCCTCAAGGACGCCGCGCGGCTGGTCGTGCCGAGCGAAGTGATCGATCGCAAGAAAGGCTACTTCCCCGTTCCGCAGCTAAAGTACATCGACGGCCCCTATCTCGATCTCGTTCGTGACGCACTCGGGTCGCGGGCGGCCCGCGAACGCGGTATGTTCCGGGGGGAGTACCTGGAGAGCCTTTTCACGGAGCCGACGGAACACATTACGCCTTTGCAGGGATCGGAACTGTGGCAAGTCGCGTTACTGGAAATGTGGCTTCAGTCTCACGGCATCTGAAGGTGAACCATGTCTGACCGCAAGCAACGCGACGCGTCACCCCACCGCGGCGGGCGGGAGCACGGCACCCGAGACGCCTACACCCACCGTCTAAGGCGAATGCGAGACCAGAGTCTGAAGCCGCCGATAGACCAGGGCGACAATCAGCCCCACGCGAAGCCGGATTTCTCGCTGAACTGCGGCTGGGGCCGCCTGATCTTCGGTCAGACCTTCGCCGATCCGGAGACGCTGATCACGACGCTGCAGGCCGAGCTTCCCGACCGGCGCGATATCGCGATCTATGTGCGCGATCCGCACGTCCTGCTCTCGAACGCGCCGCAGGATGTCTTTCTCGACCCCTCGCACACCTATCGACTCACGCTTGCGACCTATCGCGCATCGCGCCGCTCGCCGAAGGGCTTCTTCGTCCGCCGGCTGACATCGCAGTCGGACGCCGAGGCAATCAACCGGATCTACGCGTCGCGCGGCATGGTCACCGTGCCTCCGGAGTTCTTCTGGACACAGCGCGACGCCCGGTCGATCTCCTATTTCGTCGCCGAGGACGATGTAACGGGCGAGATCCTCGGCACGGTCATGGGGGTCGATCACTACCGCGCCTTCGATGATCCCGAGCGCGGTGCGTCGCTTTGGTGCCTGGCCGTGGACCCTCAGGCGCGCCAACCGGGTGTCGGCGAGGCGCTGGTGCGCCGGCTCGCGGAATACTTCGCCGCGCGCGGCTCGTCCTTTCTCGACCTGTCGGTGATGCACGACAACGATCAGGCGATTGCGCTCTACGAGAAGCTCGGTTTCGAGCGCGTGCCGTTTTTCACGGTCAAGCGCAAGAACCCGATCAACGAAACGCTCTACGCCGGCCCCGATGTCGACAGCGATCTCAACCCGTATGCCAAGATCATCGTCAAGGAGGCGCGCCGGCGCGGCATTCATGTCGAGGTCACCGATGCCGAGGGCGGGTTCTTCCGGCTGTCGCATGGCGGCCGGTCGATCCACTGCCGCGAGAGCCTGACGGAACTGACTTCCGCCGTCGCCATGTCGATCTGCGACGACAAGGCCGTCACCCGGCGCTTCGTCGCGGCAGCCGGCGTGCGCGTGCCCGAGCAGATCTCCGCCGACGACGGCGACAATGCGATCGAGACCTTTCTCGACCGGCATGGAAAGGTGGTCGTGAAGCCGGCCCGCGGCGAACAGGGACGCGGCATCGCCGTCGGCCTGTCGACGCCGAAGGACGTGACCGCGGCCATCGAAACAGCCCGCTCCGTGTCGGACGCGGTGCTGCTCGAAGAATACGTCGCCGGAAACGACCTTCGCCTGATCGTCATCAACTACCGGCTTGTCGCCGCCGCCGTTCGGCGCCCCGCCTTCGTGGTGGGAGACGGCCGGCGCGCGATCCGTGATCTGATCGAGGCGCAGAGCCGCCGCCGTGCGGCCGCGACCGGCGGAGAGTCCGCGATCCCGCTCGACGCGGAAACCGAGCGCACCATCCGCGAGGCCGGATACGACGTCGAGGCCGTGCTTCCGGAGGGCGAAGAGCTCCAGGTTCGCAAGACGGCGAACCTCCATACCGGCGGGACGATCCACGACGTGACCGATTCCGTCCACCCGACCCTGGTGGGTGCCGGGATCAAGGCGGCCCGCGCCATCAACATCCCGGTTGTGGGCATCGACCTCATGGTCAAGTCGCCGCGCGAGCCGGACTACGCCTTCATCGAGGCGAATGAACGACCGGGTCTCGCCAACCACGAACCGCAGCCGACGGCCGAACGGTTCGTGGATCTTCTCTTTCCGCTGTCGATGCCGGCCAGTGTTCGCCAGGCCGTCGCCGACAGCGCGGACCTCAGAGGCTGATCGATGTCACGGCTAGCGATCGACGCGGACTACATTTCCGAGATCCTGAAGCAGCTCCTCGATATCCCCAGCCCGACGGGATACACCGATCCGGTCGTCCGGTTCGTATCCACGGAACTGGAAAAGCTCGGGCTCGACGTCGAGATGACGCGGCGTGGTGCCATCCGCGCCATCCGGCCGGGCCGGAAGCAGCAGGGCGCACGGGCCATCGTCTCCCATCTCGATACGCTCGGCGCTCAGGTAAAGGCCTTGAAGGAGAACGGCCGCCTCGCGGTCGTTCCGATCGGACACTGGTCGGCCCGCTTCGCCGAGGGCGCACGGGCAACCGTGTTCGCCGAGAAGGGCGGCTACCGCGGCACCATTCTGCCGCTCAAGGCTTCGGGCCACACCTACAACGACCAGGTCGACAAGATGCCGGTCGGCTGGGACTACGTGGAGATGCGCGTCGACGCGCTCGCCCGCGACGCGGCCGATCTGGAAAAGCTCCGCATAGACGTCGGCGACATCGTCGCGATCGACCCGCAGCCGGAATTCCTCGACAACGGTTTCATCGTCTCGCGCCACCTCGACAACAAGGCCGGCGTGGCGGTGATGCTTGCCGCCCTGAAGGCATTGCAGGACGAGGAGACCGTCACGCCCGTCGACATCCACTGGCTGTTCACGATCGCCGAAGAGGTCGGCGTCGGCGCGTCGTCGATCCTCACCTCCGACATCGCCTCCATGGTCACCGTCGACAACGGCACGACGGCACCGGGTCAGAATTCGGCCGAGTTCGGCGTGACCATCGCCATGGCCGATCAGACCGGCCCGTTCGACTATCACCTCACCAAGAAGCTCGTGGAGCTGTGCCGGACCAACGACATCCGCTTCCAGAAGGACGTGTTCCGCTACTACCGGTCGGATTCGGCGAGCGCCATCGAAGCCGGCGCCGATGTCCGCACCGCGCTCATCACCTTCGGCGTCGACGCCTCGCACGGCTACGAGCGGATCCACATGCACGCGCTGCGGTCGCTCGCCGAACTGGTGACCGCCTACGTGTCGAGCCCGGTCGCGATCAAACGCGATTTCGAGGAGACGGCCGATGCGAAAGGCTTCACCAGGCAGCCGACCGAGGACGCCAAGCAGCGGCTGTCGCCGAAGGCCGCGAACAAACTGCTGGATTCATAGCGACACGGGACGCACCGACGCGCACTACCGCTAAGGGCGGTGGTCCGTGTCGCCGGCGCCGATCTGGAACACGCGGCTCACCGAAATGTCCTCGGCGGCGATCGTGCAGAGCTGCTCGGCCGTCACCGGTCCCTCGGCGGCCTCGAAGATCCGGTTGGCCTGGCGCAGGCGCGCGCGGTCTAGCGCATTGCGGATCGAGCGCGCGTTGGCGAAATGCGGCTGGTGCCGGCGCAGCTCGATGTATCGCGACATCACCTCCTTCGCCGCCGGGGCGAGGTGGTAATTCTGGTCGGCGAGCAGCGTCTCGGCGATCCGGAACAGCTCCTCGTTCGAGTAGTCGGGAAAGTCGATGTGATGGGCGATGCGTGAGCGGAAGCCGGGATTGCTGGCGAAGAACTTGTCCATCCGGTCGGCATAGCCGGCGAGGATGACGACGAGGTCGTCGCGCTGATTCTCCATAACCTGCAGCAGAATCTCGATGGCCTCCTGGCCGTAGTCGCGCTCGTTGTCGGGCCGATAGAGATAGTAGGCCTCGTCGATGAACAGCACGCCGCCCATCGCCTTCTTCAGGACCTCCTTGGTCTTGGGCGCGGTGTGGCCGATATACTGGCCGACGAGATCGTCGCGGGTCACCGAGACGAGATGACCCTTGCGGACGTAGCCGAGACGGTGCAGCAGATCGGCCATCCGCAGCGCCACCGTCGTCTTGCCGGTGCCGGGATTGCCAGTGAAGCTCATGTGCAGGGTCGGCGTCTCGTGAACGAGACCCATGCGCTTGCGCGCACGCTCGACGAGCAGCAGGGCGGCGATCTCGCGGATGCGCTGCTTGACCGGCTTCAGGCCGACCAACTCCCGGTCGAGTTCCTCGAGGATCTCGCCGACGCCCGACTCGCGATAGTCCGCGGCGAGATCGACGCTGGTGACCGGCTCCTGCCCGGGTTCAGCGGCGGGGTCCTGCGTTTCGCCCCCCTCGCCGGCCTTGTGGCCGGCCAGCGCGTCGGCGAGATGGTTCGACATCGCTCACGCCTCCAGACGGGTCAGGTGCGCGCCCGCAACGCGTAATGCATCGTGCGGCCGGCGACGTCGGTTCGGGTCATGGCGAAGGTCGGCTCGACCTTGGGCCGGTTGACGATGAAGGACATCCGCACGGTCTCGAAGCCGCGTGTCGAATCGAAGGCGTTGAGCCGGATGTAGCTGTCCGGATTGGCCTTGCGGCAGGCCTCCAGCTCCATCATCACGCCGGCGGCGTCGCGCAGATCGAACATCGGGTTGCCCCACATCTGCCAGTAGGTGTTCCGGGGGTGCGGATCGTCGGTGTACTCGACGCCGATGGCCCAGCCGTTGTTCAGGCAATACTCGACCTGGGCGACGATCTGCTCGTCGGTCAGGTCGGGCAGGAAGGAAAAGCAGCCCTGGGTTACGCGCATCGTCCTGTCTCCTTGCTCCTGTCTCGGTTCGCGGCTCAGGCCACCGCCGGCGTCGGCACGAAGTCCGAGGTGTCGGTGGAGGTGTAGTTGAAGGTGATGTTGCCCCAGGTCTCGAGCGCGGCCTCGAGCGGCTTGCACCACCTGGCGGCGGCGCGCAGGATCTCCGGCCCTTCGGTGGCGATGTCGCGGCCCTCGTTGCGGGCCAGCACCATGGCTTCCAGCGCCACCCGGTTCGCGGTGGCGCCGGCCTGGATGCCCATCGGGTGGCCGATGGTGCCGCCGCCGAACTGCAGCACCACGTCGTCGCCGAACAGATCCAGCAACTGGTGCATCTGGCCGGCGTGGATGCCGCCGGAGGCGACCGGCATGACCTTGTGCAGGTCCGCCCAGTCCTGCTCGAAGAAGATGCCGCGCGGCAGGTCAACCTGGTTCTTCGTCTCGCGGCAAACGTTGTAGTAGCCCTGCACGGTCAGCGGATCGCCCTCGAGCTTGCCGACCGCCGTTCCGCAATGCAGGTGGTCGACGCCGGCGAGCCTGAGCCACTTGGCGATGACGCGGAACGAAATGCCGTGGTTCTTCTGGCGGGTATACGTGCCGTGGCCGGCGCGGTGCATGTGCAGGATCATGTCGTTCTGCCGGCACCACTCGGAGATCGACTGAATCGCCGTCCAGCCGATGATGAGATCGACCATGACGATGACCGAGCCCAGTTCCTTGGCCAGCTCGGCGCGCCGGTACATCTCCTCCATCGTTCCCGCGGTGATGTTGAGATAGTGCCCCTTCACCTCGCCGGTCTCGGCGGACGCGCGGTTGACGGCCTCCATGCAGTAGAGGAAGCGGTCGCGCCAGTGCATGAAGGGCTGCGAGTTTATGTTCTCGTCATCCTTCATGAAGTCGAGGCCGCCCTTCAGGCCCTCGTAGACCACGCGGCCGTAGTTCTTGCCCGACAGGCCGAGCTTCGGCTTGGTGGTCGCGCCCAGGAGCGGCTTGCCGAACTTGTCGAGGCGTTCGCGCTCGACGACGATGCCGGTCGGCGGCCCCTTGAAAGTCTTCACGTAGGCGACGGGAAAGCGCATGTCCTCGAGCCTGGCCGCCATCAGCGGTTTGAACGAGAACACGTTGCCAATGATCGAGGCCGTCAGGTTGGCGATCGAGCCTTCCTCGAAGAGGATGAGGTCGTAGGCGACGTAGCAGAAATACTGGCCCGGCGTGCCGGGCACCGGCTCGACCCTGTAGGCCTTGGCGCGATAGCTGTCGCAGGCGGTCAGGCGGTCGGTCCAGACCACCGTCCAGGTGGCGGTGGAGCTTTCGCCGGCGACGGCGGCGGCCGCCTCGATCGGATCGACGCCTTCCTGCGGTGTGATCCGGAACAGCGCGATGACATCGGTGTCCTTGGGTTCGTAGTCACCGTCCCAGTAGCCCATCTGGGCGTATTTCAGCACACCGGCCTTGTAACGTTCCTTGCCTTTGATTTCCTTGGTCTTCGTTTCCATTGCCGGGCTCCCTTCGTGAAACCGTTGCGATTGCCCCTTGACGATCAGGCCGCGCGCTTCGCGGCGATGCGCGGGTCGAGGGCGCCGCTTTCGTAGCGCCTGGCCATTTCGGCCATGGGGATTACCTTGATCCTCGAGGCGTTGCCGGCGGTGCCGAACTGCTCGAAGCGCGCGCGGCAGAGGTCGCGCATGGCGTCCATCGCCGGCTTGAGGAACTTGCGCGGGTCGAATTCCGCTTTCCTCTCGCTCGCCACCTTGCGGAACATGCCGGTCATGGCGAGGCGGCAGTCGGTGTCGATGTTGACCTTGCGCACGCCGAATCGGATGCCGCGCACGATCTCCTCGACCGGTACGCCCCAGGTCTGGGGCATCTCGCCGCCGTATTCGTTGAAGATGTCCTGCAGGTCCTGCGGCACCGAGGAGGAGCCGTGCATGACGAGATGGATGTCGGGCAGCTTCTCGTGGATCGCCTCGACCACGCCCATGGCGAGGATCTCGCCATCCGGCTTGCGGGTGAACTTGTAGGCGCCGTGCGACGTGCCCATGGCGATCGCCAGGGCGTCTACCTTGGTGCGCGACACGAAGTCGACCGCCTGGTCGGGGTCGGTCAGAAGCTGGTCGTGGCTGAGCGCGCCCTCGGCGCCGTGGCCGTCCTCTGCCTCGCCCCGGCCGCTTTCCAGAGAGCCCAGGACGCCGAGCTCGCCCTCGACCGACGCGCCGACCCAGTGGGCCATGTCGGCAACGCGGCGGGTGACGTCTAGATTGTAGTCGTAGCTCGCCGGCGTCTTGCCGTCGGCTTCCAGCGAGCCGTCCATCATCACCGAGGTGAAGCCGTGGCGGATCGCCGACAGGCAGGTCGCTTCGGAATTGCCGTGGTCCTGATGCATGCACAGCGGGATGTGGGGATAGATCTCGGCGAGCGCGTCGATCATCTTCGCCAGCATGATGTCGTTGGCGTAGGACCGCGCGCCGCGGCTGGCCTGGATGATGACCGGCGCATCGACCGCGTCGGCCGCCTCCATGATGGCGAGGCCCTGCTCCATGTTGTTGATGTTGAAGGCCGGAACGCCGTAGCCGTGCTCGGCGGCGTGATCGAGTAGCTGGCGCAGTGTGATGCGGGCCATGGGTCACTCTCCCTTCGAAGTGCGGATCGCTTTGGCGGCGGCGGCGATTGCCACGGCCGTGATGCCGAAATGGGCGTAGAGGTCGTCGGCCGGCGCGGAGGCGCCGAACCCGGTCATGCCGACGAAGCGGCCGGTTTCGCCGATCCAGCGCTCCCATCCGGTCTCGACGGCGGCTTCCACCGCGACGCGCGGGGCGGTGCCGAGGACCTGGGTGCGATAGGCCTCGGGCTGGACCCTGAAGAGTTCCCAGCACGGCATCGACACGACGGTGGCGGCGATACCCTCCTCGCGCAGCTGACCGGCGGCCTCGACGGCCAGCGCGACTTCCGAACCGGTGGCGAGCAGCGTGACGTCGCGCCTTTCGATATCGCCGGAGACCACGTAGGCGCCTTTGGCGACCGGGTTGTCGTCGCTCGCCTCGCGGCGCAGCGCCGGCAGGCCCTGGCGGCTCAGGCACAAGATGCTAGGCGTATCGGTGTCGGCGAGCGCGCAGGCCCAGGCCTCGACCGTCTCCATCGCGTCCGCCGGACGGAACACGTTGACGTTCGGCATGGCGCGCAGGCTCGCCAGATGCTCGACCGGCTGATGCGTCGGGCCATCCTCGCCGAGGCCGATCGAGTCATGGGTCATCACGTAGATCACCCGCTGGCCCATCAGCGCGGAAAGCCGGATCGACGGGCGGCAATAGTCGGTGAAGACCAGGAAGGTGCCGCCGTAGGGAATGAACCCGCCATGCAGGGCGATGCCGTTCATCGCCGCGCCCATGACGTGCTCGCGCACGCCGTAGTGGATGTAGCCGCCGGCGAATTTGTCGGCCGTCACCGTTTCCTGGCTCCTGGCCTTGGTGAGATTGGATCCGGTCAGATCGGCCGAACCGCCGATCAGGGCCGGCAGGACCGGCGCGATCGCCTCGATGACCTTTTGCGAGGCCTGCCGCGTGGCGATCTTCGGCGCCTCGGCGGCGAAGGCCGCCTTCAGGTCGGCCAGGGCCGTGTCCAGGCCGAGGCCCGGCGTGCCGCGCTGGCCGTCGAGGAAGGCCTGGCGGGTATTCCGGTCGGCGGATTGCAGACGCCGTTCCCAAGACAGATGCGCGTCGGCGCCGCGCGACCCGGCCGAGCGCCAGGCCGACAGGATATCGGTGGGGATCTCGAAGGGCGCATGGGACCAGCCGAGCGCCGCGCGGGCGCCTGCGACCTCGTCCGCGCCGAGGGGCGCGCCATGGGTCGCCTCGGTGCCCTGCTTGGTCGGGGCGCCGTAGCCGATCACGGTCCGGCAGGCGATCAGCGAGGGCGTGCCGGTCAGTTTCGCCGCCTGGATCGCCGCGGCGACCGCCTCGGGGTCGTGGCCGTCGACCCGGGTCACGTCCCAGCCGGCGGCGGCGAAACGGGCAAGCTGATCGGTGGAGGTCGCCAGCGACGTATCGCCGTCGATCGAGATGCCGTTGTCGTCGAACAGCACGATCAGGCGATTGAGCCTCAGGTGCCCCGCGAGATCGATCGCCTCGTGGCTCAGGCCTTCCATGAGGCAGCCGTCGCCGGCGACGACATAGGTGAAGTGATTGACGAGATCGTCGCCGAAGCGGGCGTTGAGCATCCGTTCGGCGAGCGCCATGCCGACCGCATTGGCGATGCCCTGGCCGAGCGGCCCGGTCGTCGTCTCCACCCCCGGGCAATGACCGTATTCGGGGTGGCCGGCGGTCTTCGAGCCGAGCTGGCGGAAAGTCTTCAGCTCGTCGAGCGTCACCCCTTCGTAGCCCGTCAGGTAGAGCAGCGCATAGAGCAGCATCGAGCCGTGGCCGGCCGATAGCACGAAACGGTCGCGATCGGGCCAGGTCGGATCGGCGGGATCGAATTTCAGGAAGCGCGTGAACAGAACGGTGGCGACGTCGGCCATACCCATCGGCATGCCGGGATGGCCGGACCTGGCCTTTTCGATCGCGTCCATCGACAGGGCACGGATGGCGTTGGCCATCAAGCGGTCGTCGATGGCCAAGGGCGCGGTCTCCACGGCGACGGTCTGCAACGCGGTCGTCATTCTGTCTTCCCCCTAAAGGATGCGCCGGCGGCGCTCGACGAGACGCTGGATCATCGGCGTCAGGATGAGCTGCATGGCGAGATCGAGCTTGTTGCCGGGAATGACGATGGAGTTCGCCCGGCTCATGAAGGAGTCGTGGATCATCGACACCAGGTAGGAGAAATCGATGCCGCGCGGGTCCTTGAAGCGGATGACGACCATCGACTCGTCCGGCGTCGGGATCCAGCGGGCGACGAACGGGTTCGAGGTGTCGACCGTCGGCACGCGCTGGAAGTTGATGTCGGTGTTGGTGAACTGCGGGCAGATGCAGTGCACATAGTCGTGCATGCGCCTGAGGATCACGTCGGTCACGGCCTCGGTCGTGTAGCCGCGCGAGGCCTTGTCGCGATGGATCTTCTGGATCCATTCGAGATTGATGACCGGCACGACGCCGATCTTGAGATCCGCATGGTCGGCGATCCTGACGTCGTCGGTCAGGACCGCGCCGTGCAGGCCCTCGTAGAACAGCACGTCGGAGCCATCCTCGAAGCGGCGCCAGTCGGTGAACCTGCCCGGCTCCACCCCCCAGACCTCGGCTTCGGCCTCGTCATGGACATAGGTGCGGGTGCGACCGTTGCCGGTCTCCGCGTATTCGCGGAAGGCGGCCTCGAGCTGCTTCAACTCGTTGGCGTCGTAACTGAAATGGCTGAAGGTGTGGTCGCCTTTGGCCACGCGGGCTTCCAGCTCGGCGCGCATCTCCTCGCGGTTGAAGCGGTGAAAGGCATCGCCCTCGATCGAGACGGCGTCGACACCCTCGCGCCGGAAGATCTGGTCGAAGGTGTGCTTGACCGTCGAGGTGCCCGCGCCCGAGGAGCCGGTGACCGAGATGATGGGGTGCTTCTGGGACATGGCGATCAGACCCGGAACAGGCCGCGCCGGCCGAACAGCGGCGAATGCTCGCCGGTCGCCGGTGGCTCGGTGTGATAGCGGACAACGTTCTCGACCTTGTCGCTGGAGCCGAACACCAGCGGCGTGCGCTGATGCACGCTCCTGGGCTGGATGGTCATGATACGGTCGATGCCGTCGGTGGCGGCGCCGCCGGCCTGCTCGACGATGAAGGCGATCGGATTGGCCTCGTAGACGAGCCGGAGCCTGCCTTCCTGATAGCCGGGGCGGGCGTCGCGCGGGTACAGGAAGATGCCGCCGCGCTGCAGCACGCGATAGGTCTCGGCGACCAGCGAGGCGATCCAGCGCATGTTGAAGTTCTCGCCGCGCGGGCCCTCGGCACCGGCGATGCAGTCGTCGATATAGGCCTGCACCGCCGGATCCCAGAACCGGTAGTTCGAGGCATTGATGGCGTACTCGCGCCGGCCCCTGGGGATCTGGATTTTGGTCGCGGTGACGATGAACCGACCGGCGGCGCGGTCGAGGGTGGCGGCATGGGTGCCATCGCCGACCGTGAACACCATCGCGGTCTGCGGCCCGTAGATCACGAAGCAGGCGGCGAGCTGTTCGCGGCCCTGCGGCAGGCTCATGCCATCGGCGGGGGCCGGAAAGACCGAGACGATCGTGCCGATCGAGACATTGGTGTCGATGTTGGAGGACCCGTCGAGCGGATCGATGGCGACGCCGAGCGGGGCGCCGTCGTTGATCGCGACGGCCTGGTCGCATTCCTCGGAGCAGACGATGGCGACCGGCGCTGTCCTGAACGCATCGGCGAACAGCTCGTCGGCGCGCACGTCGAGAAGCTTCTGGACGTCTCCACCGGCATTGCCACCGACCTCGGCCGCCAGACTGCCGGCCAGCGGGCCGCGGCCGATCAGCTCGGACAGCGCCGTGGCCGCGAACGCCACCGCCTTCAGGGTGTCGGCGATCGCGACGCGCCGCGGGTCGTCCACCGCCCAGTTGTCCAAGTGGCTTTCGAGGCTCTGTCGGGCCTGCATCCCGGTGTCTCCCTGCCTTGCCCCGTTTTCCGATGTTTTTCGGGTGTTTTTCGGGGTTCTCGGCCGCGCGGTCTTCGCCGCTCGGGACACATTACGGATATTGAATATGAAGTAAATTTCGAATAACTTTGGTTCTCATTGAGAAAATTTAAAATGAACCTGCATCACGCCACCATCCGGCAACTGCGCGGTTTCGAAGCGACCGCACGGACCGGCAGCGTCACCGCCGCCGGGCGGGAACTCGGCCTGACGCCGTCCGCCGTATCCCTTCAGCTGAAGCAGCTCGAGGAACTGGCCGGAATGCCGCTCCTGGAGCGGGGGGCGGAGGGCTTCCGGCCGACGGACGCCGGACGCGAACTGCTGCATGCGGCCGCCCTGATCGAGCTTGCCATCGCCGATTGCGACGAACGGCTCGACGCGATGCGCGGCATCGAGCGCGGCACGGTCCGGGTCGGCGTCGTCAGCACCGCGAAGTATTTCGCGCCGCAGGCGCTGGCCGCGTTCCTGAAAAAGCATCCGACCGTCGAGATGCAGCTGATCGTCGGGAACCGCGGCGAGACGATCGGGGCAATGGCCGACCTGCAGGCCGACTTCGCCGTGATGGGGCGCCCACCGCGCGATATCGAGGTGGAGCAGACGATCATCGGCCCGCACCCGCACGTGATCATCGCCCCGCCCGATCATCCGCTCGCCGGCAGACGCGCCATCGCCATGGCCGCGCTCGCCGCGGAGACCTTCCTCGTGCGCGAAAGCGGTTCGGGAACGCGGCTCCTGATGGAGCGGCTTCTGGAGACCGCCGGCATCACGCCGCGAAAGGGCGCCGAGATGGGCTCAAACGAGACCATCAAGCAGGCGGTCATCGCCGGGCTCGGGATCGCGCTGATCTCCGCCCATACCGTCTCCACCGAGGTGGCCGACCGGCGGCTCGCGGTCCTCGACGTGGTGGGCCTGCCGATCATCCGGCAATGGTATGTCGTCCGGCTGGCCGAAAAGCGGCTGTCTCCGGCCGCCCAGGCACTGTGGGATTTCCTCGCCGGGTCGGGCGCCGGCTTCCTGCCGCACCTGGAGATGCCGGCCACCCCCCAGTGAAGCTGATAGGCCGTGAGCGCGCCACGATTACGTGCTCAAATGGGCATCCTCGATTCGAAACGGCAAAGTTCAGATGCAGGCTTCGCCAGGAAATACATCCGACCGCCGGTCGGGAGCACGCAGGCTCGCGCGGATCGTATCCGGGGTGATCGGCCTCGCCCTGCTGCTGGCCATCGCCGCATTTCTCTTCGGCACGGTCGGGTTCTTCGCGCCGCTGCGCGCCGCGGCGATCGAAAAACTGCTGTCGGCAAGCCTCGGTGCGCCTGTCACGATCGAGGGCCCCGTGACCTTCGACTGGGGTTCGACCGTCGTCGTCTCCGGTTCGAATATCCGCATCGAGCGGCCGCAGGGCGCCCCCGCCGGCGAGGCCGACACGATCGCGGAAGGCGCGATCGGGCTCGGCCTCGATGCGCTGCTGAGCGGCACGCTCGACCTCAGGGCGCTGCGGCTGCACGGCGTTTCGCTCGCTCGCAACAGCACCCTGGTCGGTTTCGATCCGGACGCTCCATCGGACGTCAGCATCTCCGATCGCTGGTTCGGCCTGGTGCCCGGCGCGGTGCGGCTCGCCAAGACGGCCGACATCGCCGTCTCGGATGTCAGCTACCACTACCTAAACCCCGTGTCGGGCTGGGACTTCGACATCGCACTTGCGACCTTCGCCACCGCCAGGGGCGAGCCGGGGGCACCGTCCACGATCACGGCCTCCGGCACGGTCAACGGCGCGCCCGTCAAGGCCGATGTCGAGGTCCGGCCGCTCGTTGCCGGGGACCGGTCGCTCGGCGACGGCTTCACCCTCATCGTGACGAGCTCGGGCGGCACCGTCTCGATGCGTAGCATCGTTCCCCGCAACCGGACCGCATCGCTGCGCAGGACCGCGGTCAGCGCCGACATCACCTCGATTGGCGATTTGCTCGATGCCTTGAAGATCGCCCGGACCGTTGAAGGTACCGCGACGCTTGCCGGCAACATCGATAGCACCACCGGCGTCTCCGCCCTGCGCGACCTGAACGCGACGCTGGCGCTTGCCGACGGGCCGACCTTCGAGGCCCACGGCGCAATCGACAACCTCGAGGCGCGAAAAGGCTTCGACGTGATTGTCGAAGCCGAATGGCCGCAGGACGCCGCCGGCAGCGTCGACGACGCCGACCTGCTGAGCTTCGAGGTCCACGCCATCACGGGGCGGTTCACTGGCGAACTCTCGGCGCTGGCAATGCGCGACGGATGGATCACCACCAACTTCTTCTCCAACGCGATTCCGCGCCTCGGTCCGATCACCGCCGGCGCCATCCGCCGCGACAAGACGGGACGGCTTTCGGTGGAGGACCTGCATGTGCTCGCGGGCCCGGCCGACGCACCGACATTCAACCTGTCCGGCCGGATCGGCGACCTGCTGCAGCTCGCCGATTTCAACCTGTCGGGCGACATCGCCATTCCGACCGTCGAGGTGCTCGGCATCGCGGTGGCCGATCCGGCGGCGCTCGGCAAGCTTGCCGGCGCTTTCGGGGTGTCCGATGCCAGCGGCGCGGCCGGTGTAGACCGGCTGACCGCGAGCCTCGCCGGCTCCAGGCTCGCCGCCGCCAACCTCGAGCTCAGCGCCGACCAGAGCCAGCCGACGCAGACGGGACGGTTCGCGCTGACACTCGACGTGCCGGACTACGCAGCGCTGGCAAAGGCGATCGGCCTGTCGCCGGAAGCCGTCGGCGCCATCGCCTTCAAGGGTCAGATCGCCCTGAGCGAAGACAGCGGCGACATCGACGGCAGCCTGCGCTTCGGCAAGACCGCACTGACCGGCGACCTCTCAATCAAGCCGGAAGACGGGCGCCCGCTCATAGGCGGCGACATCTCGACACCGGCCCTGCATGTCGCCGATGTCTGGCGGCTGGTCGGGATCGGGGCGGCGTTCCAGCAACTGCGCAAGGACAAAAAGGCGCGCACGGAACCGGCGGACGCCACGGCGGATGCCCCGGCGACGGCCCCCGCGACTGCCGTCGCCGTCGCCCGACCGCGGTTCGACGTCGCCGTCAGCGCGGGCAAGATCGCGGGCGCCAGCGGCGGCGCGGTCAGCAGCGTGTCGGGGCGGCTGCTCTATGACGAGGGCCTGATGACGGCGAAGTCGTTCGCGCTTCGCTTCGACGGCGGCCATTTCGGTTTCGACGGCCACATGAAGGTGCGCGAGGCCAGCCGGCCTTTCAGCGCGACCGGACGGATAAATGGGTGGCCGGTCGGCAAGGCCCTGCAGGAACTCGAGATCGACCTACCGATCGAGGGCATCCTGGAGGCGGCATTCGACGTGTCGTCCTCCGGCGCCTCCGTGCAGACGGCAATCCGGGAGGCCAAGGGCGACATCACGATCCGCCTCGTCGACGGGACGATCGCCAATCGGCTGATCGATCTGTCGGGGCTGGTGTTGCCGACCTGGCTGTTCGCGCCCTCGGCAAAGACGGGCATGTCACGCGTCGACTGTTTCTCGGCAAAGGTCGACCTGCAGCCCGGCCTGGCGACGCTGCGGTCGGGAATCGTCGAAACCGACGACGTCATCGTCACGGCGACCGGCCCGATCGACTTCAAGGACGACACGATCGATATCGAAGCCAAGCCCAAGGCCCGCGTCGACAACCTGATCCCGATCGTCTCTCCGTTCGCGATCCGCGGTCCGCTGTCGGCACCGAAAGTGGTGATCGAGGGCGGCGGGGTCGCGGGGCGAGCCATCGCCGAGACACTGGCCCTCCCGCTGAACACGCTCGGTACCCTGCTCGGCGTCGACAGGGCCGACCCGAAATCGCATTCTTCCTCCGGCGCATGCTGAGCGGACGCCTTTCGGTGTCAAACCCACGGCAAAGGTGAATCTACCCGTTGCCAGGGTGCTTTCCAGCACGGTTCTGATATGCACCAATAGTCGGCATGGTCTGGTCACGCAGCGGGTGAAATTCGAAGAATGAATACAATGGCAACAGACGAGCTTCTCTACGAGGTCCGCGGCACCACGGGCTGGGTCACGCTGAACCGGCCGCAGGCGCGCAACGCCCTGACCTTCGCCATGTACGAGGGGCTGGCGGAGGTCTGCTCGTCGATCCCCGACGACGGTTCGGTCAAGGCGATCGTCGTCATCGGCGCCGGCGAGAAGGCGTTCGCGGCGGGCACCGACATGCGCCAGTTCCGCGATTTCTCCAGCGAGCAGGACGCCCTCGACTACGAACACCGCATGAGCCGGGTCTTCCACCAGATAGAGACCTGCCCGGTCCCGACCGTCGCGGCGATATCGGGAGCCTGCACCGGCGGCGGCGCCGGCATCGCGGCGGCCTGCGACCTGCGGATCGCCACCGCCGACATGAAGTTCGGCTTCCCAATCGCCCGCACGCTCGGCAATACGCTGTCGATCGACAACCTGTCGCGCATGGCCGCGCTGATCGGCATCGGCCGGGTCAAGGAGGCGATTTTCACCGCCAAGCTGATCGGCGCCGAGGATGCGCTGGCGATCGGCCTCGTCACCGAGGTGGTGCCGGATTACCCCGCCCTCCTCGCGCGCGTCGACGAGCTGACCGCGCAACTCGCCGGCCATGCGCCGCTGACGATGCGCACGATCAAGGAAGGGCTGCGGCGCCTGCGCGTCCACGGCGCGGAAGCCGAAGACAAGGACCTGATCGTCGAAGCCTATATGAGCGAGGACTTCCGCGAAGGCATGGAAGCGTTCCTGGCCAAGCGCAAGCCGGACTGGAAGGGCCGCTGACATGGGCGTGGCCGCTGAAGGGGGCGCGGCATCGGGCGGCCCGCTCGAGGGGGTGCGCGTCGTCGAACTCAGCCACATCATGGCGGGGCCGACCTGCGGCCTGATGCTCGCCGACATGGGCGCCGACGTCGTCAAGGTCGAGCGGCCCACCGGCGACGACACCCGCCGCTTCATCCCGCCCGACGTCAACGGCGAGAGCGCCGCCTTCATGATGATGAACCGCAACAAGCGGGGCATCGCACTCGACCTCAAGCAGCCTGGCGCGGCGGACGCGCTGCGCCGCCTCATCAAGGGCGCCGACATCCTGATCGAGAACTACCGGCTCGGCACGATGGAGAAGCTCGGCCTGGGCTACGAGGCCCTGCGCAAGGACAATCCCGGCCTGGTGTACTGCTCGCTGTCGGGGTTCGGGCGCACCGGCCCCTACGCCACTCGGGGCGGCTTCGACCTGATCGCGCAAGGCATGTCGGGGCTGATGTCGATCACCGGCGAAGGGCCGGGCCGGCCGCCGGTCAAGGTCGCGGCCCCGATCACCGACATCACCGCCGGCATCCTCGGGGCGATGGGGTGCCTTGCGGCCTATGTCCGCCGACTCAAGACCGGCGAGGGCCAGGTGGTCGATTCCTCGCTGCTGGAGGCGGGCATCACCCAGACCTACTGGCAGTCGGCGATCGCGCTCGCGACCGGCGTGAGCCCGATGCCGATCGGTTCGGCGCACCCGTTGAGCGCGCCCTATCAGGCTTTCGAGACGGCGGACGGCTGGATCAATATCGGCGCGGCCAACCAGGCGAACTGGCAGCGGCTGCTCAAGGTTCTCGACGCCGATGAACTCGGCGAGGACCCGCGCTTCGCCACCAACGGCGACCGCATGATGAACCTGCCGGCGCTGGTGGACGTGCTGACGCCCCACTTCAAGTCCCGCACCAGCGCGGACTGGCTCGCCCGCTTCGAGGAGATCGGGCTGCCGGGCGGCCCCGTGCTGGACATTCTCGAGATGCAGGCCGATCCGCACGTCAACGCCCGCGACATGATCGTCGAACTGGACCACCCGAAGGCCGGCAAGACCAAGGCGATCGGGCTCCCGGTGAAATTCTCCGACACGCCCGGCGGCATCCGCCGGCCGGCGCCGCTGTTCGGCCAGCACACGCGCGAGGTGCTCGCCGAGGCGGGCCTGAGCGACGAAGACATCGAACGGCTCGTCGCCGACGGCGCGGCGATCGCCGCGGATATCGAGTAGACAGGGGGAGACACCATGCCGGACGTCACGCTTGAGGCTGCCCGCACGATAGTCGCGGCGGCCTTCGACAAGAGCCGCGAACTCGGGCTCAAGCCCCTGACCATTGCGGTGCTCGATTCCGCTGGCGCGCTGAAGGTGCTGGAGCGCGCGGACGGTGCCAGCCTGATGCGCCCGGAGATCGCCATCGGCAAGGCGCACGGCGCGATCGCGCTCGGGATGGGCAGCCGGGCGATCTACCAGCGCGCACAGGAGCAGCCCTATTTCATCCAGGCCATGAACGCGCTGGCCAAGGGATCGCTGGTGCCGGTGCCCGGCGGCGTGCTGATCCGGAATGCGGACGGCGCGCTCATGGGGGCGGTCGGGATCACCGGCGACACCTCAGACAACGACGAGGCCTGCGCGGTCGCCGGCATCGAGGCGGCGGGACTGACGGCCGAGACCGGCTGATATCGCTCCGCGTTTCTGGCGACCCGGTCCGCGAACTAGTCGGCCGCCTCGGGCGCCGGCGGCGCGGACTTGCGGTTGATGCGCTCGCGCGCCGACTGGAAGGCGACGTAGAGCACGGGAATGAAGACGACGCCGAGGATGGTGGCCATCAGCATACCGCCGAACACGGTCATGCCGACCGATACCCGCGCCGCCGCCCCGGCCCCGCTCGCCAGCACCAACGGCGCCACGCCGAGAATGAAGGAGATCGCGGTCATCAGCACCGCGCGGAAGCGCAGAGACGCCGCCTCCTCGGCCGCCTCGACGATCGGCCGGCCTTCCTCGCGCCGCTGCTTGGCGAACTCGACGATCAGGATCGCGTTCTTCGCCGCCAGCCCGATCAGCAGCACAAGCCCGACCTGCGCGTAGATGTTGAGCGGGATATCGGTCAGCAGCAGCAGACCGACCGCGCCGAACAGGGCGAAGCCGACCGACAGCATGACCGGGAAGGGAATCGTCCAGCTCTCGTACTGGGCGACCAGGAACAGATAGGCGAAGATGATCGACAACACGAAGACCACGGAGCCGGCTGCGGCGGCCTTGATCTCCTCGAGCGCCATGCCGGTCCACTCGTAGGTGTAGCCGGGCGGCAGGCCGGTCGCGGCCAGCCGCTCCATCGCCGCGATGGCATCGCCCGAGGCATAGCCCGGCGCGGCGTCGCCGTTGATGACCGCCGAGCGGTAGAGGTTGTAGCGCTGGATGTTCTCCGGCCCGAGGATCGGCTCGACACGGGCGAGCGCGCGAAGCGGAATCATCGTGCCGTCGTTGGCGCGGACATAGATCTTGCCGACGTCTTCGGGTGTCGTGCGGAACTGACCTTCCGCCTGCACGAAGACCCGGTAGACTCGGCCGAACTTGTTGAAGTCGTTGACGTAGTAGGACCCGAAGGTGGCCCCCAGAACCTGGAAGATGGTCGAGACGTCGACGCCCTTCGACTTCGCCTGCTGCCGGTCGATATCGATGAAGAGTTGCGGCACGTTGGCGCGATAGGACGTGAACACCCCGGTCAGCACCGGGTCGGAATTGGCGGCAACGATCATGCCGCCGAGCGCTGTCGACAATTCGGCCGGCGACCGGCCCTCGGTATCCTGCAGGACGAACTCGAAGCCGCCGGTGGCGCCGAGACCGGGGATCGGCGGCGGATTGAAGGGGATCGCCGTCGCGCCGGGAATGGCGAGCAGTTTCGGCCCCAGCGTTGCCATGATGTGCCCAAGGCCGAGCTCGGGCTCGGTGCGGTCGTTCCACGGCTCCAGCACGGCGATCACCAGGCCGCCATTCGGCACCACCGCGCCCGACAGCACGGAATAGCCGCCGACCGAAATGACGCTCTGGACGCCCGGCGTCTCCATGATCATCGACTCGATCTCGCGCAGCACCGTTTCGGTGCGCGGCAGGGCGGCGCCGTCGGGCAGGCGCACGTCGACGAAGAAGGCGCCGCGATCCTCCGCCGGCAGGAAGCCGGTCGGCAGACGGCCGAGCAGCAGGCCGGCGGCGGCCAGCACCGCCAGGAAGACCAGGAGCGATACCGCCATCAGGCGCAACATCCACCTGACGATCGCCATGTAGCCCGCGCGCGTCTTGTCGAGACCGGCCTCGAACCAGCCGAGCGGGCCGCGCCGGGTCTGCGGCGGCGGCCGCAGAAGCAGCGCACACAGCGCCGGCGACAGGGTGAGCGCGTTGACCGACGAAATCGCCACCGAGACCGCGATGGTGACGGCGAATTGCTCGAACATTCGGCCCGTCAGGCCCGGCGCGAAGGCGGTCGGCACGAAGACGGCGAGCAGCACCAGCGTGGTGGCGATGACCGGCGCGGTCACTTCCTGCATGGCCACACGCGTGGCCGAGCGGGAATCGAGCCCGTCGGCCATGTGGCGCTGGACGTTCTCGACTACGACGATGGCGTCGTCCACCACGACGCCGATCGCCAGGATCAGGCCGAACAGGCTGATCGTGTTGATGGTGAAGCCGAGCGCCAGAAGCACGGCGAAGGTGCCGATCAGCGAGACCGGGATGGCGATCGCCGGCACCAGTGTCGAGCGCCAGTCTTGCAGGAACAGGAAGACGACGAGAATCACCAGCACCAGCGCCTGGAACAGCGTGATGACGACCTCGCGCATCGACGTCTTGACGTAGAGCGTGGTGTCGTAGGTGACGTCGTAGGCGAGATCCTCCGGGAACCGCTGCGACAGCGTGTCCATCGCCGCGCGAATTCCGTCGGCGACGTCCAGGGCGTTGGCGTCGGGTAGCTGATAGACGGCGAGCAGCGCGGCGGGCTTGGCATCGAGGCGGCCGAACCAGCCGTAGGACGCGGAGCCGAGCTCGACGCGGGCGACGTCGGCGAGCTTGATCGTCGAGCCGTCGGGGCGGGCGCGGATGATCAGGTTGGAGAACTCGGCTACGTCGGTGAGGCGGCCTTTGGCCTGTAGCGGATACTGGAACTGCTGGCCGGCCGGGACCGGCTCCTGACCGATCGCGCCTGCGGAGACCTGGACGTTCTGGTCGCGGATCGCCGCGATCACGTCGGAGGGCGTCAGCTGCAGGCTGGTCAATCGGTCCGGATTGAGCCAGATGCGCATGCCGTAGTCGCGCGCGCCGAGGATGTCGACCTTGGCGACACCGGGCACGCGGGCGAGCCGGTCTCGAATGTTGATGGAGGTGTAGTTCGACAGGAACAGGTCGTCATAGGTGTCGCCCGGCGAAGTGACTGAGACGACCATCAGCATGTTGGTCGACTGCTTCTTCACCGAGACGCCCTGCCGGTTCACCTCCTCGGGCAGTTTCGGTGTCGCCAGCGACACCCGGTTCTGCACGTTGATCTGGGCGAGATCGCCGTCGGTGCCGACCTCGAAGGTCACGGCCAGCGAATAGGACCCGTCGTTGGCGCTCTTCGACGACATGTAGATCATGCCCTCGACGCCGTTGACCTCGGCCTCGATGACCGCGGCCACCGTCTCCTCCACCACCTGGGCGGTGGCGCCAGGATAGGTGGCGGTCACCTGCACCTGCGGCGGGGTCAGTTCCGGATATTCGGCGACGGGCAGAACGGCCATCGACAGGAGGCCGGCCAGCACGATAACGATGGCGATGACGAAGGCGAACTTCGGCCGGTCGATGAAGAAGGCGCTGAGCATCTACTGGCTCGCCTCGCCTTGCGGGACGGCGGTGACGGTGGCGC
Source organism: Microbaculum mangrovi (assembly GCF_051390635.1). NCBI lineage: Bacteria > Pseudomonadati > Pseudomonadota > Alphaproteobacteria > Hyphomicrobiales > Tepidamorphaceae > Microbaculum > Microbaculum mangrovi. The sequence continues at coordinate 68,652 of NZ_JBPODT010000004.1, forward strand.
CGGGGCGGACCTTCTGTATGCCCTCGACGATGATCTGCTCGCCGACCTCCAGGCCGCTGGCGACCACGACCTCGGTCTTCTGGCGCTCGCCGAGGGTGACCGACCGCTGCTCGACCTTGCTGTCGGCGTCGACGACGAGGACGAAATAGCCGGCCTGGTTCTGCTGGATCGCGGCCTGCGGCACGACGATCTCCTGCGTCGGCTCCGAGCTCACCAGGACGACGGTGACGAACTGGCCCGGCAGCAGCACGCCGTCGGGATTGGCGAAGACGGCGCGAAAGGGAATCGTGCCGGTCGCCGCGTCGACCTCGGTTCCGAAGAAGTCGATCTTGCCATCGTGATCGAAGACCGTGCCGTCGACGAGGCGGATCTGCGGCTTGTAGGCCGTGGTGTTGCCCGCCAGATAGGCCTTCAGATAGGCGAGATAGTCGCGTTCGGTCACAGAGAAGGTCACGTAGACCGGATTGGTGGCGACCACGGTCGCCAGAACGCCGGAGTCGGGGCCGACGAGATTGCCGGTGTCGACGCTCGAGCGGCTGATGCGGCCGGATATCGGGCTGGAGATCCGGGTGTATCCGAGATTGAGGCTGGCCTGCTCCAGTTCCGCCTTGGCGGCCGCGAGATCGGCGCGGGCCCGCCCGGCGGCGGCGCGGGCCTCGTCGAGAGAGGCCTCGCTGGCCGTGCCGGTGGTCGCCAGCTTCTCGTACCGGGCAAGCTGGGCCTCGGCCTGCGCGATGGTGGCCTCGACGCCCTTGACCCGCGCCTCCGCCGCGTCGCGAGCCGCATCGTATTCCGACGGGTCGATGACGTAGAGCACGTCACCCTCGGCGACGCGATGGCCCTCCTCGAAGGTCCTTTCGGTGAGGAAGCCGCGGACGCGCGCCCTGAGATCGACCGTATGGAAGGCCCCGGTCTGGCCGATGAACTCGGTGGACGACGACACGGCCTTCGTCGTCACCGGCGCCACCACCACCGCGGGCGGAGGCGCTTCGCCTTGCTGTGACGCCGCTGGCCCGACGAGCCCCAGCACCGAGGCGCCCAGCGCCGCCAAGACAATCAATCCGCGACGCCGAGCATACGCTCCCGACCGGCTGCCGACGTACAATGGCGCCTCCCACCACAATTTCGATTTCGGCTAAGTTTCGTCTCTTATACGAGTCGGGTCCAGTGAAAAGGGCTCTATCCGCCCGTCACCGGCGACGCCAGCAGCCACAGGCCGAACAGCGTGTAGGCGACCATGACGAGCGCCAGCGGCGCTTGGCTGATGACGGCGGCGCGATAGTCGGCGATCGCACGGCAGGCGAGTTCGTGCGCCAGGAGGATGCCGAGCACGTGGCCCACGACGATGCCGGCGGTCTGGGCGTTCCAGATCACGCGCACACCGTCATGCGTGTTCAGGAACGACGTGGTGACCATGGATTCGTCGTAGCCGAGCAGGTTCATGCCCGCATCGAACGGATCGGACGCGGCGGCCAGAGCATATTGCAGGTCGATCAGCACCGCCGTCAGATAATGCGAGAAATGAAAGCCGAGCGCGATCGGCATAATCGAGAAGACCAGCGTGCCGAAGAGCGCGACGAGCGAGCCGGGCCGCCCCGCGAGCAACCAGCCGAGCGCCGTGGCGACCATATAGACCGAGACGAGAACGACCCAGGACAGCAGCAGGCCGTAGGTGTTGATCCACACCACCGCCGAGCGGCCGGGGAATTCCAGCGGGTTGATGCCGTTGATGCCAAGCCACCAGAAGGTCTCCGACAGACCGTCGAAGGACTCCAGCGTCAGCGTCAGCAGCAGGAAGACGACGCCGCTCAGGGGTAGCGGCTCGCCGCCGATCAGGGCGGCGCCGGGCATCGCCAGCGACAGCCGCATTCGCCCCCCGTCGGCGGGCTCCCTATCGGCAGGCTGCCCGCTGGCAGGCTCCCAGACGAGCGGCGACAGGCGGGCGATGAAGCGAAAGAACACCGAAAACGGCTCCGCGCGGCCGAACCAGGCCTCGTCCCCGAACAGCAGCGCGGCGGCGAAGTTAACGAGCCAGTAGACTGAAACCGCCATGGCGAGGCGTTCGGGATCGGCCGGGGCGATGTTGATCTTCTCGAACCAGGCAAACGCCAGGAACTGGACGATCGCGAGCCCATAGCCCAGCCGCGGCGGAAGGGCGACCGGATGCCCGTCGGTGTGCCCGGCGCTCAGCCCGCCGAACAGGCGCCGCGCGAGCCGCAGCGGGCCGCTCCACGGATTGAGGTAGACCCAGAGGTTGCCGACGATCGCGGTCAGAATCGTGAAGACGATCCACCACAGGGTCCAGATCGTCAGCGGCAACGGATTTTCGAGGGGGTCGCGGGTGCCGTAGAACCCGGCAAACACCAGAACGACCAGAAAGGCGAAAGCGAGGAGGCTGGTGGCGACCGGGCTCGGCGGCCTGAGCGCAAGCAGCCTGAGCCGCGCATCGGCCAACCGGTCGGAAATGCCCTTGGGGATGAAGGCGAGCAGCAGGAAGGTCGCCAAGACCGCGACCGCGCCGGCGGTCATGTAGTAGCCGGTCGGCAGCAACAGGACGAAGGCGCGCTCGCTGGTATGCGCGAAGGCCGGCGCGGCCGGACCGACCGCACCCAGGACGGCCAGGACCGTCCCCGCCACTCGCGGCATGCGCCCCATCCGCACGGTCTTCACCCCCCGCTCGCTCTGTCGTTTTTTCAACGCTATCATTCGCTCGCGAACGGTCCAATCGGTTGCGCGCAGATGCGACGATATGGTGTCGAACGGCGCGCGTTTGATATCCGCGGGCGCGACTTCTATCGTTCGCGTCGGCACACGCATATGCGGGGATTCCCATGACTGAAGCCACCGACGACAGCGTCCTCATCGTCATCGACGTCCAGAACGATTTCTGCCCCGGCGGGGCGCTGGCCGTCGGCGACGGGCACGAGGTGGTTCCGGCGATCAACGAGATGATCCGGCGCTTCGAGCACGTGGTGCTGACCCAGGACTGGCATCCGGAAGGCCATTCCAGCTTCGCCTCCTTCCACGAGGGCAAAGAACCGTTCCATACGACCGAGATGCACTACGGCGAGCAGACGTTGTGGCCCGACCACTGTGTGCAGGGCACGGCCGGCGCCGACTTCCACCCCGAGCTTGCCTGGAACAAGGCGCAACTCATCATCCGCAAGGGCTTCCGACGCGGCATCGACAGCTACTCGGCCTTCTTCGAGAACGACCGCACGACGCCCACGGGTCTCAACGGCTACCTGCGCGAGCGCGGACTGACGAAACTCGTCCTCGCCGGTCTGGCGACGGACTTCTGCGTCGCCTATTCCGCCCTCGACGCCGCCAGGCTCGGGTTCGACACGACCGTGGTGATGGACGCCTGCCGGGCGATCGACCTGGACGGGTCGCTGGCGGCGGCGGAAGCGCAGATGCGCGAGGCGGGCGTGGTGCTGACGGAGTTCGAGGCGCTGCCGGCTTAAGGCGGAGCGGCCGGCCGGCAACACGCTCCGCCTGTCCTGCCTCTAGCGCCCGACACCGACATATTTGTGCACCAGCGACAGATCGCCGTGCAGGGCCTCGACGGCGACGGTGTCGCGGGTGCAGCCGTTCTCGATGAAGGCGACCCGGTCGGCGACCGGCAGAACGGCGTCGACGCGCTGCTCGACCAGGACGATGGCGACACCCTGGCCGCGCAGCCGGGACACGGAGTCCCGGATGGCCGCGATCATCGAGGGCATCAGCCCCTCGGTCGGCTCGTCGAGCAACAGAACCCTGGGCTCCAGGCACAGCGCGCGCGCCATTGCCAGCATCTGCTGCTCGCCGCCGCTCAGGGTTCCCGAGCGCTGCTTCAGCCGCTCTCGCAGGACCGGGAACAGGTCGAGTACGCGATCGCGGGTGTCGCGGCCCTTGTCTCGGGCCATCAGGCCGATCTCCAGGTTCTCGGCGACGCTCAGCTCGGCGAACAGGCGGCGGCCCTGCGGCACATAGGCGACGCCCTGCTTCGGCACCCTGTATGCCGGCAGCCTGGTCAGCTCGACGCCGTCGAGCGCGATCGATCCGGATCGCGGCTTCACCAGCCCCATGATCGCCTTCAGCGCCGTAGTCTTGCCGGCGCCGTTGCGGCCGAGCATGCAGAGCACCTCACCGGCGTCGACGCTCAGCGAGAGGTCGCGCAGGATATGGACGTCCCCGTACCAGGCATTGATGTCCTTCACCTCCAGCATCGCCGGCCTCACGTCCCCAGATAGGCGCGCTGAACGGCTTCGTCGGCGCGGATCTCGTCCGGCGTTCCCTCCGACAGGATGGTGCCGTTGTTCATGACGGTGATACGGCTCGCCAGGTCCATGACGACGCCCATGTTGTGCTCGATCAGGAGCACGGTCGCATCCTTCGCGATCTCGCGGACGAGATCGCAGAAGCCGGCGATCTCGGCATCGGACAGGCCTTGCGTCGGCTCGTCGAGGATCAAGAGCTTCGGACTGAGCGCCAGCCCCATCGCCACTTCGAGAAGCCGCTGGTGGCCGTAGGACAGCGCCGAGGCCCTGGCGTCGTGGCGATCGGTCAGGCCGACGCGATCGAGCGCGTCGGCGACGCGCGTGGTCATCTCGCGCTCGTCGAGCCAGAGGCCGGAGCCGCCCGCCCGCTGCATGCTGTTCTGGACGGCAAGCGCGACGTTGTCGAAGACGGTCAGGTTGCCGAAGATCGAGGTGATCTGGAACGTGTAGGCGATGCCGAGGCCGACCCGCCTGAACGCCGGCATGGCGGAGATGTCACGCCCCTCGAAGGCGATGCTGCCCGCCGTCGGCAGGACGCGGCCGCAGATCAGGCTGACGAAGGTGGTCTTGCCGGCGCCGTTCGGGCCGATGATCGCACGGATCTCGCCGGCGTCGAGGCTGAAGCTGACGCCGTCGACGGCACGCAGGCCGTCGAAATAGCGGCACAGACCCTCCGTGCGAAGCAGCGTCACGGCAGCCATGGCAGCCTCTTCTCGCGCAGGGTGCCGAGCAGGCCCTTGGGAAACCAGACGACGAGGCCGAGCAGGGCAACGCCGACCACCAGCATGTAGGCGGAGGTGTAGCCGCTGGCGAAATCGACCAGGTAGAACATCAGCAGCGTGCCGACGAGCGGGCCGAGCACGGTGCCGACGCCGCCGAGCAGAACCCACAGAAGCGGCAGGATCGAATACTGGATCGAGGCGAAAGTGGCGCCGACATAGGCGAACATCAGGCCGTAGGCGGCACCGGCCGTCGCGGCGAAGGTGCCGGAGACCACGAGGGCGAACAGCTTGGCGCGGAACGTGTCGTAGCCGAGCATGCGGGCGCGCTCCTCGTTCTCGCGGATGGCGACGAGAACGCGACCCATCGGCGAGCGCACCAGCGCTAGGCTCAGCAGCACGGCGACCGCGAGCAGCCCGAGCGCCAGGTTGTAGCGCACCGTCGCGCTGGTCAGGTCCAGGGTCAGGCCGAACAGATGCGCGGCGCGGATATCGCCGGTCAGCACGATGCCCTCGTCGCCGCGGGTGAACGCGCCGAAATAGAGCACGATCAGGTAGCCGGCCTGGGCGAACATCATGGTGACGATCATGAAGGCGACGCCGGTGGTGCGCAGCGCGATCAGGCCGATCCCGGCCGAGAGGACGAGGCCCGAGACGATGCCGGCGACGAAGGCCGCCGGGACGCCGAAGGACAGGTAGGTCGCCGTCAGCCCGGCGCCGTAGAGGCCGGCGGCGAAGAACATGGCGTGGCCGAGGCTCAGCAGGCCGGTGTAGCCGAACAGGATGTTGTAGCCGACGGCGTAGACCGCGAGCACCATGACGCGGGCAAGGCTCAGGTGCTGATAATCGCCGACCACGAACTGGACGAGGAACAGCGCCGCGATCACGGCGAGATGCAGCAGCACGGCGCGGTCGGCACCGCGCGGCCGCGACATCGTGCGCGCGTCCAGGCCCGTGCTCATCGCGACGTCCTCCCGAACAGGCCCTGCGGCCGCACGACGAGGACGAGGGCGACGAGCAGGGTGGCGAGGATCTTGGCCAGCGTCGGCGAGAAGAACACCGAGATGATGCCGTCGCTGAGGCCGATGATGATCGCAGCGACCACCGTGCCGAGGATCGAGCCCAGCCCGCCGATGATGACGACGATGAAGGACAGCAGCAGCGGATCGCCGCCCATCAGGTAGTGCGCCTGCTGGATCGGCACGATCAGCACGGCGGCGGTGGCGGCCAGCATGGCGCCGATGGCGAAGACCACCGCGTAGACCCTGTCGACGGGAATGCCGAAGGCCTGCGCCGTCTCGCGGTCGTACTGGGTGGCGCGCATGACGAGGCCGAGGCGGGTCTTTGTCAGCACGAACCAGGTGGCGATGAGCAGCACGGCGGAAGCGACGACGACGACGAGCTTGTAGCCGGAATAGCCGAACCAGGGGAACACGACCCGGAAATGGACGGGCGCCTCGACCGGCCGGGCGTCGGCGCCGTAGAAGGTCAGTGCCAGCTGCTGGATGATGTAGAGGATGCCGATGGTGGCGACGATGGTCGCCTCCGGATCGTAGTTGATACGCTTCAGAACCGTGCGCTCGCACACGAGCGCGACGGCACCGACGATGAGCGGGCTGAGGACCAGCGCGGCGAGGAAGCCGACCGCCGGGTGGCCGGCAAGCATGCTGGCGATCCACCAGGCCAGCACCGCGCCGAGCATGAAGAACTCGCCATGCGCGACGTTGACGATGCGCATGACGCCGAACACCAGCGATAGGCCGAGCGCGGTGAGCGCCAGCACCGCGGCGGTGACGGTTCCCTCCAGAACGGCGAGAAACAGGTAGGGTCCGAAATCCAAGGGCGGTCTCTTTCAGACTGGAAACGCGCGATCATGGCCGTATCGCGACGGACGACTGACTTCTCTCCGCTCATTCCCGCGAAGGCGGGACTCTAGGGCCGCTTGCTCCGCGCTTGCCGCTTCCGGATTCCCGCCTTCGCGGGAATGAGTGGGAGACGGAGAGGCCGGAAATTCCGGCCCCTCCGGTGCAAAGAGGATCCCGTCCTACAACGGCATCTTGGTGTAGTCGGTGTCGTTCTCGTACATGCCATCCTCGATCGAGGTGCGGTGCACGACGTCGAGCGTGGCGTTGGCCACCTGCGAGATGTTCTGATGCCCGAAAACCTGGTGCATCTTGCCGTTGAACACCTTGTCGCCCTGCGGATGCTGATTGCTCCACGGGATGTCGGTGATCGCCTCGGTCGCCTCGACCAGCGCGGCCTTGTCCTTCGGCCCCTTGTAGCCCGATGCCTCGACCGCCTGTTTGATCGTGTAGAGCGTCTCCCAACAGCCGAACATGTGCGAGTAGGTCGAGATATCCTTGGGATCGTTGACCGACGCACCGTCGTCGTTGACGCCGACCGCCTGGCGATAGTGCTTGTCGTACGGCGTCTGGTCGGCCTGTGCGTAGCGCGGGTAGCCTTCCCAGAAATAGGTGCCTTCCAGGAATTCGAGCCCCGGGCTCGCCAGCGGCACGGCCTCGAGCGAGTCGATGAAGCCGAAGAGCTCCGGACGGTTCGAGCCGAAGTGTTCGCCGAGCTCCTTGACGAAGGTGAGCACGCCCGGACCGACCATGACGTGATAGAGCACCTCGGTGGAGGACGGGATCTTCGGGAAGTACTTGGTGTAGGACGTCTCCGTCGGCGGGATCGGGATCAGCTCGACGATCTCGCCGCCCTGCTTCTTCATCGCCTCGGAGAAATAGTCGCGGTGATCATGACCGAACGCGTAGTCCGGATAGATCATCGTCACCTTCTTGCCGAGGTTGCCGGCGACCCACGGGGCCATCGACATCACCTGCGAGCGCACGTCGGTGATACCGGGCTGGAAGGTGTAGCGGTTCAGGGCGCCGGAGGCGACGTGGTAGCCTTCGGAGACGACGTAATAGGGCAGCTTCAGCTCGCCGGCGCGCGGGGCCGAGCCCATCACGACGTGCGAGAACAATGTGCCGAAGGCGATATCGACTCCGTGCTGGGTCGCGAACTTCTCGACCATCTCGGCGCCGCGCTTGGGATCGGTGCCGTCATCCTCGGCGACGATCTCGATCTGCCGGCCGGCGATGCCGCCATTGGCGTTGATCTCGGCGACGCAGGCGTTGACGACGCGCTCGTACCAGCGGCCGTAGGCGGCGCCGATGCCGGTGCGATGGACCTGGAAACCGAGCTTCAGGGGTTCGGAGGTCTGCGCCTGGACGTACCGCACGGCGCCCGGCGCGACCTGCGCGGCGGCGGCCGCGGCGCCGGTCGCCGCGAGGCCCTTGAGAGCCGAGCGACGGGTGATGATGCTGGACGGGGCGGACGTTTTCTTCTTCGAATCACTCATGGTGCCATTCCCTCTGTTCTGGCCGATCCGCCGGCTCGTTCCTGGCCGGATCGGACCGGTCCCGTGCGGAACCATTCGAATACGAGCAGATTTTCACTCTTTTCGGAAGCTGCTCTCTCCCGGTTCGGGCCGGCCGGCACGATACTCCTCCTCAGCGCTGGCCGTCCCATTTGGATATCTCCGATGCCTTGAGGCCGCCGACACGGGCATGCGGGCGGCCGCCGGTGGCCATAACCAGCACGAACATCATTTCGTCGGGTCGCGGGGCGTCGGCGACCGTCACGGTGATGGCGTCGAAATGGCTGCGCACGTAGCACGCGTCCTTGTGGTGGATCGGGATGTCGATCGCGGTGCCCATGGCGCCGAGCTTCGCCGTGGACGGGACGATCGCGAGAGCCTGGCCGAGCAGCTCGCGCATCGCATAGCCGCCGGGCACGTGCCACAGCGCCCCATGCTCAATCTCGCCGTCGACGCCGACAAGCGCGCCCTTGCCGTAGGCCTCGACCGTGCCGACGTCGCCACCGATCGCGGCGACGAGGCGCCTGGAACAGTCGAGACCCATCGGTTTCAGGTCGTCCATAAAGCTTTCGATGTCGGGTTCGTATCGTCCGGCAAAGGGATTGGCAATGACACAGGCGATCCATCCCCGGCGCACCGGTTCGGCGAGCGGCGGACCGCCGCCGTGCCAGATATCCTCGACACCAGTGACGATCTTGCGGACGTCGACGCTCATGCGGCTCTCCCCTGAATTGACCTTAGATGGCCTTCGTTCAATGCGACGACTTCGCCGCGCAGCATCAGCGCCGCGTCGACAATCAGTCCACGGGCCCGATAGTCGCGCGCGCGGGCGAGACCGCCTTCGAGCGCGGCACGGATCGCCGCGCGCGACAGGTCGCCGGCCGCGACCGTGACCAGGCGGTCGCCAAGGTCGCTGTCGGGATCGAGTTCGGAGGCCGGCAGGCGATGAACCGCCGGATGATCCAGATCGACGGCATTGGCGATCAGCGTCGCCGCGACATCGGCGCCGGCCGCGTCCGTGGCCAGCACGGTGACGGAATCGGCGATGCCCAGCGATCGCGAACGGCCGTGGGCGCCGGAGGTGGCGATACCGCCGATACCGTCGCCGGAGCCGATCCGCACGACGCCGTTCACGCCCGGCAGGATGCCGCGCCCGAAGTCGCCGGCCACGCCGACGTCGAGCGTCGTGGCGCCATCGGCGCCGGGCGCGCAATGAACGGCGATGTCGCCGCCGTCATTGACGAAGGCGCGGGTCAGCGGCGCCGCATCCAGCATCGCCGCCAGCAGCTCGTCGGCGACGGAGCCGGCGACGGCGGCCATCGGCGTGACGAAGGTCCCGGCGAACGGCGCGCACGCCGCCTGCATGCGCCGGCCGACCGGGCTCTCCGGCGTCTGCCCGGCACCGAGCGGCGCGCGCAGAACCGGCAACTCGCCGCAGAGCTCCGGGAGGATATCGGGGAAGCGCGCCGCAACCGCACGATAGGCTTCGCCGATTTCCTCCGGCGCGCCCCAGGCGCGCAGGACCACGTCGATCGGCCCGTGCGAGAGGTGCAACCTGCCGCCCGCCAAGGCCCGGATCCGAGCGGCGTCGGCCAGCATGGTCAGCTCCCTATCCGGCTCAACAGGTCGAGGAGCGTTCTGGATTCCTCCTCGTTGAGGGGCGCGAGCGTCTCGCGCGAGACCTCGCCGGCGACCGACATCATCCGGCTGATCGCCTCGCGGCCGGTTTGGGTCAACTCCAGCATGACGAGGCGGGCATCGTTCGGGTCGGTCGACTGGACGATGTAGTCCTGCTTGATCAGGCGGTTGACGACGCCCCAGATCGTCGCCGGGTCCATCGCCGTCAGCCGGCCGAGCTCGTTCTGCGAGACGCGCCCCACCTCGTCGAGCCGGGCGAGCGCGGCGAACTGGGTCGGCGTCACCTTGAACTCGCCCATGACGGAATTGAAGATCTGGGTGGCGCGTTGGTGCGCCCGGCGCAGCACGAAGCCGATCTGCGGATCAAGCTTGTAGCCTGCCGGGTCGTGACGGCTCGGCGGCGCGGCGGTTTCGCTGGCAGCGGCCATCACCCGGCTCCTCCGGTCCCGGTTCCCCCGGTCTCGTTGCCACCCGATCTGGCGCCCCCTTTGGTAGTGCCCCCCGACTTCGTCCCGGCGCCTTTCTGGAACGGCCACGGGTTGCCGCCGTGCCAGGCCTCGACGCGCGCCTCCGGTGCGACGGCGCGCAGGATGTCGTCGATCGAGACGGCATCGGAAGCATGGCCGCCGAGCGTCTCGTAGAGCGCGGCGGGCAGCGTGAACTCGATCGGCGCGACGATCGCCGGCGTCGGCACGTAGCCGAACGAGCCCTTCGGCATATGCGTCACGTCGGCCATGACGGTGATGCCGCCGCCCGGCCACAGATAAACCGGCGCGCCGCCCATGGTGACGCGCGTCTCGCCGGCGGCCACCGAGCGGGTCAGCAGCACCGGGTTCTCGGTCACGCCGGCGCGCAGCGATCCGCCGGCACCGGCCATGAACACGACGGAGCACAGCGACGGCTCGCAGTTCTCGCCGATCCGGTCGACGACGGCGCGCACGGCGGACGGCATCTCGGCGGGCACCGGAACGAGGTTTTCGTCGAGCACGCAGTAGAGCGCGTCCTCGCCGGTGGTCGAGGTCATCAGCAGGCGCAGACCGGGCCAGGCCGTTGCCGGATCGATTTTCGATATGATCTCGAGCGGTTCGGTGATGTCGGTGCCGCCCCAGCCGAGCCCGGGCTGGGCGACCTGGAAATAACGGCCGGGCGTCGAGCGGCGTCCGCGCACGCGGATACCGGAGGCGGGCATCTGCAGCACCTTGCCGGCCTGGTGCTCGGTGAGGACGCCGGTGATGTGGTCGTCGACGACGATCACCTCGTCGACATGGCCGAGCCATTGCCTGGCGAAGATGCCGACGGCGGCGGAGCCGCAGCCGACGCGCATGCGCTCTTCCCGATGGCCATCAACGATCGGAGCATGCCCGGCCTGGACGACGACCTCGTGGCCGCCGTCGATCGTCAGCGTCACCGGATCGCCGGCGCACAGATCCATCAGGGCACGGCAGGTGACGTTGCCTTCCTTTTTGGACCCACCGGTGAGATGGCGGACACCGCCGATGGACAGCATTTGCGAGCCGTATTCGGCCGTTGTCACGTGGCCGATCTGCTCACCGTTCGCGCGCACCGGGGCCGTCTCCGGGCCGAGGTGGCGGTCGGTGTCGATCTTCACCTTGACGCCGCAGTAGCTGAAGATGCCTTCGGTGACGACGGTGACCGTGTCGACGCCGTCATGCTCCGCGGCGACGATGAAGGGCGCCGGCTTGTAGTCGGGATAGGTGGTGCCGGACCCGACGCCGGTGACGAAGGTGCGCTCGGGGTCGAGCAGCTTGCCGTCCCAACCGGCATCGGCGAAGGGCACGAGATCGCCGCCCGTTTCGAGGGCCTTTTCCAGCAGCAGCACCGGATCGACGCGGACGAGGTGGCCGTCTTCGTTGGCGTAGCGGTCGCAGGCGCCGGCGCGCCCCGGCTTGATGCGGCACAGCACCGGGCAGGCGTCGCAGCGGATGACGCCGCCCTCCTCCGCGGCACCGAACTGCTTCGAGCGGGCCTCGGCGGACAACCGGTCGGTCGCGGGGCTTTTGTCGATCGTCGTCACGCGGCGCCCTCCTTCTCGCGCAGCGCTTGCCACAGGCGGTGCGGCAGCACCGGCACCCGGCGGATCGTGACGCCCGTGGCGTGGCGGATCGCGCCGAGGATCGCCGGCGGCGTGGCGATCAGCGCAGGCTCGCCGACGCCCTTCGCGCCGTAGGGCCCGGTCGGCTCGGCGTCCTCGATCAGGTAGGCCTTGATCGGCGGAATGTCGCCGACCGTCGGGATCAGGTAGTCGTGCAGGTTCTCGGTGCGGCCGGGAATGTATTCCTCCATCAGCGCCAGGCCGAGCCCCTGGGCGATGCCGCCGTGGATCTGGCCTTCGGTCAGCGTCGGGTTGATGGCGCGGCCGACGTCATGGGCGGCGACGATCTCGATCACCGTCACCGTTCCCAGGCGCAGATCGACCTCGACCTCGGCCATCTGCGCGGCGAAACCGTAGGTGCCGTAGGGGCTGCCCTGCCCGTTCTCGTCGAGCGGGGTCGCCGGCGGGTCCCAGGTCCCCAGGCCTTCGAGCACGGTGCCCTCGGTATCGGCGTTAAGCGCGGTGAGGTCGATGACGTGCGCCGCCTGGCCGTCGGCGATGGTGACCCTGTCGCCACGAAGGCTCAGCACCGCGTCCTCGCCGGCATTGACGAGCTTGAGGATCCGGGCGCGCAGATCCTCGCCGGCAAGGCGCGCGGCGTTGCCCGAAACGTAGGTCTGCCGGGACGCCGACGTCTTGCCGGCGTCATGGGTGAGATCGGTGTCGCCGACCACCATGTCGAAACAGTCTGTCGGCAGGCCGAGCCCGTCGGCGGCCATCTGCAGCAGCACCGTCGAAGAGCCCTGGCCGATGTCGACGGCGCCGTTGAAGAAGGTCAGCCGTCCGTCGCTGCCCAGCGTGATGCGCATCGTCGACGGGTTGGCGACTGAGGTATTGCCGCAGCCATACCACATGCAGCCGATGCCGACGCCGCGGCGTCGGCGACCGTCGCCGCCGGCGTTGACTTCGGCGACGCGCGCCAGCGCCGCGTCCCAGTCGGGCTTCAGGACATCCAGGCATTCGGGCAGGCCGGCTGATGCATGCAGCGTCTGGCCGGACGGCGTCTTGTCGCCGTTGCCGATGGCGTTGATGCGGCGGATCTGCCAGCGGTCAATGCCGAGCGTCTCGGCCAGATCGTCGAGCAGGGTTTCGTGCGCGATCGCCGCCTGCGGGATGCCGAAGCCACGGAAGGCGCCTGAGGGCGTCTCGTTGGTGTAGATCGCGCGGGCGATGTTCAGGACGTTCGGCACCGTATAGGGGCCGGTGCCATGGACCGGAACGCGGCCGGCGACCGTCGGGCCCCAAGACGCGTAGGCACCGGTATTGAAGTCGCCTTCCAGTTCGTAGGTGCGCAGGCGACCGTCGCTGTCGGCGGAGGCGCGCGCCCAGAGTCGGGAGGGATGGCGCTTCGGCGTCGAGGCCATCGACTCGGTGCGGGTATAGACGACGCGCACCGGCCTGCCGGTCACCCGCGCGGCGACCGCCAGCAGCGGCTGCACCGAGACGTCGAGCTTGCCGCCGAAGCCGCCGCCGCAGGCGGTCGGCCTGATGCGGACCTTCGCGGCGTCGACGCCGAGCACACGGGCGGTCTCCTCCAAATCCATGTAAGGCGCCTGCGTGCAGACGGTGACTTCCACGCGGTCGCCGACGGCGACGGCGAAGCCGGCTTCCGGCTCGATATAGGCGTGTTCGACGAAGGCCGTCTCGAAGCGGCCCTCGGTGACGGCCGCCGCCGTCGGCCGCGCCGCCTCGACATCGCCGCACATGAGCCGGCCGGCGGCGAGCACGTTGTCGGGCTTGCCCGCGTGTACCGCGGCGGTACCGGTGGCGCGCGCCTGCTCGACGCCGACGATCGGCGTTTCCGCCGCCCACGCGATCGGCAGATCGGCGTCGCTCAGGGCGTCGACGGCGTCCCTGGTGCCGACCAGCGCCAGGACCGCCTCGCCGCGGAAGCGGACCTGGCCCTCGGCGAAGACCGGCTGGTCGCGGGTGTGCGGGAAGATGCCGAAGCGGTTCTCGCCGGGAACGTCCTTGTGGGTCAGGATCGCTTCGAGGCCCGGCGTCGCGGCGAGAACCGCATCGAGATCGCCGAGCGTGAAGGTCGCGCGTGCGTGCGGCGAGCGGACGACGCGCATCCACAGGGCATCGGCGGGCGCCTCGTCGGCGCCGAACCGGTCGGTGCCGGCGACCTTGGCCCAGCCGTCGACGCGGGCGATGCGGGCGCCGACGGCGTTTCCGCCCGCGGCCGTCGGCGTCTCGAGGACCCTGCCTTCGGCGACGTCCATGATCGCATCGACGATCTTCAGGTACCCGGTGCAGCGACAGAGCACGCCGCCGAGCGCGTCTTCGACTTCGGCACGCGAGGTCTCGGGCTGACGGGCGAGATGGTCGGTCGCCGCCATCAGCATGCCCGGAGTGCAGATGCCGCATTGAGCGGCGCCGTGCGCCAGAAACGCCTTGCGCAGCTTATCGGTGAGACCGTCCGGTCCGGGTCCTTCTACCGTCTCGATCGTCGCGCCTTCGGCCTGTCCGGTCGCGACGAGGCAGGCGCAGACCTGCTCGCCGTCCAGACGAACGGTGCAGGCACCGCAATCGCCGGCATCGCAGCCGATCTTCGTGCCTGTCAGGCCCAGCCTGTCGCGTAGCGTGTTGGCCAGGCTGGCGAAAGGATCGGCGGAAACGGTCACGGCGTCGCCGTTGACGGTGAAGCGGATCGCGGTCGTTGCCGTCTGCGCCTTGTCGAGCATCACGCCGCACTCCGCCGGCCCGTGCCGGTCAATTGTGAAAGGGCGTCGCGGACCGCGTCGATGGCGGCGGACGCGCGAAACGCCGCGGAGCCGCGCACATCGTCGATGGGCGCCAGACCCGCAAACTGGTTCGCCGAAACGAAATCCGGCGCGGCGGCGAGCGGCCGGCCGACGAGGCCCGCCTCCAACGCCTCCAGCCGTTGCGCGACCGCCGAGCAGGCGCCGACGGCGACGCGGGCATGGGTGACGATGCCGGCCTCGTCGGCAGCGAGGACCGCGGCGACCATGACGATCGAGATGACGAGATAGCGCCGGGCGCCGAGCTTGACGAAGGCGCCGCGGGCGCCCGCCGGGGGATGCGGCACGATTATCGCCGTGACGATCTCGTCGGACCCGCAGACCGTGTGCCGGTAGGCATCGATGAAATCGGCCATCGGCACGGTGCGGCGGCCGCGCGGCGAAGCGATCTCGATCTGGGCGTCGAGGCTGAGCAGGCAGGGGATGCCGTCGCCGGCGGGAGAGGCGGTGCAGATGTTGCCGACCAGCGTGCCGCGGTTCTGCACCTGCGCACCGCCGATATCGCGGGAGGCCGCCCGATACCCGGCGAAGGCGTCCGGCAGATCGGCGCCACGCAACCGGGACCAGGTCGCAAGCGCGCCGAACCGCAGACCATCGGCGGTCTGTTCCATTCCCCTCAACTCTTCGATCGCGGAAATGTCGAGGATATCGTCGCGGCGCATATCGCCCCAGCCGACACGGTTCGCGCGCGCGGGGTAGACATCGGTGCCGCCGGCCAGGATCGTCACCGGCCGGCGCGCGCGGATTTCCAGTGCTTCGTCGAGGGTCGCAGGTCGGAAATAGATCGCCATTCCGCTCTCCCTCACGCCGTCATCCGGGATGCAGGGCCGGCCTGGCCGCGCAGGCGTGCCGTTTCCGTTTCGTCGACCGTGCCGTCCGCACGGATCGCCACGCCGAACCGCTGGCGGATCTCGTCGGTCGTATAATAGCCCATGCGGAAATCGTTGCGGACGGCGGCGACATCGCGCAGCAACGGGTCGCCATAGCCGCCGCCGCCGGGCGTCATCACCTCGACCCGGTCCCCGGCCTGCATCGGGATGCCCTGGTCCTTGGACAGGTGTTCCGGGATCATCACCGTGCCGTTGCGATGGACCTTGACGACGTTCGGACCGCCGTCGGCGCCGCCGAGCACGCCGGGCGGACCGAAGCGGCCGTGGTCCATGACGAAGGAGGCGCGCGCCTCCCCGCGCAGCACCTCGACCTCGTAGTGGACACCGAAGCCGCCGCGATGCAGGCCCGCGCCGCCCGAGCCCTCGCGCAGGGCGAAGCGGTGGAACAGAACCGGAAAATACTGCTCCATGACCTCAACCGGCGGGGTGCGCGAGATGCCGATGGTCGAACAGCCGTTGCTCAGGCCGTCGTGGTCGGCGTTGCCGCCATAGCCGCCGCCGGAGATCTGGTACATGACGTAGCCCGAGCCCTTGGCCGGATCGAAACCGCCGAGCGCGAAGTTGCCGGACGAACCGGCCGGCGCCGCCGTCACTTTGTCGGGAATGGCCTGCACAAGCGCCAGGAACACGGATTCGGCGATGCGCTGGGAGACCTCCGCCGCGCAGCCGGAGACAGGCCGGGGATAGCGCGCGTCGAGGAACGTGCCTTCCGGCCGTTCGATCACCAGCGGCTCGAACGCGCCCGAATTGAGCGGGATGTCCGGAAAGATGTGTCGGACCGCCAGATAGACCGACGAATAAGTGGTGGCGACGACGGAATTCATCGGCCCCTGACAGGGCGGCGAGCTATTCGAGAAATCAAAGTGCAGCTTGCCGTCGGCCTTGGTGACGGTGAGCGCGATCTTCAAAGGCTCATTGACGACGCCGTCGGAGTCGACGAACGCCTCCGAGGTGTAGGTGCCGTCCGGAATCTCGGCGATATGCGCGCGCATCAGCGTCGCCGCACGCTCGCGTATCTCGCCGATCGCCCTGGTGATCGTGTCGAGCCCGTAGCGGTCGATCAGGTCGCGCAGCCGGCGCTCGCCGACATACAGCGCGGCGGCCTGGGCCTTGATGTCGCCGATGCGCTGTTCGGAAACGCGCATGTTGGAACACAGGATCGCGTAGATCTCCCGGTCCATCTCGCCGCGCTTGAACAGCTTGACCGGCGGCAGGCGCAGGCCCTCCTGCTCGACCTCGGTCGCGTGGGCGGAGAAACCGCCCGGCACCATGCCGCCGACGTCGGGCCAGTGGCCGGTGTTCTGCAGCCAGCAGAACAGCTCGCCGTCGTAGTAGAAGGGCATGGCGAAGCGCACGTCCATCAGGTGCGTGCCGCCGAGATAGGGATCGTTGACGATGTAGATGTCGCCGGGCTCCGGCGCGCCGGCATTACCCTCGCCGATCAGGCGGATCAGCTCGGCGGTCGAATACTGCATGGTGCCGACGAAGACCGGCAGCCCGAGTTCGCCCTGGCTGATCAGCGCGCCGGTGTGGCGATCGTAGATGCCGGACGAGCGGTCGTCGGCCTCGGCGATCACCGGGGAGAAGGCGGAGCGCGAGAAGGCGAGGTCCATCTCGTTGCAGACCTGCTGCAGCGCCGCCTGGATCACGGCCAGGGTGAGCGGATCGACGCTTTCTGGTGTCCGGGTGGTCATGCGGCCTCCCCGACCATGATGCGCAGGTTGCCGACCGCGTCGACGCGCGCCGTCGCACCGGGCTCGACCACCGTCGTGGCATCGATCTGCTGGACGACCGCCGGGCCGGCGAACGTGTCGCCGGGGCGCAGCCGGTCGCGGGCGTAGATCGCGGCCTCGTGCCAGTTGCCGTCGGCGTAGAGCGCGCGTGTGCCGATCCTGGCCTCCCCCTCCGCCGTACCGGCGAGCGAGGACAGTTCGATGCCGCGCCGCTTGCCGATCACCGAGGTGACGAGATTGACGAGCACGGCGCGTATCTCGGGCAGGCGGACGTTGAAGCGGGAGAAATAGGCATCCTCGAACAGCGCCTGCAACGCCTCGCGGCTCACGTCCGGCGACGGGATCGGCACCCTTATCAGGTGGGTCTGACCACGGAACTGCATGTCGGCGCCGTGCAGGACGACGGTCTCGGCGATTTCGTCGCGGCTCGCGGCGTTGACCGCCTGACCCTGGGCTCGCTGGGCCTCGAGCGTTGCTTTCACCGCGGCCATGTCGAGGGTCGCGAGCGGCTCGTTGACGGTGTTGACCAGGTCCTGCCGGAGGTCTGCGACAAGACAACCGAGCGCGTTGGTAAGGCCCGGCCGCGCCGGCACCAGCACCTCGGGAATGCCGAGCTCGCGGGCGATGGCGACGGCGTGCAGCGGCCCCGCGCCGCCGAAGGCGAACAGCACGAAATCGCGCGGGTCGTAGCCGCGCGACAGCGACACCAGCCGGATCGCACCGGCCATGTGCGTGTTGGCGAGCTTTAGGACGGCGGCGGCGGCTTCCTCGCTCGTGTAGCCGAGCGGCCTCGCCAGCGCCGCGTCGATGTGCGCGCGAACGGCGTCGACGTCGACGGTGCCCTCCACTGCCGTGAGGCCGGCGGGATCGAGGCGGCCGAGCGTCATGTTGGCGTCGGTTATGGTCGGCTCGGTGCCGCCGCGGCCATAGGAGATCGGGCCCGGCGCAGAGCCGGCCGACTCCGGCCCGACCCTGAGAACGCCCGCCGCGTTGATCGAGGCGATCGATCCACCGCCGGCGCCGACCGTGCGCACATCGACCATCGGCACGTGGATCGGCAGGCCGTAGTCGATGGAGAGCTCGGAGGACACCTCCGGCACGCCGCCGTGGATCAGCGCGACGTCGGTGGAGGTGCCGCCCATGTCGTAGGTTATGGCGTTCGCAAGCCCCGTTTGCCGAAGCGTCGCGGCGGCGGCGATGACGCCGGACGCGGGCCCGGACATCACGGTCTTGGCGGCGTCGCGGGCGACAAGCCGGGCGGAGACGGTGCCGCCGTTGCCGTTCATCACCAGAAGATCGTGGGCGAAGCCGCGCGCCTCCAGTTCGCCCTGCAGGCGGTGAACATAGCGGTCGAGGATCGGCTGCACGGCGGCGTTCACGGACGCCGTGGTGCCGCGCTCGTATTCGCGGAACTCCGACAGCAGCGCGTGACCGAGCGTCACGTAATCGTTCGGCCAGATCTCGCGGACGATCTCGCCGGCGCGCAGCTCGTGCGCCGGGTTGGCATAGGCATGCAGGAAGTGGATGACGACGCTCTCGCACCCCATCGCGAGCAGCGCGCGGGCCGCCGCGGCGACACCGGCCTCGTCGAGCGGGCGGACGACCTGGCCGTTCACGTCCATGCGCTCGTCGACCTCGAGGCGCCGGTCGCGCGGAACGAGCGGGCTGAACACCCCGGTCATGCCATAGGGCCTGGGCCGCGTGCGCCGGCCAAGCTCCAGCGTGTCGCGGAAGCCCGCCGTGGTGATCAGGCCGACGATCGCGACCTTGCGTTCCAGGATCGCGTTGGTGGTCGCCGTGGTGCCGTGAATCAGGAGATCGATGTCGGCGGGGCCGACGCCGGCCAATGCGATCGCCGACAGGACCCCCTCGGCCTGGTTGGGCAGGGTGGTCGGCACCTTGGCGATGCGGACCGCCGGTCCGTCCGGACCGTTTTCGTGGATGACGAGATCGGTGAAGGTGCCGCCGACGTCGATGCCGCTCACCCGCCGCTGGCGGGCGCCCGAAACAGCCGACTGGACGGCTTCATCGCTCAAAGCCGTTTCCTCCTTCCCCCGATCGAGGCCCCCAGTCGATCAGCTTCGCCAACTCACCGCAAGCGGCACGGCGTCAGCGTTCGACGAAGGCCTTTTCGATAACGTAGTGCCCCGGCCGCGAGGCCGATCCCTCCGAAAACCCCAGGTCCTTCATCATCTCGACCATGTCGGCGAGCATCGCCGGACCGCCGCAGATCATCACCCGGTCGGCTTCCGGATCGAGCGGCGGCAGGCCGAACGACGCCGAAACCTCGCCGGTGCGCAACAGGTCGGTGACCCGGCCCTTGCGCTCGTACGGCTCGCGCGTGACGGTCGGATAGTAGCGCAGCTTGTCGCCGATGATCTCGGCGAGAATTTCGTCCTTGAGAACGCTGTCGACGATCCGCTCGCCGTAGGCGAGGTCGTCGACGAAGCGGCAACCGTGGACGAGAACCACCGCCTCGAAGCGCTCGTAGACCTCCGGATCCTTGATGATCGAGACGAACGGGGCGACGCCCGTGCCGGTGGAGATCAGATAGAGGCGCTTGCCCGGCAACAGGCTGTCCTGGACCAGGGTGCCGGTGGGCTTGTGGCCGACCAGGATCTGGTCGCCTTCCTTGATCTGGGCAAGCCGCGACGTCAGCGGACCGTCGGGCACCTTGATGGAGAAGAACTCGAGGGTGTCCTCGTGGTTCGCGCTCGCCATCGAATAGGCGCGCAGCAGCGGACGCCCGTCGACGGGCAGACCGATCATCACGAACTGGCCGTTCTCGAACCGGAAACCGGGATCACGGGTCGTGCGAAAGGAAAACAGGCGGTCCGTCCAGTGATGGACGTCGAGGACACGTTGGGTATCGATCGCGGCCATTGCGAGCACTCCGCGGAGATCATTCGTGTACATACGTTATCGCACATACGTTAGTACACAAATGATCTGTGTCAATCGGACTCTTCGATCCGGCGGTGCGGGAATCCGCGCCGCTATTTGCCGCGCAGCGAGTGAATGAAGGCGACGACGTCGCGCTTCTCGTCCTCGAACAGGCGGAAGGTCGTCATCGGGAAGTGGTCCTCATGCACGATCCGGGTCAGATAGGCCCTGTCGCGGCCCTCGCGATTGGCGATCTGCTCGAAGGTCGGGGCGCGGTCGGGATCGGTGTTTACACCGTTGACCGAGTGGCACAGCGAACACCATTTTTCAACGACGAGCCGGCCGTTGACGGGATCGCCGGCGGCCACCGTGGCCGATGCGCCAGGCACCAGCACCACAAGGACAAAGAGGAAAAGGAAAACGCGGCGTCGATTCAGCATGCGCGCGAGCCTAGCAGATCGGCGAAGCGATTGCCTCTGGTATGGGGACGCGGAGAACGCGACCAGTCCAGGCCTCGCGGCATCCCCTGCCGACTAAATTCTTGATTGGTCAAATTTTAGCCGGCGCGCTCAACCACCGGTAACGCGCACGCGTGTATTTCCGAAGCTGTGGGGCGACTGACCAGGCAGGACGGAGGGCAGAGTGGAGGCTGACGGCTTTGTCCATGATACCAACCGCGCGCCCACGCGATCTCAAACGCCGCGTTCTGGTTCCAGGCGCTCTTCTGTTCGCTTTTTTTCTTGTCTTCGTTCTTGGCGCCCCCGCACGGGCACAGGCCGCGACCGCGCTCAACTGCGCCGCGGCGCCCAGCGAATGCGGCTATCCCGACGCGACGAACACGGGGATCGTCACCAAGCTGAAGGTCAAGAAGGTCATCAGAATCAAGAAAAAGAAGTGGGTCATCAAGCGCAAGAAGCTGCGCGGAAAGAAACGGTTCCGGTTCATCACCCGGTATCGTGAAGTCGACGTCGACCTCCAGACCATTCCCGACGACGTCCAGTCCGGCCCGGGCTGGCGCTGGGACCCGCGCGGATGGGTCACGATCGACACCGAAGGCGCGGTGTTCAGGGATTATATCGTCAATGGTCCGGTCGACGTCGTCGCCGACAATGTGACCATCGACAACGTTCGCGTCTACAGCAGCGGATATTTCGGCATCGCGATCCGGCATGCCGACAATACCACGATCGATCGCTGCACGGTCGGTCCGGCCAAGGGCGAGCGCCGGGTCGAGGCCGCGATCAAGGACGTCTACGGGGACGCGAAGAACACGACGATCCGCCGATGCAACATCTACGGGTGGTCAACGGGCGTCCAAATCTACCAGGGCCTGATCGCGCACAATTTCATTCACAGCCCCGGCTTCGAGCCCGGAGACCACACCAACGGCACGACGTCGACCGGGTCCACCCAGCAACTCGACATCATTCACAACACGGTCTTCAATCCCCTGGGACAGACCGACGCCATCAGCCTGTTCCAGGATTTCGGACTGGAGGCCAACCGGACCATCTCGGACAACCTGATGGCGGGGGGCGGCTACACGCTGTACGCGGGACAGAACAGCGGCGCGCCGGCCACCTACAACATCAAGGTCACGAACAACCGGTTCTCGCGCCTCTATTTCACCCGCGGCGGCTACTACGGCCCCGTCACGGCCTACAATCCGGACGGTGTCGGGAACGTCTGGTCGGGCAACATCTGGGACGATACGGGCGCGCCCGTACATCACTGATGGACCCGTAGACCACGAAGGGAAACGGGCCCGGACCGGAACGGGCGACGCGGGGACCGGTGGGCGAAGCCGCTTCGTCCCCCGCCCCGCGTCGTTCACCCTCAGCCGTGCTTCACCATGACGTGGCGCAGGGCGGTGTAGTCCTCGAGCGCGTAGAGCGACATGTCCTTGCCGTAGCCGGACTGCTTCAGGCCACCATGCGGCATCTCGTTGACCAGCATGAAGTGGGTGTTGATCCAGGTGCAGCCGTACTGCAGCCGCGCCGCCGTCGCCATCGCCCGCGACACGTCGCCGGTCCACACCGACGAGGCGAGGCCGTAGTCGGAATCATTGGCCCAGACGACCGCCTCCTCGACGTCCGAGAACCGCGTGACCGAGACGACGGGCCCGAATACCTCGCGGCGAACGATCTCGTCTGTCTGCAGGGCGCCCGCGACGACGGTGGGCTGATAGAAGAAGCCGTTGCCCTCCGCCGGCTTGCCGCCGGTGGTGATCTCGATGTGGTTCAGTTCCGATGCCCGCTCCACGAAGCTCGACACGCGCTCGCGCTGGCGCTTCGAGATCAGCGGACCAATCTCGTTCACCGAATCGTCTTCGTCGTCGTACTTGATGGTCGAAACGGCGGACGACAGGTCGGCGACGAGCTTTTCGTAGACCTTGTCGCCGGCATAGATGCGGCAGGCGGCGGTGCAATCCTGGCCGGCATTGTAATAGCCGAAGGCGCGCAGCCCCTCGACGACCTCGCCGATATCGGCGTCATCGAAGACGATGACGGGCGCCTTGCCGCCAAGCTCCAGGTGCGTGCGCTTCACCGACCTGGCGGCGGCCTGCAGGATCTTCTTGCCGGTGGCGACGTCGCCGGTCAGCGAGATCATGTCAACCTTCGGATGATTGATCAGCGCGTTGCCGACGCTCTCGCCGCGGCCCAGAACCACGTTGACGACGCCCTCGGGCAGCACGTCGGCGAGGATCCTGGCGAATTTCAGCGCGGTCAGTGGCGTCTGCTCGGAGGGCTTGAAGACGACCGTGTTGCCGCCGCCGATCGCCGGCGCGAGCTTCCAGGCCATCATCATCAGGGGATAGTTCCACGGCGCGATGGAGGCGACGACACCGATCGGGTCGCGGCGGACCATCGAAGTGAAGCCGGACATATACTCGCCCGCGGCCGTGCCGGGCACGCAGCGAACGGCACCGGCGAAGAAGCGGTAGCAGTCTACGATCGCCGGGATCTCGTCCCCCTTCACCGCATTGATCGGCTTGCCGCAGTTCAGCGCCTCGAGCGCGGCGAACGCATCGGCCTCGGCCTCGATGCGCTCGGCGATCTTGAGCAAATAGCCCGACCGCTCGGCCGGCGTGGTGCGCGACCATGTGGTGAACGCCTTCGCGGCCGCGGCGACGGCGGCGTCGATCTGGGCGCCGGACGCCTCGGGCAGATCGAGGATGGTCTCGCCGGTCTTCGGATTGAGGATCGTCTCGGGCGTTTCCTTGCCGGCCTCGAACCGGGAGCCGATCAGCATTTCGGTATTCACGGGCGCATTCATGGGGCACTCCCTCACTTGAAGCGACTTCACTTGCCGTGGCCGGCGATCTCGGCGCCGCCGCGGGTCAGGTAGTAGGCGGCGACGATGGGCAGGAGCGTCACCAGGACGACCACCATCGCCACCACGTTGGTGACGGGACGCTGGCGCGGGCGCACCAGCTCCTCCAGCATCCAGATCGGCAGGGTCGCCTGCTGTCCGGCGGTGAAGGTCGTGACGATCACCTCGTCGAAGGACAGCGCGAAGGCGAGCATGCCGCCGGCGACGAGCGCCGTGCCGATATTGGGCAGGATCACGTAGCGCAGGGTCTGGAACCCGTCGGCGCCGAGGTCCATCGAGGCCTCGATCAGCGAGCCGGAGGTGCGCCGGAAACGCGCGATCGCGTTGTTGTAGACGACGACGACGCAGAAGGTCGCGTGGCCGAGCACGATGGTCCAGACGGAGAAGGGAATATCGGCGATCGAGAAGGCCGAACGCAGGGCGATGCCGGTGATGATGCCGGGCAGCGCGATCGGCAGGATGACCAGGAGCGAGATCGTCTCCCGGCCGAAAAAGCGCGAACCGGACACGGCGGCGGCGCAGAGCGTACCGAGAACGAGCGCGATCACGGTGGATATGCTGGCCACCTTGAGGGACAGGCCGAGCGCATCCCAGACG
Source organism: Microbaculum mangrovi (assembly GCF_051390635.1). Lineage (NCBI taxonomy): Bacteria > Pseudomonadati > Pseudomonadota > Alphaproteobacteria > Hyphomicrobiales > Tepidamorphaceae > Microbaculum > Microbaculum mangrovi. The sequence goes on from NZ_JBPODT010000004.1 coordinate 92,961, forward strand.
TCGGGACGGTTCCACGTCACGCCGAGCCACTGCAGCGTGAAGCCGGGCGGCGGCCACTGGTAGCTGCGCTCCTCGGTGGTGAAGGCATAGACGAAGATCAGCAGGATTGGCAGGTGCAGGAACAGAAGGCCCGCGGCGGCGGCGATCTTCAGCCCCAGCGGTGCGCGGTATCCCCGGTCAGAGCGCATCGAAGGCCCCCAGCCGTTTGGCGCCCCAGAGATAGAAGCCCATGATGACGATCGGGACGACGGTGAAGGCCGCCGCCAAAGGGATGTTTCCGGCCGTGCCCTGCTGGGCGTAGACCGCCTGGCCGATGAACAGCCGTGACGAGCCGACGATCTGCGGGATGATGTAGTCGCCGAGCGTCAGCGAGAAGGTGAAGATCGAGCCGGCGACGATGCCCGGCAGCGCCAGCGGCAGCAGCACGTTGCGAAACGTCTGTCCCGGCGCCGCGCCGAGATCCGAGGACGCCTCGATCAGACTGACCGGCACCCGCTCCAGGGCCGCCTGCGTCGGCAGGATCATGAACGGCAGCCAGACGTAGAGGAACACCAGGAAGGTGCCGATATAGCTCACCGACAGCGAGTTGCCGCCCAGGACCGGGATCGACAAGACCGCGTCGAGCAGCCACATCAGGTGCAGCTTGGTGAAGACCCAGGTGAGGATGCCCTCCTTGGCCAAGATCAGCTTCCAGGCATAGACCTTGACCAGATAGCTCGACCACAGCGGCAGCATGGCGCCGAGATAGAACAGCGCCTTCCATTTGCCGCGCGCGTATCGGGCCGCGTAGTAGGCGACCGGAAAGGCGACGATCGCCGCGGCCAAGGTAACAGCCGAGGCCATCAGGACCGACCGCAGGATGATGTCCATGTTGGACGGGCGCAAAAGCTCGCCGTAGGTCTTCAGGGTGAGCTCGTAGCGGATCAGGCCGGAGAACTCGTCGATCGAGAAAAAGCTCTGGGCCAGTAGCGCGAACAGCGAACCGAGATAGATGATGCCCAGCCAGAGGACCGGCGGCGCCAGCATCGCCAGCAGCAACAGTCCCGGCCGACGCCACAGCAGATCCGACAGGCTTGCGAGTACGCCGCCGCGGCCGGGCAGGATGGCGTGGGAGGCCGCCGCGCTCATACCGTATCGTCCATCAGGTGCAGGGCCGCCGCCGACCAGGCCAGTGCAACCGTCTCGCCCTCGACGGGCGCCTTCTGCGAGGCGGGCAGGATGGAGTGCAGGCGCAGACCCTCGACGTCGACGGCGATCCGCGTCGATGCGCCGAGGAAGTTACTGGCGACCACCGTTCCGGTGATGTTGCCGGCCGATGCGGGCTCGACCCGGACCGCCTCGGGGCGCAGGCTCGCCCAGCGCCGCACGCCGGCGTGCCGTTCCACGAAGTCCGGCGGCAGCACGTTGGAGGAGCCGACGAAGTCGGCCACGAAACGCGAGGCCGGGCGCTGGTATATCGTTTCGGGCGAGCCGATCTGCATGATGCGGCCTTCGTTGAAGACGGCGATGCGGTCGGCCATCGACAGGGCCTCGCCCTGGTCGTGGGTGACGAAGACGAAGGTGATGGCAAGGCGCTTCTGCAGCGCCTTGAGCTCCTCCTGCATCTGCTCGCGCAGCTTCAGGTCGAGGGCGCCGAGCGGTTCGTCCAGCAACAAAACCTTGGGCTTGTTGACGAGGGCGCGGGCGAGCGCGACGCGCTGGCGCTGGCCGCCCGAGAGCTGGCCCGGCTTCCTGTCGCCGTAGCCGGGAAGCTGCACGAGATCCAGCGCCTCCGCGGCGACCTTCCGGCGCTCGGCTTTCGCCACGCCGCGCACCATCAGGCCGTAGGCGACGTTCTCGATCACGTTCAGATGCGGGAACAGGGCGTAGTCCTGGAAGACGGTATTGACGTTGCGGCGGTAGGGCGGCACGCCCTCAGCGGTCTCGCCGAAGATCTCGATATGACCCGATGTCGGCTGCTCGAAGCCGGCGATCAGGCGCAGGCAGGTGGTCTTGCCGGAGCCGGACGGCCCGAGCATGGCGAAGAACTCGCCCGGCACGATGTCGAGATCGACATCGTCGACCGCGCGCACCGCACCGAAGTGGCGCGAGACTTTCTGGAAGGAAACTGCCGCTGTCATAAACGCATTCGCCGTCTGGCTTCTGCCGCTAGCCGAAGCGGACCACGATGCCCGCCATATCGCCGCGGCCTGTCTGTATTCCGCTCATTCCCGCGCGGGCGGGAATCCACAGCCTGGGGCACCGGCGCGCCGTGTTGCTCCTGGGCTCCCGCTTTTGCGGGAGCGAGCGGAGCAAGGTGTCGGCACCGCGCCCCAGGCAAACTCCCGAGCCGCGCCTCCCCGTCGACCCGGACGGCCCTGCGGCCATCCGGGCAACGAGAGAGCACCCGCGTCACGGCGATTCAGCGGCCGCCGATCACGCCGATATAGTCGGAGACCCAGCGATAGTAGGGCACGCATTCGCCCTGGCTCTCGCACTTGGATACCGGCGTGCGCCAGAACTTGATCCGCTCGAAGTCGTTGAAGCCGTTGGTGGCGCAGCCCTCGTCGGTCAGCAGCTCGTTGCCCTTGCAGGCGGCCGGAACCGACGGAACCGACCCGAACCAGGCGGCGAGATCGCCCTGGACCTTCGGCGACAGCGAATGCTCCATCCACATGTAGGCGCAGTTCGGATGGGCGGCATCGGCGTGCATCATCGTCGTGTCCGCCCAGCCCGTGGCGCCCTCCTCGGGGATCGTCGAGGCGATCGGCTGGCCCTCGCTCTGCAGGATGTTGACCTGGAACGGCCAGGAGCCCGAGGCGACCACGCCCTCGTTCTTGAAGTCGTCCATCTGGATGAAGGCGTCGTGCCAGTAGCGGGAGACCAGCTTGCGCTGGGCGCGCAGCAGGTCCAGCGCCGCCTTGTACTGGTCGTCGTTCAGCTCGTAGGGGCTCTTGATGCCGAGATCGGGCTGGTGGAACATCAGGTAGTTGGCTGCGTCGGCGATATGGATCGGGCCGTCATAGGCCTGGACACGGCCGACATTCGACTTGCCGTCGGGAAGATCCATCTCCTCGAAAACGATGTTCCAGCTCGTCGGAGCCTCCTTGAACACATCGGTGTTGTACATCAGCACGTTCGGGCCCCACTGATAGGGCGTGCCGTAGTGCTTGCCGTCCACGGTGTGCCACGGCGCGCTCTGAAGGCGCTCGTCGACGGTATTCCAGCTCGGGATCAGATCGACATTGACCGGCTGGACGCGGTCGCCGGCGATCAGGCGCAGAGAGGCGTCGCCGGACGCGGTGACGAGGTCGAAGCCGCCCTCGTTCATCAGCGCCACCATCTCGTCGGAAGTGTTGGCGGTCTTGACGTTGACCTTGCAGCCGGTGGCCTTCTCGAAGTCGCTCACCCAGTCGAACGCGGCGTCGGTTTCGCCACGCTCGATGTAGCCCGGCCAGGCGACGATATCGACCTGGCCCTCGCCGTCGCCGAGCTTCGTCATCATCTCGGCGGACACGGCCTGGCCCGCAAAACTCAGGATCACCGCCATGGCGGTGCAGGATTTCAGGACGGTTTTCATGTGTTCTCTCCCGGTCAACGCGCCGCCACCCTCCCGGCGGCGCACTCCCGGGACCGTATCGTCATGACTTGCGAACGGTTTCGCAATTTCATTTATCAGAAGGCCGGTATCGGAATATCCGATACCCTTAGGTCACCGCTGCCGAAGCACCCGCTGGGTCTGGGCGATGCCGACGAAATCCCGGGCGGACTCCGGCAAGTGCGAACCGCGGCGCCAGACCACCCCGACCTGGACGACGGGGAGCGGGTCCGAGATGTCGCGGGATTCGATGCGGTCGCCTTCGAGCGACCATGGCCGGTAGACCAGATCGGGCAGGAGCGCGATGCCCGCGCCGGTGGCGACGAGGCTGCGCACCGCCTCGACCGAGCGCGTGCGAAAGGCGACGTGGGGCCGCGCGCCGAGCGCCGACAGAAGCTTGCCCGTATTCTCCTCGATCTCGTCGACGGTGAGCATGATCAGCGGTTCGGCGGCGATATCGCTGACATTGATGATATCGGCGCTCGCCAGACGGTGGCCGAGCGGCAACCACAGCCGGTAGGGCGACACTTCGAGGATCTCCGCCTGCAGCGCCATGCGATCGCGCAGGTTGGAGATGACCATCACCGCGACGTCGAGCTCCCCGCCGATCAGCAGGTGTTCGAGATACTCGCCGTTATCCTCTATCGCGGAGACCTCGACCGCCGGAAAGGCGCGACGGTAGCGCGCCAGCAGATCCGACAGCACGTAGCCGGCGACGAGCGAGGTGACGCCGAGCTGCAACCTGCCGGTCGCGGCGGACTGCTCCTCGGAAAAGGTGCGGCGCGCATCCGATACGTCGGCCAGGATCTTGGTCGCGTGGCGGAGGAACTGATGGCCCTTGTGGGTGATCGACAGGCCGCGCGGATGGCGCTCGAACAGCTCGACCCCGAGATCGCGTTCCAGCTCCTTGATCGCCTCGGTCACCGCGGACTGCGAGATCGACAGGGTGTGCGCCGCGCCGGAAACGGTGCCTTGCCCGGCGACGGCGATGAAGTATTGGAGCTGACGGAGGGTGAAGGCCATCCGCGCACTAGACTACGCCGACGAACGGAATGGAAGCAGGCCGGCCGACAGACCGTATCGCCTCAAACCGCCTCCATCTCCGGGGCGTCGAAGGGGATTCCCGATCGGCGTTCGGCCAGACGGTGAATGAGCTGCTTCAGTACCCGCTTGAGAATTTCCGCCTCCGCCGGCGTATGGGTGCCGAGCAGACTGGATTCGTGGGCCTGCGCCCGGATGATCAGCGACGCCACCAGATCCTCTCCGGCCGGGGTAATCCGCACCAGAACCTTGCGCCGGTCATCCGGGTCGGCGGTCCGCCGGACGTGGCCCAGCTCTTCCAGCCGGTTGACGATCTTCGTCACGTTCGGCTGCTTGAGAAGGGCGCGGGCGGCGATCTCACCGACGGGATGGCCCTCGCTGCCGCTGAGGATCGCGAGAATCCGCCACATCGGCACCGGCACGCCGAGGCTGGCGAGTTCGGCATGGAACTCGGCGCTGGCCAGACTGGACGCGCGCGCGAGAAGATAAAGCAGATAGTCGTCCTGGAACGGGCCGTTGGTGAATTCGCCGGCATAGTGCGCGGTCGTGGCATAGCGGCCGGCGTGGTAAGCGAGCGGCACGCGGTTCTGCTCGTCGAAACTCTCGACGCGGCCGAGGAAGATGACGTGATCGCCGCCCTCGTAGCACTGTTCCTTGGAACATTCGAAAACCGCGGCGCAGCCCTTCAGCACCGGCGCGCCGCCGGTACCCGGCGCCCATTCGACGCCGGAAAAACGGTCCTCGACGGGTCTGGCGAAGCGATCCGAGATCGCCTTCTGCTCGACCGACAAAACGTTCACGGCGAAATGCGAGGCGTTCTCGTAGGCCGAAAGGTTTTTCGACCGGCGCGCCAGGCTCCACAGGACGAGAGGCGGATCCAGTGAAACCGAATTGAAGGAATTGGCGGTAAGCCCAACCGGCTCGCCGTCCTCGTCCAGGGCGGTAATGACGGTCACACCGGTAACGAACCGTCCCAGCGCCATCCGAAAGGAATTCGCGTTGCTCACCGCGGGCCTCCCTCGTGTCATTCTTCGCGCATGACTGCACGCCTTTATTTCAAGTATAAAATTATCACTTTTCATATAAAAAAGCGAGTGCTAGTCTTTATAAAAATACGAGGGTGATGAGCCCCGATGAGATCGCCTCACACGCAAGGCAAAGAAAAGGGACGGGGATATATGCTGAGCGACCGGATTGAAGCCAAGTGGATCGACGCCTTCGTCAAGGTGTTCGAGCTCTGCAAGGTTACTTCAGACGAACAAGTCGCCATCCTTTCGGAAACCCAGTCCCGGACACTCAATGTCCACCTCGCCGAGCTTGCGCTTGCCCGCTTCGGCGTGACCGCCTTTCATGTCGTCATTCCCACTCCGCCGCAGGATGCGCCGGTGCCGGTCCGCTCGACGGGGGCATCGCTGGCGATGACCAACCAGCGGGCCGCGATCGAGGCGCTGAAAGCATCGACGCTCGTCGTCGACTGCACGGTGGAGGGCCTCCTGCATTCGCCGGAAATGCCCGAAATCCTGTCCGGCGGCACCCGCATCCAGATGATTTCCAACGAACACCCCGAAGCGCTCGAGCGGCTGATCCCGCATCCGTCCATGGAACCGCGGGTGAAGGCGGCGGTGAAGCAGGCGCGGTCCGCGACGGAAATGCGCGTTACCTCGGCCGCCGGCACCGACCTCACCGTCGACATGCGCGAAGCGGCGACCGCCGGCGTGTGGGGCTACACCGACCGGCCAAAGACTGTTGCCCACTGGCCGGGTGGAGTCGTCGTCAGCTTTCCCCGGGCGAATTCGGTGAACGGCACGCTCGTCTTCGATGTCGGCGACGTGAACCTGACCTTCAAGCGCTACTTCGAGCACCCGGTGACCTTCGTCATCGAGAACGACTACGTGACGGACATTCAGGGCACGGGCACCGATGCGGAACTGATGCGCCGCTATCTGGCGGCCTGGGGCGACCGGGAGGCCTACGCCGTCAGCCATGTCGGCTGGGGGCTCAATGAAGGCGCGCGGTACGAGGCGCTGACGATGTACGACCAGCGCGAGACCAACGGCACGGAGGTGCGCGCGTTCGCCGGCAACTTCCTGTTTTCGACCGGCGCAAACGAGTTCGCCAACCGCTTCACCAAGGGCCATTTCGACCTGCCGACCCGCAACTGCACGATCACGCTCGACGGCGTGGCGGTCGTCGAGAAAGGCCGGCTCGCGGGAGCCGAGGGATGAGCGCGCCCCTCGTCCTGTTCAGCGGCGTCGGCTCGGACTGCCGCATGTTCGCCCCGGTCATCGACCGGCTGAAGGCCGATTACCCGATGATCCCGTGGGACATGCCCGGCTACGGCGGTAAGCCGCTGGACGGCCAGTTTACCTTCGCGGGCATGGCCGATTCCGTGATCGAGGATCTGGACAAGGCCGGCATCGCCAAGGCGGCGTTCCTCGGCCATTCGATCGGCGGCATGCTGGCGCAGGAGGTCGCCGCCCGCCATCCCGGCCGCGTTGCCGCGCTGATCCTGTCCGGCACGACCCCGGTCTTCGGCAGCCCGGACGGCGAGTTCCAGAAGCAGTTCCTCGCTGCCAGGCTCGCGCCGCTCGATCAGGGCGTGACGATGCCGGAGCTGGCGCAGAGTTTCGCCAAGGATCTTCTCGGCTCGAACCCCGACCCGGAGGCCGGGCCGACGGCGACGAAGCTGATGTCGGAACTTCCCGAGCAGAGCTATCGCGCCGGGCTGACCTGCCTCGTCACCTTCAACCGCCGCGAGGAACTGGCGCGGATCGCGGTGCCGACGCTCCTGATCGCCGGCGAACAGGACACCAATGCCCCGCTGAAGACCATGCAGCGCATGGCCGAGAAGATCAGGGGCGCGCGGATCGAGACCCTGCCGGAGACCGGCCACCTCGCCCCGCTCGAATGCCCATGCCGTTTCGCCAAGGCGGTAAGGAGATTCCTCAACGACCTTCCGTAGGAGCCCCGATGACAGTGTTGGATCTCGATACGATCGATCTCGACCAGCCGATCTTCGATCCGGAGGCGTTTCGGCTGTCCGACAAGGAAGCCGAGCTTAACGCGCGGGCGCGAAAGATCGGTCAGGCCAACTTCGCCCCGCGGGCGGCCATGTACGACCGGGAAGCGATCTTCCCGACAGAGAACTACCGGGACATGCACGAGGTCGGCCTGCTCGGCATCTGCGTGCCTGAGGAGCATGGTGGCGCGGGCGCGCATTTCCGCGGATACGCGACGACGGCCGCCGAGATCGGCCGCTACTGCGGCTCGACGGCGCTGACCTGGAACATGCACGTGTGTTCGTGCCTCTGGACCGGCCCGCTCTCCGACGACCTGGAGATGTCCGCGGACGACCGCGAAGAGCACCTTCGACGGCGCGCGATCCACTACGAGCGGATCATCGACAAGGGCGCGATCTACGCCCAGCCGTTCTCCGAGGGCGGCGCGGCGGCGGCCGGCGTGGTGCCGTTCTCGACGTCGGCCAAGCGCGTCGACGGCGGCTGGCTCATCAACGGCAAAAAGATCTTCGCCTCGCTGTCGGGTTCGGCCAACTACTACGGGGTCCTGTGCGGCGAGATGAAACCGGGCGAGAAACCGTCTCGGCGCGATACGATGTACATCGCGGTTCCGGCCGATGCCGAGGGCGTCAAGGTGGTCGGCGACTGGGATCCGCTCGGCATGCGCGGCACCGTCTCGCGGACGCTCATCTTCGAGGACGTTTTCGTCCCCGACGATGCGGCCCTGATGCCGCGCGGCGTCTACTACCAGGCCGCCTCTCGCTGGCCGCACATGTTCATGACGCTATCGCCGACCTATCTCGGCATCGCCCAGGCCGCGGTCGACTTCACGGTGAAGTACCTGCGCGGCGAGATCCCGAATACCGGTCCGGAAAAGCGGCGCAAGTTCCCGACCAAGCAGATCGCGCTGGCGCAGATGTTCGTCATGCTGCAGCAGACGAAGGCGCTGTGGTTCCAGGCGGTGACAGAGGCGAAGGCGGATCCGTCGAAAGAACAGGTGCTGCGCGCCTATACTGCCCAGTATACGGTGATGGAGAACGCGAACGAGCTCTGCCAGCTCGCAATCCGCACCTGCGGGGGCCAGTCGATGCTGAAAACCCTGCCGCTCGAACGGCTCTATCGCGACAGCCGCTGCGGCTCGCTGATGCTACCGTGGACCGCCGAGCTGTGCCTCGACCGGATCGGCCGCGAGGCACTCTATAAACCGGGTGAAACGGACGACTGAGCCATATTCGATGCGCGATATCTCTCTCTGGATCGAACGACACGCCAGCTTCCAACCGGATAAGCCGGCGATCCGTTTCGCCGGCGAGACGCTCAGCTATTCCGGCCTCGCCGGACGTGTCGACAAGATGGCGTCGGTGCTCGCGGGCGCGTTCGGCGCAGGCCGCGGCGACCGCATCGCCTGGCTCGGGTTCAACCATCCCGATCTTCTGGTCCTGCTGTTCGCCGCCGCCAGGCTGGGCATGATCGTCGTGCCGCTCAACTGGCGACTTGCCGCGCCGGAGCACGCCTTCATCCTGCGCAACGCCGCGGTCAAGGCGGCGATCGGCCACAGACAGTTGCTGGAGGCGCTTTCGGAAGACGACTACCCCGACGGCTGCCGTCGCGTCGCGGTGGACGGACCGTTGGATGGCGCCGACACGCTCGACGACCTGATCGCGGCGGCGGGAGCCGCGCCGGACCGGGCCGGCCGCGCCGAGGACCCGCTTCTGCTCGTCTATACCTCCGGCACGACCGGCCGGCCGAAGGGCGCCGCGCTGACCCAGTCCGCCATCGCCTGGAACGCGATCAATTCGATCCACATGCACGACATGACGTCGCACGACCACGTGCTGACCGTCCTGCCGATGTTCCATGTCGGCGGCCTCAACATCCAGACGACGCCGGCGCTCCACCTCGGCGCGACCGTGACGCTGCACGAGAAGTTCGATCCGGCAGCGTTCCTGAAGGCGGTCAACGACGACCGCCCGACCCTCTCGGTGCTGGTGCCGGCGACGATTGCGGCGGTGGCGGGCCATGGCGACTGGGCCAGGACCGATCTGTCGTCGCTGCGGGCGCTGGCGACCGGCTCGATGATCGTGCCGGACGACCTGATCGCGGCGTTCCACGCCCGCTCCGTGCCGGTCATTCAGGTCTACGGCTCCTCGGAGACGGCGCCGATCGCGATCTACCAGCGCATCGACAAGGCCTATGCGACCGTCGGCTCGATGGGCCGGGTCGGCCTGCATACGGAGGTTCGCATCGTCGATACCGCCGACAACGATCTCGGACCGGGCGTTGCCGGGGAAATCCTGGTGCGGGGCCCACATATCGCGAGCGGCTACTGGAACGATCCGGACGCGACCGCGAAAGCCTTTACCGAGGGTTGGTTTCGGACCGGTGATGTGGCCGAGTATGATGAGAACGGCGATTACTGGTTCAGAGACCGGATCAAGAACGTGATCATTTCCGGCGGCGAGAACATCTATCCGGCCGAAGCCGAGCGGCTGTTGCGCGAGATCGACGGGGTTGCGGAGTGCTGCGTCGTCGGCCGGCCCGATCCGCGCTGGGGGGCGGTGCCTGTCGCCGTCGTGGTGGCGGCCGGCGCCTCGGTAAGCCGGGAGACGATCGCCGCGCATTTCGAGGGAAAGCTGGCTCGCTACAAGCATCCGCGCGACGTGGTGTTCGTCGCGGAGCTGCCGAAGAACGCGATGGGCAAGGTGCGCATCGACGAAGTTTCACGCATCGCGGCCGAGGCGACAAACGCCCCGGCATAAGGGGCTTGGCCGAGAACGCGACAAAAAGAGGGAACTGACCATGAAAAAAACTGTCGGAGCTTTACTTGTCGCCGCGGGTGTGGCGCTTTCGGTCTCGCCGGCCTCGGCCCAGACCGTTCTGCGCGTCGCCAACTGGCTGCCCCCGAAACATCCGCTGCTCGCGGAGATCATCGTGCCCTGGACCAAGCAGGTCGAGGAAGCGACCCAAGGCCGGGTCAAGATGGAAGTGCTCGAAGCCCCGCTGGGTCCGCCGCCGGCGCATTTCGACTTCGCCGTCAACGGCGTGGCCGACGTCACCTATGGCGTCCACAACTACACGCCCGGCCGTTTCGGCGTAACGACCATCGCCGAGTTGCCGGGCCTGTCCGACAAGTCGGAGTGGCTGTCGGTCGCCTACTGGCGCATCTACGAACAGGACCTGGCCAAGGTCGACGAACACAAAGGCACGCATGTGCTGAGCGTGTTCACCCACGGCCCCGGCCAGCTGTGGACCAAGGGCCGCGATCTTAGCTCGATGGATTCCATCAAGGGGTCGAAGATCCGCATCGGCGGCGGCTTCGCCCAGGAAGCCGCGAAAGCGCTCGGTCTCGTGCCGATCCAGGCACCGGTGACCAAGGCCTACGAGATCCTGTCCGGCGGCGTCGCCGACGGCATCGAGTTCCCGGCCGAATCCATCACCGCCTTCAAGGTCAACGAAGTGCTCGACCAGGGCCTGATCATGCCCGGCGGTCTCTACAACGTTTCGTTCTTCGTGGTCATCAACCAGGCCAAGTGGGACGCGCTGTCGAAGGAAGATCAGGACGCCATCACGAGCGTGTCGGGTGAAAACCTCGCCCGCCTTGCCGGCCAGGTCTGGGACAAGGCGGACGCCGGCGCCATGGAGACGATGAAGGCAAGCGGCAAGATGACATTCGTCGTTCCCGCCGGAGATCAGCTTGCCGCCATCAATGCCGCGCTTAAGCCCTACAGCGACGAGGCGCTGAAGCAGATCTCCGCCAAGGGCGTCGACGGTCCGGCCGTCTACGAGGCGCTGAAAGCGGAAATCGCCAAGGTCAAGGCCGGCAACTGATCCCGCACCGGCCGCCGGCCGATGGCAAGGACACACGATATCACCGCGGGGCGCAGCCGTGCCCTGCGGATCGCCGAGCTGACGCTCGGTGTACTGGTCGCCGTCCTGCTGATGGCGATGATGATGGTCACGACCATCGACGTGTTCGGCCGCTACCTGCTTTCGCGGCCTCTGCCCGGCGCCTTCGAGATTACCGAGATCATGCTCGGCATGATCATTTTCATCGCGCTGCCGCTGGTCTGCCTACACGAGGAGAACGTCGCGGTGTCGCTGGTTACCGAGCGTTTCTCCAGCCGCACCCGCGAAATTCACGCGGTGATCGTTTCGATCATCTGTTCGGGCGTCCTGCTGCTGGTTGCCTGGCGCCTGCTGATGCATGCCGTGCAACTCGCCTCCTATGGCGACGTCACGATCTTCCTGCGCGTCCCCAAGGGCCCGATCGGCTACACGATGGCAGGCTTCACCACGTTGGCGGCGCTGGCGCAGCTCGTCGTCGCCGCCGAGCACTGGCGCAGGCTGCGCGCCGCTCCTTCGCGTTTGCGCTAACGGGCCGGCAGATACGAGATGATTGACTGGATCGTCGGCATTGTCGTCCTGCTCGCCCTGATCGCCGGGGGCATTCCGATCGCGTTTTCCATGACGCTGGTGGCGTTCGTCGGCATCATCGTCAAGATCGGCCTGGCGCCAGCCATGGCGCTGCTCGGGCAGGTCTTCTACGACAACGGCATGAGCTACACCCTGTCGGTGATGCCGCTGTTCGTGCTGATGGGCAACTTCGTGCTCAAGGCCGGGCTCGCCGACGACATGTATGCGGCCGCGAACGCCTGGCTGCGCCACTATCGCGGCGGCCTCGCCATGGCCACGGTGGTCGCGTGCGGCGGCTTTTCCTCGGTGTGCGGCTCTTCGCTGGCGACGGCGGCGACGATGGCGCGCGTGTCGATGCCGTCGATGCGACGCTACGGTTACTCCGACTCGCTCGCCACCGGTTCGATCGCCGCCGGCGGTACGCTCGGTATTCTGATCCCGCCGTCAATCGTCCTCGTTCTTTACGGCGTCATCACGCAGCAGGACATCGGCAAGCTGTTCCTCGCGGGCATCCTTCCCGGTCTCGTCGGCGTGCTCGGCTATCTGATCGCGGTACGCCTGTCGCTGATCATCAGCCCCGAACACCAGCGCGAAATCGAAGCCCTGCCGTTCATGGAGCGGGTGCGCGCGACCAAGGGCGTCATCGGCGTGCTCGGCTTGTTCGCCTGCGTCATGGGCGGCATCTATCTGGGCATCTTCACCGCGACCGAAGCCGCCGGCATCGGCGCCTTCGGTGCATTCCTGCTCGCCGCCCTGCGCCGGCGCCTTACCTGGGCGACGCTCTACGAGATCCTCGTCGAGACGGCGCGGATGACGGCGATGCTGTTCCTGGTGCTGTTCGGCGCGCTTCTGTTCTCGAATTTCGTCAACCTCGCCGGCATGCCAAACGACCTTCGCGACTGGATCACGGCGCTCGGCGCGCATCCGACCGCCGTCATCATCGTGATCCTGCTGATCTACCTCGTTCTCGGCGCGGTGCTGGAATCGATCTCGATGATGCTGTTGACGGTGCCGGTCTTCTTTCCGGTCGTCATCGGGCTCGGCATAGATCCGATCTGGTTCGGCATCTTCGTCGTCGTCGCCATCGAGATCAGCCTGATCACGCCGCCGGTGGGCCTGAACGTGTTCGTCCTCAAGTCAATCGTGCCCGAGGTGCCGACCGGTACCATATTTAAGGGCGTCGTCCCCTTCATCGCCGTCGATATCGTCCGCATCGCCCTGCTGATCGCGGTGCCGTCGATGGCGCTTCTGATCCCCTCGACAATGTAGACCGGAGGCTGACAGGCCATGGAAATAGCCGTTCTGGGCGGCGGTAACGGATCGCATGCGGCGGCCGCGGATCTGACCGAACAGGGTCACCGCGTTCGATTCTGGCGGCGTGACAAGGCGGGCGTCGAGCAACTGAACGCGGCCGGCAACACCCTGACGCTGAAGGACTTCAAGGGCACGCGCGAAATCGCGATCGCGGTCGTCACCACCGATATCGGCGAGGCGGTCTCCGGCGCCGATCTGATCGTCTGCCCGGCACCGGCCTTCGCGCAAACCGATATCGCCCGGTCGATGGCGCGGCATCTTTCGGACGGGCAGGTGGTGTTCCTGCCGCCGGGCACCTTCGGTTGCTACCTGATGGCGAAGGCGATCCGCGATGCCGGGTCCACTGCCAAGGTGGCCTTCGCGGAGACCGGCACCCTGCCCTACCTGACCCGCAAGCACGGCCCGCGCGACATCGCCATCACGGTGCGCGCGACGCGGCTGCCGACCGGCGTCTTTCCGCTCCAGGACAAGGATCGGGCGCTGGCGCTGATCCGCGAGGCCTACCCAAGCGTCGAGGATTGCGGCGATGGCCTGTCAGGCGCGCTGATGAACGCCGGCCCGGTGATCCATCCGCCGCTGATCGTGATGAATGCCGGGCCGCTGGAACATTTCGATCACTGGGACATCCACAACGAGGGCACCCAGGCAGCGGTCCGCCGCGTCACCAACCGGCTCGATTCGGAACGGGTGGCCGTCCGCGAGGCGCTCGGCTACGGCGCGCCGCATTTTCCGCTCGCCGACCACTACGCCACCGATGGCGACGAGTGGATGTACGGGCGCAGGGGACACGAGCAACTGGTCGATTCCGGCGACTGGCGCGAGCACATCGTACTGACCGAGCACCGCTACATGCGTGAGGACGTTCAGCAGGGGCTCGCCTTCCTCGTCTCGGTCGCCGACTGGGCCGGCGTTCCCGCGCCGACCGCCACGGGGCTGCTGGCGATCGGATCGGCCATCTGCGACGACGAATTCCGCGTCAACGGGCGGACCCTCGAAGTGCTCGGTCTTGCCGGGCTCGACCGTGCCGGGATGACGAGACTGCTTCGGGAGGGAGTGTGATGGCCGACGCCGACAGGGAGACCATTGCCGCCGCCGGGGCGGGCCGCATGGGCCGCGGCATCGCCGTGGTCTTCGCCTATGCCGGACACCGCGTCACGCTCGTCGACCTGAAAGCGCGCGACGGCGCCGATGCCGAGCGGGTACGCGATGACGCGCTCGGCGAGATCAGGCAGACGCTGACGATGCTCGCCGGCATCGGCATGATGGGCGAAGAGGCCATCGAACCGATCCTGTCGCGGGTGGCGTTCGCCACCGCCGATCAGGCCCCGGCGGCGCTCGCCCGGGCCGACGTGATCTTCGAGGGGGTGCCGGAAACGATCGAGGCCAAACAAGACGCCTTCGCGCTCCTGTCGGCACACGCGCGCGCAGACGCGATCATTGCCTCGACGACCTCGACCATGCTGTCCGACGAACTGCAGGGTTTCGTCACGCCGCCGGAGCGCTTTCTCAACGCACACTGGCTCAACCCCGCCTTCCTGGTGCCGCTGGTCGAGATTTCGCCCGGGGCGAAGACCGACCGCGATGTCACGCAGCGGCTGGTCGACCTGCTGGAGGGCATCGGCAAGGTGCCCGTGGTTTGCAAGGCGAGCCCCGGCTTCATCGTGCCGCGGCTGCAGGCGCTGTGCATGAACGAGGCGGCACGGCTCGTGGAGGAAGGCGTGGCGAGCGCGGAGGAAATCGACAAGGCGACCCGTTTCGGGTTCGGCTTCCGGTTCGCGGTCCTCGGCGTGCTCGAATTCATCGACTGGGGTGGCGGCGACATCCTCTACCACGCCGACCGCTACATGACCCAAGCGCTCGGCACCGATCGCTACGTGGCCCCGAAGATCGTCGAGGACAACATGCAGGCCGGCCGCATCGGCCTGAAGACCCGCGAGGGTTTCCTCGACTACTCCGGCATGGACGTCGGCGCCTACCAGCGCGATCGCCTTGCCGCCTTCGTCGGACTGCTCAGGCACATGGGCGCGGCTCGGCCCCCGATCCTCTGAATGCGAATAACGAGTGGGCTTTGTCCCACTCGCCGCAATAAGGCGCCCTTCCCACTGCCACTGCGCTCCGTGGGCCGGCAAACGTGCGTGTTCCGCCCGAAGGAAACGCCAGCCCTTCCGTTTCGATGTGATTTTGTCCAAAAACCGCTGAATTCTCTCGAAACTATCGACCCAACCACCCCCCAGCCCATCCGGTCGACCCCCGGCCCAGCTTGCATTTCGGAAAATTTCCCATTATCTGCATGGGCAACGTTTACTTTGACAAGAAAGTCCAGCCGCGTTGCAATTGGTGCCAGCCAAACAAGAACAGTGTCGGGAGGGAACGGTCATGTCCGGACACGAAGCGCTGCTCGCCGATATCGGCAAATACTGCCAGCGCCATCGGATGGCGGAATCGACGTTTGGTCGGCTGGCGGTCAATGACGGCAAGCTCGTAGCCAGACTGCGCGACGGAAAGAGCGTCACACTCAACACGCTCGAACGCCTGCAAGACTTCATGAAACGAGACGGCGACCGCGACAACGGGAACGCCGAAGCCGAAGGATCCCTACTCGGGCCGAACGGCGCGGTGGTGCGGACGGAAACATTGACACCGGCCGGCGCGACTTCGAACGCCCAGGCCAAGGACGAGAAGGGCGAAGGCAAGAACTTCCGCTTTTTCGACAATCGCCAGAAATACCTGATGTTCGTCAACACCTGCTCGGAAAAGTGGGTCGTGGCGAACCGCGTGGCGATGGAGCTTGCCCATATCCACCCGGCGCCGCCGGCGGTGCGCGTGTTCGACGCGGGCCTCGGCGACGGTACGGTGCTGACCCGTCTGATGCGGGCCATGCATGCCCGCTTCCCGACCATGCCGCACTACATCTCCGGCAAGGAGATCAGCCTGGAAGATATCCGACTGGCGCTGGAGAAGATGCCGGACCGGTTCCACGAACACCCCGCCTCCGTGCTGGTGCTGACCAACATGTACTATGCGGAGGCGCCGTGGCTTCGCGTGCGCTCTCCGGCGGCAGCCAACAGTCTGGTCTGGCACGAGGTGGCGCTGGACGGATCGTCGTCCTTCGAGTTCGAGGAACAGATCACGGCACTGCAGCCGTTCCTCGCCGAGCACTGGCAGGCCAAGACCAGCGAAAAAACCGGCAATCCGATCTACGAACGGCCGGTGGTGCTCGTCATCTATCGCCGCGACCATCGCTTCCTGCTCGACTCGGTGATCCCGAAGCCGGGCATGGCGACGGCCGACTTCGACCTAATCATCGCATCGCAGCCCTATCGCCTGCGCGTGCCGGCCGAGTTCAAGGCGAACAAGGTGGTCGCCCCGCTGGCCCGCGCGCTCCGGCCCGGCGGCCGGCTCGTGGGTATCCACAGCCACGGCAACGATCCCGGACTCGAGATCGTGCAGACGGTCTGGCCGGGAGAGCGGCCCTATACGAACGACCGACACGACATTCTCAAGGCGACGAAAGAAATCCTCGGTTCCACGCACCGGGATTTGAAGTACAACGCCTATTCGGACGCGCGGTCGGTGTTCCGCTACGACATGCACACGCTGCCCAACGAGCTTGCCGGGGCGATAGGCACCTCGACATTGTTCGCGGCCTGGAACGCGGCGATCTACGTGGCCCAGATCGAGGACGAGCGCTTGAGCGATGTCGTCAAGGACGGCCGCTACATCGACGCGACCGCCGGTGTCCTGCGAAAGCACGGCGGCCTGTGGTTCAACGACGAAACCTATGTGATCTCGCGACGGCAAGCCTAAGTCCGTCTGCCCAGAAAAGGGGGAACACCCAATGCAGAAAGATTATCTCTTCACCTCGGAATCCGTCTCCGAAGGCCATCCGGACAAGGTCTGCGACCGCGTTTCGGACGAGGTGGTCGACACCTTTTTCGGGATCGCCCTGGCCGAGGGCTGGGATCCGAGCCAGGTGCGCGTTGCCTGCGAGACGCTGGCTACCACCAACCGCGTGGTCATCGCCGGCGAGACGCGCGGGCCGAAGACCATCTCCAAGGAGCTCATCGCCCACCGCGCCCGCATGGCGATCCGCGACATCGGCTATGAACAGGACGGCTTCCACTGGGAACACGCCGATATCGAGGTGCTGCTGCATTCGCAGTCGGCGGATATCGCGCAGGGTGTCGACGCCGGCAGCGACAAGGACGAAGGCGCCGGCGACCAGGGCATCATGTTCGGCTATGCCTGCAAGGAAACGCCGGATTTGATGCCGGCGCCGATCTACTATTCGCACAAGATCCTCAAGCTGATGGCGGACGGCCGCAAGTCCGGCGAGTCCGGCATGCTCGGCCCCGACGCCAAGAGCCAGTTGACCATGCGCTATGTCGACGGCAAGCCGGTCGAGGTCACGCAGGTGGTCATCTCCACCCAGCATCTCGACGACCGCCTGACCTCGCACGACATCCGCGGCATCGTCGAGCCCTACGTGCGCGGCGCGCTGCCGGACGGCTTCCTGACCGCCAAGACCGACTGGCACATCAACCCGACGGGCAAGTTCGTGATCGGCGGGCCGGATGGCGACTGCGGGCTGACCGGCCGCAAGATCATCGTCGACACCTACGGTGGCGCGGCTCCGCACGGCGGCGGCGCCTTCTCCGGCAAGGACCCGACCAAGGTCGACCGGTCGGCGGCCTACGCGGCGCGCTACCTCGCCAAGAACGTGGTGGCGGCGGGCCTCGCCGATCGCTGCACGATCCAGCTCTCCTACGCGATCGGCGTGGCCGATCCGCTGGCGATCTATGTGGACATGCACGGGACGGGGCAGGTCGCCGAGGACAAGCTCGGCTCGGTGCTGCGCCAGGTTCTGAACCTGCGTCCGCGCGGCATCCGGGAGCACCTGAAGCTCAATCAGCCGATCTACGCGCGTACCGCCGCCTACGGCCATTTCGGCCGGCCGGCCGAGACCGACGGCGGCTTCAGCTGGGAAACGACCGATCTCGCCGACGCCATCCGCTCGGCGGCCGCGTAGGGCCATCGGCCTGGTCGAACTAAACGGGGCAGCCGCATCGGCTGCCCCTTATGTGTAATGTGAATTCAAATGGAAAAGGACAGGTGATGTCTGGCGATTATGTTGTGAAGGACCTGGGACTGGCGGACTGGGGCCGCAAGGAGATCGAGATTGCGGAGACGGAGATGCCGGGCCTGATGGCGACGCGCGAGGAGTATGATGCCTCGCAGCCGCTGAAGGGCGCGCGGATTTCCGGCGCGCTGCACATGACGATCCAGACCGCGGTGCTGATCGAGACGCTGCAGGCGCTCGGCGCGGAGGTGCGCTGGGCCTCGTGCAACATCTTCTCGACGCAGGACCACGCGGCGGCGGCGATCGCGGCCAAGAACACGCCGGTGTTCGCGGTGAAGGGCGAGAGCCTGACCGAGTACTGGGACTATATCGACCGGATCTTCCACTGGCCGGACGGCGAGGTCGCCAACATGATCCTCGACGACGGCGGCGACGCGACGCTGTACATCCTCCTCGGCGCCAAGGTGGAGGCCGACGCCTCGGCCATGCCGACGCCGACGAGCGAGGAGGAAGAGGCGCTGGTGGCGCAGCTGAAGAAGCGGCTTGCGGCGAGCCCGGGCTGGTTCGCCAAGGTGAAGGCCTCGATCAAGGGCGTCAGCGAAGAGACCACCACGGGCGTGCTGCGTCTCTACGAGATGCAGAAGAAGGGCGATCTCCCCTTCCCGGCGATCAACGTCAACGACTCGGTGACCAAGTCGAAGTTCGACAACAAGTACGGCTGCCGCGAGAGCCTGGTGGACGGCATCCGCCGGGCGACCGACGTGATGATGGCGGGCAAGGTGGCGCTGGTCGCCGGCTACGGCGACGTCGGCAAGGGCTCGGCGCAGTCGCTGCGCGGCGCCGGCGCCCGCGTGGTCGTGACCGAAATCGATCCGATCTGCGCGCTGCAGGCGGCGATGGACGGCTTCGCCGTGCAGACCATGGAAGAGGCGGCGCCCCATGCCGACATCTTCGTCACCGCCACCGGCAACAAGGACGTGCTGACGGTGGACCACATGCGGGCGATGAAGGACATGGCGATCGTCTGCAACATCGGTCACTTCGATAACGAGATCCAGGTGGCCGGCCTGAAGAACTACAAGTGGACCAACGTGAAGCCGCAGGTGGACATGATCGAGTTCCCGGACGGCAAGCGGATGATCCTGCTCTCCGAAGGCCGCCTGGTGAACCTCGGCAACGCCACCGGCCACCCCAGCTTCGTGATGAGCGCCTCGTTCACCAACCAGACGCTGGCGCAGATCGAACTGTGGACCAACGGCGCGGCCTACGAGAACAAGGTCTACGTGCTGCCCAAGCACCTGGACGAGAAGGTCGCCACGCTGCATCTGGCCAAGCTCGGCGTCAATCTCTCCACGCTGACCCCCGAGCAGGCCAGTTACATCGGCGTGTCGCAGGAAGGTCCGTTCAAGGCCGACCACTACCGATACTGAGGCCGGGCCACACATGGCTTAACGACAACGGCGGGCAAACAGCCCGCCGTTTTTGTTTGTGGTGGCGAGCGATGCACGATCGCCAGCCATGGATCGCCGCTAGTTGCCGGAGCGGAAATTGGAGAACTGCCACGGATCCTTAGGCTCGGGCGGCGCATCGATGAACGGGCGCTGATCGACCGGCGTCCAGTCGGTCCGCTCGCAGACGATGCGGCCGAGATAGGGTCGTGCCGCATCGAGCACGAAGTCGTGCGGCAGGTCCTCCGGCTCGCAGAAGCCGGCATTCGGGTTCTCGAGCGCCCATAGCGACGACGCGACCACGCCGGCCGCCACCTGCAGTGCCGTCGAATTGGAATGGGGCACGACGCGCCGCGCCTCGTGGATATCGAGCTGCGACCCGTACCAGAGCCCGTTCAGGCCATGACCGAGCAGCAGGACGCCAAGTTCGTCCTGCCCCTCGATGACGTCGCGCTTGATGACGCGCTCGGCCTCGGGTTCCTGCCAGCCGCCCATCATCGTCTCGTGCAGACTGGTGAAGGCGCCGTCGCAGGGCAGGTAGACGAAGGCGACCGTCGGCCTGTACGTCGGCTCGCCGTCGGCCTCGACCGTCAGGTAGTCGCTGATCGTCACGTTCTCGCTGTGCGGCAGGGCGAGGCCCAGGATCTGGCCGGACGTCGGCACCCAGGAGTACATCTGGAAGCGGGCCGCCGGCTGGTCGATGTAGATCGTGTTGCGGGGGCCTTCCGCGTGCTCAAGGGCGTCGTCCGGCAAGGCGCGCTCATGCGTGCCCCAGCCGAGTTCGACCGGCATCATCGCCTCTTCGACGAAGCCCGGGATGCTCCAGGTGTTGACGAACTCTCCCGGCATCTTCGGCGTGGCCGAGACCTGGGTGTCGCGCTCGGAGATATGGATCACCTTGGTGCCGGTCCGCTGGGCGAGCCGGGCCCAGTCGCACCGCGTCGACGGCGCGGCGAAATCGAGCTTCATGCCCTTGGCTATCTCGATCAGCGCCGCCTTGGCGAAATGGCTGACAAGGCCGGGATTGGCGCCATGGGTGATGATCGCCGTCGGACCATCGGCCCGCCAGGTCTTCTCCGCGTGCAGCCGGGCGCGCTGGTGCAGGGCATATTCCGTGCGCTCGCCGGCGGGCAGATCGGAGTCCTCGATGAAGCCTTCCCATGGCTCCAGCGCCGTATCGACATAGGAGACGCCATGGTGGTGGCACCAGTCGGCGACAGCGAGGGAGTCGACGCCCATGGTGAGATTGAGGAGGAGATCGCCCGGTTCCGTGGCTTCCGCGAGAACCTCCGCGAAATTCTGCGCCGAGACCGCCCGTTTCCGGTAGGTGAGGCCGCTCTCGCGAAAGGGCGACAGCATGGCCGGCGGATCGATCCGGTCGATGATCGTGAAATCGGATGCAGGCCGGTTCAATCGATCGATCAGCAACGGCAGGACGCACTGGCCGATCGTTCCGTATCCGAGAATTACGATATGTCCATTCGGCGTTGCGGCGCGGATCACGGCCTCCAGGGAAACGGGGTGGCTGGGCCTTCCTGTTAAGCAGGTCGCGACCGCCAAGGCAAATGCGGGCGAGCCCGACCACCGGGATCGGCGCTGTCCATATGGCAGAAAAACGCGGGAGAAATTGATGTTCGGGGTCCACAAAGCGGGTGCAACCGCCACCTGCCCGTGCCAATCTCCGGCCGGCCGGCAAGACGGGCGCCCACGATCCGGCCGAACGGATTTTCGATAGAGAGGTGGACATGGCGAACGAATTTCTCACCGCCGTCAAAGACCCGAAGCCCCGCACGTGAACAACCGGAATCCAGACGCGCAGTGGCGCTGCCGCGTGCCGCGGGGTGCCCGATGAAAGCGATTTCCGCCCGGGCGGCATTTCCCGTTATCCTTTGCCTGACGCTGCTCGTGGGAGCGTGCGCCGGGCCCGTCGGTTTCGGCGGCGTCAGCCCCGTTGCGGTCGATACGCGGGCCGCCGCCGCATCCACCACCGCCTTTCGGACGGCACAGGGACGCGGCCCGGTTACCGCCAACAGCCGCCTCAACGCCATCGCCGAGCGGCAGGCAATGGCCATGGCGCGACGCGGACGGCTCGGCCACGACCTGATCGGCCCGCTGCACAAGCGGCTCAAAGGGGCGGGTTACGTCTGGCTCGTCGCCGTCGAGAATGTCAGCGCCGGCTACGACGACTTCGACGCGGCGCTGGCGGGCTGGCAGACGTCGACCGGCCATCGGTCGAACCTGCTCGAGCCGCAGGCAACCGAGATCGGAGTCGGCGCGGCGCGGGCGGATGACAAGTACGGGACCTATTGGGCGCTGATCCTGGCGGCCCCCGACCCGGACCGGGACAGGTGAAGACGGGATGTTCGGGCCGGTGATGGGCGGCGCGGGTTACGCGAAGGAGCGGTGATGAGCGATCCGCACGATTTGTTCGAGGCCGCGAAGGCGGCGATGGCGAAGGCCTACGCGCCGCATTCGAACTTTCCCGTCGGCGCGGCGCTTCGGTCGGCCGGCGGCGCGATCTATTCGGGCTGCAATGTCGAGAACGCCTCGTATCCGGAAGGCTGGTGCGCCGAGACATCGGCGATCGCGCAGATGGTGGGCGCGGGCGAGCGCGCTATCATCGAGGTGGCCGTCGTCGCCGAGAAGATGGCATGCATCCCGCCCTGCGGCGGCTGCCGGCAACGTATCCGGGAATTCGGCACAGCCGAAACCCGCATTCATCTGTGCAATGCCTCGGGCGTGGTGGAAACGGTAACGCTCGGCGCCTTATTGCCGCGTGCCTACGGACCGGAGGGACGATGAAGGACACGACGACATCGCTGATCGCCGAAAAGGCACGGCACCAGCCGACAATCGGAATCGTGCTCGGCTCGGGGCTCGGGGGGGTGGTCGCGTCGCTCGCCGATGCCGCCTCGATCCCCTACTCGGAGCTGCCGGGTTTCCCGGAGCCGACGGTTTCGGGCCATTCCGGCGCGCTCGTCATCGGCACGCTCGCCGGCAGACCCGTCGCCATCCTGTCCGGTCGCGCCCACTATTACGAGGAGGGCCGTGCCGATGCGATGCGGTTTCCGCTCGAGATGCTGCAGGCGATCGGGGTCGAGACGCTGATCCTCACCAATTCCGCCGGCAGCCTCGATCCGAAGGCACCGCCCGGCTCGGTGATGATGATCACCGACCACATCAATCTCGCCGGCGCCAATCCGCTGATCGGCGAGCCGACAGACGACCGCTTCGTCGGCATGACGACGGCCTACGACGCCGACCTTCGCGCCGCCGCCGGGCGGGCGGCCGAGGCGGAAGGCATCGACCTCGCCTCCGGCGTCTATGCCTGGTTCTCGGGCCCGACCTTCGAGACACCGGCGGAGATCCGCATGGCGCGCGTGCTCGGCGCCGACGCCGTCGGCATGTCGACGGTGCCGGAGGTAATCCTCGCCCGTTTCCTGAAGATGCGGGTGCTCGCCTTCTCGGTCATCACCAACATGGCCGCCGGCATCACCGGCGCCGAACTGTCGCACGAAGAGACGAAGGCGATGGCACCCGAAGGCGGGGATAAACTCGCGCGGCTGCTGACCCGCCTTGTTGGGGAGATCGGATGAGCATCGTCGACCGCAGGGCGGTGGCGATGCGCGCCCTCGCCTGTCTCGATCTCACCAATCTCGATGCGACCTGCACGCCCGCGGACGTCGCGGCCTTGTGTGCGCGCGCGACGACCGCGCACGGTCCCGTGGCGGCAATTTGCATCTGGCCACGCTTCGTCGCCCAGGCACGGCCCCTGCTCGCCGGGACGCCGGTGCGGATCGCGACCGTCGTGAACTTCCCCGATGGGGAGTCCGCTTTCGACGCAATCCTCGACGAGACGAACCGGGCGATGGTCGACGGCGCCGACGAGATCGACATGGTGATCGCGTATCGCCGCATCGCGACAGACCCGGCCGAAGCAGAGGCGCAGGTCGCGGGGGTGCGCGCGGCGACAGGGGGCGCGACACGGGGCGCGACGCTGAAGGTCATCCTCGAAACCGGCGAACTGAAGGATCCGGCGCTGATACGTTCGGCGTCCGAAATCGCCATCCGCGCCGGCGCCGACTTCATCAAGACCTCGACCGGCAAGGTGACGGTCAACGCCACGCCGGAGGCCGCCCGCATCATGCTGTCGGTGATCGCCGAGACCGGCGGAACGGTGGGCTTCAAGGCGGCCGGCGGCATCCGCACGCTCGACGACGCGGCCATCTATCTCGGCCTCGCCGACGAGATCCTCGGGCCGGACTGGGCAAGGCCGGAGACCTTCCGCTTCGGCGCCTCGGGGCTGCTCGACGCCCTGTTGGCCGAACTCGACGGACGCACGGCGGCTGCGAAGTCGGGACCGGGGACGGGATACTAGCCAGCCATGCTTCTGCCGCAGGAAATCATCCGCAGGAAACGCGACGGCGAGACGCTTTCGGCCGAGGAGATCTCGTTCTTCATCCAGGGCCTGACGGACGGGTCGATCAGCGAGGGCCAGGTGGCGGCGTTGGCGATGGCGATCTTCTTCCGCGATCTCGACACGGCCGAACGCGTGGCGCTGACGCTGTCGATGCGCGATTCCGGCTCGGTGCTCGACTGGCCCCGAACGGGCGGGACGGCCGACGGCGGCCCGGTGCTCGACAAGCATTCGACCGGCGGCGTCGGCGATACCGTCTCGCTGATGCTCGCCCCGATCGTCGCGGCCTGCGGGGCGCGCGTGCCGATGATCTCCGGGCGCAGCCTGGGCCATACCGGCGGCACGCTCGACAAGCTCGATTCGATTCCCGGCTACCGGAGCCAGCCCGATCTCGACACGTTTCGCCGGGTGATCGCCGACGTCGGGTGCGCCATCATCGGCCAGACCGCCGATCTGGCACCGGCCGACCGGAGGCTCTACGCGATCCGCGACGTGACCGCGACGGTCGAATCGATCGCGCTGATCACCGCCTCGATCCTGTCGAAGAAGCTCGCCGCCGGGCTCCACGGACTGGTACTCGACGTCAAGCTCGGGTCCGGCGCCTTCATGGAAGACTACGAAGCGGCACGGGCGCTCGCGGTCAGTCTCGTCTCGGTCGCCAACGGCGCCGGGCTGAGGACGACGGCCCTTTTGACCGACATGCACGAGCCGCTCGCCTCGGCCGCTGGCAACGCGGTCGAGGTGGCCAACGCCGTGCAATTCCTGACCGGCGAGAGACGCGACGGACGGCTGGAGCGCGTGACGCTGTCGCTCGCCGGCGAGATGCTGCGCCTGGGCGGCCTGGCGGACTCCGCGGAGGCCGGCCTCGAGATGGCGAGGAATGCCCTGGACAGAGGACAGGCAGCGGAAACCTTCGCGCGGATGGTCGCCGCCCTCGGCGGCCCCGCCGATCTCGTCGAGCGGCCCTGGGTCCACCTGCCCGAGGCACCGATCCGGCGCGCGGTGTTCGCGAGGAAAGCTGGCCATGTCGCGGCAATCGATACGCGCGGCGTCGGTGTCACCGTGGTCTCGCTCGGCGGTGGGCGGCGGCGCGCGGACGATGTGATCGATCCCGCGGTCGGGTTCACGCAGCTTGCCGGGCTCGGTGACGAGGTCGGTCCCGACCGTCCGCTCGGCATCGTTCACGCCGGTGACGAGGCGGCTGCCGAGCGTGGGGCGGAGGCCCTGCGAGGCGCCTATACGATCGGCGACGCGCCGGAGCCACGGCCGGTCGTGTGCGCGCGCATCGACGAGACGGCACGATGAAACGGGCGCTGATCCTGGTGATGGATTCCGTCGGTATCGGCGGCGCGGACGATGCCGCCGCCTTCGGCGACGAGGGCGCCGACACGCTCGGCCATATCGCCGAAGCCTGCGCGGCCGGGCGCGCCGACGTGCCCGGCGGCCGGTCCGGGGCGCTGCACATCCCCAACATGAACGCGCTCGGCCTCGGCCGCGCGGCGGAAGCGGCGACCGGGCGCCATCCTTCCGGTCTGGCGCGTATCGATCGGCCGTCGGCGGTCTGGACCTATGCCGGCGAGATATCGAAGGGCAAGGACACCCAGTCCGGCCACTGGGAGATCGCCGGGCTGCCGGTGCCGTTCGCCTGGCACTATTTCCCGACGACCGTGCCGGCGTTTCCGAAGTCGCTCACCGACGCCATGATCACGCAGGCCGGTCTCCCCGGCCTGCTCGGCAACAAGCATGCCTCCGGCACCGAGATCATCGCGGAACTCGGCGAGGCGCACATGCGCACGGGCAAGCCGATCTGCTACACCTCGGCCGATTCCGTGCTGCAGATCGCCGCGCACGAGGAGACCTTCGGCCTCGACCGGCTCTACGACCTCTGCGCGATCACGCGCAGGCTGTGCGATCCGCTGCGCGTCGGTCGCGTGATCGCCCGGCCTTTTCTCGGCGACAGCGCGGAGACCTTCGTGCGCACGCCCCATCGCCGCGACTACGCCCTGCCCCCGCCGGCGCCGACGCTGCTCGATGCGGTCGAGGCCTCCGGGCACGACGTCTACGCGGTCGGCAAGATCTCCGACATCTTCGTCGGCCGGGGCGCAACGCAGGTGCTGAAGGCGCCGGACAACGCCAGCCAGTTCGAGCGGACGCTGGAGGCCGCGCGGGCGGCGCAGGACGGCGATCTCGTCTTCACCAACTTCATCGATTTCGACCAGCTCTACGGCCATCGCCGCGACGTCGCCGGCTACGCGGCCTGCCTCGAACGGTTCGATGCGCGGCTGCCGGAGCTGACGGCCCTTCTGCGGCCCGGCGATCTCGTCGTCCTGACCGCCGACCACGGCAACGACCCGACCTTCGCCGGCACCGACCATACCCGCGAACGGATCCCGGTTCTGGCTTTCGGCCCCGGCATCGACGGCCGGCCCGCGCGGCCGCTGGCGAGCTTCGCCGACATCGGACAGACGGTCGCCGCGCATCTCGGGCTGCCGCCCCTCCGGCACGGCACGACCTTCCTCTAACCAGGACGGAGGCGACAATGAGCGACGGACATGAAGGCGGATGCGTCTGCGGCGCCGTGCGGTACCGGACGACAGGGGCACCGAAGCGGATAAGCGTCTGCTCCTGCCACTGGTGCCAGAAACGGACCGGCAGCGTTCTCGGCCTATCCGTTTATTTCGACGCCGCCGACGTCGCGTTCCTCAAAGGCGAGACACGGCCCTACCGGCTGACATCGGATGCCGGCCGCTGGATAGAGACCCGTTTCTGCCCGACCTGCGGCACGACGCTCGGCTGGACGCTGGAGTTCCTGCCGGGCTTGCAGGGGATCGCCGGCGGGACCTTCGACGGCTCCGCGCCGTGGCATCCGCAACGCTATGTCTTCGCCCGCAACCGGCCCGACTGGCTGTGCCTGGCAGACGACATCGCCCCTTACGAGGGCATGCCGGGCTAGCTGACCGGCGCCACGCGTTGCCCCCCAGCGTCACCACTCGGCGTCATCACTCGGCGTCGCCGCGCGCCTTCCGCGCCGCGTCGACCTCGGCCTCGTCCCAGTATCCGATCAGGATATTGGCATCGAGTTCGGTGTCGTAGGCCGCGGCGATCTGATCGTCTGACATCGTGATGCGATTCGCCGGATTGCGCGCCCAGGCGAACATCAGGCCCAGGAGCCGGGCCTGCTCTGCCTCGCAGGCCGGATCGTCGCCGAGATCGACGAACTCGTCGGGATCGCTTTCAAGGTCGTAGAGCATCGGCCGCATGCCCTCGACATGGACGAGCTTCCAGCGTCCGTCGAAGACCATGGTCATGCGGCAATCGGGAACCGGCACGTCGTGATCGACCCGGGCACGGCGCTGCGAATAATCGTACTCGCTGATGACCGCGCGCCGCGTCCAGTCACGCGATCCGGACAGCAGCGGCAGCAGCGACCGCCCCTCCAGTATATGCGGCTTCGGCTTGCCGCCGAAGGCGTCGACAAAGGTCGGCGCCAGATCGATCGCCTCGACCATGGCGTCGGTCACGGTCCCGCGCGTGGCGTCGGCGTCGCGGGACGGATCGACGACGATCAGCGGGATCTTCACCGAAACCTCGTGGAACAGCTCCTTCTC
The DNA here is from genome assembly GCF_051390635.1 of Microbaculum mangrovi. NCBI lineage: Bacteria > Pseudomonadati > Pseudomonadota > Alphaproteobacteria > Hyphomicrobiales > Tepidamorphaceae > Microbaculum > Microbaculum mangrovi. The sequence goes on from NZ_JBPODT010000004.1 coordinate 120,876, forward strand.
GCCGAGCCAGTGGTCGCCGAGATAGTCGCCGTGGTCCGAGGTGAAGACGATCATGGTGGAGTCGGCCAACCCTTCCTCTTCAAGGAAAGCGGCTAGCCGCCCGACGTGATCGTCGATCTGCCTGATGAGCCCCATGTAGGCGTGGATCACCCGCTCGCGCACGCCGGGCCGGGCGAACACCCTGGAGACGCGTTCCGCCATGTAGCTCGCGTAGAGGGGATGCGGGTTCTCCTTCTCGCGACCGGAGCGGACGACCGGGACCACCTGGTTCGCCCCGTACATATCGTGGTAGGGCGCCGGCACGATGTAGGGCCAGTGCGGCTTGATATAGGAGAGATGGGCGCACCACGGCCGTCCGTCGGCCTTGGCCTCGCGGATGAAGTCCATCGCGCGATTGGTCATGTAGGCGGTCTCGGAATGCTCTTCCGGCACGCGGGCCGGCTTGTCGGCGTGCGCCAAAAGCCAGCCGGACAGGATCTTGCCGTCGTCACCCCGTGCCGAATTCGCCCATTGCTCCCACGGGTTGGACCCGCCGAATCCCCGGTCGCGCAGATAGTCGTCATAGGCCGGGTCCGGCGCGTAGGGACCATCGGGATGCAGGCCGTCGTCGCGCTCATAGGGCTCGAAGCCGCACTGGGCGACATGCACGCCGATGATTGACTCCGGATCGATGCCGAGCCGCGCCATGCCTTCGGTGTCGGCGCGCATGTGCGTCTTGCCGATCAGCGCGGTGCGCACGCCGATCTCCGACAGGTGGTCGCCGAGCGTCGGTTCGCCGACCCGCAGCGGCACGCCGTTCCAGGTCGACCCGTGCGAGCGCACGTATCGGCCGGTGTAGAAGCTCATGCGCGACGGCCCGCAGATCGGCGACTGCACATAGGCCCGGCTGAACCGCACGCCCCGATTGGCCAGCGCATCGATGTTCGGCGTCTGAAGGTAGGGATGCCCGGCGCAGCTCAGATAGTCGAACCGGAGCTGGTCGCACATGATCCAGAGGATGTTCCTGACGCGCATCCGGACCGTCGCGGCGTCAATGCGCCTCGTCCCAGTTGTCGGCGGCGCGGGCGTCGACCTGAAGCGGGACCTTCAGCGAAACGGCCGGCAGCGGCGCCTCCTGCATCACCCTGACGATGACCGGGATCGCGTCGTCGACCGTGTCCTCGGGCACCTCGAAGATCAGTTCGTCGTGCACCTGCAGCAGCATATCCGCCTTCACCCTGGCTTTGCGCAGCTCATCCTCCATGCGGATCATGGCGCGGCGGATGATGTCGGCGGCGGAGCCCTGAATCGGGGCGTTGATCGCCGCCCGCTCCATGAAGGCGCGTTCGGAGGGATGGCCCTTGGTGATGTTGGGATAGTTGCAGCGCCGCCCGAAGATCGTGGAGACGTAGCCGTGCGCGCGGGCGAACGCCTTGGTGTCCTCCATGTAGTCGCGGATGCCGGGGAAACGCTCGAAGTAGCGCTTGATGTAGTCGGCCGCTTCCTGGCGCGGGATCGACAGCTGGTTGGCGAGCCCGAAGGCGGAGATGCCGTAGATGATGCCGAAGTTGATCGCCTTGGCGCGGCGGCGGATCATCGGGTCCATGCCCTTCACCGGCACGCCGAACATCTCCGAGGCGGTCATCGCATGAATGTCGAGCCCGTCGTCGAATGCCTGCTTGAGCTGCGGCGTATCGGCGATGTGGGCCAGCACGCGCAGCTCGATCTGGCTGTAGTCGGCCGAGACGAGCTTCATTCCCTTTTCGGCGACAAAGGCCTTGCGGATGCGACGACCCTCCTCGGTGCGGACCGGGATGTTCTGCAGGTTCGGTTCGGACGAAGACAGCCGTCCCGTCGTCGTCGCGGCAAGCGCGTAGGACGTATGGACACGCCCGGTCTCTGGATTGACGTAGCCGGGCAGCGCATCGGTATAGGTCGAGCGGAGCTTCGAAAGCTGCCGCCATTCGAGGACCTTGCTGGGCAGCTCGTGACCTTCGGCGGCAAGATCCTCGAGCACGCTCGCCCCGGTGGTCCAGGCGCCGGTCTTGGTCTTCTTGGCGCCGGGCAGCCCCATCTTGCCGAACAGGATGTCGCCGAGCTGCTTCGGCGAACCGACATTGAAGGACTCGCCGGCGAGATCGTGGATCTCGGCTTCGAGCGCGGCGGCGGACTGGGCGAAATCGCCCGACAGGCGCGACAGCATCGCCCGGTCGATGGTGATGCCGCGCCGCTCCATGCGGGCGAGCACCGGCACCATCGGCCGTTCCAGCGTCTCGTAGACGGTGGCCATGTGCTCAGCGGCCAGACGGGGTTTCAGGACCTGCCAAATCCGGTAGGTCACGTCGGCGTCCTCGCCGGCATATTCGGTGGCGCGGTCGATCGGAACGAGGTCGAAGGTCACCTTGTTGCGCCCGGAGCCGGCGACATCGGCGTATTTGATCGGCTCGTGGTCGAGCCAGCGCCGCGACAGCTCGTCCATGCCGTTGCCGCCACGCCCGGCATCAAGGGCGTAGGACAGCAGCATGGTGTCGTCGAAGGGGGCGACGTCGATGCCGTGGCGGATGAAGATCAGCCAATCGTATTTGAGGTTCTGGGCAATCTTCAGCGTACCCGGGTCCTCCAGCACCCCCTTGAGACGCTCGAGCGCCTCCGACATCTCGATCTGCTCGGGCCGGTCATCGCCGAAATCGAGGCCTTCGGTGGCGTGATGGCCAAGCGGGATGTAGCAGGCCCGCCCCGGGCCGGTGGCAAGCGAGACGCCGACAAGCTCCGCCTGCATGGCATCGAGCGAGGTGGTCTCCGTGTCGACCGCCACGACGCCCGCCGTCATCGCCTCGGCGATCCAGGCGTCGAGCACGTCCAGCGTCGTCACCATTTCATAGGCGGAGGAGTCGATCGGGACGGACCTGGCGGCCGCCGCGCCGGCCTCGACCGCGGCCAACGGCGATCCCGGACCGCCCGCCGGTTTGTCGGCAGCCTTGGATTGGTTTTCCGTCTTGTCCGCGGCCTTCTTTTTTGCCGGTCTGTCGGCCTTCGGCTCGCCACCCTCGCCGCCTTCTGGCGGCCAGTACTTGAACGGCACGTCCGCCGGCTCGACCTTGGCCGCGTCGACGCCGGTCGCGTCGGCGACGCGCTTGGTGATGGTGGTGAACTCCATCCCCTTGCAGAAGGCGATGAGGCGTTCCGGCTCCGGCGCGCGCACGCCGAGTTCGCCGAGATCCGTCTCCACCGGCACGTCGGACTTCAGCTCGGCGAGCCTGCGTGAGACGCGGGCGTTGTCGGCATGCTCGATCAGGCTCTGGCGCCGTTTCGGCTGCTTGATCTCCTCGGCGCGTTGCAGGAGCGATTCGAGGTCGCCGTATTCGAGAATGAGCTGGGCGGCGGTCTTCACGCCGATGCCGGGCACGCCCGGAATGTTGTCGACCGAATCGCCGGCGAGCGCCTGCACGTCGACGACATGTTCGGGACCGACGCCGAATTTCTCCTCGACCTCGGCGGGCCCGATGCGGCGATCCTTCATCGGGTCCATCATCTCGATGTGGTCGCCGACGACCTGCATCAGATCCTTGTCGGAGGCGACGATCGTCACGGTGGCGCCGTTGCCGGCGGCCTGCCTCGCGTAGGTCGCGATCAGGTCGTCGGCCTCATAGCCCTCCAGCTCGATCCCGGGCACGTTGAAGGCCTTCACCGCCTCGCGGATGAGGCCGAACTGCGGGCGCAGATCCTCCGGCGGCTCCGGGCGGTGCGCCTTGTACTGATCGTAGATCTCGTTGCGGAAGGTTTTCGCCGAATAGTCGAAAATCACGGCGAGATGTGTCGGCTTGTCGGCATCGCCATTGTCCTCGGCGTCGCGCAACAGCTTCCACAGCATCTGACAGAAACCGTGCACCGCGCCGATCGGCAGCCCGTCCGATTTGCGCGTCAGGGGCGGCAGCGCGTGATAGGCGCGGAAGATGTAGGACGAGCCGTCGACCAGATAGAGATGGTCGCCGGATTTGACGGGGTGATTTTCGGTTTTCGGCATGGCCGGGACTATGCCCCGGCCGGTGCCGCTTGGCGACCCTTTTTAAGGGGAGGGCAGCACCGCGAACCTACTCGGCGGCGTGTGCCAGGCGCCGTGCCGGTTCGTAACGCGCCCAGGCCGGACGCTCGAACAGAAAACCGAGCCAGGTGCCGCGCACGATCCAGAACATCACGAGCGGGCCGACGATGGCGGCGCTGGTGACGATCAGCGAGATCGTGCCGATATCGGGCACGATGCCGAACTTGAGCAGCAGGATGCGCGAGACGGCCATCGGCAGGAAGAACGCGAGATAGATGACGATGGAGTTCTCGCCGCAATAGCGCAGCGGCGCGGCGACCGGCGACGCCACCGGCGATGCGGCCAGCAACGCCGACACGGACACGACCGCCATGGCGCCGAGCACGGCGAGCCCGAGACTGACGAACCGCGCGTCGGCGATGCCGGCTTCGACCAGGCTGCCGTTCAGGAGCACCCAAAGGATCAGCCCGCCGAGCGCCACCTGCCGCATCTCCTGAACCTTCGCGGCGAAAGCGAAGATGGCCGGGGCGAGCGCGTAGCCCGCATAGAAGAACACGAAACGGCTGGCGAATTCGTCGACGATCACCGAGCCGGTGTGAACCTGGGCGATCTGAAGCGCCGCGCCGGCCACCAGGACGATCGCCGGATGGACCGGGCGCAACAGCTTGGTGACGACGAAGAAAACCGGCAGGAGATAGATGAACCACAGCGTTCCGTAAGGCTGTATCAGGCCGAACAGGAAGTCGCGCGGGATCGCGGCGAACCCGTCGCCGGCCAGACCGGTCTTGAGCACCGTCTGGATGCCCATCCACAGGATGTAGAAGTAGACGAAGTGCAGGACCTTGCGGTCGAGGTATTCCCCCCACGGCCGATCGATGCGACGTGCGAGGAACAGGCCGGCGATCAGAAAGAAATCGGGCATCCGGAACGGCTTGGCGAACTCGACGAGCGGATTCAGCCACCCCTCGACACCGGCCGCCTTCTCAACACCCAGCGTCGAGTGCATCATCACGACCATGATGATGCAGAATCCTTTGGCGATATCGACCCAATCGATCCGACCAGGCACGGCGGGGGATGTATTCGGCACGCTACTGCTCCGTTCTGGTACAACGCACGACGGAAATCGTCTCTTCGCCCTGTTCGCAGCACGATCCATGCCGCGCGCCCAGGGGTTGGGCCATGCGATGGCGCATAAGGAACATCTGGTAAAGTTCCGTTACGTTGGGGTTTCCGACCCGTCATCGGCGTCGCAATTCACGCCGTTCCAGCCCTAAAGTCAGACAGGGTCTGGTCAATTCCGCCGCGAAACCGCATATTCCGAATATCGAGAACGGGCCCACGCGGGACGAGGCCTTGCCGACATGTCTACTCCAAGATTGCTGATTCTGTTTGGTTTGCCGCTCCTGATCGTGATCGCCGGGGCGGTGATTTTCGTTGTTCCGCACATGCAGACGCCGCCGCCGGATCCAACGGCTTCCATCGAACAGCTGATTTCCACCGGAAGCTGCACGGAATGCGACCTGCGGGCGGCCCATCTGCGCGACATCGACCGGGCCGACATGAATCTGTCGGGCGCGATCCTGCGCAATGCCGACATGAAGTACGCGCGCATGCCCAATACCAATTTCACCGGCGCCGACATGCAGCGCGCCGAGATGGAAGAATCCGACCTGTCCGGTTCCACCTTCGCGAGCGCCAAGCTGCGCAATGCCGACATGGAGAAGGGCAAGGCCCCGGGTGGGAATTTCTCCAACGCGGATCTGCGCAACGCGGACTTCGACGAAACCGAACTGACCGACGCCAATTTCGCCGGCGCCGACATGCGCGACATAACGATGAAACGCGCCGTCATGCCACGCGCCGTGTTCGAGAAGGCGCAGCTCAACGACGCCAATCTGGAGCGCACCGATATTCAGGGCGCCGACTTTTCGGGGGCCAGCCTGAACAGCTCCGACCTTGACCGGACCCAGGCCGTCAACGCCTCCTTCATCGACGCCGACCTGAGCGGCGCACGCATGTCGCACGGCGATTTCTCGGGCGCCCAGTTCAAGGGAGCGAAGATGGACAGGGCCACGCTACAGCGCTCGCGCCTGTCCGGCGCCGATTTGACCGGCGCCTCCGGTCTCACCCAGGATATGCTGGCGACGGCCTGTGGCGACGCGGCCACGAAACTGCCCGGCGGACTGACCCTTAACAACTGCCATTAGGCGACGGCCGGCCTATTCGTTGGTCACCATCACCCAGCCCTGGGCAACGTCATTATCGTCCAGCGGGGCGTCGCCGAGGTTCTGCACGCAAAACCCGATCCGGTAGGGGCCGGGCGGGACCTGGACGCTGCCGCTCGCCGAATAGACCTGTCGCTCCGCGGTGAAGGTCACGAGCAGGAAATCGCCGCCGTTGACATCCCGCACGGACCCGCCGGGCAGGGACTGATAGCAAAGCCCGACCCGGCCGGCGGTCAACTTGCCACCGGTGAGCCCCAGGGCGGCCTGGGCGCCGCCCAGGATCCGCTGCCCTTCCATGACCGTAAGCTCGACGGTGGCGCCGGCGAAGACCGGCGGTTCGGACTGACCGCCAGCAATCGGGCCGATCTTGCCGCTGAAGCCGTATGTGCCCGCGATGCCGGAGGCGCCGCGAGGACCGGGCTCGCCGGCAGCCCCCCTCGCGCCAGACCGGCCTTTCCGCCCGCGCGGCCCGCAATATTGTACGACCGCCCTCGCCCGCCTGTTGCCGGCCCTCAGCTTCACGATGCAGTCGCCCGGCAGATAGACATGGGCAAACTCGAAATACTGACGGTCGTCCGAGCGTGTCCGGTACCTGCCGTCGAGACGGACGGGCTGACCCGGTTCGGGGGTCACGCCCCTGACGATCAGCTTGCCCCCGGCGATCGCCGCGTCGAGAACAATGAGCTTGCTCGCGGTCGCCGCCGCCCCGATTCGCTCCTCGTCCAGCGGGGGAAGCGAATTGGCGGGTGCCGCCCGGTCCTGCGCCCGTCCCGCATCGACGGCCGAAACGCCCAGCACGGCCAACAAGGCAGCCGCGGCAAGCACAGGTTTCCGGCGGGCCGGATTTGCCTCGCCCGGATTTGCCCCGCTTTTCATTCGACTCCTCTTGCCCGGTTCTCCGGAGCCCACGGATCGCCCCCTCATCAACTGACGGAGACGCTCCCCAGATATCCCGATTGTCAGTCCGGCGGTCGCGAAAAGCCAGAGGGCGCCGACACAGCGGATGAAGACATCCGCGCGGCCGCGGCCTTTATAATGCGTTAACCAGAATTACAGCCTATTATTCGCCAACACGCAGTCTCGGCGACCACGAATCCAGCGGATCGGAAGGCCGGGAGTGCGGCGGAACCAGAATTCGAGCGCGCCGCGATGGCGGTGACATGGACAAAGCTTGTGCTAGGGTTCCGCTCGGCGAATCAGACCCGGGAGATCCAGAATGCAATTGCGTAGAGTTTTGATTGTTTCGTCGCTTCTGGCATCGCTTCCGGCACTGGCGGCGTGCAGCACCGCCGGCGGCAACAATAGCGCCGGTTTGTACTATCCCCCGCCGGTCAACTACAACCCGAAGGCCGGCCTTCTGCCGATGCTCAACGAGCCCTTCGATACGAGCGTTCCGTCCTCGCCGCCGTTCCGGCCGTAGGTCGACAGCGGCCCCATCGGACGCCGATAGACGGGCCGGGTGCGGAAGAGACCCCGCGCGGATTATCGGCGCGCCGTGCGACTCGTGATCCGGGTCCTGTCCGAGGGTGCCGACGATCCCGCGGGCGGCACCGATCCTCAAAGATCCAGTGCCCCGGACCTGCCGTGTCCGACGCGGCGGTACCCCCTCCCCTCGAGGCTTGCCGCCACGAACGGAAGCTGGCCGAGCCAGTACCGATCATCGACCTGAACGGGTCACGCAGGAATATTTTCCGAAGGGAAAATTTGTCACAATAATTTTCCGATGATAGATTCGGTGGCCTCGCCCGAGGAGACCGCCGATGGCCATACCGAAAACGAGCACTGCCCCGGCCGCGACAATGCCAGACAGTGGCGCCGACGAGGCATTCGGCACGCAGTTGAGACGTTTGCGGCATAGCACCGGGCGGACGCTGAAAGAGGTGGCCGAGACGGCCGGCCTGGCGGTCTCGACGGTTTCCAAGATCGAAACCGGCCGCATGTCGCCGACCTACGACGTGCTGTTGAAGCTTGCCCATGGCCTCAATACCGACCTGACCACGCTGTTCAACGGACCGAAGCCGGCAACGACGTCGGTGCGCACGGGGCGCCTTGACGTCACTCGTGCGACCGGACGCAAGCACCATCCGACCGGCTCCTATGTCTATGAGCCGCTGGCAACCGGCCTGACGCTCAAGCAGATGGACCCGACCGTCATCACCGTGAAGGCGCGCGCGATCGACGAATTCGACGGGCTGATCCGCCATCGAGGCGACGAGTTCGTCTTCGTCCTGTCGGGCGCGGTCGAGCTGCATTCGGAGTTCTATGCGCCGCTGCGGCTGGATGCCGGCGACAGCGCCTATTACGACGCCAGCATGGGACACGCGTATATTTCGGTGAGCGAAGAGGACGCGACGATCCTCAACATCGCCGCCGGCATGAACACGGGCGCCGTGAACCGGGCCGGGCCAGGCAGGGGGTAGGCATGCTTTCGACCTCTGAGTGGGAAAGCCTCGACGCCGTCGGCCTGTCCGAGCTGATCGCCGCCGGGCACATGCACCCCCGGGAGGTGGTCGAAACCGCGATCGCCCGCATCGAGGCTCTCAATCCGGTGCTCAACGCCGTCATCTACAAACGCTACGACGCCGCGCTCGACGATCTGGAGACGCACGGCCGGCCCGGACCGTTCCACGGCGTGCCCTATCTGATCAAGGACCTGCACGCGCCGGTGAAAGGCATGCCGCTGACCAATGGCAGCCGGCTATTCCAGGGCATGGTCTTCGACTCCGATTCGGCGCTCGTCGCGCGCCTGCGCGCCGCCGGTTTCGTCTTTCTCGGGCGCACCAACTCGCCCGAATTCGGCCTAAGCGCGTCGACCGAACCGCGCGCCTACGGCCCGACCCGGAACCCTTGGAACCGCGAACACAGCGCCGGCGGTTCGAGCGGCGGCGCCGGCGCGGCGGTGGCAAGCGGCATGCTGCCGGCGGCGCACGCCACGGACTCGGCCGGCTCGATCCGCATCCCCGCCTCCGCCAACGGTCTCGTCGGGCTGAAGCCGACGCGCGGGCTCAATCCCTACGGCCCCCATCGCGGCGACGGCAATCACGGCATCAGCCACGAGCACGCGGTCTCGCGCACGGTGCGCGACTGCGCCGCGATCCTCGACGTCACCGCCGGACCGGATGTCGGCGCGCCGTTCTTCTCGCCGCGTCCGCAGAAACCGTTCCGCGCGCTGATCAACGAGGCGCCGAGGGCGCTGCGCATCGGTGTCCTGGCGACCCGGTTCGACGGCGCCCCCGTCGACCCCGAATGCGCCAAGGCAGTGGACGACGCGGCCAGCACGCTCGCCGAGCTGCGCCACACTGTCGAAGAGGCGAGGCCCGCGTTCGACCACACCGCGCTCATCGACGCGATGATGACAGTGCTGATCGGCCATCTCGCGCCGCTTGCCGATGGTTGGGCGCGGCAGCGCGGACGCCCGATCGGCGAAGACGACCTCGAGCCGATGTCGCATGCCATCATCGCCCGCAGCCGCGCGACGACGCTGCCCGACTTCATACAAGCGATGGCCGTCATGAACCGCGAGGCGCGGCGCCTCGCCGCCTTTTTCGAGACCTACGATGTGCTTGTGACGCCGACCCTGAGCGCGCCGCCACCGAAGCTCGGCGTCCACTCGACGGACGAAACCGATGTCGACCGGTATCTCGGCCAGCTGTTTGGCCTCGCCCCCTTTACCGGGCCGTTCAATGCGACGGGACAGCCGGCGATCAGCCTGCCGCTGTCCCGCAGCGAACACGGGCTGCCGATCGGCGTGCAGGTCGTCGGCCGCTACGGCGACGACGGCACGCTGCTGCAACTCGCCGCCCAGCTCGAAGCGGCGCGGCCCTGGTTCGATCTGCGGCCGGTTATCGCGGTGGAGCCGGCATGACTACCCGAAGCCTTAAACCCGGCAGCCCTAAGGCCGGCCCTGGTGGGAGACATCCAGATGGTGAACAAGCCCGTTTCCTATGCCGATTACCTGAAGCTCGACGTCCTGTTGAACGCGCAGGCGCCCGAAAGTGCGGCAGCCGGGCGCGAAGCGCATGACGAGATGCTGTTCATCATCGTCCACCAAGTCTACGAGCTGTGGTTCAAGCAGATCCTGGTCGAGATCGACCGGATCGAGGCGATCTTCGCCGGCGACTGGGTCGACGACCGCGACGTGGCCGCCGCCGCGAACGGCCTTGCCCGTATCGTCGAGGTGCTGCGGCTCGGTGTGCGCCAGATCGACCTCCTGGAGACGATGACGCCGCTCGATTTCCTCGATTTCCGCGACCTGCTCTATCCCGCGTCCGGCTTCCAGAGCGCGCAGTTCCGTGCGGTCGAGGTGCGCCTCGGCCTGCGCCGCGAGGACCGCTACGCCTTCGAGGACCAGCCCTTCGAGAAACGCCTGACGGAACGCGAGCAGACGCGCGTCCTCGACCAGGAAAAGGGGCGCAGCGTGTTCGATCTGGTGGAGACGTGGCTGTCGCGCGTCCCCTTCGTGGAGACCGCGGGCTGGCGTTTCCGCGAGGCCTACCGCTCCGCCGTCGCCGATGCGGTGCGCGGCGACATCGCCTATGCCGAGAGGAGCGCGGCGCTGAGCGACAGCCAGCGCGCGGCCCAGGTGAAGGCGCTGGAGCAGGAACTCGACCGGTTCGACGCGCTGTTCTCCGGAACGCCCGCGGACCTGGCCGAGGCCGCGCCCGGCTGGCGGATGGGACGCGGCGCGGTGCTCGCCGCCCTGTTCATCAATCTCTATCGCGACGAGCCGGCGCTGCAGGTGCCCTTCCGGTTCCTGAGCCTGTTGATGGACGTCGACGAGACGCTGACCACCTGGCGCTTCCGCCATGCGCTGATGGTGGAGCGGATGATCGGCCGCAAGCTCGGCACCGGCGGCTCGTCCGGCCACAGCTACCTGCACAAGACGGTCGAGCGGCACCGGATCTTCTCCGACCTGTTCGCGCTCGCGACCTTCCTGATGCCGAGCCGGGCGCGGCCGGCGCTGCCCGACGAGGTGCGCCGGGCGATGTCGCTCGCCTATGCGCCGGCCGGATCCGGCGCCTCCGAATCCGCATGATCCGCGAGGAGGACATGCGCTATGCCGGCCATTTCTCGCGGTTCTTCGCGGCCGATCCGGACCGGCTGCATCTCGCCGCCCACAGTCACCATGCCTGGCCGGACGTAACCGAAGCCGCGCAGGCGCAGGCCTGGCGCGACGCCGTCGCGCTCGCCGATCGCAAATGGGACCATGTGTTCGGCGAGATCGTTCCGGCCTTCCAGCGCCATGTCGCCGGCCACCTCGGCCTGCCCGATCCGGCGACGATCGCGATCGCCCCGAATACGTTCGACTTCGTCCGGCGGCTGCTGTCCTGCCTGCCGCGTGAACGGCCGGCGCGCATCCTCACGAGCGACGCCGAGTTCCATTCCTTTACCCGCCAGACCGCGCGCCTGGAGGAGGATGGGATCGTCGCGGTGACCCGCGTTCCCGCCGAGCCGTTCGGCACGTTCGAGGCCCGCTTTCGCGAGGCCGCCGCGGCGGGCGGCTTCGACCTCGTATTCCTGAGCCACGTATTCTTCGATTCCGGCTTCGTCGTCGAAGACCTCGCCGGGATCGTCGGCGCCGTGCCCGACGACGCGGCGCTTGTCGTCATCGACGGCTATCACGGCTTCATGGCCCGGCCGACCGACCTGTCCGCCATCGCCGGCCGCGCTTTCTACATGGCCGGCGGCTACAAGTACGCCATGGCCGGCGAGGGCGCCTGTTTCCTGCACTGCCCGCCGGGATACGCCCCGCGCCCGCGCGACACCGGCTGGTACGCCGCCTTCGGCGCGATCCGGTCGCGCGCCGATCAGGTCGGCTACGCCCGGGACGGCGGCCGGTTCCTGGGGGCGACGTTCGACCCCTCCGGCCTCTATCGCTTCAACGCGGTGATGGACTGGCTGGACGGGCTGGGCCTTTCGGTGGCCGAAATCGACGCCCATGTGCGCGCCGTCCTGGACGCGTTCCTGAAGGCCCTTGCCGACCGCCCCGTTGCCGGGCTCGATCCGGCCTTGCTGCTGCGCCGCCCGGGGCGCGACGCGATGGGGCACTTCCTCACGTTTCGCACGCCCGACGCCGCCGCGATCCACGACCGACTGATGGCGGAGAGCATCATAGTCGACTATCGCCGCGACAGGCTGCGCATCGGTTTCGGCCTCTATCACGATACCGAGCGGGCCGGCGACTACGTCGCCCGGATCGCCGCGGCGCTCGGTGCGACACAGTTATAAGCCGAATGATTTATTCATAGATTTTCCGGATACTCCCCGGGGCGAAGGAATGGAGTGCCGGCATGAAACACCTGCATCCCCTGTGTTCCCGCTGCGTCTACTGGCAGCTCGACAGCGCTTCGTCGTCCGGGACCGTCGGCCATTGCCACCGGTATCCGCCGGGTATCTACATGAACCCGCAGACGGGCACGGTCGTCCAGAAATTCCCGACCACGGACAAGCACCACTGGTGCGGCGAATGGGACGGAGACGCCTCGCGGCTGATGGACGCCGTACGCCGATCGGCGCTTTCGAGCGCGGAACCGGGCGGCCCCGGGGCGGCGCGGGACTGAGCGCGAAAACAATGCGATCAAACCGCCCCGCGGCAATTGCAGCGGCCGCGGCAATACACTATGTTCCGCCGCATTCGGCGCTCGAAGCACCCGTAGCTCAGCTGGATAGAGCGCTGCCCTCCGAAGGCAGAGGTCAGAGGTTCGAATCCTCTCGGGTGCGCCATTTCCTCCATATCCTCCACCGAAACGCCGAAATTCGCCGCCGATCCGAGCCGGAATCTGGCTGACTCGCGAGGATGTGTTAGCCGTCGCGGCAATTCGCTTGCCGACGGCGATGCGTTTGTGCATTAAATTATGAATGGCGCGGCTGTTGACATATGTGCTGCTGATAACCGTCTGGGTTACCTCCGGTGCCCTCCAGGTCACGGTCGCGGCAGGCACGTTTGCCATGCCCGCCCACGCGGCAGACGGGCCAGCGAAGGCGTCCGGCATGCACGCCATGCTCACCTCGGCGGGCGCGAGTGATACCGCGGCTTTCCAGGATAGGAACGGCTGCGACCGCTCCCGATCCGCTGGCAGCGCCGACAAAATCGCGACCTGGTGTCCGTCGATGTGCCAGACCGTCGGAACGATAGACCTGGTTATTTCCTTAGGGCGGGCCATCATCCCTCGCCAATACGGAACGTCTTCGCCGGAAGACTTCGCGGCCGTTCCAGTTCCCGCCTCGGAACGTCCACCCCGCCTTTCCTGACCAACATCCTGCGCGAAAGCGGCTTTCGTTCCGGCTTCCAGCCGCGAGAACGACCGCGATACGCAGCCCGTTGACCGCCTGCTGAAAGCGGCCCGGCGCGCCTGCCGGATTGGTTGGGAGTTCATCGATGAAGATCTTGTTGCTGGGCGTGGTCGGCACGCTGCTGATCGGCTGTTCGGCCGCCCCCGATCTTGGACTACGCGACGCGAGCGATCCGCGTCAGGAAAGCGCGCGCGTGGCCTACCGTCCGGTCCTGGACGACTACCAGCCCCGCCGACCCGTCGAGCCGCAAGGCTGGCCGCAGCTCAATCGGCGCGTCGCGCCGGGGGGTGGCGACCAATGAGACGGCGCTACCGGGCAATTCTGCCGATCGGCCTGGCGGGCCTTCTGTCGGGGTGCGCGGCCTACTCCGAAGACGGCGGCCTCGCCTTCGTCGAAACGGCCGTGGTCGGCGAGTTGGACGCGCGCCCGACGGTCATACGCGACGCGGATAGCGCGGCCCAATCGCAGGCCCTGGTTCGCGACCTGTTGCAGCAGCCGCTGGACGCCGATCGCTCGGTCCGCATCGCGCTGCTGAACAATCGCGGGCTGCAGGCGGCCTACAACCAGCTCGGGCTCGCGGAAACCGACATGGTCGCCGCGAGCCTGCCGCCCAATCCCACCATTTCGATCGGCCGGATCGCGGCCGGCGGCCTGCCCACCGAGATCGAGCGGCAGATCATCGTCAACATCCTGGCGCTTGCCACCTTGCCGCAACGCTCGGAGATCGCCCGGACGCGGTTTCGGCAGGCCCAGTACGGCGCGGCGCTTGAGACCCTGCGGGTCGGAGCGGAGGCCAGGCGTGCCTACTACCGCACCGCCGCCGCGCACCAGAGCGTCCATCTGCTCGAGCAGGCCAAGCTCTCGGCGAACGCGACGTCCGAGCTTCTTGCCGAGCTTGGCCGCACGGGCGCCGCGACGAAGATCGACCAGGCCCGCGAACAGGCGTTCTACGCCGAAGTCACCGCCCAGCTCGCCAAAGCGAAGGTCGCGCATACCCGGGAGGCCGAGACGCTCAATCGGGTCCTCGGCCTCTGGGGCCAGGACCTGGACCGGCTGAAGGAAACCGGCCGGTTGCCGAAGTTGCCGGCCAGACCGGCCACGACGGAGGATATCGAGGTCGAGGCCCTGCGGCGACGCCTCGACGTACAGGTCGCCCGGCTCGAACTGGACGTCCTCGCCAAGTCGCTCGAACTGGAAGAGGTGACACGGTTCATCGATCTCGCGGAGCTGAGCGCGATCTATGTCACCGAGGACGAGTTCGTCCTGGAAGACGGCGTCGAATACACGGAGACGACGAACCGCCCGGGCTTCGAGGTTGCGCTCGAGATCCCGATCTTCGACTTCGGCGAAACCAAGGTCCGGCGCGCCAGGGAAACCTATCTGCTGGCCCTCAACCAGCTTGCGGAACGCGGCGTCGAGGCGCGATCGCAGGCGCGCGAAGCCTATCAGGTCCATCGCGCGACCTATGACATCGCAAAGCTCTATCGCGACGAAGTCGTGCCGCTGCGCCGCGTCGTCTCAGAAGAGTCGCTGCTTCGCTACAACGGCATGATCGAGGACGTCACCGACCTGATCAACGACGCGCGCGCGGCGATCCAGTCGAACGTCGCCGCAAGCGAAGCCTTGCGTGACTACTGGCTCGCCACGGTCAACCTCGATGTCGCGCTGGTCGGCGGCGCACCCGGCGCAGCCGCGCCCGGGGACATGGCTTCGGCCGCCGCCGGGGCCGGCGGCGGCGACCACTAGGCACGCGCAGGAGGACGCATCATGAACGATACGATCACACGTCGCGGCTTCCTCGGGAGCGCCGTTGGAACGCTGGGTATGACCGCCATCGCGGCACCGGCGCTTTCGCGCGGACTGCCCGAAGCGCCGGTCATGACAGAGCCGACGATGCAGCCGCCGCTGCACCCGACGTCGGGCCCGGACTACAACCCGGTCGTCACGCTGAACGGCTGGACCCTGCCATGGCGGATGAACGGCGACTGGAAGGAGTTCCATCTCGTCGCGGAGCCGGTCGAACGCGAGATGGCGGAGGGCATGACGGCCAACCTCTGGGGCTACAACGGCCAGTCACCCGGTCCGACGATCGAGGCGGTGGAAGGCGACAAGGTGCGCATCTTCGTCACCAACAAGCTGCCGGAGAAGACGACGATCCACTGGCACGGACAGATCCTGCCGTGCGGCATGGACGGGGTCGGCGGGCTGACGCAACCGCACATCCCCTCGGGCAGGACCTACGTCTATGAATGGCAGCTCGCGAAGTCGGGCACCTTCATGTACCACCCGCATTCCGACGAGATGGCGCAGATGGCGATGGGCATGATGGGCTTCTTCGTCGTCCATCCGAAAGACCCGCAGCAGCACCGCGTCGATCGCGACTTCGTGTTCCTGCTGAACGCCTTCGACATCGACCCCGGCGCGCGCGTTCCGCGCATCATGACGATGACGGATTTCAATCTGTGGTGCTGGAACAGCCGCGTCTTCCCCGGGATTGATCCGCTGGTGGCGGCCAAGGGTGACAGGGTCCGGGTTCGCGTCGGCAACCTCACCATGACAAACCATCCGATCCATATGCACGGCTACGACTTCGCCGTGACGGGAACGGACGGCGGATGGGTTCCGCCGGAAGCGCGATGGCCGGAGGTCTCGATCGACATCCCGGTCGGCGCAATGCGGGCCTACGAGTTCGACGCGGTCCACGAAGGCGACTGGGCAATGCATTGCCACAAGTCCCATCACACCATGAATGCGATGGGCCATGACGTGAAGACGTTCATCGGCGCCGACAAGCGTCTGGTAGCCCAGCAGATCCGCAAACTGGTTCCGGACTACGTGCCCATGGGGGCGGCGGGGATGGGCGAAATGGCCGAAATGTCGATGCCGCTCCCCGACAACACCCTGCCGATGATGGCCGGCTGGGGACAGTTCGGACCGATAGAGATGGGTGGAATGTTTTCGGTCATGAAGGTTCGGGACGGACTTGCCGCCGGCGACTATTCCGACCCCGGCGACTTCGACCATCCCCCCGGCACGGTCGCCTATGAGTGGACCGGAGACAAGCCCGATGCCGCACAGGCGCCTGGCGCTTCGGACCCGACACAAAATTCAAGCCACGATGATCACCACGGAAGGAGCTGATCAAAATGCGTATGCCCGCAACCCTAGCCGCCGCACTTCTGGGCCTGGCAGCCCAGTTCGCAACCGCGCCCGCCTTAGCGCAGGACATCCCGATGGTGCAAGGCGAGATCACCAAGATCGACAGTTCCCAGAAAAAGCTGACGATCCGCCACGGCGCGATCCCGCATATCGGCATGAACCAACCGATGATGATGGTATTCAAGGTCGCCGATCCGGCGATGATCGATACCGTCGCGGTCGGCGACCACATTCAGTTCCGCGCGGACCGTATCCGGGGAGACCTGACCGTGATCGAGATCGAAAAGGAGTGACCACGCCTGCGCAGCGGCGCAAGCCGCTGCCGGGTTTGCCGCCTATCAACCTTTCGCCGGAATTCACGATCCGGTGACGTTTCGGGGCGGGCGTTGATTGTCGCCCCCCCGTTCGTTATCGAAGACACACGGCACGTCACACCGCAAACCTGTGGCTCCGGGCCCCGGCGCTTGCAGCGATCCTCACGCTCGGGATCGTCGTGTTTGCCGGCTCAGCGCAGGCGCACGAATGGGCGTCGCGTGACGGAGCCGCGAACCAGGCCACCCCAGTCGGGATCTCTTCCGGGCCCTGCCCGGTGGCGCCCGACGGTTGTGGCCAGGAGCCGGGCGGTTCGTTCATGCCCTACTCTGATATGTTGAGCAGCAACCGCGCGCAGGCCGGCGCCGCTGCGTCCACGAGCGTGTTCGCCCCTTCCGGAGCAACAGGCATGGTTGGCGAACGCGTGGACCACATGAAGATGCTCAGCGACGCAGTGAAGCAGTTGACCCCCATGTTCACCGGCAAGGCACCCTACGACGCCGGCAACGTTCGAGGCCTTGCCAATTCGATCAAGGACCACGGCGGGGCCACCATGACGGTCCTCTTCCCCTAGGGCAGCATCGCCCCGCCATCCGAGGCAAAGCGCGAGATATGGACCGATTGGAAAACGTTCCGGGCCCTGGGCGATCAGCTTGAATCCTTTGGCGCCGGGCTTGGCGCGGCGGCCGACAACCCGCGCGAAACCATGCACGGCGCCGCGGGCATGATGGGCCAAGGAATGATGGGTCAGCCGATGATAGGTTCCCGGGGGGCGTCCGGCGTCATGCCGCAGCGTGCCGCAGACGACCTGGGCCAGATGCCGCCCGACATGGTTTTCGGGATGATCACCCAGACCTGCTCGTCCTGCCACACGCGCTTCCGGGCCGAGAAGAACTGAACGATGCGACGCATACTTGTCGCTCTGGGTACGCTTGTCCTGGCGGGTGGCGCCGGGCTCGCGGCCCCTCTCCGGTTGCTGCGACATACGCGACGCGGCAACCGGAAAACAAGCCATCGCTGACGCTATCACGTAGGCCCGTCGACAACCGTCGTTTCCGTCGAGTATCCAGCCGGCGAGCCGGGGTGCGGTCAGGCCTGCGGGCACCCTCGGCGGCGAAAAGCCCGCCCGCACACGCGCCGGACCGTTCCTGAACCGGCCCGATCATTACGCTCCAGGCACATAGCGACCCAAGCCCCAGTTCACGGGGGCCTGACGCTCCCGCTTGATCTCGTCCGGGCCCTCCGGGCCCCCGGTCCCCCACCCCGCCGGGGGGCGGTCGCTTGATCGCGGTCGGGAACCGCCGACCGGCGTGGCCGGCATTTCGGACAACCGGTAGCGGTCCGAAAACCGGCTACGATATTCACACAAAAAGCTAGCTGGCTTATAAAATGTGTGATTTAGTCGAACTTTGTAAATCAACTGGACGTGTCCATTGATGGAGCGTCAGCGTTCGTTGATGGACAGGCCAAGTTTCGGGGGCAGGAAAATTGGCTTGGATGCGGCGTAGTGTACCTATCGCAATTCTGTGTGGCGTAACCTGGCACGCGTGGGCGGCGGACGCCCGTGCACAAGACTGCGCTCAGGTCGCAGGGCAACTCATCTCGATAGATGGCGACGTCGAGATCCAGCGGGACCGGGTGTCCCGGGTGGCTGTGCTCGATCAGGACCTCTGTCAACGCGACATCGTGAGAACGGGGCCGCAAAGCCGCGCGGCGGTGATGCTGATCAACGACGCCGTATTGCGGCTCGATCAGGACACGACCATCTACCTCGCCGACATAGCCGGCGAAGAAGAGGAACGGTCGGTCCTCGACCTCGTCCGCGGGGCCTTCCAGTCCTTCAGCCGCAACCCCAGGGAACTCGAGGTCAACACGCCGTATCTGAATGCCACGATCGAAGGGACGGAATTCGTCATTCGTACGTCGGCAAACGACGCGACGATGACCGTTTACGAAGGGGTGGTGTCCGCCTCGAACGACAGCGGCGACGTCTCCGTTGAAAGCGGCCAGTCGGTCCGCTCGGCGAAGGGCGCACCACCGCAATCCTTCACGCTCGTCAATCCGCGCGACGCGGTGCAGTGGGGCCTCTTCTATCCTCCGATCCTCGCCGCCGGGGGTGCACGCTCCGGACCGATCTACGACGCAGCGCACCTTCTTTCGGTCGGGCGCGTCGACGAAGCCAGGGCGTCCATCAACGCCACGCTGGCACGGGGCGAAAATCCCGGACTAGCCTATGCGCTTCGCGCCGTCATCGCGGTGGTGCAGAACGACAGGGAGGCCGCTCTTTCGGACGCCACCAGAGCGGTCGAGCTCGAACCGGATGCAACGGCACCGCGAATTGCCCTGTCGCTCGCGCAACAGGCCCAGTTCGACCTGCTGGCCGCCCGCGACACGATGCTGGAGGCCACCGCCCGGCAACCAAACGACGCAATCGGCTGGGCGCGGCTGAGCGAACTCTGGCTGATGCTCGGATATCGCGACCTGTCGCGCGAAGCGGCGGAGACCGCCGTTTCGCTGGATCCCAATATCGAACGCACGCAGATCGTGCTGGGCTATGCCGCGCTGACGGAATTCCGTACGAAGCAGGCGCGGGAAGCCTTCGAACGGGCGATCGCGCTCGACTCGTCCGATCCGCAGGCGCGTTTCGGACTTGGCCTGGCGATGATCCGCGACGGCAACCTGGCCGAAGGGCGGCGACAGATCGAGATGGCGGTCGCCCTCGATTCGTCGCGGTCTCTGCTCCGCTCGTACCTCGGCAAGGCCTATTTCGAGGAGCACCGGGACGACCTCGCCCAGGAGCAGTTCCAACTGGCCAAGGAACTCGATCCGCTTGATCCGACGCCATACCTCTACAACGCAATCATGCTGCAGACGGAAAACCGGCCCGTGGAGGCGCTGCACGAGCTGCAGACATCGATCGATCTCAACGACAATCGCGCCATCTACCGCAGCCGGGAACTGTTGGATTCAGATCGAGCGGCGCGCGGCGCCAGCCTCGCCCGGGTCTACGACGACCTGGGTTTCCGGTCCCTCGGCCTGAATGAAGGCGCGCAATCGCTGACGATCGCACCGAACAATGCGTCCGCGCATCGCTTCCTCTCGGACATGTATATCGGCATTCCGCGCCGTGAGAGCGCGCGCGTCAGCGAGATGCTGCAGTCGCAACTCCTGCAGGACGTCAACATCAATCCGATCCAGCCGAGCCTCGTCGAGACGAACCTCAACATCGTCGCGCGCGGCGGGCCGGCCGATCCGGGCTTCGACGAATTCACGCCGCTGTTCGAGCGGAACGGGGGCCAGGTGATCGTCTCCGGTGTCGTCGGCAACGACGAGTCGATCGGCGGCGAGGGCGTCGCGTCCCTGATCTACAATCAGCTCTCGTTGGGCGCGGGCGCGTTCACATACGAAAGCGACGGCTGGCGGCCGAACAACGACGTCCAGCACGACATCTTTCAGCTTTATGGCCAGGTCGCGCTTACGCCGGAGCTGAACATCCAGGCGGAATGGAGCCAGCGCGAAACCGAGTATGGCGACCTCGCATTCAACTTCGATCCGGATTCCTACGATCCGACCGTTCGCAACCATCTGAACCGCGACATGGCCAGGATCGGCGTGCGCTACTCGCCGACCCCCAACTCGGACATCATCGCCTCCGTAATCTATGGCAGCCGCGACCAACGGCGGGCGCGCGAGCTTTTCCCGGGCTTCGACTTCAAGGTCGAAGGCAAGGACGAGGGCTATCAGTACGAGGGGCAGTACATCTACAGGGCCGACCTGTTCAATGTCGTCGCCGGCGTGGGATACACCGACGCGGATGCGACGACGACCGCGCAGTTCGGACCGTTTCCGCCGTTCGTCGTCACGGATTCGCCGATCACCCACTTTCACGGCTACACATACGTCAACATCTCCCTTCCCGAGACGGTGACCTGGACGGTCGGGGCGAGCTATGACGATTACGAGGAAGGCCCGCTCAAGGTCGAGAAGGTCAACCCCAAGTTCGGCGTACAGTGGAAGATCACCGACGACCTGGTGGTACGGGGCGCCGCATTCCGCACGGTGAAGCCGGCCCTGGTGGCCAACCGCTCCATCGAACCGACCCAGATCGCGGGGTTCAACCAGCTCTTCGACGACGGCAACGCCGACGAAGCATGGCGGTATGGCGGCGCGATCGACTATCAGATCACCGATGACCTGTTCATCGGCGCCGAATTCACCTGGCGCGACCTGACGGTCCCGGTCTTCATCCCGACCGGCGTCACCTTCGAAGACCAGGAAGAGCAGCTCGGCGGCGCGTATCTGTACTGGGCGATCAACGATCGCTGGGCGTTGAGCGGCCGGGTCTCCTACGACCGGTTCCAGACCGGCGTGAACGACTCCTCGGTTTTCGGCGACGTCCCCCTGAAGGTCGAGACCTTCAGCGTTCCGATCATGGTGCGGTATTTCCACCCCAGCGGGTTCTTCGCCGGGCTCGGCGGAACCTACGTAAACCAGGACGTCACGCGGACATTTGCCGCCAAGACCAACCTCGGGCTCGCGGACGGATCCGACGATTTCTTTGTCGTCGACGCGGCCATCGGCTTCCGGTTCCCCGATCGCAGGGGTATCGCCAGCCTGACGGTCAGCAACCTGCTCGACGAGGAATTCTTCTACCAGGACGACAGTTTCCGGGAGTTCCGCGACGAGCCCTCTATCGGGCCGTACCTTCCAGCCATGCAGATCGTGGGCCGGATCACACTTAACTTTTAGCTAAGAATGGTTAATATGTGATTAGGTGTCTAATTATTTGGCCCGACGGATCGCAAGGGGAGAGGATTATGAGAGCTGTTCGAACTCTGATTACGCTCGCTTTCGTAGCGGGTGCCGGCTTATCGACGGGTGCCGTCGCGGCAGAGATGTGCGACGGCGTTTACGACCGCACCCCGGCAGGGATTTGCCCGTTATACGTCCAGGGAGACGCGACCTGCGCGGATGCGGCGGAAATCTGCGGATTTGTTCTGGATCCGAGCCAGACCGTGGAATTCACGCCGACCAGCCTGCCGCAACAGAGCGGGGGCGTGTGGGCAACGATCGTCAACGGCACCGAGGTGCAGATCGAGGACGTGCGCAACGATAGCCAGCAGAAGGGACGCAAGGGCTTCGAAGCGACGATCACTCGGCGGAACGGTTCCCTGATCATGTGCGGCGACAGCGTCGTGCTCGATCAGGTCCAATCGCCGATCAACAACGCAAACAAACTTCCGGCCAACGTAACCGTGTGCTTTGCGAGGGGACCGTGCCCGGTGAGCCAGGGCCAGGTCGCCACGATCTGCGGGGCCTATGACACGATGCCCGGCTTTGTTCAGGCCTTCGAAATCGAACCGCAGGAGCAGGATGTGAACCTGTGCGGCTGTGGCACAAATCTCGCGAATTTCTGCAATGGCGACTTGACCCCCACCGCCCCCGGCGAGGTGAACAGCTGCCTTGGCGGAGATCCGTTGACGGCGCTGGATGCCATCTCGATGGGGACCATCGGGAACAACACTTGCGTTTACGAGAAGGTCAATGGCCGGCGCATGAAAATCTGCGACTAGTTCCAGTCAACAAGACAGGTGGCCTACACTGTTTCCAGGGCCAGGAATGCATGCGAAGGACTGGCGAGGCGCCATGATAGACGAGGTTCGCTAGAGTGGATGTGCCTCGCCTGTAACGCGGCGGGCGGAGCCGCATTGACGTGAGCGCCGGCATACGACGATTTTTTGGCTCTTCGCGACTGAGGCGTTTCGCCATGGGCCTCGGTGCCGGTGCGGTTTGCGCCGCGCTTGGCCTTGCAGTCATCCTGTCGCCCTTCGGCAACGAGTTCGAGCGGACCCAGGGTCTCGACTGGTTGTTCAAGACGCGCGGCGCGGCGACGCCGCCGCCCGGGGTGGCGGTGGTCGGCATAAACAACCGAACCGGGCGTATTCTCGATCTGGCGAGACTGCCGCGCGACTGGCCACGCACGACACACGGCGCGCTCGTCGAGCGTCTGGTGGCGCGGGGCGCCGAGATCATCGTTTTCGACATGGACTTCAGTCGCGCCAAACCCGGCGACGAAGACGTGGAATTCGCCCGGGTGATAGGAAACGCCTATCGCGTCGTCCTGTTCGAATGGCTCTCCGCGCACCGCGAACGCCTTGTGAGCGCGAACGGACAGGATGCCGGCTGGACCTGGGTGGAGGAGAAGCGATCACCAACGCAGCCCCTTGCCGAGGCGGCCCGTGCGATCGGTCCGTTCCCGCTGCCCAAGATCGATCAGGCCGCGTCGGAATTCTGGACGTTCAAGTCGAGCCTCGGCGACAACGCCACCATCCCCGCCCTCGCGCTTCAGATGAAGGCTCTGCCCTACTACGAGGTCTGGATCGCTTTGCTGCGGCAGGCGGGCGCGTCCGGCCTCGACGCCCTTCCCGCGACCGCTCAGCAGTTGAGGACCCCCGACGACATCAAGGCCCTGATGCAGGCCTTCCGCGGGATCTTCGTAAGCGATCCCTCGCTCGCTGAACGGGTCGGCCGGAGGATCGACGCACAGCCCGACGACGAAGAACGCCGGCTCCTGTCTGCGCTTGCCGCCCTGTATGGGGGGCGGGATCATTACTTCCTGAATTTCTACGGGCCGCCGGGCTCTATCCCCACGATCGCGTACGAGGACGTCCTTTCCGACGACCGCGCGCCCACGCCTGGCACCAGCGACCTGGCGGGTACCGTCGTATTCGTCGGCTATTCCGATCTGTTCGCCCCGGACCAGCCGGACCGCTTCTTCACGAGCTTCACGGGCGATGACGGCGTCGACCTGAGTGGCGTCGAGATAATGGCAACCGCCTTTTCCAACCTGCTGACACAAGGAAGCGTGCGACCTGTCGGTCTTCGCGCGGAGATTGCCATCATTGTGGCCTTCGGCCTGGTGGCCGGCCTCTTGGGCTTTCTGTTGCCGGCGACAGCGGGGGTGCCGGCCGTCATCGGACTTGCGGTCCTGTACGGGGTCTTCGCCCAATGGCGCTTCAACGAGACCAGCGTCTGGCTGCCGCTCGCCACGCCTGCACTGGTGCAGATGCCGTGCGCACTCCTGATCGGGCTGATCGGTCAGTACCGACTGAAGCGCCACGCGGAGCAACAGGTCACGCGCGCCATCAGCATGTACCTGCCGGAGAACATCGTCCAGGATCTGACGCGGCGGGAGTTCGATCCCTCGGAAGTCAACAAGGTGGTCTACGGGACCTGCCTCGCGACCGACATGTCCGGATTCACAACACTGTCCGAAACCAAGAATCCGGAAGAACTGGCCGAGTTCATGAACAGTTATTTCGATGAGCTGGCCACCGCGCTCAAACGCCACGACGTCGACATAACGGAGTTTCACGCCGACACGATCATGTGCGCATGGACTTCCGCCGAACCGTCGCCCGAGGTTTGCGCCAAAGCCGTCGGCGCGGCGCTGGAGGTCTGCGATGCCATCGAGCGGTTCGCCGCGCAGAGGGGCCGGCTGCGTCTCAATCCGCGCATCGGCCTTCAGGACGGCTATTTCTACGTCGGTCACACCGGCGGTGGCGGTCGAATGGCATACAGTATTCTCGGAGACACAGCGAATACGGCCGCGCGACTGGAAAGCCTGAACAAGTACCTGGGCACCCACGTACTGGCGGCCGAGACCGTCCTTAAGACGCCTGACGGACTCCTAGTGAGGCCTTTGGGGGACATTCTCCTCAGCGGCAAGGCCGACGCCACGCCGGTTGTGGAGATCATGGCGAAATCGGCCGCCGCAACCGACCGGCAAAAAGCCCTGTGCTCGAAATTCTCCACCGCCCTGACTTACTTTCGCGAGAAGGACTGGCTGACGGCGGAGCAGTTATTCGAGACGATCGGGGCCGAGTTCGGCGATGATGGCCCGAGTCAGTTTTATCTGTCGTACATTCGAGGCCACAAATCGACGCCGCCGACCTTCGATGGCCCGGCGTTTGTGAAAATGACGGAAAAATAGAAATCCAAGCCACGCGGTTCCCGATATCGTTGCGGTGAACGGCCGACCCGGGGACGGCGACAACGCCGCACCCAAGCGAACGAATTCGTCCCTTCCGCCGAACGGGACGTACCGCGTTCCTGGGGGCGAAGGGGAATGCCTTTCAGGTCACGCCCGGCCGGTCCCCTTGACGCCGCGCGCCAGCCGATCGCGGGTGCGATGGTGCAGCCAGTGCAGGGCTTCCTCGATCTTGGTCAGGGCGATCTCGTTTTCGCGGCAGGCGAGCGGACCAGCCTGAAATGACCTGAGCCTGTCGACGATGACGGCGAGCAGCGCTTCGTCGGTGACGCCATTGTGACCGGACTCCAGGGTATGACCGAACTGGAACGTTATCGGGAGCTCGCCCTTGCCCCAGGCAATGACGTAGGCGTGGTGCGCGCCACCGGGACCGGGATCATCCTTGGAAACGATCCTCAGGGCACCGTCGACAGTGTAGCTGGTTATCTTGCGCAGCTCGGTCATGGTCAGGCCCTTTCCTCATCGTGTTCTGGTCTACTCGTGAGTAGCGTTCGCCCCCGCTCATACCGCCGGCCTCGTGGCCGGCCTAGGACCGGCTCCAAACGGGGCCTTGCGGCGATTCGCCCGCCGTGCCGGTCAAAGACCAAACGCGAGCAACGTGAACGCGGCCGACACCCGACCCTCTGTGATCAGCGATCGCCCCCCCCCCGGCCCGGCGTGCATGTTGCCACGGCACGACAGTCCCGAGGTCCGGCACGCGATTAGGGGTGTCCTCGACTACGGCGCATCGGCGGCGGTTTCGCCGGGCGGCAGGATCCGGAACGTGAACGTCGATACTGTCTCGCCCGGACCGAACGGCCCCGGAACCGCGTGGTCGACCGGCGGCAGGCTCCGCAGGAACGCCACGACGGCATTGACGTCGTCCTCCGTCAGGCTGGCGAAAGCATGCCACGGCATGATCGGCGCCAACATGCGTCCATCCGGCCGGAGGCCTGTCTGAAGCGCGGCGACGATCTGTTCTTCAGTCCAGTCGCCGATGCCGGTTTCCTTGTCGGGCGTGAGGTTGCGGCCAACAAAGACGCCGAGGCCCGGGATCTCGAAGCCGACATCGGAGCCGCCCAGATACCGGGACATATCCGGCTCGCCAAAGAAGTAGCCGGGGGTATGGCAGTCGTTGCACCCCGCAATTCCGACGAGATAACCGCCGCGCGCGATCTGCGCGTCATCGGCGCTCGCACCGATCGAAGCCAGCGAAATGAGAACCAATGCCAGAAGCCATTCGCGAAGCATGAGTATTGACATAGTCGTCGCCCTCCCGCGTGCGTTTCGTTTATTGACTTCTTACGTCGCAACCCTGCGCCCACTGCGCCTGCACCACAAGTAAAACGTCGCGATATCTCCCTGTATCGCCGTTTCCGACGGCCAGCCTCTTCGGCTACACCATGAAACTGACCACCCGCTCGACGAACCAGAAGCCGGCGACGCAGCCGGTCGCGTAGCCGACCGGGCCGCGGATCAACGCGCCGCGCATGGCGAACAGTCTGCGAGCGACGAGCGCGACGACGAGGACCGCCGCGACGAAGAGAAGCTGTCCGGCCTCGACGCCCAGATTGAAGGTGAGCAGCGCCAACGGCACGTCCTTCTGCGGCAGGCCGATATCGCGCAGCGCGCCGCCGAAGCCGAAGCCATGCAGGAGGCCGAACAAGAACGCGATCAGCCATGGGTAGCGTATCGACAGGTCCGTCTCGCCCCGCTCGGCCCGGATGATCTCGGCGGCGACGACCGCGATGGAGAGCGCGATCGCCGCCTCGACCGGAGGCTGGGGCACCTGGGTCCAGCCGAGGGCTGCAGCCGCGAGCGTGATCGAGTGGGCAACCGTGAAGGCGGTGATCGTCTCGATCAGCCTCCTCAGGTCGCGGATCAGAAGCAGCAGCGCCAGCACGAAGAGCAGATGATCGATCCCGAGCAGGATGTGCTCGACGCCGAGAAAAAAATAGGCCTTCGCCGTCGCCAGCGCGCCTGGCGCGGTCTCGAGGACGAGGTCCGGGAAATCCGGTGTCAACCGGGCGGTCTGGACCGTCCCGTCGGACCAGGCGATCCGCGCGATCACATCCGTGTAGGTGGCGACGAGGCCGTCAATCGCCAGGGTCTTGCCGTCGAGACCGCCGGTACAGCGCACGCTCCACCGGCTGGCCATGGCTGCGCCCACATCGGCGGCAACGACCGGCGAGGTTTCCGCGCAGGCGGACGGCAACGACACGCCAAGCGCCAGGCGGGCCTCCCCCCGTGTGGGCACCTTCCACAGGACATCGAAGTCTTCCGGTGCCCTCTGGTCGATCGACAGATAGGCCGGACGCACTTCGTGGGCCTGGGCCATCGTCGCGACGAGGCCCGCGAGTGCCAGGACCAGGGCGGCGACAAGGCGCTTCATCGGTTTTCCGCCTGCGCCCCGACCTGCCCGTCGGGCGCCTCGGGCCAGATCACGGTCACGTCGTACTTGTCGCGCATGGCACGATAGCGCGCCTCGGCGATTTCCCGCCGCTTCTCCCCTTCCCAGTCGCGCCGGACGGCATCGCGCACGTCGGCGAGGTCGGGATCGCGCGCGCGGCTTAGATCGTCGATCAGGACCAGGTGCAGACCGAAGGTCGACTCGACCGGGCCATGCCATTGGCCGGGCGTGATCGCCTTCAGGGCATCGGCGAACTGCTGTCCGAAGCTGATGGCGATCCGGTCGGTCGGGGTGAGCGGCATCGAGAAGGGCAGCATCGTCCGGTCGCCCAGGCTCCGCGTCTCGATCCCGGCGCCGTTGCCGCCCAGCGCGTCCAGCGCGGCGTCGACCTTGGCGTCGATCCGGTTTCCATGCGCATCCCGATTGAAAAAGATCTGACGGAACGCGATGCGCTCCGGCACCCGATAGGCCTCGGCATTGGCTGCTCTGTAGGCCTCGAGCTCCTCGTCGGACGCCGCGAGATCCGCCGGGTCCGGCTCCATCATGAATTCCAGCTTCTGCTGCAGCCGCCGCCGGAAGACCGTGTCGTCGGTATCGAGGCCGAGCCTGCGGCCCTCGCGGTAGAAGACCTCCTCCTTGACGAAGGCGTCGATCAGCCCGTTCAGCTCATCCTGCGTCGGCGGCCGCTGCCAGGTGCGCGAATACGTCTCGGACAGCTGCGCGATCCGGCCCGGCGTGACGACGATCGTCTCCTGCCCCGCGACATCGTTGCGCGTCCCGACCGCCGCATAAGCTGCGAATACGATCGCGCCGATGACGAGGAACTGAAACAGCGGTTCACGGACCAGTCGCGAAATCACCGTCATCAATCGCGCCCCAGAATTTGGTGCCGACTAAATAATTGCATAACGCCGAAATCAAACAACGGAAAAAAAGGATGCGGCGGGCGTGGGAGACCCGCACCCGCCGCAATGAAACTTGCGATCGAACTCTTCTGCCCCGGGGCACGGTCAGATCAGCCCGCGGTCCAAAGGCGTCCGTCGCGTGGGCGCTCCACTGAAGAGCGCGACGGCCCGTATGATCGCTCCGGTCTCCTCAGTCACCGAAGATGTCGTTGGTGATGCCGGCGTACCAGCCGATCGATTCCTCGTAGGTCGCCTTGCGCAGTGAGCCGTCTTCTCCGGTCTGACTGATGAAGCTCGTGGTCGAGGCGATCTTCTCGTCGGTCGGGGCGTATTGCGCGCCGACCTTCACGCCATCGTCGGCCTCGATCAGGCTCCAGCAGGTATTCGCGTACTTGGCCGGGAACACCTTGGAGTCGGTCAAGTCGCCGCGGATGGTCATGGCCGCGACCTTGGCCTGGCTGTTGGCCGAGAAGGCGGATTTCGGCATGTCGCCGGCGATGGTGGCATCACCGACGACGAAGATGTTCTCGTCCGCCTTCGAACGCATCGAATAGGGATCGATCGGGACGAAGCCGCTGTCGTCGGTGAGGCCGGCCTTTGCCACGATCGCCCCGGCCTTCTGCGCCGGGATCACGTTGACCAGAGCCCCCTTGAAGGTATCGAGATCCGTCGTGACGGTGCCCGCGGCCGGATCGACACCGGTGATGCCGCCATGCACGTCCGGCCCGTACCATTCGACCATGCCCGGATAGTGCTTCTCCCAGCCCTCCTGGAACAGGCCCTGCTTGGAGAACTTCGGCTTGGGATCGATGATGATCACCTTGGAATCCGTGAAGCCTTTCGACTTCAGTACATGGGCGAACATCGAGGCGCGCTCGTAGGGGCCGGGCGGACAGCGATAGGGATTGGGCGGGGCGACCATGATGATCTGCTGGCCGTTCTCGATCGCATCGAGCTTGGACTTGAGGAGCTGCGTCTGCGGGCCGGCCTTCCAGGAATGCGGCATGATCTCGGCCGCTTCCTCCGAATAGCCAGGCACCGAATCCCAGATCAGGTCGATGCCAGGCGCGATCACCAGCCGGTCGTAGGGAACGCGGCTGCCGTCGGCCATGACCACTTCCTTGGCTTCCCGGTCGACAGTGTCGGCCATGCCGTTGACCACCGAGATCCCGTAGTTCGAGGCGAGCTTGTCGTAGGTGTGGGTGATCGAGTCGAAATCGCGGAAGCCGCCGAGATAGAGGTTCGAGAAGAAGCACGTGGTGTATTGCGGATTGGCTTCGATCAGGGTGACGTCGACCGCCCCTTCGGAATCCTTGGCGATGTAGCGTGCCGTCGTCGCGCCACCGGCGCCGCCGCCGATGACGACCACCTTCGGTCGGTCCTGACTACGCAGATATGTCGGCAGCGCCAGGGTCACGCCCAATGCGCCGGTGAAGAGTCCAAAGCTTCGGCGTGTAAGTTTCGTCATGATATCCTCCCCAGGATGCGCCCGTAGCCCTATTGCGGCTCGAGCTTCTCGAAATATGCGGCAAGCGCCGCAACTTCCTCGTTGCCGAGATTCGTCGTGATCATCCGCATGACCTGATGGCTGCGGACATTGGTCTTGTATTCGAACAGGGCGCGAATGAAGGCGTCCTTCGGCCAGCCGACAATCGAGGGAATGCCCTCCGCGCGACCGGACGGCTGATGGCAGGTGACGCATTCGGACGCGAGATACTCGCCGTAGGCAGGATCGCCCTCGATCTCCAGGACCGCGGTAGCCATTTCAGGGCGCGGCGCCGGCGCCGTGGTCGGATCGGCGGCCGGCGCGGAGGCCGAGGCTTGCTTCAGGTAGGCGATCAGGTGGGTCCGCGCCTCCGGGTCCGGGATGCCACGGAACGACATGCGCGTGCCGGGCACCATCGTCTGCGGTTTTTCCAGATAGGCATCGAGCGTCCGCTCGTCCCAGACGAGGCCGTCCGTGCCCCTGTCCCGCATGGCGGACGAATAGCGGAAACCGTCGAGACTGCCGGCGGTGCGCCCGAACAGGGCGTCGAGATGCGGTCCGACACCATTCAGCGCACCGGCGCCGATCTGGTGGCATGCCTTGCAGGATCGGAAAAGTGCTTCCCCCTCGCTGGGGTCGCCTTCGGCAAAAGAAGGCCCGTTGGCCAACGCGACGGCGGCCGCCACAATCAACGGAGCAACAATGCGCCCCAAGCCTCCCAGGGTGGTCCCCATTTTCCAATCGCACGGAGCGAAAAGTAACGCGTTTTCTTCAACCTACATCACGACCGGACACTCGCATAGCCCACATTCTTCCGCAGCGTCAGAACGGCGGCGCCCGCCGGGTTCGCCGTGGCCGTTCTCGGCGACCAGCGGCCACCTTCAGCCCGCGATGCGAACGGACCGGTTGTTCTCCTCAAGGGTCACGACCGGGTTGTCCTTGAGCCAGGCCTCGACGACGTCCCAGATCGCCGGCCCCTCGGTGTCCTCGTTGACGGATGCCCAGCCCGACACGACGTAGTCCTCTCCCGGATCGATCGGCTCGCCGGTCTTCAGCGCCGTCATATCGGAGATCCGCGAGCCCATGCCCGCCGTCGGGGTGATCGTGTAGCTCATGCCACCGACGCGGACCATGTCGCCGCCCTGCTGATAATAGGGATCGGGATTGAACAGGTTGTCGGCGACGTCCTCGAGAATGTCCCTGAGCATCTGCCCGGACATGGTCGAGCGGTAGACAGCCGGATAGGTCATGGCGCAGGCGTTGTGCAGATCCTCGACCGTGATCGCATCACCCGGCAGCAGAGACGTGCCCCATCTGAACCCCGGAGACAACGCGATGTCGGCCTCGCGCTCCTCGAGCAGGGCCTGGCAGATCAGATCGTCCATGGTGCCGTTGAAGTTGCCGCGCCGGTAAAGCAGCGTTTCGGTTCGGGCAAGCTCGCGGGCGAGCTCCGCCTCGTATGGCGCACGTACCTTGTCGATCAGCGCGGCCATCTCGGCGTCCGGCGCGATGACGTCGGCGAAGACGGGAATAAGCCGATAGGCATAGCCCTTCACGGCACCGTCGCGAATGTCGAGATCGAGGCGGGAGACGAACTTGCCGTTCGAGCCGGAGGCGATCAGCAGGGTATCGTTGACGATCACCGGTTCGGGTAGGGCGTCGTGGGTGTGACCCGTCAGGATCACGTCGATGCCGTCGACGCGGGAGGCGAGCTTGCGGTCGACATCGAAGCCGTTGTGCGAGAGCAGCACGACGAGATCGGCGCCACCGGCGCGCGCTTCCTCGACATGGGCCGCGATATCCTCCTCGCGGATACCGAAAGACCAGCCGGGGATCATCCAGCGCGGATTGGCGATCGGCGTATAGGGAAACGCCTGGCCGATCACGGCGATGTTCACCCCGCCACGCTCGAACATCTTCATCGGCTCGAAGGCGGGCTCGTTCCATTCGGCATCGTAGATGTTGGAGCCGAGGAAGGAGAACGGCAGGCTGTCGACCAGTTCGGTAACCCGGTCGGCGCCATAGGTGAATTCCCAGTGGCCGGTCATGGCGTCCGGCCGAAGCGCGTTCATCACCTCGACCATATCGGCGCCAAGCGTCTCGTTCGCCGAGTAACTACCCTGCCACGTGTCGCCGCCATCCAGCAGCAGCATGCTGTCGCCGCGCTCGGCGCGAATGCGCTTCACCACCGTTGCGACGCGGTCCATGCCGCCCATGCGGCCGTAGGTCCGGGCCAGCGCGGTGAAGTCCTCGTATGTGAGTGCGTAGGCTTCCGGCGAGCCCGGCTCGATATTATACAGCTCGAGGAAATCGGCACCGGTCACGTGCGGCGGCAGGCCGGCGACCTCGCCAACACCGAGGTTGACCGACGGCTCGCGGAAATAGACGGGTTTCAGCTGCGCGTGGATGTCGGTGATGTGGACGAGGGTGACGTTGCCGAACGGCTCCATCGACAGGAGCGCGTCCTCGCTCAGTCGCTGCTGGGCAAAAGCGCGGGTCCAGCGCCCGTCGCTATTCGGCCCGAGGATCGCCCCCGTCGCAACCGCCGCCATCAGGAATTCGCGCCGTGAAATCATCGCCGTCTCGATGCTCCGTTGCTAAGGCCCAAGGCGAGGCCTCCCGCGAGAGCGAGCGCAACGCCCCCGCTCCGGTTTACCCCTTCGATCGGTTGAGCCGGCGCACCTCCGCCGGTAGAGCAGGCGCGGCGGAGCCGGACACCCCGCCGATCCACCTTGCTACTGGCGAACCGCCGGCGTCTCGACGGACAGGCCCGTTCCGCGCCAGGTCACATAGACCTCGAGCGCCATCAGCTCGTCCGAGAAGGCGTCGGGATAGTTCGCCCGCGTGTCGCGAATGCAGCCGCGGAAGCGATTGTGCAGCGACACCATGCTGGCCTGTTTCAACCGGTAGGTCGGGAAGCCGTTGACATTGCCCTGGCTGAGATGGTCGGCACGGATGTAGTTGCCGTTGTTCTCCTCGTGGCAGTTTGCACACGACAGATTCAACTGGCCGAAGCGCGTGTAGTAGTACTCCTTGCCCTTGTCCCACCAGGCTTTCATGTCGCCGTCATCGAGGTTGACCTTGACGGGCGCGCCCAGCGACTGGTGCTTGATGTAGGTGACAAGCGCCTTCTGATCCCCCGCGTCGAACTTGTAGGGCTCCGCCTGCATGTTGTTGACGCGGCACTCGTTGATCTGGAGCTCGAGGTTGTAGGGCTTGCCGGCCGCCGCGTTCCACTTGGGATATCCGGCGCCGACGTCCTTCATCGACTCGGCTGCGTCGTTGTGGCACGAGGCGCAGGACTTGCCCGCCGCGCCTTCGACCTGGTTCCAGACCCGCTCGCCCTGCTCGACATAGAGCATGCCGGGATTGGCGAAGGTATCCGTCTCCAGGGCACGTGTCTCCGGCGTCCGGAACAGCCAGCCGGAAAGCACCTCATCGAACGGATGGCCTTCCGGCGGCTCGACGCGCGTGACCATTTCCTTGCCGTCGATGACGAGGGCGTCGTCGACGGGGTCGGCCTGCGCCGGAGCGAAGGCCAGACCGGCAATCCCCCCCAGCGCGATTGCCAGGCCCAGTTTCCTGATATCCACGGGCTTCTCCTCCTCCACTATGTCGGCGGGTTCTTTGCCCGTCCGATCATCGTTTGATCTCGTCAGTTCACCTCGATTGCGGCTTCCGTTGTGTAGACACTGCCATCATCGTCAACCCAGGTGAAAACGAACGTCCCGCTTTCGTCGACCTTCGCGTTGAACTCGAAGTACGGGTTCGCCGCGATTGCCGGATCGAGATCACCGGAGAACACTTCCTTGCCGTTGAAGGTGCAGGTGAACTTGTTGATGATCTTGCGCGGGATCGGGTTGCCTTCCTTGTCCTTCCGCTGCCCGGACTCCATCGGGTGGCTGATCAGAGTCTTGATCGTCACCACCTCGCCCTTCGAGGCAGACTTCGGGACTTTCACGCGCGGTTTGGATTCTGCCATCAGTTCCTGTCCTCGTTGCTCCGATCAGCCGCCGCAGCCGCCGATCGTGACCTTGACTTCCTTCTTGTCCATGAAGACCGAGCCGTCATTCATCTTGGCGAGCGCGATCACGTTCTGGGTCTTCGCCAGCCGCATGCGGGTGGTCACATCGGCGGACCCGCTCATCGGCGTGAAGTGAAGGGTGGCGACGTTCGGGTTGGGATTGCCCTCCGCGAGGATCATCACCGCGGCGACGTAGTCGTCGTCAGTCATCGGGCTATCCACCGCGACGGAAACCGGAACCGTGTTGCCGTTCTCCGCGATCTCCGGCGCGTTCAGCGTGATGCGGCCGCTCTGGGGAGCGGCGCCGCCGGTGAACGCGTCGATTGCCTTCTGCGTGTCCTCGGTGCTGGCCCATGCGGTGCCGCGCCCGCCGGCGATGGCGAATACGGCGGCACCGGCGCTCAGCGCGAGCGCTTCACGTCGTGTCAGTTTCATGCCTATCTCCATTAGTGTTCGCGCTATTCCTGGAGCGTTCCCAGGAACGCCACCACGTCCTCTACGTCCTGCGCGGACAAAATCGTCTTGCCCTGGAACGCCTCGGTGACATCGATCCCCACATCGAGCGAGTAGAAGCCAGGCATGACCGTCTGATCGCCGAAGACTTCCTTCGAGTTGGTGACGATGGCGCGCAGCCCCTCGGGCGAATACCGCGCGGCGACGCCGTCCAGGGCCGGGCCCACATTGCCGTGGAAAAGCTGGTCCGACATCCGCGAGACCGCATGGCAGGCAAGGCAGTTGCCAAGCTTGCGGTCGGCAAACGCCTTGGCACCGGCCTCCGGATCGCCGGGCTGCCCCGTCAGGGACATCTCGACGGCCCCATCCTTGAAGGTCACTTCGCCGGGCGCCAAGGTTTCCGCGCTGGCGGCCCCCGCCGCGAGCACGATCGCCGTGAGGCCGGCGATGCCCATACGTATAGTCATTCTGGCGTCTCTCCTCCTCCTCTCGAACCGGTTGACCCGGTTTCTTTCACGCGTTTCCCGCGTGTTCTCATCGTTGTTTATGGATGCATTAATATGCTTTTTTGAATGTATTGCAATCATCAAATTCGCCGGAACCCGGGCACAAAGTCAATTTAGTCGGCGGCATTCTCTCCCGCCGCACGGCGTTCCTCAAGCTTTCTGGCGTGGTATTTCTGGAAGTGCTCGTCGGTCTCGTAGCCCTTCTCGCGGACCCAGTGGAACATGTGCAGGAAGGTCGACTTGCCGAAGGCCCCGGGCATGGTGACAACGGCGGCCTGCGCGACGCTGCCCCCTTCCGGCGCCTGCTCCGGCAGGAAGACGATCGTCGGCGTGAAGACGTAGCCCCACTTGCGCGCGGCGGTCTTCTCGGTCAGCACCTCGCCGTCGAGGTCGGTGACCTCCTCGTCGCCGAACATGTTGTACTGGACGACCTTGAAGTTCGCCTTGATGTAGTCGCGTACTTCCGGGTCGGCCAGGAGTTCCTCGTGCATCTTCCTGCAGTAGATGCAGCCGCGCTGCTCGAAGACGAGGACCAGGCGTTTGCCTTCCACATTGGCGGCCTCGATGTCCTCGGCGATGTCGCGGAACGTTATCGAGAACCAGTCCTGCTTGTGCAGCCCGTCGTCGCCGATGGTGACCGCGCCGGCCGGCGCGGCGAATGCCAGCATGGACAGGACGAGCAACAGACGTTTCAGCATCATTGTCCTCCCTATGGGGTCCGACGTCAGCCGACCTGGCTGAACACCGGGAACGTATCGAGCAGCCACAGCGCGATCGCCGACATCTGGCCGGTAATGAACAGGATACCAGTCAGAACCAAAAGCGCACCCATCACTTTTTCGACGGTCCCCATGTGGCGACGGAAGCGCGCCGCCAAGCCGAGAAAGCGGGTGGCGAAGGCGGCGGCGAGTATGAACGGCAGGCCGATTCCGAGCGCGTAGACGGCAAGCAGCATGGCGCCGCGCCAGGCGGTGTCGGTTGAGCCGGCGACGAACAGAATGGCGGCGAGCACCGGACCGACACAGGGCGTCCAGCCGAAGGCGAAGGCGAGCCCCATCAGATAGGCGCCGCCGAGACCGGCCGGCTTGCCCTGCACCTCGACGCGCGCCTGCTTGTAAAGCAGGCCGATGCGGAACAGGCCCAGGAAGTGCAGCCCCATCACTATGATGATGATGCCGGCGATGATCGAGAGCACGTCGAAGTAGCGGGCGATCGCCTGGCCGACGACGCTGGCCGTGGCGCCGAGACCGACGAAGACGGTGGTGAAGCCGAGCACGAAGGCGATGGAGGACACGATGATCCGGCGCGAGGTGCCGGTTTCCACCGTGTCGCCCTTCAGCTGGTCGAAGCTGACGCCGGCGAGGTAGCAAAGATAAGGGGGGACGATCGGCAGCACGCAAGGCGAAACAAAGGACAGCACTCCCGCGAGGAATGCAGCGCCGACGGAGACTTCCAGCATGCCGTTTCACCGCTTCTCGCCGCATCCCCTACCTGTGCGGCAACTAGCGAACATATTTACTATTTGCTATGTATTGCAATCGCTGAATTGGATGGAGTGGTTCGTGAAGGCCTTTTTTGCTTTCGTGATGATGGTTTTTCTTGTCGCGGGGCAGGCGCGCGCGGCCGAGCTGATCATGCTGCAGCAGCCCGGTTGCGAATGGTGCGTGCGCTGGCACGCGGAAATCGGCGTCGCCTATCCCAAGACGGAGGAAGGCCGGCTCGCGCCGATCCGGTTCGTCGACATCACCGAACCATGGCCCGATGACCTGGACAACATCGCCCGCGAACGACTGACGCCCACATTCATTCTGGTGGAGGACGGCGTAGAGATCGCTCGGCTGCGCGGCTATCCCGGCGCGGACTTCTTCTGGCCACTTCTGGGCGAGATGCTGGAAAAGCTGGCGCCGTCGGCGCGGATGTGACGACCCGGCAGTTGGCACCCGCGCCGTGGCGGACTATTTTGCGGCGCAATAATCGCATAAAATACACATTCGCTTTCGAGACCAAGACAATGACTCAACAGATGCCGGCACCCAGGACACTCGACACGGCACTGCCCGACCTGACAGGTCCGGCGAGCGAAGCGGACTTCGAGGCGCTCGTCGAACAGGCGCGCAAGGCCAGCGACCTGCTCAAGGCGCTGTCGCACGAAACGCGACTGCTGATGCTGTGCCTGCTGTCGAACGGCGAAAAGTCGGTCTCGGAACTGGAGGAAATGCTGACCCTGCCGCAGGCCTCGGTTTCGCAGCAGCTCGCCCGGCTCAGGTTCGACCGGCTGGTGACCACCCGGCGCGAGGGCCGCATGGTCTACTACCGCATCGCCGACGACGAGGTCTCCTCGATCATCGGCGCGCTCTACAATCTGTTCTGCAAGCCGGTGCTCGAGAAAGACGCCTGATCCCCGGCGCCTGATCCCCGGCTCCCGATCCAGCTCCCCGACCTGCTTCTCCCGCAATTGCCTTGCCGCGCGTCCACGCGTAGCATTGCGAAAAACAATAACCGTCGCGGCAAAGCGGCGGAGGGGAGACGCGCATGGAAGGCTTCGACGCACGGTTCGTGCTGCCGATTCTCGGCGTGATCGCCGGGATCGTGCTCGGCTATGTCGCGCGGGTAAACCGGTTCTGCACGCTCTCCGCGCTCGAGCGCTACTGGTACGCCGGGGACGGAACCGGCGTTCGGACCTGGGCGCTCGCCGCGGCATCCGCCCTCGTCGCCACCCAGGCGATGGTCCTCGCAGGGATCATCGACCTTTCTCCGAGTTTCTACCTGGCTGCGGAGTTCGGACTGACCGGCGCCATCATCGGCGGCGTGATGTTCGGCTTCGGCATGGCCCTCGTGGGGACCTGCGGCTTCGGCGCGGTGATCCGCCTCGGCGGCGGCAGCCTGCGGTCGCTGGTCGTGCTCATCGTGCTCGGCCTCGCCGCGCTCGCCACACAGCGCGGGCTCGTCGGTCTGGCGCGGATCCAGGTCGTCGACAACCTGGCGCTCGACCTGTCGTTCGCGGGCGACCAGTCGCTCGGCAGCATCGCCTCCGCGCTGGTCGGCGCGGACGTGCGGG
This sequence comes from Microbaculum mangrovi, assembly GCF_051390635.1. Classification (NCBI taxonomy): domain Bacteria; kingdom Pseudomonadati; phylum Pseudomonadota; class Alphaproteobacteria; order Hyphomicrobiales; family Tepidamorphaceae; genus Microbaculum; species Microbaculum mangrovi. The sequence goes on from NZ_JBPODT010000004.1 coordinate 158,760, forward strand.
CCGTCGTCGCGGTCCTCATGGCCGCGAGCCTCCTGTACTGGATCTTCCGTGACGGCGCCTTTCGGCGCAAATACCGGCAGATCACCACTGGCGTCACGATCGGCCTCGTCATCGCCTTCGGCTGGCTCTCCACGGTGCTGATCGCCGAGCGCGCCTTCGTGCCGGTGCAGATCGAAGCCGGCTCGTTCGTCGTGCCCGTCGGCGACCTGCTTCTGCAGGTCATCACCTTCACCGGCAGCCTGCCGGATTACGGCGTCGGCCTGATCGTCGGCACGCTGATCGGCGCGACGCTGGGCGCCTGGCACAAGAAGGACACCCGCTGGGAGGCCTGCGACGACGCCCGCGAACTCGGCCGCCATCTGGCCGGCGGCGTGATGATGGGCATCGGCGGCGTCTTCGCCATGGGCTGCACGGTCGGACAGGGCATCACCGCGGTGTCGACGCTGGCGATCTCGGCGCCTGTCGTCATCGCCTCGATCGGGCTCGGGGCGCGGATGGGACTTGCCTGGCTCCTGGAAGGATCGGCGCTGGCACCGTTCCGCTGGGCGCATGGTAGCGCCCCGGCCGAATAGCCGCCAGACCGGCGCTCAGCTTACGACGAACCGATAGGCGCTTCCGGATCGCTCCGCCGTTCCGATACCCGGATGCGGTAGGTGGAAGCCGACGATCCGCAACTTGTCGGCCGCGATCCTGTCGAGCAGCGCCGTCCGCGTCTTCGCGCCTTGGTCCTGGTCCTGGTCCGGACCCACGCGCCAGTCGGGGCGTTCGAACGAGATCACCGCGTTCAGGATCGCATCGCCGGTGACGAGGACGCTGTCGCCGCCGCCATGCAGCACGTAGGACATGTGCCCCGGCGTGTGGCCGGCGGTATCCACCGCCTCCACGCCCGGCAGCACTTCCTCGCCCGGCCTGATCAGAGTCACCTGCTCCTCGAGCGCGTCGAAGCGGTTGCGCGCGCCGACAATGAAACTCGCGCGCTCTTCCGGCAGGTCCGCAAAGGCATCGTCCGAGCGCCAGAAATCCCATTCGGCCTGGGGCACGAAGTAGCGCGCCCGCGAGAAGACCAGCTCGTCGAAGTCATCGAGCACGCCCCAGATGTGATCGGGGTGCGCGTGGGTGAAGACGACGTCGGTCACGTCGCCCGGATCGATACCGGCGGCCGCCAGGTTGTCGGCAAGCGCGCCGACGGTGTCCTGGAACAGCGGCCCGGAACCGGCGTCGAACATCACGAGGCGGTCGGGCGCGCGCAGGAGCGTGACGTTGCAGTCGGGATGCAACGTGTCCGCGGGCAGGCCCAACGCGGCGATTTCCTCCGGGCTCCGGTCCGGCAAAACGAAGCTCATCGGCTGCGTCAGGCTGCCGTCGGAAACGACCAGAACCTCCGCGTCGCCGAGCGGCACGCTGTTGGCCGTCGCGGCCCGTGCCGGACCGGCCGGCATCCCCAGCATCGTCGCGGCCGCCGCGGTTCCGGCCAGAAAGTCGCGGCGCGTCAGTGCCCTGTTCATCGGTTGAGACCTCCCGCTATTCGATATATGCATTTTTTTGAATTTATGCGCCTGCCGTTGCGCCACGTCAATGTAGGCGGCCTTGCGACAAGGTCCATTGTCCGGCGAAGTCGGCGGCACCCGGGGATGCGGGATGGCGCAACAGGGTCGCTGGAGGCCCGCCCGGTCATGACTCTCGAATTTCTGCTCGACCGTTTCTCCGAACCGTGGGTTCTCGCCGGCGGCGGCCTGACGGTCGGGCTCATGTTCGGGGCTTTCGCCCAGCAGAGCCGGTTCTGCCTCCGGGCGGCGGTGATCGAGTTCGCGCATGGCACCATCGGCCACAAGCTCGCCGTCTGGCTGCTCACGTTCTCGGCCGCGGTGCTCGGCACCCAGCTGCTGATCGCCTCCGATCTGGCCAACCTCTCCGAAGCCCGTCAGCTCGCATCGCCGCAGAGCCTGTCCGGCGCCGCGCTCGGCGGACTGATGTTCGGCACCGGCATGGTGCTGTCGCGCGGCTGCGCCAGCCGGCTGCTGGTGCTCTCGGCGACCGGCAACCTACGGGCGCTTCTCTCCGGGCTGGTCTTCGCCGTCGTCGCCCAGGCGAGCCTGCGCGGCTTCCTGAGGCCGCTGCGCGAGACGCTCGCCGGCCTGTTCACCACCGCAGATATCGGCGGCAATGACCTGCTCGCCTTCGTCGGCGCCTCGGCGCCGCTGGCCATTGCCTTCACGTGCCTCTGGCTCGCAGCCGGCCTCTTCGTCGCCATCCGGTCGCGCACGCATGTATGGCGCGCCGTCGCGGCGGTCGGCACCGGGCTGGCGATCCCGCTCGCCTGGTGGTTCACCTACGCGATGTCGCAGCGGGCCTTCGATCCCGTCCAGGTGGAAGGCGTGACGTTCACGGGGCCGTCCGCCGATACGCTGATGCTGTTCCTGTCGCCGCCGGGCAGCATTCTGGATTTCGACGTCGGGCTCGTCCCCGGCGTGTTTCTCGGCTCGTTCCTCGCCGCCCTGTTGACGCGGGAACTCGCCGTACAGGGCTTCCACGATGCCGCATCGATGCGCCGCTACCTGTTCGGGGCGGCGCTGATGGGCTTCGGCGGCATGCTGGCCGGCGGATGCGCGGTCGGCGCCGGCGTCACCGGAGCAGCCATATTCGCCCTCACCGCCTGGGTGACACTCAGCGCCATATGGCTATCGGCGGCGATCACCGACCGGGTGTTGATGGAACGCGAAAAGGCGGTTCTGGAAACCGAGCTGGGCGCCGCGGGCACACCGGCCAATGCGCGGGCCGGGGCGGCAGCGGGCCCTGTCAGTCGGTAAACGCCACGCCGAGCGAATCGGCCTTGCGCCATTTCACCTCGCATTGCCGCGTGAACGTTCCGTCGTTGGACGCCAGCGTGAAGGTGTCGGGAACCTCCGCCGTGTGCGGCATTTCGAGCTTCGCTCCCTCTCCCGTCATGTTGCGGGCGATGCACTCGATCGTCGATTGCTTGGCGTTGAAGATGATCTTGGCGCCCTTCAACGTGCGACGTCGAACCGTTTCGTTCCGTCTTTCCATCCGTATTCCGCTCGGCTGATGTCAGTGAGGCGTGCCCGCGCGGTCCCGCGCCGACGACGGCGCAACCCACCCGTGCACCGGCACGGGCGATTCGCCCTGGAATTATAATTCAAGACCGACGAGATCGCCGTGCAATTTCGATCAGGTCTGCCCCTCGCGGCGCGAGCGCGCGGGGCCGCGACCACGATCCATCTGCATCGCCGGTTGCGCTTGCGACAATTTGGTGGGAAACCGCTAGCCCGCAACGGCCAATCGAGCTCCAGGAAAGGCGCACCACATGTCGAAGGAAGAGGCTCCCAAGCCACGCAAGGGCTACGTCCGTTCGGAGGTGCTCCTGCCCGCCCTGCGCTACAATCTGCAGCCCCATCCGGACGAGCCCTCGGTTTGCGTCGTCGCCCTGATGACGCCGGACGGTCCGGTCACGCTGACGCTTCACAAGGACGCGCTCGCGCAGCTCGGCACGGCGATGATGGTCGAGGCGAACAGGATGCCCGATACCAGCCGCTAGCAGCCCGGCACGATCCGGCCGACGCCGTTACTGGCCGTAACCATATCCGAGCGCGAGACCTTGTTGCCGCCCTCGTGGATTGGTTAAGCTAGAGGCTCCGCGGGCAACTGATCCGGCGGTCGAAGCCGATACTCCGAGACATTTGCCAGAGGGAAGGTGGCGCGCGTGGGCGCGGTATTGTGGCTGTTCATCCTGCTGGTTGTCGTTCCGACGGTGCTCTACAGCGTCGGCGCCGCGGGCTATGTGCTGGCCTACCTCTTCGCGCTCAACCTTCTGGCCGGCTACAGGTTCTGGACCCGCAGGCAGATCGGCGAACTCGGCGAGAAGTCGATGGCGCTGATCTACCTGGCGTCCGGCATCTTCTTCTTCGCGTTCCTGATCGATCCGGTGCAGATCGACACCGCGCCGGTCGCTCGCCTGGACAGCCTGACCGGGTGGCGGGAGGTGCTCGCGGCGAAGCCTGTCGCGCAGCCGGCACTGATCGGCACGCCGGTCGAGCAGATGTCCATCGGCCGGCGCAGCGGCACCACCGAGCGTCCGTGGCTCGACGGTCTCATCGAGGATGTCGTGCGCCGCCCCGAGGAGCCGCGCACCACGACCCGGCACTGAGCCTGCGATCAGCGAGATCGGGTGTCTGGGGCGTTACCAGCCGCCACCGCCGCCGCCGCCACCGCCGCCGCCGGAGGATCCGCCTCCCGACGATCCGGAGCCGCCGCTCGAGCGCGTGACGGTTGCCGCCGAATAGGCCGCGCCGAGGCTGGACCCGACGGCGCGCAGTTGGCGGGCATCGCTGAATCCGCCGCCGCGGCTGGAACCCGAGTACCAGGACGGCTTCAGATACGGATTGCCGTCGTCCTTGGTGCGGGCGGCTTCAATCTCGGCCTTGAACTGCTCGGTCCAGGCGGTCTCCACGTCGAGCGCGATGGCGTAGGGCAGCAACTCGTGGAAATGCTCCGGCGTCTTGTCGGGCGGATTGGCGAACTTGAGCCGATCCTCCTCGGCAACGGTCAGATAGAGGCGCGTGCCCTCGATCTCGTCGAGCGCTGCCCGGCCGATCGCCGTCGGCGCCTTGAGCAGATGGAAGAACACGACGTTCAGAAGGCCGACACCAATCAGCGTCAGGAACGGAATCACACCGATCTCCGTGCCGATCCCCAGGAAGACGCCGCTAATGCCGATGGCCATGACGGTGACGATGAAGGCCTGCAAGACCGCCGACACGATCTGGCCCGGTTCGCCCGATTGACCGAACTGGCGCATGGACTTCCAGGCGCGGAACGCCGCCGAACCGATGACCACCGTGAATATGGCGGGGAAGATCGCCAGGAACAGCGCCTCGACATGCCGCGCCGAGAAGATCGCCGAGGTCGCCCAGCCGAGGATCGTGATCACGACGCCGAGCGCGAACCAGAGGCGATTGCGATGGAAGTAGATGCTGTTGAAGGTCTTGTCGAAATGCCCCTTCAACGCGCTTGCCGCGGCGTTCAGCTGGCTGCGGCTGCTGCGCTGGATGGTGATCTGGTCGCCGTAGGCGAACAGGCCGTCGTACAAGACGGCCTCGCCGGGGGACATCGGCGTCCCGTCGGCCGGATCCAGCGCTTTCAGCGTCTGCTTCTTCTTGTCCTTCGCGATCGTCAGATGACCCTTGACCGCCAGGTTGATGACGGCGGCGGCGAAGCACGTATCGTCGAAGCCCATGCGCTCGATATACCGCATCGCGGCTGGCGGGATCTCGGGGTGGTAGACCGGAATGACCGTGCCCCCGCGCGGATCGCGGCCGACCTTGGCCCAGACGATCAGGTAGTAGAGCAGCACCAGGCCGAGCGAGACGGCGGCGGCGATATAGGCGCCCCAGCGCTCCAGCCACTGGGTGAGCCGCTGCGAGCCGGTGATCGGATCGAGATAGCCGGGCGGCCAGCCGACGGCGACGGTCATGCCTTCGCCGGGCGCGAGCGAGCGCGTCGTGCGGAACCTCGGCTCGCCGCCGGCGGTCTCGCCGATCACGGCATCGTCGCCCGACTGGCCGTAGAAGCCGGTATAGACAGCGGTCTGGGTTACCGGGGCGCCAGGCGGCGGGATCACCACGGCGCTGGCGTTCTCGATGGGGAACGACCATTCGTTGCCGGTGACGTTCCAGTAGATCTCGTCGAAGTCGTCGAAGCGGCGCACCTGATCGCTCATCCGGTAGACGAGACGATAGCGATAGACGCCCTGGTCAAGGAACACGTCCGGCGAACCGAAATAGATGCGGAGATTGGCGCCGTCGTTCTCGATGCGATGGGGCTCGGGCTGACCGTTCTTCAGCGCCTGGACCAGATCGAAACGCGCCCGGCCGAGCAGGCCGAGAGCAGCCCCGCCGAGCGGAATGTCGCGATAGATGCCGCGGCGGATGTCGTAGCCGAGCGCGACGACCTCGATGTCCTCGGTCACCAGGATGCTGCCGTCGCGCTCCACGGCGATGCGCACCGCGAAATCGCGGATCGCCTCGCGGCTGTAGCCGTCGACCTGGGCGAGCGCGGAGCCGGTCAGGCCCGCGACTGTGAACGCGATCAGCCCGACGGCGAGCGCGAAACGACGCAGGTAGGCGGCAGGCATCAACGGAAGGAGACTTCTACGGGCTTGGCGGCGGCGCTTGCTTCCGCCTCGTCGAGTTCGAAGAACTCCCCCTTGCCGAAACTGAACTGCTGGGCGACCAGGTTGGAGGGGAACTGGTCGATCTTGACGTTCAGATCGCGGATCGAGCCGTTGTAGAAGCGGCGGGACATGTTGATCCGGTTCTCGGTGTCGGTGATGTCGGCCTGAAGCTGCAGGAAATTCTGGTTCGCCTTCAGATCGGGATAGTTTTCCGCCAGCGCGAACAGGTTCTTCAGCGCCTGCTGCAGCATCCCCTCGGTCTCGGCCTGATGCATCGGGCCGCCGGTATCGGCCATCGCCCGGCTGCGCGCCTCGACGACGGCTTCCAGGGTGCCGGCCTCATGCTTCATGTAGCCCTTCACCGTCTCGACCAGATTGGGGATCAGGTCGTAGCGGCGTTTCATCTGGACCTGGATGTCGCTCCAGGCCTCCTCTGCCCGTGTCTTCAGCGAGACCAGAGCGTTGTAGGTGACGATGACATACAGCACCGCCAGCACAACGATACCGAGGAGAATGAAAACAACGGTCATGGCCGCCCCCTGTTCCGATTCGCGCAGACATTACCGCGCGACTCACTGGAATGCGACTAACACGATCGCTCAAAACAGCTGACGTATCGAGGTAGTTTACTGGGTGACCGGGTGCCTGAAAGAGAAACCGCCCCGCGACTGCCGCCGCGAGGCGGTTGGCCGGTGCCCGGTTGGGGGCACGAGCACCGGCTGTCCAGATCGTATCGCGCGCAGTGAGGAAGGTTCAGTCGGCGCGCCCTGCGCGCTTCGGATCATTTCTCCGCGCGCCGACCTCCATTCCCCGCATTCATATTCCTAAAGCCGTATGTGTCACAAGCCGCCGCATCGACCATGACTACGATCAATCCCCGAAAACGGATCAGTCATTTTTCCTTCGGTCCCAATGATCCGCCGCTGTTTTCTTGCCGTATTCGTCGCGGTATCAAGGGGATCCTGCGGCGTGTATGCGACCTTTGAGATGAGCGAGCCCACGAGCGAACACGGTCCGGCGACGCACGGCGACGCCATGACCATGCTGCTCGTCCGCATCGGGGAATCGCGGGACCGGGAGGCCTTCAAGGCTCTGTTCGTGCATTTCGCGCCGCGCGTGAAGCATCTGTTGATGCGCAAGGGCGCCGACTCGGCCCTCGCCGAGGAGCTGATGCAGGACACGATGCTCTCGGTATGGACCAAGGCATCGATGTACCAACCGGGCCGAGGATCGGCCGCCACCTGGATCTTCACCATCGCGCGCAACCTGCGCATCGACCGGTTGCGGCGCGAATCCGTGCAGTATTTCGACGATGTGAACGATCTGGAAATCGCCGAGGATCACGCCGGCAACGAACGCAGGGTGGTCGCGCAGGACGACGCGGTATCGGCGCGACAGGAACAGACGCTGGTGACGCGGGCGCTCGCCGAACTGCCGCCCGAACAGGCCGAGGTCATCCGGCTGTCCTTCATCGACGACCTGTCGCAGCGCGACATCGCGGGGCGGCTCGGCGTTCCGCTCGGCACGGTGAAATCGCGCATGCGGCTGGCCTACGACAAGCTTCGACACGTACTCGAGGGCGAGATTTGAGCATCCACCATCATCTCGACGATGCGACGATCATGGCCTATGCCGCCGGCACGCTGCGCGAGGCCCTTTGCGTTGCCGTCGCCGCCCACGTCGCCATCTGCCCGCGGTGCCGCGCGGCGGTTCGCACCGCCGAGGCCACGGGCGGCGCACTGCTCGAGGACATCGATACGGTCGGTCTCGATGCCGATGCGCTCGACCGGGCCATGGCCCGCATCGAGACCCCGGCCGCCGCCCGCCCCGCTATGCCCGAACCGGCGCCGCGAACCCGCGACCCGCGCGTGCCGACGCCGCTGGCGCGCCTGATCGGCGGCGGTCTCGACGAGATCCGCTGGCGCTGGCTCGCGCCCGGCGTGCGCAGCTACGAGATCCCGGTCACGCCCGGCGCCGGCAACCTGCGGCTGTTGCGGATCGCGCCCGGCAAGGCCGTTCCCGAGCACGGACACGGCGGCACCGAGCTGACCCTCATCCTCGCGGGCTCCTATAGCGACGTGACCGGTCACTACGGACCCGGCGACGTCGCCGATCTGGACGAGGACGTCGAGCACGCGCCGATCGTGGATTCGCCGGAGGACTGCATCTGTCTGGTGGCAACCGAATCGCCGACCCGTTTCAAGGGTCTCATCGGCCGGCTGCTGCAGCCCTATTTCCGCATCTGAGGGCCGGGGCCGGTCAGCATGAGCCTGTCCCCCTGGAAGACCGCGTGGATCGTCGGCGCCAGTTCGGGAATCGGCCGGGCCGTGGCCTTGCGTCTTGCCCGGGACGGTGTGCGTGTCGCCGCTTCGGCGCGCGATGTCGCCGCGCTCGAGGACCTGGCGGCCGAAGCCGGGGGCCTGGTCACCGTTCATCCGCTCGACGTCACGGAGGATGGCGCCGCCGCGCGGGTGCTGGGCGAGATCGAGGCGACGCACGGTCCCGTCGACCTTGCGATCCTGTCGGCGGGCATCTGGATGCCGTTCCGGCTCGACGACATCCGTGTCGGCGCCTTTGCCGACAGCGTTGCCGTGAACTATCTCGGCGCCGTCGCCTGCATCGCCGCGCTGCTTCCCGGGATGCGCGACCGCGATGCCGGGCAGATCGCCATCGTCGCCTCGGTCGCCGGCTATTTCGGCCTGCCGAAATCGGCGACCTACGGACCGACCAAGGCGGCGCTGATCAACCTCGCGGAATCGCTGCGCACCGAGATGGACGGCTCGGGCGTCACCGTGTCGCTGGTCAATCCCGGCTTCGTCGCAACGCGCCTGACGGAAAAGAACAGCTTCCCGATGCCGTTGCTGATGCAGCCGGATGCCGCCGCCGAACGGATCGCGAAGGGGCTCCGGAGCCGACGCTTCGAGGTCGCCTTCCCGCGCCGGTTCGCCTGGGGCATGAAGCTTCTCGGAGCACTTCCCTATCCCGCTTTCTTCTGGATCGTCCGCAAATTCGTGTCGCGCCGATGAAGACCGCCGAAACCGCCATCGCCGACTACGTGGCCGCGCTCGAGGCGATGCGGCCCGATACGATCGACACGGTGCTCGACCTCTGTGCCGAGACAGTCCGGTTCACCGACCCCTTCAACGACGTGACCGGCAGGGCCGCGTTGCGCCATGTCTTCGAGGACATGTTCGAGAAGGTTTCGGAGCTGACATTCGTCGTCAACGACTGCCACGGCAGCGACCGGACATGGCTGCTGCGCTGGACCTATACGGGCCGCATGGGAGCGTTCGGGCAAACGAGGATCGAGGGCATGAGCCATGTCGTCCTCGACGAGGACAACCGCGTGTGCCGTCACGCCGACTACTGGGACGCCGGCATCCTCTATGAAAAAGTCCCTCTGATCGGCCGGGTCATCCGCGGGATCAGGCGGCGCATCTCGGCAAGCCGCCACCCGCGTCACGGCGGAACAGGATCGTCACCTCGCCAAGCGTGATGCCGAATTTCGACACACGCGCCCGGTTAGCCACGGTATCCTCGTCGATCAGCACCATGCGATCGTCGAACCGGGCAACGAGGCCGCGTCCGCCGACGGTCAGCCTGATCCGATAGGACAACGACACCTCCGGGCCGTTCGCCCGTCCCTCCGCCCGGCCAACCACGTCGTCTGCCATCGCCGAGAAGCGCCCATGGTGCGACGGGTCGATCCGCCAGACGCGGTGTTCGCCGCTACCGTCGTCGTTGCGGAAGGCTTCGGTCATGACGAAGGTGTCGCCCTGCCAGGCGCCGTCTATGACGGCAGAGAAGCGCCGGCGCACGGTGCCAAAACGGTCCTGGAACAGCCCCCAGGCGAACGTGCGGCCGAGGAAATACCGGGTCAGATCGAGCGTGTCGGGCGTGACGTATCGGGCGGCATCGAGCATGGTCTTCCTACTCCCCCTATGCCTACGAAAACGGAGGGGGTCCGGATTTCCCGGATTCCGTTGCTTGGGGCATTCCGGCGGATCACGCCGGCTTGACGAGCCGATAGATGCCGACATCGATGCGCCGCTCCAGGAAGCCCGCCTCGCAATAGGCCAGGTAGTAGTCCCATTTGCGGCGGAAGTGCTCGTCGAAGCCAAGCGCGGCGATCTGCGGCCAGGCGGCGAGGAACCGGGCCCGCCACTCGCGCAGCGTCCGCGCGTAGCTGTCGGCGAAGGTCTCGGCGCCATCGAGCGCCAGTCCGGCGTCGCGGGCCTGCCGCTCGATAATCTGAGCGGTCGGCAGCATGCCACCGGGGAAGATGTAGCGCTGGATGAAATCCACGCCGCGGCGATAGCGCTCGAAAAACGGCTCGGCAATGGTGATCGCCTGAACGGCGGCGACGCCGGAGGCCTTGAGGCGCCGGGCCAATGTCGAAAAATAGGCCGGCCAATGCGCCTCGCCGACCGCCTCGATCATCTCGATGGAGGCGATGCGATCGTAGGCTCCCCGGCAATCGCGGTAGTCCTCGTAGCGCAGGTCGCAGCGATCGGCGAGACCGGCCTTGTCGATGCGCTCGCGCGCATAGGCGAGCTGGGCGCGCGACAGGCTGATGGCGGTAACGCGGGCGTCGTGGGCGCCGGCGGCGACCTCGGCGAAGCCGCCCCAGCCGCAGCCGATCTCGAGAACGTCATGGCCGCACTCGAGGTCGAGCGCGTCGACGATCTTGCGGTACTTGGCCTGCTGGGCCGAGGCGAGATCGTTGGCGCCGTCCTCGTAATAGGCGCTCGAGTAGGTCATGCCGTCGTCGAGCCACAGCCGGTAGAAGGCGTTCGACAGGTCGTAGTGGTCGGCGATGTTGCGCCGCGCACCCGAACGCGTGTTGTCGCGCAGCAGGTGATAGAAGCGGTCGGGCAGGCGGACGCGGAACAGCCCCGATCCCGCCTCGCCGAACCCCTGCTGGTTGTCGAGGAAGAAGCGCAGGAAGGCGACCAGGTCCGGCGTGGTCAGGTCGCCGTCCATGTAGGCCTGGGCAAAGCCGATCGGGCCGCGCCGGATGCCCTTCGGAATGATCCTCAGATTGGCGAAATCGATCGCCGCGTCGAAGCCCGGCCGGTCGCCATCGAGCCTGAACCGCCGTCCGTCCGGCGCGGTCACCGCGAGCGACCCGCGCAGATCGACCCCGGACACCAGGCGCCGGGTCGCCGAGATGGCAAGGCTGTCGAGCGTGCGCGCGACCATGCCGCGCGGGCGGGACTTTTCGTCGGAGAGGATCGTCAAGCTCATCGCGCCGGGCGCTCCATCTCGAAGGCCGTCGGCAGATAGGTCACCGGCACGTCGGGGGCCGGCGGACGCGGCACCGTGCGAAGACCCTTCAGATAGAGCTTCAGGGCTTCCCAATGGATGCCGGCGGTGACCTTCCAGGTCAGGGCCGGATGGCGCCAAAGCGTGCGGGCGAGCTCATGGTCGTCGAGCGGGCGGCGGGCGCCGACCAGGTGCGCATCGAGAACGGCGCCGGTCTGGTTCGACAGGGACACGCCGACCCGTACGCGCTCGCCGGGCGGGAGGATGCGGAAATCGTAGCGTCCGCCGGCATCGTTGAACGGCGACACGTAGAACCGCTTGGCGCAGTTCTGGCGCACCGGCCTGGCGTCCCGGGCGGCGACCGGCAGCACATAGGTCTTGCGCTCGCCGAAGGTATTGGAGACCTCGTAGACGACGAGGCGCAGGGCGCCGCCGCGATCCAGTCCATAGTAGATGCTGAGCGGATTGAAGACGTATCCCGCCAGCCGCGGCAGGCAGAGCAGCCGGATGCTGGCGACCTCCTCGCTCAGACCCGCCCTGGCGATGACCCGGTCGACGTAGCGCCGCAGCGGCGTGCCGTCGCCGGCGCCGTGATCGCGATCGTGCAGCGAGAACAGGTTGAAGCGGTTGTAGGAGAACAGCCTCAGCCGCGCGTCGAGATCGCCGATCTCGTCGATGTCGATCAGCGCGTAGGTCAGCTTGTAGCGCAGCTCGTGGCCGACCGGCCGGACGCGGCGATGGACGACGACCGCATCGTAGAGGGACGAGCGGAACCCCGTCATTCGGCGGCCTCCGGCAGCGGAACACCGACGCCCGGCGGCGACAGCCGGATGCGATCGGACTCCTCGGCGACCGACCACGGCCGCCGCACGCCGCCGAGCTGCTCGGCCACAGCGAGGCCGGACTGGAGGCCGTCCTCATGGAAGCCGTCGCCGAAATAGCTGCCGCAGAACCAGGTGCGCCGGCGACCCTGCAGGTGCCAGAGGCGCTCGCGGGCGGCCGCGGCGGCGGCGTCGAACACCGGGTGGTCGTAGACGAAGCTGCCGTGCGTCAGCGCGGGATCGGGCATGCGCGGCGGGTTGAGCGTCACAAAGATATCCGTCGACGTGGCAAGTTTCTGCAGGCAGTTCATCCAATAACTGACACACAGGCCGGTTTCGGTGCCGCCGGTCATCTTCAGATAGTTCCAGCTCGCCCACAAGCGCCGCCGGCGCGGCATGAGGGTCTTGTCGGTGTGCAGAACGGCAAGATTCTTCTGGTATCCGAAAGCGCCGAGCAGGTCGCGCTCGACGCCGTCGGCGTCGCCGAGCAGCGCCAGCGCCTGGTCGGCGTGGGTGGCGACGACGACGTGGTCGAAGCGCCGGACGACGCCGTCCTCGCCCTCGACGAACACCTCGGCGCCGCGCCGGGTCACCGTCTTCACGCCGCATCCAAGGTGCAGGTCGGTGCGGGAATCGGCGAGCAGGCGCCGCACGTATTCGCGCCCGCCGCCGGCGACGGTGCGCCAGTGCGGCCGACCGACGAGCTGCAGCAGCCCGTGGTTCCTGTAGAAACGCAGGAAGGAGGCGGCTGGATACTGCAGCATACGGTCCATCGGCGTCGACCAGATCGCGGCGCCCATCGGCAGCAGGTGGTCGTCGATGAAACGGCGGGAATAGCCGGCCTTCGTCAGGGCCTCGCCGAGCGTCAGCGGTCCCTCGTCGCGCTCGATCGCCGCGGGCGCCTCACGGAAAAACTGCAGGATCTCCAGAAACAGGCGCCAATGCTCCAGATCAACCAAATTTCTCGCCTGCCCGAAGAACCCGGCCAGCGAGCCGGAATATTCATAGGCGCCGTCACCGAGCGACAGGGCGAAACTCATCCTGGTGGACCTGCTCTCGACACCGAGATGCCGGAACAGCGCCGTCAGGTTCGGATAGTTCTTCTCGTTGTAGACGATGAAACCGGTGTCGACGGGAATGCGGCCTTCGGCCGTGTCGACGTCGACCGTGTTGGTATGGCCGCCGACATAGGAGGCGCTTTCGAAAACGGTGACGTCATGGGCGCGCGACAGTAGCCAGGCCGCCGAAAGTCCCGAGATCCCAGAGCCGATGACGGCGATTTGCATGTCAGACAGTCCGCTGGATTGCCGCGTATGGCAACCACTACGCGAGAGCAGCGGGCTCGGATCACCGCCTTCGAGGCGGAAGGCGTTCAGGCGCCGTAATAAGCGCGGTACCACGCGACGAAACGGGCGATGCCCTCGTCGAGCGGGGTCGCCGGACGATAGCCGACGGCGGCGGAGAGGTCGGTGACGTCGGCAGCGGTGGCGCGCACGTCGCCGGGCTGCATCGGCTGGTAGTCGCGGACGGCCTTCCTGCCAAGCGCGGCCTCCAGCGTGTCGATCATTTCCTCCAGACCGACCGACCGGTCGTTGCCGATGTTATAGAGCCGCCACGGCGCGGGTGCGGTGGCGGGATCGGGCGTGTGGCCGTTCCACGCTGGATCGGCGACGGGGGGATGGTCGCCGATGCGCACCACGCCTTCGACGATGTCGTCGATATAGGTGAAGCTGCGCCGCATCCTGCCCTCGCCGAACACGGCGATCGGCTCGCCGGCGAGGATCGCCCTGGCGAACAGGAACAGCGCCATGTCGGGCCGACCCCACGGGCCGTAGACGGTGAAGAAGCGCAGGCCCGTCGCGGGAAGGTCGAACAGGTGACTGTAGGAATGGGCCATCAGCTCATTGGCCCGCTTGGTCGCGCCGTAGAGACTGACGGGATGGTCGGCCGGCATATGCTCGCCGAACGGCTCCGCCGTCACGGCGCCGTACACCGAGCTCGACGAGGCGTAGACCAGATGGCGCACGCCATGGTGGCGGCAGCCCTCCAGAACATTGACGAAGCCGGCGACGTTGGCGCTGACATAGTCCTGGGGGGCATGCAGCGAATGGCGCACGCCGGCCTGGGCGGCGAGATGGATGACGAGGTTCGGCTCGTGCGCCTCGAAGATGACCGCCATCTCCTTGCGGTCGGCGATGTCGGCCCTGCGGAACACGAACCCGTCGAATCTCGCCAGCTCGGCGAGGCGGGCGCGTTTCAGCTCCGGATCGTAGTAGGCGTTGAGATTGTCGATGCCGACCACGCGCCGACCGGCTTCCAGATAGCGCCGCGCCACGTGGTAGCCGATGAACCCTGCCGCCCCCGTGACGAGGATGGGACGGTCGGCAAAGGCTGCTGCGGGCAGGGTCGCTTGCATGACGACGTTTACAGACTCCAGTAGGTGACGCCGGGCGGCATGTCCGCCGGCTCCACGGCAGAGGTGATGTCGACGAACAGACCACCGTCGCGCAGCGCACCGAGCAGACCGCCGCGCCCCGCATCCAGGTAGGAGCGGTGAGGGGCGGCCAGGATCAGCGCGTCGAGATCGCGTAGCGCCTCGTCCGGCGACAGTTCGAGCCCGGTCTCCTCGGCGAAGGCGCGCGCGTCGGCGAGCGGATCGTTGAGCAGCACCCGGGCACCGAACGCGGCAAGCTCGCGGGCGATCGCCGGAACCCGGCTGTTGCGGGTGTCGGACACGTCCGGCTTGAAGGTGACGCCGCAAATGGCGATCCGCGCCTCGGACAGTGCCATGCCGGCACACGACAGCCGCCGCGCCACCTCGCCGGCGATATAGGCGCTCATGCCGTCGTTGATGCGCCGGCCGGCCAGGATCATCTGCGGATGATGGCCGGCGGTCTCCGCGCGTGCCGCAAGCCAGTAGGGATCGACACCGACGCAATGGCCGCCGACGAGGCCCGGCTTGAAGGGCAGGAAGTTCCACTTGGTCTCGGCGGCGCGCAGCACGTCGGCGGTGCGGATGCCGATCCGGTTGCAGATCATGGCGAGTTCGTTCATCAGCGCGATGTTGATGTCGCGCTGTGTGTTCTCCAGCACCTTCGCCGCCTCGGCGACCGGGATCGATCCGGCCCGGTGGACCCCGGCGGGCACCACAGCCTCGTAGGCGCGCGCGACACGCTCCAGCGTATCGGCATCCTCGCCGGCCACCACCTTGACGATCGACTCAAAGCCGTGGGCGGTGTCGCCGGGATTGATGCGTTCGGGCGAATAGCCGAGGAAGAAGTCGACGCCGCGCCTGAGCCCGGAGACGGATTCGAGCAACGGACCGCAGACCTCTTCGGTCGCGCCCGGATAGACGGTCGACTCGAAGACGACCACAGCCCGCTTCGACAGGTGCCGGCCGACCATCTCACAGGCGGCCCGAAGCGGCCCGAAGTCGGGACGGCGATGGTCGTCGATCGGGGTCGGCACCGCGACGACGACAAAGCTCGCCCCGCGCAGTTGCCGCGCATCCGTGGTGAAGGTCGCGCGGGTAGACCGCAGATCGGCGGAATCGACGTCGCCGTTGGCGTCGTTTCCCGAAATCAGGTCGTCGACGCGGCGCGCCTCGCGATCGAAGCCGATCGTCCCCTCGTAGCGACGGGCGAAAGCCAGAAGCACGGGCAAGCCGACATAGCCCAATCCGACAACCGCTATGCGTTCTTCCATCTGTTCCCGTCTGCCGAAACTCACGCAAAATCGGGCCGACCAAACGATCCTCGCAAGGACCGGCGGCGCCGCGCCGCATCACTAGAGCATGTAGCGGCGGACGAACAAGTGCGGAGGTAACATCTGCGACCTTTTCATTCCGTGGCAAACCACCGTAACATCCGTCCGGTACAGTGGCGTTGTCGCGGGGGAATCAAGGCGTGAGCATTCTGTCGGTCGAGGATCTGACGATCGACTTCAAGTCGATGGAAGGCGGCTTGCGCGCCGTCGACCGAGCAAGCTTTTCCATCGCGCCGGGCCGCACGACGGCACTTGTCGGCGAGTCGGGCTCCGGGAAAACGGTCATTTCGCAGGCGATAATGGGCATTTTGCCCGCGGCGGCGGATATCATTGATGGCCGCATCCTGTTCGATGATCCCTCGGACGCGGAAATCACCGATATCGCCAAGCTCGATCCGGCCGGTCGCAGAATGCGCGACCTCAGAGGCAACCGGATCGCCATCGTCTTCCAGGAGCCGATGACGTCGCTGTCGCCGCTGCACACCGTCGGCGACCAGATCGGCGAGGCGGCCCGCCTCCACCTGGGTCTGACCGGTGCGCAGTCGCGCGCAGCCACGCGCGACATGCTGCGACTCGTCCAGTTCCCCGATCCGGAGCGGGCGCTGGACACCTTTCCCTTCGAGCTATCGGGCGGCTTGCGCCAGCGCGCGGTGATCGCCATGGCCCTCATCTGCCGGCCCGCGCTACTGATCGCCGATGAACCGACGACCGCGCTGGACGTCACGATCCAGGCCGAGATCCTGCGGCTGATGAGCCAGCTGCAGTCCGAGCTCGGGATGTCGATCCTCCTCATCACCCACGATTTCGGCGTCGTCGCCAACATGGCCGAGGACGTGGTGGTGATCTATCGCGGCCGGATCATGGAATCGGGACCGGTCGACGAGATCTTCCGTAACCCCCAGCACCCCTATCTAAAGGCGCTGCTGCACGCGGTTCCGCGTTTCGACATGAAGCCCGGCGAGCGGCTGGTGCCGCTGCGCGAGATCAAGCCGGAGGCGACCGGGCACCTGATGAAGCCGCGCGAAAGTTCCGGCGAACTCGGCGAACCGATCATGGCCGTCGACCGGATCTCGAAGAGCTTCGTGTTGCGTAGCGGCGGCCCGTTCCGCCCGCCGCGAACGGTGCAGGCGCTCGACGCGGTGAGCTTCACCGTGAAACGCGGAGAATGCCTCGGCCTGGTGGGCGAATCGGGCTCCGGGAAGACCACCACCGCCATGGCCATGCTCAAGGCGCTCAAGGTCGACCAGGGCCAGATCCTCTACGACATGAACGGAGACGCGGCAGGTGGCATGCGCGATATCGCGACCCTTCAGGGCGAGGACCTGATGGAGTTCCGGCGCAAGATCCAGGTCGTGTTCCAGGATCCGTTCTCCTCGCTCAACCCGCGCATGACAATCTACGACATCCTGTCGGAGCCCTACATCATCCACCGGACCTGCGGGGTTCAGGAACGCAATGAACGGATCGCCGAGCTGATGCGGCTCGTCGGCCTCGACGAGAAGCATCTCGGCCGCTATCCGCATTCGTTTTCCGGTGGACAACGACAACGCATCGGCATCGCCCGGGCGCTGGCGCTCGGACCGGAGGTCATCCTTTGCGACGAGCCCGTGTCCGCCCTCGACGTCTCGGTGCAGGCCCAGATCCTCAACCTTCTCAAGGACCTGCAGGAAAAGCTCGGCCTCACCTACGTGTTCGTCAGCCACAACCTGGCCGTCGTCGACTACATTTCCGACCGGATCGCGGTGATGTGCCGGGGCATGGTCGTCGAGCTGGCGGACAAATCTTCGTTGATCAGTGATCCGCGCCACCCCTATACCCAGGCTCTGCTGGCGGCCGTGCCCGAACCGAGTCTCGACAACCTGCTCGATTTCGAGGCGTTGTCGGCCGGACGCGCATCGGACCCGCGGGCATGGCCGGAGCCGTTCGGGCCGCGCCCGGGGCCGGCGCCGGAACTCACTGAGGTTGCCCCCGGTCATTTCGTGCTAGCCCCCGGACTCAAGCAAGCCGCGGCGGCCTAAAAGGGAGAAACGTCGGATGTGGAGTCGCGTCGGATCGCTCGCAGCGATATTGGCCTGCTCACTCGCCCTGTCGGCCGGGGGGGCGCAGGGCCTCGACCTCAAGGAAACAGAGACCCTCGGTCGTACCCATGATGTATCGACCCTCCCGCCTGTCGCCGAACGGCTGCCGGCGCAGCCGCTGGTCGTCGACCTGAAGGCGAAGGGCCGCGAGCCCGGCACGCCTGGCGGCGACCTGGAGACGCTGATTGGCCGGGCCAAGGACGCCCGCCTGATCAATGTGTGGGGATATGCCCGGCTCGTCGGCTACGACGAGAAGCTCAACATCGTTCCGGACATCCTGGAGAGCATCGCGGTCGAGGACGACAAGGCTTTCACCCTGCATCTGCGCAAGGGCCACAAGTGGTCGGACGGCGCGCCGTTCACCTCGGAGGACATCCGTTACTGGTGGGAGGACATCGTCGGCGAACCCTCGCTCACGCCCGCCGGCCCGGCGCCCTTCATGATGGTCGACGGCAAGCCGCCCAAATTCGAGGTGGTCGACGAAACGACGGTCCGCTTCACCTGGGACGGGCCGAACCCGCTGTTCCTGCCGACGCTGGCCTCGGCGAGCCCGCCGTTCATCTATCGTCCGGCGCACTACCTGAAGCAGTTCCACATCAAGTACGGCGACAAGGACGAGATTCAGAAGCTCGTCGAAAAGTACCGCGCCTCGAGCTGGGCTGCGGTGCATAACGGCCTCGACGAGATGTACAACGCCAAGAACGCGGACCTTCCGACGCTGCAGCCCTGGAAATTCCAGAGCGACGGCGACGGACAGCGCTACGTCATGGTGCGCAATCCCTACTATCACCGCGTCGACTCCGACGGACACCAGCTTCCCTATATCGACCAGGTGATTATGTCGGTGACCGACGGGCGGCTGATCGCCACCAAGACGCAGGCCGGCGAAAGCGATCTGCAGGCCCGCGGCCTGTCGCTGTCGGATGCCACCGTCCTGAAGCGCGGCGAGGCGAAGCAGGACTACAAGACGCTGCTGTGGCCGCTCTCCTATGCCTCGCAGGTGGCGCTGTATCCCAACCTCACCGTCAAGGACCCGATGTGGCGGACGCTGCTAAGGGATGCCCGCTTCCGCCATGCGCTGTCGCTCGCCATCGACCGCGATCACATCAACCGGGCGATCTATCTGGGTCTCGGCACGACCGGCAACAACACGGTGCTGCCGGATAGCCCGCTGTTCGAGGAGCGGTTCCGTACCGAGCACGCCGCCCTCGATATCGAGGGCGCCAACAAGCGGCTCGACGAAATCGGCCTGACCGAGCGCAACCAGGACGGCATCCGGCTGCTGCCGAACGGCAGGCCGCTGGAAATCATCGTCGAGACCGCCGGCGAAAGCCAGGAACAGCTCGACGTGCTGGAGCTGATCGCCGGCGACTGGAAGCAGATCGGCGTCGCCCTGTTCCCCAAGCCTTCGCAGCGGGACGTGATCTTCAATCGCGCGCTGTCCGGCGAGCTGGTGATGGGCGTCTGGTCTGGCTGGGACAACGGTATCGCCACCGAGGCGATGCCGCCCGACGAGCTCGCTCCGGTGCACGGCGATTCCTCGCTGGTGTGGCCCGCCTGGGGCGATTACTGGGAAAGCCATGAAGCGTCCGGCGAGCCCGTCGACTATCCGCCGGCCGAGGAACTCCTGGAGCTCTACCAGCGCTGGCTGCAATCGGTGAGCGCCGCCGAGCGGACGGATATCTGGAAGAAAATGCTGGAGATCCACGCCCGCGAAACGCTCATCATCGGCACGGTCAGCGGCGTTCGCCAACCCGTCGCCGTGAAGAACAACGTCAAGAACGTTCCGGTGAACGCGTTCTACGGCTGGAACCCGGGCGCTCAGTTCGGCATCTGGCGGATGGACGAGTTCTGGATCGACAACTAATCGGACTTACGTGATGCTCGTCTACACCCTCCGACGTATCGCCGGAATGGTGCCGACGCTTCTGGCGATCAGCTTCCTCGTGTTTTTCGTGATCGAGCTGCCGCCGGGGGACTACCTGTCGAACCAGATCGCCCAGCTCAAGGCGCAGGGCGAGGCCTCGAGCGTGGCCCGCCTCGAGTTCCTGCGCCAGGAGTTCGCCCTCGATGAGCCGTTCTGGAAACGCTATCTGATCTGGATCGGCGCCTGGTCCGGTCCGCACGGCTTTTCGGGGCTCATTCAAGGCGACTGGGGGTGGTCGTTCGAATTCGCCCGCCCGGTCGAGGAGGTGGTCGGGCCGACCCTGCTCCTGACCGTCATCCTGAACTTCACCACGGTGCTGTTCGTCTACATCGTGTCGTTCCCGATCGGCATCTATTCGGCGACCCGGCAGTACAGCTGGGGCGACTACGGCTTCACGCTGCTGGGCTATATCGGCCTCGCCACGCCAAACTTCCTGCTCGGGCTGATCATGCTCTACCTGTCGAACCAGTGGTTCGGCCTGTCGGTCGGCGGCCTGATGGCGCCGGAGTTCGTCGGCCAGCCGTGGAGCACCGACAAGGTCCTGTCGGTCCTCGCCCATCTGATCATTCCGACCATCGTCATCGGAACGTCCGGCACGGCGGGCATGATCCGCCGCCTCCGCGCCAACCTGCTCGACGAGCTGCACAAGCAGTACGTCACGACCGCCCGCTCCAAGGGGCTGGCGGAAACCAAGCTGCTGGTCAAATACCCGATGCGCATGGCACTCAACCCGTTCATCGCCGATATCGGCAACATCATTCCCTCGCTCGTGTCGGGCTCGGTGATCGTTTCGGTCGTGCTCAATCTGCCGACCGTCGGTCCGATCCTGCTCACCGCGCTGCAAAGCCAGGACCAGTTCCTGGCCGGCTTCATCATCCTGTTCGTGTCGGTCCTGACACTGGTCGGCATGCTCATTTCCGATCTGTTGCTGGCCGTGGTCGACCCACGGATCCGGCTCGGCGCCGAGGCAGGCCGGTGAGAGATCGGAAATGAGTATGACGGAGGAAAAGCAGAGGCATTTCGTCGACACCGCGCCGTTCGACCCCAATCGGGTCGAGCCGCCCGATCCCGACCGCGAGCGCTACTACCAGGCCTCGCAGTGGCGGATCGTCTGGTGGAAGTTCAAGCGCCACAAGCTCGCCGTCGTCGCCGGCATCGTGCTCGTGATCTTCTATCTCACGGTGCCCTTCGCCGAGATCATCGCGCCTTACGGCGCCAACACGCGCCACAACGACTATCTCTACGCGCCGCCGCAGGCCGTGCATCTGTTCGACAAGGGCCGTTTCGTCGGTCCGTTCGTGCGCGGCTACGTCGCCGAGCTCGACATGGAGACGCTGTCCTGGAAGTACAGCCCGGATCTGGAATCCGTTCTGCCGATCCGCTTCTTCTGTCTCAGCGAACCGTACAAGTTCTGGGGGCTGTTTCCGGGGCGCTTCCACCTGATATGTCCGACAGCCGGCGAGCCGCTGTTCCTGCTCGGCACGGACCGGCTCGGGCGCGACCTGTTCTCCGGCCTCGTCTACGGGGCGCGCCTGTCGCTGACGATCGGCATCATCGGCGTCGCCATCTCCATCGTGCTGGGCATGTTCTTCGGCGGCATCGCCGGCTATTTCGGCGGCTTCATCGATTCCTCGGTGAACCGGCTGATCGAGATCCTGCGCTGCATTCCCGAACTGCCCTTATGGATGGCGCTGTCGGCGGCCCTACCGGTCACGTGGAGCCCGATCTGGATCTATTTCGGCATCACCATCATCCTGGGGATGCTGGACTGGCCGGGGCTGGCGCGCGCCGTGCGCTCCAAGCTGCTGTCGTTGCGCGAGGAAGAGTATGCACGTGCCGCCGTGCTGATGGGGGCGAAACCGCGCCGGATCATCTCCAAGCACCTCCTGCCCGGTTTCACCAGCCATCTGGTGGCGAGCGCGACGCTGGCGATCCCCAACATGATCCTCGGCGAGACGGCGCTGTCGTTCCTCAATCTCGGCCTGCGGCGCCCGGCGGTCAGCTGGGGCGTGCTCCTCAACGAGGCGCAGAACATTACCATCGTCACGGTCTATCCTTGGCTGATGGCACCGGTTATTCCTGTGATCATCGTCGTGCTCGCCTTCAACTTCCTCGGTGACGGGCTGCGCGACGCCGCCGATCCCTACAAGACCTGACCAGAAGGAAAACCGATGCCGAATGCCGCCACGGGCGATGAGTGGGATGCCGAGTATCGCGATGGCCGCTGGGGCTTCCTGCTCGACATCAAGGAGGTCGGGCGCACTGGCGTCATCACCGCCTGGCTGAAAACCACCGGCACGGGCGCCAGTGTCCTCGATATCGGCTGTGGCGAGGGCATCCTCTATCGCCACCTCGATCCCGCCGTGCTGACCCGCTATGTCGGCGTCGACCTGTCCGAGGAAGCGCTGGCGCGGGCCGGCATCGACGATGAGCGCGCCAGCCTCGTCGCCGCGGATCTGGAATCCTTTTCGCCGGCGCCGGGCGAAAAGTTCTCGGCGATCGTGTTCAACGAGGTCCTGCATTTCGCCGAGGACCCCGGCGCGCAGATCGCCCGCTACGTCGAGTGGCTCGCGCCAGGCGGCATCATCGCGGTGTCGATGTACGCGCCCTGGAAGGAGACCGGTGGCGGCTATGCCAAGGTGCGGGCGATGGAACAGGGCACCGACACGGCCGACTGGGAGCTGCTCGACGCACTGGAGCTGACCAGCCAGGCCAAGAACGTGCGCTGGCGGCTCAGGCTGCTCCAGCCGAAGGCATGACGCCGAACAGCGCGTCCAGCGCCGGCCAGCGCACGGCCGGGTGATTGGTCGTCACCGACAGGAACACCTCGATGAACGCGCGGCAGCCGGCGTCGTGGTCGAGATGGTGGCTGAGCAGGCCGAGCGGGTCCGGATCCGGCCCGCCGCGACGGCCGATTTCCTCTTCCATCACCTTCAGCATCTTCGCGTAGCCGGCGAAGACCCGACCGCCTTTCCAGTCGATGATGTCGACATGGGTGTTGATGCAGGCCGGGTCGTCGGCGTGCATGCGCGCGAAGGTGGTCAATCCCTTGAGCCCCGCTTCGCCGCGCCGGGCGGCAACCTCGTCGCCGATCCGGTTCCAGGGCGGGGTCAGGACCGGCAGGAAACGGGGGCCGAAGAGCGCCTCCAGCTTGCGCCGGCCGTCCGACAGCTCGGCCAGGACACGATCAGCCGGGCGATGGGCGCCGAGTTCAGCGGCCTTCTCGCCCTTGGGGGCATGGTTGCGATGGGCATAGCCGTGCTGGAAGACGACGGTTGCGTCGGGCTCTCTGGCCAGTCTCTCGGCGAGCGCCGGCACGGCCGGCTCCGGGATCACCGCCAGCGCCAGCGGGACGCCATGCCGCCGGGCGGCGTCCAGCAGATCATCGAGCGCCGGCGACGGCATGGTCGCATCGTCATCGCGCCACCAGATATCGATCGTCCGTCCCGCTTCGGCGACAGAGTTAAGCAATCCCCGAAGAGCGTCAGCGAAATCCGCCGCCTCGCTCATGCCGTCCGGTTCCTCAGGGTGTCGACCGCTTCGATCAGCAGGTCGGCAGAGGTTCGCGCGCCGTCGCGGTCGAGCGTCAGCGCGGCCTTCGGCAGGTCGAGCGCGGCGTCGATGCCCGTGGCGAGCCGATCCGGCGTCATGTCGGCTTCGGGCACCACGGTTGCCAGACCACGCGCGGCCAGCGCCTCGGCGCGTTGCGTCTGCTCGGTCTCGGCACCGCGCGCGAAGGGCACGAACACCGCCGCGCAGCCGGCGGCCAGCACGTCAACGGCGGTGTTGTAGCCGCACTGGGACACCGACAGCCGCGCGCGCTTGAGGAGACCGGGAAAGTCGCGCCGCGCGCGCTCGACCACAATGCGGTCTCCGGCACTCGTCTTCAGGCCGGCAAGCACCAGATCGTCGAGATCCGTCCCGACGAGCACGCGCCAGCGCAGCCGGCCCGCCCGTGCCGACAGAGCGCGTGCGGCAAGCGCCGTCTCGAGCAGCGCGGCACCGACGGCACCGCCGCCGCAGGAGACGACGACTTCGCCGTCCCCGTCACCGTCCGGCGGCTCGGGCGTGCCGGCGCCGGTATCAATATAGCCGGTATAGCGGATCAGACCGGCGATCTCGGCGGCGAAGGGAAAGCTGTCCTCGAAACGCACGAAGGCCGGATCGCCGTGCACCAGCACCAGGTCACAGGTCGCGTGCGCGCGCTCGGCCATGCGGCGCTCCTTCTTCGCGTCGTTCTTGCGCACCAGGATATCGCGGACGGACGCGGCGACGATCGGGCGCGGCACCACGCCCTTCGCCGCCTGCATCAGCGGTTCGAGCTCGAAGGCGAAGGCGTTGCGGCCGAAGGGCCAGGTCTCGGTCAGGAGGATATCGGGTCCGGTCTCGTCGAACACGGACAGGACCCGGTTGCGGCGGCGCGCCTTCCAGCGATCGTCGATGGGCCGGCCGGCCTCGTCGACCACGGCGGAGAAACGGTCGTCGGACGAGCGCGCCGCCGGCAGTTCGATCACCGAAAAGCCGTCGATGGCGACCGTCGGCGGCACACGATTGCCGGAGACGAGAACGGTCTCGACATCGCGGACGGCCAGCGCGCGGGCCAGCGCGGCGGCCCGGACGACATGGCCGGTGCCGAGAAGGTGCTGCACATAGATCAGCGCCTTCATCAAGCCGCCCCCGCGGCGACCGACCGCCGCGACGCATTGGTGCGGACGGCGGCCTCCAGGATCTGTCCGATGGCGCGCCGCGCAGGCGCGATGTCATGGTCCGCCCGTACATGCGCCGCAGCGGCCTTGCCGTAGGCGCGGCGGGTGTCGGCGTCATCGAGGAGCCGGGCGACGGCGGCGGCGAAAGCGGCTTCATCGCCTTCGGCAACGAGCAGGCCGGTCTCGCCGTCCCGCACAATATCGGGCACGCCGCCGGATGCGCCGGCGATGACCGGCAGGCCGGCGGCCTGCGCCTCCAGCAGCGCGATGCCGAAGGCCTCGTTGATCGCCGGCCAGACGAACAGGTCGCCATCGGCATAGACGCCGGCGATGTCCTCCGGCGCGATGGCCCCGCGCCAGTCGATCCGACCGGAGGGGAACAGCGCCAGGATCTCGTCGCGCCTGGCGCCGTCTCCGGCGATCAGCAGGCGCCAGTCCCGCCCCTCAAGGCGTTCGAGCGCCGCCGCGAGCAGGCGGTAGGACGCCTCCTTGTCGCCGGTCCGCATCATCGCCACGGCGACCAGCACCGGGGGTTCGCCCGCCCTGGCGCGTCCCGCCGCCGCGTCGAAGCGCGCGGCGTCGATGAACGGCTTGAGGCGGAACAACCGGCCGGGCTCGAGCAGCGACACCAGCCCCTCGGCATCCTCGGCATGCATGGCCGCCACCGCATCGGCGGCCGTCAGGGCCCGGTCGGCCTGAGCGAACCCGGTCGCCCACGGGCCGGTCGCGTGCTTGGCCGCGCGGCAGCCCTCGATGACGACATAGGGAATGGCAAGCGCCGCGCTCACCGCCGGACCGATCCAGTCGGGCGCCTTGTGATAGAGGTGGTAGGTGATCCACAGGTCCGGGGCCTCGGTCCCGGCCCAGGCGGCGAGCAGACGCCGGACCTCGACGCCGGCTTCGGACTCCAGCTCGGCGAACCGGGCGTCGTCCGGCGTGCGCTGCCAGGTGCGCAGGCGCGATGCGATCTCGACCCGGTGCCCCTCGGCCGCCAGCGCCTTCAGGATCAGGCGCGCGGTCTCGCGGTCGCCGGAGATGACGGGATCGTCCGGCGGCTTCATCGGCGCGTAGAAGGCGATGTTCATGCCGCGTTCCTGGCGAGCTCTGCCTTCAGCATCGCGGTGATCCGATCCAGGCCCGGCTCGCTGGCGAACGTGCTGCGGACACGGTCCTCGCCGGCCCTGGCGAGGCGCGCCCGCTTTTCGGGATCGCGGGAGAGATCCAGGATCGCCTGCGCCAGCGCCTTCGGATCGCGCGGCGGCACCAGCAGGCCGGTGCGGCCATCCTCGATCAGCTCCGGGATCGCCGAGACGGGCGTCGCGATACACGCGGTTCCGAGTGCCTGGGCCTCCATCAGAACGTTGGGCAGGCCGTCGCGGTCGCCGGACTTGGCGATGCGGCTCGGCAGCACGAACAGGTCGGCACCGAGCATCGCCCGCATCACATCGTCATGGGCGCGGGCGCCGCCAAAACGAATCCGATCGGCGATGCCAAGCCTTTCCGCCTGCGCCTTGAGCTTGTCCAGATCGGCACCGCCGCCGATGTGCTCGAAGCGCCAGTCGATGGTGCCACCGATACGGCCGAGCGCACGGATCAGGTCGTCGAAGCCCTTCTTCTCGACCGCGCGGCCGACACTCAGGATCGATACGGGACCGGCGTCGCCGCCGTCGTGAACGGACGGCGCGGCGGCATCGGGAAACCGCGAGAAGTCGAGGCCGTGATAGACGAGGCCGACCTTGGCGTCGCGGTCCGCCAGACCGCCGAGATAGTCGCGATTGAAGCTTGTGCAGGTGACGCCCCAGGCGGCATCGGCGAGCTTCTCGCGCAACTCCCATTCCGGCGTCGTCCAGATGTCCTTGGCGTGCGCGGAGAACGACCAGCCACGACCGGTCAGCAGCGCGGTATAGCGGGCGACAGAGGCCGGCGTGTGCAGGTAGTGGACATAGAGCCAGCCGACATCGGCCGGCAGGTCGCGGGCGAGCACCTGAGCCTGGCCCCAGCGCCGCCAGCGGTTGACGGTGTTGTCGCGGGCAAGATCGCGGCGAAAGGCGCCTTCAGCCGCCTCATAGCCCGAAAGCCCTTCCGCGTAGCGCCGGCCGGCGCGGACGCGCGCGGGATCGTCCTTGAGGTATTCCGGAAGATAGAGCACCTCGGCGCGGATCTTTCGGTGCATGTCGTGGATCGCCGGGTCGGTCGGCCGACGCAACGAGACGATCAGCACCTCGATCCCGCGTTCCTCGAGCCCGAGGATTTCCTGGGCGATGAACGTCTCTGAGAGGCGTGGATAGCCTTTGACGATGACGGCGACTCGGGACATCGATGGCCAGATCAGCGCGCTGAGACGGTTCTGAGAGTCTTCGTCGCCGCGCGCGATTCAAGTATCTCGGCGACGCGCGCGTTGATCCTGTCGAGGCCGTCCAGCAGCCCGGGGGCGCCCGTTTCCAGCGGCGCCTTCTGGCGCGGCAGGCGGGCCAGAGCGCCAATCATCAGGTCGACATCGGGATACTCGTCGATCGGCAGAACGCTCAGCAGACCGGCTTCCTCGGCCTTCAGCGCGCGGATGATCTGCTCCTGGCGCGGCACGATCCGCGGCACCAGGAGCGCCGGGCGGTTGAAGGACAGGATCTCGCAGAAGGTGTTGTAACCGCCCATGCCGACGACGCCGACGGCCGCTTCGAGAAGCGGCTCCATATGAGCGGTGAAACGCTTGACCTTGACGTCGCGCACCTGATCGGCGCGCTCCATGAAGATGGACTGCGAGTTCGAATCCATGAACGGGCCGAGCACGATCAGTGCCGGGAACAGCGGCCGCGTCCGCGCCTCGTAGGCGCGGATCACCCAGTCGACCAGTTCCACGCCGTCGCCCCCGCCGCCGGGCGTGACGAGAATGTACGGATCCTCGCCGAAAGGCAGCGTATCCGGCGAACGCGCCAGCTTCGGCTGCTGACTGCGCAAATAGCCGGTGTAGATCGCCTTGTCGTAGACCGAGGACGACACGCCGACGCCTTCGAGCGGATCGAAGATTTCCCGCAGCCCGAAAATCCAGATGTCGTCGTAGAGGTCCTCGAGCGCGGGCTGGGCGCGCTTGCGCTCCCATTCCTCGCGCAGAACGTCGGGATCGTCCATCACGTCGCGCAGGCCCAGGACGAGATGGACACCACGACGTTTCAACGTCTCCAGCGTCTGCCGGACCTCGCCACGCAGGCCCAGGGGCTCCTTGTCGACGATGAAGATATCGGGATCGAAGACTTCCGCCGTGTGCTCGATGATCGAGGCGCGGATCGCCATGGTGTGCTCGATGTCGATCGGCAGGCTCAGCGAGGTATAGGCGCCGTTGCGCAGCTTGGTGACGCCGGGAACGCGAACGAAATCGACGCGTGTCTTGAATTCGAACGAGCCGATGATCGGCGACCCCGACAGGATAAGGACCGACGCGTCCGGCATCGAATCGACCAGCGAATGGGCGATCGCCCGGCACCGCCGCAGATGTCCGAGGCCGAAGGAATCGTGGCTGTAAATCAGGATCTTCGGCTTCGAAGTGTACATGGTGGCCGAGAGATGACTTGTTTCGTCGGGGAAGCTTATCCAAACATCGTCGCAGACCCTACGCCTCACGCCGCTTCGGGGCAATGCGCTTGTCGTCAATCCGCCATTCCCGTATGACACCCGCATTCAGCGTCCGGACCAGGTAAAGCGATGAGCCGACTCGACAGCATGATCAACCGGCTGGTCGCCCAGCGGATGATCCTGAACCATGCCGCCGACCTCGCGGCGACGCTTCCCGGCCCTGTGCTCGAGCTCGGGCTGGGCAACGGACGCACCTTCGACCACCTGCGCGAAATCATGCCCGAACGCGAGATTTTCGTGTTCGAACGCAAGATTACGGCCTCGCCGCGATCGATACCCGATGCGGAGCACGTAATTCTTGGCGAAATTCGCGACACCCTGCCGTTCTGCGCGCCGCGGATCGGCGGGCCGGCGGCGCTGATCCATTCCGACCTGTCCAACGGCGACCCGACCGACGACCTCGCCCGCAAGGCCTGGCTTTCGCCGATGATCGCGGAGCATGCCGGTCCCGGAACCGTCGTCATCAGCGGTCATGAACTGGACCTTGCCGACTTCGACCGGTTGCCCTTGCCCGAAGGCATCCGCGAGGGACGCTACTACCTCTACCGGAAGCGCTAGGACGAGCCGCTTCGATTCATTCTCCCCGCGGCCTCTATTTCCTGACGACGAGCGTCTTCGACGCCCGAGAGTCCACCCAGTTCTTGTCGCCCGTGTAGAGCACCTTGATCCTGCGCTTTCCGGCCTTCAGGCCGCGCGTGCGCAGGCCCGCCCTGCCGTTCTTCACCTTGACCTTGCCGAGCTTCTTCCTGCCGTCCTTGACGATCGCGAAACCGACGGGTTTCGCCGTCGCCGGCGGGACCGCCTTCACCTGTATCGGGAGGCGAACCAGTTGGCCGACCCTGGGCTTCCTGGGCTTCGCGTTCACCGACGTCTTCGTCTTCGCCTTGCTGACGACATGCACCACCGTCGCGGAGGTGCTGGGCGCGTTTCCGCCATCGCCGCTGTAGCGCGCGCTGATCGGATGATAGCCGGCGTCGAGTTTCGACGTAGTGAAAGACGCGCCGCTGGCGATCATCACGGTACCGGATCCGAACCCGGTCACCGGGACCGGCGCCAGGCTCTCGTCGATCGTGCCGTCGCCGAACTGGCCGTAGTCGTTGTTGCCCCAGCACAGGAGACCCGCGGCAGCGGTCAGCGCGCAGGTGCTTTCATATCCGCCTTCGATCCCGATGAGGCCGGCGGCGATGACGGTCTGCGGCACGGGCACCGCGAAATTTGCGTTGGTGGTGCCGTTGCCGAGCTGGCCGCTGCCGTTGATGCCCCAGCACTGCGCCGCGCCGGAGGCGGCGATCGCGCAGGAATTGTAGCGGAACGCCGCGATCTCCACCGGGACGGCCGACAGGCCGACGACCGGCGCGGGGGTTTCCTCGCAGCACGAGCCTGAGCCCGCCCCCCGGCCGAGCTGCCCGGCCGAATTGTGGCCCCAGCATTTCATGATACCGGTCTTCGTCAGCGCGCACGCATGACCTTCGCCGGTCGAGATTGCGGTAACGCCCGTGGACAAACCGACGACCTGGACCGGAGTAAATCGGGCGACCCGCGTGCCGTCGCCGACCTGACCGGCGTTGTTGTGCCCCCAGCACAGGACGCCATCGTCCGCGGTGAGCGCGCAGGTATGGGCGCCGCCCGCGGCGATTGCGGCGATGCCCGACGTCAGCCCGACGGCCTGGACCGGCATCGTGCGCGTGGCGATCGTCCCGTCGCCGAGGGTGCCGGCGCCGTTGTAGCCCCAGCACTTGACGGCGCCGGTCGCGGTCAACGCACAGGTATGGATCGCGCCCGCGCTGATCGCCACCACGCCCGACGACAGGCCTGCGACCGGCACCGGCGCGGTTCGATAGGTCATGGAGCCGTCGCCCAGCTGGCCCCAACTGTTGTTGCCCCAGCATCGGACGGCGCCGGTGGCCGTGAGGGCGCAAGCGTGGGCGTCGCCCGCCGCGACCGCCACGACGCCGGCGGCGAGCCCCGTCACGGCGCCCGCGGTCAGACGATCGTTCGTGGTGCCGTCGCCGAGCTGTCCGAAATTGTTCAGGCCCCAGCACTGGACACCACCGGCGACCGTCACCGCGCAGGTATGGCCATCGCCGGTGGCGAGGGAGTCCTGCGAGCGGAGCCGGCTGACGGTGCGCGTCGCCAGCGGCGTGTCGCCGTCGCGAAACGTCACCGTGCCGGACGGCGTCGCGCCGGTGACCCGTGCCGAGAACGTCACCGGTTCGCTGTAAACCGTGCGACCCTTCGGATCGGACAGCACTGTGGCTGTCGACCCGGCCAGCGCGGCGCCGGCCAGCGGCAGCGCCAGGCAAACGGTCAAAACGCAGGCGCCGAACGTCCGGATCGCGCCGGACCAAACACGAACATGCATCGAGCAATTCCCTTGAAGTATCGAACGTCTGACGGGGTGATCGCGAGGGGATTACCGGTGGGGGGATTACCGGTGGGGGGATTACCGGTGGGGGGATTACCGGGGGAGGGAAACGTCTATCCGATTACTAGCCAGTTTCCTTTAGGGAAACAACGCGGTTCTGCGTAACGCGCATCGTTAGGCCGAGGTGACCAAAGTCAAGGCGCATCGCGCGGCGCGGTTCCTACATTCCTTTTGCAACCTTAACGGAGACCGAGGGATGACGCGCGAACGCAACGCCATGAGTGCAAGACCCTGGTGGGCGTGGCTCGCCGGCGGGATCGCCGTGGCCTTCGGCATCGCGACGATCCTGTCCGGCGGACGCGTCCTGTTCGGCGGCGAGGCCGCGCGCACGTCGGCCGGCGCCTATGTCGACTTCGTTCTGTGGTTCAATTTCGCGGCGGGCTTCGCCTATGTCATCGCCGGCGCCGGTCTCCTGCTATGGCGACGCTGGGCGGCGCGCTTGTCGCTGGCCATCGCGGCGGCCACGGTCGCCGTCGCCATCGCTTTTACGGTTCATGTGCTTGGCGGCGGGGATTTCGAGATGCGCACCGTGGGTGCGATGGTGCTTCGCGGCGCCGTCTGGATCGCAATCGCCGCTCTCGCCTGCCGGGCGCTCGGCTGCCTGCGGCTTAGCGGTCGACCGTAGGACTGATCGGTCCGTACGCGCCAGACCGCGCCGGCATCTTTGTTTTCCCCATCGAGCCGGATAAGGCTTTCTTGCGATTCTCGTGGCATAGCCGTTTGCCGGTTCGTGCGAAACGGCTAAGATTCGGGCGCTGTTGCGCGATCCGGCCCGTCCGTCGGGCCGGCGCGTAGCTGGGGGAGGCACATGGAATCGTCGCTCTTCCGGTATATCTGGAAGCACAGCAAGCGCCAGCAGGTCGTCATCCTGCTGGTGACGTTCTGCTCGTTCCCGCTAATCTATTATTCGCTCGACCTGCCGAAACAGATCATCAATCAGGCGCTGCAGGGCACCGATTGGCCGCAGCCGCTGCCGCTCGTCGGCGCCGAGCTCGACCAGATCCACTATCTGCTGGCACTGTGCTTCCTGTTCCTGGCGCTGGTCATCATCAACAACGGCATCAAGTTCTGGCTCAACACGGCCAAGAACCTGCTCGGCGAGCGCATGCTGAGACGCCTGCGCTACGACCTCTATCTGCGCATCCTGCGTTTCCGGTTGCCGCGCTTCCGTCAGGTGAGCCAGGGCGAGATCATTCCGATGATCACCTCGGAGGTGGATCCGCTCGGCAACTATATCGGCGACGCCATCGCATTGCCCGTGTTCCAGGGCGGTACGCTGATCGTCTATCTCTATTTCATCTTCGCCCAGGACGTCCTGCTCGGAGCGGCGGCGATCGCGCTCTATCCGCTGCAGATGTGGATCATCCCGTGGCTGCAGGCGAAGGTGAACAAGCTCGCCCGTGATCGCGTTCTCAATATCCGTCGGATGGCGGACCGGATCGGCGAGACAATCTCGGGTGTCCGCGAAATCCACGCCAACGACACCAGCGCCTGGCATCTGGCCGACATCTCGGACCGGCTCCACACGAATTTCGAGATCCGCTACGTCGGCTTCCAGCTGCGCTTCCTGATCAAGTTCATCAACAACTTCATCAACCAGCTCACACCGTTCTTCTTCTATTCGATCGGCGGGTATCTGGTGATCAAGGGCCAGCTTTCCTTCGGCGCCCTGGTGGCCGTGCTCGCCGCCTACAAGGATCTCGCCGGCCCCTGGAAGGAACTGCTCGACTTCTACCAGGCGCGCGCCGACGTCGAGATCAAGTATCAGACGGTCATCGAGAATTTCGACGTCCCGGACGTGAAGTCCGCGGAGCTGCTCACCGACGACGCCGAAGGCGCCGAGGAACTGAAGGGCGAAATCGTCCTCGAAAGCGTGACCTATACCGGTGCCGGCCATCCCATCACGGATGTCAACGCGCAGATCCCGCAAGGGACCACCGTCGCGGTCGTCGGCGAAGATACGGACGGGCGCGGCGACCTTCTCGAGCTGATCGCCGGGCTGGTGGTGCCGGCGAGCGGCGACGTGAAGATCGGCGGCCGTAATCTCGACAATCTGCCGGAAGCCGTCATCGGCCGCTCGATCGCCTATGTCGGACCGAATCCGTACGTTTTCAGCGAGACGATCCGCGGCAACCTCACCTACGGCCTGCGCCACCGCCCGGCGCTTCCCGACGGCTGGCCGGATACGGCCGACGCCAAGCGCAGGTACGACGAGGCGTTGAACACCGCGAACACCTACTTCCCGTTGACCGCCCCGTGGGACGACCTGGCAGAGGCGCAGGTGTCCTCGCCGAAGGAACTCGACAAGCGAAGCCTTGCTCTGCTCGACAAGGTGGGACTGGGCGACGACGCATTCAGGCTGGGTCTCAGCGCCCGCATCGATCCGAAGGCGCCGGGCGCGCCGGTGGCGGAACTGATCACGGCCCGAAAGCGGGCCACCGAACGGATCCTGGACGATCCACAGGCCGCCGATCTCGTCGAGCTGTGGGACGCGACCGCGCTCAATCGAAGCGCCACTCTGGCGGAGAACGTTCTGTTCGCGCTGCCGTCGGATCCGACGGTCTCGATGGGGGATCTGGCGTCCGACCCGCTCGTCATAAAATTTTTGGACAGCACTGGTATCGCCGACGAGTTCCTGCAGATGGGCATCGAGATCGCCCGCACGATGGTCGAACTGTTCGCGCAGCTGTCCGGCGAAGGCTCCTTGCTGGCAGAATTCAGCTTCATCACGCCCGACGAGTTGCCCAACTACGATCGCCTGATCAAGCGCATCGACAAGCAGGGCGTCGGCAAGCTGTCGAAATCGGAGCGCAGCGACCTTATGGGCCTCGCCTTCGAACTGGTGCCTGCAAGGCATCGCCTCGACGTGCTGACCGACGAGCGGACGACAATGATCATTGAGGCGCGGCCCGCATTCCGCACCATGATCGATGCCGAAAGCGACGGGCAGTTCGTCCCCTTCGATCCGGAACTCCTGATCGCGCCGCTGTCCATCGAGGACAACGTGCTGTTCGGCAAGCCGAGGGTGGACCGGCGCGGCAGCCGCGAACGCGTCGACCGGATCATCCGCGACGTGATCGTCGAACTGGGCCTGCAGGGCCAGATCCAGCGGGCCGGGCTCGACTACAACGTCGGTGTGGCTGGCTCGCGCCTGTCTCCCGGCCAACGCCAGCGGATCGCCGTCGTGCGGGCTCTGCTGAAGCGGCCGAACGTGGCGATCTTCGACGGCGTGTTTACCTCCGCCAACGATCCTCTTCTGAAAATCGTGCGCGAGGAACTGGGAGAGGCTACGCTTGTTGTCGGGATCGAGACGCTGGAAGGCGCGCGCGGTATCGAGACAATATTGTCGATGCGGAACGGACGGCTGGCTTCTGTCGGCAACTACGATGAGGTGAGCACGGCGGCCGGCAGCTGACCGGTTGGGGGTCCCGGAACACGGAAATGGTCAGATGAGCATCAACT
This sequence comes from Microbaculum mangrovi, assembly GCF_051390635.1. Lineage (NCBI taxonomy): Bacteria > Pseudomonadati > Pseudomonadota > Alphaproteobacteria > Hyphomicrobiales > Tepidamorphaceae > Microbaculum > Microbaculum mangrovi. The sequence continues at coordinate 193,023 of NZ_JBPODT010000004.1, forward strand.
CCGAAGTCGAAACACTGCGTACTATCCCGATTTTCCGCACGATAGAGCCGGGCAAGCTCAGGCTTCTCGCGTTCATCAGCGAACGTATCACCTTCCGGCCGGGCGAGACTATCTGCACGCAGGGGGAGCCGGGTGATTCGGCCTTTATCATCCTGTCGGGGAACGGCGAGGTCCTGGTCGACATCGGCGGCGAGATGCGCAGGGTCGCCGAAATCAAGAAGAACGACGTCGTGGGCGAGATGGCGCTTTTGACCGACATGCCGCGCACCGCGACCGTCGTCGCCGACAGCGAGATTGCCGCCTTGCGCATCTCCAAGGAGAACTTCTTCCGCATCCTTCACGAATTCCCGGAAGTCTCCATGGAGATGATGCGCGTGCTGGCGCGGCGTCTCGAACGGACCACCCACGATCTCGCCGTCGTGCGCGGCCAGCTGGCGGAGGCCGGAGCGGGCTGATGCATGCTGCCTCCGATCCGGGAATAGTGCTCAGGCTGTGGGGCGTCCGCGGCTCGACTCCGGCACCGGGTAGCGAGACCGTGCGATATGGCGGCGAAACCACCGCGATGGAAGTCGTCATCGGCAGCCGGTCGGTCCTGATCGACTGCGGATCGGGAGCGCGGGCGCTGGGGGACCGGCTATGCGCCGACGGCGTCGACGACATCGACATGCTGTTCACGCATTTCCACCTCGACCACATCTGCGGCCTGCCGTTCTTCAGGCCGGCCTACAATCCGGAGACGATAATCCGCATTCATGCCGGCCACCTCCCGCCCGATGAGGACCCTCGCGCGGCGCTGTGCCGGATCATGTCGCCGCCGATCTTTCCCGTCGCCTTCGATCATCTGGCGGCCTGCGAGTGCATACGGTTCACGGCGTCGGACCGCCTTGTGCTCGCGGGCGGCATCGCTGTCGACACGATCGCGCTCAACCATCCCAACGGCGCCGTCGGCTTCCGCTTCCGCTCAGGCGGCAAGACACTCGTAACCGTCACCGATCACGAGCATGGCGATGCGGAATACGATTCGGCCGTGGCCGACTTCGTCCGCGGCGCCGACGTGATGATCTATGATGGAATGTTCGACGATTCCGAATACGGCGCCCATGTCGGCTGGGGACACTCGACCTGGCAGGAAGGCCTGCGGCTCGCCGTGAGGATGGACGTGCAGATGCCAGTGATCTTCCATCACCATCCCGACCGGACGGACGATCAGCTCGACGCCTACGCCGAGGCAGCAAAACGGCTGCATCCCGGCGCCGTCTTCGCCCGTCAGGGTCTCGAAATCGCGCTTTGAGCCAGTTCCAGGGGCGGCGGGGCCAACGCCGCCGCGGGCGCCGGGTGATACACGCGCTGCGGCCGGCGCACGCCCTTGAGGCTGTAGGTCCCCACTTCGGCGAACCCGTGGTCGGCGTATTCGATGAAATCCTCGCTCGCCAGGATCGGATGCCCGAGATCACGGGTCAGCCCGTTGAGGCGGCTGCCGACATTCACGGCCTCGCCGATCACGGTGAAGTCGAGCCGGTCACGGCCGCCAACATTGCCGTAGAAGACCGCACCCACGTGCAGCGAGATCCCGACGGACAGGTCGCCGGCGCAACAGGACATCTCGGTCTCGTTGATCTGCTCCAGCGCCTCAAGCGCGCCAAGGGCGGCCTCCACCGCGCTGTTGGCGGCCTCGCGCGCCTCGTGCTCGTTGGCGTAGGTGAAGATCGCCAGCACCGCGTCGCCGATGAACTTGAGGATCTCACCGCCGCGCGCCTCGACCGCCTCGGTCATGGCCTCGAAGTAGAAATCAAGCACGTCGACCAGCTCGCGCGGGCCGAACCGGCCCGACAGGTCGGTGAAGCCGCGCAGGTCGGAAAACCAGATCACCGCTTCGATCTGCTGGCCGTCGCCGCGTCTGATCTCGCCGGCGAGCACGCGCGGGGCCGTCCGGCGGCCGATATAAGTGCTCAGGAGCGTCGTCGCGGACCGGCGGTGGGCGTGGATCTCGAACACCATGGCCACCGGGCTCAGGATCGAGTCGAATTGCGCGATATGGCCGTCCGAAAAGCCGTCCGGGTGCCGCGTTGCAAGCGTCATCGACTTGTAGGAACCGTCCGAAAAGATGAGCGGAAAGGCGATGTAGTCCGTCGCGCCCTCCGCCCGCAGGTCGGCCAGGATGCCGTATTCGCCTGGCTCCGGCGTCGGGCTCACCGCCACGCGCACGGTCTCGCCCCGCGTATAGACGTCATACAGAGGGCTGTTGGTGAACATCGAGTCCTCGGCCAGCGCCTGCGGAAACTGGCGCATCGACACCCCCTCGCCTTCGACCCACAGCGTGCTTTCGGCGCGGATCAGGGGGTGCAGGATCGGAATGCCACTGGAAATCCGGTAGACTGGAATCCCCGTCGCGATGAGCTTTTCGCCGAGCGCTGCGATGAAGTCGCCGAGATCGGCGTTCCTGTGACCGTGGTCGAGAATCCAGTCGCGCAGGCCGAGATCAACGGGTTGAGCAGTCATTGGTGCATTCCTTTTTCGACCGACCGTTTGACCGGTAAGGGCCGATCAGGCTAGCACCGCACCATCGGAAAAACGGCGCGGGTCACTCCAATCTATGCCCAATCTCGTCCTCGTCCACTGGCCGGAGCGGCAGGCTCTCGAAGATTTCAACGAGATCGCGCGGCGGATCGAAGAGCGTGCCCCGGAGATAGGTGTGCTCATCGCCGAGAGCAAGAACGACGACCCCGAGCTGGCCGAAAAAGCCGCACAGAAGCCCACGGTCGTCGTCTCGATGATGGAGATCCGGCGTTTTCGCGTGAAGCACGGAACGATCTTCGAGGGCAAAGACCTGCCGAAAAGCGTTCAATACGCGCGGTATCGCGCCGCCGGCATCCCGGTTCCGGACTGGGAGGTGATCACACCCGACACGAGGCTCGACCCGAAGGACTGGGGCCCCTACGTCATCGTCAAGCCGGATCTCGCGCGAAAGGCGGCCGGTATCGTCATCAAAAAGACCGGCCGGGTGCGCTTCGCCGCGCCGGAAACCTATCCGGAGGAGCATCCGGGCCGGACTTCGCCGATGATCGCGCAGAAATTCGTCTACACCGGCCGTTGGGCGAATCACTATCGCGTCACCACGCTATTCGGCCGCACGCTGTTCGCGGTGCGCTGCGAGGCCGACCACGGCTTCCGGCCGCTGGAATCGCGCGACGGGTTCGCCGGTGCCGCCGGGGTCGGCGGCGCGCCGGTCGTCTCCAACAAGAAAAGTTCGCACTACACGCTCGCCTACGACGCGGACGTGATCGCGCTCGGCGAAAAGGCGCATTCGGCCTTTCCCGAAATCCCGCTGCTGGGCCACGATATCGTCCGCGACGCCGACACAGGCGAGCTGTTCGTCCTGGAAAGCAACACGCGCGGCGACGTCTGGCTTCTGTCGTCGGGCACCGGCCGCAGCCTGCAGCGCGCCAACGGCTTCGACCTCTACAGCCAGTTCGACGCGCTGGAGGTGGCCACCGAAGCGCTGATCGACAAGGTGCGCGCGGTTTGCGGCCCCGAATCGTGAAACGGATCTGGGAAACGGGATCCCGCAAGGACGCCTGAGCCCCGGTCCGCTTCCTCTATTTCGCCTTTTGCCTTCTCCATTCTAACCTCGCCTATGCGATCCGCCGCGATTCGGTTGCCGGCGGAAGGAGACAAACGATGAAGTACCTGACGACCGTCGCGGTCCTCGCCGGCCTGCTGACGACCGGGGCGGCCCTCGCCGAGGACGATCCGCAGGCTGGTCACAAACTGGTCGAGGAAAACTGCGCGCGGTGCCATGCCGTCGAGACAACCGGAGAAAGCCCGAACCCGGACGCGCCCCCCTTCCGCACGTTTTCGAAGAAATGGCCGCTGGAGAACCTCGAGGAAGCCCTCGCGGAAGGCATCGTCGTCGGCCATCAGGGCGTCGACATGCCCGAGTTCGTGTTCGAGCCCGACCAGATTTCCGATATCATCGCCTATCTCGGCACGCTGAACGAAACCTAGAGCTGCGATGATCGGACCGAGCGCAGAGGACCTGCTGAGCGACGGCCGCCAGTCGGAAACCGCGCTTTCTGTGCAACGCGGCACCGGGCGGCTGTTGCGCACGCTCGGTTTCTCGATCGTCACCGAGATGCCGCTCGCCTCGGGCCGGCGGGCCGATATCGTCGCGCTGTCGCAGGCCGGCGACGTCTGGATCGTCGAAATCAAGTCGAGCCTCGCCGACCTGAGGGCCGACGGAAAATGGCCCGACTACCGCTGGCATTGCGACCGGCTCTATTTCGCCGCGCCGCCCGAACTTGGCCGCGACATCTTCCCGCAAGACGCGGGCTTCATCGCGGCGGATTCCTACGGCGCGGAGATCCTCGACGAAGCGCCCGAGCACCGGCTGGCAGGCCCGACCCGCAAGGCGATGACGCTTCGCTTCGCCCGGCTGGCGGCCCTCAGGCTGCACAGCCTCGCCGACCCGGCCGCCCGCTTCGACGAAGGCAGCCTTTAGAAAAGCAAGCTGAGAGGACGCCATGCCCAAGACCATCCTGATCACCGGCGGAAGCCGCGGCATCGGCGCTGCGTGCGCGCGGCTCGCCGGTGCGCGCGGCTGGTCGGTCGCCGTCAACTATGCCGGCAACGACGCCGCCGCCGCCGAGACGGTCCGAGCCGTGGAGGCGGCCGGCGGCAAGGCGATCGCGATCAAGGGCAACGTGGCGGAGGAGACCGACGTCATCCGGATGTTCGACGAAACCGAGACGGCGTTCGGCCGGCCGGACGGCGTGGTCAACAATGCCGGCATCGTCCGCACCAGCGCGAAGATCGTCGACATGGACACGGAGAGCACCAGAAAGCTGTTCGATATCAACGTGTTCGGTGCCTTCCTGGTGGCCCGAGAGGCGGCGCGACGGATGGCGACATCGCGCGGCGGCAGCGGCGGCTCGCTGGTCAACATGTCGTCCGCGGCGGCGCGGCTGGGCGGCGCCGGCGAAATGACCGACTACGCCGCCTCGAAGGGCGCGATCGACACGCTGACGCTCGGCCTGTCGAAGGAGCTCGGCCCCGAGGGCATCCGCGTCAACGCCATCCGCCCCGGCCTGATAGAGACCGAAATCCATAACGATTCCGGGGATATGAACCGAATAAGCAGGCTCGTTCCCGGTGTGCCGATGGGCCGGGCGGGCTCGGCGGAGGAGGTTGCCGAGACCGTGATCTGGCTCCTCGACGACGCCTCGTCCTATGTGAACGGGGCGCTCATCGACGTCACCGGCGGGCGCTAGGGCGCGGCCGGCCGAAGGGGATAAGCACGATGCCCAATCTCGACCGCAGGATCGTCCGACGCGCCAGCCCGAAGGTCGTCATGGCCGTCGTCTTGACCGTCATCTCGGTCGTCGCGGGGTCGGGTCCGGCGTCGGCTCAGTCGGATGCCGGATTTCGCGACTGGCTGACGGCGCGGGTGTGGCCCGACGCGCGCGCCCAGGACGTCTCGCAGGCGACCTTCGCGGCGGCGACCGCGGGACTTTCGCCCGACTGGAAGCTGCCCGATCTCGGCAAGCCCGGCCAGCCGCCGAAGATCAACTGGCAATCCGAGTTCTCGGCGCCCGGCCGTTACCTGTCGGAGGACAAGATCGCGCCGCTGGTCTCGATCGGGCGGGCGCAGATGAAGCAATGGGCCTCCGTGCTCGCCGCGATCGAAAAGCGCTACGGCGTGCCGAAGGAGATCGTGGTGGCGATCTGGGGCCGGGAATCCGCCTTCGGCCGCGCCGCGATTCCGAAATCGGCGATCCGCACGCTGGCCACCCAGGCCTATGCCGGCACGCGCCGCGACCTGTTCTATCCCGAGCTGATCGCCGCGCTGAAGATCCTGGAGGGCGATCACATCCCGCTTGCCGAGATGAAGAGCTCGATCGCCGGCGCGCTCGGCCAGCCGCAGTTCCTGCCGTCGAAATATCTCTCCTACGCCGTCGACTTCGACGGTGACGGCCGACGCGACATCTGGCGGTCGGTGCCGGACACGCTTGCCTCCATCGCCAACTACCTGAAGCAGCACGGCTGGCAGAGCGGCCGGCACTGGGGCCACGAGGCGCGGGTGCCGGACACGGTCAACTGCGCCGTCGAGGGCCCCGAGCAGCCCTATCCGCTGACCGACTGGACCAAGGCCGGCGTCACCCGCGCCGACGGCGCCGCACTACCCGGCAACGGCGGCGACAAGCGCCACCTGATGATGCCGGCGGGGCGGCTCGGCCCGGCCTTCATCGTGTCGTGGAACTTCTATGTCCTGAAGGAATACAACGAGTCCGACCTCTACGCCCTGTTCGTCGGCCACGTCTCCGACCGGCTCAGCGGCGCCCCGCCGATCGCCGGCACGTGGAACACCGTGGCCGGCTTCCGGCGCGGCGACGTGCGCGCCATGCAGGAGCGGCTCGTCGCCAAGGGCTTCGACGTCGGCGGCGCCGATGGCCTGGTGGGCTTCAAGACCCGCACCGCGATCGGCCTGTGGCAACGCCAGAACGGCCTCGCCCCCACCTGCTTTCCCGATGCCAGGCTGATCGGCGCGATCCGATAGGGCGGGCGTCAGGCGGGCGGGTATCAGGCCAGGGCCGCCGCGATCGCCTCCAGGACGGCGAGCGCATCGCGGGCGCCGCCGAACTCGCCTTTCTCGAAATCGTCGCCGGCCTGCCCCATGGTGTTGGTGACATGGGCGAGGCAGAGGACGCGCGCGCCCTTCGCCCGCGCGAAGGCATAGAGCGCGGCGGCTTCCATCTCGACGGCGAGAATGCCCCGGTCGCGGGCCGCCTCGACGGCCACGGCGGTCTCGCGGAACGGCGCGTCGGTCGTCCAGCTCGCGCCGGTCGGCGCGGGCAGGCCGCGCCCGCCCAGCGCCCGCGCGGCGGCCTCGACGAGGTCCGGGTCGGCGTCGGCGAACTCGGCCGGCGCGGCATAGTGATAGCTCGTTCCCTCGTCGCGCAGCGCCCGGTCGATGATGACGAAATACGGCGTCGGCCCGGCGGGGACGATCTGGCCGGCCGAGGTCACGCTGAGCAGCAACCGGCAACCGCTGGCGAAAAGTTGCTCGGCCACGAGAACCGCGTAGGAGGCGCCGACCGCCCGCCCGACGATGCCGGCGGTGCGCCCGGCGAGCGGAAACAGCGCGAGCCGCGAGTGATAGCAGGGCCAATCATCAAATGCCGTCGCCTGCCCGGTCTCGGCGAGCAGGTCGACGATATCGCCGTCGGGGTCGAGGATGCAGACCGGGGGCACGTCCACCGACGCCAGCCGTTTCTGCCGCCGCGCCTCCCGCAACAGTGCGCCCGGCTCGAATACGGACGGCGCGGCGGGGTGCTTGTTGCGCAGGATCGGCGGCAGGGCCATGGTCTTCCGCTCCGGGTTCGGCGTGGGCCGGATGGCGAAGACTAGCGCGAAGCGGAAGACGCCATAAGGCCTTCCGCGACGCTCATCGCTCCGTGCGCCGGCCCTGCTTTCGACATTAGCGACAATGCCGCGCGGATGGGCCGGATGGGTCCCGGATCACGTCCGGGACACGCAGCTTGTGTTTGTCGCGTCGACCGTGCCCCATGAACAGAGGCGTGCCCTGGACTTGATCCAGGGCCCATTGGGCGGTTGCCAATTGTTCCCTTCTGTCATGCCCGGACTTGTTCCGGGCATCCATGGCCATCGGCGTTGGTACCAGAACGCGGGCGTCGGTGGTCATGGATTGCCGGGTCAGGCCCGGCAATGACGTAGAGACGATACGCGGATGGCGTTGGCCGGCCCCGATGCAATATCGGTCGCAATGCCGCGCGGGTGGGCCGGATGGGTCCCGGATCACGTCCGGGACACGCAGCTTGTGTTTGTCGCGTCGGCCGTGCCCCATGAACAGAGGCGTGCCCTGGACTTGATCCAGGGCCCATTGGGCGGTTGCCAATTGTTCCCTTCTGTCATGCCCGGACTTGTTCCGGGCATCCATGGCCATCGGCGTTGGTACCAGAACGCGGGCGTCGGTGGTCATGGATTGCCGGGTCAGGCCCGGCAATGACGTAGAGACGATACGCGGATGGCGTTGGCCGGCCCCGATGCAATATCGGTCGCAATGCCGTGCGGGTGGGCCGGATGGGTCCCGGATCACGTCCGGGACACGCGGCTGGTCGGGGGGCACGGCCGATCGCCGAACACCGGCCGCGTGCTCCGGGCCTGCCCCGGAGCCGAGGGAGCCTGGGGCTCGGAGCCTAGGGAGCCAAGGGCCCCTGCCGAAGACCAAGGCCTGCGTCCCGCATCGCAAGACCCTCTCCGTTCTCTACGTCATGCCCGGGCTTGACCCGGGCATCGCGTGCCACACGCCCGAGATGGCCGGGACCACCCCCGGATCACGTCCGGGGGCTGAAGGCCCACCGGCAATGACGTGAAGGGAGCAAGCGGAAGGCGCCTACGCTCTCCGCTTTCGCGGCGACCGCCGCCGATCCCGTGTCGGCTCCGGTTATGCGTGCCCTGTCATGCGGCTATGATCGGGGCGTGCCCGCCCGACCGGCCGGCCCAGACTCGGACCCGATCACATGACCGACATACCCGATCCGACCTTCGGCTCGCTCATCCGGCACTTCCGGCAGACGGAGGACGCGAGCCGGAGCCCGGAGGCCGACCGCTATGTGCGCGAGGCGCTGGAGCGCAACAAGCGCGAGGGCCTCGTCCTCGCGGTCAAGACACGCTGGATCGCGCTCGCCGCCGTCGGCGCCCTGACCGCCGTGCTCAACTGGGGCTGGGACCAGATCTACTACGAAGCGCTGCTCTTGGGCTTCGCGCTTATCGGCTGGGCGCAGCTGCGGCTCGGTCGCGCCGGCCGCTCGCCCGCCGAACTGTTCCTGATGTTCTGCGACCTGTCGCTGTTGACCTTCATGCTGCTGGTTCCCAACCCGTTCAGCGACGAGACGCGCCCACTGGCGATGCAGTACCGCTTCGACGGCTTCATCTATTTCTTCGTGCTGCTCGCCGGCGGCACGATCAGCTATTCCTGGCGCACCATCGTCGCCATGGGCACCTGGACCACCGGCGTGTGGATGACGGCCCTGGTCATCATGCTGCTGCAGCCAGTCCGGTTTCCGGAGCTCAGTACCGCGGCGGCCCAGGCCTTCGCCGGATTTCCGGAACTGATCCGTCGTCTCGACCCCAACGCAATGGAGATTTCCAACCGCATTCAGGAGGTGGTCGTCTTCCTGATCGTCGCCTCGGTCCTTGCGCTCGGCGTGCGCCGGGCCAACCACCTGGTGCTGCATCACGTTGCCGTCGAGCGCGAACGCGCAAACCTGGCCCGCTATTTCTCGCCGAACGTGGTCGAGGACCTGGCCCGCAACGACCAGTCGCTGAAGCAGGTGCGTTCCCAGAAGATCGCCGTGCTGTTCGTCGATATCGTCGGCTTCACCAGCTTCGCCGAGGGGCGCGATCCGGTCGACATCATCCGAACCCTACGCGATTTCCACGGGTTCATGGAAACCGAGGTCTTCCGCCACGAGGGAACGCTCGACAAGTATCTGGGCGACGGGCTGATGGCGACCTTCGGCACGCCCATCGCCGGCGGGAGCGACGCCAGCAACGCCCTGCGCTGCGCCCGTGCCATGCTGCGCGCCGGGGCCGAGTGGAACCGCGCCCGCGCCGGGCGCGGCGAGCCGCAGATCGTCATCAGCGTCGGCCTGCACTACGGCGTCGCGGTCCTCGGCGACATCGGCACCACCCGGCTCGAGTTCGCGGTGATCGGCTCTACCGTCAACGTGGCGAGCCGGCTCGAAGGCATGACCCGCTCCTTCGGCGTTCCGCTCGTGGTCAGCGACGACCTGCTGGCCCGCGTCCATGACGAGGCGCGCTGTGGCGGAGACGACATCGCCGGCTTCGAGAAGCGCCCGGCCCAGATGGTGCGCGGGCTCGCCCACCCGCTAGACCTGTGGACGCTGGACGCGGGCGTGGCTGCGGGGACCGCCTGACGCGGAACGGCGCTAGTCGTCGCCGCGCATGCGGCCGCGAAGCGTGTCGGCGTCGTGGTTCTCGCCGATCGACATGGCGCAGATGCGCGAGATCTGGAGAAGCGGACGGCCGCTTTCCTCGGCCCAGGCATTGAACTGGTCCTGGATCTTGCGCAGGTCCTTCTTCGAGGTCGCGGCCTCGGCGATGTCGAGGCCGGCGTCGCGCAGGCAGGCGACGACGTCCCTGGAGGTGACGAAACCGTCCTTGCCGAGGAAGCGGATCAGGTACTGGCCGGTGTGGCCGCCCAGGCGCTTGCCGCGCTTGGCCAGCAGGTCCAGCAGGCCGATCTCGTCATCCGCGGGCCACTGGCTGAGGAACCGGCCGAAGCTGCCGTGCTCGGCGGCGATATCGGCGACGAACCGCGCGTTGTCGCGCACCGCCATGATCTTCTGGCCGTTGCGCACGATGCGGGTGTCGCCGGTGAGGTCGTGCCAGTATTCGTCGGGCTGGAACAGCAGGCGCTTGGGCTCGAAGCCGAGGAAGGCCTCCTCGAAGCCGTCCCATTTGTTCTCGATGACGCTCCAGACGAAGCCTGCGGAGAAGATGCGCCTGGTCATCTCCGCGAGCACGCGGTCGTCGGGAATGGCGGCGAGCTGTTTATTCGACAACGGCGCAGAAAGGAGACTTTCGAGCGCCTCGGGCCCGCCCTTGCGCCGTGCGGCGCGGGCCTCGATCTTGGCGAAGGACAGCATGCGCGCCCCCTGTTCTGACGAAGGACCGGAAAGCGGCCAGCTTAGAGCAAGTCGCGGCCCGGCGAAATCGATCGCGCGGACCCGCAGCCCGTGTCGCAACCGCCGCATGGATCGCCGATCAGATCCGGACACGAGGCCGTTCGGAGGCGCGGCCGTGACCAAGAACCGGTGCGGTCCGTCAGCCGGTTGCGAAGCCGTCCCGCTGCAGCCGGACCACCGCCTGGTTCAGCGCCGACAGGAAGGCGGAGCGGTCCCTTTGGGCGAAGGGCGGCGGGCCGCTGGTGGTCGCGCCGGCGGAGCGCAGGTCGCTCATCAGGTTGCGCGTCGCCAGCGCCATGCCGATCGAATCCTCGGTGAAGGCCCTGCCTTTCGGCGACAGGACGGCGGCGCCGGCCTTCACGCAGCGGTCGGCCAGCGGCACGTCGGCGGTAACGACGATGTCTCCACGCGATGCCCGTTCGGCGATCCAGTCGTCGGCCACATCGGGACCGGCGGCGACCATGACTCGCTCGACCAGCGGATCGCGCGGCACCATCATGTAGGCGTTGGCGACGACATAGACCTTGAGCCCGTGCCGCCCGGCGACCTTGTAGATCTCGTCCTTCACCGGACAGGCGTCGGCGTCGACATAGATCGCGATGGCTTTGGTCGTGTGGGGCATCGGTTCTCGGGGATCCTCCGGGATTAGCGCTAAGGCTCCGGGGCACCCTTTACCGGATTTGGCGCGCGATGGCCCGGGGCTCCCGGAAAAAATGACCGGGCGCAGTCATCAGCGACGCCCGGTGCCGTTGCTAGGCGCGGTGCCAGTGCGGGGCGCGGGGTCAGCGCGGGGCGCGCTTGGCCAGGATCCGCTGCAGCGTGCGGCGGTGCATGTTGAGCCGCCGGGCGGTCTCCGAGACGTTGCGGTCGCACAGCTCGTAGACGCGCTGGATGTGCTCCCAGCGCACCCGGTCGGCCGACATCGGGTTTTCCGGCGGCAGCGCCTTGTCGTCGCTTTCGGCCATCAGCGCGGCGAACACCTCGTCGGCGTCGGCGGGCTTGGCCAGATAGTCGACGGCGCCCAGCTTCACCGCGGTGACGGCGGTGGCGATGTTGCCGTAGCCGGTGAGGATGATGGCGCGCGCTTCGGGGCGCTTTTCCTTGAGGCGGCGGATCACGTCGATGCCGTTGCCGTCCTCCAGCCGCATGTCGACCACGGCGAAAGCCGGCGGCGTCTTGTCGACCGCCACGAGGCCGGCGGCGACGGTGTCGGCCTCGGTCACCTCGAAGCCGCGCCGCTCCATCGCGCGGGCCAGGCGCGTCAGGAACGGGCGGTCGTCGTCGAGGATCAGCAACGTGCGGTCGGGTAGCGCGAGCACCGCGTCGTCGGCGGATTCGGTCATGTCCTGCTTGCCATCGTCTCTTTCGCCGCCGCAGCGGCCTGATTACCTGTCACCTTATTATCGCCCGCGCCGCCGAGGTCAAATCCCGCGGTGCCGGCGGGCCCCACGGAACCGGCAGACCCGGCGACCTCGAAGCGGCCGCGCGGCCAGGACGCGCTGACGAAGGCGCCACGGCCCAACGGCACGCGGTTGGCGAACAGCAGCTCCGCGCCCGAGCGTTCGAGCAGCGTCTTGGCGATGAACAGGCCGAGGCCGAGGCCGGATTCCTCGATGCTGCGACGCCGCCGGCCGCGGGTCGATATATAGGGCTCGCCGATCTTCGCCAAAACCTCGGCCGGGAAACCCGGCCCGTCGTCGGCGATCTCGATGGTCACGCGGTCGGCGGTCCAGCCGGCGCGGATGTCGACCGTCGAGGCGGCGAAATCGACGGCGTTCTCGGCGAGATTGCCCAGGCCGTAGAGGATTCCGGGGTCGCGGCGGCCGACCGGCTCCGGGGCCGCGCCGTCCAGCTGGATGCGGATGTCGATGCCGAACTCGCGGTGCGGGGCGGCGATTTCCTCGATCAGGCTCGACAGCGGCAGCCGGTCGAGATGGCCGCCGGGCTCCTCGCCGAGCGAGCCGATACGCTCGAGGATGCCGCGGCAGCGCTCGACTTGGCTGCGCAGCAGCCGGACGTCCTCGGCATGCGGCCCCTCGCGCGGCAGATCGCGTTCCAACTCGCGGGAGACCAGCGCGATGGTGGCCAGCGGCGTGCCGAGCTCGTGCGCGGCGGCGGCGGCGAGGCCGTCGAGGGCGGAGAGATGCTGCTCGCGGGCCAGCACCAGCTCGGCGGCGGCCAGCGCGTCCGACATCTGCCGGGCCTCGCGGGCGACGCGGAAGGCGTAGACGCCGGTGAAGCCAATGGCGAGCGCCAGCGCCACCCAGATCCCCGAGATGTAGAGCACCGGCAGGTCCGGCGCGTCACCGCCAAGCCAGGGCAGCGGCAGGTGCACCGCGCCAATGACGCTGGCGGCGGTAAGCGCGACGCCGCCGAGCAGGACCGTGTTCACCGGCGGCAGGGTGCTGGCGGAGACCACGACCGGCACCAGCAGAAGGATCGAGAACGGATTGGCGAGCCCGCCGGTGAGCGCCAGCAGGACGGCGAGCTGGACGATGTCGTAGCCCAGCAGCACGGTGGCCAGCCGCGCGGTCAGCTCGCGCGAGGCAGGATAGCGGATGCGCAGGAAGATGTTCAGCCACGCCGAAAACGCGATCAGCGCGAAGCAGAAGCCGAGCGGCAGGTCGTAGCCGAACAGGATGTAGACGACGAGCACGGCGACCGACTGGCCGAACACCGCGATCCAGCGCAGCCTGGTCAGCGTGTGCAGGCGCAGCCGCGTCGCCCCAATGGTGATGTCGTCCAAGGGATCGGCCCTCGCTCGCTGTCCTCGACCGGCGATCCTGTCCCGGGCCGCCGCACGGGGCGGGCCGGCGACTCGGAAAACCGCCTTCCTCCCACTATATAGGCCAAGGCGCGTCCGCGAATCGACGTGCGAAACGCGTGCGCGGCCGCAACGACATCGACCGGACACCCGCCATGGACACCAGATCGACCGGGACGAGCGGGATACGCGGGCCCGCGCCGGCAGGTGCCGGGGACGCCGCGATCGCGGTCGACCGGCTCACCAAACGCTATGGCGAGGTCACCGCCGTCGACGGCATCTCGCTGACCATCGCGCCGGGCTCGGTGACCGGCCTGCTCGGCGGCAACGGCGCCGGCAAGACCACCACCATCGCCATGCTGATGGGCCTGGTGCTGCCGACCTCCGGCACGGTGCGGGTGCTCGGCGTCGACATGCTGCGCGCGCGCCACCGGGTGTTGCACCGCATCAACTTCCAGAGCCCCTATGTCGACATGCCGATGCGGCTGTCGGTGCGCCAGAACCTGACCGTGTTCGGCCGGCTCTACGGGCTCGACCGCCTGCGCGAGCGGATCGCCGCGCTCGCCGAGGACCTCGATCTTTCGCACCTGCTGGACCGGCCGTGCGGACGCCTGTCGGCGGGCCAGAAGACGCGGGTGAGCCTCGCCAAGGCACTGATAAACCAGCCTGAACTTCTGCTCCTCGACGAGCCGACGGCCTCGCTCGATCCCGATACCGCCGACTGGGTGCGCGGCCATCTGGAGGGCTACCGCAAGCGCCGCGGCGCCACCATCCTGCTGGCCTCGCACAACATGCCGGAGGTCGAGCGCATGTGCGATCGGGTGCTGATGATGAAGGCCGGCCGCATCGTCGACGACGGCGCACCCGACGAGTTGGTCGCCCGCTACGGCCGCGCGACGCTGGAGGACGTGTTCCTCGACGTCGCCCGCGGCACCGGGCTGGCGGCACAATGATCGGGCAGCACATTGACTAGGTCGCTCCACGGGCACGGCAAACGGTAGAGACAGACATGGACGCGTCCACCCGCCAGGACTTCGCCGCCCCGCCCTACCGCGCCGTCTCGCCGGCGCGCACCGGCGCCATGGTGTTGCGCTACCTCTACCTACTGAAGGGCTCGTGGCCGCGGGTCGTCGACCTCGTCTACTGGCCGACCGTGCAGATGCTGATGTGGGGCTTCCTGCAGCTCTACCTGTCGGACAAGTCGGGCTATTTCGCCCAGATCGGCGGCACCTTCATCGGCGCCATCCTGCTCTGGGACATCCTGTTCCGCAGCCAGCTCGGCTTCTCCATCTCATTCATGGAGGAGATGTGGTCGCGCAACATGGGCCATCTGATGGTGACGCCGCTGAGGCCGTCCGAGTTCGCCGCCGCGCTGATGACCATGAGCGTGATCCGGCTCGCGATCGGCCTGATCCCGGTGTCGATCATGGCGATCGCCTTCTTCGGCTTCAATCTCTGGGGGCTCGGGTTCGCCCTGGTGGCGTTCTTCGTCAACCTGTTCCTGACGAGCTGGGCCATCGGGCTCGCGGTGTCGGGCCTGATCCTGCGCTACGGCCTCGGCGCGGAGGGGCTGGCCTGGTCGGCGACCTTCCTGCTCCTGCCGCTCACCGCCGTCTACTATCCGGTGAGCGTGCTGCCGGACTGGCTGCAATGGATTTCGCTGGCGCTCGCGCCGACCTACGTGTTCGAGGGCATGCGCGCGCTGATGATCGACCAGACCTTTCACGCCGGGATGATGGTCAAGGCGCTGGCGCTCAATCTGCTCTATTTCGGGCTCGGTTTCTTCGCGTTCCTGCGGCTGTTCGATGCGGCCAGACGCGCGGGGTCGATCCTGCAGCTCGGCGAGTGAGGACGGGCCGGCGCAGACCGGTCGCGCGGGGCGTCCACCCGGACCAGGCTCGGGCGACGTTAACGCCTCGTTAGGGTTAACCGATCGTAAACACCACCAATGGCATACTTGCTATTCGTACCTTCAAGGTCTAGCGTTTCGCACTGCACCTAAGAAATGGCATCAAAATAATGCGGGTGCGAAACGGGGCGAAACGCGGATCTATGATCGGGAGATCCGAACAGGTATGTCGTATTACCAATGGTATGAAATGACGCACGCCGCGCTGTCGCCGGCACGCGCTGTAGCGGACGCCACCCGGCTCTACTACAAGAATCCGCTCAATCCCCTGACCCATACCAGCATGGGTCGCGGCGTCGCCGCCATGATGGAGATGTTCGAGCGCGTCACCCGCCGGTACGGCAAGCCCGAATTCGGCATCGAAACGACGCTGATGGGCGGCATGCGCGTGCCCGTACGCGAGGATATCGTCTGGGAACGGCCGTTTTGCCGGCTGGTCCGCTTCACCAAGGCGATGCCAAGCGGCAAGGACGCCGGGCCGAAGCTTTTGATGGTCGCGCCGATGTCCGGCCACTACGCGACGCTGTTGCGCGGCACGGTCGAGGCGATGCTGCCCGACCACGACGTCTACATCACCGACTGGATCGACGCGCGCATGGTGCCGATGGCCCAGGGCACCTTCGATCTCGACGACTACATCGACTACGTCCAGAACATGCTGCACGTGCTTGGCGGCGACACCCATGTGATGGCCGTGTGCCAGCCGTCGGTGCCGGTGCTGGCGGCGGTGGCGCTGATGGAAACGCGCAACGACCCCTACGCGCCGCTGACCATGACGCTGATGGGCGGACCGATCGACACGCGGGTCAATCCGACCGCGGTCAACCGGCTCGCCGAGGAGCGCGACCTCGAATGGTTCCGGCGCAACGTCGTCATGAAGGTGCCGTTTCCGCATCCCGGCGTGATGCGCGACGTCTATCCGGGCTTCCTGCAGCTCGGCGGATTCATGAGCATGAACCTAGACCGCCACGTCGCCGCCCATCACGAGCTGTTCACCCACCTGATCGAGGGCGACGGCGATTCGGCGGAAAAACACCGCGATTTCTACGACGAATATCTGGCGGTGATGGATTTGACCGCGGAATTCTACCTGCAGACCGTGGAAACCGTATTCATCGAGCACTCGCTGCCGAAGGGCGAGATGGAGCATCGCGGCAATCCGGTCGACACCACCGCGATCCGGAACACCGCGCTGATGACGGTCGAGGGCGAGAAGGACGACATATCCGGCCTCGGCCAGACCGAGGCCGCGCACCGGCTGTGCCCGTCGATTCCCGACGAGAAGCGCGTTCACTACATGCAGCCCAAGGTCGGCCACTACGGCGTCTTCAACGGATCGCGGTTCCGCGCCGAGATCGCGCCGCGGATCGCCGACTTCATCCGCTCCAACAACGGCATCGTCGTCAAGCGGGCACCGGCGCCGAAGAAGATCGCGACGGCGAAATCCCGCGGCAACGGCAACGGAAACGGCAAGGCCCGGACCGCCCAATAGCGGACCACACCGCCGGAGCCGGTCGAATCAAGCCGAATAACTTCAATTGCTTATCCGTTTTCCAGGCGGTCCGATCTTGAATCGGACCGCCGACCTTCCCACGTCGAAAAGGCACTCGGAATATTGGAGTCCAACGCTTCTGGAGGGTCCTTTGAAAAACTTTCCGATCCGACCGGCCTGGTCGCCGCTCACCATCGCGCTGATGGTCATCGGTTTCATCGTATGGTGGCCCTTGGGGCTGGCCATGCTCGCCTGGATCATCTGGGGCGACCGGATGATCGCCTGGTGGGACGAAAGCCAGCACCGCATGAAGGTCCGCGGCTCGACCGGCAACGAGGCCTTCGAGGACTATCGTCGCGCCGAACTGGACCGGCTCGAGACCGAACGCCAGCGCATCGAGCAGGAAGCCGTGGACTTTCAGGAATTCATGCGCGACCTGCGCAAGGCGCGCGACCGCGAGGAATTCGACCGGTTCATGGCCGAACGCAGCGGCGCGGCCAAGAAGGGCAAGCGGTCCCGGCCGGCCCCCGACGCCGCCGGCGCGATGGCCTGAGCGAACGCCACGTCCGACAACCCGGTGTTTACGACCGGAGGCCGGCAACCCTGACGGGTGCGCCGGCCTTGTCGCCTTCAGCCGCCGATCCGGCGATTTGCCGCCGCGAATCAGGGGCGGCCCGCGGGCGAATCAGGGGACCGGCCAGGGGCGGGCGCGGCCGCCACATTTCTTAACAAATCCTTTCAATACGCGGCCGGAACCCCCTGTTTTCACGGCGGGAACCCGGGCGGCCGTAATCGGCGAACAGGCGGCTTCGTTTTGATCGGGACTTCCGCCGGCCCGGACGTTATATGGAATGGGTGGTCATCGGCGTCGGTCGGTCATGCCTCATCGTCCTCGTATCATCGATCCCGCAGACAGTTTCGAAGTCGTCATCGACGGGCAGGCGGTCCGCATCGCGGTTCGCCGGTCGACCCGTGCGCGGCGCTACACGCTGAGGCTGTCGCACGCCACCGGCCAGCCGCTTCTGGTGATTCCGCCGCGCGGAAGCCTGCAAAGAGGCCTCGAATTCGCCCGGTCCCAGACGGATTGGCTGCGCGAGCGGCTGAAACGCGTGCCCGGCCTCGTTCCCTTCGAGACCGGAGCGGAAATCCCCGTCCGGGGAAAACCGCACATCCTGCGCCATACCGGATCCTTGCGCGGCATCGTGCAGGCGCAGGGCCGCGACGAGGAGACGGGGCTGACGGCGATTCGGGTGCCGGGCGCGATCGAGCATTTCCCGCGCCGCGTCACCGACTGGCTGAAGAAGGAGGCGCGCGCCGACCTGGAGCCGGCCGTATTCGCCTATGCGGCGCGGCTGCGGGTGACGCCCAAGCGCATCGCGATCCGCGACCAGAGCTCGCGCTGGGGCTCGTGTTCGGCCAACGGAACCCTGTCGTTTTCCTGGCGGCTGATCCTTGCGCCGCCGCTTGTGCTCGACTATTTGGCCGCTCACGAGGTCACCCATCTCGTCGAGATGAACCATTCGCCGCGATTCTGGCGCACGCTGGAACGGATCGCGCCGGAAACGCCGAAGGCGGAGGCCTGGCTGAAGGCCCACGGCGTGTCCCTGTTCCGCTATGGCGAGCGGTAAATTCGCCGCGACGGCGCGCGGCTATTGCGTTCACGGGGGGATTGTCTTAAACGACCTCGGCGCGGCGCGAACCCTTTGGGGCCATAGCTCAGTTGGGAGAGCGCTTGAATGGCATTCAAGAGGTCGGGGGTTCGACTCCCCCTGGCTCCACCATCCAACCCCTCAGATTGTTGGATGCCCCCCTTCCGCCGCGCCTTTTCCTCTTCCTTCCCCGAGATCCGGTAACGCGCCCCGTCATGGGTGACGCGCCTCAGCCGGCGTGGCCGAGCACGGCGCGGGCGAACTCGGGATAGGGCCCGGCGACGTCGCGGGCGACGGCGCCGCGGATAAGCGCCGGCGTTTCCCTGTCGGGCAGCGGGGTTTGCGCCAGGTCGGCGGCCACGTCGAAATCGAAGCCGGTATTGTCGCGGACCTCTTCCAGCGTATGGCCGGGATGGACGCTTTCCAGCGTGAATCGGCCCGCTGCGCGGTCGAAGCGCATGACGCACAGGTTCGTCACCAGCGCATGGGGGCCGCCGGGACGGTGCACGTTGGCGGCGCTGATCCCCGGCGCGCTAATGAAATCGACCTTCGGCACGAACACCCGGCGGCTGTGCTCGGCGCGGAACAGGATGACGCGCGGCACCATGAAATAGAGATAGGCCGAGCCGAAGGCGCCGGACCAGCGCACGTCGAGCTCGGGATAGGCGCCGATGCCGGTCAGGTTGACGTTGGCCTGCCCGTCGATCTGGCCGCCGCTGAGAAAAAACGCATCGATCCGGCCCTGGCCGGCGCTGTCGAACAGGTCGACGCCGCCGTCGGTGCGGAAATCGGGGTGGGTGGAACCGATGATCGAGACGCGGGCGCCGGTTCTCGCGCGGGTCAGGAGCGCCGCCGAGCCGGGAATCGGCGACAACACGCCGACGGCGATGTGGCCGCAGCCCTCGAGCCTGCGGGCGATCGCCGCGATCATGATCTCCTCGATCAGGATATCGCCCGGGTGCGCCGCCACGGCTATCCGGCCGCCACGGTTTCGCCGAACACGACCTCGCGCAGGTAGGCGGCCATGCCCTCGGGAGTGCGGGTGCGGTCGGCATAGGCGCGCCGGTGGCCGGTGTCGGCGGCGTAACGGCCTGGCAGGTCCATCGGCCAGGCGCCGTTGGGCGCCGGCGCCAGGGCGGCGACCAAATGGCCGGGGATGAGCGCGGGCGCACGAGTCTCGTCCAGGGCGAGGTTGTCGTCCACGACCTCCTCGGCGGTTGCCAGCGTCAGGACGGAGGCATGCGCCAGGATCTTCAGCTCGTGGGCGCGGGAGATCCACAGATTACCGAAGCGGTCGGCGCGCGGCACGTGCATCACCGCCACGTCCGGCCGGATGGCGGGGATCGCCACGATCGGGTCGTCGTCGGCGAAGGGATTGCCGATCACCTTGTAGTCGGGCCGGACGCCCAGCAGGTCGGAGCCGATCAGGCCGCGGATCGGCATGAACGGAATGCCCTTCTCGGCCGCCTGCAGGCCGGTATAGACGGCGGGACAGGTGGAATCGCGGATTTCGATCGCGCCGGACTTCACCGCGCGGACGAACGCGTGCGCCGGGCCGAACTCGCCGAGCGACACCCCGGCCGTCTCGATCACCGAGACGCAGCCGGCGCCGATCAGCATGTCGGCGAACTCGCCCGACGTCGGCACGGTGACGAGATGCAGGCCGCGGGCGCGGCGGCGAACGAGCGCGCGGGCGATCTCCATGGGGATGCCGCTGTCCTTGAAAACGGCGATCTTGGCCCCGTCCGGGACGAGCCGGACCAGCGCATCGGCTGAGGGCAGGATCTGCGTCATGGGTTTCCCCGAACTCCCCACAAAACTACCCACAAAGCTCCCGGCGGGGCGGCAACCGCCTGCGGCCAAGGATAGCAACCCGCGCGGCGGCCGGGCAAACGCGGAATGTCGCACCACCTTTGCGCCGCCGCAGTCCGTGCTTAATCTAGGTCATTGCAGCGGCGAAACGGCCGCTGCGACGATAGTCCGGTGATTCAACGAATCGAAGTGAGGCGTCGCAATGGAAACTCCCGTCGAAATCGCTTTCCGCAACATGGATCCTTCGGAGTTCGTCGAGAAGCGCGTGCGCGAACGGGTCGGCAGACTCGAGCAGTTCTACGACCGCATCACCAGCTGCCACGTGCAGATCGAGGCGCCGCACAAGCACCACACCAAGGGCAACCTCTACGAGATCCGCATCGAGGTGCGGGTGCCCGGCACCGAGCTCACCGTCAACAACAAGCCCGGCAACGTGCATGCGCACGAGGACATCTATGTCGCGATCCGCGACGCCTTCGACGCGATGGAGCGGCAGATCAAGAAGTGGAAGCAGAAGGCCAACGCCGACGTGAAGGTGCACGACGCGCCGCTCGCCGGCCGGATCGAGGAGATTCATCCTGACCGCGACTTCGGCCAGATCGCCATGACCGACGGCAGGCTGGTCTATTTCCATCGCAACAGCGTCGTCGGCAACGGCTTCGATACGCTGTCGCTCGGCGATACGGTCGAACTGGTCGTTCATTCCGGCGAGGGCGAGAAGGGTCCGCAGGCGAGCGCCGTGCGCCCCGTCGGCGGCCTCAAGTTCGTCGACAAGCCGTGAGAGCAGCGGACGGCGGGGCGCGCGCGCCGGGTGGCGCGCGTGCGCCCGCTCATCCGCGTCAAAGGCCCGCTCACTCGGCCCGCTTGCGCCCCGTCACCATGGCGCGCACCAGATTCTCGCCATGCTCCCAGCTGGCAACCAGCACGCCGGCGACATGGGCGACAATCAGCACCAGCGTCGCGTTGACGGCGATCTCGTGCGCTTCCTCGACCCACTCGACGCCCCAGTAGGCATTGGTCGTCATCATGTAGCCGGTGCCGCAGATAATGGCGATCATGGTCAGCAGCGCCACCACCATCGCGCCGCCGGCCGGATTGTGGCCGATATAGCGCCTGGCGCGGAACGCCATCGTGTCGCGCAGATAGGCGAGCACGCGCGACGGCCGGTAGACGAAATCGCTGAAGCGGGCGTGGCGCGTCCCCACCACACCCCAGACCAGCCGGACGGCGATCAGCGCGGCGATGCCGTAGCCGATATTGATGTGCAGCCGGTCCCACTCGTCGCCGCTGACATAGGCGACGAGGAAGCCGCCGACGAGCGTCCAGTGGAAGATCCTGACCAGAGGGTCCCAGACACGCACGTCGGCCGGCCGCGTTTCGCGGCCGACCTCGGTGCCCACTGCCGTGGCGTCGGACATCAGTCGTCGTCCTTGGGCTGGACGACCGCACCGGTGACCGGGTGCATGTAGAGCTCGGCCCGGGCGCCGTTCTTGTCGATGACCTTGAGCTCGAAGCAGCCATCGTCCGCCTCGACCTTGCGGACCTCGTAGCCCATCTCGACGCCCTTGGCCTTCGCCGCGTCCATGGTCATCCACTGGTCGCGCGGGGTGTTGCCGCAATCCGCGTCATCGCTGGCATAGGCCGGCACGGCGGCGGCGCCGAGGATCGCGGACAGGGCCAGGGCTTTCAGGACAGTGCGCTTCATGCTTATCTCCAATCGTGGTTTCGACTTCGGTTCCAGCGGCGTCATCGCCGTTGTCGACAGGAGATACCGGAGCCTCGCTGACCGACCGCTGATCGGCCTTGTCAGCGTTTTGTCAGCTTGATCACGGCAGGTTCGGGCGATGATCAGACACAGCCTTTCAGTCCTGTTCCTGTCCGCGGTCCTCGCGGCCGCGCCGGCGATGCCATTCGGCGCGTTCGCCGACAGCGACCGGGGCCGGGACAGGGACCACGAGGACGACGACCACGACGCGGCGTGGGCGGCGGTCAAGCGCGGCGAGGCGCTGCCGCTTGCCGAGGTGATCGCCACCGTCGCCGGCCAGTTGCCCGGAGAAATCCTCGAGATCGAGTTCGATCGCGAGGACGGCCGCTGGCTCTACGAGTTCAAGGTGATCGACGGCACCGGCCGGCTGCACGAGATCTATGTCGACGCGGCCACGGCCAGGATCCTGCCGGACCGGGACGACTGATGCGCATCCTGCTGGTCGAGGACGACGACCGGATCGCGCGGGACGTCGACGCCGCGCTGAGCGCCGCCGGCTACGCGGTGAGCCGCGAGGCCGACGGCGAGGAGGCCTGGTTCCGCGCCGACACCGAGGCGTTCGACGCCGTGGTGCTCGATCTCGGGCTGCCCGGCATGGACGGCCTGTCGGTGCTGAAGCGCTGGCGCGAGGCCGGCCAGCGCTTCCCCGTGCTGGTGCTGACGGCGCGCGGCAGCTGGCACGAGCGCGTCGAGGGCATCGACGCCGGCGCCGACGACTATCTGCCCAAGCCCTTCCGGATGGAGGAACTGGTGGCGCGGCTGCGCGCCGTGCTCAGGCGCTCGGCGGGGCAGGCGAGCCCGATCCTCACCAACGGACCGGTCAGCCTCGACACGCGGCAGATGAAGGTCAGCGTGAACGGTGTGCCCCTGGCGCTGTCGCCGCAGGAATACCGGCTGTTGTCCTATCTCATGCACCACGCCGGCCGCGTGGTCTCGCAACTGGAGCTGACGGAGCATCTCTACGCCCAGGACTTCGAGCGCGACTCCAACGCCATCGAGGTGCTGGTCGGGCGCGTGCGGCGGAAGCTCGGCGTCGACCTGATCGAGACGCGGCGCGGCTTCGGCTACATGGTGCCGGAGGCGGCTGGGTGAGCGGCCGCTCGCTCCGGCTTAGGCTGTTCGCCGGCGCGGCGATCTGGGTCACCGCGGCGCTGGTCATCGCCGGACTCGGGCTGGCGCTGCTGTTCGAACGCCACGTCTCGCGCCGCGTCGACGCCGAGCTGGAGACCTACCTGAACCAGCTCGCCGGCAACGTCGCCATCGGCGCTGACGGCGCCGTCACGCTGACCCGTCAGCCCGCCGATCCGCGCTTCACCACGCCGCTGTCCGGCCTCTACTGGGAAATCCGCGACGAAAACGGCGACACGCTGCTGCGCTCGCGCTCGCTGTGGGACGAGACCCTCGACCTGCCGGCCGACGCGCTGGGCAACGGCGCGGTGCACCGCCATGTCCGCCCCGGGCCGGGCGACGCGCCGCTGATCGTCCGCGAGCGCCAGGTCTCCTACGAATCCGCCGCGGACGATCCCGGCGCGGGTCTGCGCGACCTGCGCATCGCGGTCGCCGTCGACCGCGCCGAGGTGACGCGCGCCACCCGCGCCTTCGCCGGCGAACTCGGGCTGTCGCTGGCGCTGCTCGGCGGGGTGCTGCTGGCGGCGGCCTGGGCGCAGATCCAGTTCGGGCTGAAGCCGCTAGAGACGGTGCGCCGCGCCATCGGCGCGGTGCGCTCCGGCGAGATGGCGCGGCTGCCGTCGGATTTTCCCGCCGAGGTGGTGCCGCTGGCCCACGAGGTCAACGACCTGCTCGACGCCCAGGACGCCACGATCGAGCGCGCGCGGACCCGCGCCGCCGACCTGGCGCACGGGCTGAAGACGCCGCTCACGGTCCTGTCGAGCCATGCCGAGCGGGTGCGCGCGGGCGGCGACGAGCAGGCCGCCGACGAACTCGAGGAGATCGCCGGCACCATGCGCCGCCACGTCGAGCGGGCGATCGCGGTGGCGCGGCTGAGCCACCGGCCGTCGGCGCTGATCGACGTCGAGCCGGTGGTGCGCCGCGTCGCCGGCGCGCTGGCCCGGACACCGGCGGGCGAGCGTATCCAGTGGGACATCGCGGTTTCCCCCGGCACGCGCCTCGCCGTCGACCCGGAAGACCTCTACGAGGCGCTCGGCAACCTCGCCGACAACGCGGTGAAGTGGGCGCGCGGGCGCATCGCCGTCACCGTCGCGCCGGACGCGGACGGCACGGCGATCGTCGTCGAGGACGACGGCCCCGGCATTCCCGAGGCCGACCGCGAGACGGTGCTGCGGCGCTGGGAGCGGCTCGACGTCTCCGGCCCGGGGCAGGGCCGCTCGGGCAGCGGCCTGGGCCTGGCCATCGTCGCCGAGATCGCGCGGGCCTATGGCGGCGACCTGACGCTGGGCACGGCCGCGTCGGGCGGGCTGCGGGCGGCGTTGCGCTTCCCGGCGCAGGCGGCAGGCTGACCGGCAAACCGACGCCGCGTCACACGCTGCGTCAGGGCCCGAGCCAGGGCCGAGCCAAAGATCCTGGCGCCGCCAGGGGGTGTCACGGCGCCGACATGGAACCGTAATCCGACTGTCAGATGGCGGTGATACCGCCAGCCTCCTCAGGGCGCCGGTCCCGGCGTCGGATCCATAAGGAGGCTCTCCATGACCCTATTCCGGACCGCCGGAACGTCCGCGCTCGCGGGGCTTGCCGTTGCCGGCGCGACGCTCGCAGCCGGCTCGGCGAACGCTGCCACCGAAGTCGTTTGGTGGCACGCCATGGGCGGCGAGCTCGGCCAGAAGGTCGAGAAGATCGCCGGCGACTTCAACGCCATGCAGTCGGACTACAAGGTCACGCCCGTCTACAAGGGCAACTACACCGAGACGATGACGGCGGCGATCGCCGCCTTCCGCGCCAAGGAGCACCCGGCGATCGTACAGGTGTTCGAGGTCGGCACCGGCACGATGATGGCCGCCAAGGGCGCCGTCTATCCGGTCTACGAGCTGATGGAGAAGGCGGGCGAGCCGTTCGATCCGAAGGCCTACCTGCAGGCCGTCGTCGGCTACTACACCGACACCGACGGCAACATGCTGTCGATGCCGTTCAACTCCTCGACGCCGATCCTGTACTACAACAAGACGGCATTCGAGAAAGCCGGCCTCGACCCGAACACCCCGCCGAAGACCTGGGGCGACATCGAGGCGTTCTCCAGGAAGATCATCGAGTCGGGTGCGGCCTCCTGCGGCTTCACCACGGGCTGGCAGTCCTGGGTGCAGCTGGAGAACTTCTCGGCGCTGCACAACGTGCCGTTCGCCTCGAAGGCCAACGGCTTCGGCGGGACCGACGCGGTGCTCGAATTCAACGGCGACCTGCAGAAGCGCCACGTCGCCAACATGGGTGAGTGGCAGACGTCGAAGATCTTCGACTACGGCGGACGCCGCTCGGATCCCGCGCCCAAGTTCTATTCCGGCGAATGCGCGATCTACATGAACTCCTCGGCCTCGCTCGCCGGCGTGCGCGCCAACGCCAAGGACTTCGAGGTCGGCGTCGGCATGCTGCCGTACTACGACGACGCGGCCGGCACGCCGCAGAACTCGATCATCGGTGGCGCGACGCTGTGGCCCCTGACCGGCCATTCCGACGAGACCTACAAGGGTGCGGCGAAGTTCTTCACCTACCTGTCCTCGCCGGAGGTGCAGGCCTGGTGGCACCAGGAGACCGGCTATCTGCCGATCACCACCGCCGCCTACGAGCTGACGAAGGCGCAGGGCTACTACGACAAGAACCCCGGCGCCGACATCTCGGTTCTGCAGATGAACCTCAATCCGCCGACCGAGACCTCGCGCGGCCTGCGCCTGGGCAACTTCGTCCAGATCCGCGACGTCATCAACGAGGAACTGGAAGAGGTCTGGGCCGGCAAGAAGAGCGCCGAGGAGGCGCTTGACGCGGCCGTGGAGCGCGGCAACAAGCTGCTGCGCGCGTTCCAGGACCAGAACTCCTAAAAGCAACCCCAAAAGCGGCGGGCGGCCATCGGCGGCCCGCCGCACCGTGTCCTTGCCATGCACCTGTTTCCGCGATGAACGAAAAACGCGTCAGCTTTTCAGGCGTCTGGCTGCCGGCGGCCCTGCTCGCCCCGCAGCTTGCGATCACCGCGGTCTTCTTCCTGTGGCCGGCGAGCCAGGCGGCCTACCAGTCGGTGCTGCGCCAGGATGCCTTCGGGCTTTCGGTCAAGTTCGTCGGCCTCGACAATTTCGTCCGTCTGTTCGAGGACCCGGGCTACCTCGCCTCCGTGCACGTCACCGTCGTGTTCAGCGCTGCCACCGCCATCCTGTCGATGGGGTTCGCGCTCCTGTTCGCGGTCGCCGCGAACCGGGTGCTGCGCGGGGCGACCGCCTACAAGACGCTGATGATCTGGCCCTACGCCGTCGCCCCCGTGCTCGCCGGCGTGCTGTGGTGGCTGATGTTCAATCCCACGATCGGCATCGTCGCCTATGCGTTGCGCGGCCTCGGCCTGTCGTGGAACCACGTGCTCGACGGTGACCAGGCGATGATCCTCATCATCATCGCCGCGGCCTGGAAGCAGATCTCCTACAATTTCGTGTTCTTCCTCGCCGGCCTGCAGTCGATCCCGCGCTCGCTGATCGAGGCCGCCGCGATCGACGGCGCCGGTCCGGTCAAGCGCTTCTTCACGGTGACGCTGCCGCTGTTGTCGCCGACCACCTTCTTCCTCGCCGTCGTCAACCTCGTCTACGCCTTCTTCGACACCTTCGGCATCGTCCACGCGACGACCGGCGGCGGCCCGGGCCAGGCGACCACCATCCTGGTCTACAAGGTGTACCGCGACGGCTTCATCGGCCTCGACCTCGGCGGTTCGGCGGCCCAGTCGGTCATCCTGATGGCGATCGTCATCGTGCTGATCGTCATCCAGTTCCGCTTCGTCGAGCGGCGCGTGCACTACTGAGGACGCGATGGTCACGCTCCGCCCTCAACCCCACTCTCCGCTCATTCCCGCTTTCGCGGGAATGAGCGTAAGGAAGCCGGCTCACCCGCTGTCTCCCGATCAGATGGGGGCATGAGGACAGCCATGGTCGAACGCCGCCCGCTCCTGACGCTCGTAACCCACCTGACGCTGATCCTCGGCGCAGCCTTCATCGTGCTGCCGGTGTGGATCGCCTTCGTCGCCTCGACGCACGCCGCCGGCGACTTCCTGTCCGGCGTTATGCCGCTGTGGCCGGGCGACCAGCTGGTTGAGAACTACTGGAAGGTGCTCAGCACGGGCGAGGCGGCCGCGGGCACGCCGCCGATCGGCCTGATGCTGGTCAACTCGACGGTGATGGCGCTGTCGATCGCGGTCGGCAAGATCGCGATCTCGCTCCTGTCGGCCTTCGCCATCGTCTATTTCCGGTTTCCGCTGAAGCGGACGGCCTTCTGGATCATCTTCCTGACGCTGATGCTGCCCGTGGAGGTGCGCATCCTGCCGACCTACGAGGTGGTGGCGGGCCTCGGGCTGCTCAACAGCTATGCCGGCCTGTCGCTGCCGCTGATCGCCAGCGCCACGGCGACGTTCCTGTTCCGCCAGGTGTTCCTGACCATTCCCGACGAATTGACCGAGGCCGCCCGCATCGACGGGGCCGGGCCGATGAAGTTCTTCCGCGACATCCTCCTGCCGCTGTCGCGCACCAACATCGCGGCGCTGTTCGTCATCCTCTTCATCTACGGCTGGAACCAGTACCTGTGGCCGCTGCTGGTGACGACGGACACCGGCTACTACACCGCCGTCATGGGCATCCAGCGCATGGTCGCGGTGCCGGATTCCGAGCCGCTCTGGCACCTGATCATGGCCACCGCGATCCTCGCCATGCTGCCGCCGGTCGTGGTGATCGTGCTGATGCAGCGGCTGTTCGTGCAGGGCCTGATCGAGCAGGAAAAGTAGGAGCTTTCGATGGCTGACGTGATCCTCAGCGGCGTGCGCAAGGTCTATCCCGGCGCGGTGGAGGCGGTGAAGGCCGTCGACCTTCGCATCGCCGACGGGACGCTGTGCGTGCTGGTCGGCCCCTCGGGCTGCGGAAAGTCGACACTGCTCAGGATGATCGCCGGGCTGGAAACGGTAAGCGAGGGGGCGGTGGCGATCGGCGGCGAGCCGGTCAACGACCGCGAGCCGGCCGAACGCGACATCGCCATGGTGTTCCAGAACTACGCGCTCTATCCGCACATGTCGGTCTACGACAACATGGCCTACGGCCTGCGCAACCGGCGCACGCCCAAGCCGGAGATCGAGCGCCGCGTCCGCGCGGCGGCGGGGCTGCTCGCCATCGAGCCGATGCTTGCCCGCAAGCCACGGCAGCTGTCCGGCGGCCAGCGCCAGCGCGTCGCCATGGGCCGGGCGATCGTGCGCGAGCCGAAGGTGTTCCTGTTCGACGAGCCGCTGTCCAATCTCGACGCCAAGCTGCGCGTGCAGATGCGCATCGAGCTGAAGCGGCTGCAGCGCAGCCTGGGAACCACCTCGATCTACGTTACCCACGACCAGCTCGAGGCGATGACGCTCGCCGACCTGCTGGTGGTGATGAATGAGGGGCGCATCGAGCAGATCGGCACGGCGATGGCGGTCTACGAGAAGCCGGCCACCACCTTCGTCGCCGGCTTCATCGGCTCGCCGCCGATGAACCTGATCCCGGCCGAGCCGGACGGAACGGGCCTTGATCTCGACGGGACGGGGCACCGGATCCCGCCGCCCAAGGGCGCCGGCGGCCCGGTGATCATCGGCATCCGGCCCGAAGACCTCATCATCGGTGAGGACGCCGAGGGGGGCGTTTCCGACACCGTGCCGGTCGTCTTAGCGGTGACCGGGGTCGAGCCGATCGGCGCGGAATCGCTGGTGCATGGCCGCACCGGAGCCGGCCACGAGATCACGGTGCGCGCCCCCGGATACGCGGATTTCGCGCCCGGGCATCGCCTGACGGCGCATACGGGCCTGAAATCCCTGCATTTCTTCGACCGGGACAGCGGCGCCCGGATCGGCTAGGGCGGCTTGAACCGCCAATCCGGCAACCCCATATCCAGTCTCGACCGGCGGACGGGAATGTCGCCGGACCACGGAGCGGGCGCCGAAAGGGCCCAGTTCAAGGTCGCTTGGTGACGAGGACTTTGCCGGATGCCGCGTATGTCTACGCTAAACAGCCCTTATCTGCTCGGTTTCGACGGGATCGAGCGCCTGATCGACCGCGTATCGCGGAGTTCGGGCGACGGATACCCGCCCTACAATATCGAACGGCTGCCCAGGAACGGCGGGCAGGCGACGACGCTGAGAATTACACTCGCGGTCGCCGGATTCACCAAGGACCAGCTCGACGTGACGCTGGAGGACAACCAGCTCACCATCAAGGGCAAGCAGACCGAGGAGCCCGACCGCGAATACCTCCACCGCGGCATCGCCGCCCGTCAGTTCCAGCGCACCTTCGTGCTGGCCGACGGCATGGAGGTCGGTGGGGCGGGCCTGGAGAACGGCCTGCTCGTGATCGATCTGGTGCGGCCCGAACCCGAACGGGTCGTGCGTACGATCGAGATCACGGATATCGCCTGAGCGCGCCGGATCTCGAGAAAGGCAAGAGGTATGAGTATCATGGAACGGAACGCGAACCGGCATGACGAGAAGATCGTCATCACCGAGGAAATGCTGGCCAACATGGGCGGCGGCGAGATCGCCTACGTGAAGCCGATCATGTCCGACGTCCTCAAGCAGCTGTTCCCCGATGCGCCCGACATGGCGCCGGGCATCCGCCTGTTCATGCTGAACGCCGCCGACGGCACGCCGATCATGCTGACCGACAGCCAGGAATCGGCGGTCGCCGGCGCCAAGGAGCACGAGCTGGAGACCGTCAGCGTGCACTGAGCGGGTCGACAGCACTCGACTTACCGCATCGCCGGGCCGTTCGCGGTCCGGCGATTTGCGTTTCAGGGTAGAGGATTTCGAGGGGCGAGCGCTTGCGCGCGCTAGACCGCGGTCGGCTCCGACGCCAGGCTGAGCACGGCGTAGATGGACGCGGCGTCGCGCGAGGCCCTGAGCTTCTGGGCCATGCCCGGCTCGCGCATCAGGCGGGCGATGCGGGCCAGCGCCTTGAGATGGTCCGCGCCGGCGCTTTCCGGCGCCAGCAGCAGGAACACCAGATCGACCGGCTCGTCGTCGATGGCGTCGAAGTCGATGGGCTTGTCGAGCCTTGCGAACATGCCGAACAGCGAATCGATCTTGGCCAGCTTGGCGTGCGGTATCGCCACGCCCTGGCCGATGCCGGTCGAGCCGAGCCGTTCGCGCTGCAGCAGGTGATCGAAGATATCGCGCGCTGGCAGGTCGAGCAGGGTCGCCGCCCGCTCCGCCATCTCCTGGATTACCTGCTTCTTCGAATTCGCCTTGAGCGAGGGAATGATCCCGTCCTGGCGAATGAGATCGCTGAGATCCATGTTGCACCGTCACGGGGCAAGCGCCAAAGGGCCGCCCGTAGCGGCCCGGAAACGGCGCTAGCCGCGCGCCTCCTTTTCATCGGATTCGGCCGGATCGATCCAGCCAATGTTGCCGTCATGGCGGCGATAAACGACATTCATGCGGCCGTTGGCCACGTTCCGGAACAGAACGACCGGCGCTTCGGCCAGGTCCATTGCCATAACCGCCATGCCGACGGTCATCTTGCGCAGCGCGGTCTGGCTCTCGGCGATGACGATCGGATTGTCGTCGACGACCCCCGCTTCCCCGGCCTCGTCCTCGTCCGGCGCGGCGATAACGTAGCTGGTCGCCGCCTGCGACTCGTCGGCGCCGTGCTCGGCGTGATGGTCCTTGAGCCGGCTATTGTACCGCCGCAGCCGCTTTTCGATGCGCTCGGCGGCCTGATCGAAGCTCACATAGGCATCGCCGCCGACGCCGCGGCTGTGCAGATCGATCCCCGAATCGAGATGGATACGGCATTCCGTGCGGAATCCGACGCCCTCGCGCTCGACGGTCACCTGACCGGACCAGCCGCCGTTGAAATATTTGCCCATGGCAACGCCAAGCCGCTCAGAGACTTGCTCTCGCAGCGCGTCGCCAATGTCGATGTTCTTTCCGGTGACCCGAAGTTGCATGATCTCGTGTCGTTCGGAAGGCCCTGTCGGGTTTACCCTTCCGGGCTTCTACTGCGCTAACCCCAGGCCCTCGCGCCGCCGATCGCGACGCCGCGGTGCCGCGCGGATCGTCAAGCCAGACTGTCCCTTCGCGGCGGTCGGAACCTAAGGACGCTGTCCTGCCAAGTCAATCGGAGGATCGACTTGACTTTTCATAATCCGGCCCGTTTCTCCCGCCGGCGCTGAACGGAAGACGGAATCTTCAACCATTCCCGATACTTGGCGACTGTCCGCCGGGCGATATCGATCCCCTGGCCGCGCAGGATTCCGACGATCGCGTCGTCGGAAAGGATGGCGTCGGCGGCTTCCGCGTCGATCAAATCCTTGATGCGGTGACGCACCGCCTCGGCGGAATGGGCCTCGCCGCCCTCGGTCGCCGCGATCGCCGCGGTGAAGAAGTACTTGAGCTCGAAGATGCCGCGCGGCGTCGCCATGAACTTGTTCGCGGTGACGCGGCTCACCGTCGATTCGTGCATCTGGATCGCGTCGGCGACGGTGCGCAGGTTGAGCGGCCGCAGGTAGCGCACGCCCCTGGCCAGGAAGGCGTCCTGCTGACGGATGATCTCGGTGGCCACCTTGAGGATGGTGCGGGCGCGCTGGTCGAGGCTGCGAATCAGCCAGTTGGCCTGCTGCAGGCAGTCGGACAGGTAGGCACGGTCCGTGTCGGAGCGGGCCCCGCCCGAGACGGTGGCGTAGTAGGACTGGTCCAGCAGCACGCGCGGCAGCGTGTCGGAATTGAGCTCCACGTGCCAGGTGCCGTCGGGGCGCGGACGCACGAACACGTCCGGGACGACGGGCTGGACCGGCTCCGAACCGAACGCCTGGCCGGGCTTCGGATCGAGGCGGCGGATCTCGGCGATCATGTCGAGGAGGTCCTCGTCGTCGACGCCGCAGACCTTCCTGAGCGCGGCGAGATCGCGCCGGGCGAGGAGCGCGAGGTTCTCGACGAGGGCCTGCATGGCCGGGTCGTAGCGGTCGCGCTCGCGCAACTGGATCGCCAGGCAGTCGGCAAGATCGCGGGCGCAGACGCCCGGCGGATCGAAGGCCTGCAGGGTCACGAGCACCGCCTCGATATCGGCCAGCGGCACGCCGAGCCGTTCGGCGGTCTCCGCCGGGGGCTCGCTCAGATAGCCGTTCTCGTCGACAAGATCGATCAGATGGCGGCCGATCAGCCGCCGGGTCGGGTCGGACACCGCCATGGCGAGCTGGTCGACCAGATGGTCGTGCAGGCTCGCCTCGCCGGCCACCGTCTGCTCCAGGAAGTCGCCCTCGCCGGTGCCCGAGCGGCGGTCGCCGCGCACCGTGCTCCAGCCGCCGTCGCCGCCGGGTTCGCCGCCGGAGGTGCCGGCCATGTCGCTGCCCGCGTCGCGGGTGGCGGCGGGCCCCGCGGTCGGCGTCTCGGCGTCGTAGACGTTGTCGAAGTCGGTATCGAGGCTGTCGGAGATCGCCGCGACGTCCTCGCCGCGGGTGACCTCGACCAGGTCGCCCGGCGACGCCTCATGATCGCCCGCCGGATCGAAATCGCCGGCGCCGTCGTCACTTCCCCCGTCGGCGCTTCCACGGTCCTCGCCGCCCCGATCCTCGCCCGGCCGGCCGTCATCCGACCGATCCTCGGCCGAATCCTCGGTCCGCTCGAGCAGCGGATTGCGCTCCAGCTCGGCTTCCACATAGGCCGTGAGGTCGACATTCGACATCTGCAGGAGCTTGATCGCCTGCATGAGCTGCGGGGTCATCACCAGGGACTGGCTCTGCCGCAGCTCCAGCTTCGGGGAGAGTGCCATCGCTCCCGCGCCTACATGCGGAACTCGTCGCCGAGATAGAACCGGCGCACATCCTCGTTGGCGACGACCTCCTCGGGCGAGCCCTGCATCAGCACCTGGCCATCGTGGATGATGTAGGCGCGGTCGATGAGACCGAGGGTCTCGCGCACGTTGTGGTCGGTGATGAGGACGCCGATGCCGCGCGCCGACAGGTGGCGCACCAGGGCACGGATGTCGCCGACGGCGATCGGGTCGATGCCGGCGAAGGGTTCGTCGAGCAGCATGAACGCGGGGCGCGAGGCGAGTGCGCGGGCGATCTCGACACGGCGGCGCTCGCCACCGGACAGGGCGATGGCCGGCGACTTGCGCAGCCGGGTTATGGCGAATTCCTCGAGCAGCGAGTCGAGCTCTTCCCGGCGCTTCTTGCGGTTCGGCTCGGTGACCTCGAGCACGGCGAGGATGTTCTGCTCGACGGTCAGGCCGCGGAAGATCGAGGGCTCCTGCGGCAGGTAGCCGATGCCGAGGCGGGCGCGGCGATACATGGGCAGGCGGGTGATGCCGCGGCCGTCGAAGGTGATCGCGCCGGAATCGGCGGTGATCAGGCCGGTGATCATGTAGAACACGGTCGTCTTGCCGGCTCCGTTGGGACCTAGCAGGCCGACCACCTCGCCGCGGCGGACGCCCAGACTGACGCCCTTGACGACGAGCCGGCTCTTGAAGCTCTTCTTGATGTCGTGGACCTCGAGCCAGCCCTCGCCCCGTGCGGCCTCCACCGCGGGCGGCCCGCGGGTATCGGCGACGGTATCGGCGAGATCGGGCGCGGACGCGACCACGGTCTCGAAGGTCCGCCAATCGAACCCGCCGCCATCGAACGCGTTGCCGGCGGTAGAATCCCCATCGGCGGGTTCCCGGGGAAATGTCTCCGAAGCCCGTCCCGGCGGTCTGCCGGGCGGCGCGCCGGGCGGGCCTGCGGACGCGAACGGGGCGTCGAGGGCGGGATCGCGAAAGGCCGGATCGGCCCGGGTGGGATCGGCCCAGCCGGACTCGGCCAAGCCGGACTCGGCCCAGGCGGACCCGGCCCAGGCGGACTCGGCCGAACCGGGATTGCCGGGATCGCGTCCGCCCGACGCGGCGGCGTCGCGCGCGGTGCCACCGGCAAGGGACCGGCGCAGCCGGCGCGGCAATGTCAAAAGACGGCCCAAGGCGCGTGATGCTCCCATAGAAGCGTTTCGTCGGTTACCGATTCCGGGGAACCCGGCTGGAGCGGGCGGCGGTCCAGCGTCAGTTCGACTGATCCTGGCTCTCTTCCCGATTCTGGCGCTTTTCTTGCTTCTGCCCCATCGCGCCGGGAATGAAAAGCCCCTGGACACGTCCACTGTTGCCTGTGGGTGCCTCGGAAACCAGCTTAGATTGACCGGTTTCCAGGTTAACGATCAGTTGCGTTCCGCGCAGAACGTTCTTGCCCTGCGACAGAACGACGGCACCGCCGAGCGTCACCTGCTGGCTCGCCATCTCGAAAATCGCCCAGTCGCCCGTGGCCGTCTGGCCGTCGGCCTTGACGACCACCTTGCCCGTCGCCTCCAGCTTGGAAACGCGCTGGTTGCCCTCCGTGGCGTCGCCCTCGCCGGCGTAATAGACCTTGAGCTGGGCGGTCTGCATGGTCGTCGTGCCCTGCTTGACCTTCACGTTGCCCGAGAACACGGCCACCTTGTCCTTGTCGAAGACCTCGAGCTGGTCGGCCTCGATCTTGACTGGCTTGTCAGATTCGACCGAAAGGCCGGAAAAGGCGTCGGTCACGGCCTGGGCGCGGGCCCCGGTCGCGAAAACGGCTGCCAGAAGCAGCAATATCGCCGCCAGGGCGGTGTGCGGTCTATTCGGCATCTGCAGGCATTCCGTCGGTCGTCCCATCCACGGCCGGTGCGCTCTCGCCCCGGCTGTCGTCGCCCGCACCAACGTCGGGCTGCGCGGCGCCGATGCCAGCATCATCGACACGGCCACCATCGAGGCGCAAATCCACGATAACATTGCCGCGAAACAGCAGATGGGCACCGCGGTCGGTGATTTCCATCGACTTGGCGCGGATTTTTCCGCTCTTGGACACCGCGCGCACCGGCTCGGTGCTGACGATCGTGCCGGCGCTCATGTCGACGCGGGCGGCGTTGAGATAGGCGTAGTCGTCCTTGTCGGTCCTCACCACGATGTTGCTCGACAGCTCGAGGAGCTGGGAATCGCTGTCGAGCACGCCGTGGTCGGCGGTGACCCGGATCTTGTCGCCATCCGACTTGGTCATCGTGCCGTCGATCGATTCGAGCGTCACGACGCGCGGGTTGGTGACATCCTGCTTCGCCTTGGCGGCCGTCACCTGATAGGAGGTGCCGTTGTCGTTGAAGCCCGACAGCGACGGGTTCTGCATGGTCAGCGTCGTGCCTTCGAGGCCCACCTCGCCAAGGTCGATATTGCCGATCTCGGTCGGCAGGCTGCGCGCGGAAATGAACATCCAGACCACGACGACAAGCGCCACCGCGGGCAGTACCAGCCGCAACACGGCGACCACCCGGCTGTGCCGGCGGGCGGCCAGCCAGTCGGCCGGGCCCGCCGCGGCGGGCGTCCCGATACTCTGAGCCCCGATACTCTGGGCCCCGATGTTCAGGCCCCCGATGTTCAGCGTGCGGGCGCCCAGCGATTTTACGTCGATAGCCATCCGCTTCGCAGCAGTCCGTGCTCGTTTTCCGGGATGTCCTGCCCCCGGGTCATGATCGAACATTGCGGTCAAATAGCGGCGCGCGGCCATCGGCGCCCCGATCCATGGCGGTTGTCGCGGTCCGTTCCCCGGCTGCCGGTCGGCGTCAGGAATGCGCGAAAATATCTTCCTCGGCCCAGCCGGCGATGTCCAGCAGCGAGCGGGCGGGCAGGAAGCCGAAGCAGGCGTCGGCCAGATGCGCCCGGTTATCGCGGACGAGCAGGGCCTCCAGCCGTTGCTTCAGGAGATGCAGGTAGAGCACGTCGGAGGCGGCGTATTCGAGCTGGGCGTCGCTGAGTTCGGCCGCGCCCCAGTCCGAGCTCTGCTGCTGCTTCGACAGATCGACGCCGATCAGCTCGCGGCACAGATCCTTCAGCCCGTGCCGGTCGGTATAGGTGCGCGTCAGCCGCGAGGCGATCTTGGTGCAGAATACCGGTTCGGCGAGCACGCCGAGATTGCGCGCGATCATGCCGATGTCGAATCGGGCGTAGTGGAAGATCTTGGTGACTGAGGTGTCGGCGAGAAGCCGCTTCAGATTCGGGCAGTCGTAGGAATTGCGGTCAAGCTGGACGAGATGGGCATTGCCGTCTCCGGCCGAAAGCTGGACCAGGCACAGACGATCGCGGTTCAGGTTGAGACCGAGCGTCTCGGTGTCGACGGCGACCGCGTTGCCGAGCGACAGGTCGGCAGGGAGATCGCCTTGGTGAAGGGTAATCGTCATGTCTGGCCCCCGTATCTTGTCAGGATTTGCGCCGTCGGCGCTTCGGGGGTGCGGATGGTGCCCAGGAGAAGACTCGAACTTCCACGCCCTTTCGGGCACTAGCACCTGAAGCTAGCGCGTCTACCAATTCCGCCACCTGGGCACGTGGCGAGACAGTTATTTACCGTCCGCCTGATTGTCAATGGACTAGGAACGACCCGTCAGGTTTCTTCGTCGTCCTCGAGATCGCTGTCGATGAGACCGCTGACATCGCCGCCCTCGTCCTCCTCGTCGTCGAGGAATTCGTCCTCGTCTTCGGAGATATCCTCGTCGTCCTCGATCTCGGGAATATCGTCGACGCTATCGTCGTCGGTCTCGACGCGGCCGGTGTCCTCTTCCTCGGCGTCGACATCCTCCAGCGCGACGAGCGACTCATCGGCCTCATCGGACTCGACTTCCTTGGTCTCCTTGGGCGGCTTGGCGGCCGGCTTGGCCGCGGCCGGCTTCGCCTTCACCGGCGCAGCGACGACCTCGAGTAGGAGTTGGGTTCCGCACTTGGGGCAGACGATCGGGTCGCGGCCGAGATCGTAGAAGCGCGTGCCGCAGTCGCCGCAAATACGTTTGATGCCGAGCTCGGGTTTGGCCATCGCTCTAAAAACCTGTGTTGAAGCCTGTTGGTCTCGTATCGGGCCGGACCGCCCCGACCGCTGAAACGGCGCCTCCCATAGACGGAAAGCCGGAACCCTGTCAAAGGCAAATCCGGCCTCTTGTCCACCCCCCAAATCCGGCCGGCCGGGATGACGGCGGTCCGGCCCTGTGCTAGGAGGCCGGCGAGCCGGCGGTCGCCCGCCGCAGCCGCAGCCGCGAAAGCCCGTCGAAAAGCCGTTGCAGATGACCACCGAACCTGCCTCCCCAGATACCGCCGACGTTACCGCCGACCCACGTCTTGGCGCTCGTGCCTCGGGGCCGCTGACCGGGACCGTCAGGTTGCCCGGCGACAAGTCGATCTCCCACCGCGCCCTGCTTTTCGGGGCTCTGGCGGAAGGCCGCACCACGATACGCGGACTGCTCGAAGGACACGACGTGATCGCCACGGCGGACGCCATGCGCGCGTTCGGCGCCCGTGTGGAGCGCCATGTGGACAGTGCAGGAGAGGCCATCTGGACCGTCGACGGCGTCGGCGTCGGCGCGCTGACCGAACCGTCGGAAACGCTCGATTTCGGCAATTCCGGCACCGGCGCGCGGCTGGTGCTCGGCATCGTCGCCGGCCACGGTATCGCGGTGCGCTTCGACGGCGACGCCTCGCTGAGGAAGCGGCCGATGGGACGGGTGCTGGCGCCGCTCGACCTGATGGGCGCGCGCGTATGCGATTCGGCCGATGACCGCCTGCCGCTGACGCTGCGGGGCACGCGCGACCCGATCCCGATCGAATACCGGCTGCCGGTCCCCTCCGCCCAGGTGAAGTCCGCGGTGCTGCTCGCGGGCCTCAATTCACCGGGCCTCACCACGGTGATCGAGCCGGAACCGACCCGCGACCACACCGAACGCATGCTCGTCCATTTCGGCGCCAGACTGGATATCAGCCAGGACCCCGACGGAGCACGGCGCATCGTGCTTCACGGCCGGCCGCGGCTTGCGGGCCAGGCGGTCACAGTGCCGGGCGACCCCTCCTCCGCCGCCTTCCCGCTGGTTGCCGGCCTGATCGTGCCGGGCTCGCGCGTCACCATCGGCGGCGTGATGGTCAACCCGTCGCGCGCCGGCCTGATCACCACGCTTCAGGAGATGGGCGCGAAGCTGACGCTCGCCAACGAACGCGAGGACGGAGGCGAGCCGGTCGCCGACGTGACGGTCGAGGCGGGGCCGCTCAAGGGCGTCGAGGTGCCGGCGGAGCGCGCGCCCTCGATGATCGACGAATATCCGGCGCTCGCCGTCGCGGCCGCCTTCGCGCAGGGCACCACGGTCATGCGCGGCCTGTCGGAGCTCAAGGTCAAGGAATCCGACCGCCTCGCCGCCGTCGCCGCCGGACTGGCCGTCAACGGCGTCGACGTGCGCGTCGACGGCGACGACCTGATCGTCGTGGGCGGGTCCGGCAGGGTCGCGGGCGGCGGCACCGTCGAGACCCACATGGACCATCGCATCGCCATGTCGTTCCTCGTCATGGGGCTGGCCAGCGAAACGCCGGTGCTGGTCGACGACGGCGCCATGATCGCAACCAGCTTTCCCGATTTCGTGCCGCTGATGCGGGGCCTGGGCGCCGATCTCGGCCCTGTTTCGGATTGGCCCGATACAGCCCCTGCCGGGGAGCCGGGCGCGTGATCATCGCCATCGACGGCCCCGCCGCCTCGGGCAAGGGCACGCTTGCCCGGCGGCTCGCGGTCCGTTACGGCCTGCGCCATCTCGATACCGGCATGCTCTACCGGGCGGTGGCGCGGGCCGTCATCGACGCCGGCGCGGACGTTGCCGACCCCGCCGCGCGGCTTGCCGCGGCCAGGGCGCTCGATGCCGCCCAGCTCAGGGACGCGGCATCCCTGCGCGAACCCGGCATGGGCGAGGCGGCCTCCATCGTCGCCGCCGATCCGGCGGTGCGCGCCGAGATCCTGGCGTTTCAGCGCGACTTCGCGAACCGGCCGCCCGGCGCCGTGCTCGACGGCCGCGACATCGGCTCGGTCGTCTGTCCGAACGCCGACGCGAAGATCTTCGTCACCGCCGCGCCGGAAGCGCGCGCCGAGCGCCGCTGGAGGGAACTGGCCGGCAACGGCGCGGAAATTTCCTACGAGCAGGTGCTCGACGACATCCGCCGTCGGGACGCCCGGGACACCTCCCGCGCGGTGGCGCCGCTGCGGCCCGCCGACGACGCGCACTTGCTCGATACCACCGACTTGGATATAGAAGCCGCGTTCCGGGCGGCTGTGGACTTGATAAGCGGTTCGTGAGCGGCAATATGAGGGTGCGTGAGCGAACGCGCCCTCTGAACGCGTTTCCGGCGTAGCGGTTTGTTTACGGCTGCTCCGGATATCGGTTCGCCCGCACCCCCGGAAGACAGGTTCATCGCTCTGCCGTGAATCCGGTCCGACGCGCCAAAGGCGCAGCGGGCGGATCGGCGGGGCGCCCGAAACATTTGTCGTGCTTCAACCGGTACGGTCGGTGGTCGCGCGAACAGGAACAGGAAAAACACCGTGGCCACAGCCAGTATGGAAAAAACCCCCACCCGCGAAGATTTCGCCGCTCTCCTTGAAGAGAGCTTTACCCAGAACACCCTCGAAGAAGGTTCCGTCGTCAAGGGAACCGTCGTCGCCATCGAGAAGGACATGGCCGTCATCGACGTCGGCCTGAAGACCGAAGGCCGCGTGGCGTTGCGCGAGTTCGGCCTGCAGGGCCGCGAGCCGACCATCGGGGTCGGCGACGAGGTCGAGGTCTATCTCGAGCGCGTCGAGAACGCGCTCGGCGAGGCGGTGATCAGCCGCGACAAGGCGCGGCGCGAGGAGAGCTGGGAGAAGCTCGAGAAGGCGTTCGCGGCGAACGAGAAGGTCGAGGGCATCATCTTCAACTCGGTCAAGGGCGGCTTCACCGTCGATCTCGACGGCGCCGTGGCCTTCCTGCCGCGCAGCCAGGTCGACATCCGCCCGGTGCGCGACGTCGGCCCGCTGATGAACACGCCGCAGCCGTTCCAGATCCTGAAGATGGACCGCCGCCGCGGCAACATCGTCGTCTCGCGGCGCACCGTGCTGGAAGAGACCCGGGCCGAGCAGCGTTCGGAGCTGGTGCAGAGCCTCGAGGAAGGTCAGGTCATCGAGGGCGTCGTCAAGAACATCACCGACTATGGCGCGTTCGTGGACCTCGGCGGCATCGACGGCCTGCTGCACGTCACCGACATCGCCTGGCGGCGCATCAACCATCCCACCGAGGTCCTGGCCGTGGGCCAGACCGTCAAGGTGCGGATCATCAAGATCAACCACGAGACCCAGCGCATCAGCCTCGGCATGAAGCAGCTGGAAGCCGATCCGTGGGAGGGCGTGGAAGCCAAGTACCCGGTCGACGTGCGCTTCAAGGGCCGCGTCACCAACATCACCGACTACGGCGCCTTCGTGGAGCTGGAGCCGGGGGTCGAGGGCCTCATCCACGTCTCCGAGATGAGCTGGACCAAGAAGAACGTCCATCCGGGCAAGATCGTCTCCACCTCCCAGGAGGTCGAGGTGCAGGTGCTCGAGGTCGATCCGGTCAAGCGGCGCATCTCGCTCGGTCTCAAGCAGTGCATGGACAATCCGTGGGACAGCTTCGCCGAGCGGTTCCCGATCGGCTCCGTCATCGAGGGCGAGGTCAAGAACAAGACCGAGTTCGGCCTGTTCATCGGCCTGGAAGGCGACGTGGACGGCATGGTCCATCTCTCCGACCTCGACTGGAACCGGCCCGGCGAGCAGGTCATCGAAGAGTTCAATCGCGGTGACGTGGTCAAGGCGCAGGTTCTCGACATCGACGTCGACAAGGAGCGCATCTCGCTCGGCATCAAGCAGCTCGAAGGCGATCCGTTCGCGACCGCCGAGGCGTCCGAACTGCGCAAGGGCGGCGTGGTCACCTGCGAGATCACCGACGTCAAGGACAACGGCCTGGAAGTGAAGATCGCCGGCACCGACCTGACGGCCTTCATCCGCCGGTCGGACCTGGCCCGCGACCGCTCCGAGCAGCGGCCCGAGCGCTTCGCCGTCGGCGAGAAGGTGGACGCCCGCGTCACCCAGTTCGACCGCAAGACCCGCAAGGTCTCGGTGTCGATCAAGGCGCTGGAGATCGCCGAGGAGAAGGAGGCGGTCGCCCAGTACGGTTCGACCGACTCGGGTGCTTCGCTCGGCGACATCCTCGGCGCGGCGCTGAGCCGTGCCCAGGCTGGCGAGGCCGAGGAGCCGGCGGACGACAAGAAGGTCGAGGCCGAGGCCGAAGACGCGGCCGAGGAACCGACCGCCGAAAAAGACGAGAAGTAAGACCAGTCAGGCCCGACCGCGGCGTTCGCGCCGCGGTCGGGCACAGGAGGCCGCGAGGCGATGCCGCTTGACGCCGATCAGATCGTCGACCGCCGCCGTTTGCGGCGCAAGCTGTCCTTCTGGCGCGTCGCCGCCTTCCTCCTAGCCGCCATCGCCATCCTTGGCGCCGCGGCAGCCCTCATGCCCGAAAGCCCGTTCGCACCGCGCCAGGCCCATGTCGCCCGGGTGGCGCTTACCGGCATCATCGTCGAAGACCGCGATCGCCAGGAAATGCTGGACAAGATCGCCAAGACGCGATCGGCCAAGGCCCTCATCCTGATGATCGACAGCCCCGGCGGCACCACCGCCGGCTCCGAGGCGCTGTTCGAGGCGATCCGCAGGGTCGCAGAGAAAAAGCCCGTCGTCGCGCAGATCGGCACCGTGGCGGCCTCGGGCGGATATGCCGCGGCGATCGCCGCCGATCATATCGTCGCCCGCCGCACCTCGATCACCGGCTCGATCGGCGTCCTGTTCCAGTGGGCGGACGTCTCCAAGCTGCTCGGCGACATCGGCGTCAGCGTCGACACCGTCAAGAGCGGCGCGCTGAAGGCCGAGCCGAACCCGTTCGAGCCGACCAGCGATGAGGCCAAGGCGGCCGTGCGGTCGCTGGTGATGGATTCCTACGACTGGTTCGTCGGCATCGTCGCCGACCGCCGCAACCTCGATCCCGCCGAGGCACGGCGCATTTCCGACGGACGCATCTATTCGGGCGGCCAGGCGCTGAAGCTCAACCTGATCGACGCGATCGGCGGCGAGGAAGCCGCCCGCGACTGGCTGGCCTCCGAGCACAATGTCAGCCGCGGGCTCAAGATCCGCAACTGGACGACCGACGACGGTCTCGGCGGCGTTGGCTTCGCCGATACCGCCTCCGCGCTGGCGCGGGCGGCGGGCTGGGACACGCTCGCCACGCTGATCGATCGGGGCGCCCGGGCGAGCGGCGCCAGCCTTGACGGGCTGGTATCGCTCTGGCAACCTCAAGACCTTGAAAAATAAAGAGTTCAGGGGGCTATCATGATCAAGTCGGAACTGGTGCAACGGATTGCCCAGGCCAATCCGCACCTCTATCAGCGCCATGTCGAATTGATCGTGAACACGATCCTCGAAGAGATCACCCAGGCGCTCGCGCGCGGCGACCGCGTCGAGTTGCGCGGCTTCGGCGCCTTCTCGGTCAAGAACCGGCCCGCACGCACCGGCCGCAACCCGCGCACCGGCGCCAAGGTCGCCGTCGAGCAGAAGTTCGTGCCGTTCTTCAAGACCGGCAAGGAAATGCGCGAGCGGCTCAACACCGAAAAATCGTAACGGCACGACACCAGTAGCGAACGCCCCATGCTCCGCCGCATCATCCAGGTCCTCGTCATTGTGCCGCTGGCGGTCGTGATCGTCGTCTTCTCCGTCGCCAATCGCCATTCGGTGACGATATCGCTGGATCCCTTCGGCGGCGCCGAGCCAGCATTGTCGCTGTCGCTGCCCCTGTTCCTGATCGTTCTCGGCACCCTGTTCATCGGCGTCGTCGTCGGTGGCGTGGCGGCCTGGATGAGCCAGGGCAAGTGGCGCCAGCGCGCGCGCCTGTCGCGCGAGGAGGCGGCGCGATGGCGCAACCGCGCCGACGAGGCCGCCCGCACGGAGGCCGCCCGCACACAGGCAGACGCCTCGGGAGCGCCGCGCCTGCCCGCGCTGAAGCGCAGCGCCTGACCCGGACCCCGCGCGGGGGTCACCGCCCCTCGGGACTTCTACCGACCCTTCGGGGTTTCACAGACAACGCAATCACAACAGGTCCGGTCGCAAGCGACATGGACTTTCGCCGCAATTTCATGGCACCTATCGCCGCCACGGACAGACAGGGTTTTCGGCACGTGCATGTGGACGTCAAAATCTGCGGACTGACGGATGAAACGGCCGTCGCGGCGGTGCGCAACGCGGGCGCCGAGTACGCCGGTTTCGTCTTCTTTCCGCCGAGCCCGCGGCATCTGAGCGCCGCGCGCGCCGCCGCGCTGGCCGCGCCCCTGCGCGGCCGCGCCACCGTGGTCGCGCTCACCGTGGACGCCGACGATCAGGCCTTCGACGACATCTTCGACACGTTCGGGCCGGACATGCTGCAGCTGCACGGCCAGGAGAGCCCGGAGCGGATCGCGGCGCTAAAGCGCCGCTACACGGTGCCGGTGATGAAGATGATCCCGGTCCGCGAAGCCCGCGACCTCGGCGCGGCGGAGGCCTATCTCGCGGTCGCCGACCGGATTCTCTTCGACGCCAAGGCGCCGGCGGACGCGACGCGGCCCGGCGGCCTCGGCCTGAGCTTCGACTGGCAGCTGCTCGCCGGCCTTGACCTGCCGGTCCCGTTCATGCTGTCGGGAGGGCTGGATCCGGATGTCGTCGGCGAGGCGATCCGCATCGCCCGGCCCGACGCGGTCGACGTCTCTTCGGGCGTCGAGACCGCTCCCGGCGTCAAGGACCCGTCCGCGATCGCCCGTTTCGTCAAGGCCGTGCGCGCCGCCGAAGCCGCACGCGATCGCTCAATGGAAAGGATACCGTCGTGACCGTCGCCCCGCCCAACACCTATCGTGCCGGACCGGACGAGCGCGGCCATTTCGGCCTGTTCGGCGGACGCTTCGTCGCCGAGACGCTGATGCCGCTGATCCTCGATCTGGAGACCGCCTGGAACGAGGCCAAGGCGGATCCGGAATTCCAGGCCGAGCTCACCCATCTGAACACCCACTACACCGGGCGGCCGAGCGCGCTGTATTTCGCCGAGCGGCTGACCGAGCACTGTCGCGAGGCTGCCGCCGCCGCGGGCGGCAAGGGCGGCGCCAAGATCTACTTTAAGCGCGACGAGCTGAACCACACCGGCAGCCACAAGATCAACAACTGCCTGGGCCAGATCCTGCTCGCCCGCCGCATGGGCAAGACCCGGATCATCGCCGAGACCGGCGCCGGCCAGCACGGCGTGGCAGCGGCCACCGTCGCCGCCCGGTTCGGCTATCCCTGCCACGTCTACATGGGCGCCACCGACGTCGAGCGGCAGAAGCCGAACGTGTTCCGCATGAAGCTGCTGGGCGCCGAGGTGCACCCGGTGACGTCGGGCGCGGGCACGCTGAAGGACGCCATGAACGAGGCGCTGCGCGACTGGGTGACCAACGTCGAAAGCACCTACTACATCATCGGCACCGCCGCCGGCCCGCACCCCTACCCCGAGCTGGTGCGCGACTTCCAGTCGGTG
Organism: Microbaculum mangrovi; assembly: GCF_051390635.1. NCBI lineage: Bacteria > Pseudomonadati > Pseudomonadota > Alphaproteobacteria > Hyphomicrobiales > Tepidamorphaceae > Microbaculum > Microbaculum mangrovi. Next base: position 237,714 of record NZ_JBPODT010000004.1, read on the forward strand.
ATCGGCAAGGAGGTGCGCGAGCAGATGATGGCGGCCGAGGGCCGGCTGCCCGACGTGCTGGTGGCCGCCGTCGGCGGCGGCTCCAACGCCATCGGCCTGTTCCATCCCTTCCTCGACGATACCGATGTCGAGATCTATGGCGTCGAGGCGGGCGGCCACGGCCTGGAGGGCGAGGAGCACTGCGCCTCGCTGAACGCCGGGCGGCCGGGCGTCCTGCACGGCAATCGGACCTACCTGCTGCAGGACGACGACGGCCAGATCCTGGAAGGCCACTCGATCTCCGCCGGCCTCGACTATCCCGGCGTCGGCCCGGAGCATTCCTGGCTGCACGATTCCGGCCGCGTCACCTACGTGCCGATCACCGACACGGAGGCGCTCGACGCCTTCCAGGTCTGCACCCGGCTCGAAGGCATCATCCCGGCGCTGGAGCCCTCGCACGCGCTGGCGCAGGTGCTGAAGATCGCCCCGACGATGGCGCAGGACAAGATCATCTGCATGAACATGTGCGGCCGCGGCGACAAGGACGTCTTCACCGTCGGCAAGATCATGGGGTACGAGCTGTGAGCAACCGGCATACCCGATCGGACCTGCCGGAGACGCGATGACGACCGCGCCCTCGTCACGTTCGGACTATACCGGCCTGCGCGCGGTGTTCATCAACTGCACGCTGAAGCGGTCGCCCGAACCCTCACACACCGAGCGGCTGATGCGCAACGCGGTGGCGATCATGGAGTCCGCCGGCGTCGAGGTGGATTTCCTCAGGGTCGCCGATCACGACGTCGCGTTCGGGATCTATCCGGACATGCGCGAGCACGGCGCGGACCAAGACGCGTGGCCCGAGATGTTCTGGCCAAAGGTCGCCGCGGCCGACATCGTGGTCCTGGGAACGCCGATCTGGCTCGGCGAGGAATCGTCGTTGTGCCGCACGGTGATCGAGCGGCTCTATGCCCATTCCGGCCAGCTCAACGATGCCGGCCAGAGCATCTTCTACGGCAAGACCGGCGGCGCCATCGTCACCGGCAACGAAGACGGCATCAAGCACGTGTCGATGACGGTGCTCTACGCGCTGCAGCACATCGGCTTCTCGATCCCGCCCCAGGCGGACTGCGGCTGGATCGGCGAAGCCGGACCCGGCCCCTCCTATGGCGACGACGGAGCCGGCTTCGACAACGCCTTCACCCGTCGCAACACCATCATCATGACGTGGAACCTGATGCACCTTGCCGGACTGCTGAAAGCGAGCGGCGGCTTTCCCACGCATGGGAACCAGCGGCCGAAGCTCGACGACAACTGGTTCGGCCACCCGAAACTGGATTCGAAGTGACGCGCACAATGACCACATCCCGCATCGACCACCGTTTCGCCGCCCTGCAGGCCGAGGGCCGCGCCGGGTTCGTCACCTTCGTGATGGCCGGCGATCCCGATTACGAGACCTCGCTGGAGATCGTGAAGGCACTGCCGGCCGCCGGCGCAGACCTGATCGAGATCGGCATGCCGTTCTCCGATCCGATGGCAGACGGCCCGGCGATCCAGGCCGCCGGCCGGCGCGCGCTCGAAGGCGGGCAGACTCTAAAGAAGACGCTCGCCATGGTCAGCGCCTTCCGCGAGACCGACGCCGATACGCCGATCGTGCTGATGGGCTACTACAACCCGATCTATTCGTACGGCAACGAGACCTTCCTGGACGATGCCAGGGAGGCCGGCGTCGACGGGCTGATCATCGTCGACCTGCCGCCGGAAGCCGACGACGAGCTGTGCATCCCGGCGATCGAGCGCGGCATCAACTTCATCCGGCTGGCCACGCCGACGACCGACGACAAGCGTCTGCCGAAGGTGCTCAGCAATACCTCCGGCTTCGTCTACTACGTCTCGATCACCGGCATCACCGGCACCCGGGCGCCGGATGCGGCCGCGGTATCGTCCGCGGTTGGCCGCATCAAGCGCCACACCGACCTGCCGGTCGCGGTCGGCTTCGGGGTCAAGACGCCGGAACAGGCCGCCGCGATCTCGGCGGGCGCCGACGCTGTGGTGGTCGGGTCGGCCCTGATCGAGACGGTCAAAGGCTCGCTCAATGCCGACGGCCATGCTACCAATGCGACCGTACCGGCGGTCGCGGAGCTGGTTACCCGGCTCGCCGAGGGCGTGCGTGCGGGCCGCCCCGTCGCCGCGGAGTGATGTCACCGGGTGATTTCACCGGGTGATTTTGCCCCCGGGGTGAAATCACCGCCGAAACAGCATGTGTTAAACGGGTTTAGCGGCCAGGCTTGAAGCGGCCGCGAGAGAGGCTCCCGTGAACTGGATCAACAATTTCGTCCGCCCCAAGATCCGCAGTTTCCTCGAGAAGAAGGAAACGCCGGATAACCTGTGGGTGCAGTGCCCGGAAACGGGCGAGATGGTGTTCCACCGCGACCTGGAATCCAATCTCTACGTCATCCCCGGCTCCGGCCATCACATGCGCATGCCGGCCGAACAGCGCCTCAAGCACCTGTTCGACAACGGCGAGTACGTGCGCATCGAGACGCCGGACGTGGCGCCCGATCCGCTGAAGTTCCGCGACGAGCGGCGCTATTCCGACCGCATCCGGGATGCCCGCGCCAAGACCGGCGAACGCGACGCGGTGCGGATCGCCTACGGCACGCTGGACGCGCTTCCGGTGACCGCCGGGGTGCAGGATTTCGAGTTCATGGGCGGCTCGCTGGGCATGGCGGCCGGCGAGGCGGTCATCACCGGCTTCGAGACGGCGGCGGAGCGGCAGACGCCGTTCATCCTGTTCGCGGCCTCCGGCGGCGCGCGCATGCAGGAAGGCATCCTGTCGCTGATGCAGATGCCGCGCGCCACGGTCGCGGCGGAGAAGCTGCGCGAGGCGGGGCTACCCTATATCGTCGTGCTGACCCACCCGACCACCGGCGGCGTCACCGCCTCCTACGCCATGATCGGCGACATCCATATCGCCGAACCGGGCGCGCTGATCGGCTTCGCCGGGCCGCGCGTCATCGAGCAGACGATCCGCGAGAAGCTGCCGGCGGGGTTCCAGCGCAGCGAGTACCTGCTGAAGCACGGCATGGTCGACATGGTGGTGCATCGCCACGACCTGCGCGCGACGCTGAGCCGCGTGTGCCGGATACTCATGAAGGCGCCGTCGCTGGGCGAGGCGGCCCCGGTCACCGGGGTGCCGGATGCCGAGGCGGCCGCGCTGCCGCCGCCGCTGGCGGAAGCCGCCGACTGACGCCCCTGACGGTGCCAGGAATCAATCCTATATAGGCCCGCATCTACAGGCCCGCATCGCTCCCGGACCCGGGATCGGGATCTTGAAGAGTTCGAGATGTTCAAGTCCGACGCAATCCTAGAGCGGCTCTCCGAGCTGCATCCGCGCAAGATCGACCTGTCGCTCGACAGGATGTACCGAATTCTGGGCCGCCTCGGGAATCCGCACCTGAAGCTGCCGCCCGTCGTCCATATCGCCGGCACCAACGGCAAGGGCTCGACCGCGGCCTACCTGCGCGCCATGCACGAGGCGGCGGGCCACGGCGTCCACGTCTACACCTCGCCGCACCTGGTCCGCTTCCACGAGCGCGTCCGGCTCGCCGATCCGGCGAGCGGCAGCACCTACGTGCCGGAAGCCGAACTGGCCGCCGCGCTGGAGGAATGCGAGACGGCGAACGGCGGCGAGCCGATCACCATCTTCGAGATCACCACGGCGGCGGCGTTCCTGATCTTCTCGCGCCATCCCGCCGACCTACTGCTGCTGGAAGTGGGGCTCGGCGGCCGGCTGGACGCGACCAACGTGGTCGACAACCCGGTCGCGACCGTCATTACGCCGATCTCGATGGACCACGCCGCCTATCTCGGTGACACGATCGAGCTGATCGCCGCGGAGAAGGCCGGCATCATCAAGCAGGGCGTGCCCTGCGTCGTCTCCGCCCAGCCGCGTGCGGTCGAGGCGGTGATCGAGCGCGTCGCCGCCAGGATGCGCGCACCGCTGTCGATCTCCGGCCAGGACTGGCACGCGGGCGAGGAGCGCGGCCGGCTCGTGTATCAGGACGAGCGCGGGCTGATGGACCTGCCGCTGCCGCGGCTCGTCGGCCGCCACCAGTTCGAGAACGCCGGCACGGCGATCGCGACGCTGCCCTACCTGCCGACCACGGTCGACGAACGGGCCGTCGCCACCGGGATGCAAACCGTCGAATGGCCAGCACGGCTGCAGCCGCTCACGCACGGGCCGATCGTCGAGGCGGCCCCGCCCGGCGCCGAGATCTGGCTGGATGGCGGCCACAATCCGGCCGCCGGCGAAGTGCTGGGCGCCGCGCTCGCCGAGCTGGAGGACCGCAATCCGCGTCCGCTCTACCTGATCGCCGGCATGCTGACGTCGAAGGACGCGTCCGGCTTCTTCCATCCCTTCGAGGGGCTGGCGCGCGAAGTGATCACCGTGCCGATCCCCGACGTGGAGGCGTCGTTCGATCCCTCCGATCTCGCCGCGGACGCCGCGCGCGCCGGCCTGACGGCACGGATCGCGGCGAGCGTCGAGGAGGCGCTGCAGAGCCTGCCGCGCGGCGAGAACGCCCGCATCCTGATCTGCGGCTCGCTCTATCTCGCCGGCCATGTCCTGAAAATCCAGGAAACCGTCCCGCAATAGGGCGCCCCCGCCGCCGCAAGGCCATTGCCGGCTCGCGTCCGCACCACGTCTTGCGTCATGGCCGGGCCTGCCCCGGCAATCCCGGGCGTATGGCACGCGATGCCCGGGTCAGGCCCGGGCATGACCTGTGAAGGATGAAGGCGCGGCGATGCGGCCGAAATCGCATGGGTCCGGCAAACGCCGTCCGGTCTTGTCCGCCTCTGCCTGGGTCCGCACCCTCTCCTTAGCACGGCCCGTGCGAGGCAATTTCGACGCCAGTGCAAATCACATTGGCGCAAGAGGAACAGGGGCCCCGCGCGGAACACAGGCGCCGGGCCGAACGGTCAGGCGCACACGAAAACGGCGGCGCCGAGGGGCGCCGCCGTCCGTATAGATCCGTTTCGGAGCCGAATCAGAGCGATTCGGAGATCCACGACACCAGCCGGCTCTTCGGCTGCACGCCGACCTGGGTGCCGACGGGCTGGCCGCCCTTGAACAGCATCAGGGTGGGAATCGCGCGAATGCCGTAATTGGCCGAAATGCCGGGGTTCTCGTCGACATTGACCTTCACGATCTTCGCCTTCCCGGCCATTTCCGCGTCGATCTCGTCGAGCATCGGCGCGATCTGCTTGCAGGGCCCGCACCACTCGGCCCAGAAGTCGACCACAACCGGCTCGGCGGAATCGAGCACGTCTGCCTGGAAATCAGCGTCAGTCGTATGGGAAACGGCCATTTGTCATTACCTCGCGGTCGCGAATCGGCCGCTCTCACGGCCTGTCTGGATGAGTTGAGCGGAAGGTAGGTAGGCAAGCCACAGGCGTCAAGCCGACGGTTGGCCACCATGCCTTTCGAGCAGATCGCGCGGAAGCGGCATGAGACGCGGCGCCGCCGTCCACAACAGCGCGGCGCGGACGGGACGGTCCGGCCAGATGCGGGCGGCGAGCGCGCCATAGGCGGCAAGCTGGGCGAGATAGGCCGCCGGCACGTCGTCCGGCGTTTCCGGGACCGTGCGGTCGGTCTTGTAGTCGACGATCAGGATGTCGTGATCGGTGACGGCGAGCCGGTCGATCTGGCCGATCAGCGGCGCGCCACCCGGCGCCTGCCGGCCGGCGATGTTCACCTCGGCCTGCGCGCCCGGAGCGAACACGGACGCGAAGGCCGGATCGTCGAGGATCGCCAGCACTTCGGCGAGATAGCCGGCGCGCGTTTCCTCCGGCCAGTCGGGGGCGAGCACGGCAAGGGCCCGCTCTCCCGCCGTCCGCCGGTCCTGCGGGGCGATCTCGGGAAGCGCCTCGAGAAGGCGATGCAACACCGTGCCGCGCCGCATGGCCTCCTTGCGGCCCCGCGCCTCGCCCTCGCCGGAGGCGACGTGCTCGGCAAGCCGCGAGGGGGCGAGCGGAGCAACGGCGGGGCGCTCGCGCGGCGCGTCGGCCCCCACCCAGGCCGGCAGTTCGGGGGCGGCGAGCACCGCTTCGGCGGGCGGCCGCGGCTGCGCCGGAGCGCCGGGACCGATGTAGCGACGTACCGGTCCGTCGGGCGTTTCGGCCGGTGCGAGGATCGGTGCCAGCGCGTTCGACATGAGGCCGTGCCAGGCGCCGTCGGGCAGCCTGTTGGCGTTGGTCTTGAAGCCGGCGACATAAAGGCGGTCGCGGGCGCGCGTCATCGCCACGTAGAGCAGACGGTTGGCCTCCTCGGCGCGCTGGCGCTCGGCGGTGGCGCGCAGGGCGCGGGTCGCGGCACAGTCGACCTGCTTGCTCTGGGCCCAGACGAGCGGCGCGCCGAGGCCGTCGTCGAACCGGAACAGCGGGCCGACGCCGCGCCCCGTCGTGGCGCGGCAGGTATCGGGCAGGAACACCACCGGCGCCTCCAGCCCCTTGGCGCCGTGCACGGTCATGACGCGCACCTCGTCGCGGCCCTTGTCCATGTCGCGCTTGACCTCGGCCGGGGCGGCGGCGAGCCAGGCGAGAAAGCCGGCGAGGCTCGGCGTCTCGGCACGCTCGTAGGCGAGCGCCAGGCTCAGGAACTCGTCCAGCGCCTCGAAGGCCTCGGCGCCGAGCCGGCGGTGGAAGGCCTTGCGGCCGCGATCCCGCCCGAGGATGCGGGCGTAGAACTCGTAAGGCTTCTCGAAGCCGGCGCGGGCGCGCCAGTCGGCCAGCCGGTCGCGGATCTCGGCGAGACGGTCGTCGTCCGCCGCCGCCGCCTGAAGCGTGCGCCACAGCGCGCCGCGCCGGCCGATCGCCAGCGCCATCAGCTCGTCCTCGCTGAGGCCGATCAGCGGCGACTTGAGCAGGGCGGCGAGATTGAGGTCGTCCTCGGGCATCAGCGCGAAGCGGCCGACGGCCATCAGGTCCATCACCGCAATATGGTCGGTCAGCACCAGCCGGTCGGCGCCGGCGACGGGAATATTCTGGCTCTTCAGCGCGCGGATCATCGGCTCGGCGAAGGGCGCGCGGCGGGCGACCAGGATCATGACGTCGCCGGGGCGGATCGGCGCGCCGGTGGCCGCCAGCGGTTCTTCTGTGTCGAGCCAGGCGCGGATCGTGCGCGCGATGCGCTCGGCCAGTCGCGACTCGGGGCTTCCGGCGCGATCGGCGTCGAGCGGCGCGTCCCACGGCGCGATATCCTCGCTTTCCGCCGGCTCCTCGATGTCCCAGAGTTCGAGCAGGCCGGGTTCGTTCTCGCGGATCGCCTCGTGGATCACCTGTTCAGGAGCCTCCGGCAGGATCACGCCGGCGGTCGCCGGGCCCTCCTCGAACACCGCGTCGACGGCCCTGAGCACGGTCGGCGTCGAGCGGAAGGAGAGCCGTAGCGGCACGTAGCCGAACGCCTTGCCGGCCTCGCCCGCACGCGCCTCGAACAGCCGCCGCATGGCGTCGAACCGGCTCGGATCGGCGCCCTGGAACGAATAGATCGACTGCTTGATGTCGCCGACGGCGAAGACCGTCCGGTTCGCCGCGCGCGCGCCTTCGCCGGCGAAGAACTCGCCGGCCATCTTCTCGACGATCTCCCACTGGCGCGGGCTCGTGTCCTGCGCCTCGTCGACCAGCACGTGATCGAGGCCGCCGTCGAGCTTAAACAGCACCCAGCCCGCGTCGGCGCGACCGAGCAGCATGGCCGTGCGCTCGACGAGGTCGTCGAAGTCGACGAACCCGCGCGCGGCCTTGAGCGACTGATAGCGGCCGATCACCGCGTCGGCGACGGTGAACAGCGACGCGTTGGCGGCCAGAAGCCGCGCGGCGGCAAGACGGTCCATCAGGCCGGCGACACGCGCCTTCTCGCGCTCCAGCCTGTCGGCAAGATCGGGGAATTCGGCGATAAAGGGCTTGGTCAGGAACCGTTTGCGCTCCTCGCCGGAGGACGGCGCGATGAAGACGGACAGATAGGCGTCGAGCGCATCGGCGTCCGCGTCGGCCCCGGCGGCCGCGGCCAGAAAGCCGCCCAGCTCGGCGACCGCCTTGCTGCCGGTCGCCAGCGCGGCGGCTACCGACAACCACTCGGAGCGCGGCAGGTGCGGCCCCGTCAGGATCTCGGCCATGACGGCGGCCTCGCCGTCGCCGGGGGCGAGGCCGAGACGGTCGCGCAGGCGCTCGAGCGCGGCGGCGAGATCGCCGCCCTCGCGCAGCCACTCGAGGAAGGCGCCGCGGCGGCCGAGCACGGCGCGCAGAAGGTCGTCGAAGCCGGTGTCGCTCAGGCGCCGCAGCAGGTCGGCGATCGCCTCGGTCAGCGGACCGTCCTCACCGGTCTCTACCAGCACCTCGGCCCGCGCCTCGGCCAGAAGCTCGGCGCTGCCGCGTTCCTCCAGAACGGTGAAGCCCGCCGTCACGCTCGCCTCGAAGGGGAACTGCTGCAACAGCCGTTCGCAGAAGGCGTGGATGGTCTGGATCTTGAGGCCGCCGGGGGTCTCGACGGCGGCGGCGAACAGGCGGCGAGCGCGCGCCAGCGCCTCCGGCTTCGGCGGGCGGCCCTCGATCTCGGCGATCTTCTGGCGAAGCGCGTCGTCGGGCAGGGTCGTCCATTCGCTCAGCCACTCGAACACGCGGTTCGACATCTCGGCGGCCGCGGCCTTAGTGTAGGTGATGCAGAGCAGCCGCGCCGGATCGGCGCCGGACAGGAGCAGGCGCAGCACGCGCTGGGCCAGCACATAGGTCTTGCCGGCGCCGGCATTGGCGCTGACCCAGGCCGAGCCGCGCGGGTCCGACGCCTCGCGCTGTCTTTGCTTCACCGGTTCGGGGACGGGACGGGCGAGCGTGCTCATCGCATCAGTCTCCGCCGCCGTCACCCCCGAGCCGGCCCCATTCGGGCCAGCGCGAGAGGTGGTCGTAGTCGGTGAACCGGCCGGCGAACTGGGCGCGCGGCTTGACGAAATAGGCCTGGTCCGGATCGGCGAAGCGGGCCAGCAGACCGGTCAGGCTGGCCAGCGTCCCGGCGGCGAAATCGGCGACCGTCATGTCCGTCGGCACCACCGTCTTCACCGCGCCGGGAACGCGGCTCCCCTTCAGTTCGACATAGGCCAGCTCGACCGGCGACAGCCGGGCGAGGTCCGGCCCGAAGCCGCCGTTCATCGCCATCGCCGCCTCGAGCGGAAGCTGCGGGCTCAGGCCGGTGAGCACCTGCTTGTCGCTCGGCGCGGTGCCGGTCTTGTAGTCGACGATGCGCAGGCCCCGGTCGGTCACGTCGAAACGGTCGGCGCGGCCCGAGAGCATAATTTCCCGGCCGGCGATCTCCAGCTTCAGCTCGCCCTTCTGCTCGACGAGGCGCTGCTTCAGGCCGGCGCGGTCCTCGGCGTCGCGGCCGACGAACCAGTCGGCGACACGCAGGAAGCGCGGCCACCAGAAGGCCCGCACCTCTGGGAAATCATCAAGCGTCTCGAACAGCGTCGCGCCGATGGCGACCAGATCGGCGGGTTCGCCGGCATCGATCGCCTGCACATAGCCGGCGAGCGCGTCGTGGATGATATTGCCGCGCTCGCGCGCGTCGGGGGCCTCGTCGAGTTCGCCGAGCGGCTCGAGCCGCAGCACACGGCGGGCATAGACCGCGTAGGGATCGCGGATCAGCGTCTCGATCTCGGTCACGCTCAGGCGGCCCGGACGCGCCTCGACCGGCGGGCGCGGCGTCGGCTCGCCGAGCGGCGCGAGCGCCCCGGCGAGATCGACCGCGCGGGCGATACCGAGATAGCGCTCGCCGCGCGCGACCAGCGCCGTGTAGCGCGCGTCGCCGACGACGGCCCGGAAGCGCTGCAGCCAGCGCGAGGCCACCGCCGGGGCACCGCCGAGCTTGGTGGAGCGGGCGAGCACGATCTCGGGCGCGCACATCGCCTGGGCGACGTCATGGGCGGCAAGCCCGATGAAGCGCTCGGGCGCCTCCAGGCCGACGTCGCGGCGCATCGGCCGGTTGAGGAACGGATCGGTGCGGGTGTCGGCCGGCCAGACGCCTTCCTCGAGCCCGCCGAGGATGACGAGATCGGCGGAGATCATGCGCGCCTCGAGCGGGCCGAGGATCGACAGGCGCGGATGACCGGGCGCGCGCCGGCGCACGGGAATGCCGGACATCAGCGCGCGCAGCAGCGCGGGATACTGGTCGAGCCGCGCCGACAGGCCGCCGGGCGCGGCGTCGTCGAGATCGGCGAGGAAGCGGCCAAGGGCCTCCCCGTCCTCGCCGACGAGCGTGGCGCCGGAGAGCGTGGCGCCGTCCGGGGTAGCCCCGCCTGGGGTCGCGCCGTCCGGGGTCGCGACAACCCCGGCGAGGGCTGTGCGATGGGCGGCGGCGAGATCGGCGAGGGGGCATTCGCCCCGCCGCGCGATGTCTTCCAGGGGCGCGAGCACGGCGGCGATGCGGTCGGCGAGATCGATGGCGCCCTGCCAGTCGCCCTCGTCCAGGCGCCGGACGGATGGATGCCGGTACCCCTCGGCGCGGTGCGTATGGGCATGACGGACGGCGCGGACGAGGCCCTGCCCGCCGGACGCCGGCCGCGGGCCGCGCAGGACCGCGAGCTCGAGCACGCGGGCGGCGCGGCGCGCCGCGTCCGCCTCCAGCCCGAAGCGGGCGAGCGGATGCTGGATCAGCGCGACGAGGGAGACCGGCGCCAGCCGCAGCGCGGCGCTATCGGCGATCAGGCGGTACACGGTGCCGGCCGGCGTCTCGGACAGCGGCACACCGGCGGAATCCTCGACGGGGATGGTCCAGCGCGCGAGCTCGCCGGAGACGCGCCGGGCCAGGGTGCGGTCCGGGGTCACCAGCGCGGCGGTGCGGCCCGGCGTTTCCACCGCCTCGCGCATCATCAGCGCGATCGACAGCGCCGCCTCCTGCTCGTTCGCGGCTTCGAGTACGGTGACGCCGGCGACCGCGTCGTCGAAATCCGCGGCGTCAATGCGCTCGGCCAGGCCCGCCCAGCGGTCGGTGGTGGCGACCGGTCGGAAGGTCTCGGCGACGATCCGCTCGCGTGCCGGCCGCGCCGGTTCGACCAGCCGGTCGACGCCGCCACGCACCGCGCCCATGCGCCCGAGCAGGCGCTTCAGCCCGTATTGCGGGTGCCCCGGCTGCGGCGTCTGGTCGGCGTCGATCGCGTCCCAGCTTTCCGCGTCGAGATCGAGATCGAGGCCGGGCAGGACAACGGCGCCGTGGGGCGACCTGGCGATCGCGGCGAGCAGCCCGGCGGTCGCGGGGATCGTGCCGGTGGAGCCTGCGGCGATGATCGGCCTCTGCGGCGGGGCCGCGTCTAGCCGCCGGCTCTCCGCCTCCAGCAGCGCGTTGCGGCGGGCGGCGGGATCGACACGGTTCTCGCTGGCCAGGATCGCCGGCCACAGCTCGGTCGCGATCCGCAGGAACTCGACGGTGAGCCGCCAGTATTCGGCGTGATCCTCCGGCACCAGCCCGCCCAGGCCGGCAAAGCTCCGGCCCTCGGTCTCGAAGTCGTCGATCAGGGTGGCGAGATCGCGGGCGAGGAAGGCGGCGTCGCCCGGCACGACCGGGATCGCCACCGGCTCGTCGCGGCCCGGCACCATCAGCGTCTGAGCGACGGTGCGGCCCCATCTCAGCACCAGTTCGGTGAGCAGCACGTGGCGGCGCAGGGGACCGATCGCCGGCGGGACCGTCAGGGCCGCCGCCGCGTCGCCGAGCACGCCGGCGCCGGCGAGCGCCAGCTCGACCTCGTCGATATCGCCGATCGGCCGGATGCGCGGCAGCAGCAGCGCACCGCCATCGGCACGCTCGGCCAGGATTTCGGCGAGCACGCGGCAGGCACGCCGGGTCGGCAGCAGGACGAGATAGTCGGAAAGCGGCCAGGGCGCCCCGTCGGGACGCGGGGGCACCAAGGTGCCCGTCTCCAGGGCCTCGGCGAGGCGGGACAGGAACGGCGCGGAGGGCGGCACCGTCCATAGCCGCGGCCGTCCCGGTCCCGTCATCGGTTCGCCTTGTCTGGGATGTCCGCCATCCCGGGGCCTCACATGGCGCTTTCGAGTATCATCCGCTCCGCCTCGCCGATCGCCTGCGGCGTGCCGACATGCATCCACAGTCCGTCGAGCCTCAGACCGTACAGCCTTTCGGCCTCGATCGCCCGGTCGAACAGCATGTTGAGCGAGAACGGCCCCTCGGGCGCGCCGTCGAACAGCTTCGGCGACAGTATCCCGCAGCCGGTGTAGACGAAGGGCGCGGTGATGCGCTCGGGACGGCGGCTGAGGCGGCCTTCGGCGTCGAGCAGGAAGTCGCCGTTACCGAAATAGCCGGAAGTGGCGACCACCGGGGCGACGACCAGCAGCGCGTCCATGCGGCTCTCGTCCCAGGCTTCGGCGAGCCGCGCGAGCAGCGGCCGGGCCCCGTCGATCCACAGCGAATCCGTGTTGAGCAGGAAGAACGGCCTGTCGCCGAGCCTGGGCATCGCGTGGACGATGCCGCCGCCGGTCTCCAGCAGCAGCGCGCGCTCGTCGGAAAACTCGACGCGCGGGTGCCGGCGGTCCTTCAGATGCGCCTCGACCTGGCCGGCGAGATAGTGGACGTTGACGACGGCGCGGTCGACGCCGGCCTCGGCGAGACGGTCGAGCACGTGATCGATCAGCGGACGGCCGGCGACCTCGACCAGCGGCTTCGGCTTCGTCTCGGTGATCGGACGCATGCGCGTCCCCAATCCCGCGGCAAGCACCATTGCCGTATCGGGGCCCGTAACGGGGGCCCTATCAGGCACCGTCCCCGGACGGTGTTTCCCGCTGCCGTTCATCGCCATGTCGTTCAGCCCGCCACCCGTTTGCGCCGTTCAGCCGGAAGATGGGTGTCGTACCAGAGCTTGAGCCCGGCGAGAACCGGGTGGGAGAGCGCGTGGTCGAGATAATCGGAGACGCGCGGAATGTGGCGCAGGTATCCCGGTTTGCCGTCGCGCCGGGCCAGACGCGCGAAGATGCCTAGGATCTTGGTGTTGCGCTGGGCGGCGAGGATGGCGAAGGCGCGATCGAACCCCTCCGCGTCGAAATCCGGTTCGGCGACCTGCCGCTCGGCGACATAGCGGGCATACAGCTCCCGCCACATCCGATCGGCGATATCGACGCGGGCATCGAACACCAGCGAGGCGACGTCGTAGGCCGCCGGCCCCATCACCGCATCCTGCATGTCGATGATGCCGATCCGGGCAATGCCCTCGCGCTGCGGCAGCCACATCAGGTTCGGCGAATGATAGTCGCGCAGGACCCAGGTGCGGCGGCGGGCTGGGTCGGTCACCTCGTACAACAGATCGTCCCAGAGCGCGCGAAACGCATCGACCGCCTCGCCCGGCAACGGCCCGCCGGTCACGAGCGGCGCGAACCATTCGAGCAGAAGCGCGATCTCGATCAGGAACGCCTCCTGGTCGTAGCGGGGCAGGTGATGGACGACCCCGGGGGCGGCCTCGACGGCGTCGGGCAGGTCGATGCGGTGCAGCGCCGCGAGCACGTCGATCGCCGCGCAGTAGCGGCTCATGATCGGCGTGCCGTCGGTATCGAGAACGCCCTGGCGGCCGAGGTCCTCGGTGACGAGGACACCGGCATCGAGATCGGCGGCATAGATCTCCGGGGCCGAGAAACCGTAGTGCCTCAGGCCGTGCGCCATCGCCACGAACGGCGTCACCGTCTCGGCCAGATGGGCGACGCGGCTATAGACGACGGTGCCGGTGCCCGGATCGGGCATCGCCGGTGAATCCATCAGGATCGCCGCCCTGCCGTCGCCGGAAAGGCATTCGTAGCGGCGCGCCGAGGCGTCACCCAGCAGGAAGCGCCTGTGCCAGTGGCCGTAGCCCAGACGCCGCAGCGCGTCGCGCACCGCGACGAGACGGTCGAGCCGGCCGGCCCAGTTTCCCGTCCCGATCAGGTGCGCCGTGCGGGCCTCGGGGGCATCGGGATCGACGGACAGGTGGATATCGAGGCGGTCGAAATCGAACAGGCCGGCGGCCCGTTCCGGCCATTCGACCAGCACCAGGCCGTCGCGCGAGAACTCCTCGAGCCCGAGCTCGTCGATCTCGGCGGGGTCGGCGATGCGATAGAGATCGACATGGGCGATGCGCAGCCGCCCGGCGTCATAGGTCTGCACGAGCGTGAAGGTCGGGCTGGGGACCTCGAGCGCCGGATCGTCGGCGACGGAGCGAACCAGCGCACGGGCGAAAGCGGTCTTGCCGGCGCCGAGGTCTCCGGCAAGCAGGATCACGTCGCCGGCCCTGGCGGAGGCGCCGACGGCTTCGGCGAGACGGGCCGTGGCGGCCTCGTCGGCAAGCGCGATATCCGCATTCGCCGTCCGGGGGACAGGAACCTGGTCGGAGGACGACACGAAGCCGGGCCCGCTCAGCGCCGTTCCTGGCGCTCGGTGCGCCCGGTGCGCGCATCGGCGCCGGCAATCGCCATACCGGTCTGCGGCACCCGGTCGAAGGCATGGACTTCAGCCTCGAACGGCTCTTCGTCGTCGTACGACATCGCGCGCTCGGGCTGGCGGGTCGGGAAGGTGCAGGTGACCACGGTCCCCTGCCCCGGGCGGGTTTCCAGGTCGACCGTGCCGCCGTGCAGCTCGACGAAGCTCTTGACGATCGACAGCCCGAGCCCGGCGCCGCGATGGCGGGTGCCGAGCGAATGGCTCTCGAAGCGTTCGAAAACGGTGCGGCGGACCTCGTCGGGAATGCCCGGCCCCGTGTCCGACACGGCGAACACGATGTGATAGCCGCCGTTGCGACGGCAGGCGATCCGCACCGACTGGCCGGGGTCGGAGAAGCCGACAGCGTTGGACAGAAGGTTGAACAGGATCTGGCGAACGCGCTTCTCGTCGGCCTCGAAGCTGCCGATGTCCTCGGGCACGTCGATATCCAGCGCGATCTCGGATTCCTTGAGCCGGTCCTGCAGGCCGTCGGTGACGGCCTCGACGGCCGAACGAATGTCGACGTCGCCGATATCGAGCTCCATGACGCCCGCATCGATCGTGGCCAGGTCGAGAATGTCGTTGATGATCGCGAGCAGCGCGCTCGACGACGACAGGATGTATCCGGAATATTCGCGCTGGCGATCGCTCAGCGCCCCCGGCTCGCCGTCGCTCATCAGCTGGGCGAAGCCGATGATGTTGGTGAGCGGCGCCCTGAGCTCGTAGGACACCTTGTGCACGAACTCGTTCTTGATACGCGCCGCCGTCATCAGCGCCTCGTTGCGGTCACGCAGCGCGCGTTCGATACGGGCGGAATCGCTGACATCGGTGAACACGACGAGCGTCGCTCCGTCGGGCAGCGGCACCGCGCGCAGGTCGACGATCGAGCGATCGGGACGCTCCATCCGCACCGACACGGATTCGCGCGAGTCGAGCAGACCGGTGACGACCGCCCGCAGGGAGGCCCACACCGTGTCGTCGTCGTAGCGCTCGCGGCACCAGCCGATGACCGCCTCGACATGCGGCTCGCCGTCGAGATCGTCGCCGGCGAGGCTCCAGATCGTCGCGAAGGCCGGATTATGCAGTTTCAGCCGCCCGTCGGTGCCGAACACGGCGATGCCTTCGTCGAGGCTGTCGATGGTCTCGCGCTGAACCTGGGTGAGCGCCACGAAACGGCTTTCCAGGTCGATCGACGCGGTGACGTCCTCGAACAGCGCCGAGACGGCCCCGTCGCCCTGGCGCGCCAGCACGACGCGGAAGGCGCGGCCGTCGGGCAGGTGCCAGAGCGTCTGGCGCATCGGCTCGCCGCCGTCGGCGCCGCGATCCGAGCCGAAGATGGCAAGCTGGTCGTCGCGCCAGCGACGGTACTCGCCCGGCTCCTGGATGCGGCCGGCGGCGCGCAGCCGGTCGAGGATCTCGTCGAAGCCGGGGCGGCTGTCCAGGAACGGCTCGTCCAGAGCCCAGAGCTGGCGGAACGACCGGTTGTTGAAGACGAGGCGGCGGTCGGCGCCGAACACGGCGACGGCGGTGGAGACCTGGTCGAGCGTGCGCGCATGGATGGAATCGCGCGCGCCGAGCTGACGGCGCAGCCGGTCCAGCTCGTTCACGTCGACGGCGATGCCGGCATTGAAGCGCTCGGCCTTGACGTCCCAGACCTCGTGCACCCGATCGTCGCCGCGGACGGACAGCGGCACCTGCCGGTGCGCGACGCCCCCGGCCTGGCGGGCCTGCTCGACCTCGGCGCGCGTCTCGTCGTTGAAAAGCGGCGTATCCGCCTCGATCGCCGCCTTCGGGTTCCCCGCCCCGACGGCGCGGGCATAGGCGTCGTTGGCCCAGACGAGCTTGCCGCCGGCATCCCTGAGCCAGGCCGGCATGGGAACGACGTTCATCAGCGCATGCAGGCCCTCGACGTCGCGGCTGAGCCGCTTGAGCCGGTCATGGATCCCGGCAAGCTCGCGGCGCTGGCCGGCGAGATCGCGGATGCGCAGCACGGCGCGGCCGCCGGCGGAGCGGCCGTCCGCCTCGACGTGGCCGGGCTCGACGTCGCCGCGGGCGCGGGTGCGAAGCATCACGTTGAAGCTCTCGCCGCGCGCCCGCAGGCCCGTCACGAAACGTTCGAGCTCGAACGCGGATTCGGCGTCGAGCCATTTTCCGAAGGCAAGGACGTCGCCGCGCCGGGCGGGCAGGACCCGGGACGGGCCGGGATCGCATTTGATCTCCGGCGCCTCGTCCGCCGGCGGCCAGACCACGAGCACGTTCTGGTCGACGGCCAGCAGCCCCTCGGCCCGTTCCACCCGCGCACTCAGCTCGCCGATCTGCTCGCGGGCGCCGCGCTCCACCGCCTGAAGCCGCGCGCGCGTGCGCACGAAAAGGATCGCCGCCAGAACCGCGAAGAACAGGATGCCGAGAAACAGGCTGAGGGCGGCCAGCGTCTCCTGTGGAATGCTGGCGGCGGAATCGACCACGCGGCCGCGAAGGGAGGTGACCGCCTCGGCGATCTCGGTCCGGGCCGACGCGCCGGACTGCGCGGAGGCCGGCATTGGAATCAGCCAGACGAGACACAAGGCGAGCGTCGGAGCGACGCCACCGTCGCCCATCTGCCGCCGCTTTGGTCTCATTCCGCCCGTCCCTCAATCCGCGCCCAACGGAGTCGTGGAGCCGTCCGCCGGAACGTCAGCCCCCTCACCGCGAACGAATCAGTCCGCCGTTAATCTAATGGGACGGACGAAGCCTGTCATGGTGGCAAGCGGGTCGCATGGCGCCGCCTACCGGCCTGCGGGATATTAATCTGGTTAAGCTCTTAACGGCGCAATTAACTGAAACCGCGCAATTTTAAGCAAATTGTTCGCGTTTTTGACGATCAAAGAGCGCCGGCTAACCGTCCGGCGCGCCGTCGCGGGGCGGGATCAACTCTCGTGGAAACCCGCTTCGACGAGCGCGGCGAGTTCGTCGAGGGCCTTTTCGGCCTGCGGCCCGGTCGCCGCGATCTCGATCTCGCAGCCCGGCGACGCCCCCAGGACCAGCAAACCCATGATGGATGTGCCGGCAACCGTCTGGTCATCGCGGGACACGGTGACCTCGGCGTCGAAGGCGCCGGCAAGCTTGACGAACTTGGCCGACGCGCGGGCGTGAAGGCCGCGCTGATTGCAGATCCTGACGGTCCTGCTCAGACGGTCGTCGCTATCGGCGCGGACGGCGCTGTTGTTGAGATCGGTCATGCCACCTGCCGCCTACTTGCCGTTGCCCGAAAGGACCTCGCTGGCGACGCTGATATATTTCCGTCCCGCGTCGCGGGCCATGGCGCCGGCCTCGGCGAGCGCGGTGTCGCCGCGAATGCTGGCGAGCTTGATCAGCATCGGCAGGTTGACGCCGGCAACGACCTCGACCCGGGCGCTTTCCATCACCGAGATGGCCAGATTGGACGGCGTCCCGCCGAACATGTCGGTGAGTATGATCACGCCGGCGCCGTCGTCGACCCGGGACACGGCGGCGAGTATGTCGTTGCGCCGGCGTTCCATGTCGTCGTCGGGACCGATCGATATGGTCTCGAAGTGGTCCTGGGGACCGACGACGTGTTCGAGGGCTGCGCGAAACTCTGCAGCGAGGCGGCCGTGGGTGACGACAACGAGACCGATCATTTTCTGCCGATCATATTCCTGAGTGCGTGTTTTCCCGCGTGATCGTTCTTGCCGTTCCCCGGACGCGCCGCTCTTGCATGGCGGGCAGGCCGGGGGCGGAATTTCCTGTCACACGTTCTTCGCGTTCCGATGTTCGCGTACCGTTATTCGCATTCTTTTGCACGCGTTCCACTGGGCCCGCGTTTCACAAGGGCCGACCGGCCGCTGCGCCGGCGCATCTTGAACCGGTCCGCAGCCGGGTTTCAAGCCCGAATGCGCGGGGTTGCGCCCGCACCCGGATCGTCGCCCGGATCGTCTCCCCGGCGGTCCGTCGATTTCTCCGTCCGATTTCCGGCCCGAATCCCGTCCACGGTTCCCGCGGCGATGCGTTCCTGCACGGCCAGCACCCTGTCGGTCGCGGCCGGATCACCCGCCGGCACGGCGATGCGGGGCAGCACGACCCCGGCGATCGCGACCGTCGCCTCGGCGGCACCGGGCAACCGTTCGACGCGGGCGGGCGCCAGCATGTCGACGACGAGGCGCACGACCGCGCGCGGCTCGTGCGGACCGGCGATGATCCCGACGCCGCGCATTTCCATCAGCCCGCGGATCGGGTCCGGTGCGATCGCCACCAGGCGGTCGCCGCAGGCGACCACGGACACGGCATCGTCGGCGACAAGGCGAACGGGCAGACGCGGCCCGTCGCGGCCGAGCAGGGCGGCGGCGAGGGCGGACTTGCCGCTGCCGGGCTCGCCGCGGATCAGCACAGCGCCGGCGCCGATCAGCACGCAGGTCGCCTGGACCAGAGGCAGCGGCCGATTGTTCGGGGAACGGGCCACGGTCAGCTGGCGGCCGGGAGGCGGACGACGAAGCGGGCGCCGAGCACGGCTCCGGCCGGCGTGCCGTCCTTGTCGCCGCTCGAGATCCGGTTCTCGGCGGTGATCCGGCCGCCGAGCGCCTCCACGATCTGGCGCGAGATCGACAGGCCGAGGCCGGAATGGTTGCCGAAGGCCTCGCGCTCGCCGCGGTCGGTGTAGAAGCGCTCGAAGATACGGTGCGCGTTCTCCACCGGAATGCCCGGCCCGTCGTCATCGACGACGATCTCGACCTCGTCGCGCACCCGCCGCGTCGACACGTGGACGGTGCCGTCGGCGGGCGAGAAGGACTTGGCATTGTCGACGAGGTTGTTGACGACCTGGCCGAGGCGGGTGTCGTGACCGATGACGAAGTAGTCGGAGGGGCTCGCGGGCTTGGCGATGGTCAGCTTGACCTCGGCCTGGTCTTCGCGGCGCATTTCGTTGGCCAGCGACACGACCGTCTCCAGCAACTCGACGATATCGACCGGCTCGGCCTCCGTGCGGGCAAGCTCGGCGTCGAGGCGGGAGGCGTCGGATATGTCGGTGATCAGCCGGTTAAGGCGCCTGACGTCCTGCTGGACGATGGCGAGCAGGCGGTCGCGGTCCTCCTCTGTGCGCGCCAGCGGCAGGGTCTCGACAGCGCTCCGCAGCGAGGTCAACGGGTTCTTCAGCTCGTGGGCGACATCGGCGGCGAAGCTCTCGATCGCCTCGATGCGCTGGTAGAGCGCGCGCGTCATCGATCGCAGCGCCCGCGACAGGTGGCCGATTTCGTCGTTGCGGTCGGTGAAATCGGGAATCTCGGCGCGCGCCCTGGTGCCGTAGCGCACCCGCTCGGCGGCGGCGGCGAGACGGTGCACGGGGCCGGCGATCGTCGAGGCCAGCAGGATCGACAGGCCCAGCGTGACAACGGCGGCGACCAGGAAGATGCGCAGGATCGCCATGCGCTCGGCGGCGACGATCGAGTCGATGTCGCCGCCCTGGGTCGACAGCAGCAAGGCGCCGTGCACGGCGCGGAAGCGCTGGATCGGCACAGCCACCGAGACGATCATCTCGCCCTTGTCGTTGACACGCACGACGCTTGCCGAGGAGCCGTTCAGGGCGGCGTCGACCTCGGCGTAGCTGCGCCCCCCATCCGCGCCGATCTCCTCGTAGAGCGGCAATTCGCCGCGGCGCAGCCACAGGCGCAGCGCCTCCCAGGCGCGCTCGAACACGTTCCGGTCGGCGCCGCCCGGGGCCGGCAGCTCGTAGCGCAGGATCTGGCCGCGCGAGAAGATGTGGCGGGAATCGAGGATCAGGAAGCCGTCGCGGTCATAGATACGCGCCCGCGTGCGCGTCGGCGAGATCAGGCGCCGCAGGATCGGCGCGACCTGCTCGGGATTGATCAGGAAATCGACGACGCCGAGCTGTTCCTCGGTCGGCGAGAGGCTCTGCCCCGGGCCGAGCTTGAAAAAGATCTCGGGATCGACCCGGAGCGCGTCGGGATCGTAGGCGCCGGAGGCGGAGATGGCGCCGGCGATGATCTCGCCCTGGGTGAGCAGGCTCTCCACGCGGGCGTCGATGAGCCCCTCGCGGAACTGGTTGAGATAGAGGATGGCCGAGACCATCGCCACCAGACCGGCGAGGTTCAGGATGGCGATGCGCTTGGTCAGGCTGGAGAAGACATAGTCGCCGAAGAAGCGGCGGACATAGCGCCGCCGGCCGGCGGCCTCGCCCGCGTCCGCCTGCTCCGTACGGACCTCGTCTTCCTGTCCGGCCCGCCAGCCCCGTTCCGCCTCCACAGCCATCCGGTCTCGCTCAGTTCTCCTTGAAGCGGTAGCCGACACCGTAGAGCGTTTCGATCATGTCGAAGCTCGTATCGACCGCCTTGAACTTCTTGCGGAGCCGCTTGATGTGGCTGTCGATCGTGCGATCGTCGACATAGACCTGATCGTCATAGGCCGCGTCCATCAGCGCGTTGCGGCTCTTGACCACGCCGGGGCGCTGGGCGAGCGCCTGCAGGATCAGGAACTCGGTGACGGTCAGCGTCACCGGCTTGGCGTCCCAGGTGCAGGTGTGGCGCTCGGGGTCCATCATCAGCTGGCCGCGCTCGATCGCCTTGGAGCCCTCCTCGCGCGGGGCACTGGCCTCGCGGGCGCCGGCGCGGCGCAGCACCGCCCTGACGCGCTCGACCAGCAGGCGCTGGGAGAACGGCTTGCGGATGAAATCGTCGGCGCCCATCTTGAGCCCGAACAATTCGTCAATCTCCTCGTCCTTGGACGTCAGGAAGATGACGGGCATCTCGGATTTCTGGCGCAGCCTGCGCAGAAGCTCCATGCCGTCCATGCGCGGCATCTTGATGTCGAGAATGGCGAGATCGGGCGGCGTGGCGGTCAGGCCTTCGAGCGCCGAGGCGCCGTCTGTGAAGGTCAGAATCCTGTAGCCTTCGGATTCCAGCGTCATGGATACCGAGGTCAGGATGTTGCGGTCGTCGTCGACGAGGGCGATTGTCGGCATGATTTCTAGCGACTCGCGGCTGTTTGCACGATGTTCCGGACGCCACTCATCGCGTCCACAGGGCGAAAATGTGGCGGCGCCGCGCCCGGATTTCTATAGTCGCCCATGAGATCAGACGCAGTTTAGTGTGAATATGCCCCACTGTCATGGCTTGATCGGAGGCTGAGCCGATGAACGATTTGCAAACAGAGCGCCCCTTCGATGCGGTTTCGAGCGCCCGCCAGGTGATGCGGCTGGCGCTGACCGGGAGCCTCGCGACCCTCGACCCGCAGGGCCGTCCCTATGCGTCGCTGGTCACCACGGCGACCACGATCGCCGGAGAGCCGATCCTGCTTTTGTCGAAACTGGCCGTGCATACGCAGAATCTCGACCGTGATCCGCGCGCGTCGCTGCTTCTGGTCGGTCCGGGCGGGGAAACCGGCGATCCGCTGGCCGGCGCGCGGGTCTCGCTGACCGGCACGGTCGCCCGCGACGCCGACGAACAGCTCGAACGCCGGTTCCTGGCCCGTCATCCGGAAGCGGCGGGCTATGCCGGCTTCGCCGATTTCGCCTTCTACCGGTTCACGGTGGACAGCGGGCATCTGGTCGCCGGATTCGGCCGGATCGTCGACATTCCGGCCGCTGATCTGCTGGTCGATGTCGAAAAGGGGCTCGCGGAGACGGAATCGAGCGCGGTTTCGCACATGAACGAGGACCATGCCGACGCGCTGCGCCTCTATGCCACGGAGCTTCTCGGGCTGGGCGACGGGTCCTGGCGGGCGGTCGGCCTCGACCCGCTGGGCCTCGACATGCTGTGCGGGACCGTGCCGGCCCGGCTCGATTTTCCCGCTCCGGTCACCAATGGGGGAGACCTCCGCGCCACCCTTGCGACGCTTGCCCGAAAGGCTCGGTCGGCTGCCGCGTAAACTAAGTACAAAAGCGGATACAGCTACTGCTTGCTCCCCGCTTTTCCACGGTCTAGTTTCGCCGCCCACGAGCCGGGCGGAACTAGGGCGGCTCGCAAGGCGTGAAACCGCCGGGTGCGCTTGCACGTTCGCATCCGGCGACGAGTTTGGTCGGGCAGAAACGCCGGACCCAAGCGACATGCGGGGAGACGCAGGTGAAAGAGATCGGTGTGCGCAATCCGGCCCACGGGGCGGAGGAATTCGGTTTTTCCGGCCTGGAGGAGGTCCGGTGGAACCTCACCGAGCCGCTGCTCTTCGAAGCCGCCGTCGCGGCCGGTGAAGGCGAAGTCACGGCGTCCGGCGCGTTCAAGGCCATAACCGGCCAGCACACCGGCCGCTCGGCCCAGGACAAGTTCGTCGTCCGCGACGAGGCCACCGATCCGGTCATCTGGTGGGACAACAACAAGGCGATGTCGCCGGAGCACTACGAGCGGCTGCGCGCGGACATGCTGGCCCACGCCAAGGGCAAACGGCTCTACGCGCAGGACCTGTTCGGCGGCGCCGACGCGAAAAACCGCCTGCACGTCCGCCTCTTCGTCGAATACGCCTGGCACGCCCTGTTCATCCGCCACCTGCTGATCCGCCCCGACCGCCACGATCTCGGTCAGTTCCTTCCCGAACTCACCATCGTCGACCTGCCGAGCTTCCGCGCCGATCCCGAGCGCCACGGCTGCCGCACCGAGACGGTGATCGCCTGCGACCTGAGCCGCGGCGAGGTCCTGATCGGCGGCACCAGCTATGCCGGCGAGATGAAGAAGTCGGTGTTCACGGTGCTGAACTACCTGCTGCCGCCCAAGGGCGTGATGCCGATGCACTGCTCGGCCAACGCCGGCAAGGCCGGCGACACCGCCGTGTTCTTCGGCCTGTCGGGCACCGGCAAGACGACGCTGTCGGCCGACCCGTCGCGCACGCTGATCGGCGACGACGAGCACGGCTGGGGCGCCGACGGCATCTTCAATTTCGAGGGCGGCTGCTACGCCAAGACGATCCGGCTGTCGGCCGAGGCCGAGCCGCAGATCTACGCAACGACACAGCGCTTCGCGACCGTGCTCGAGAACGTCGTCCTCGACGAGACCACCCGCGAGCCGGACTTCGACGACGGCTCGCTCACCGAGAACACCCGCTGCGCCTATCCGCTGAACTACATCGACAACGCCAGCCTGACGGGGCTGGCCGGCCATCCCGGCAACATCGTCATGCTGACCTGCGACGCCTTCGGCGTGATGCCGCCGATCGCGCGTCTCACCGCCAGCCAGGCGATGTACCACTTCCTGTCCGGATACACGGCCAAGGTCGCCGGTACCGAAAAGGGCGTGACCGAACCGGAGGCGACGTTCTCGACCTGCTTCGGCGCGCCGTTCATGCCGCGCCATCCGAGCGTCTACGGCAACCTGCTGCGCGACCTGATCGCCCGGCACGGGGTGTCGTGCTGGCTGGTCAACACCGGCTGGACCGGCGGCAAGTACGGCGAGGGCCGGCGCATGCCGATCGCGGCGACCCGCTCCCTGCTCGCGGCCGCGCTCGACGGGTCGCTCAACGCAGCCCCGATGCGCGTCGATCCGGTATTCGGCTTCGAGGTCCCGACCGCGGTGCCCGGCGTCGACTCCCGCATCCTCGACCCGCGTTCGACCTGGGCCGATCCGGCCTCCTACGACCGGCAGGCGGAACGCCTTGTCGGCATGTTCCAGTCGAACTTCGCCAAGTTCGAGACGCATGTCGATCCGGAGGTCCGGGCCGCCGCGCCCGAGCTGCGCGCCGCCGCCGAATAGCGCCGCCGGGGTCCGTCGTGGCCGGTTGTCCCGCCCGTCATGGCCACCGCGCTTGCGCTTGACGGCGTTTGAGTCGATACCCGCACCGCATGGAGCGGGCATCGATGCGTGACACCCTCGACCTCGACGCCTATCTGCGGCGGATCGGCCATGACGGCGCCCGGACGGCGACGGCCGGGGCGCTTCGGTCCGTCGTTCTGGCGCACACGAAGGCGATCGCCTTCGAGAACCTCGATCCGCTGCTCGGACGCCCGGTGCGGCTCGATGTCGGTTCTATCCAGCGCAAACTGATCGCCGGGGGCCGCGGCGGCTACTGCTTCGAACACAACCTGCTGATCGCCCACGCCCTGCGCGCGATGGGATTCGGCGTGACCGGGCTTGCCGCGCGCGTGGTCATGGACCTGCCGCCGGGCGCGATGCGGCCGCGCACGCACATGCTGCTCCTGGTCGAGATGGACGGCGAGACGGATGGCGGGCGGGCCATCGTCGATGCCGGCTTCGGCGGCCTGACCCCGACGGGGCCGCTGATGCTCGAAACCGATGCCGAGCAGACGACGCCGCACGAGCCGTTCCGGGTCGCCAGGGTTGATAGGGTCGACAGGAACGAGACCGGCTACCGCCTGGACGTGCGGATCGCCGATGCCTGGACGCCGCTCTACGCCTTCGACCTGCAGGCCCAATCCGATCCCGATTTCGAGATGATGAACCATTATACCGCGACCCATCCCGACTCGACCTTCCGCAATGCGCTGCTGGCGGCGCGGGTCACCGACGACGCCCGCTACGGCCTGCGCGACGCGGTGCTGTCGGTGCATCGCCGCGGCGCGCCGTCGCAGCGGCGGACGCTGGACAGCGCCGAGGCCATCCGGGATGCGCTCGCCGACCCGTTCGGGATCGCGCTGCCGGACGATCCTGCCCTCGACGCGGCGCTTGCCCGTCTCGTCGGGGAGGCTGCCCGATGAGCCCGCCGCGCGGCGCGGTCGCCGCCGGCCATCCGCGCACCGCCGAGGCGGCGGCCGACGTGCTGGCCGAGGGCGGCAACGCGTTCGACGCGGCGATCGCAGCGCTGTGGACGGCCTGCGTCTGCGAACCGGTCCTGGCGAGCCCCGGCGGCGGCGGCTTCCTGACCGCGCAGGCGGGCGGGCGCACGCGCGTGTTCGACTTCTTCACCGCCGCGCCGTCGCGCCCGTTGCCGCGGGACGAAATCGAGTTCGCCGAGGTGACCGTCGACTTCGGCACGGCGACGCAGGTCTTCCATATCGGCGCGGGCGCCAGCGCGACGCCGGGCTTCGTGCCGGGCATCTTCGCCGTCCACGAACAGCTCGGCAGCCTGCCGATGCGGCGCCTGACCGAACCGGCCGTCGTCGCCGCGCGCGAGGGCGTCCGGGTCATGCCGCTGCAGGCCTACGTGTTCGACATCGTCGGCCCGATCTACCGCTGGACCGACACGGCGGCCGCCCTGTTCGCCCCCGACGGCGCGCTGCCGCAGGACGGCGGGACGTTCGCCAACCCCGCGCTCGCCGAGGCGATCGACGCGATCGGCCGCGAAGGCCTGCGGATCGCGACCGAAGGCGAGATCGCGGCGGCGATGGCCGACGTCTCGACCGCCCATGGCGGCCACCTGACCCATGCCGACATCGCCGGCTTCGCGGTGGAACTGCGCGCGCCGATCGCGGCGGCGATCGGCGCGCGAACCGGAGACTGGACGGTGTCGCTCAATCCGCCGCCGGCGCTCGGCGGCGCGCTGGTGGCGGCGATGCTGCGCACGCTCGACCCGCAGGACGCGGCCGATCAGATGGCGCGCGGGCGGGCCATCGACACCGTCGACCGGTTCTGGCGCGAGGCGCCGACCGATCCCGGCCGGCTGATCGGCACGGAGGCGCCACGGCCGACGCGGGCCGCCACCCGCGGCACCACCCATGTCAGCGTCATCGACGCGGACGGCAACGCCGCCGCCGCCACCGTCTCCAACGGCGAAGGCAACGGCCGGCTGGTCAGGGACTGCGGCTTCATGCTCAACAACATGCTGGGCGAGGAGGACCTCAATCCGGGCGGCTTCCACTGCTGGGAACCCGGACAACGGCTCGGGTCGATGATGACGCCGGGAATCGCCGCGCAACGGGACGGCTCGGTGGTCGCCTTCGGCTCGGGCGGCTCGAATCGCATCCGCACGGCGATCCTGCAGGCGCTCGCGAACCGGTGCTCGGCGGGGATGCCGCTGCAGGACGCCGTCGACGCGCCGCGCCTGCATATCGAGCGCGGCCATCTCGATTTCGAGGATTTCCTTGCCGAAGCCGACCGCGAACGGCTGATCCGCGCCTTTCCCGACCACCGCGCCTGGCCGGAGCGGAACCTCTATTTCGGCGGTGTCCACGCGGTCGAGCGGACCGCCAAGGGCGGCTTCGAGGCCGCCGGCGACCCGCGCCGCGGCGGGGCGAGCCGGATCGTCTAGGCGTCCCGGACCTCCCACCTTCGAGACGGGGCTGGCGCCCGTCCGTGCTGTGAGGGCACAGTAGCGCCGACACGAAGACGGCCCGTGCCGGGGCGTTCGCGGGAACGCGACCCGGAACGCGGGCGATATGGCCGCGCCGCGAGGACTGGTCCCATGAACACGTCAGGCTTCAAGCCGCTGAACTTCACCGAACGCGCGCCCGAGGACATGGGCGACCGGGCGCGCGCGTTCCGGGCGCTGATGGCGCGGCGGCGCACGGTGCGCGACTTCTCCGACCGGCCGATACCGCAAAGCCTGATCGAGGACTGCGTGATGACGGCGGCCTCGGCGCCTTCGGGCGCCAACCAGCAGCCCTGGCATTTCGCCATCATCGGCGACGCGGCGGTGAAATCGCGGATCCGGGCGGCGGCGGAGGCGGAGGAACGGGAGTTCTATGCCGGCCGCGCCGGCGCGGAATGGCTCGGCGCGCTCGCCCCGCTCGGCACCGGCGCCGACAAGCCGTTCCTGGAGACCGCCCCGTGGCTGATCGCTGTCTTCGCGCAGCGCCACGGCCTGAAGGACGGCCGGCGGATCAAGCATTATTACGTGCCCGAATCGGTCGGCATCGCCACCGGCCTTCTGATCGCCGCCCTGCACAATGCCGGCCTGGCGACGCTGACCCATACGCCGGCGCCGATGGGATTTCTCAACGCCATCTGTCGCCGGCCCGACACCGAGAAGCCGTATGTTCTGGTGGTCGCGGGCCATCCGTCGCAAACCTGTATGGTGCCGGATATCCGGCGCAAGGCGTTCGCGGACGTGGCCAGCGTCTTCTAGGTTTCGGGTGCCGCGTTTTTCGGGCGCATTTTTTCGGGCGTTTTTGGCCGCTTCTGGCTGCTTTTTCCGGGGCTGTTCCGGCGCTTTCCCGGAACGTTCGGGCCCCTGCCCCGCGCACACCCCTCTCCCTAGGGCAGGATTTTGCCTTGAAGGACTTTCCCGATTCAGCCAACTAACGGTTAATGTGCTGGCAGTAACGTGCCGGCCGAGTCATTGGAAATCACCGCTCGGGAGGGACAAATGCGGACCGGAACCAACCTCGCGAGGGTATGCGGCATGGCCGCTCTCGCCATGGCCGCCAGCAGCGCTTTGGCCCAGGATTCGACGAAACCGGCACCGGCCGTCGTCGTCGCGGCGGTGAAGAACGAGGACGTCACCAAAAAGGAATCCTTCGTCGGCCGGGTCGAGGCGATCCAGTCGGTGGACCTCCAGGCCCGCGTCGAAGGCTATGTCGAGGAGGTCGCCTTCCAGGAAGGCGCGCTGGTGAAAACCGGCAAGCTGCTGTTCTCCCTCGACAAGGGCCCCTACGAGGCATCTCTGGCCGAGTCCCAGGCCGCGCTGAAGTCGGCCGAGGCATCGCTGGAGGGCGGCAAGGCGAAGCTGAAGGACGCCGACCTGACCCTGGAGCGCCAGCAGACGCTGATCAAATCCAACACCGTTTCCCAGGCCATGGTCGATCAGGCGCAGGCGTCGCGCGACGAAGCCGCCGCCAACGTGGATTCGGCCAACGCCTCGATCGCCCAGGCCAACGCCAATATCCAGTCGGCGCAGCTCAACCTGTCCTACACGGAAATCGCCTCGCCGATCGACGGGCGCATTGGCAAGGCCAACTACACCAAGGGCAACCTGGTCAACACCGCGTCGGGAACGCTGGCGACCGTCATCCAGATGGACCCGATCCGGGTGGTCTTCTCGATCTCGGACCGCACCTACCTGCAGGTGATCGAGCAGTTGAAGAAATCGTCTCCGGACAAGGATTTCCGCAACGATTTCAGACCGACCATCCAGCTCGCCAACGGCGACGAGTACCAGTATCCGGGCCAGATCTCGTTCGTCGACAACACGGTCGACCAGTCGACCGGAACGATCGCGGTCCGCGCCAATTTCAAGAACCCCGACTTCGAGCTGGTTCCCGGTCAGTTCGTCGAGGTGACGGTTCAGGTCGGCGAGACGCAGCTGCTGCCCGTTGTTCCGGTCAGCGCCATCCTGCAGGACAAGGACGGCCCCTACGTGCTGACGCTGGACAAGGACAACCGGGCGCAGATCCGCCGGATCAAGACCGGCCAGCACTTCGACAACAAGGTGGCCATCACCGGCGGACTGGCGCAGGGCGACACCATCGTCGTCGAAGGCATCCAGAAGGTTACGGCCGGCGAGGCGGTGAAGCCGCAGACCGCCTCGAGCGGGAGCTGATCGCCCATGTTCTCCGCCATCTTCATCGAACGCCCGCGCATGGCGATGGTCATCGCCATCGTCATCACGCTCGCCGGCGCGCTGTCGCTGACCCAGATCCCCGTCGCCCAGTACCCGAACATCACGCCGCCCGTGGTCCAGGTGACCGCCTCCTATCCCGGCGCAGACGCGGCGACGGTCATCGAAACCGTCGCCTCGGTGATCGAGGAACAGGTCAACGGCGTCGACAACATGATCTACATGTCGTCGACCAGCTCGTCCGACGGCTCGTATATCCTGACCGTTTCGTTCGAGATCGGCACCGATCCCGACATCGCCCAGGTCAACGTGCAGAACCGGGTGCAGCTGGCGATGCCGAACCTGCCCTCGACGGTCACCAGCCTCGGCGTGTCGGTCAACAAGGAAGAACCGGGCTTCCTGCTGATCGTCAACCTCTACTCGCCGAACGAGACCTACGACTCGCTGTTCCTGTCGAACTACGCCTCGATCAACGTGGTCGACCCGCTGTCGCGCGTGACCGGCGTGGGGTCGGTGTCGGTCCTCGGCGCCCTCAACTATTCCATGCGCGTCTGGATGGACCCCAACCGCATGGCGTCGCTGTCGATCACGCCCCAGCACGTCTACAGCGCCATCCAGGCGCAGAACGCGCAGGCCGCCGTCGGTCAGATCGGCGCGGCGCCGACGCATGACAGCCAGCTCATCCAGTACAACATCACCGCGCAGGGCCAGCTCTCGGACGCCCGGCAGTTCGGCGAGATCATCATCAAGACCAACTCGGAAGGTGGCGTCGTCCGCGTCCGAGATATCGGCCGCGTCGAGCTCGGCTCGCAGAGCTATACGGCGCTCAGCCTCCTGAACCAGAAGCCGACCGCGACCATCTCCATCCAGCAGTCGCCGGGCGCCAATGCCCTGGGCGTCGCGAAGGGCGTGCTGGCGGAAATGGAGACGCTCAAGGAGCGCTTCCCCGACGACCTGGACTATGTCGACGTCTACGACTCCACCAAGTTCGTCTCCGCCACCATCGACGAGATCATCCATACCCTCGGGCTGACCGGCATCATCGTCCTGCTGGTGGTCTACGTCTTCCTGCAGGATATCCGGGCGACGATCATCCCGGCCGCGACGATCCCCGTTTCCCTGATCGGCACGTTCGCGGTGCTGCTGGCGCTCGGCTACTCGGCCAACACGATCACGCTGTTCGCGGTCATCCTCGCCATCGGACTGGTCGTCGACGACGCCATCGTGGTGGTGGAGAACGTCCAGCGCATCATGGAGGAGGAGCCCGGTGTCAGTTCCAAGGAGGCGGCGCTGCGGTCGATGCGGCAGGTCACCGGGCCGATCGTCTCGACCACCCTGGTGCTGATCGCGGTGTTCGCGCCGGTTGCCTTCCTGCCGGGCATTTCCGGACAGCTCTACCGCCAGTTCGCGGTGACCATCTGTACCGCGGTGGTGATATCGGCGATCAACGCGCTGACGCTGTCGCCGGCGCTGTGCGCGATGGTGCTCAGGCCGCCAAAGGAGGCCAGGGGACCGTTCCGCTGGTTCAACACCGGCCTCGACAAGACCCGCAACGGCTACAGCCGCGTCGTCGGCATGATCGCGCGGCGCTCGATCATCGCCGGTCTGATCGTGGTGGCCGCGGGCATCGGCCTCGCCGTCCTGTTCAACCGGGTGCCGACCGGCTTCGTGCCGAACGAGGACCAGGGCGCGCTGTTCGTGATCGTCACGCTGCCCGACGGCGCCGCGCTGCCGCGAACCGAACGGGTGCTCAGCCAGATCGCCGAGATCTCCGGCAAGACCGACGGCGTGCTGAACACCGTCACCGTGTCGGGCTATTCGATGCTGACCAGCTCGACGGGGGCGAATTTCGGCCTCGGCATCGTCGTGCTGAAGCCGTGGGACGAGCGCACCACGAAGGAACTCGGCCTGCTGGCGATCTACGAGAAACTGCAGACCGCCTTCTCCGAGATCGCCGAGGCGGACGTCATCGTCATGCCGCCGCCGCCGATCTCCGGCATCGGCACCGCCGGCGGCTTCGACTACCGCCTGCTGGCGCAGGGCAACCAGTCGCCGTCGGAACTGGCGGCGGTGGCGCGATCGTTCATCACCGAAGCGAACGGACTGACGTCGGTGGGACGGGCCTTCTCGACCTTCTCGGCGGACGCGCCGCAGCTCTATCTCGACGTCAACCGCGTCAAGGCGGAGAGCCTCGGCGTCGACGTCTCGACCCTCTACCAGACCCTGCAGGCGCAGCTGGGCTCGCTCTACGTCAACAACTTCAGCGCCTACGGCCGGGTCTACCAGGTCAACCTCTCGGCGGATAAGGACTACCGCCGGGAGATCGAGGACATCCTCAGCCTGCACGTCCAGAACAACGCCGGAGACATGGTGCCGCTCAGCACACTGGCCACCGTGAAGGAGACGCTCGGGCCGCCGATGATCACCCGCTACAACCTGTTCCCGTCCGCCACCATCAACGGCCAGACGACGACCGGCTATTCGTCCGGGCAGTCGATCGCCCAGCTCGACGATCTCTCGGCGGAGAAGCTGCCCAAGGGATACGGCCACGACTGGTCGGGCATGAGCTATCAGGAGATCGAGGCGGCCGGGCTGATCGGCATCGTCTTCGCGCTCGCCTTCACCTTCGGCTACCTGTTCCTGGTGGCGCAGTACGAGAGCTGGACGATCCCGTTCGCGGTGATCACCTCGGTGTCGATCGCCCTGCTCGGCGCGATATCCACCATCGCCGTGCTCGGCATGCTGGCGCCGACCGGGTTCGCCAACAACATCTACTGCCAGATCGGCATGATCCTGCTGATCGGCCTGGCGGCCAAGAACGCCATCCTGATCGTCGAGTTCGCCAAGGAACAGCACGAGGCGGGCAAATCGCTCGTCGACGCGGCGATCGAGGGTGGCCACATGCGCTTCCGCGCCGTGCTGATGACGGCGATCGCCTTCATCCTCGGCCTGATCCCCATGGTGATGGCCTCGGGCGCCGGCGCGGCGAGCCGCCTGTCGATGGGCTACACCGTGCTCGGCGGCATGGTGGCGGCGACCCTGGTCGGCATTCTCGTCATCCCCGGCCTGTTCGTGCTGTTCGAACAGATCGGCCAGGCCTTCGGCGGCGGCCGCAGGACCCACGCGCCCGACCCGCTCTCCGGGAACGCGGCGGAGTAGGTCGCGGAGCAGATTTGGGAGCAGGAGGCGGCGCGGGGAACCGCGACATGCGCGAGGCGCTGGCCGAGGCCGCCGACCGGTTCGGCCTGCGCGTCGCGCTGCCGCGCGCGGACGGAAAGAACGGGGAGGATCGGGACGATTTCCTGCCGCTGTCCGGCCAGCTGGTCTGGGATCCCGGGTCGCTCGGATGGACGGCGCACTGGCGCCTCGAGGCCCCGGACGGGGCCCGCGCGTGGTCGATCCGCGGCGTCAGCTTCGACGCGGCGTTCCGCAACGGGGTCGGCGGCGCGGCGCGGATTCTGTCGGGAAACGGCGACCCCGGCTGACGCCCCCGCGGGAAACGGCTTCCCTCCCCGGTTTGGCGGTGGTATCAGCGCCGCCATGACGAAAACGGACCACATCCGCAACTTCGCGATCATCGCCCATATCGACCACGGCAAGTCGACCCTGGCCGACCGGCTGATTCAGCTCACCGGCGGCCTGACGGAGCGCGAGATGCGCGAGCAGGTGCTCGATTCCATGGATATCGAGCGCGAGCGCGGCATCACCATCAAGGCGCAGACGGTGCGCCTCAACTACAAGGCGGCGAACGGCGAGGATTATGTCCTCAACCTGATCGACACGCCCGGCCACGTCGACTTCACCTACGAGGTGAACCGTAGCCTGGCTGCCTGCGAGGGTTCGCTCCTGGTGGTCGACGCCTCGCAGGGCGTGGAGGCGCAGACGCTGGCCAACGTCTATCAGGCCATCGACGTCAACCACGAGATCGTGCCGGTGCTCAACAAGGTCGACCTGCCGGCCGCCGACGTGGAGCGCGTCAAGACGCAGATCGAGGACGTGATCGGGCTCGACGCCTCTGACGCGCTGGAAATCTCGGCGAAGACCGGCATCGGCGTCGCCGACGTGCTGGAGGCGGTCGTCACGCGCCTGCCCGCGCCCGCGGGCGACCGCGACGCGCCGCTGAAGGCCCTGCTGGTCGATAGCTGGTACGACCCCTATCTCGGCGTCGTCGTGCTGGTGCGCATTATCGACGGCGTGCTCAAGAAGGGCATGAAGATCCGGATGATGAAGGCCAAGGCGACCTACGACGTCGACAAGGTCGGCATCTTCACGCCGAAGCTGGTCGATTTCCCGGAGCTGGGCCCCGGCGAGCTCGGCTTCCTCACCGCCTCGATCAAGGAGGTGGCCGACACCAATGTCGGTGACACCATCACCGAGGAGCGGCGCCGGTGCACCGAGGCGCTGGCCGGTTTCCGGCCTTCGGTACCCGTTGTCTTCTGCGGCATCTATCCGATCGACGCCGCCGATTTCGAGGACCTGCGCGCGGCGGTGGGCAAGCTGCGCCTCAACGACGCCAGCTTCTCCTTCGAGATGGAGACGTCCGCCGCGCTCGGCTTCGGCTTCCGCTGCGGCTTCCTGGGGCTGTTGCATCTGGAGATCATCCAGGAGCGGCTCGAGCGCGAGTTCGACCTCGACCTGATCGCGACGGCGCCGTCGGTCGTCTACAAGATGACGCTGACCAACGGCGAGGAGATCGAGCTGCACAACCCGGCCGACATGCCGGATGTCGTGAAGATCGATTCCATCGCCGAGCCGTGGATCCGCGCCACCATCCTAACCCCCGACGAGCATCTGGGCGCGATCCTGAAACTGTGCGAGGACCGGCGCGGCGAGCAGGTCGACCTGTCCTATGTCGGCAACCGGGCGATGGTCGTCTACGACCTGCCGCTCAACGAGGTGGTGTTCGATTTCTACGACCGGCTGAAGTCGGTCTCCAAGGGCTACGCCTCTTTCGACTACCAGATCACCGGCTACCGCGAGGGCGACCTGGTCAAGATGTCGATCCTGGTCAACGGCGAGCCGGTCGACGCCCTGTCGATGCTGGTGCACCGCTCCAAGGCGGAGACGCGCGGCCGCCAGCTCTGCGAGAAGCTGAAGGACCTGATCCCCCGGCACCTGTTCAAGATCCCGATCCAGGCCGCCATCGGCGGCAAGGTGATCGCCCGCGAGACCATTGCCGCGCTCCGCAAGGACGTCACCGCCAAGTGCTACGGCGGCGACGTGAGCCGCAAGCGCAAGCTTCTGGAGAAGCAGAAGGAAGGCAAGAAGAAGATGCGCCAGTTCGGCAAGGTCGAGATCCCGCAGGAGGCGTTCATCGCCGCGCTGAAGATGGGTGAGTGACGGCCGAGGCGCCTGAGGCGCCTCGATGAAATGCGAAGGCGTTTCAAGTCACGAACGCGCGAGGCGACGCCGCCGAGGACCGGCGGGCGGGTGACCGCGTTCCGCCTTCGCAGCACCGCATTGATAGGCTGCATGGGTCCCGGATCAAGTCCGGGACACGCGTTTGTTCGTGTGGCACGGCCGTGCCTTTTCTCCACGTCATGCCCGGGCTTGACCCGGGCATCTCGTGCCACACGCCTGAGATTGCCGGGTCAAGCCCGGCAATGACGTGGGAGATGGTTGGCGGCGGCCCTGTCCACCGACCTCATCCTGAGGAGCCGTCGGCAGGCGGCGTATCGAAGGATGGCCAGACCGGGTAGCGGCGTGGTAGGTGTGCCCGCCCTCGTCCTTCGAGACGTGGCGTCGCCGCTCCTCAGGATGAGGGCTGCAAGACGGCGCATCGCGGGCCTCCCTCTCCTCGCTCATTCCCGCGAAGGCGGGAACCCGCATGCAGTGGTGCAAGGCCGTGCCCAGGGCAGGCCGATCCCCGCTTGCGCGGAGATGAGCGGCCGGGACGGGCGTATCCTAGCCCCCAGCCTCACGCACCGGATCGCCGTGTGCTCTCCACGCCCTCCACTGCGCGCGGCGCCGCACCCTTCGGACGCTCCCTCATCGCGCAGTCGTGAGAAGCTCCCGTAGCGGGCGCTTGGTGATTACATTCACATATGACAATATTTCTATTGGAGCGCGGGACGCTCCACACAACAAAAACGTCTCAGGAGGAAATCCATGCGTGCTTTGATCGCCGCAATCGCCGCCATCTACGCGGCCATCGTCTTCATCGGTCCGGCGAATGCAGACGAACGCTACGGCAAGCAGAAGGTTGTCTATCATATCAACTATCTCGGCGGAGAGAACGCCAAGGCCTACAAGGGCGCGATGCGCAACATCCAGAACCACATCAACGCCGTCGGCAAGGACAACATCGAGGTCAAGGTCGTGCTGCACGGCAACGGCGTCGAGTTGCTGCGCGAAGCCAATTCCAACGAGGCGGTGCAGGGCGCTGTGCTCGAGCTGAAGGGGCAGAACGTCGGCTTCAACGTCTGCAACAACACGCTGGTCGGCCGCGAGATCGACTACGAGAACGACCTGTTCGACGTGTGGGAAAGCGACATCGTTCCCTCCGGCGTCGCCGAACTGTCCTACCTGCAGCAGCAGGGCTACACCTACATCAAGCCCTGAGGATGCCGCGGCCGCCCGGACGGGCGGCCGCGATCTGCCCGCCCTCTTCGCTCCTCCCCGTTCCGGGCGCGCCCCGCGCGATACCCCCTGCCAAAGGCCGCCATGCCGGGCTATGAATGGGGGAAACACACCCGGAACGGTCCAACGGAGCGCCAATGTCCCCCAGAGCCGATATCATCGTCACCAACGCCAGGGTCCTGACGGTCGATCCCGGACGGCCGCGGGCGGAGGCTCTGGCCATCGTCGACAACGAGATCATGGCGGTCGGCTCGGCCGGGGACATCGACGGGCTGAAGAGCCACGCGACGCGGGTGATCGACGCGGGCGGGGCGAGCGTGCTGCCGGGCTTCAACGACGCGCACGTGCATCTGTTCTGCGGCGCGGCCGAACTCGACAACCTGCAGCTCGGGGCGGTTAACGGCCTCGACGAACTGACCGCGGCGGCGCGGGCCTACGCGGCGCAGCGGCCGGACGAGCCGCTGCTGATCGCGCAGGGGGCGGGCTACGCGATCCTGCCGGACAACCAGCGCATCACCCGCCAGCATCTCGACGCGATCCTGCCCGATCGGGCGTTCCTGATGTTCGCCGCCGACCACCACACCGCCTGGGCGAACACCAAGGCACTGGCGGAGGCCGGCATCCTGAACGGCAAGGCGGTCGGCGTCGGCAACGAGATCGTCATGGGCGCGGACGGCAAGGCGGCCGGCGAACTGCGCGAGGGCGAGGCCTACAATCCGGTGCTGGCCCTGGGGGCGGCGGGCATGCGCTTCCGGCTGGGGCTGGAGACCGGCGGCGAGCCGGACCCGGCGCCGACCGCCGCGGAGCGCGCCTTCGACCTCGACCTGATGCGCAAGGGGCTCGCCCATTGCGCCGCGCACGGGGTCACCTCGGTGCAGAACATGGACGGCAATCTCTACCAGCTCGAGCTGCTCGACGCGATCGACCGGGAAGAGGGCCTGTCCCTGCGGGTGCGGGTGCCGTTCCACTTCAGGAACTTCATGGAGATGGACGTCCTCGACAAGGCCGAGGAGATGCACCGGCGCTTCCATTCCGAACGGCTGCGGTCGGGCTTCGTGAAGATGTTCATGGATGGCGTCGTCGATTCCTGGACGGCGGTGATGCTCGACGACTATCCGGGCAAGCCCGGCTGGCGCGGCGATCCGCTGTTCGAACCGAAGCGCTTCGCCGAGATCGCCACCGAAGCCGACCGGCGCGGGCTGCAGATCGCCGTCCACGCGATCGGCGACGGGGCGGTACGCGGCGTCCTCGACGGCTACGAGGCGGCGCGCAAGGCGAACGGGCCGCGGGATTCGCGCCACCGGATCGAACATATCGAGGTGATCCATCCCGACGACCTCGGCCGCTTCCGGGAATTGGGCGTCGCCGCCTCGATGCAGCCGATCCACGCGCCCGGCACCGGCTTCTCGCTGCAGCCGACGGCCTCGATCATCGGCGAGGCGAAATGGCCCTATGCCTACGCCTGGCAGACGGTGCGCGAGGCCGGCGCGCCGATGATCTTCGCCACCGACTGGCCGGTCTCGCCGATCGACCCGATGGCGAACCTGAAGGCGGCGCTCACCCGCAAGCGCTGGGCCGACAGCGATCCCGACCAGCGCCAGTCATTGAGCGACTCGCTCGCCTCCTACACCCGCGACGGCGCCTGGATCGAATTCATGGAGAACCGCAAGGGCATGCTTCGGCCCGGCATGCTCGCCGACGTCGTGGTCCTGTCGGCCGATATCGAGACCGCCGATCCGGAGGCAATCGACCAGGTGCGCCCGGCCGTGACCATCGCCGACGGGCGCGTCGTCTACGAGGCCTAGCGGACGGCTGGCATGGCGGGCGAGAGCAACCTGTATCTGACCACCAAGGAGCTGGCGGACCTGTTGCGCGTCAAGGAGCGCCGGGTCTACGAGCTTGCCGCGGCCAACGAGGTGCCGTTCACGCGGGTCACCGGCAAGCTGCTGTTTCCCCACCATCTGATCGAAGCCTGGCTCGCCCGCCACACCGAAGTCTCCGGCGACCTGAAGGCGCTGCCCGATCCGCCGCCCGTCGCCGCCGGCAGCCACGATCCCCTGCTCGACTGGGCGATCCGGGAATCGCGCGCGGGCATCGCCACCGTGTTCGACGGATCGCTGGACGGGATCGAGCGGTTCGGCCGCCGCGAGGCGCTGTTCTGCGGCATGCACATTCCCGAGGACGGCGCGCAGGAATGGAACCGGGGCCGGGTCTCCGTGCGCTTCCCGGCCATGCCGGTCGTGCTCGTCGAATGGGCGTGGCGCGAGCGCGGGCTTATCGTCGCCAGCGACAATCCGCTCGGCATCGACGGGATCGAGGCGCTGAAGGGCCGACGATTCGTGCCGCGCCAGGCGGAAGCCGGCGCCCAGCATCTCTTCCTCGACCTGATCGCGGCCGCCGGCGTGTCCGAAAGCGACCTGACCATGGGCCCGGCGGCCCGAACCGAGCACGACGTGGCGATTTCGATCCTCAACGGCCGCGCCGACGCCGGCCTCGGCATCGCTTCGGTGGCCCGCGAATACCGGCTCGGCTTCGTGCCGCTCATGCGCGAACGCTTCGACATCCTGGTCTGGCGCCGGAGCTGGTTCGAGCAGCCGTTCCAGGCGCTCGCCGGCGTCTGCGGATCGCAGGCGTTCCGCGACAAGGCGGCGGAACTGGGCGGCTACGATATTTCCGGCTTCGGCCGGGTGCACTACAACGGACCATGACCACGTCGAGGAGGATCCCATGAAGATCAGCGCCCGCAACCTGCTCAAGGGAAAGGTCACGGCCATCAAGCGCGGCGCCGTCGCCGCATCCGTGAAGGTCGATATCGGCGGCGGCAACGTCATCACCTCGACGGTCACGGTCGAGGCGGTCGACGACCTGGCGCTGAGCGAGGGCTCCGACGTGACGGTCGTGATCAAGGCGTCGGAAGTGCTGCTGGCGACCGGAGACTAGGCTCTTCGAGCGTCGGCACGCAGACGGTTCGACCGTCGTCCAGCCGGGTGACGGTCACCGCGACACCGTAGACGGCCCCTAGCCGCTCCGCGGTCAGCACGTCAGCCGGCGGTCCGACGGCGATCAGCCCGCCGTCCGACAGGAGCGCGACGCGGTCGCCGATCGCCAGCGCGTGGTCGGGATCGTGGGTCGACAGCACGACGCCCTTGCCCTGGTGCCGGCTGAGATCGCGGATCTGGGCGAGCACGAGGGCCTGGTTGCCGAAATCGAGGCTCGCGGTCGGCTCGTCCATGACGACGAAGGCGGTATTCTGGGCGAGCGCGCGGGCGATCAGGGCAAGCTGGCGCTGACCGCCGCTCACCGCCGTGTAGTCGGCACCGGCCAGATCATCGATGCCCAGGGCGGCAAGCGCCCTGAGCGCGGTCTTTCGGTCGCGCGCGGTTGGTTGCGCAAACAGGCCGAGATGGGCGGTCCGCCCCATCGTCACCATGTCGAGGATCGAGTAGGGGAACATCGCGTTGTGCGCCTGCGGCACGAAGGCGACGCGGCGGGCGATGTCGGCGCGCGACAGCGCGCGGATATCGCTGCCGTCGATCCGCGCGGTGCCGCCCTTCGCCGGGAGCAGCCCCAGGAGCGTCCGGAACAGCGTCGTCTTGCCCGAGCCGTTCGGCCCCAGAAGGCAGACGATCTCGCCTGCCGAAACCGCCAGCGACATGTCGCGGCCGACGACATGGCCGGGATAGCCGATGGTGAGATGGTCGGCGGCGAGGCTCATGCCCAGCCCTTCCGGCCGCGCGCGAGCAACCAGAGGAAGAACGGCGCGCCGACGAAGGCGGTGAGGATGCCGATGGGGACCTCGGTCGCGGCAAGCGTGCGCGCCAGCGTATCGACGGCGAGCAGATAGCCGCCACCGAGCAGGATCGCCACCGGCAGCATGCGGTCGTAGTTCGGCCCGACCAGCATGCGGGCGACATGCGGCATGACGAGCCCGACCCATCCGACGACGCCTGAGATCGCGACGACAGCCGCCGTCATCAGCGTGGCGGCGGCGACGAAGACGAGGCGAAGGCGGGCGGCATCGACACCGAGACTCCTGGCCTCGTCGTCGCCGAGCGACAGGACGTTCATGCGCCAGCGCAGGAGGACGAGCGGAACGAGGCCGATCACCACCGCGGGAAGGCTCGAGACGACGTCCACGGTCTTGATGCCGGAGAGGCTGCCGAGCAGCCAGAATGTGATGGCGGGAAGCTGGTCGTAAGGATCGGCCAGGATCTTCAGGAGCGAGACGACCGCGCCGGCGAGCGCACCCATGACGACGCCGGCGAGCACGAGTACCAGCACCGGCTCGCGGCCGCGCACGCCGGAGGCGACGAGATAGACGAGCGCCACGGTGAGGATGCCGCCGACGAAGGCCAGGCCCTGGATCGCCACCACGGACAGCGAGAGGAAAATTCCCAACACCGCGCCGCAACTCGCCCCGGCCGAGACGCCGAGGATATCGGGCGAAACCAGCGGATTGCGGAACAGGCCCTGATAGGTCGCGCCGGCGGCGGCCAGCGCGCCGCCGACCATGAGGGCGGCGCCGATGCGCGGCAGGCGCACGTTGAACAGCACGGTCGCGGCGGGATCGTCGGCGGGAAGGGTTCCGGCGACGCGCTCCAACACGAGGCGGAGGGCCTCGCCTGGGCCGAGCGGATAGGGGCCGATGCAGGCGGCGGCAAGCGCCATCGCCAGAACCGCCACGACGGCCCCGGCCGTGGCGGCCCTGTACGAGCGCGACGTCGTCAGGGTTTGCGTCCCCGTGACCACGCGAGCAGCCGGTTCAGCGCGTCTTCGTCGAGATCGACATGGTAGACGCGTTTATAGAACGCGCGGGTCTGATCGGCGAGATCGTCGGGGAAACGATCGGGGAAGAAAATGCGGCTCAGCCACTTCAGCCCCATCACGCGGTTCAGCGACGGCGGACGGTCGATCCAGCCGAACGGCGCGGTCGGCGACAGATAGACCCGGCCGCGCCGCACCGCCTCGACGGAGGCCCAGGACGGGTCGGACCAGACGGCTTCGTAGAAAATCGGGTCCCAGGTCACGATCGTATCCGGGTTCCAGGCGAGCACCTGTTCGAGCGACACCCGCGAGATTCCCTGGCGGCCGGGATCGACGGCGACGTTGATGCCGCCGGCGCGCTCGATGATCTCGGTGTTGATCGAGCCTTCCAGCCCGGTTTCGAGACCGTCGGGACCACGGGCGAGATAGACGCGCGGGCGCTCGCTCTCGGGAACGACGGCGAGCGTCGTGTCGAGCTCCCGGAACGTGTCCTCGACATAGGCGGCAAGGGCCTCGGCGCGATCGCCGACGCCGAGCGCGCCCCCGACGAGGCGCAGCGCCTGCGGCGTCGCGTCGAAGCGGCCGTCGACGAGCAGATAGGGAATGTTGGTCTGCGCCTGGACCCGGTCGGCCAGCGATACGTAGGTGTCCCTGACCGAGCCGAAGTCGACGATCAGATCCGGCTTCGCCGACAGCATCACTTCCAGGTTGACGGTGTCGCCGCGGCCGGTGAGCCGGCCGAGCTCGGGCAGGTCTCGATAGGGCGCGGCGACATAGTCACGCTCCTCGGGCCGCAGCGCGCGCGGCCAGCCGGTCAGCCGATCGGGGGCGAGCACATAGATCAGTATCGAGGCGGGCGGCCCGGCGGCGAAGACCCGGTCCACATGCGATGGAACCGTGACAATGCGGCCGGCGGAGTCCACAATCTCATCGGCGGTCGCCGGAGAAGAAAAGAAGGCCGATGCGGCAAGAGCCGCACCGGCCAGTTGGAACGCTTGCGCGCTCAGGAAGCTCTTCGCCGTCGACCGTCGCATCGCCCAGCCTCCGCCGCGACTGCTCTCGGTATCCCGTCGTGCGGGCCGAAAGCGCAAAGTGGTCCGTTTGCGCATGTCGACGCCACGTGATCGTCCGGCACGCCGCTATTCGGCCGCCGGCGCAAATCCATATCCCTCCAGGACCGCCTGCCCATCTTGCGAGAGAATGTAGTCGGCAAGCGCCTCGGCCTGTGCCGGTGCGCCGTTCAGGATCGTCAGCCCGTAGTCCGCGCCGACCGCGAGCGGTTCCGGGATCTGGACGATGCGCAGGCCGGGCGTGTCCTTCTGCGCCAGCAGGGCATTGGTGCAATAGGTCAGGAACAGGTCTGCCCTGTTCTCGCTCATCACCCAGCCGTACTGATTGCGGCCCTCCGGGGCAGGTGCCGAGTCCGGGCCTCCGGTGAGCTGCAGGGCCTTGGCCTTCAGCGTCTCGCCCGCGCCGGGCTTCAGCCCGTCGGCCTTGTCGAACAGGGCGAAGGCGTAGTCGCCGGACGGATCCGCCTTGGGCGTCGAGGTGCCGACCCGCACCGCGTCGTCGAGCATGACGTCGAGCAGGGTGTCGGTACTGGCGTCGAGGCCGGGTTGGACGATCGCGCAGAGCCGGTTGCGGGCGAACAGGACGACCTCGCCCGCCTTGCCGGCATCTGCGAGTTTCTTCGGATGGGCCATGTTGGCCGAAGCGAAGACCTGCGCCGGCTCGCCCGCCTCGATCCGCTGGCGCAGCAACCCGGAGGGGGCGAACTCACTGGAGACCGGGTTTCCGGTCTCCTTCGTGAAGCCCGCGGCGACCTCGCCGAGCGCCGCCTTGAGGCTGCCGGCGGCGAACAGGATCACCGTGTCGGACGCGCGTGCGGGTGCCAGCGTCATGGCAAGCACGGCCGCCGCCGCAAGGACTGTCCGCATCCCGCGTCCTCCATCGAGGCCGTCCGCTCTTTCCCGCACGCCCATTTTCAGCTCGCGCTCTTGTCGGCGTTCGGGAAGAACAGCTGCTGACCGTCGAGCTTGAAGTCGGCGATCGCGGCCTGGCCCTCGGAACTCAGCACCCAGTCGACGAAGGTCTGGCCCAGGTCGGCCTTCACGTTCGCGCATTTGTCCGAGCTGACCAGAATGATTCCGTACTGGTTGAACAGACGATCGTCGCCTTCGACGGCGATCTCGAGGTCGCCCTTGTTCTGGAACGCGATCCAGGTGGCGCGGTCGGTCAGCGCATAGGCGTTCATGCCGGCGGCGCTGTTGAGGGTCGGACCCATTCCGGAGCCGGTCTCGCGATACCAGGAGCCGCTCGCCGCCGTCGGATCGACGCCCGCGGCCTGCCACAGGCGCAGCTCGGCCTTGTGGGTGCCGGAGTCGTCGCCACGGGAGGCGAATGGCGCCGCCTTGTCGGAAATCGTCTTCAGCGCGGCCGACACATCCTTCGTGCCCTTGATACCGGCGGGATCGGACTTCGGGCCGACGATGACGAAGTCGTTGTACATCACGTCGGTGCGTTTCACGCCGTATCCTTC
The DNA here is from genome assembly GCF_051390635.1 of Microbaculum mangrovi. Classification (NCBI taxonomy): domain Bacteria; kingdom Pseudomonadati; phylum Pseudomonadota; class Alphaproteobacteria; order Hyphomicrobiales; family Tepidamorphaceae; genus Microbaculum; species Microbaculum mangrovi. The sequence continues at coordinate 280,445 of NZ_JBPODT010000004.1, forward strand.
GGCGACGAACTTGTCCTCGGCGGACTTGGCGTGCACGAACAGGACGTCGCCGTCACAGTTCTGCGCGTTCTTGATCGCCTGGCCGGTGCCAACGGCAACGACGCGGACCTCGACACCGGTCTTGTCGCTGAAGAGCGGCAGCAGGTGCTTGAACAGGCCCGAGTTCTCCGTCGACGTCGTCGACTGGACGATGATGAACTTTTCCTCGGCATTGACGGCCGTCGTCAGCGGGGCGAGCGTCGCGACCGCCAGTCCGGTAGCGGCAAGAACCCCGAGCGCGAAGCGTCTGGTCGTCGGATGGAACATCGGTATTACTCCCTCAGCCCTGTTTTCAGAAGACGAGATGACCCGCCAGGAAATCCGTCGCGGGCGCAGACACCGGCGACTGGAAGAAGCGGAACGCGGCCGTCCGCTCGGCGATGCGGCCGCGATGAAGAAACACGACCTCGTCGGCGAGGCGGCGGGCCTGGCCGAGATCGTGGGTGACCATGACAATGCGCGTGCCGGCGGCCGCGGCATCGCCGATGAGCCGCTCGATCGCCCGCGTCGACGTCGGATCGAGGCTCGACGTCGGCTCGTCGAGAAACAGGATCTCCGGCTGCGTCGCCAGAGCGCGGGCGAGCGCCAGCCGCTGCTGCTCGCCACCCGAAAGGACGCGGGCGGGAGCGTCGGCTAGGGTCTGCAGATCGGCGATCGCCAGCATCTCGGCGACCCGGGCGCCGCGCTCGGCCCGGGAAACGCCGCGGACCTTGAGGGCGTAGTCGATATTCGCCGATACGGACCGGCGCAGCAGCACCGGCTTCTGGAAGACCATCGCCTGGCGCCGCAGGACGGCGGCATCCGCCGGACGGCCCTTCCACACGACCCGGCCGGCGGTCGGCCGGATAAGACCGTGCAGAAGGCGCAGGAGCATGCTCTTGCCCGCGCCGTTGGGGCCGAGCACGATCGTGCGCGCCCCCGGCTGTAGTTCCAGATCGATCCCGTCGATGAGCCGGCGGCCGCCCGCCTCGAAGACGAGCCCTTCGGCGACGAGCGGCAGGATGTCGCTGAGCCGCGCCGGCGCGGTCTCCGGCTGAGGGTCCAGGGGCTGGAGACTATGCACGGGCCGTCTCCATCCGCTCGGAGCGAAGGGCGAGCACGAGTGCGTTCACGCCGAGGGCGATCAGCATGAGGATGACCCCGAGCGCCAGCGCCAGGGCGAGGTTGCCCTTCGAGGTCTCCAGCGCGATGGCCGTCGTCATGACGCGGGTGACGTGATTGATGTTGCCGCCGACGATAATCACGGCGCCGACCTCGGCTATCGCGCGACCGAAGCCTGCGAGCAGCGCCGTCGCGAGGCTGCCGCGCGCATCCCACAGCAGCGTGCCGACCGCGTCGTACCATCCCACCCCGAGCGAGCGCAGCTGCTCGTCGTATTCCCGGTTCAGGTCGTCGATCACCTGGCGCGTCAGCGCGGCGACGATCGGCGTGACCAGGATCGCCTGGGCGATGATCATGGCCGTCGGCGTGTAGAGAAGCTGCAGGACGCCGAGCGGACCGGCATTGGACAGCATCAGATAGACGAGCAGCCCGACGACCACCGGCGGCAGGCCCATCAACGCGTTGACGACGACGGTCAGACTTCCGCGGCCGGGAAAGCGCGCCACCGCCAGCAGCGCGCCGAGCGGCAGGCCGATCAGGCCGGCGATCAGCACCGCGGTCACGCTGACGCGCAGCGACAACAGCACGATCTCGACGAGATCGGCATTGCCCGAGGCGATCAGCTGAAAGGCCAACGCAAAAGCTTCCGCGAAATCCTGCATGCAGCGGCTCTGTCGAACGATCCGTATTCGCGCCGCTGATCGTATTCGTTGATATGTGTTTCGTCTAGAAATTCGGCATAAAACGAAAATTTCACCCTATTTCGCAGTATTACAGATATGAAAAAGCCGCGTCGATGACGCGGCGTTCGGGAATTACGGCTGGACGAGGTGCAGGGCGGGCCGCGCGCGGCCCGCTCCTATTGCGACGTCTACATCTTCATCAGCTTGATCGCCGCGGGTCCGAGGATAACGACGAACAGGACCGGCAGGAAGAACACGATCATCGGCACAGTCAGTTTCGGCGGCAGCGCGGCGGCCATCTTTTCGGCCGCAGACATGCGCAGATCGCGATTTTCCTGCGCCATCACGCGCATGGCATGGCCGAGCGGCGTGCCGTAGCGTTCGGCCTGGATCAGCGCGGTGACGACAGCCCTGACGCCGGGCAGGCCGGTCCGCTTGCCCAGGTTGTCGTAGGCGACGCGGCGATCCTGCAGGTAGGACAGTTCGGCCGTCGTCAGGCTCAGCTCCTCGGCGAGCGCGATCGACTGGGTGCCGATCTCCTGGCTCACCTTGCGAAACGCCTGTTCGACCGACATGCCGGATTCCACGCAGATCAGCATCAGGTCGAGAGCGTCGGGGAAGGCCTGCTGGATCTCCTGCTGACGACGCTTGACCTGGTTGGTGACGTAGAGATTGGGGGCGAAGAAACCCACATAGGCGGCTGCGACCGCGATCAGGATTTTGATAACGGCCGGCTGGGAATCGTAGTTTCCGACAAAGAAGAGATAAAGGATCGTGAGCAGGAACAGGATCGGAGGCAGCGCGACGCGGAAGAACAGAAAGGTGATCAACGCCGCCTGGCCCCGATACCCGGCCATCTTGAGCTTGGCGCTGGTGTCGTTCGACTCCAAATACTTGCGCAGATTCAGCCGGTCCACGACCTGCTGCATGTAGGCCTTGGGCGACTTGCGCAGCGAAACGCGGTTCTTTTCGGCGGCGAGCCTGGCCCGCTCGCGCTCGCGCATCTGCGCGCGCTCCTTGGCGACATATTTCATACGGTCGCCGAGGCGATCGCCCGACAGGAGCGGCATGCCCACGGACAGGATCGCGGCCGCGGCCGCGATCGCCGAGAAGATCCCGACGAGCAACGAGGGATTGTAGATCGTGTCGAGAAGTCCCTGCATCGCCGTTGCCTTCAGAACTTGAAGTTGATCATCTTCTTCATCACCAGCACGCCCATCAGCATCCAGACGGCGCACCCGGCAAGCATGATGTGCCCGAGCCGCTCGGTCCAAAGCAGCGAGATGTAGCTCGGCGTTGTCACGAACACGAGGATCATGACCGCGACCGGAAGCGCGCCGATGATCGCGGCTGAAGCCTTGGCCTCCTGGCTCATCGCCTGGATCTTGCCCTGCATCTTCTTGCGATCGCGCAGCACCTTGGCGAGGTTGCCGAGCGCTTCGGACAGATTGCCGCCCGCCTTCTGCTGAATGGAGATGACGATCGCGAAGAAGTTGACTTCAGGCAGGGGCATGCCGTCGTACATGCGTTCGACGCAATCGGCGAGCGGCAGGCCCAGTGCCTGGGACTCGATGACTTTCCGGAACTCAGTCTTGACCGGCTCCTGGACCTCGCCGGCGACGATCCTGAGACAATCGCCCAGCGGCAGCCCCGCCTTCACGCCGCGCACGACCACATCGACCGCGTTGGGGAATTCCTGCAGGAACTTCTTCATGCGGCGCTTTTTCAGATACCCGAGCATCCAGTACGGGATGCCGACCCCACTGAAAATCATGATCGCCAGCAGCACAATCGGCTGAGCGCCGAAAATCAGCCCGAAGAACGTGAAGACGAGCGCGACCACAATACTGAACATGAAGTAGCCCTTCACGCTCCATTTCAGGCCGGCTTGGGCGATGCGGACGCGCAGCGGCGGCCGCTTGCGTTCCTTCTGCTTGGACTCCAGTTCCTTCAGGGTTTCCTGAACCGCCTTGCGACGCTTGCCTGCCTCGGCTTCGGCCTTCGCCTTGGCGGTTGCGACGCCGGTGGTGCGACGCCCCGCGACAGTCTGGACGCGCTTTTCGGTCCGGCGCTCGCCCGACAGCAGCGGATAAACGAACACCCAGGCGATGCCGCCGACGGCGATCGTCGCCATCACCGCGATCGCGAGACTGATAATGCGGTCGTCGAGCATTCGCGTCAGCCCCCGAACGCGTTGCCGTCTTCGTCCTGAACCTCGGCGGCATCGAGTGCCGCGGCCAGACGGTTTTCCTCGTTGAAGTAGCGGGCACGATCCCAGAAGGCAGGCCGGGCAATGCCGGTCGACCTGTGCCGGCCGATGATGCGTCCGTTGGAGTCCTCGCCGATAATATCGAACACGAACAGATCCTGGAGGGTGATGACCTCGCCTTCGGTGCCGATCACCTCGGTTATGTGCGTGATGCGGCGCGAGCCGTCGCGCAGGCGGGCCGCCTGGACGATCACGTCGACCGAGGAGGTGATCATCTCGCGAATGGTGCGCGAAGGCAGGTTGAAGCCGCCCATGGTGATCATGCCCTCGATACGCGACAGGGCCTCGCGAGGGCTGTTGGCGTGGAGCGTGCCCATCGAGCCATCATGGCCGGTATTCATGGCCTGCAGAAGGTCGAAGGCCTCGGGTCCGCGCACCTCGCCGACGATGATCCGTTCTGGACGCATACGCAGGCAGTTCTTGACCAGATCGCGCATGGTCACCTCGCCCTCGCCCTCCAGATTGGGCGGGCGGGTCTCGAGGCGCACCACATGGGGCTGCTGCAGCTGCAGTTCGGCGGCGTCCTCGCAGGTGATGACGCGCTCGTCTTCGTCGATGTAGCGGGTCAGGCAGTTGAGCAACGTCGTCTTGCCCGAGCCGGTGCCGCCGGAGATGACGACATTGCAGCGGACACGCCCGATGATCTCGAGAATGGTCGCGCCCTCCGGCGATATGGTGCCGAAGTTCACCATCTGCTCGAGGGTGAGCTTGTCCTTCTTGAACTTACGAATGGTGAGGGCGGGGCCGTCGATCGCCAGCGGCGGGACGATGGCGTTGACGCGGCTGCCGTCGGGAAGGCGGGCGTCGCAGATCGGGCTGGCCTCGTCGACGCGGCGGCCGATCTGACTGACGATCCGCTGGCAGATGTTCAGGAGCTGGCCGTTGTCGCGGAAATGGACGTTGGTCTGCTCGATCTTGCCCGACACCTCGATATAGACCGTGTCGGCGCCATTGACCATGATATCGGCGATGTCGTCGCGCGCCAGCAACGGCTCCAGTGGGCCGTAGCCGAGCACGTCGTTGCAGATATCGTCGAGCAGTTCCTCCTGCTCGGCGATCGACATCACGACATTCTTCAGCGAGATGATCTCGTTGACGATGTCGCGGATTTCCTCGCGCGCCGATTCGACGTCCATCTTCGCCAGCTGGCTGAGATCGATCGCGTCGATCAGCGCCGAGAAGATGGCGGTCTTGGTGTCGTAGTACTCCTCCGACCGCACCGGGCGGGCAGGCGCCTGGCGCGGTGCGCGCTTCGGCTCGGGCGGCGGCGTCGCGGCCGACGGCTTTGGCGCGGCGGCGGGGGGCTTGGTCGCGGTGGCTGGCGGATCGGCCGTCGCCGCCGCCTTGGGCGCGAGCAGTTCGGCCGACGCATCATTCGTCCCGGAAGACGCCGCCGGGGCTTGCGGAACGTCCGCTTCCAGGGCAACCGACGGTTTCATATCAGGCGCCGCCGGAGCCTCCTCGCGGGGCTCAGGGCGGGCCTTCGCCGGCGCTTCAGCGGCAGACGGCCGCGGCTGCTCCACCGGCGCCGGGTGCGTTACGTCAGATTGCGTGCCTCGTTTGCCGAACATGGGCGTTCAGATCCGTTCAGCTCTTTTTCATCGATAATTTCTTCAGCAGCGGCCCGAGCGGAGACCGCTTAGCCTTGCGGACCTCGGACCGGCCCGTCAGCGCCTCGGCCAGTGACCGAAACATCTCGACAGGCTTCGCGTTGGCCTGGGTCTCGGCGATCATCTGTCCGTTGTTCGCCGCGTTGGCGAACAGCACCGGATCGAACGTGGCGGTCGCGAAGATGTCCAGTTCCAGGGCGGCGGCGAAATCCTTCTCGGAGATTTCCGGCTTCTTGGGTACGCCGACCTGATTGAGGACGACGACCGGCGGGCGGTCGTTGGGCCGGGACTGTTTGAGCATGTCGAGCAGGTTCTTCGCATTACGAAGATTGGCGAGATCCGGCATCGCCGTGATGACGATTTCGTCGGCGCCCAGCAGCGTGGCCTTCGCCCAGGTCGTCCACAGATGCGGGACGTCCAGAATGACGGTCGGCACCGTCTTGCGGATCAGCTCAATGACCGGCTCCATGGAATCGCCGGGCAGGTCGTATTCCTTGTCGAGCGTCGATGGCGCGGCGATCAGGCTTAGGTGGTCGGTGCATTTGGAGAACAGCCGGTCGAGATAGTTCTCGTCGAGCCGTTCGCGCGCGAACACCGCCTCGGCCATGCCCTGCGGCGGGTCCTGATTGAAGTCGAGTCCCGCGGTTCCAAAGGCCAGATCGAGATCGGCGATCACCACGTCGCTGATCAGTTCCTGAGAGATCGCCCAGCCGACATTGTGCGCGATCGTCGACGATCCGACTCCGCCCTTGGCGCCGACAAACGCGATGGTGCGGCCGAGCGGATCGGTCCCCGGCACGTCGAAAAGGGACGACAGGGCGGACAGCGCCAGAACCGGATTAATCGGCGCGAGCACATAGTCGCTGACGCCCTTTTGTATCAGCTTGCGGTACAGTCCGATATCGTTGGCGTGACCGATGACGATAACGCGCGTTCCAGCGTCGCAAACGTCGGCCAGACGGTCGAGCTGTTCGAGCAGTCCATCGGAACCGGCCGTCGATTCGACCACGACGACATTCGGCGTCGCCGCATTGACGTAGAACTCACGGGCCGCCGCGAGGCCGCCCATCTGCACGGTCATATGCGCCCGGGAGGCACGGCGATCGCTCGCGGCTTCCGAGAAGGCGGCATTGGTTTCAGGCGTCTCGCAGAAGACCTGGATCGAAACCCGCGGAAGCGGCGGGATATACCGATCCTGCTGTCTGCCCGTAGCCGGAGATTCGGCCTCGGTCCCGTCTAGCTTTTCGGCGGCTACACTCATGGCTACTGCGCGACCTCGCTGATCTGACCAGTGCCCGCGTCGTTGTAGATCGTGGACGGATCCTCGCCCTTCCGATATTTGCCGTACACGGTGTCGCGCCGCTGGCCGTCACGCGGCGTCGTCCCCGACCGCGGTCCGTTCAAATCGCGCGGGTCCTCGACCATCGCCGCCAGGTTCTTCTGCGAGGCGCAGCCGAAGTTCTCGTAGGGAAGGTTCCGCCAATCACCGCCGGCATTGGTCGGCCAGGCACCGCATTCCAGCGTCGCCGTCGACCGCTCGTAGGCAAGACGAACCGGCGCGGTATATTGCGTGGTGCGATAGCCCACGATATGGACCGACTCGATCGGCATGCCGTAAGCGTAGGCGATCTCCTTGACCTCCTCGGCAACGGATGCGGCCTCGGCTTCGTTCGCGGTGCCCGTCGGCGCCATCACCTCGAGCCCGCCGGTACCCTGCCGACGCCAGCCGAGCACGAATTCCTCGACCATCGCCTTGTCGGGTCTCGACAACCGGGTTCCGGTCGCATTGAGATCGAGCTTGACGCGTTCGGGCACAACCCCGATGGGATAGCGCTGTTCCACCGACGTGGGCACCGAACCGGTCACCACGCGATCGGACTGGCAGGCGGCGATGGGCAATCCGACGAGGGCGACCATCACGACACGGCGAGCAGAGTACGAGATCGGCATTTTCTTCGACCTGACGTTCATCGATGCTTCGGCTAGTGCCGCCCCCTATTCAACAATGAAGCCAATCGGGCCGCGGTAGTTCCCGGCCGGATTCTTCTCGGCGAGACCGTAAAGGCGGTTCAAACGGCCCAGCAGGACGGCGGCGGGATCGGACGCGGGCGCGAAATTCTTGTCGGGCCGAGCAAGCTCGTCCCTCGAGGTCGCCTCGACCATGTACGGGGTCGCAAGGATCACCAGCTCCGTCTCGTCGCTCTGGAAGTCGCGGCTGCGGAACAGTGTCCCGAGGATCGGGATGTCGCCGATGCCGGGCACGCTGTTGAAGACCTGCTTGGTGTCCTGCTGGATGAGCCCGGCCAGGGCCAGCGAACCGCCGCTGGGCAGCTCGACGGTGGTGTCCGTGCGCCGGGTCTTGATGCCGGGAATGCGCGTGTCCTGCAGCACGACTTCCGACTGCCGGTCGATCTCGGAGACTTCGGTCTTGACCTTGAGGCTAATGCGGTTCGCCGACATCACGACGGGCGTGAAGGCAAGCGCGACACCGAAGGGCTTGAACTCGATCGAGAGCTGGCACTGCCCGGTATCGGGATCGCAGGTATTGCCTATCGGCACCGGGAACTCGCCGCCGGCCAGGAAGTTCGCGGTCTCGCCGCTGATCGCCGACAGCGTCGGCTCCGCCAGCACCCGCAACAGGCCCTTGGATTCGAGCGCGCGCACCTGGGCGCTGATGGCGGTCGTGCCGTCGCTCCAGGTGACGGGACCGGATAGCGCGGGCAGTTGCGAAAGACCCAGACCGAACACCGGGTTGGAAATCACGTTGGCGGCGATCGTGCTGGAATTGATCTGCAGGTTCCAGTCGATGCCGAGTTCCTTGAGGGTCTGCCGCTTGACTTCGGCGACGGTGACCTTGAGGAACACCTGCTCGCTTCCCTCCACGGCGATCATGTTGAGGACCTTGGCTGGATCCCCGGCGAAGCGGCCGGCGATGTCCGTTGCCTTCTCCGCGTCTGCGGCGGTCGGCGCCGTCCCGGTCAGGACGATGTTATCGTTCATGGACTCGACCTTGACCGCCGAGCCTGGAACCAGCTGTCGAATGTTTTGCGAAAGCGCCATCGTGTCGCGATCGACCTGTAGCTCGATGACCGCGATCTGGCGTCCGGCGACGTCGAAGAAGAAGACGTTGGTCTGGCCGACTTCGAGGCCGATCAGATAGGCCCGGCGCGCGGTGCGCATCACCGCGTCGGCGACCTTGGGGCTAGACACCAAGACGTCCTTGGCGTCGCGCGGCAGGTCGATGACCAGCGATTTTCCGAGGCCGAGCTTGACCATGCGCGAGGTCGAGAGCTCCGCTGGCTGAATGGTCATGTGCCCCGTCGACTGGGCGCCGGCTGGCGCCACACCGACCGCGTTGAGCACGATCGCGGCAACCGCGAAGGCGAAGGCCAGAACCGAGTATCTAATGCTCCTGCGAGCCATGGCGGATTCCCCCGATATGCTCGTACTCAATTGGTGTTCACCTGGACGGGAACACCGAATTTCACGACGGTGACGGTTCCGCGTCGGCCGGCCAGCAGGCCATCCGCCGTCTGCGGTGCCCCATCGGCTCCCGGGCCGTCCATGATGCTGCGCAGCGACAGCGAGATGTCGCCGAGCTGCTGGGCCAGCGCGAGAACTTCGACCTGTTCGGGACGCAGCTCCAGCGTGGCGACGTTGCCGACCACGTTCATCTGGCCGTCCTTCTCCTCGATGGTCTGATCGATCGCCAGGACGCGAACGTTCTGGAGCACCGTTTCGCTGATGAGGGCATCACGGCGGGAATTGGCGCTCATGTCCTGTCGGGTGAGAACCACATCGACATGGTCATTGGGCAGGATGAACCCGCCCGCGCCGACTTCCGGCGACGTCTTCGTGGCCACCGCGCGCATGCCGGTCGGCAGCATCGCCGACAGGAACCCGCCGGCCCCGCTCTTCACGAGCTTGGTGTCCCTGATCGGCTCCCCGGAGAAGAAACTGGTCCGCGCGACCGAGCCGGCGGTCTTATCGATGGCTTCCGGATCGCCGCTGCGGGTCACAAACGCGTGGTTGATGGCGTCGCGCGGCCAGCTTTCCCAGGAGAGATCGGCGGCCGTAAGCGTCGCGCCGGGCGGGATGTCCTTGGTGGCGACCAGGATCTCGTCGGTATCAACCTTCTGCTGAACGACGACCGGGGACTGATCGCTGCCAATGTTGCTGGCCAGCCGCCAGGCGAAAAAGCCGGCGACGACAGCAACACCAAGTACGACGAGACGCGCAACTTTCATGACACATCATCCCAACTCGCTGCCGCGCAGGTGCGGCGTTTGAAAGGATCATGCGGATCGAATGGTCAACTTATGGTTAATGAGAAGTATCGAATTGATAGCTGTCGCAATAAATGCCTGATCTACCTGACGAACACGTCCATCCAGGACGTCGCCGGATAGATCATGAAACCCGCCACCGCCAGCGCAATTCCGTATGGAATCCCGGATTCCGAATCATGCAGACGCACGGCCCAATCGGCACGTGATAGAGCGAACGGCAGCGGATACCGGCGAACCGACAGGATGATCAAGGTCAGCGCGCCGCCGAGTATGGAGAACAGCAGGGCGTACTCGAGCAGATTGCTCCAGCCCAGCCAAAGCGCGACGGCCGCAACGAACTTCGCGTCACCGCCGCCGATCCAGCCAAAGGCGAAAAAAGCGAAGGACACGACGAGCATCGCGCCGCCCGCGGCGACATGCATGCCGATCTCCGCAGGCGCCAGTCCGGCGAAGTAGGCCGCGGGGAAGAACAACACCGCGAACGCAATTGTTAGCCGGTTCGGGATTGTCATCGTGAAGAAGTCGAGACTGGCCGCCAGCGCCATCGCACCGGGGAAGACAAGCAAAAGGGCGGCGTTCAACATATCGCGAAACTGCTCCGGTATCGCACAGTCCGAGACACCGTATATGCCACGCAGCGCTTAATGGCGGCTTAAACGCGAGGCTGATGTCGGGAGCCGCAAGTCCAGACGCCACAAAACGGGCGGGCTCCAAAAAACGAAACGCCGCCCCGGCTGCCTGAACCGAAGCGGCGGATCGTAACAGGCAAACTGCCTGCGGCGGCAGATCAGGCGCCGGCGCCGGTCAGCTTGTCGTTGATCGTCGTGAAGGTCGTGGTCAGCGAACCACCGACCGAGTACACGATGCCGACGATCGCAACCGAGATGCCGGCGGCGATGAGGCCATATTCGATGGCGGTGGCACCCGACTCGTCACGGGCGAAGTTCTTGAAGAGATTGGTCATCTTGATCGCTCCTTGTCCTATCGTCTTAAGACGCTTGGTTCGACCGGCCTTTTTGGGCCTCGTTCATCGAACCGAGGGCGACCCTACGCTCCACGCGTTACGAACAACTTAATTCGATCGTACACATCTGCAGGTAATTTACAGTTCAAAGCCTTTGGTGAACGATTTAATATCGCTCTTTATTCATCGATAGGCCCTAGATTTTTTATATTTAGTTCGGTTAAACGCCGTTAACCACACCGGCTTCCGGAGTATAGACTTTTATATTTCCAAAAATGCCCGAATCCCTATAGTATATCATGATTCAATACGCTTTAATTGGACGAGAAAATTTCATTTCTGATGACCGTCCGTCGGCTCGTGGCGACGAAAGATCGTAATCGGCGCCGCTGAGCCGGTCCCACGTCAAACAGAACCGGCGCCCGGTAATTCATCGCCGGCGGCGTTGGCAATTCGTTTACCAATATTTCGGTACAGTCCACGCACGTGAGTAGGTTGCGGAAGGATGTTCGCCATGCCGATCTTCATGCCGGTCTTCAGGGGAATTCTCGCGGGCGCGCTGTTTGTGGCCGTCGCGGCCGCCGCATCGCGGCCTGCAGTCGCCCTCGAAGACACCCTCCTCGTCGAGGTCGATCGCGCAAAGATCGTGAAGCTTGATCAGCCCGCCGCGACCGTCATTATCGGCAATCCCTCAATTGCCGACGCCCTCGTTCATAACCGCGAAATGCTGGTCGTGACCGGCAAGAGCTTCGGCGTGACCAACATGATCGTTCTGGATGCGTCCGGAAAGACAATCGGCGATCTTACTCTTCACGTGCGTGGAGACGACGTCGGCATCGTCACCGTCCAGCGCGGCCCCAGCCGACTCTCCTACAGCTGCGCCCCGACCTGCGAACGCACCTTGATGATTGGCGACATGGGCGAAAGCTACTCCGCCCTGAACACACAGATCCAGGATCGCATCGGGCTTGCGACCGGCCAGGCGGGATCCAACTGATCCGCGCCTCCGACACTCCGGCGCACAGCTTGAGTTAACGAAGCCCTACCGCATTCCCCGAGGCTCCGGCATTGCCGGAAAGGGTTCGGCAAACATTTTCTGTCTAGATTTGGTTCGGGTACGGAAGATACCTGCGGGTGTTGCCACGCAGATGCGCGCGCTCGGAACCAACTCGGAGGCAGCGGAATGATTGCTCGGCAAGCGCTGGCGGTGCGGCGGCGGCTCCTTCGCCGCTTCGCCCGTAACGATGAAGGCGCCATTGCCGTCGAGTTCGCCCTCGTCGCATTGCCGTTCTTCGCCATCCTGTTCGCGATCCTCGAAACGGCACTCATCTTCTTCGCCGGCCAGCTCATGGAAACGGGACTGGCCGACGCAGCCCGCCTCATCCGCACGGGTCAGGCACAGGAACAGAAGTTCGACAAAGCCAAGTTCAAGGAGGCCGTCTGTTCCGGCGTATTCGCTCTGCTCGACTGCGACAACGGACTGAGGATCGACGTTCGCAAGCTTCAGAACTTCAGCACCAGGCAGCCGGCGCCGATCGACGACGAGGGCAAATTCACGGACGACGACTTCGTCTACGATCCCGGCCTGGGCGGCGACATCATGCTGGTTCGCGCCTTCTACGAGTGGCCGACCGTGCTGCCGGACTTCATCTCCCCGAGAAATCTGGCCAATGGCAACTTCCTGCTGTCCGCAGCCGCGACATTTCGAAACGAGCCGTTCTGAGGCAACACCATGACCCCGTGTAAGCGACTTCGCTGGAAAGGCCTGGGCCGGGACGAACGCGGCACGTCGGCCGTCGAATTCGCGCTCATTCTCCCGGTGTTGATCCTGATCTACGCGGGCGGCGTCGAACTCAGCCACGCGATCACGGTCGATCGCAAACTGACCACGGCGGGCGGCTCCGTCGGCGATCTGGTCGCCCAGGGCAATATCATCAACCAGGTCGAGATGGACAACATCTTCTCCGCGGCCCAGGCGATCATGGAGCCGTACTCTTCGGCGACCCTCAAGGTCGTCGTGACCAGCGTCGACATCACATCCAAGGGCGACAAGGTGCTCGGCAGCTGTTCCTATCACGCCTCGGCGCGTGCGAAGGGATCGATCATGTCGGTACCGGAGGGTGTCCGGGTGGAGGGAACGACCCTGGTCATCACCGAGGTTCAGTACGAGTATATTCCCACGATCGGCCAGATCCTGACGGAGTCGATCACCTTGAACGACACGTTCTACATGCGGCCCCGGCAGGGCGAAGCCGTCAAGCTGCCCTGCTGACGAGGATTCGTCCCGGCCGCCGATCCGAAGCCATCGAAGGAATCGCAAAGGCGCGACGCATCGGGTATTCCTAGCCGAAGTCGGCTGAGGGGAGTATCCGGGCACATTGGATCGTTTCTATTCCGTTCTCGCGCACACGGTCGCAGCCGAGGGTCGCGACTCCGCGGCGGCCCGCGTCGGGGTCTATGACCGCGCGCGTGTCCAGCTCGACCATCTGATCGCAGAGTCCGATCCGCCCCTGTCGGCGCAGACCGAGCGCGCCTATCGGGAAAACCTCGAGGCGGCGATCGCGCGCATCGAATCCGAATACGCGGGTCACGGCACGACGAACGAGCCAACGTCGGAGGCCGTCGCGGCGTTCATCGGCGCGCAGCAATCGGCCGCCACCGACGACGCGCGCCCCACTGCAGCACCACCGATCACACCACCGCCGGGACCGCGCGGCGCGACCGGCTGGGACGACGAGAAACCGGGACGCTTCGCAGCGCTGCGGCTGCCGGCGCCCGTCGTCTTCGCAGCAGCGGTCATCGGCGCGATCGGCTTCGGTATCTGGCTCGTCCTCTCCTCCATATTCGCGCCCTCGCTGCCGAGCATGGATGCGGTGGCGCAGCGCCTGGATGACACCGGTGCGGCCGTCCTGTTCGTCGGCGCGGCGGCCGCGCGTCTGTCGGCGCCGGAGGACACCACCGTTTCGAACGTCAGGGAGCTGTTCGGACCGGGCGTGGTGCGGATCGAGTCGCGCGTCGAGGGCGCCTCGGCGAACCGTCGCACGCAAGGCGCGCGGATCATGTTCAGCCGCGATATCCGCGCCGCCATCGCGGACAGCACGCTTCGGCTGATCGTGGTTGCCCGTGCCGCCCCGGACAATCCCAGCCCCGAATTCGCGCTGGCGATATCGGGCGGCGCAAGGCGCAGCTCCGGATGGCAGCGTTTCGACCTCGACGAGACCTTCCGGCCCTATGCGATCGAGTACGCATTCGGCGAGGACGCGGCGTCCCGGCTGGCGCTGGTGTCGATCCTGGCCGATACGCAAGGTGAGGGGCGCGCGATCGAGGTGAGCGAGGTCAGCCTCAAGGTGGTGCCCAACTAGGCCGCCGGCGCCCGCCGGCACACGCCACCCGAGATCAGCGTACGAAGCCGAGCATCACCGATTCCGGCACAAGGGCCAGCCGGCTCGTCGTTTCGCCCTCGCTGCGAAACGCCGCTGCCTGGCGGCGGGCGTCGCACCGGCCCCGCCACCAGGGGGCGAGCGCCGAGGGCGCGCGCAACAGCAGATAGGCCGGCAGCAGCAGCTCGAACAGGTGCCAGCGCAGCCACAGCCGCCGCCGCATGCCCGGCGAAATATCCTTCATCCAGATCAGACGGCGGTTGCGGAACAGGCGTTGCTGATAGTCCGGCGGCTTGTCGAGAAACCCGGACGCGCCGTCGGCGGAGGCGGACCCGACATGCCAGGCCCTGGCCGCCGGGCAATAGAGCGCCTTCCAGCCGCGGTGCTGCATGCGGAACCACAGGTCGAGATCCTCGTAGCCCGTGCCGAACCGCTCGTCGTAGCAATAGCCGTGAACCGCGCGCATGTCGTCCAGCATGGCGCGGCGCATCAGCGGCATCGAGCCGGAGACGCCGAAGGCATAGGTATCCTCGGAGGTCGGGACCCAGCGGCCGCGCAACTCCCGCGACACGAACAGCGCGCCGGCGCTCGGGCGCGGCAGGTCGGTCCGCTCGCCGTCCACCCAGGCGAACTCCTTGCCGCCGACGACGCCGATCTCCGGGTCCGCCTCTCCACGGCCGACCACGGTCGAAACGTAGTCGGGCGACAGATAGACATCGTTTCCCAGCGGCATCACCCAGTCACCGGACGCCTCGGCGATGCCGGCGTTCATGCCGGCGGCGAAGCCGCGATTCCCCGGCAGCCGGATCAGCCTGTCGGGCTCGCCAACCGCCAGGCACTTTTCCACCGATCCGTCCGCGGAATCGTTATCGACCAGAATAAGCTCGATCTCGGGGTATTCCTGCGCCCGAACGGCGCGAAAACACTCCACGACGCGGTTTCCGCCGTTCCAGTTCAGGAGAACGATACTGACGCGCGGAATGGCGTTCATGGAACAGGATGCTCAAATGCCGCCGCGCGGGCATACGGATTTTGCTGCACTGCACAAGGGTCTTTTCTCATAGGGATCGCTTCGTTATAAGGCGCCGCATTCATTTTACGTAGTCCGCGCCGATCGCTATAGACACCAGCGACAGTCGGCGGTCGCGGACCGACCCGAGGCCTCTCTGGAATTCGGCGCCGACTCCACAAGGCGACGCGCCGTGTACGTAACAAGAAGAGATCCCATGAACCATCTCGACGAGCTCGAAGCCCAGAGCATCTACATCTTTCGCGAAGCCTTCAACCGCATCGACAACATCGCGATGCTGTGGAGCCTCGGCAAGGATTCCAATGTGATGCTGTGGCTCGCCCGCAAGGCGTTCTTCGGACACGTGCCCTTCCCGGTCATGCATGTCGACACGGGCAAGAAGTTCAAGGAAATGTACGCGTTCCGCGACCGCTACGCCGAGGAGTGGAACCTGAAGTTCATCCGCGAGGAATGCCCGCCGGTCGAGGCGACCGACGAGACGCTGCCTCCCGCCGCCCGTTCCGCCGCGCGCAAGACGCTGGGCCTGAAGGCGGCGCTCGAAAAGCACAAGTTCAACGCCCTGTTCGCCGGCATCCGGCGCGACGAGGAGGCGCTCAGGGCCAAGGAACGCGTGTTCAGCCCGCGCGGAGAGACCGGCCAGTGGGACTTCCGCGACCAGCCGCCGGAGTTCTGGGACCAGTACAAGACCGACTTCCCGCCCGGAACCCATATCCGCGTGCACCCGCTCCTGCACTGGACCGAGATCGATATCTGGCGCTACTCGGCGCGCGAGGGCATCCCGCTCATCTCGCTGTACTTCGCCAACAACGGCAAGCGCTACCGGTCCCTGGGCGACGAAGACATCACCTTCCCGGTCGATTCCACGGCCTCCACCGTCGAGGAGATCGTCGAGGAACTGATGACCACCAAGGTGTCCGAGCGCGCCGGCCGCGCCATGGACCACGAGGCCGAAGACTCCTTCGAGCGCCTGCGCGCCGAAGGCTACATGTAAGCCCGCAGCCCCGTCATTCCATTATGTCCGAAAGCCCCGTCATGAACGCTGGTCCGATCTCCGCAACCGCCGCCGCCAACCGCGCCGCGACCCGACAGCTCCTGCGCATCGTCATCGTCGGCCATGTCGATCACGGCAAGTCGACGCTGGTCGGCCGCCTGTTCCACGACACCGGCTCGCTGCCCGACGGCAAGTTCGAGGCGATCCGCAAGATGTGCGAACGCCGCGGCATGCCGTTCGAGTGGGCGTTCCTGATGGACGCGATGCAGGCCGAACGCGACCAGGGCATCACCATCGATACCGCGCAGATCTGGTTCAAGACCGAGAAGCGCGACTACACGATCATCGACGCGCCCGGCCACAAGGAATTCCTCAAGAACATGATCACCGGCGCGGCCCAGTCCGACGCCGCCGTTCTGGTGATCGACGCCACCGAGGGCGTTCAGGAGCAGTCGCGCCGGCACGGCTATCTGCTGCACCTGCTCGGCGTCCGGCAGATCGCGGTCGCCGTCAACAAGATGGACGCGGTCGGCTATCGCGAGGACGTCTTCACCAAGATCGAGGCGGAATACCGTGACTATCTCGCCTCGATCGGCGTGACGCCGACCTTCGTGGTGCCGGTGTCGGCGCGCGAAGGCGACAACATCGCCACCCGCTCGCAGGCCATGGAATGGTACGACGGGCCGACCGTCGTCGGCGCGCTCGACTCCTTCCAGCTTCCCGCGACGTCTGTCGACCGGCCGCTGCGGTTCCCGATCCAGGACGTCTACAAGTTCGACGACCGGCGCATCCTGGCCGGACGCATCGAATCCGGCCGCCTTCATGTCGGCGACGAGCTGATGTTCTCGCCGTCGAACAACACCGCGCGGGTCAAGTCGATCGAGGTGTGGCCCGAACCGTCCGATTCGGACGCGCGCCCGAAGACGGTCGGCGCCGGGCAGTGCATCGGCATCACGCTCGACGATCAGCTGTTCGTCGAACGCGGCGAAATGGCCTCGCACACCACCAACCCGCCGATCGAGACCGAGGTGTTCCGGGCCAAGCTGTTCTGGCTCGGCCGCAAGCCCCTGGAAAAGGGCAAGGTCTACAAGATGAAGATCGGCACCGGCGAGACACGGGTCACGGTGCAGGAGATCGAGCATGTGCTCGACACCACCGACCTGTCGTCGTCGACCACCTCGAAGGTCGAGCGCAACCAGGTCGGCGAGGTCGTCCTGCGCTCCCGCCGCCTGCTGGCCCTCGACGAACACACCCGCAACGGCCGCACCGGCCGCTTCGTGCTGATCGACGGCTACGACATCGCCGGCGGCGGCATCATCTCGATGGAGGGCTACGCCGACCAGCGCCAGCTCGTCACCCAGCGCGCCAAGAACATCACGCGCGTCGAGCACGGCGTGCCGACCGGCGAGCGCGAGCGCCAGAACGGCCACAAGGGCGGCGTGCTCTGGTTCACCGGCCTGTCCGGCGCCGGCAAGTCGACACTCGCCACCAAGCTCGAACGGGCGCTGTTCGATCGCGGCTACCAGACCTACGTGCTGGACGGCGACAACATCCGCTTCGGCCTCAACGCCAATCTCGGCTTCTCGCCGGAGGAGCGCGCGGAGAACATCCGCCGCGTCGGCGAGGTGGCGGCGCTGTTCTCGCGGGCCGGCCTGGTGACCATCACCGCCTTCATCTCGCCCTACCAGTCGGACCGCGAGCGCGCGCGCAAGGCAGCGGGCGAGCACTTCCACGAGGTCTACATCAAGGCGGATCTGGGGACCTGCGAGGAGCGCGACCCGAAGGGCCTGTACGCCAAGGCGCGCACCGGAGAGATCAAGGACTTCACCGGCATCTCGGCGCCCTACGAGGCCCCCGACACCGCCGAGCTGATCATCGACACCAGCAACCTGTCGATCGACCAGGCCCTTGAAGAACTGCTCGGATACGTGGAAAAGACGTTCCGCAGTTAGCCGGCCGACAGTGCCGGGTCGCGGCATGCGGCCGGCCGGCGCGGAAACGTCGCGCCGCCGGCCGTGCTGGGATCGGGTATGGTCTTCTCGTCGATCGAGTTTCTGATCTTCTTCCTGCCGGCCGCGATCGGCCTGTATTTCCTAGTGCCGGTGGCCGCCCGCAACGCGGTCCTGCTGGTCGCCAGCGTCCTGTTCTACGTGTGGGGATCGGGCGCCCTCGTCCTGATCCTGATCGCCTCCATCGTCCTCAACTTCGCCTGCGGCGCGGTCGTGGCGCGGGCGCGCACCAGCGGCGACCGGCGCCTGACGGTCGCCGGCATCGCCGGCGCGGTCGCCGCGAACCTGGCGATCCTGGGCTATTTCAAATACGCCAACTTCATCGTCGCCCAGGTCAACGACGTCGGCACCATGACCGGGCTCGGCACCATCGCCTGGGACGGGGTGATCCTGCCGATCGGCATCTCGTTCTACACCTTCCAGGCGATGTCCTACGTGTTCGACGTGGCGCGCGGGGCGGCACGGCCGGCGCGCAGCCTCGTCGATTTCGCGCTCTACGTCTCGATGTTCCCGCAGCTCGTCGCCGGCCCGATCGTACGCTACGCGACGATCGCCGAGGCGCTCGTCGAGCGGCGCACCCGTTTCGACGACTTCGCCGAAGGGGCGCAGCGCTTCGCGCTGGGACTGGTCAAGAAGGTGGTGATCGCCGACAGCGTCGCGCCCATCGCCGACGCCGCCTTCGCCACGTCGTCGGGCGACCTGACCTTCTCGGCCGCCTGGATCGGGCTCGTCGCCTACACGATCCAGATCTATTTCGACTTTTCAGGCTATTCCGACATGGCGATCGGGCTCGGCCGCATTCTCGGCTTCCGGTTCCCGGAGAACTTCGACCGGCCCTATTCGGCGCATTCGATCACCGAGTTCTGGCGGCGCTGGCACATGAGCCTGTCGAGCTGGTTCCGCGACTATCTTTACATTCCCCTCGGCGGAAACCGCGGCGGCGCCCTGCGCACCTACGCCAACCTGTGGATCGTGTTCCTGGTCACCGGCCTATGGCACGGCGCGGCCTGGACCTTCGTGCTCTGGGGCGCGTGGCACGGGCTGCTTCTCGTCGCCGAGCGGCTGACCGGCTGGCGCGAGCTGACGCTCCGGACGCTGCCGGCGGTGATCGGCGCGCGGGCGCTGACGCTGCTCCTGGTGATGGCCGGCTGGGTCCTGTTCCGCGCCCCCGATCTCGGTGCCGCGCTCGGCTACTACGCCGCACTGGCGACGCCGGAGATGGCGGGTCTTCCCGATGCCGTGGCGCAGGCCGCGACCAATCGGGCGTCCACGGTGCTGTCGCTCGCCGCGCTCGTGTTCGTGCTGCCGCGCGGCTTCCGCATGCCGGATCTGCTGCTTCGCGACGGCATCGCGGGCCTCGCCGGGCGCGTCCTTGTCGTCGGCGCCGGCTACTACTACGCCCTGACGCTCGTCATCGCGGGCGCCTTCACCAGCTTCATCTATTTCCAGTTCTAGGGCCGGGACGGTGCGCGGATACGAAAAAGTCCTGGTTTCGATCGCGGTGGCGCTGCCGCTGGCCGGCCTGTTCGTCGCCGCGCCGCTGCTGCGACCGGATACCGGGGACCTCAACCGCAATCCGGTCCCGTTCCCTCAGGTCGGCGCCACCGATTTCCTGAACGGCGAGGGCTTTTCCGCCGTCGGTTCCTGGCTGCGCGACCGGGTGCCCCTGCGTCGCGCGTTGCGCCGGCTCGACGCGCGGATCGACAACGGCATCTTCGGCGACCTCGACAACTTGATGGTCCTTCAGGGCCGCGACGGCTGGGTGTTCTTCGAGCACGCGATCGGCCGCGGCCTGGAGCCGGACTACGATCCGGCAACCCTGCGGGCGGGTATCCTGCGCCTGAAGGAAGAGGTGGAGGCGGCCGGAAAGACGTTTCTGTACGCGGTGGCGCCGCACAAGCCGACGATCTATGCCGACTATCTGGGAGAGCGCGACCGGCGCCGGCAGACGGTGGTGCGGGAGCGGCTGGAGCGGTTCCGCGCGCTGATGCGGCGTGCGCCGGTCGAAGGCTTCATCGATACCTGGGACGAACTGGAACGGGCCTCAGAACAGTCGCCCGAACCGCTCTACCACCCGCGCGACACCCACTGGACCGCGCTAGGCGCCGCGGTGATGACGCGCGCGATCGTCGACCGGCTCGCCCCCGGCCTGTCGGCCTCCCTGCAGATCACGCGCGGAAAGCCCCGCGAGGTCCTGCCCGACCTCGTCAAATACGCCGGCCTCGACCGGACCGAGCCTGCCGATACCTGGATCTTCCGGCGGCCGGGCGTCCGCTGGAAGCGGGCCGGGGCGGAGCGGGCCGGCAAGGCGCCGACCGTGCGGTACACGGCGAAATCCCGCGACGGCGCGCCACTGCTGCCGAAGATCGCCGTGATCTGCGATTCCTACGGGACGGCCCTGCATCCCTCCCTGCGGCTGTTCTTCGCCTCCACCACGTTCATCCACACCGTGTCGATCGACACGGATCTGGCCCGGAAGGCGCTGGCGGAGGCCGATATCGTGCTGTTTCTGCGCGCGGAACGCTTCCTCTGGCAGACCAGCGGGAAAACGCCCTTCGCCGAGGACAGCGACGGGGTGCTGACGCTGCTGTCCACCCTGGTCCGGTTTGACTGACGAGGCGGCAGCGGCTAGTGGAAGCGCGGCACCGGCACCGCCCGGCGTTCCCGTCGCCCGCGCCGGCAGGTCCGAACGCGGCCCGGCGGCGACCGGCGGCCGGTTCCCGCATCCTACTCTCAAGGCAAAAGAGCTGTAGATGAAAGGTATCATTCTCGCGGGCGGCAGCGGCACTCGTCTGCATCCCCTGACGATCTCGATGAGTAAGCAGCTGCTGCCGGTCTACGACAAGCCGATGATCTACTATCCGCTGTCGGTGCTCATGCTTGCCGGCATCCGCGAGATCCTGATCATCTCGACCCCGGAACACCTGCCGCTCTACGAGACCCTGCTCGGCGACGGCGGGAAATGGGGGCTGTCGCTGTCCTACGCGGTGCAGCCTAAGCCGGAAGGCCTGGCGCAGGCATTCATCATCGGCGCCGACTTCATCGGGAGCGACGCCTGCGCGCTGATCCTCGGCGACAACATCTTCTACGGCCACGGCCTCCAGGATCAGCTGGAAGGCGCCGCCAGACGCACCGAGGGCGCCACCGTGTTCGCCTATCAGGTGGTCGATCCGGAACGCTACGGGGTGATCGAATTCGACGGCGACGGCAAAGCGCTGTCGATCGAGGAGAAGCCCAAGGCGCCGCGCTCGGACTGGGCCGTGACCGGGCTCTATTTCTACGACAACGACGTCGTCGCCATCGCCAGGGACGTGAAGCCCTCGGCGCGCGGGGAACTCGAGATCACGACCGTCAACCAGACCTATCTCGAACGCGGCCGGTTGCAGGTCGAACGGCTCGGGCGCGGCTACGCCTGGCTCGACACCGGCACGCACGACGCCCTGCACGAGGCGTCTTCGTTCATCCAGACCATCGAGCGGCGCCAGGGGCTGAAGATCGCCTGTCCCGAGGAAATCGCCTTCCTCAAGGGCTATATCGATCTCGACGCGCTGATCGCCGCCGGCGAGGAGCTCGGCAAGACCGACTACGGGCGGTATCTGCTGCGCATCGGAGAACGGGCACGCCAATGAACCCGATCCAGAAGCTTCAGCGGCTGCCGGCCTACGTGCAGCGCTACGGATGGGCGACCGCGCTCAATCGCGGGCGCGGCGAACTCGGCAAGATGATCCCCGGCTCGCTCGGCAAGGCGATCAGCGGCGGCCATGGCCGCTTCAAGCTCGTCGACCGGTTCGAGACCAATCTCGGCGAGGAGCAGGGCAGCGGCGATCCCGCCGTCATCGCCGCGGCGCCGCGCGATTCGATCACCTGGGTCATCCCCGACTTCGCGGCCGGCTCCGGCGGCCACACCACGATCCTGCGGATCGTGCGCGGCCTCGAGCTGCTCGGTTGGAAGAACCAGACGATCGTCATCAAGGAGCCCTATCGCTGGCTGCGGGCGGAAGAGGCGGTGGCCTCGATCCACAAGCACTTCACGCAACTGGAGCACACCAAGGTCGTGCTCGGCTGCCGGAACATCCCGCCGAGCCGCTTCCTGATCGCGACCGGCTGGCAGACCGCCTACTGGGTGGCCAAGTACAAGGACGCCGCCCACAAGATCTATTTCGTGCAGGATTTCGAGCCGTATTTCTATCCGGTCGGGGCCGAGCAGATCCTGGCCGAGGGCACCTACAGGCTCGGTCTCGACGCGATTACCGCCGGCGACTGGCTGAAGGACAAGCTGGCGACCGAGTACGGCATGCGGACGCAGGCGATCTCGTTCTCCTGCGACCACGACATCTACAAGCCGGCGCCGCGCCGTCCCTCCGACTACGCCAAGCAGGTGTTCTTCTATTCGCGGCCGGCGACGCCGCGGCGCGCGTTCGAGCTGGGCGCGCTGGCGCTGAAGCGCGTATGCGACGCGCGCGGCGACACCGCGGCGCTGCTGGCGGGATGGAACCTCGATTATTTCGATATTCCCTTCCCGCATGTCGACGCCGGCGTGGTGCCGCCGGCGAAGCTCGCCGACATGATCGGCCAGTCCGACGCGGCGCTGGTCCTGTCGCTCACCAACCTGTCGCTGATGCCGCTCGAGGTGCTGTCCTGCGACTGCCCGCTGGTGGTCAACCGCGGCGCCAACAACGAGTGGCTGATCGACGAATCCGTCTCCTGGTACTGCGACCTGACGGTGGACAGCATCGCCGACACGCTGATGAAAGTGCTCGACGGCGGGCCGGAGGTCGAGGCGCGGAAGAACAAGGGCTTCGACCTCAGCCAGTCGACGTCCTGGGACAACGAGTTCAGGACGTTCAGTTCCTACCTCGAGGCCTACGAATGAGCCGGGACGACAGCGCCCCGGTCGCGGGAGCCTGAGCAGATGAAGATCAGACTGGCGTGGCGCAAGGCGCGCAACCTCGTCCAGCCGAACCGGCTCGATCCGCTGCGCATCAACGCGGTGAACAATCCCGCCTACAGCTCCACCGTCGTCGACGCCGACAGCGGCCGCCGCTCGGTGATGGGCACCGGTCGCAAGGATGCCTGCGCCGTCATCCGAGAGAGCGGCCTGAAGCCCGGCGCGCCGCGCACCGCGGTCGTGCTCGGCGTGGCGCGCGGCGGAACGTCCATGGTCTCCGGGGTGCTGCGCGGCCTGGGCATCTTCATGGGCGACAATCTCGGCTTCAACCACGAGGACTCCAAGGTCCAGTCCATCGTCTCCAGAAAGAACTTCGGCGACTTCGGTAAGCTCGCGCGGGAGCGCGACGGCGAACACCGGACCTGGGGCTTCAAGTTCCCCGAAGCCTCGCAGATGATGGACAAGTTCCACCCGAGCCTGCGCAATCCGCACTACCTGTTCGTCATGCGCCACCCGATGGCGCGCGGCATGAGCGTGGTGGCACGCACCGGCGGCACCCTGCCGGCGGCGATCCAGGACGCGCTCACGAACTATCAGTCGATCTTCGGCTTCATCGACCAGGTCGATGCCCCGGTGCTAATGATCAACTACGAGCAGGCCACCGAGAATCCGCGGGCCTGCGTCGAGCAGGTGGCAAGCTTCCTCGGCCTCGCCGCCGAACCCGAGACGATCGAGCGGGCCGCCGCGATGATCCTCGACCAGGGCGCGGGCTATCTGAACCTGCCGGAATACTGGTTCGGCGCCGAGGAGGCGCCCGCGCCACCCGAGAGCGCGCTCGAGCCGGTCGACGCGACCGCCGGCAAGCCGCAGAAGGGGGAAATCGGCTACGCCAGGGACCGGGCCTCGGTTTGGCTGGCGCCCGAAACGGGCTTTCCCAAGACCTTCTGGCTCCGCTTCACGCTGTCGGGGGCGGGCGACGACGACCGGGTCCGGCTCTACTACGACTACGATGGCCGGTTCCACCTCGGCCACCGCCTGCTCCTGGACCTGACCTCGCGATCACCGGTCCTGAAGATCCAGACGACGGGTAGCCTGAAACGCCTCGCCATCGTGCCGCTGGCCAAGGAAGGCACGGTCGAGGACGTGCGGATCGACGTCGAAGCCTAGCCACGAAAGGCCCGCGACCCGAAAGACGGGCCCGCGGGAGGCTAGCCCCGAAGGGCTAGCCGCGAAACGCTGACAGCGGAAGGCTGGGCCCCGGAACGATAGGCCCCCCGGCTCAGGCGCGCAGGCCGAGCCGCTCGCCGGTATAGCGCCCGTCGCGGATCGGGCCCCACCACGCCTCGTTGTCGAGATACCAGTCGACCGTCTTGGCCAGCCCCGACTCGAAGTCCTCGCTCGGCGTCCAGCCGAGCTCGCGGGCGATCTTGGAGGCGTCGATCGCGTAGCGCAGGTCGTGACCGGGGCGGTCGGCGACGAAGGTGATCAGGTCGCGGCGGCGGCTGCCGTCGGCGCGCGGCCGGCGCGCATCGACGAGATCGCAGATCGCCTCGACCACATCGAGATTGCTGCGCTCGGCGTCGCCGCCGACATTGTAGGATTCCCCCGGCGTCCCCTTCGTCAGCACCGTCGCCAGCGCGCGGGCGTGATCCTCGACATAGAGCCAGTCGCGGATGTTGCTGCCGCTGCCGTAGACGGGAAGCGCCTTGTCCTCCATCGCGTTGAGGATCATCAGCGGAATGAGCTTCTCGGGGAAGTGATAGGGGCCGTAGTTGTTGGAGCAGTTCGACAGCACGACCGGCAGGCCGTAGGTGTGCCACCAGGCCAGGGCGAGATGGTCCGACGCTGCCTTGGAGGCCGAATAGGGCGACGAGGGCTCGTAGGCCGTATCCTCGGTGAAGACCCCGGAATCCAGCGGCAGCGAGCCGTAGACCTCGTCCGTCGAGACGTGATGGAAGCGGAACCCCCGCTTCTTGTCCTCGGGCAGAGCGGACCAGTAGTGCCGCGCCGCCTCGAGCAGCCGGTAGGTGCCGACGATGTTGGTCTGGATGAACTCCTCCGGCCCGTCGATCGACCGGTCGACATGGCTTTCGGCGGCCAGATGCATGATCCCGTCGACCTGCTCCTCGACCAGCAGCGCGTGGATCGCGTCGCGGTCGCAGATGTCGAGCTTGGCGAAGCGGTAGCGCGGATCGTTCGCGATCGGGTCGAGCGAGGACAGGTTCGCCGCGTAGGTGAGCTTGTCGACGTTGACCACCGCGTGGTCCGTGTCGGCAATCAGATGGCGGCACACCGCCGATCCAATGAAGCCGGCACCGCCGGTCACCAGGATCTTCATCACACGCACTCCTCAATACCGAAAATAGGCGGGCAGGTCCTTCAGACGCGGATGATGCCGATCCTTGTCAGACAGGATCGCCCCGGCCGCTTCGACGGGCCAGGCGATCGCGAGGGCCGGATCGTCGAAGGCCAGACCGTGGTCATTGTCGGGGGCGTAGTAGCCGGTGACCTTGTATTGGACCTCGGTATCCGGCTCAAGCGTGCAGAACCCGTGGGCGAAGCCCGGCGGAATCCACAGCTGGCACCAGTTTTCCGCCGACAGCTCTGCCGCCACGTGACGGCCGTAGGTCGGCGAGCCGACGCGGATATCGACGGCGACGTCGAACACCGCGCCGCGCGACACCCGCACCAGCTTGCCCTGCGCATAGGGCGGGGACTGGAAGTGCAGCCCGCGGATGACGCCGGTCTCGGCGGACAGCGAATGATTGTCCTGGACGAACTCGTCGGCGATCCCGGTCGCCTCGACGATGGCGTGGCGGTTCCAGGTTTCGGAAAAGAACCCGCGGTGATCGCCGTGCTTCTTCGGCGTGATTCGCAGGATGTCGGGGATTTCGCAGGGCTCAACCAGCATGGCCGTCGGCCTCCGATCCTAGTGTTCTTCCGCGGACCAGCGCGGGGTGGTGACGGGAAGGCTGCGCTGCAGACGCTTGTCGCGCGACAGCGACAGGCGCAGGCTCCCGGGAAGGCGCGGCGCGTGGGCGCCAACCATCTGGCCGGTCACCGAGGCGACGTCGAGGAAAAGCCGTTTCAGCGTCGCGAAGGGCGAAATCCGGTTGCGCCAGGCGAAGGCGAGGTCGCGCTTGGCGAGATAGCCGATCGACAGGAAAGCACGGACCGGGCGCGCGTTCAAACGATAGCCGAACAGGACGCGGAAGGCGTTCGATTCGTCGAACGAGCGCTGGAATCGCTCGAAAACGCCGTAATCGTGCGAATGGTAGACGACCGCGTCCGGCGCGTAGGCCTTGGCGTAGCCGGCCTCGATCATCCGGTGCGCCCAGATCTGGTCCTCGGCGAACTCGACGTCGGGATAGGGCAGCGTCTCCCAGACGCTGCGCCTGAGGCAGGAATTGTTGTCGGAATAGAAGTGCAGGAACTGGCGCCAGCCCTGGTCGGTCTCGTAGCGCTGCGGATCGGTTTCCCGGGAGACCACCGGCGGCTGCCTGGAAAAGCCGGCGAAATGGGCCTCCAGGTCGCGCTTGGTGAAGGGGCTGGCGTCGGGATAGGCGACGTGGCGGCCGAAGGCGCCGGCGATATTGGGGTCCTGCTCGAGCGCCTCGACCAGCGCGCGCAGCCAGGAATTGTCGACCGGCAGGGCATCGTGGGTCAGGAACGCCACGTATTCGCTCGTCGCCAGCGACGCGCCGAGATTGCGGGTACGGCCATGGCCGAAGTCCTCCGGGGCGATCTCGTGCAGACGCACGCCGGACTTCGAGCGCGCGTAGTCCTGGGTGCCGTCGCTGGAGCCCGAATCGATCACCAGCACTTCGTAGGGCCAGGGACAGTCCTGCGCGAGCACGCGATCGAGCACGTCCCGGAAGATCCGGCCCGGGTTCTTGGTGGGGATGACGACTGAGACCTTCATGCGGTATCGGCGCGGGGCTCTCTATCCGGCTGCATCCGCCGGCCACGTCCGCCGCTTCAGATGTTTCGGCGTCTGCGGACTGTGATCGGTATTGAGGATCTTCTCGATCCGGTCGGGATGATAGGCCAGCCCGGCGAAAGCGAACAGCTCCCGCAGCGGCTCGCTGTCCGCCTTTAGATCCTTATAGTCAATGGAGAACGTATTGGTTCGCCTGGACGCCAGATTCGCGAACTTGCGGTCGCATGCCGCCAGCTTCTCCGCGATCTGATCCTTGTTCGTCTTGTTCCTGTAGAACCCGCTCGACAGTACCTTTTCGTGGTCCCGGGTCAGGAAAACGTAGACGGGATCGGGAAAGATCATGTCCATGAAATCGATATACTC
The DNA here is from genome assembly GCF_051390635.1 of Microbaculum mangrovi. Lineage (NCBI taxonomy): Bacteria > Pseudomonadati > Pseudomonadota > Alphaproteobacteria > Hyphomicrobiales > Tepidamorphaceae > Microbaculum > Microbaculum mangrovi. The sequence continues at coordinate 308,001 of NZ_JBPODT010000004.1, forward strand.
GGACAGATCCCTCTCAGTCATTTCGAGATAGCGGACTTCCTTGAACCCGATGGTGGTCGGGCCGAACAGCCATGTCCGCGGTACCGCCAGGATCTTGTAGACGGCCTGCCGGCACATGGCGATGAAACCGGTGAGGTCGGCCTTGTTGATTCCGTAGAAGGGATGGTTGGGCTTCGCCCCGCCGCGCCGCTTCGACTGCGCCAGCGCGCTGTAGGCCTTGTACAGGTTGTAGAAGAAATTGCCGTTCTCGCCCCGGATCAGCGTGCGGTCGGCCGTGTTCAGGAGCCCGACGAGGAGCGTCGAGCCGGTGCGACCGTAGGTGATGATGATCACGGATCGTTTGGCGCTCATATGCCGCCCTTGAAGTCCATCTCGGTGCTGTCCAGCGGGCCGGCCGCGGGCGCGGGACATCGCACCGGCGGGCCGGAAATGAGGGGTTTTCTATTGCTCATGGCGAGCCGGGACAAGCCAAACCTGTCACGCCGGTGTATACAGGCCCCGCCGAGGCGGGGCCGGCCGCTGCCGATTGCGTGCCAGAGCCGCTTCCAATAGACCGTGGCGGCGTGATTATCCTCGACATGGCGCGATCGAACCGGAAAACCCTGGCGACAATGTCCGAGACATCCACCGGCCTCACCGGTCTGACCGGGCACCAACTGGTGCGGCGGCGCACGCAGCGCTACTTCGAGACGCTGCGGTGGCTCGTCACCAACCTGTTCCTGTTCAGGCCGATGCCCGTGCTTTTCATCGTCGGGCTGATCACGGCGGGGCGCAGCCTCCAGGCGGCCGCCTTCGCCGGCCTGATCTGGTTCTTCTCGGCGGCCGAGCGGAACACGCCGATCGACCTGATGGGACTGTCCGTCGATCCGCGCAGCGGGCAATGGATGGCGTTGATGCTTGCCGGCGTCGCGATGGCGATGATCACGGCGACATTCGTCATCTACCTGAGCGCGCGACTGGGGTTCTACCTGTCGGTCGCGTTCGCCGAGAACCTCGTCAAATCGGTGATGAACCTCGAGGGTGCCTATCCGACCCGCGCCGCGATCGCGCAGAACGGCCAGGTCTCGCATCAGGTGCAGGAGGTGACGAACGGAAAGCCGATGCTGTTCCGCCCCGTCTACGTGCTGCTGACGCTGCCGCGCCACATCCTGCTCGTCATTCCCGCCATCGCCGGCATGATCTGGATCGCCGGCGAGGTCGTCGCCTTCCTCGCGGTCCTGGCGACCCCGGCCGTGGCGCTCAACTACGTTATCAGCCGGCGCGTGGTGGTGGCGCAGAAGAGCCGCTTCGAGGTGAACCGCAACTACCGCCAGGCCATGCGCGATACGCTCAACGCCTTCAGCGACGAATCACAGCCGATGGCGGACCGCGCGTCGCTGGCGGATGACCTGATGGCGAGCCCCGCCAACAAGGCGAGCGTCGGGATCTTCACCTATTACGTGCTGTCGCCGCGTCAGTCCGAGTTCGTCTCCAACGTGCTGGCGTCGATCGCCGTGGCGGCCATCGGCCTCTACCTCGGCTACGAGGCGCTGTCCGGCGTCATACCGCTGGCCCAGGTGATCGGGTTCTTCGTCATGCTGCGGGTCGCGATCAGCGGCCTGACCGGGAGCACGGTCTCGCTGACCACCTACGCGCGCTTCTACGGCCTCATCCGCAGCACCTTCGATTACCTGACGAGCCCGCTCAAGGATGCGGGGAAGTTCACCGGAAAGCCGGTGCTGCACGCGGCGAAACAGGACGAGCCGCCGCCGGGGACGCTCGGGACGGACGTTCCGGTGCAGCGCGGCGAGCCCGTCGCGATCGTCTCGCCGGCCAAGGTCAACCGCTACACGCAGTACTTCTTCGCCTTCGCCCTGACGCAGCGGGCGCGGCAATCGACGCGCGAGAAGCTGAACGCGGCGGCGCTGCGCTGCACCGCCGCTCTGGCCGAACCGGGCCGGCTCGCCGCCCACGGGCTGCTGGCGCTCACCCAGGACGACCTCGACGCCCGGCTGAAGGACACCGGGCTCGCTGAGATCGCCCCGTCGATCGACGCCATCCGCCAGGCGGCGAAGGACGGCGCGGGCCCGCCCCCCGCGGTCGCCTCCCGCATCGCGCTTTTGACGGCCGTCGTGTCCGAGGCCGACTTCATCATCGTCGACAGGCGCGTTCTCGCCCCGCTTCCCAAGGGCGAGAGCAAGCACTGGCTGGCGGCGCTGGAGGACCGGTTCATCGCGGTCGCCTATCGCCTGCAGCGGTTCGACGGCTGCATCGCCGGCGAGTCGCATGCGATCCTGCTCGACACGGAGCGGGCCGTCGCGGTGGTGGAAGCGGACAATGCCGCGGACGCCGCCCGCGCCGTGGAAGCGGTCCTGAAGGAGGCCGGCGACGACGCCATGGAGGTGTTCGAAGCGGAAATGGGCTGAGGCGGAAATGGGCCGAGGCGGGAACCAGCCGACGGGCAGAGCCGCGCGCTCTTGATTTCGCCGTGCCGTCCGTGCGACAGCGAGCGGCGACAAACATTCCTTGCGTGAGCGACAGCTACCCATGACCCATACACCGCACGAACTGCACGAAGAATTCCCGGAATACGCCGAAAAGATCCACGAGCTGAAGACGGCCAACACCCACTTCCACAAGCTCGCCGAGGAGTATCATCGCCTCAACCGCGACATTCATCGCGCCGAGACCGATGTCGAGCCGACCACCGACGATCATCTGGAAGAGATGAAGAAGGCGCGGCTGAAGCTGAAGGACGATATCTTCGGCATGCTGAACGCCTGAGGCATCCCCGGGCGCCGGAGGGCCCCGCCATGACGGATCCCGCCTATCCGCGCGACATGATCGGATACGGCCGCGCCGTGCCGGTGGCCGACTGGCCGGCCGGCGCGCGCATCGCCGTCCAGTTCGTCATCAACTACGAGGAAGGCGGCGAGAACTCGATCCTGCACGGGGACGCCGCCTCCGAGGCCTTTCTGTCGGAGACCATCGGCGCGGAGCCGTGGCCCGGCAAGCGCCACCTGAACATGGAGTCGGTCTACGAATACGGCTCGCGGGCCGGATTCTGGCGGCTGTGGCGCCTGTTCGCCTCCCGCGGGGTGCCGGTCACCGTCTATGGCGTGGCCATGGCGCTGGCCCGCAACCCGGACGCCGTCGCGGCCATGCAGGAGGCCGACTGGGAGATCGCCAGCCACGGCTACCGCTGGATCGAGTATCGCGACATCGCCGAGGACGTGGAGCGCCGGCACCTGAACGAGGCGATCCGCATCCATACGGAGACGACCGGCGCGCGGCCGCTGGGCTGGTATCTGGGCCGCTGCTCGGAGAACACGCGAAGGCTGGTGATGGAGGAAGGCGGCTTCCTCTACGACTCCGATTCCTACGCCGACGACCTGCCCTACTGGGTTTCAGGGCCCAGGGGGCCGCATCTCGTCATCCCCTACACGCTGGATGCCAACGACATGCGCTTCGCCACGGCGCAGGGGTTCAATTCCGGCGACCAGTTCCACGCCTATCTGCGCGACAGCTTCGACGTGCTCTATGCCGAGGGCGCCGAGCGTCCGAGGATGATGTCGATCGGGCTGCACTGCCGGCTCGCCGGCCGGCCGGGACGCGCGGCGGCGCTGGCGCGATTCCTCGACTACGTGCTCGAGCACGAGGACGCCTGGGTGTGCCGGCGCGTCGACATCGCCCGGCACTGGCACAGCCGTCACACGCCGGCCGCCCGATAACCGCTGTCTGACGCCCGTCAGGTTCCGTAGACGTAGGTTCCCGGCGCATCCTCGAGGCAGGGCAGGCCCGCCTTCGGCGCGCCCATCGGCGGCGGCGCGACCAGATCCTGGCCACCGTGCCGCTTCAGCCAGGCGTCCCATTCCAGCCACCACGAGCCGTCCTTCTGTTCCGCGCAGGGCAGCCACTCGTCCGGGCTGTGATAGGGCGAATCGTCGACGCGGGTGGCGATGCGGTAGCGGCGGTTCGGGTGCCCGGGCTCCGACACGATGCCGGCATTGTGGCCGCCGGAGGTGAGCACGAAGGTCACGTCGGTATTGGTGAACAGGTGCAGCTTGTAGACCGAGCGCCACGGGGCGATGTGGTCCCGCTCGGTGCCGACGAGGAAGAACGGCACGCGGATGTCGCGCAGCGCGATGACGCGGCCCTCGACGGCGAAACGGCCCGCCGTCAGCCGGTTCTCCAGGAACAGGCCGCGCAGATATTCGGAATGCATGCGCGCGGGCATGCGCGTCTGGTCGGCGTTCCAGGCCATCAGGTCGTTCTGCGAGCCGCGTTCGCCGAGCACGTATTCGCGCACCATCTTCGACCAGACCAGATCGTTCGACCTGAGAAGCTGGAAGGCGCCGGCCATCTGGTGGGTGTCGAGGACGCCCTGGTCCCACATCATGTCCTCGAGGAAGGCGATCTGCCATTCGTCGACGAACAGCATCAGCTCGCCGGCCTCCGAGAAGTCGGTCTGGGCGGCGAGCAGGGTGACGGAGGCGAGCCGATGGTCGCGGCGGCGCCCCATGGTGGCCGCGGCGATGGCCAGCAGCGTGCCGCCGAGGCAATAGCCGCAGGCGTGGATCTTCTCGTGCGGCACGATCTTGCCGACCGCGTCGATCGCCGCCATCACGCCCTGAGTGCGATAGTCGTCAAGGCTGATGTCGGCATCCTTGCCGGTCGGGTTGCGCCAGGAGATCATGAACACGGTATGGCCCTGGCCGACCAGCCATTTGACCAGCGAGTTCTCCGGCGACAGGTCGAGGATGTAGTACTTCATGATCCAGGCCGGGACGATCAGCACCGGCTCCTTGGCGACCTTCTTGGTCGTCGGCGCATACTGGATCAGCTCGATCAGGTCGTTGCGGTAGACGACCTTGCCGGGGGTCACGGCAACGGTCTCGCCGACGCGCCACTGCTCCAGCCCGGCCGGCCGCTGGCCCGCGAGGTGCCGGCTGGCATCCTCCATCAGGTTGCGCCAGCCCTGGGCCAGATTGCCGCCGCCGGTACGCAGGATCGTCTGCTGGATCTGCGGATTGGTGAGCGCGGAGTTGGACGGCGCCAGCACGTCGACCAGCTGGTCGGTCATGAAGGCGACCCGATCGGCGTTCTTCGAGTTCATGCCCCGGATCGGCTCGGTCGCCGCCCGCCACCAGTCCTCGACGGCGAGATAGGACTGCACCATCAGGTCGAACGGGCGCGCCTTCCAGGTCGGATCGTCGAAGCGACGGTCTCCGGCTTTCGGCGCGAACGGCGCGTCGACGCCGTCGGTGCCGCGGGTGGCGGCATAGGCGGCGATCCTGGCCGCGTCGACGACCGCCTTCTGGGCGAGCTCGGTCTGGCGCCCCGTGGAGGCGGCCAGATGCGTCGACCAGTCCGCCCAGGCGCTCGCCAGCGCCCAGGGCGAGATGCCCTGCGTCCAGCGGGCTAGCAGCGCGCGGTTGACGCGATCGAGCGTGTCGAGGCGCGGCGCAAGGTCGGCCTTGGACGCTTCGGGTTGGCGCTGCCCGGGCGATGCCGGACGCCGCGATGCGGTTTTTCCCGTGCCGGCCTTCGTTTCGGCACGATCGGAGACGACGGTGAGCTTCGGAGCGGTACTTGCCATGGGTCGCTGCCATTCCAATGCGGGCATCGGATCGTTGATCGCCCTCAAAGCGCTTAGCGCGCAATCATGGCAATACATAATCTCTGTGGCATGAAATGGGAGGTTCTGGTCATGCCAGCGAAAAGGAAACCAGCGGCCGAGAAGGCCACCAACAACCTGATGATGTTCAACCAGGAAGCGTTCGAGACGGCCATCGAGATGCAGATGGGCTTCCTCGAGACCGCGACCCGGTTCGCCAAGGAATTCACCGATTTCGCGGTGCGGCGGGCCGAAGCGAACAGCGAGGACCTGGCCAAGTTCGCCGGGGCCAAGTCGCCGCCCGAGCTGCTGCAGATGCAGCTCGAGCATATGCGCGCGATGTTCGAGGACTACACGACGGAGGCCAACCGCCTGATCGGCCTTGCCGGCGAGACGATCGGCGAGGGCAGCGAGGCGGTCCGCTCGAGCTTTCTCAGCAAGGACGAGCTGAAAAAGGCAGGCTGAGGCCCGAGAGTCGCAGACGACCGAATGGCCGCCCGGTCGCCCGGGCGGGTGACCGGGCGGGTGACCGGGCGGTTGCGATTGCCCGACCGGCGGGCCGGCGGGTAGAGTGGCGCCATGACCATTCGCAAGATCGTGGTGCCGGTACACGGGCATGCCGGAGACAGGGAGCGGCTGATTGCCGCAGGGGCGGTTGCGGCGCGGCTTTCGGCGCGCATCGAGGCGGTTTTCCTGCGCCACGATCCGCGCGAGGCGTTGCCGTTCGTGACCGGCTACATCGCCAAGGATATCACCGACCAGTTCACCGACGCGCTGAAAGCCGAAGACGACGCGGCGGAAGCGCAGGCGCGGGCGACGCTGCAAGAGCTTTCATCGGATCCGCGGCTGGCCGGGGTCGAGTTCGAGGCCTTTCCCGGCCCGATCGAGGAGACCGTGGTGCGGCGGGCCCGCTGCGCCGATCTCGTCGCCGCGTCCCCCTACCGGGCGGACGAACTCGCCGACATCCGGCGGGTCCGCGACGCGGCGCTGTTCGATTCCGGACGGCCGGTCCTGATCGCGCCGCCGGACGCACCCTCCGTCGTGGGAAGCCGCTGCCTGGTCGCCTGGGACGGCAGCGCCGTGGCGGCGCGCGCGGTGGAGGCCTCGCTGCCGCTGCTGAGCAACGCCGAGGAAGTGAACGTGCTGGTCGTCGAGACGGACGGCCCGCGGATACGGGACACCGAGGAGATCATCGAGTATCTAGACCTGCACGGGGCGGACGCGGAGATCGTCCGCGCGCCGCTGCAGGGCACGATCGGCGCGACCATGGTGGCGCAGGCCGAGGCGCTGCAGACCGACCTCCTCATCATGGGCGCCTACGGCCACGCATGGCTGCGCGAGCACATGCTCGGCGGTACGACGCGGTACGTGATGCTGGAAACCAGAACCGCCGTGCTGATGGCGCACTAGCCGTGAGCCGCCGTTCCGGGCGGCAAGCGGGGCGGCCGGTGCCGCCCCTTGTCGATCTCACACCTCGCCCCTGAGCGCCCTGTCGAAGACGGCCCGCGCCATCTCCTTGGTCACGGCGACGGGATTGCCGCCGGCGGTCGGGTCGGCGATGGCCATCTCGGCGATCAGGTCGGCCTTGCCGGCGTCGACGCCGAGTTCCGCGACGGTGTGGGGGATGCCGATTTCCCGGCGCAGGTCCAGGATCCACCGCAGGAACGCGTCGAAGGACGGCTCCAGGCCGCAATAGGCGGCGAGCCGTACGATGCGCGCCTCGATCGCGGCCCGGTTGGCGACCAGCACATAGGGCATGAACACCGCGTTGGTCAGGCCGTGGTGGGTGTCGTAGAGGGCGCCGACGGGATGCGACAGAGAATGGATTGCGCCGAGGCCCTTCTGGAAGGCAGTGGCGCCCATGGCGGCGGCGGCCATCATGTTGGCGCGCGCCTCGATGTCCGTGCCGTCGGCGACCGCGCGCGGCAGGTAGTCCTTGCACAGCCTGACGCCTTCCGCGCCGATGCCGTCGGCCATCGGGTGATAGCCCGGGGCGCAATAGGCCTCCAGGCAGTGGGCGAGCGCGTCCATGCCGGTGCCGGCGGTGAGTTTCGGCGGCAGGCCGACGGTCAGCTCGGGATCGCAGATGACGATCTTCGGCAGCATGTCGGGGTGGAAGATCACCTTCTTGGTATGCGTCGCCTCGTTGGTGACGACGCCGGCGCGACCGACCTCGGAGCCGGTGCCCGCCGTGGTCGGCACGGCGACGATGGGGGCGATGCCGTCGCGGTTGGCGCGCGTCCACCAGTCGCCGACATCCTCGAAGTCCCAGATCGGCCGGGTCTGGGCGGCCATGAAGGCCACGCACTTGCCGGCATCGAGGGCGCTGCCGCCGCCGACGGCGACGACGCCGTCATGGCCGCCGGCGCGGAACATCTCGACGCCGCCGGTGACGTTGGCCTCGACCGGGTTGGGGCGGACGTCGGAATAGACCGCCGTCGACAGGCCGGCCTTGGTCAGGATTTCGACCATGTCGGCGATCATCGGCAGGCCGGCGAGGCCCGGATCGGTGACCAACAGCGGGTTGGACATGCCGACGGCCTTGCAGGCCTCGGCAAGCTCGGAAATGCGGCCGGGGCCGAAGCGCACGGCGGTGGGGTAGTTCCAGTTGGCGGTGAGGTTCATTCGGAGCTCCTGAAAACGTCGGCGGCATGCGTGAGCGCCGGCTGGTCAGTGACTGGTCTTGGTCCGCTCATTCCCGCGACTGCGGGGATCGGGCCCGCGACTGCGGGGATCGGGGCCGCGAAAGCGGGAATCGCGCTGCGACTTGCCGCCGGTATCCCGTCGGGCGATCCCCGCTTGCGCGGGGATGAGCGGTCTGCGGGACGTCCGCATCAGGCGAAGCTGGTGCGCATGTGCCAGGACTTCGGCCGGGTCAGCGTCTCGTAGCCGACCTTCGACAGGGTGGCGCCGCGGCCGGTGTCCTTGACCCCGGTCCAGGCGAGCGCGGGATCGAGATAGTCGCAGCGGTTCATGAACACGGTGCCGGTCTCCACCCTGTCGCCGATCTGCTCGGCCGCCGACAGATCGCCGGTCCACACCGAGGCCGTCAGGCCATAGGGGCTGTCGTTCATGAGCTGCACCGCCTCGTCGTCGTCGGCGACGGACATGATGCCGACGACCGGGCCGAAGGATTCCTCGACCATAACCGCCATCTGGTGGTTCACGTCGGTGAGCACCTGCGGGGCCATGTAGGGGCTGCCCGCGGCGTCGCGCGGAAACGCCTTCGGGTCGAGATGCGCCCGGGCGCCGGCGCGCACGGCGGCGTCGATCTGGCCGCGGACGAAATCGGCGGCCTCGCCCTTGACCATCGGGCCGAGCGTGGTCGCGTCCTCGAGCGGATCGCCGAGCACGTACTGGCGGGCGAGATCGACGAAGCCGTCGACGAACTCGGAATAGACGTCGCGGTGCACGTAGATGCGCTCGATGCCGCAGCAGGACTGGCCGGAATTGAAGAACGCGCCGTCGACAAGGTTCTCGATCGACTGCGTCATGTCGCAGTCGGCGCGGACATAGGCCGGGTCCTTGCCGCCGAGTTCCAGACCGAGGCCGGTGAAGGTGCCGGAGGCGGCCGCCTCCATCGCCTTGCCACCGACGACCGAGCCGGTGAAGTTGACCTGGTCGACATGGCCGCCGGAGATGATCCGCGCCGTCTGGCCGTGGCTGAGCGTGAGGTTGCGGAACAGGCCGGACGGCAGCCCGGCGGCGTCGAAGGCCTGCTGGAAGCGGTCGCCGACGAGCAGGGTCTGGGCGGCGTGCTTGAGGATCACCGCGTTGCCGGCCATCAGCGCCGGGACGATCGAATTGACCGCGGTCAGATATGGAAAGTTCCAGGGCGCGACGACGAAGACGACGCCGAGCGGCTCGCGGCTGATCCAGCGGCGAAAGTTCTCCTTCGGCGCCGGATCGATGCGGGCGAGCGCCAGGTCGGCGATATCGATCATGTGGCGGGCGCGCTCCTCGAAGCCGCGCAGCTCGCCGGCGCCGAACTTCACCGGACGGCCCATCTGCCAGGCCAGTTCCGGTACGATCTCGTCGCGCATGGCCAGCATGGCGTCGACGGCGGTGGAGCAGATGCGGGCGCGCTCGAAGACGGGCAGACGCTTCCATTCGGCCTGGGCGGATCGCGCCGCGGCGATCGCGGCATCGACTTCGGTGTCCGGGGTCAGCGGACGCTCGGCGTAGAGTTCGCCGTTGACGGGGGAAATACAGCGCACGGTGTCGGTCATGGCACTTACTGATCCGGTATAGAAACGGGTTACGTCATTCGAAGGGACGGCCGGCGCGAGTCAACTGCGGCACGGCGTCCCGCGTTCAGGCGCGCTCGAACCCCCGCGACAGCTCCAGGTCGGTGACGCGCCGGTCGAACTCCGCCTGCTCCCACTCGGCGGTGTGCACGTAGTGGTCGATGACGGCATCGCCGAAGGCGCCGCGCAGCATCTTCGATTTCTTCATCAGCGCGATCGCTTCGCGCAGGGTCGGCGGAATCTCGCGCAGCTTCTTGCCGGAATAGGCGTCGCCCTCGAAGGGCGGCTCGAGCTCGAGCTTCTGCTCGATGCCGGCGAGGCCGGCGGCCAGGATCGCGGCGAAGGCGAGATAGGGGTTGAGATCGGCGCCGCCGACGCGGCATTCGATGCGCACCGCCTTGGTATCCTCGCCGCAGACGCGGAAGCCGGCCGTGCGGTTGTCGTGGCTCCAGATCGCCCGCGTCGGCGCGAAGGTGCCGACCTGCTGGAACCGCTTGTAGGAGTTCATGAAGGGGGCGAGGAACCAGGTGATCTCGCGGGAGTACGTGACGAGGCCGGCGACGTAGTGGCGCATCATCTTCGACATGCCGTGCGGCGCCTTGGGATCGAAGAACAGCGACGACTTGCCGGCGGCGTCCCACAGCGAGGAGTGGACGTGGCAGCTCGATCCGGCGAGGTCGTAGCGCCATTTCGACATGAAGGTGACGGCCTTGCCGTGCAGGTCGGCGATCTCCTTGATGCCGTTCTTCATGACGACGTGGCGGTCGGCCATGGTGAGCGCGTCGGCGTAGCGCACGTTGATCTCCGCCTGGCCGGGGCCCCATTCGCCCTTGGAATTCTCGACCGGGATGCCCGCGGCCTGCAGGTTCGTGCGGATCGCCTGCATGACCGGCTCCTCGCGGGTGCACTGCAGGACGTTGTAGTCCTCGATGTAGTAGCCGGCCGTGCGCAGGTCGCGGTAGCCCTTGTCATGGGCCTCGCGGAAGGAATCGTCGAACAGGTAGAATTCCAGCTCGGAAGCGAAGAAGGCGCGCGCCTTCAGCGACTTCAGCCGTTCGAGCTGGCCCTTCAGGATCGCGCGCGGGCTGTGCGGGATCGGCTTGTGATGGTGGTGGTCGACGAGATCGCACAGCACCAGCGCCGTCTTAGACAGCCACGGCACCGGCATCAGCGTCGACAGGTCCGGCTTGAACACGAAGTCGCCGTAGCCCTTCGACCAGTTGGCCGCGGCGTAGCCCGGCACCGGCTCCATCTCGATGTCGTTGGCGAGCAGGTAGTCGCAGCCGTGCGTCTCCTCGTGGGCCGACTCGACGAAGTGCTCGGCCTGGAAGCGCTTGCCGATCAGCCGTCCGATCATGTCCGGGAAACACACGATCACGGTGTCGATATCGCCGGCCTTCACGGCCTTGGCCAGGGTTTCGAGGGTTAGCTTTGCTGCCATTGTCGCGTGCTTCCGTTGGTAAGTGTCAGCCAATCCGTGATCGCGGCGCCGCGACGGTCGAAACCGTCGTCGGGCGATGCCGCGAGCCGGACAGGAGGGGGCCGCGTTGCCGAGGCCGCCTTCTGTTCGGCCCGACGCCTTGCGGCGAAGGGACGGGCCCGGAGGAGGGTCCCCGGGCCCGAACCGAACTCAGACGCAGCGGTAGGGCGGACCCGCCTTCTCCATCACGCCCGCGTATTTCTTCAGGATCTCGACCACCCGCTTCGAGCGGTCGCTTTCGGCGGCCACCTCTCCCCAGAAGGTCTCGGCGGCCTTCACGACCTGGTTCCATTCGGAATCGGGAATGGAGGTCAGCTCCAGCTTGTCGCCGTTCACGCGCAGGTTGGCCTCGCCGCCCCAGTACCACCACTGCCGATAGTAGTGCGAGGAGTCCATGCACAGCCTGAACAATGTCTGCAGGTGCTCGGGCACCTCGTTCCAGCGCTCGGAATTGGCGAAGAACGAGCCGATCCAGGCGCCGGTGATGTTGTTGGTCAGGAAGTACTTGGTCACGTCGGCCCAGCCCACCGTGTAGTCCTCGGTGATGCCCGACCAGGCCATGCCGTCGAGCTCGCCGGTCTGGACGGCGACCTCGGCGTCCTCGTAGGGGATGTTGACCGGGATGACGCCGAACTGGGTCAGGAACCGGCCGGCGGTCGGGAAGGTGTAGACCCGCAGGCCCTTCAGGTCCTCGAGGCTGCGGATCGGCTTGGTGGTGTTGAAGTGGCAGGGATCCCACGAGCCGGCGGAGAGCCAGGTGACGTTCTCGACTTCCGAATAGGCCTCTTCCCAGATCTCCTTCAGGCCGTACTGGTTGAACAGCACCGGCACGTCGAGGGAATAGCGCGTGGCGAAGGGAAAGTAGCCGCCGAACACCGACACGTCGACGGGGGCAGCCATCGAGTCCTCGTCGCTCTGCACGGCGTCGATCGTGCCGGCCTGCATGGCACGGAACAGCTCGCCGGTCGGAACCAGCTGATCGGCGGTGTAGAGCTCGATGACCATCTCGCCGTTGGCCACCTTGTTGAAGGCGTCGATCGCCGGCTTGACGACGTGTTCGGCCAGCGCCACGCCCGCATAGGTCTGCAGTCGCCACTTGATCGGCGACTGGCCGAGGACCGCCGGGGCCGCGAGCGCCGAGGCGCCGGTGGCCGCCGTTGCCACCCCGGCCGTCTTCAGAAACGCACGTTTAGTCAGCTTCTTCGTATCGGTCATTTTGATTTGCTCCCTTCTCGTATCTTGCTCGCCAAGACCGCGGCCGGGATCGCCGGCCGGGACCACCGCGAGCGTTTCGAACGACCCAACTCCTCCTCGTTTCCTCCGCCTCCCTGCGGACGCCTTTTCTTCCGGTCGTCAAAGCCCCCCGCATGTCCTCCCCTCAGAGTCCGTAGACCTTGTTGGGGAGCCACAGGGCCATTTCCGGGAAAACCATCAGCAGCACCATCGCCAGCACCATCACGATCACGAACGGAACGATGGAGCGGTAGATGTCGCCAAGCGTGACCTCGGGCGGCGCCATCGCGCGCATCAGGAACAGGTTGTAGCCGAAGGGCGGCGTCATGTAGGCGATCTGGCAGGTGATCGTGTAGAGGACGCCGTACCAGATCAGGTCGAAGCCGAGCGCGCCCACCAGCGGCACGTAGAGCGGCGCGACGATCACCAGCATGGCGGTGTCGTCGAGGAACATGCCCATCAGAATGAAGGAGATCTGCATCATGATGATGATCTCCCAGGGCCCCAGACCGAGCTTGTCGATGAACAGGTGCTCGATCGCCTTTACCGCGCCGAGGCCGTCGAACACCGCGCCGAAGCACAGCGCCGCGAGGATGATCCACATGAACATGGCGCTGATGCCGAGCGTCTTCTCGACGGTGGCGTGCAGCACCTTGGTGGTCAGCCTGCCCTTGACCAGGGCGGCGAACGTGGCGGCAACGGCGCCGACCGCCGAGCTTTCCACGAGGCTGGTGTAGCCCATGACGAACAGGCCGGTCATCGAGAGGAAGATCAGGAACGGCAGGATGCCGGCCTGCAGCAGCCGCAGCTTCTCACCCCAGCTGACCTGGCGCTCCGCCTTCGGCAGCACGGGACCGAGGTTGGGCTGCAGCGCGCAGCGGATCAGGATGTAGATGATGAACAGGCCGGCCATCACCAGGCCGGGGACGGCACCGGCGAGCCAGAGCTGGCCGATCGGCTGGCGGGCGATCATGCCGTAGAGCACGAGCACGACGCTCGGCGGCACCAGGATGCCCAGCGACGACCCGGCCTGGATCACGCCGGTCACCATGATCTTGTCGTAGCCGCGCCTGAGCAGCTCGGGCAGGGCGATCGACGCGCCGATGGCCATGCCGGCGACCGACAGGCCGTTCATGGCGGAGACCACCACCATCAGGCCGATGGTGCCGACGGCGAGCCCGCCCCGCACCGGCCCAAACCAGACATGGAACATGCGGTAGAGGTCGTCGGCGATGCCCGATTCCGACAGCATGTAGCCCATGAAGATGAACATCGGCAGCGTCAGCAGCGGGTACCATTTCATCAGCTTCATGGCCGCCGAGAAGCCGAGCTCGGAGCCGCCGTCGCCCCACAGGAGCAGGGCCGAGGCAACCGCCACGAAGCCGATCGCGCCATAGATGCGCTGCCCGGTCAGGAGCAGCAGCATCATCGTCGAGAACATCATGAGCGCGATCAACTCGTAGCTCATGACGCGGCCTCCCCGCCGATTCCGTCGCCGGGCCCGTCAATCGGATCGCCGAGCGCCTCGGCGAGGTTCCTGAAGAAGGTCGCGACCGCCTGAAGCAGGGTGAGCAGGATCGCGATGCACATGATGACCTTGATCGGCCACATCTTCGGCGCCCAGGCCGAATAGCTCTCCTCGCCGTAGCGGAACGCGTATTCGGTGCTGGAGTATCCGCCGGCGAGCAGCAGCACCAGGAAGAAGATCAGGAACAGGATCGTGACGGAATCGACGGCGGCCTTGGTGCGCGGCCGCCAGCGGCTGTAGAGCAGGTCCATGCGGACATGCGTGCCGGTCTGGAGCGTGTAGCCGCCGCCGAGCATGTAGTAGGCGACCATGACGAACTGGGCCATCTCCAGCGTCCACAGGGAGGGGAGGAAGAACGCCTTGGAGATCGCGGAATAGAACAGGATGCCGAGCATCCCGAAGATCAGATACATCGCGAACAGGCCGACCTTCCTGTTCAACGCGTCCACGTACCTGACGTATCGCTTCACGGTCTCAGGCATGGATCCTTCTCATCGAGACGGCACCCCTATTTGTCCCGCGACGCGGGCGCACCGGTCAACCGGCTTTGCGCCAGCGCCCCGAAACGGTTCGGCCCAGGGCCGTCCTGCCGAGGTCGTCCTGCCTGAGGTCGTCCTGCCCTTTGGCTCATGCGATCGCCCCCAGGGACGCCTTCAGTGCCGCCTCCAGCCTGTCCACCCAGGCGCGCTGGGCATCCGGGTCCGCGATACGGTCGTTGGCGATCTCGATCATCACGCAGGGCAGGCCGCGCGCCTCGGCGTGGCGGCTCAGCGTATGGTACACGCCGTCCCAGGGACCGTAGGGCTCGTTGTCGCCGACCACCAGATCCGCGTCCGCCCGCAACGCGGCGAGCAGCGGCTCGGCCAGCCGGCGGTCGGCATCGTAGAGCACGCCGATATGCCAGGGCCGGGTCTTGCCACGATAGACGGGGGTGAAGCTGTGCACGGCGACCACCGCCGTCGTCGCGCCTTCCGCGGCACGGGCCTCCAGCACCGCGTCGATGGCAGCGTGATAGGCGTCGTAGATCTCGGCGATCCGGCGCGCGCGCAGCTCGGCGGCGAGACCGCGATTTCCGGGGATCTCGGTGTCCTCGCTGACCGTCAGTGTGGAATCGGCGGCCGTGGGCGGACGGTTGCAGTCGATCAGCAGCCGCGACGCGTCGGGATAGAGCAGCGGGCCGCCGAACCGACCGGCAAGGCCGCGCGCCACGGGAAGCGCGCCGGGATCCCAGGCGATATGGCGCCGCATGTCGGTGTCGTTCAGGCCGAGTTCGCCGAACCCCGGCGGAATCCGGTTGGAGGCGTGGTCGCAGACGATGACGAAGTCGCCGCCGGTCGGCGCGCCTTCGCGCCGTATCAGATCGGTACTCCGCTCAACCGAAACCGGCTCGACCACGCCGTTCATAGCCCCCGCCCCGCTCACGCGACCCTTCCTGGACGCCCCTTCAACCGATATAATTCTAGATACAATTCACCGAAGAATGTCAAATCTGGAACGCATATTCCACCACGCTGGACGCCGTCGCCGCGCCGGAGTAGTGGTGGGGAAAGGGCGCGGGACGGGGCGGGGGCACGAGAAAAAAGCCATGGCAAACGGCGCATTGACCATCGCGGAGCAGGTCCGCGAGCATCTGCACGAGTTCACCGCGACCGAGCGCAAGGCGGCCCATGTGCTGCTGGCCACCTACCCGCTCGCCGGCCTCGAGCCGGTCGCCGATTTCGCCGCGCGCGCCGGCGTCAGCGCGCCGAGCATCCTGCGATTCGTCGCCCGGCTGGGATTCCAGAGCTATCCCGATTTCCAGAAGCGCCTGCGCGAGGAGCTGGAGGCGCAGCTGAAATCGCCGCTGATGAAGGCGAGCTTCGAGCCGGACGCGCGGTCGGGCGAAAGCCGGCTGTTCGACCGGTTCCGCGCGGCGGTGGAGAACAACCTGGCCGAGACCTTCTCGCATGTGCCGCCGGGCGAGTTCGATGCCGTCGTCGCGCTGATGTCGGATCCGAAGCGGCGCATCTACATGATCGGCGGCCGCTTCACCGATCCCCTGGCCCGCTATCTCGCCTCGCATCTCAGGATCGTGCGCACCCGCGTCATCCATCTCGCCGGCCAGATCGAGAACCTGCGCGACCAGGTGCTCGACATGCGCAAGAACGACGTACTGGTCGTCTTCGACATGCGCCGCTACCAGAACGACATCGTGGCGCTGGCGCAGCTCGCCGCCGGGCGCGGCGTCAAGGTGGTGCTGATCACCGACCCGTGGCTGTCGCCGATTTCCCGCGTGGCGACGCACATGCTGTCGGCGCACATCTCGGTGCCGTCGAACTGGGATTCCAACGTCGCGCCGCTGGCACTCGTCGAGGCGCTGCTGGCCGCCGTCACCGAGCGGCTTTGGTCGAGCGCCAAGACGCGCATCGGCGAGATCGAGAAGCTCAGGCCGGGAACCTGACCGCCGGCCGCGGATCTCGACCCGGCGACGACCGTCACTGCTGGCCGACGAGCCTTTGCAGTTCCTGCTTCACCAGGCGCGGAATGAATATGTAGCTGTCGTCCCACAGGCCGCTCTTGACGAGCCCGTCGAAGATGTCCCGGGACAGGATGACCGGCAGGTAGGCCGGGTAGGCCTGGGACAGGAGCTGGTGCTCCGTCTCCAGGTCGGAGATGTCGTAGCCGATGGTCAGGGCCTCCTCGCTGGTGGGGCTGTAGCCTAGCAGCGACAGCCGGCGATAGAATTCGCGACCGTATTTCTCGACGCCCCTGTCGGACGACCTGAACAGAATGCGCCGCCCGCCTGCAAATTCGACGATGCTCCGTATCGTCGTTTCCGTCGGGTCCAGGATGGTCATGTTCTCGTACTTGTCGGCGATCGTCCGCAGGCTCACTTCGTCGATATCGGTCGCGATCCTGCCGCTTTCGCCCTCGGTGACGAAGTTGCTCCTCTGTTCCTTGTCGCCGACGATGATGATCCGTTTCGCCTTCCAGGCCCTCTCCTTCTCGAACTCGCGGATCCTGCGCACGGCGACGTCGACACGATGCGGGGCGATATCGAAATCGAGCGGCCCGGGCAGGAACAGGTGCTCGTCGCGGACGGGAAACAGCACGTATTCGCCGGCGTCCTCGGCGTTGATCTGTCCCAGCGCCCGGACGAAGCCCTCGTCGCCCTCGCCCGCGGCGAACCGCGCCCAGAGGTTCGTGTAGGGCTGCCGCCTGGACGAAATCGTCAGCCCGACGGCCGGATCGTCCGCGACGAGGCTGCGGGCGATGTGGTCGCCTTCGCCGACGAACAGCAGCGAGAAGCCGGGGGTAAAACGGAACAGGCCGGTGCCGTCCTCGATCGCCGTGCCCAGTTTCTCCTGCGCGCCTGCGACGAGGTCCTTCCAGTTGTTCTTGTGGACGCGCTTCCACACCTGCCGGACGCCGGCAACGCCGAACGCATAAACGATGATGTTCGGCACGTGATACATCAGGTGCTGCTGGCCGACGGGTTCCCCGACGAGTCCCCAGACGTAGTCGAGCGCCTTCGACAGGCGCTCCGGCAACAGGAAGAAGCCCGGCAGCCATTCGATCAGCGTCTCGCCAACTTCCGGGAAGATCACCAGGACCGACGCGAAGAACAGGGAAATTACCGCGGACACCTTCAGCATGAACCTGCTGAGCGAGGACAGTTCCTCGAATTTATGATCGAGAAAGGGGTCGACCAGGCCGGCGTCGATCTTCTCGTTGTTGTTCAGCGCCGTTGCCACATTGATCAATGTGGTCTTCGTCAGAGTATTGTCCATGGCTGCTTTTTGTTACAGTTCACAGATGAATACGGGTCGCATCGCGCGGCAAAATACCCGGGAGCGCGACGACGCTTTCGGTTCAATCGTCCCCTCGCGTCCCGCCTTCGGGCCGAAGATTGCAGCCTCCGGGGATTTCCGGCAAGGCCGGCATGCCGGAAACGGCGCGACCAAGACGGAACGGGCGCGTCCGGCGCCGGTCAGCCCTGCGGCGAGAACCGGCTGACGAGTTGGCGCGCGGCACCGGGGCTGAGCAGCTCGACCCAGGTGATCGGCGTGCGGTCGGCCCAGGTCCGCCGCTCGACGAGCAGACAGGCATCGCGGTCGCCGATGTCCAGAAGCCCGGCGGTCGCTTCGTCCGCGTTGACCGCGCGGATCAGATGTTCCGCGTCCGTCCACGGAACATTGTCGAGCAGCCAGCGGCCCGGCGGCGTCGTCGCGAAGTCGGCGCCGGCGACCCCGGGGGCGGCCTCGGTATTGATGTAGCGACGCTCGATCTGGACCGGAACGCCGTCGGCATAGTGGCGCCCGACGATCTCGATCACCGGCGTCCCAGGCGCGACGTCGAAGAGTTCGGCGATGGCCTCGTCGGCGGGGCGGCGATGGCATTCGAGAAGCTCGAAACGGTAGGCCCGGCCGCTACGGGCGACTTCCGCGCCGATGTCCCAGATCTCCATCGCCGCGCGCTCCGGCGGCCGCTCGGCGACGAAGGAGCCGACGCGGCGGCGGCGGACGATCAGGCCGTCGTCGACGAGCGCGCTGAGCGCCTTGTTGACGGTCATGCGCGAGGCGCCGAACAGGTCCATCAGCTCGTGCTCGGAGGGGATGCGCGCGCCCGGCGCCCACTCGCCGCGCAGGATCGGCCGGGCGACCGCGCGGCGGATCTGCTGGTAGACGGCGCCGGAGCCGTCGAGCACCGGCGGGGTGAGGCGCGCGGTCATGCCGCGAGCGCGCGCATGGTCCGGGCGAAGCGCGCGGCGATCGCATCGCGCCCGACATGGGCGCCATCGCGCACGACGTGGCGGCCGGCGGCCCAGACATCGGCGACGCAGGCGTTGCCGCCGGCGAAGATCCAGCCGTCGAGCCAGGTGTCGCCGCGCGCCGCGACGAGGGCGGGATGGTCCGGCGTCAGGCGGACGATGTCGGCGACGTCGCCCACGGCCAGCGCGCCCGAATTTTGCCCGAGCGGGTTCCGCCCAAGGGCCTGGGCGCCGCCGGCGACCGCGCGCGCGAAGACCTGCCGGCCGGTCGAGCCGGTGTCCGTCGCCAGCCGGTTGCGGCCCTCGTCGCGCAGGCGCTGGCCGTATTCGAGCGTGCTGAGCTCCTCGGCCGCCGAGACGCGGACATTCGAATCCGAGCCGACGCCGAAGCGACCGCCGGCCCGCAGGTAGGCGACGCCGGGAAAGATGCCGTCGCCGAGATTGGCCTCGGTGACCGGGCACAAGCCGGCGACCGCGCCGCTGGCGGCGAGCGCCGCTGTTTCCGCATCGCTCATGTGCGTCGCGTGGATCAGGCACCAGCGCTCGTCGACGCGGTGATGATCGAACAGCCATTCGACCGGGCGCCGGCCGGACCAGGCGAGGCAGTCCTGCACCTCCTTGCGCTGCTCGGCGACATGGATGTGGATTGGCCCGCCCGCGCCCGCGACGACGCGGTCCAGCGCGTCCGGCGTCACCGCGCGCAGCGAATGCGGCGCGACGCCGACCACCGCGCCGGGCAGATCACGGACGATCTCGCGGCTGCGGGCAACGAGGCTCTCGAAACGGTCGACAGCGTTGGCGAACCGGCGCTGGCCCTCGCCGGCGGGCACGCCGCCGAAACCACCGGCCTCGTAGAGCACCGGAAGCAGGGTCAGGCCGATGCCGGTCGCCGAGGCCGCCGCAGCGATACGCGCGGCCATCTCGGCGATGTCGTCATAGGGACGCCCGTCCGGGGCGTGGTGCAGGTAATGGAACTCGCCGACGGCGGTGAAGCCGGCCTCCAGCATCTCGGCATAGAGCTCGGCGGCGATCGCCTCGACATCGTCCGGCGTCAGCCGGGCGAGGAAGCCGTACATGGTCTCGCGCCAGGTCCAGAAGCTGTCGTCGCCGGGGCCGCGCCGCTCGGTGAGGCCGGCCATGCCGCGCTGGAAGGCGTGACTGTGCAGGTTGCTCAGGCCCGGCACCGCGGCGCCGGAAAACCCAACCGCGTCGCCGCGCGCGGCACCCGCCGTCGCCGCGACGATACGGCCGCCGGATATCTCGATCGCCACGGCATCGGCCCAACCGGCGGGCAACAACGCCTGCTCGAACCACAATCGGGTCGTGTCCATCTGTACGCGGCCGTGTGCTGTCGCTCGCTGTTCCCTGTAGACATACCCCTGCGTCGTAGATATGTATATACAAAATCGCCAAGAGGGAGGCGAAGCGCGATGCAGGTCGACCGTCTTTGGACGAATGGCCGGCTGATGACGATGGTCCCGGGGGTTCCGGGGGCCCCGGGCACGCCGGGTCTCGGCGTGGTCGAGGCCGGCGCCGTGGCCGAGGAGGCCGGGCGGATCGTCTTCGCCGGGCCGATGGCCGACCTGCCCGGCGATCTCGACGCCAGGGACCGCACCGACCTCGAGGGCCGCTGGGTGAGCCCCGGCCTGATCGATTGCCATACCCATCTGGTTCACGGCGGTGACCGCGCCCGGGAATTCGAGCTGCGCCTGGCCGGCGCCAGCTACGAGGAGATCGCGCGCGCCGGCGGCGGCATCCGCTCGACGGTCGCCGCGACGCGGGCGGCGAGCGAGGACGAGCTCGTCGCCTCGGCGCTGCCCCGTCTCGATGCGCTCCTGGCCGAGGGTGTCACCACCGTCGAGATCAAGTCGGGCTACGGCCTGGAGACCGAGGCGGAGACCCGGATGCTGTTCGCGGCGCGACGGCTCGCCGACGAACGGCCGGTGACGGTCACGACGACCTTCCTCGGCGCCCATGCCGTGCCGCCGGAGTTCGAGGGCGACGCCGATGGCTATATCCACACGGTCTGCCGCGAGCAGCTTGCCTCGATCGCCGCCGACAACCTGGCCGATGCCGTCGACGGGTTCTGCGAGACCATCGCCTTCTCGCCGGACCAGATGGCGCTGGTCTTCGACGCGGCGCAGGCGCTGGGCCTGCCGGTGAAGCTGCACGCCGAGCAGCTTTCCAATCTCGGCGGCGCCAGGCTCGCCGCGCGCTACGGCGCACTGTCGGCCGACCATCTCGAATATCTCGACGAGGACGGCGTCGCGGCGATGGCCCATGCCGGCCTGACGGCGGTGCTGCTGCCCGGCGCGTTCTACTTCCTGCGCGAGACGCAGGTCCCGCCGGTCGACGCGCTGCGGCTCGCCGGCGTGCCGATCGCGGTGGCCACCGACTGCAATCCCGGCTCCTCGCCGCTGACCTCGCCGCTCGTCGCCCTGAACATGGCGGCGACACTGTTTCGCCTGACCGTCGAGGAATGCCTGCTGGGCGTCACCCGCAACGCCGCGCGCGCGCTCGGCCGGCTCGGCGACATCGGCACCCTGGAACCCGGCAAGGCCTGCGACCTCGCCATCTGGAACATCGAGACGCCGGCCGAACTGGTCTACCGCATCGGCTTCAACCCGCTGCAGGCGCGCGTGTGGAGAGGAAAATGACCGACACGATCGTCCTGAGCCCCGGCGCGGTCGACCTGGCGACGCTCGAGCATATCTATCGGTCCAATGCCCCCGTGCGGCTCGATCCGTCCTGCCGGGCCGCGGTCGAGCACTCGGCACGCATCATCGCGGACGCCGCCGCCGGCGCCGCGGCGGTCTACGGCGTCAACACCGGCTTCGGCAAGCTCGCCTCCAGGCGCATCGCGCCGGAGGACACGGCCCGCCTGCAGCGCAACCTGATCCTGTCGCACGCCTCCGGCGTCGGCGAGGCGCTGAGCGCGCCGGTGGTGCGGCTGATGATGGCGCTGAAGCTGCTGTCGCTGGGGCGCGGCGCCTCGGGCGTGCGCTGGCAGATCATCGATCTCCTGGAAGGCATGCTGGACAAGGCGGTCACGCCGGTCGTGCCGTCGCAGGGCTCGGTCGGCGCGTCCGGCGATCTGGCGCCGCTGGCGCATGTGACGGCGGTGATGATCGGCGAGGGCGAGGCGGTCCTCGAGGGCCGGCGCATGCCCGGCGCCGACGCGCTGATGCTCGCCGGGCTGAAACCGATCGCGCTCGGGCCCAAGGAAGGGCTCGCCATGATCAACGGCACCCAGTGCTCGACGGCGCTGGCGCTGGCGGGCCTGTTCGGCGCCTGGCGGCTGGCGCTGTCCTCGCTGGTCACCGGGGCGCTGTCGACGGACGCCTGCATGGGCTCGGCGGCGCCGTTCCGCCCGGAGGTGCAGGCGCTGCGGGGCCATGCGGGACAGAGCGACGCCGCCGCCGCGCTGCATGCCCTGATCGGCGGTTCGGAAATCCGCGAATCCCACCGCGACGGCGACGAGCGGGTGCAGGACCCCTATTGCATCCGCTGCCAGCCGCAGGTCGCCGGGGCCTGCCTCGGCGTGATGCGGCAGGCCGGCGAGACGCTGCGCATCGAGGCCAACGCGGCGACCGACAATCCGCTCGTCGTCATCGAGGACGGATCGATCATCTCCGGCGGCAACTTCCACGCCGAGCCGGTGGCCTTCGCCGCCGACCAGATCGCCCTGGCCATCGCCGAGCTCGGCTCGATCGCGCAGCGGCGGATCGCCATGCTGGTCAATCCGGCGCTGTCCTACGGCCTGCCGGCGTTTCTCGCCCCGCAACCCGGGCTTAACTCGGGCTTCATGATCGCCGAGGTGACGTCGGCGGCGCTGATGGCGGAGAACAAGCAGCGCGCCAATCCCTGCTCGGTCGATTCGACGCCCACCAGCGCCGATCAGGAAGACCACGTGTCGATGGCCTGCCACGCCGCGCGCCGGCTTACCGACATGAACGCCAACCTGACCCGCATCCTCGGGATCGAATGGCTGGTCGCGGCGCAGGGCGTCGACCTGCGGGCGCCGCTCAGGACCAGCGCCACGCTGCAGAAGGCCGTCGCCACGCTGCGCACCGAGGTCGCGGCGCTGGCGGACGACCGCTATCTCGCCCCCGACCTCGAAGCCGCCTCGCGCCTCGTTGGCGAAGGCGCCGCGCTGGCCGCGGTCTCCGACGTCGCCCTGCCGCGGCTGGAGGACCGGACATGATGGACGACATCGTCCGCGTTCGCCGGGGCGGCAGCCCGCTGATCCTGTCCATGCCCCATTCCGGCACCGAGATCCCGCCGGAGGTCGCCAAGCGGCTGAACGAGACCGGGCTTTCGGTTCCCGATACCGACTGGTGGATACCGCGCCTCTACGATTTCGCCGACGGCCTCGACGCCACCGTCGTCGAGGCGAGGCTGTCGCGCTACGTGATCGACGTGAACCGCGACCCGTCCGGCGCCTCGCTCTATCCCGGCCGGGCGACGACCGAGCTGTGCCCGACCACCACCTTCGACGGCGAGCCGATCTACCAGGACGCCATGGCGCCGGGCGTGCTCGAGACCGGCATCCGCCGCGACCGCTATTTCTGGCCCTACCACATCGCCCTGCGCAGCGAGATCGACCGCGTGCACGAGGCGCACGGCTACGCGCTGCTCTACGACTGCCATTCGATCCGCTCGGTGGTGCCGCGCCTGTTCGCGGGAACGCTGCCGGTGTTCAACATCGGCACCAATGACGGACAGTCGTGCGCGCCCGAGATCGAGGCCGCCATCTCCGACGCCGTCGCCGAGGCCTGCGCCGAGGCCTGTGCCGCCGCATCGGACGGCCCAGCGCACCAACCTCCTCGGGACGAGGGATCGGAAAGCGACCTCACCTATATCGTCAACGGCCGCTTCAAGGGCGGCTGGATCACCCGCCATTTCGGCGAGCCGGATTCGCGCGTCCACGCCGTCCAGATGGAGCTCGCGCAAACGGCCTACATGCTGGAAGCGGCGCCCTGGACCTTCAACGAGGACGGAGCCGCGCGCATGCGGCCGGTCCTGCGCCGGGTTCTCGACGCCCTGATCGAGGCCGGCGCCCGCATTGCCGGCGCCCGCATCGAAGGAGAAAACCGATGACCGTACACGGCCGCATCGACAACGCCCGTGAGATCCGCTCGCCGCGCGGGACCGAGCTGTCCGCCAGGAGCTGGCTCACCGAAGCGCCGCTGCGGATGCTGATGAACAATCTCGATCCCGACGTCGCCGAGAACCCGCACGAGCTCGTCGTCTATGGCGGCATCGGCCGGGCGGCGCGCGACTGGGCATCCTACGACCGGATCGTCGCGGCATTGCGGACGCTGGGGGACGACGAAAGCCTGCTGATCCAGTCGGGCAAGCCGGTCGGCGTGTTCAAGACCCATCCGGACGCCCCGCGCGTGCTGATCGCCAACTCCAACCTGGTGGCGCACTGGGCCGACTGGGAGCATTTCAACGCGCTCGATGCCCAGGGCCTGATGATGTACGGCCAGATGACCGCGGGCTCGTGGATCTATATCGGTAGCCAGGGCATCGTTCAGGGCACCTACGAGACCTTCGCCGAGATGGGCCGCCAGCACTATGGCGGCGACCTGGCGGGCAAATGGATCCTGACCGGCGGCCTCGGCGGCATGGGCGGGGCGCAGCCGCTGGCGGCCACCATGGCCGGCGCCTCGATGCTCGCCGTCGAATGCCGGCCCTCGCGCATCGAGATGCGGCTGCGCACCGGCTATCTCGACATCCAGGCCAGGGACCTCGACGAGGCACTCGAGATCATCCGGCGGTCCTGCGCCGAGAAGAAGCCGGTCTCGGTCGGCGTGCTCGGCAACGCCGCGCTGATGTTCCCGGAGCTGGTGCGGCGCGGCGTCGTGCCCGATGCCGTCACCGACCAGACCTCGGCGCACGATCCCCTGAACGGCTACCTGCCCGCCGGCTGGACGCTGGAGCAATGGGACGAGCGGCGCGTCAGCGATCCCGCCGCGACGATCCGCGAGGCCAAGCTGTCGATGAAGGATCAGGTCGAGGCGATGCTGTGGTTCCACCGCGAGGGCGTGCCGACCTTCGACTACGGCAACAACATCCGCCAGATGGCGCTGGAAGCGGGATGTACCGACGCCTTCGCGTTCCCCGGCTTCGTGCCGGCCTATATCCGGCCGCTGTTCTGCCGGGGCGTCGGGCCGTTCCGCTGGGCGGCGCTGTCGGGCGACCCGGAGGACATCTACCGCACCGATCAGAAGGTGAAGGAGCTGATCCCCGACGATCCCCACCTGCACACCTGGCTCGACATGGCGCGCGAGCGCATCCAGTTCCAGGGCCTGCCCGCCCGCATCTGCTGGGTCGGCCTCGGCGACCGCGACCGGCTGGGCCTGGCGTTCAACGAGATGGTGGCGAAGGGCGAGTTGAAGGCGCCGGTCGTCATCGGCCGCGACCATCTCGATTCCGGATCGGTGGCGAGCCCCAACCGCGAGACCGAGGCGATGATGGACGGCTCCGACGCGGTGGCCGACTGGCCGCTGCTCAACGCGCTGCTCAACTGCGCGTCGGGGGCGACCTGGGTGTCGATCCACCACGGCGGCGGCGTCGGCATCGGCTTCTCGCAGCATTCGGGCATGGTGATCGTCGCCGACGGCACCGAGGCGGCGGCGCGCCGGCTCGCCCGCGTGCTGTGGAACGACCCGGCCTCCGGCGTGATGCGACATGCTGACGCGGGATACGACATCGCCATTCGCTGCGCCCGCGAAAAACGCCTGACTCTCCCGTCGCTCGACGATTGATAGCCGCCTGATCGCGCCGGGAGAAACCTACGGGATTCCCCGGATGCGACAGTTTGCGCACTCGCCTCGTTTCATGCGCAACAATATATGCGCCGCAGCATCAACCGCTGCGACCTGCTGCGAAACGAGGGGCATCCCATGCGCAACAAGACTGTTCTCGGCATCCGGCGATTCGGCGACCGGCTCATCGCCTTCGGCCTGTTCGCTCTCCTCGCCTCGCCGTTCCTCCTGGCCCGCATCTGATCCGGGCCATCTAATCTGGCGCAATTGAATTCCGCGCGCCCGAGTCCGTCGGGCGCCGCCCGAGCAGCGCCAGCCCCGTCTTCCCGTCATCGCGATCCGTTTCACCGGTCCGGCCGTCCGTCCTGGCCGGCTTGAGCCGTTCGCGCGGATGGCTTAGAGCCTGACCGGAAGACCGATCCGGAAAGGCGCCCCGATGTCCTCCATCGCCGTACACGACCTCACCCGCCTCGACGCGGCCGCGCGCGCCGAGCTGCTTCGGCGCAGCGAGGCGGACCTGTCCGCGTATCGCGACAAGGTCGCCCCGATCATCGAGGCGGTACGGACGCGCGGCGACGCGGCGCTGGCCGAATTCGGCCGCGAGTTCGACCATGCCGACGTCACCGCCGACGCGCTGGCGGCGACCCCGGCCGATTTCGACGCCGCCGAGGCCGCGCTCGACGACGAGATCAAGGAGGCGATGGCCTTCGCCGCCGAACGCATCCGCCGCTTCCACGCCCGCCAGATGCCCGAGGACATGTGGCTCGAGGACATGGGCGACGGCGTCATGGCCGGCGAGCGCTCGCTGCCGATCCCCTCGGTCGCCTGCTACGTGCCGCGCGGCAAGGGCGCGTTTCCCTCGGTCGCACTGATGACGACGATCCCCGCCGTCGTCGCCGGCGTCGAACGGGTGATCGTGGTGACACCGCCGACGCCGGACGGCGGCATCGACGACGCCACGCTCTATGCCTGCCGGCTCGCCGGCGTCACGGAGGTCTACAAGTGCGGCGGCGCGCAGGCCGTGGCCGCCTGCGCCTACGGCACGGAAACGGTGCCGAAGGTGGCCAAGATCGTCGGGCCGGGCTCGCCGTGGCTGGTCGCCGCGATGCAGGCGCTCGCCGACGTCATCGACGTCGGCCCGCCGGCCGGTCCGAGCGAATCCATCGTCATCGCCGACTCCACCGCCGATCCCCGCGTCACCGCCCTCGACCTTCTCAACGAGGCCGAGCACGGACCGGATTCCTCCGCCTTCCTGGTCACCGACGACCGCGTGCTCGCCGACAGGGTGATCGCCGAGATCGAGACGCTGTTCGCGCATATGGGCGAGACGCGGATCTCCTATTGCCGCACCGTCCTGGGTGGGACCAACGGCGGCGTGGTGATCGCCGCCGACATGGACGCGGCCTGCGCCTTCGTCAACGACTACGCGCCCGAGCACCTGATGGTCGAAAGCGCCAACCCGTGGGCCTACGTGCCGAAGCTGAAGCATGCCGGCGAGATCCTGCTCGGCGGCCATACCGCGATCGCGGTCGCCAACTACGTGCTCGGCCCGAACCACGTGCTGCCGACCGGCGGCTGGGCGCATACCCGCTCGCCGCTGTCGGTGTTCGACTACCTGAAGCGGCAGACCATCGCCTACATCACCGAGGACGGCTATCCCGGCCTGGCGCCGCAGGCGCGCGTCCTTGCCCGCTACGAAGGCTTCGAGGCCCACGCCAACGCAGTCTCGAAACTGCGCGAGGGCGGCGACAAGCCGTAGGTGGAACTTGCCTCTTGCCGCTCACGCCCGCGAAGGCGGGAGTCGGGTTGCGGCGTTGCAGGGCCGTGCCTCAAGCCGGACGATCCCCGCTTTCGCGGGGATGAGCGGGAAAGGGGTAGCCGATCTGGTCCGCCACCCTGAACGCCAGCCATGTCCAGCGGACACCGACAGCGCTGAAGGCGTCGAGGCCCCTCACCCGGGACCGGCGGCGCCGGCCCCGACCGCTCCCCGGCGGGGAGAGGTGGCGGCATCGCGGCAGCTACACCTCTCCCAGGGGGAGAGGTCGACGCGAAGCGGCGGGTGAGGGGCATAGACGCCGAAGGCTTATGCCATCCCGGCAGGTTCGGGCCTATTCGGCCGCCTTGGCGTGCGGCAGCAGGGCGAGACGATCGAGGCCCTGGCAGTCGGCGAGCACGGCGAGCTTTTCGCGCGGCGACAGGTAGCGCACGGCCTCCTCTATGCTGCCCGCCGCGTCGAGACGCGCCAGCGCCAGCACCAGGGTCTCGTCGATGCCGCCGCGCCCGTGCGGGCGGGCCGGCGTCAGGCAGGCGCGGTGGAAGGCGAGCAGCGCCGGATCGGACAGGAGGCGATCGCAGGCCTCGCGCGGCGCGCCGATCCGCTCGGCGAGTTCCGCCGCGGTCGCCTCGGCCCGGGTCAGGATCGGCGGCGGGGCGCTCTCCTCCGGGATCGACAGGAGGCGCGCCCGGCGCAGGGCGAGGCCGGCGCCGAGGCGCGCGGTCAGCGCCGAGACCGGGGCGGCCAGCAGCAGGCCGAGCACGGCGGGGCTCATCCAGGCGAGAACCTGCGGCGACACGGCCCAGGCGCTGGCTCCGAGCAGGACGCCGAGCACGGTGTGGGGGCGATGGCGCCGGAACACCTCGGCGAAGGGAACGGTGCCGTCGTCGCGGCGCTGCGGATTCCAGCCGGCATCGCGGCCGAGCACGATGTCGGCGACGGCGGCTGACTGGATCGCCATCATCACCGGGGCGAGCAGCGCGGCCAGCAGCGATTCCACCAGAACGCTGGCCGTGCCGCGGACGATGCCGCCGATGCCGGCGCGCACCTTGCGGTCGGTCAGCGCAACGACCAGCCCGAACAGCTTGGGCAGGAACAGGATCGCCATGGTGACCACGAACAGGCCGATGGCCCGTTCGGAATCGATCACCGGCCAGCTCGGGAACAGCTGGAACTGCTCGGTGAAGTATTCCGGCCGGATGAACCGCGCCTGCAGGGCGAGCAGCAGGCCCGCGATCAGGAACATCAGCCAGACCGGCGAGGCGACGTAGGACATGATGCCGGTCACCATGTGGACACGGCTCGGCCATTTCAGCCCGCGCGCCACGACGATCTTGGCATGCTGGAGATTGCCCTGGCACCAGCGCCGGTCGCGGGTGGCGAGATCGATCAGGCTCGGCGGGCTCTCCTCGTAGGAGCCGGCGAGGGTGGGGGCGAGCAGCACCGACCAGCCGGCCCGGCGCAGCAGCGCGGCCTCGACGAAATCATGGCTCATGATGTGGCCGCCGAAGGGCGGCCTGCCGCGCAGGGTGGGCAGTCCCGCCGCGCCGACGAAGGCCTCGGTGCGGATGATGGCGTTGTGGCCCCAGTAGTTGCCGACGCCGCGGGCCCAGGCGCCGAGCCCCGCCGCCATCACCGGTCCGTAGACGCGTCCGGCGAACTGCTGCAACCGGGCGAACAGCGTGTTGCGGTTGACGATCGCCGGCACGGTCTGGATCAGTCCGGCCTGGGGACTTTCTTCCATGGCAAGCGCCAGACGGATCAGCGTCTCCGGTTCCATCAGGCTGTCGGCGTCGAGAATGACGAAGAAGGGATAGGCCGCGCCGAAGCACTTGCACCATTCGGCGATGTTGCCGGCCTTCTTCTCGGTGTTGTGGCGGCGACGGCGATAGAACACGCGGGCGCGGCGGGCGCGGCGGCGGATCAGGGCGCGGAACGCCGCCTCCTCGGCGATCCAGACGTCGGGGTCGGTCGAATCGCTGAGGACGTAGACGTCGAAGGCATCGCTCGCCCCGGCCTCGGCAAGGCCTTCGGCGGTCGCGGCGGCGGCGGCGAAAACCCGGACGGCGTCCTCGTTATAGGCGGGGAGCAGGACGGCGGTGCGGCCCGAGGGCACGCGGTTGTCACGGGCCGGCACCGTGAATATGCCCCACCCGGTGAGCAGCGCCAGCGCGCCCAACGTCGCCGACGTGAAGGCGTACGCGATCCAGACGATGTTGACGACGAACAGCGCCAGCATCGCCGCCTCGATCGGCGTCAGCCCGGCGACGGCGAGAACGCCGTACATCTCGTTGACCAGGATCGCCGACAGAACCACCGCGCCGCCGAAGACGACGAGCCGCGGTATCCAGGCCCAACGGTCGGGCGCGGCGTGGCGCATCGGTTGCGGGATCCGCCGCAGATCCTGGATCGGCATGCCCAGCGGGGCTTCGGCCGGCAGCGGCGAATCCGGCAGGACGATCGGTTCGTTGGCGGGTACCCTGGTCACTCCGCCCATCGGCAGACCCACACTTCGGATATGCGCTCGCCGTCCTTGAGCAGGGCGCAGCGCAGATCGACGCCGTCGGTGCCGGCCGGGTCGAAGCCGAAAGCGACCCGGCGGCCGCCGGTCTCCGGATTGAACTGGATCGTGCCGGGCGACACCGTGCCGGCGGACGCGGAAATGTCCGGCACCACGGCCTCCTCGGGCGACAGGCCGGCGAGCGGGCCGCCGGCGAAATCGATGACGATCAGCCGGTCGTCCGGCGGCGTGCTCGAGCCGTCGGCGGGAACCTGCCCGTTCATCGTGCCGACGACGCGGGCCACGCCCTGGTCGGTCGGAATCTCGTTGCACCAGTAGAGCCGATAGGTGACCTGCTGGTCCTCGCCGGCCCTGATCGGCTCGGCGGGCCGCCAGAAGGCGACGATATTGTCGTGGACCTCGGAATTGGTCGGGATCTCGATCAGGATCACCGAGCCCGTGCCCCAGTCGCCGATCGGCTCGACCCAGACGCTGGGGCGGCGCTCGTAGCGCGCCTCGAGATCCTGATAGGCGTCGAACTTGCGCGAGCGCTGCAGCAGGCCGAAGCCCTGCGGGTGCTCGTCGAGAAAGGCGCTGATCTGCAGCCGCGCGGGGTTGACCAGCGGCCGCCAGATCCACTCGCCGCGGCCGTTCCAGACGAGCAGGCCGTCGGAATCGTGGACGGCGGGACGGAAATCGTCGATGCCGGCGCGGTCCTGCGGGCCGAAATAGAACATGCTGGTGAGCGGGGCGAGACCGACCTTGTCGATATCGGTGCGCGGGTACAGCGTCGCCTCGACGTCGATGACCGTGTCGGCGCCGGGGCGGATGGTGAAGCGATAGGCGCCGGTCGCGCTGGGGCTGTCGAGCAGCGCGTGCACGACGACCGAATTCGCGCCCGGCCGCGGCTTCTCGATCCAGAACTCGCGGAAGGCCGGGAACTCCTCGCCATCGGGCTCGGCCGTGCCGATGGCAAGGCCACGCGCCGACAGGCCGTAGGCCTGGCCCTTGCCGATGGCGCGGAAGTAGCTCGCGCCCTGGAACACCGCGTACTCGTCGAGATAGTCGGGACGGTTGAGGGGGCCGTGCAGGCGGAACCCGGAGAACCCGACATCTTCGGCCGGCACCGGCTGTGGCACCAGCGGGCCGTAGTCGAACAGCTCCGGCGAGAACACGACGTGCCGGCTCGCCCCGTCGGCGACGAGGTTGATCGACACCGGCTCGTCATAGACATGGCCGAGATGGAACAGCTGCATCTCGACCGGCAGCTGCTCGCCCCGCCAGATCGCCGCGTCGGTGCGGTAGCGGATGTCGCGGAACTGATCGTAGGTGAGATCGCGGATGGCGCCGGGCACCTCGGAGAGGTGCGGCACGAACGGCTCGGCGGCGAGCTCCCTGGCGCGGGCGCGAACCGCGGCCGGCGCGAAGGGTTGGGGATCGCCGACCCGCAGCAGCGGCCCGTCGCCGGCGGCCATGGCCTCCATCGGCCAGGTCCGCTGCGCGGCCGCAGCCGCGATGCCCAAAAACACAAGACCCCTGCGGGTCAACGCCATTTGGTACACCTCCAGCCGCCGCCCCGGGACGCCGGACCATTTCCCCTCGAAATGGTCCGCCCGGAAGCGTTCGTCATACCGTCCAGTCGGGAAGGCACCGTCGAAGCGCGGCACGTGGCGCACCTATAGCCATTCGCGTGGCGGTTGGCCATACGAATGTTGCGCCGCACAACCACGGTCGACCCCCGGATGCCGTATTGATTCCGGCTTCTCGGGACAACATTGTGGCAAACTTCGGCGATAATCGCCTTTATTGGCCTGTTTTTTCTGTATTCAGAGCGCCTGGACGTCGCGGGCGGCCACGCGGACGCCGTCGGCGATCCGGTCGCTCGGGTGCAGAACCACCCGTTCGCCCTCATTCAGACCGTCCACGATCGCGGCGTGGCGGGCGTTGCGCGCACCGAGCGTCACCGTGCGCAGCCGGGCCCGGCTTTCGGCGTCGACCACGAACACCGCCCAACTCGCGCCGCGCCGGAACAGCGCGCCGAGCGGCACCAGCAGGGCCTCCTGCCGGTCGACGATGACATGCACGACCACGCGGTAGTCGTGACCGAGGCTGCTCCATTTCGACGGCGGATCGACCAGATCGAGCACCGCCTTGACCCGCTGCTCCTCGATGCCGAGGGCGGAGACCTTGGTGAAACCGGCGCTCTCGATGCGCCGCACCCTGGCGGTCAGCGTCGGCCCGCCCCAGCCGTCGATCCGCGCCTCGGCATCATGGGGCACGCGGACCGCGTCGGACGACAGCAGGTCGACGGCGATCTCCAGGTTGACCGGATCGCCGATCTGGACGAGCGCCGTGCCGGCGGGGACGACCTGCTCGCTCTCCGTGTCGATCTTGAGCACCTCGCCATCGACCGGCGCATCCACCTCGACGCAGCAGTTCTCCCCGCTGGCGGCTTCCTGCATCGCTTCGGGGCCGATCAGGGCCGCCTGGGCGCGTTCGAGCTCGCGCTTGCGCACCTCCAGCGTTGCGTTGGCGCTGGCAAGGCGGGCGGCGGCGGTATCGACCTCCAGTTGGGCCTGCTGGTGGGTGCGCTCTGAGATGATGTTGCGCCGTATCAGCTCGTCGGCGCGGCCGGCCTCGCTCTTGGCGAAATCGAGCTGCGACTGCGCCTCGGTGACCTGCGCCTGGGCCAGCGTCACGGCGGCCTTGGCGGCGGCGATCGCGCCCTCCGCCTCGCGCCGCGAGCGCACGTCGAGGAACGCCGGCGCCGTCGGCTGGATGACGGCGACCACGGTATCGTTGGCCACGACCTTGTCGCCGACCTCGAGCGGCGAACGCATCACCTTGCCGGCGATCGGCGCGGACACCGTGTAGACGTCGCGGATGCGGGATATGCCCTCCTCGTCGACGGTGACCTCGAGCACGCCCGGCCCGATGACGGCGAGATCGGCGGGAATCGGCTGCGGCCAGAAGGCCCAGGCGATCGCGCCCGCCACCCCCGCGGCGGTGGCGACCATGACGGCCGGACGGACCCAGTTGAAAGCCATGACGCCCTTCCTATTCCCGTGTCTTGAGGACCTCGACGAGGTCCAGCCGGTTGATGCGCCGCTTGACGATCAGCGCCGAGGCGACGGCGGCGCCGAGCACCACCAGGCTCGACATCGCGTAGGTCTCGCGACCGATGACCAGCGGCACCCGGTAGAGCTCGCTCTGGAAGCCCTGCACCGTCGCCCACGCCACCAGATAGCCGAGCGCCCAGCCGAGCGGCAGCGACGCCAGGACCAGCACCGCGAGCTCGCCCAGCAGGATCCACGAAACCTCCGCCCGGGTGAAGCCCAGAACCCGCAGGCTCGCCAGCTCCCGGCCGCGCTCCGACAGCTGGATGCGGGCGGAGTTGTAGACGACCCCGAAGGCGATCACCATGGCCAGGCCGGTATAGACCGAGATCATGATGTCGATGTTCTCGGCCAGCGTCTGCCGGAACTTCTCGAGCGATTTCTTCTGCAGCGCGATCGAGCCGACCATCGGCATGTCCTTGACGGCGGCGAACAGCGCGTCGGACTGCGCCTCGTCGATCGCCAGGTGCACGCCGGTGATCATCGGGCCCTCCAGCATGAGCCGGTTCACCGCCTCGATGTCCATGTAGGACAGAAGGCCGATATAGCCCTGGATGATCGCGGTGACGGGCATCTCGACGATGCGCTTGCGGCCTTCCAGCGTCTCGATCTCGACGATGTCGCCGACGCGGACGCCGAGGATCCCGGCCAGTGCCTCCGAAGGGGCGAAGCCGGTCTCGGGCAGCGTCACCGGCCGAAAGCCGGTATCGATGACGCGGCTCAGGTCGGTGCCGGCGGGCTTGCCGATGATCGGCACGCGCCGCTCGATATGGCCGTGCCGCACCTTGACGGCGACGGCGCGGGTCGGCTCGGCGGTGAGCACGCCCGGCAGCCGTTGCACGTCGGCGATGACGCTGATCGGCCGTTCCTGGGTGAATTCTAGCGTGGCGTCCTGCCGATCGGCCTGGAAATAGGTGAAGTCGATCATGAACTCGACCGAATCCAGCGCGAACAGCGAGGCCAGCAGGACGGCGGCGGACAGCGAGATGCCGAACACGGTCAGGCCGGCGCGCACCGGCCAGCGCAGGATGTGCCGGCCGATCATGATCGTGACCTGGGAAAAATGGCGCAGCCAGCCATTGGCGAACAGGCGGCGGTAGCGCGGCGGCGCCGGGGCGTGCATGGCGACGGCCGGCGGCAGCCGGACCACCGACCAGACCGCGCGCGCGCCGCCGGCGACGGCGGCGCCGACCGTGACGAAGACGGCGACCGCATAGATGTCCGGGCCCCACAGGAACACCAGGAAGGGGAAGTGGTAGAAATCGCCGTAGAGCCTGGTCAGCCCGAAGCCGAGCCAGGTGCCGGCGATGCCGCCGACGACGATGCCGATCACGGCGATGGCGGCGACGAACTTCAGGTAGTGCACACCGATGGTCATCGCCCGATAGCCGAGCGCCTTCATCAGGCCGATCTGCTCGCGCTCGAGCGCCACCAGGCGGCTCAGGATCATGTTGATCAGGAAGGCGGCGACGAACAGGAAGATCGGCGGCAGCACGCGCGCCATCGCCTGGAGCTGAAGCAGCTCGGCATCGAGGAAGGCATGGCTCTGCTGGTCCTTGCGGCCGTAGGCGCCGCGCCCGCCGTAGCGCTCCAGCAGCGTGTCGATGCGCTCGATGACATCGGCTTCCGAGGCGCCGCGCAGCAGCTTGACGGAGACCTGCGAGAACGCGCCGTCGAGATCGAAGGCCGCCTCCATCGCCTTGCGCGACATCCAGCCGACCGCGAAGCGCGAATCGTCGGGCATCAGGTCCCACGGCCCGAGCGCGTAGATGTATTCCGGCGATAGCGCGACGCCGACGATGGTCAGCCTGCGCTTGCGGCCCTCCATGATGGCGTGGAAGCTGTCGCCGGGCACGAAACCGTGCGCTTTGGCGAAGGCCTCGTTGACGACGACCTCGTCGGGATGGGCGGGATCGGGCGTGCGGCCCTGGCGGATATAGAGCCGGTTGAGCACCTGCTCGCCGATTTCGGGCATGGAGACCAGCGCCGCGGTGGCGGGGACCGAGAAGCCCTCGATATCGAGGATCGCGGTCTTGACGATGCGCGTCTCGACGGCGGCGACACCGGGAATCCGGGCGATCTCGTCGGCCAGCCATTCCGGCGCGCGGGTGGCGTTGGCGAAGACGTCGGCGAAGCGGTAGCGCTCGTAATAGGTCTCCCGCGTCTCGTTGAGCGAGCGATAGGCGCCGACGGCGAGCACCAGCGTGGCGACACCGGCGGCCATGACCATCGCGATGGCGATCACCTGCGTCTTCAGGCGCCAGAGGTCTCGCAGCAGTTTGCGATCAAGCGCCGCCATGGCTACCAGGTTATCTCCGAGGCCGGGCGGCGGGTCTCGTTGACGTCGATCCGCGCGACCCGGCCGTCGGCGAAATGGACGACACGGTCGGCGATATCGCCGATCGCCACGTTGTGGGTGATGACGGCGGTGGTGGTGCCCAGTTCCGTGTTCACGTGGACGAGCGCTTCCAGAACCCGCACGCCGGTCTTGGAATCGAGCGCGCCGGTCGGCTCGTCGCAGAACAGCACTTCCGGCCGCTTGGCGATCGCCCGGGCGATGGCGACGCGCTGCTGCTCGCCGCCCGACAACTGTGCGGGGAAATGATCGAGGCGATCGCCCAGACCCACCATCTCGAGCGCCTCCTCCGGCCGCATCGGATCGACGGCGATCTCGGTGACGAGCGAGACGTTCTCGCGCGCCGTCAGGCTCGGCACCAGATTGTAGAACTGGAACACGAAGCCGACGTTCTCGCGCCGGTACAGGGTCAGCTCGCGCTCCCTGAACGCGGTCAACTCGGTGCCGCGGAACAGGACGCTGCCCGCCGTGGCGTGGTCCAGCCCGCCGAGGATGTTGAGCAATGTCGACTTGCCGCTGCCCGACGGGCCGAGCAGGACCAGGAATTCGCCCTCGCGGATGTCGAGGTCGACGCCGCGCAGGGCGTGTACCGCGACCTCGCCGGTGTGATAGACCTTGGTCAGATTGTTGACGACGAATACCGGGACGCTGGACTCTGGTTCGTTCACGACGTTTCCTTGCCCGGCGAAAGACCGCGAGCCCCCGGCCCCATCACGCCGGGGATTGAGACAGGAGCCCGCCATGACCGGCATCGACGGGACGGGACACCATACCGCGATTTATGTCCAGATGGAGGGCGGGTCGCGGCCCCCGGTCCTGTTGCCGCCCCAAGCGCTAGCATTTTTCCGGTCGATTGCCACGTCTCGACCCGAGGGGTACAAGTCGCCGAAATCCACCCGCAGTCGGACGCCATGGCTTCGCGCATTCTCCTGACCGGCGGCAACGGCTTCATCGGCCGCCATGCCCTCGACTCACTCGCCGGCAGCGGCGCGGAGGTGCACGCCACCGTGCGCGGCGAGCCGAGGACCCAGGTTCCCGGCGTCACCTGGCACCGGCTCGACCTGCTCGACCACGCCGCCCGCGCCCGTCTCGTCGAGACGGTGCAGCCGGACACGATCGTGCACTTCGCCTGGAACGTCGAGCACGGGAAGTTCTGGACCACGCCGGAGAACCTCGACTGGGTCGGCGCCAGCCTCGACCTCGCGCGCCGCGCCGCCGAGACCGGCCTGAAGCGCTTCGTGGGCCTGGGCACCTGCTTCGAATACGCGCCGCAGACGACCGAGGACTGCGACGAGCGGACGACCCCGATCGATCCGTTCATGGTCTACGGCACGGCGAAGGACGCGACCCGGCGCGTGCTGGAAGCGTTCGCCCGGCAGACCTCCCTGTCCTGGGCCTGGGGGCGGTTCTTCCTGCTCTACGGGCCCGACGAGACGCCGACGCGGCTTGTGCCGCAGGTCGCCCAGCGGATCATCAAGGGCGAGCCGGCGCCGATCGGCACGCTGGAGCGGCCGCGCGACTTCATGGATTCGCGCGACGCCGGCGCGGCCACCGCGGCGCTGGCGTTGTCGGCGGTCGAGGGGCCGGTGAACATCGCCTCGGGCCACGCCAGCTCGGTGCGCGACGTCGCCGAGACCATCGCCCGGATCGCCGGACGGCCCGAGCTCGTCAAGGTCGGCGCGTTCCCCGACCGCGACGAGCCGGAGCGGATCGTCGCCAATGTCGACCGGCTGACCGGCGAGGTCGGCTTCAAGGCGATCCGGCCGCTGGAACAGGGGCTTGGCGAAGCGCTCGACTGGTGGCGGGCGACGCTGGCCGACACGTGACCGGACCGTCCGACACGATGCGCTTGGCCGTCGTCCTGCCCCGCAACATGCACTACGCGCCGGACCGGGCGACGTCGATCGACCTGTGCGCGCGCGACTTCGTGCTGCATTCGCGCTTTCGCGACGGCATCACCGTGATCGGCGGCAAGGTGAAATGGCCGTTCACCGACGTGCCCTATATCGGCGTCGAGGACATCGACAAGGCGTTCGGGCCGTTCTCGTTCTCGCCCGTGCGCGCGGCGATCGAGCGGGCCAATCCCGACGTCATCCTGGTGCACCAGTATCCGCCGGCCGCGGCCCGCATCCAGGCGGGCATTCCGCGCATTCCCGTCGTGCTGCAGCGGCACAACATGCAGCCGCAACGCTGGGTCGGCCACCGGCTGTGGCGCGACCGGTTCTACCGCAGCCTCGCCGGCGTCATCTTCGTCTCCGAGGCCGCGCGGGCGAGCTATACCGGGCGGGCGTCGTCGGCCGTCGTCTATAACGGCATCGACACGCGCACCTTCGTGCCGGCGGACGAGAAGGAGCCCATCGTGCTGTTCGCCGGGCGCGCGGTGCCGGAGAAGGGTGTCGAGCAGTTCGCGGAAGCCGCGGCGAAGGCGCTGCAGGACCGGCCCGGCTGGCGCGCGGTGCTGGCACTGGGCGGCGGCAAGGCGGCGGAGGCGACGGTGGCGCGGGTGCGGCACCATCTCGGGCCGCTTGGGGCGCGCGCGGAAATCCTCGCCGACCTGCCGCATACCGATGTCATGGACCTGTTCGCCCGCGCCGCCATCGCGGCGGTGCCGAGCGTCTGGGCCGAGCCGTTCGGCCGCACCGCGCTGGAGGCGATGACGAGCGGAGCCGCCGTGATCACCTCGGGGCGCGGCGGCCTGTCGGAGGTGGTCGGCGATACCGCCATCGTCACGGGATCGGTGGAGCCGGCGGATTTCGCCGCTGCCATCGCCCGGCTGATCGACGACGACGCGGAGCGGCAGCGCCTGCAAGCGGCCGGGCGCGATCGGGCGGTGCATTTCTTCGACATCCGCACCGTCACCGCCAGCTTCGACGACCTGCTGGCGGATGTCGGCGGCCTCGATCCGGACGCGCACGTCCCCGGCGCGATGCGTGTGCCCGCCGGCGAGGACCCGCTATGGTGAGGGCCATGACCTATGACGACTTCCGCGCCTCGCTGAGCCTCGACGCTCCGCCGTCCGATCTGCCGGCGACGCTGGCCGCGCTGTGGCACCTGGACAAGGACGACTGGCACGCCGCGCACGAGATCGTGCAGGCGATCGAAAGCCGGGACTCGGCCTGGGTGCACGCCCATCTGCACCGGGTCGAGGGCGACCTCTGGAACGCCGACTACTGGTATCGTCGCGCCGGCAGGACGCGCCCCGAGACGTCGCTGGAGGACGAACGCGCGGCGATGATCGCCGCACTGCTCCAGGCCGCCTAGGACCGCCCGAGCAATCCGTCGTAGATCTCGGCGTCGCCGACCTTGCCGATCACCGTGCCGTCCTCGACGACGAGAACGGGCAGGCCGGTGACGAGGCGGGCGCGCATCAGGTCGCGTACCGGGGTCTCCGGCGCGCAGGTGCAGACCATGCCCGGCGCCGGCTCCGCCTCGCCGAGGGCGGCCAGCGCGGCATCGCCGCCATCGCGGCGGACCGATCCATCGGCCGCGAGCGCGAGGCCGGCGGCGGCATCGAGCACGCGGGCGCCGTCGCGTGTGTCGCAGTCCGCTATTCTGGTCATCAGCTCGACGGCGCGCAGCACCGACAGCGGGTTCATGTGGGCGACGAAATCGGCGACGTAGTCGTTGGCCGGATCGAGCACGATGTCGTGCGGCGTGCCGAACTGGACGACGCGGCCGCCCTCCATGATGGCGATCTTGTTGCCGATCTTCAGCGCCTCGTCGAGATCGTGGCTGACGAAGATGATGGTGCGCTTCAGGCGCTGCTGCAGCTCCAGCAGCTCGTCCTGCAGGCGCGCGCGGATCAGCGGATCGAGCGCGGAGAACGGCTCGTCCATCAGCAGGATCGGCGCGTCGGTGGCGAACGCGCGGGCGAGGCCGACGCGCTGCTGCATGCCGCCGGACAGCTCGTGCACCTGCTTGCCGCCCCAGGACGACAGGCCGACCAGCTCGAGCTGGGCGGCGACGCGGGCCTTGCGCTCGGCCGCCGGCATGCCGGCGAGCTCGAGGCCGAAGCCGACATTGTCCTCGACCGTGCGCCAGGGCAAGAGGCCGAACTGCTGGAACACCATGGCGACGCGATGCCGGCGCAGGCGCCGCAGCTCGTCGGGCGAGCAGGTATTGGGATTAACGAAGCGGTCGCCGTCGCGCACCAGCACCTCGCCGCGGATGATCCGGTTGAGGCCGTTGACCGCGCGCAGCAGCGTCGACTTGCCGGAGCCCGACAGGCCCATCAGCACGACGATCTCGCCCTCGCCGACGTCGAGCGTGCAGCCGCAGGCGCCGAGGATCTGGCCGGTCTCCTGCTGAATCTCCTCGCGGCTGCGGCCCGCGTCGATCAGCGGCAGCGCCGTCTGCGGCGCCTTGCCGAAGACGATGTCGACGTCGGTGAAGCGAACCGCGGGTTCCGCCTTGCGCTCCGGCATCGCTCAGCCCCGTCCGCCGGTCGGTCCGGGCCGGAAGAAGCGGTCGAGCACGATCGCCACCAGGACGATGGCGACGCCGACCTCGAAGCCGCGGGCGATGTTGACCTGGTTCAGCGCCCGCAGCGTCGGCACGCCGAGCCCGTCGGCGCCGACCAGGGCGGCGATCACCACCATCGACAGCGACAGCATGATGGTCTGGGTCAGCCCGGCCATGATGTTGGGCAGGGCATAGGGCAGCTCGACCTTCCACAGGAGCTGGCGCTTCGTCGCGCCGAAGGCCTCGCCGGCCTCGATCAGCGCCTGCGGCGTCGAGGAAATGCCGAGCTGGGTCAGCCGGATCGGCGCCGGCACGGCGAAGATCACCGTCGCGATCAGGCCGGGCACCATGCCGAGGCCGAACAGGATCAGCGCCGGGATCAGATAGACGAAGGTCGGGATCGTCTGCATCAGGTCGAGGACCGGCCGCAGCCCCTCGTAGAGCCAGGGCCGGTGCGCGGCGGCGACGCCGACGGGAACGCCGACGGCCATGCACACGACAGTCGCGGAGATCACCAGCGCCAGCGTCTCTGTGGTCTCCTCCCAGTAGCCCTGGTTGATCACCAGGAGCATCGACAGCAGCACGAAGATCGGAAACGACAGGCTGCGCCGCACCACCCAGGCGAGGGCGACGGTGAAGGCGACGATGACCAGGGGATGCGGCGTCTGCAGCACCCACAGGATGCCGTCGATCATGTGCTCGAGCACGAGCGCGATGAAGTCGAACAGCCAGGCCGCGTTGGCCGTCAGCCAGTCGACGAAGGCCTTGGCCCACTGGCCGATGGGAATCTTGTGCTCGACGAGCCATTCCATGCGTCGCCCCCCTTCCCGGGTTCGTGTCCCCGGTTCGTGCCGGGTTCGTCTCCGGCGTTGGTCCGGCACGGCGCCACGCGTCCTTGAACGCGGGGCGCCGTGCCGGATATTAGCGCGATATCCCCCCGGCCGAAGCCTTATCGCGCTGTAGATCCCGGCAGCCTATCGTTTGCGGCCGCCCGATTTCCGATGTCCGCTCGTCCCCGCGAAAGCGGGGACCCGGCCGCGAGAGGACGGCGTGCGGTCGCACGCGCTTCCCGCTTGCGCGGGAAAGAACGGACAAACGGGGGCGCCCCTCACTTGTCCAGATGCGCCTTGACGGCTTCCTTGGCGTTGCCGCCCTCGTAGGTGGTCACGCCCTCGACCCAGGCTTCCCACATGGCCGGATTGGCCTTCAGCCAGTCCCTGGCCGCGACGTCGGCTTCCTTGCCGTCGTCGAGGATGGCGCCCATGATCTCGTTTTCCATCGCCAGCGTGAAGGTCTGGTTCTTCAGGAGCTTGCCGACGTTCGCGCATTCCTCGACGAAGCCGGCGGCCACGTTGGTATGGACGGTGGCGCCGCCGAGATCCGGGCCGAAATAGTCGTCGCCGCCCGGCAGGTAGACGAGATCGAAATTGGCGTTCATCGGATGCGGCTCCCAGGCGAGGAAGACGATGTCCTCCTTGCGGGCGACGGCGCGGGCGACCTGCGCGAGCATTCCCTGCTCGGAGGACTCGACGATCTCGAAGCCCTTCAGGTTGAAGGCGTCGCCGTCGATCATGTCGAGGATCAGGCGATTGCCGTCATTGCCCGGTTCGATGCCGTAGATCTTGTTGCCGAGGTCGTCGCGGAAGTCGGCGATATTCTCGAAGGTCGCGAGGCCCTTGTCGAAGGTGTATTGCGGCACGGCCAGCGTGTACTTGGCGCCCTCCAGATTGACGCCGAGGCTGACCACCGTGCCGTCGTCGAGATAAGGCCGGATGTCGGCCTCCATTGTCGGCATCCAGTTGCCGAGGAAGACGTCGACGTCCTTGTTCTTCAGCGAGGCGTAAGTGACCGGCACCGACAGGACCTTGATGTCGGTCTCGTAGCCGAGCGCCTCGAGCACCACCGAGGTGGCCGCGGTGGTCGCGGTGATGTCGGTCCAGCCGACGTCGGAGAAGGTCACGACCTTGCAGGACTCGGGCTCCTTGGCGACGGCGCCCGTGGCGACGACAGTGGCGGCAACCGCGACGGCGGCGACGCTCACCAGCACACTGGCCAGCTGGCTTCGAAGACAGATTTTCATGGCGGTTCAATCCTCCCTTTGGTGCCGATCGTGATCGCGCGCGACGGCAGCCGCCCCCCTTCGCCGGCTGCGGCGACCGTGGCGATCGCGGCGATGGAAATACTTTACCAGAGCTTCGGCAGATTATATTAATTGACTAGTCAGTCAACATCCGGGCTATCGCCCGGAACGAGGTCGCCCGCGATGCCGAAGCTTGGAATGGAGCCGATCCGCCGCCGGGCGCTGATCAGCGCGGCCATCGAGACGATCCACGACCGCGGCTTCTGCGACGTCACCGTCGGGCAGATCGCGCGGCGCGCCGGCGTGTCGTCGGCGCTGGCGCACCACTATTTCGGCTCCAAGGAACACCTGCTGGTCGCCACCATGCGCCACCTCCTGAACGAGCTCGGCGCGGCGATCGGTGAGCGCCTGAGGGACGCGAAGGGGCCGCGCGAGCGCGTCTCGGCGGTGATCGCCGGCAATTTCGCGCCCGACCAGTTCCAGCCCGCCACGATCTCGGCCTGGCTGGCGTTCTACGTCCAGGCGCAGACCGTGGCGGACGCGCATCGGCTGCACCGCATCTACGCGCGCCGGCTGAAGAGCAACCTGGTGCACGGCCTGGCGCTGCTGATCCCGCGCGAGCAGGCCATCGACGCGGCGGAAGGAGCCGCGGCGCTGATCGACGGATTGTGGATCCGCTACGCGCTTTCCGACAATCGGCCGGACCCGGAGGCGGCCATCCGGCTCGTTGAGGATTTCGTCGAATCGCGAATCGGACAGGCTCGGCAATGAGCGAGGTCCTGGCGGCCGACTACATCATCATCGGCGCGGGCTCGGCGGGCTGCGCGCTGGCCTATCGCCTGAGCGAGGACGGCCGCCACTCGGTGATCGTCCTGGAGAAGGGCGGCAGCGACATCGGCCCGCTGATCCAGATGCCGCTCGCCTTCTCGATCCCGATGAACATGGCCCGCTACGACTGGGGCTACTACACGGAGCCGGAGCCGCATCTGGGCGGGCGCACGCTCGCGGTGCCGCGCGGCAAGGTGATCGGCGGGTCGTCGTCGATCAACGGCATGGTCTATGTGCGCGGCCACGCCCGAGACTACGACACCTGGGAAGAGACGGGCGCGGCCGGCTGGGGCTTCCGGCACGTGCTGCCCTATTTCAAGCGAATGGAGACGAGCCACGGCGGCGAGGCCGGCTGGCGCGGCACCGACGGGCCGCTGCACGTCACCCGCGGCACCCTGAAGAACCCGCTCTACAAAGCCTTCATCGACGCCGGGCACGAGGCCGGATATCCGCTGACCGAAGACTACAACGGCTGCCGGCAGGAAGGCTTCGGCGCCATGGAGATGACGGTGTGGCAGGGGCGGCGCTGGTCCGCCGCCAACGCCTATCTCAGGCCGGCGCTGAAGCGCGGCAACGTCCGGCTGATGACCGGCGTCGAC
The DNA here is from genome assembly GCF_051390635.1 of Microbaculum mangrovi. Taxonomy (NCBI): domain Bacteria; kingdom Pseudomonadati; phylum Pseudomonadota; class Alphaproteobacteria; order Hyphomicrobiales; family Tepidamorphaceae; genus Microbaculum; species Microbaculum mangrovi. Next base: position 351,322 of record NZ_JBPODT010000004.1, read on the forward strand.
GCCGAGCGAATCGTCTTCGAGGGGAAGCGCGCCGGCGGCGTCGTCATCCGCCGGGGTGGCACGACGCGGACCGTGACGGCGCGGCGCGAGGTGATCGTCGCCGCCTCCTCGATCAACTCGCCGAAGCTCTTGATGCTGTCGGGCATCGGCAGGGCCGACGACCTGAAGGCGCATGGCATCGACGTCGTCGCCGACCGGCCGGGCGTCGGCGCCAACCTGCAGGACCATCTGGAGGTCTACGTCCAGTACGGCTCGCGCCAGCCGATCACGCTCAACAGCCAGCTCAACTGGCTCTCGAAGGCGTGGATCGGGGCGAGCTGGCTATTGCTGCGCCGGGGCCTGGGCGTCTCGAACCAGTTCGAATCCTGCGCCTTCATCCGATCGGCGGCCGGCGTCGCGTATCCGGACATCCAGTACCATTTCCTGCCCGCCGCGGTGCGCTACGACGGCAAGGCGGCGGTCGATCGGCACGGCTTCCAGGTCCATGTCGGGCCGATGCGCTCGCGCTCGCGCGGCGCGGTCGCGTTGCGGTCCGGCGACCCCTCGCAGGCGCCGCGCGTGCGGTTCAACTACATGTCGGCGCCCGAGGACTGGGACGAGTTCCGCGCCTGCATCCGCCTGACCCGCGAAATCATGGAACAGCCGGCGATGGCGCCGTTCATCGACGGCGAGATCGCGCCGGGCAGCGACGTGCGCGACGACGCGGCCATCGACGACTTCATCCGCGCCCACGTGGAAAGCGCCTACCACCCCTGCGGCACCTGCCGGATGGGCGCGGCGGACGACGACCTGGCCGTGGTCGATCCACAATGCCGGGTGATCGGCGTCGAGGGCCTGCGCGTCGTCGACTCCTCGATCTTCCCGCAGATCACCAACGGCAATCTCAACGCGCCCTCGATCATGGTCGGCGAGAAGGCCGCCGACCTGATCCTCGGCCGCGACCCGCTGCCGGCGGCGAACCAGGAACCGTGGATCAATCCGGACTGGCGCGAGCGGCAGCGGTAGGCGGCTTTCACTCCAGCCACTCCGTTGTCATTCCCGCCTTCGCGGGACCGACGCCGAATAGGTGCCTGGGTGGTCAGAAAAGTCGCTACGCCAGCGCCGGATATCCCGCCGCGATCGCCGCCCGTTCCATGTCGACGATCACGTCATAGGCGCTGTCGTCCAGCACCTCGACGCCGGCGACGAGCAGGGCGCGCCGCGTCGCCGCCGTCGCCGGATCGGCGAGGACGGCGCGCACGGCCGCGCGGATTGCCTCGACCTCGTCGTCCGTGCGCCCCGCCGCCGTGACGAACGGCAGAGCCGGCGCGGGCGGGCTCCAGGCGACCACCTTGAGCCGCGCGGCGATGTCGACGCGGTAGTGCTCGGCGAGCGACCAGCAGACGCAGTCGATCGCCGCGCAATCGGCATGGCCCTCGGCAACGGCGATCATGGAGGCGAGATGGGCGCCGGTCCGCACCGTGCCGGCGAAGAAACGGCCGTCCCGCGCCAGCGGCGCGACCGCCGCGCGGAAGGCGGAATAGCCGGACTGGGAGTCGGGCGCGTTGTAGGCGGCGACGCGGCCGCGCAGGTCGACCAGGCCGCGGGCGGGATCGTCTGTGCGGACGACGATGGCGCTGCGATACAGGGGGCCTTCGCAGCCGTCGGCGACATAGGCCGGCGTCGCGACGAGCCGCACCGTGCCGCGCAGGGCGGTGGCGTAGGGGTAGCCGCAGGTCTGGGAAAGCAGCAGATCGGGATCGCGCCACTGGTCCTCGCGCGGACGGGCGCGCTCGAGCCTGTCCGGCGCGGCGATGCCGCGGGCGCGCAAGGCGCGCGCCAGCGCCGCCCACAGGGCGTCGGTCGCCAGACGCAGGTCTGGCCAGTCATACATCGGCAGGGACGCGATCACGCCCGTCAGGCTAACGCCGCATGAAGGGATGGGCCACCGGTTCCTTTCCCTTCAGCAGATGCCGGCGGGCGAGATCGAGATAGCCGTCGAAGCCGTAGCCGCCGTTCTCTGCGCGGTAGCGCGCGCGCTCGGCGCGATAGAGGCGCGGCAGCTCGTACCAGGGCACGCGCGGGCGCTGGTGGTGGACGTAGTGCAGGTTATTGTTGAGGAACAGGAATGCAAGAAGCGGATTGGCCTCGATGATCGCGGTGCGCTGCGGCACGTCCGGGTGGGCGCGGTGCTCGGCATAGGTACGCAGCATCAGCAGCGACAGGCCCGGCCAGGAGGCGAGCAGCAGATAGGCCCACGGGCTCATGCCGCTGATCACGATCCAGGCCACCACCGGGACGCAGCCGGCAATGTGCATCAGCCATGCCACGAGGACATCGCGGTCGCCGCGACGGATGGCGCGCAGGTCGTGGCGGATCAAGCCGACCACCGACAACGGCGGGCCGACGATGAGCCGACCCAGAAGCGACGAATTGAGGCGCAAAAGTCGTCTCGTCGCCGGCGACAGGGCGGCAAGGTCCCTCTCCGCCAGATACCAGGATTCCGGATCGTCGTAGGGGTCGGTCAGCCGCGCGTCGTGATGGTGCTTCAGGTGGGTGTCGCGGAAGCGGCGATAGGGGATCAGCAGGCAAAGCGGCGGGAAAACCAGCGCCTCGTTGATCCAGAGCCGCCGGGTGGGATGGCCGTGCAGCGCCTCGTGCCGCAGCGAGGACTGCAGCGCCACGCAACAGGCGGCAAGCGGACCGAACAGCACAATCGGCAGAGAGTCATGGAACCAGACGACGGCCGCCCACACAGCGTAGCATCCGAACAACGCCAGGAAGGTGGGCCATTCGAGCGATTTTCGCCGTCTGCGGCGCGCATCCGCGGCAATCGCGACGGAAACCGCCAGTTCTTCGCGTGAAATGTTCCCCATTGTTGGCAAAATTGAATGATTTGCCGGGGTCGGGGCAACGCGAGAATAGTTACATTCCGTTGTATTTGATGCATGAATATTGAGATTGTTGTGCATTGTCAGCAATTCGGTGACCAAAATGGACAAACGTGACCTCGGCGAGGTGTTTCGCGAGCGATTGAGCGAAGTGATGCGCCGCTACGGCGGCGGGCAGTCGCGCTTCGCCCAGTCGATCGGTCTCGACCGCTCGGCGCTGTCGCAGCTCCTGTCGGGCAAGACCGTGCGGCTGCCGCGGGCGGAAACGCTGGTCGCCATCGCCGGGGCACACGGGGTCAGCCTCGACTGGCTGATGGGGGTGAGCCAGAACGAACGGCTCGCCGCCGAGATCGCGCCGACGCTCGCCATCGAGCTCGGGGCCTCGGGGCCGGACGATTCGCGCCTGCAGCAGTGGCGACGCGAGGCCTCGGGCTACAAGATCCGTTACGTGCCGGCGACCCTGCCCGACCTGCTGCGCACCGAAGCCGTGATCCGTTACGAGCTCGGGCGCGCGGCGGACGGGCGCGTTGAGGCGTCGATCGCCGATGCCGATCGCTATCTGGCCTATACGCGCCGCCCGGAGACCGACATGGAAGTGTGCATGCCGGTGCAGCGGCTGACGGGCTTCGCCCGCGGCGAGGGGATCTGGTCGGGACTGGACCGCGACACCCGCCGCGCGCAACTCGGCCACATGGCCCATCTTCTCGAGGAGCTCTACCCGACCTTCCGCCTGTTCCTGTACGACGGAAAACGGCTGTTCTCGGCGCCGTTGACGATCTTCGGGCCGCTGCGCGCGGCGATCTATGTCGGCGACATGTACCTGGTGCTCAACACCACCGAGCATATCCGCGTGCTGATCGACCGGTTCGACGGACTGATCCGCAACGCCGTCATAAACCCGCACGAGGCGGCGGCCCGTGTCCGGCTGATGCTGGACGAGGGGTGAGCAGCGCCGGCCGCCAGCCGCCGAGCAGGATCGACGGATCGACCCCGACGTAAGTCAGACCGGGTTCGGCCGCCCGGACCTCACAGCCTGTGTCGCTGCAGCCAGGCGTGATGGATGGCGCCGGCGGTCATCAGGTCGAGATGGGCGCCGCCGCCGTTCTTGTAGACGGTGATCTCGTCGGCCGCGCCGCGGGCGCGAGAGCCGGCGTCAGCGGCGGGGACGAGATCGAACAGATCGCCCTGCACGTCGGATTCCCGAATGGCGCCGGCGGCCAGCGGTATCATCAGCTCGCCGATCTCGTGCAGCGTCGTTTCACGGGCGTCGACGAACAGGCGGCCACGGGCGAAGACGTCGTCGTCGGCCTCGCGCATGTCCGGCGTGTAGGCGCCGACGAGATCGACGTGAGCGCCGGGCCTCAACAGTGCCCCCCTGATGATCGGCTCACGCGCCATCGTCGCCACCGAGATCACGTCGCCCTCGGCAACGGCTGAATCGATGTCGTCGGCAAGCTCGATCCTGCGGCCGGTGTCGGCGAGGCGTCCGGCAAGGCCCTCGGCGCGGGCGCGGGTGCGGTTGCCGAGAACGATGCGCCCTATCGACGGACGCACCGAGAGATGGGCGCGCACCAGCGGCTCGGACATGGCACCGGCGCCGATCATGGCGAGACAATCGACATCCGGCCTGGCGAGCAGATCGGCGCCCAGCGCGGAGTCCCCCGCCGTCTTCCAGGCCGTGATCGCCGCTCCGTCGATCACGGCGGAGACGGCACCGCTCTCGCCGTCGAACAGCAGGAACTGCCCCTGTACCGCCGGTAGCGGCGGCTGCCGGCCCGGGTTCTGCGGAAACACGGTGACGGCCTTGAGACCGACCGCGCCACCCGGCACCCAGGAAGCCCGTATCAGGAATGCGCGATCGGTATTCTTCATCAGCAGATCGTCGATCGCCGGTCGCCCACCGCGATGACCCGCGCGAAGCGCCTCGATCGCCAGCGTCCAGTCCATCAGTTCGTGCACGGTATCGGCGTCGATAACGATCATGCCGCTGCCACCTTCCTGTCATTCGATGTCGTTTCAGGCGGCGGCAGGATAGGCGCGCGGATCGCGCCGGGACAAGTCAGACACCGGCCATGGCGGGGATCGACGGCGGTATTCGCTCGTCATACGAAATTGTTAAGGTCCGGTCGGGCATAGCGGGGCGACGACTATTCGGGGAGAATCGTAATGACGACACGCCGCCGGCTTCTTTTCGGCATCCTTTACGCGACCACTTTCGGCCTGTTTCCAGGTTCGCTCCTGGCCCAGGAAACCGCCGACAAGATTTTCCTCGGCGGCCCGATCCTGACGATGAACGACGCCCAGGCGCGCGCAGAGGCCGTCGCCGTGAAGGACGGCCGCATCCTCGCGGTCGGCGCGGAGGCCGACGTCCTGAGCCACAAGGGTGCGGACACCGAGACGGTCGATCTCGGCGGAAAGACGATGCTGCCCGGCTTCGTGGACGCCCATGGCCACGTCTTCGCCATCGGCATCCAGGCGCTGTCGGCGAACCTGCTGGCCCCGCCGGACGGCAAGGTGACGGATATCCCCAGCCTGCAAGCGACCTTGAATGACTGGGCCGAGGCCAATCCGGAGCGGGTGAAGGCGATCGGCGCGATCGTCGGTTTCGGCTACGATGACAGCCAGCTCGCCGAGCAACGCCATCCGACGCGCGAAGACCTCGACGCGGTGTCGACCGAGCTGCCGGTCTACGTCATCCATCAGTCGGGACACATCGGCGTGGCCAACTCGAAAGCGCTCGAGGCCGTCGGCTTCAACGCGGACACCAAAGAGATGCCCGGCGGCGTCATCCGGCGCGAGGCCGACGGCGAGCCCGACGGCGTGCTCGAGGAAACGCCGCACTTCTTCGCCCTGACCAAGCTGCTCGGCAACGTCGACGCCAAGGGCTCCGCCCATATCTTCAAGGAAGGCACGAAGCTGATCACCAGCTACGGCTACACGACGGCGCAGGAAGGCCGGTCGATGCCCGGCCAGGTCAAGCTCATGGAGGCGGTCGCCGACCGCGGTGAGCTGGACATCGATGTCGTGTCCTATCCGGACGTTCTCGTCGCCAGGGACCTGATCGCGGAGAAAGCGAGCCGCGAGTACAAGAACAGGTTCCGCGTCGCCGGCGCGAAACTGACGATCGACGGGTCGCCGCAGGGCTTCACCGCCTGGCGCGACCGCCCGTATTACGACCCGCCCGCACACTACCGCGCCGACTATGCCGGGTATGCGGCGGTCAAGCCGGACGAGACCTTCGACGCCATCGACTGGGCCTTCAAGAACGACATCCAGATCATCACGCACTCCAACGGCGAAGCGGCGACCGATCAGCTGCTCGCGGCGATCAAGACCGCCGAAGAGAAGTACGGTCCGGCCGACCGGCGCCCGGTGCTGATCCACGGGCAGTTCCTGCGCGAGGACCAGATCGATACCGTGAAGGATCTCGACATCTTCCCGTCGCTGTTCCCGATGCACACCTTCTACTGGGGCGACTGGCACCGTGACCGGACGGTCGGCCCGGAGCTGGCCGACAACATCTCGCCGACCGGCTCGGTCCGCAGACGCGGCATGATCTTCTCCAGCCATCACGACGCGCCCGTCGCCTTTCCGGATTCCATGCGCATCCTCGATGCGACGGTGACCCGGCGGTCCCGGTCCGGCGACATCATCGGCCCGGACCAGCGCGTCGACGTGGTCACGGCGTTGAAGGCGATGACGATCTGGCCGGCCTATCAGCACTTCGAGGAAGGCCGGAAGGGCTCCATCGAGGTGGGCAAGCTCGCCGACTTCGTCATCCTGTCGGACGATCCGACCGCCATCGATCCGGAAACCCTGGATACGCTGACCGTCCAGGAGACGATCAAGGAAGGCCGGACGGTGTACACCAGGCCGCAATAGGTGCGGCCGCCACAACAACACCCGATCGGGGGCTGCGGCGCGGACGGCCGTTCGGGCCGGCAGCCCCTGCGGGCAATGGACGCATCGCCGTCACCGAGTCATAGTGCGCCGGCCGGGGGCGGCCGGTTTTTTTGGGAGGCACGCATGTCGTTTTTCCGCGTAACGGTCGTTTCACTTCTGACGGCCCTTGTGACGGGGCTAGGTCCCGCAAACGCCCAGGCCCAGCAGACCGAACGGCGGATCGTCGCCGTCGAGGACGCCGACTACTACGGCCACGACTACGCGACCCTGAAGAACGTCACGCTGGAGGCCTGCGAGGCGGCGTGCATCCGCGATACGGCCTGCCAGGCTTTCACCTACAACACGTCCGCCCAGTGGTGCTTCCTGAAGAGCGGCGTCGGCGCGCTCAACACCTTCGCCGGCGCGGTCGCAGGCAAGGTGGTCCAGGTCGCGGTCCAGACCGAGGCCCTGCCGGCGCCCGATCTTTCCTTCGTGCAGGACTGGCTGATCGAGGACGCCGGCCGCTTCGCGACGCGGCTTGCCGCGCGCAAGCCGCAGAACGCCAGTTTCGACATGCTTGTGTCGCGCGGTCAGAGCGCGCTCGCCCAGGGCGACGCGGGCACGGCCGCGCGGGCCTTTCGCGGCGCGGCGGCGCTGAATAGCGACGGCGGCGAAGCCTGGCTCGGCCTTGCCCAGGCGGTGCTGGCGATCGAGCCCGCGGACGACTCCGAGCGCTACCGGCTGCGCGACGAAGCGGTCTCGGCGGCCATCGAGGCGGTGAGGACGTCGAAGGCGACGGCGACGCGCGCCGCCGCCTATGCCGCGCTCGCCGACGCCCTCGAACGGCGCGACCTGCATCGCCCCGCCCTGCAGTCCTACAAGGCAAGCCTGGCGTTGGTCGCCTCGCCCGATGTCCAGGCCGCCTATGACGCGCTACACGAGCAGTACGGCTTCCGCGTCGTCGACTACACGGTCGACTCCGACGCGGCCGCGCCTCGGATCTGCGTCCAGTTCTCCGAGGAACTGGAAGCCGGGCGGTTCGACTTCACGCCCTATGTGACGCTCGACGGACAGACCCCGCCGGCGGTCACCGCGTCGGGCGAACAGCTCTGCGTCGATGGCGTCGCGCATGGCGAGCGCTATCAGGTCACCGTGCGCGCCGGCATCCCCTCCGTCGTCGACGAGACGCTGGAGAAAGCATCCGTTTTCGACATCTACGTGCGCGACCGCAGCCCCTCGGTGCGCTTCTCGGGCAACGATTTCGTGCTGCCGCGCGTCGGCTCCAAGGGTGTTCCCGCCGTCACCGTCAACACCTCCGAGATCGAGATCGCGCTCTATCGCATCGGCGAGCGCGGCCTGGCCGGCGCGGTCGGCGACGGGCCGTTCCTGCGCCAACTCGACCAGTGGGACGCCGAACGACTCGCCGAGGACACCGGCGTGAAGATGTGGTCCGGCACCATGGCGGTGAAGAGCGCGCTCAACGACGAGGTGACCACGATCTTCCCCGTCGACGACGCACTGCCCGAGCGCCGGCCCGGCGTCTACGTGATGACGGCGAAGACCACGGACGGCAAGCAGGAGTACTGGGAGCCGCTCGCCACGCAGTGGTTCATCGTCTCCGACATTGGCGTCACGACTCTGCTCGGCAACGACGGATTGCACGTCTTCGCCCGCTCGCTGGAAACGGCGGAGCCGCTCGAAGGCGTCGCCGTGCAGCTGATCGCGCGCAACAACGAACTGCTCGGCGAGGCGGTCACCGACGCGCGCGGCATGGCGGACTTCGGCGCCGGCATGACGCGCGGCACCGGCGGCCTGGCGCCGGGCGTGCTGACCGCGACGGTGGCGGACACGGACTTCACCTTCGTCGACCTGACCCGCTCCGGCTTCGACCTGTCCGACCGCGGCGTCGCCGGCCGGCCGGCGCCGGGCCCGCTCGACGTGTTCCTGTATACCGAGCGCGGCGTCTATCGACCGGGCGAGACCGTCTATCTCACCGCGCTCGTTCGCGACGACACCGCGGATGCCGTCTCCGGCCCGCCGCTGACGCTCGTCGTCAAGCGCCCCGACGGGGTGGAGGACCGGCGCATCGTCAGCCGCGAGGACTCGCTCGGCGGTCACGTCTTCAACCTGCCGATGATCGGCGCGGCGATGCGCGGCAGCTGGACGGCGGCCGCCTACTCCGATCCGAAGGGCAAGCCGGTCGCCGAGATCGACTTCCTGGTCGAGGACTTCGTGCCCGACCGCATCGAGTTCGACCTGACGACGGCGGCGACGGCGCTGCCGGCCGAACAGCCGATCGAAGCCAGCGTCGGCGGACGCTTCCTCTATGGCACTCCGGCGGCCGACCTCAGGCTGGAAGGCGATATCACCGTGTCGCCGACGTCGACGCTGCCGGCCTGGCCGAACTATCGCTTCGGCCTCGACGACGAGGAGGTGACGCCGGTCCGCGAGACCTTGACCGGGCTGCCGCGCACCGACGCCGACGGCCGCGCGACCTTCCCGGTCGCGGCCCCCGCGCTGCCGGAGACGACGCGGCCGCTGGAAGCCAAGATCGCCGTGCGCATGCGCGAGGCTGGCGGGCGCGCGGTCGAGCGCGACCTGACGCTGCCGATCACCCAGACCGGCCCGATGATCGGCGTGCGGCCGCTGTTCTCCGACGACAGCGTGCCGGAGCGGTCGACCGCCAGCTTCGACGTGATCGTGGTCGGCGCCGACGGTGGCCGTGTCGCCGAGACCGGCCTGCGCTGGGAACTGACGCGCATCGAGCGCAGCTTCCAATGGTATCGCGGCGACGGACGCTGGAGCTACGATCCGGTCACCTATTCGACGCGGATCGCCTCGGGTACCGTCGACGCGACGACCGACGGGGCCGCGCGCCTCGCCGCCGATGTCGACTGGGGTCGCTATCGGCTCGAGGTCGCCTCGGCCAGCGCCGCCGGACCGGTGACATCGATCGAGTTCACCGCCGGCTGGTACGTGGAAACGAGCGAGGCCGACAGCCCCGACACGCTGGAACTCAGCCTCGACAAGCCGTCCTACGCGGTCGGCGACACCGCGACGGTGACCATCGCGTCGCGCTTCGCCGGCAAGGCGATCGTCAACGTGATCGGCGAGACGCTTCTGGAAACGCGCGAAATCGACGTCGCCGACTCCGGTACGACCGTCCAGCTCACCGTCGGCGAGGACTGGACGCCCGGCGCCTATGTGACCGCCACCGTGATCCGGCCGATGAACCAGGACGGCACCCACATGCCGGCCCGCGCCATCGGGTTGTCGTGGCTTGAGGTCGACACCGCCGAGCGGACGCTCGACGTGGCGCTCGACCTGCCCGAGGTTGCCCGGCCGCGCGAGACCCTGACGGTTCCCGCATCCATCGCGGGCCTCGAGGCCGGCGAACAGGCCTATCTGACGGTTGCCGCCGTCGATGTCGGCATCCTCAACCTCACGAGCTACGAGCCGCCGGCGCCGGAGGACTGGTACTACGGCCAGCGCGCGCTCTCGACCGAGATCCGAGACATCTATGGATCCCTCATCGACGGGCTCAACGGCGAAACCGGCCGGATCCGTTCCGGCGGCGGTGAAGCCGGCAAGGGCCTCGAAGGCTCGCCGCCGACGCAGGAGCCGGTGTCGCTGTTCTCCGGCATCGTCACCGCGGATGCCGACGGCAAGGCGACCGTGTCCTTCGACATCCCCGAGTTCAACGGAACGCTGCGGGTGATGGCGGTTGCCTGGTCGAAGGACGAGGTGGGCCATGGCGTCAAGGACATCATCGTTCGCGATCCCGTGGTGATGGTTTCGAGCCTGCCGCGCTTCCTGGCGCCCGGCGACGATTCGCGCCTGCGCCTCGACATCGACAATGCCGACGGGCCGGGCGGGTCGTGGCGTCTCGAGGTCGCGTCGGCCGGCGTCGTGACCGCGGGAACACCCGAACCGGCCACCATGTTCAATCTGGCCGAGAAGGCGCGCGCCGCGGTGACGGTGCCACTCGCCGCCTCGCGGATCGGACAGGACCGGCTGACCGTCTCGCTTATCCACGAGAGTGGGCTGACGATTTCGCAGAACCTCAACATTGGGGTGCGCGGCGGCGAACCGCCGGTCGTGGAGCGGCGCGTCGTGTCGCTCGAGCCGGGCAAGTCGCTGACGCTCGACGGCGCGCTCGTCGCCGACCGGGTGGCGGGCAGCGGGTTCGTCAACCTGTCGATCACGCGGGCCGGCGCGCTCGACGTGCCGTCGATCCTGGCGGCGCTGGACCGCTATCCCTATGGCTGCGCGGAGCAGATCACGAGTCGCGGCATGCCGCTGCTCTACCTCTCCTCGGTCGCCGGCGAACTCGGTCTCGGCACCGAGCCGGAACTGCGCGAGCGGGTAGAAAAGGCGATCGCCGGGGTGCTCGCCAAGCAGTCGGGCTCCGGCAGCTTCGGCCTGTGGGGTCCCGGCCAGGGCGACCTGTGGCTGGACGCCTATGTCACCGAGTTCCTGACGCGGGCACGGGAAGCGGGCTACGCGGTTCCCGATCTCGCCTTCACCCAGGCGCTCGACAGCCTGTCGAATACGCTCGCCTATACCGACAACATCGAGGACCAGGGGTCGTCGATCGCCTACGCGCTCTACGTGCTGGCGCGCAATAAGCGGGCGGCGATCTCGGACCTGCGCTACTATGTCGACACGCAGCTCGACCGGTTCTCCTCGCCGCTCGCCCAGGCGCAGCTCGGTGCAGCCCTTGCCTTCTACGGCGAGAACGGCCGCGCGCGGAACGCCTTCGACGCCGCGCTCAGCGTTCTGGAAGCGAACGCGGATTCCGACGGCTACCGTACCGACTACGGGTCGCGTCTGCGCGACGGCGCGGCGACGCTGACGCTGATCGCGGAGAGCGGCATCGATCCCGAACCGATGCCCGCGTTGATCCGCATCGTCGATGCAGAGCGGGCCGGCCGCCGCTACACCTCTACGCAGGAAGACGGCTGGATGCTGATGGCCGCGCATGCGCTGCTCGCCGAAGCAGCCTCCCTTGAGCTCGAGGAAGACGGCGTCGCCGTCGACGGCAACCTGATGCGCCGCTACTCCGGCGAGCGCCTCGACGGCCAGCCCGTCACCGTCACCAACAGGGGCGACCGGGCCATCGACGCGGTGATCACCGTGGCCGGCGTCCCGCTCGCTCCGCGCGGCGCCGAAGCGAACGGCTTCACCATCTCGCGCACCTACTACGACCTCGACGGCAACGCGGTGCCGGTCGGATCGGTCGCCCAGAACACGCGTCTCGTCGTCGTCCTCGACGTCACCGAGCAGAATGCGTGGCCAAGCAGGGTGCTGGTCGTCGACATGCTGCCGGCGGGCTTCGAGATCGACAATCCGAACCTCGTCAACAGCGCCGATCTGTCGGCCTTCTCGTGGCTGCCGGAGGACGTCAATCCGGCGCATGTGGAGTTCCGTGACGACCGGTTCGTCGCCGCCTTCGCCGAGGATTCCCGGTCCGAGCGCGGTTACAAGCTGGCCTATGTGGTGCGGGCCGTATCGCCCGGCGCGTTCGTTCATCCTCCGGCCTATGTCGAGGACATGTATCGGCCATACCTGAACGCGCGCGGCGAGAGCGGGCGGATCGAGGTGCTCGGAGCGCGGCCGTAAGTGGGGTCGGATCGCCGCACCGGATAGTACCGGGTGCGTCGCGTGGCCGGGCCTGACCCGGACCCCACAGGGCTGCGCACCCGGCAGCAACTGCTGCGGACGACATGCGGATGAAGGATCGGCAGAACCAGGAGATATCGGCGCCGGAAGGGACACGGCGCCGCGATATCGCCAGGTCGGTTGCCGGCGCCGCCTTCGCGGTCGCGCTGGTTGGCGCCATCGCGGGCGTCGGCGGATTCCTGACGTCCCGCGACGGCGCAGCCGTCGTCGAGCGGGCCCGTGCGATCGACGTCTCGCGCGAGCTGATCGACCGCGACGGCACGCTGCTCAATCCCTTCGCCATCGAGGACGGCCGCTGGCGCCTGAAGGCCGATCTCGCCTCCGTGGATCCGCGTTTCGTTCAGATGCTGGTCGCCTACGAGGACAAGCGCTTCCGCGACCATGCCGGCGTCGATCCGCTGGCGCTCGGCCGCGCCGCCTGGCAGCTCGCGACCAACGGACGGATCGTCTCCGGCGGCTCGACGCTGACGATGCAGGTCGCCCGGCTGCTCGGTCCGCGCGGAGAGCGCAGCCTCGGCGCCAAGCTCAGGCAGATGCGCGACGCGATCCGCCTCGACCTCGCCTTCAGCAAGGACGAACTGCTTACGCTCTATCTCACGCTCGCGCCCTACGGCGGCAATCTCGAAGGCGCGCGCGCCGCCTCCCTGGCCTATTTCGGGCACGAGCCGCGCAAGCTCAGCCTCGCCGAGGCCGCGCTGCTGGTGGCGCTGCCGCAGTCGCCGGAAGCGCGCCGCCCGGATCGCGATCCTCAGGCCGCGCGGGCGGCCCGCGACCGCGTGCTCGACCGACTGGTGACGGCCGGCGTGATCCAGGCCGACGAGCTTCAGCCCGCGCTCGCCGTTCGCATTCCTGCCGCCCGGCAGGACATGCCGAACCTCGCCCCGCATCTCGCCCGGCTGGTCTCGACCCAGACGCCGGACGCGCCGGGCTGGCAGGTCAGCCTCGATGCGCGCCTGCAGGCCGACCTCGAGGCGCTGGCCAGGGACAGCGCGACGGCCCTCGGGCCGGTCCAGTCGGTGGCGATCCTGGTGGCCGACCACAGGACCGGCGAGGTGCTGGCCGAAGTCGGCTCGGCGGATTTCTTCGACGAACGCCGCGCCGGGCAGGTCGACATGGTGCGCGCGATCCGCTCGCCCGGCTCGACGCTGAAGCCGCTCATCTACGGCCTCGCCTTCGAGGCGGGTCTCGCCCATCCGGAGACGCTGATCGACGACCGGCCGACGAACTTCGGCGGCTACAGGCCGCGCAATTTCGATTTCGGCTATCAGGGCACGGTCAGCGTGCGCGAGGCGCTCGAGATGTCGCTCAACGTGCCGGCGGTCCGTCTCCTGGAAGCGGTCGGGCCGACCCGGCTGGTGGCACGGCTGAAACGCGCAGGCGCCGATCCGGTGCTGCCGCGCGGCGACAAGCCCGGCCTGCCGATCGGGCTTGGCGGCGTGGGATTGAGCCTCGACCAGCTCGTCACGCTGTTCGCGGGCCTCGCCGAGGGCGGCGCCCCGGTCGCCCTGCATCGCACGCCCGAAACGAACGTACGCCCATCCGGCGAATTCCTCGACGCGCGGGCGGCCTGGCAGGTCGGCGACATTCTCGAAGGCACGCCGCCGCCGGCCGGCCACGCGTCGGGCGGCTTCGCCTATAAGACGGGAACCTCCTACGGCTATCGCGACGCCTGGTCGGTCGGCTACGACGGGCGGCACGTGATCGGCGTCTGGGTCGGACGGCCGAACGGCGCGCCGATCGCCGGACTGTCCGGACGTATCACCGCCGCGCCGATCCTGTTCGATGCCTTCGAGCGGCTCGGCCCGAAGCGCACGCCGCTGCCCTCGCCGCCGAAGGGGACTCTGATCTCGCGCGCCGCAGACCTGCCGCCGGCGCTGAGACGCTTCGCGCCCGGCGAAACCCTGACGGGCGGGGCAGCGAGCGAACCGCCGCCGTCGATCGTGTTTCCGCCGAATGGCGCCCGGGTCGCGCTGGAGGAGGACAGCGAGGGCCACCTGCGGCCGCTGGTCGTCAAGCTCGATGGAGGGCGGCCGCCGTTCCAGTGGTTCGCCAACGGCGCTCCGATCGACGGTGCGGACCGGCGGCGCAACGCGACCTGGCAGCCGGACGGGCGCGGATTCTCGACGGTTTCCGTGATCGACGCGGACGGCCGTTCGGCCACCGTGACGGTGTTCGTCGAGTGACGGCGGCACCTGCCGGTACGGATCGTTAAGGTTTACGCGAAACTCGGTTCCGGTCTTAACCGACCTCTGAAGGCGGCTGTGGTCGAATGCGTCCAACAAAACGAGACGTCAACAGGCAACTTCCATGTCCGCGTATGCAGGCTCCGCCGCGCGCGTCAACGAGACGCCCGCCAGCGAAATCCCGGTGCCGCTGGTTCTCGACCTCGACCGCAGCCTGATCCGCTGCGACGTGCTGCATGAAACCGCGCTGGCTTTCCTGCGGCGCAATCCGCTGGGCGTGTTCACGCTGATGCGCTGGCTGATGCAGGGCCGCGCCGTGCTCAAGCGCAAGCTCGCGGAGGCCGTCACGGTCGATGTCGATTCCCTGCCGGTGAACCATGATCTGGCCGACTATGCCGCCGCCGAGAAGGCGAAGGGGCGCACGGTCGTGCTCGCCACGGCTTCGGACCTGTTCGTCGCCACCCGGATCGCCAAGCGCTTCGCCTTCATAGACCGCGTCGTCGCCTCGGACGGCGTGACCAACCTCAAGGGCGCGGCCAAGGCCGAGACGCTCTGCGAGATGTTCCCGGACGGGTTCACCTATGCCGGCGATTCCGCGGCAGATCTCGCGGTGTGGAAAAGGGCGGCTTCGGTCGTCGTCGTCGAGGCGAGCCCCACGGTCGCCCGAAAGGCGGCGCGCCTCGGACCCGTCGAGGCCTCGTTCCCGCGTCCGAGCGTCGCCCGCGCGATGGTGAAATCGGCGCGGCTGCACCAATGGGCCAAGAACGCACTGGTGTTCGCACCGCTGGTGCTCGGCGGCCAGTTCGCCAATCCCGCCGCCTGGGCCAACGCCGTACTCGCCTTCGTGGCGATCGGCGTGCTCGCCTCGACCACCTATCTCCTGAACGACCTGTTCGACCTGCCCGACGACCGCCAGCACTGGTCGAAGCGCGAACGGCCGTTGGCGAGCGGCCGGCTGCCGGTCGCCACCGCGGTCGCCGCGCTTCCGGTCGGCTTCGCCGTGGCATTCGCGCTCGCGGCGATGGTCGGCGCGACGGCCGCCGGCGTGCTCGCGGTCTATCTCGTCGTCACCGTCGCCTATTCGATGCAGCTGAAGCGTCAGCCGATCGTCGACGCGTTCACGCTTGCCGTCCTGTTCACGCTGCGGCTCGGCCTCGGCGTCGTCGCCGCGAGTGTCGTGGTTTCGCCGTGGCTGATGGTCTTCTCGATGTTCCTGTTCGCCTCGCTGTCGTTTGCCAAGCGACACACGGAAGCGGAGCGGATGGCCACCCTCGGGGAGCTGCGCATCGCCGGCCGCGGCTATCTGTCGAGCGACGGACCGCTGATCCTGTCGATGGGCGTCTCCAGCGGCCTCGGCGCGGTCATGATCATGGTGCTCTACCTGATCAACGACGCCTTCCCCGGCGGGCTCTACGCCAATCCGGTCTGGCTGTGGGCATTCCCGCCGATCCTGTTCTTGTGGATCGGGCGCATCTGGCTCCTGTGCCAACGCGGCGAGCTCAACGACGATCCCGTCGCCTTCGCGGTGCGCGACCGCACCTCGATCCTGCTGGGCCTCGGCATCGTCGCCGCCTTCCTGGCGGGCTGGTACGGGATCGGCGCATGATCCGCTCCATCCCCGGTTCGCAGGTCTTCCGCTTCCTGCTGCTGGGCGGGCTGGCGGCGGCGATCAACTGGCTGGTGCGCTTCCCGCTGTCGCTGGTCCTGCCGTTCTCCTGGGCGATCCTTGTCGCCTACGCGATCGGCATGTCGGCGGGCTTCACGCTCTATCGGGCCTACGTGTTCCCCGGCTCCGACCGGGCGATCGGGCCGCAGGTCGCGATCTTTCTCGCCGTCAACGTCATGGGCGCGGTGATCGTGTGGAGCGTGGCGATGGCGCTCGTCGAACGGCTGTTCCCGGCGATCGGCTACACGTTCATGCCGCTTGCCACCGGCCACGGCATCGCCATCGGGGTCGGCGCGGCGGCCAACTTCGTGGGCCACAAGTTCCTGACCTTCCGGATCAGCCACGCCGCCAGGGCGCCGTCGGCCTGACGAACTCCGTCTTTCTGGTCATCTTTCTTGGCGCCGTCCTTCCAGACGCGGCTTTTCAGCTCCTCAGGATGAGGGCCGTGGGCTCGACGAGCCCGTCTCGCGCCATGGCCCCAAACGACCGCGTCACCCGCCCGTCGTCAGCGCCAGCATGACCATCGTCACGACGTTGAGGCCGATCGCATAGGTGACCAGCACCTGCAGCGCCGGGCGCAGGCGATCGGTCAGCGCGAAGGCGAGGATCACGAACAGGATCGGCAGCCAGTCGAGCACGTAGCGCTGGACGTTGTACTGGGAGAAGCCGTTCGAGTGATAGAACAGCATCGGCACGGCCATCACCGCGATCATAAGAAGCCCGATCACCACGGCGCGGCGAATCGGCGCGAATATGGCAAGCAGCACGAAGGGGCTCGCGGCAAGAAGCGAGGTGCCGGCCGAATCCATCGCCTCGGGCACCGTCATGGTCGGTCCGCCGAACTGCAGATGGAAGCCCTGGACGAACAGGTACAGCGCGTTGAACAGCACGTAAGCCGAGCTGAACAGGCCGTAGTCGTCGATCCGGCGCGTCGACATGGTCTCGGCACCGGCAGAGGGCGGCATCATGTAGCCGTAGCCGGTGTCGGTCGGGCTGCCGAAGCGGACATAGTTGTAGGCGAAATAGATCAGCACGGCGGCGGCGACGGGCAGGCCGAGCGCGAGCGCCCGGCGCCAGTGCGGCCAGCGAAACGAAATCAGCGGCTCCTCGGCGCGCAATGCCAGCGCGAACAGGAACGGCAGCATGAAGATCGACATCTGACGGCTGAGAAACGCCACGCCGATGGCGACGCCGGCCAGGACCAGGCTGCCGCCGCGCACGGTCTCATGGATCGCGACGGCGATGCCCAGGAAGGCGACCGTCTGGGCGAAGAACCAGACGCCGTCGCCGCGGATCGTGACGTAATAGAGCGGCGTTGCGAAGGCGAGGGCGAGGACAAGCCAGACGGCGGTTTCGCGGTCGAGTCCCAGATGACCGAGGATCCGCCACCACAGGGCGAGCGAGATCCCCGTCAAAAGCATCGCCAGCAGTATGAAGCCGGAAAATCCAGGTCCGAACAGCGCGACGAAGGGCATGACCAGAACCGCGGGGGCCGGCGGGAAGATCACCCACATCCTGTCGGCGTAGATCGCGCAGTCCTCGTCGAAACAGCCGCTGACGTCGAGCCGACCATTGAGGAAGGCGTCGGCGAGCAGCGCGTAGGTGTTGGCTTCGCCCGCCTCGCCGAGCGCGCGCACGGCAAGCCCGGCAACCAGCAGGGCCGACATCAGCGCGGCGAGAGCCAGTAGCACGAGGCCGCGGCGACGCAGCAGGCCGCCGCCCGCGGGTTTCGTATCGGTGATCGCGCTCATGGGAAAACCGCCATTGGAGTCCGCCTGTTCGCCCGGACTTTACCGGTGCCGGGTTACCAAGCGTTTGCGATCTTCCGCGGGCCGGTTCAGAATCCGGGCAGCACCAGCACGGTCGGCTGCACCGGCAGGGAATCGCGAGACAGCGTGACGGACGGGGTGTCGCTCAGCACCACCTCGTAGTGGTCGCCCATGCGGGTGAGGAAACGATTGAGTGTCGTCGACCCGAAATAGTGCATCGGGATCACCAGCGGCACCTGCAGCTTCTGCAGGGTCTCGATCATGCCCTCCACATCGAGGGTATAGCTGCCGTCGACCGGGGCGAGCACCACGTCGATACGGCCGAGCGCCTTCAAGTGGTCGTTGGTCAGCACGTGATGGAGATGACCTAGATGCAGGATGCACAGGCCCGCCACCTCGAAGACGAACATGGAATTGGCGTCGCGGGTGACGCCCGCCGCGCCGCCGCGGATATTGGTGGTGACGTTCCTGAGCCAGACGTCGTCGACGGTCAGCTCCCACTTCGCCGGCTCGCCGCCCTGGCCCCAGCCGGGCAGCAGATATTCGATGCCCGGATCGGGACTGTAGGAGCGGTGCGAGGAATGGGCGATGTTCATGGTGGCGATGCGCGGGGTCACCGGCGGACGCACGCCGTCGTTGTAATCCGTGGCAATGGTCACGCCGGCCGGGCTTTCGATGAAGAACGTGGAATGACCGACATAGGTGAGCCGCACCGTGCTCTCGCCCTGCTCGGCGCCCTGCGCCAGCCGGAACGCGGCGGGAACGACCGGCAGCGCCTCGAAGGCGATCAGGCGCGGGCAACGTTCGGGCTCCACCTCCTGAGCGAGCGCGCCGGATACGGCGCCCGACAGAATCACGGACGCGGCGAAACCCTTCGCGACGGAACCCAGGGCGAACATCGCGCGCTCCCTGTCGGTTGGCCCGGTACCCGCTGCAGTGTCTCACGCGATCTTCGCCCGGGCCATCCCGGCATGGTGAAATTCCCGTGATCCCTGGGGTTTCAGGCACTGTTGCCGCGGTGCCACGCATCCCGGTTCAAAGACGGATTGCCATTTTCTCAACCTTAACTCGCCCTTAAGCGGCCGAAATTAGCTTGCCATTTGCGTGCGGATGCAGCCGGCCGTTGTTCGGTAGTGCGTTTCGGCCGGCCGCACCCGCACCATACCGTTCCCTCTGAAAAGCGAACGGGTATCGGGCGTACTCGAACCTACTGAACTGCCGTGCCCGTCGGGGCGCGATCGACAGGACGCGCATGAGCCCCTACGACCTCAGACTGAGCCCCGAAGACCGGCCCGGTGGACCGACCCATCGGTCGAAGTCGAAATCGTCGAGAAAATCCGGGAAGGCTCCGGCATCCACCCGCCGCGCCAAGCCGCGCAAGGCCAAAAAGACCAAGCGCGCCACGGCCCGCGGCGGCATCGGCCGCACGATCGGCCGGATGGCCTACTGGACCGCGGTGCTTGGCGTCTGGGGTCTGATCGCCGTGATGGGCGTCGTCGGCTATTTCGCGATGACCCTGCCGCCGCCAGAGGAACTGGCAGTGCCCGACCGCCCGGCCAATGTCATGGTGGTCGCCGCCGACGGCACGGTTCTGGGCAATCGCGGCGAGACCGGCGGCGAGGCGGTGCGCCTGTTCGAACTGCCGCCTTATCTGCCGCAGGCGGTGATGGCGATCGAGGACCGCCGCTTCTATTCCCATTTCGGCGTGGACCCGATCGGGCTTGCCCGCGCGGCCGTCACCAATTTCACCGCCGGCGGCGTGGTGCAGGGCGGCTCGACGCTGACGCAGCAGCTCGCCAAGAACCTGTTCCTTAAGCCCGAGCGCACCATCCGCCGCAAGGTGCAGGAAGTGCTGCTGGCGCTGTGGCTCGAGCACAAGTTCTCGAAGGACCAGATCCTGGAGATGTACCTGAACCGCGTCTATCTCGGGGCCGGCGCCACCGGCGTGGAGGCAGCAGCGCGGACCTACTACGGCAAATCGGCGCGCGAAGTGACGGTTTCCGAGGCCGCGACCATTGCCGGCCTGCTCAAGGCGCCATCGAGATATGCGCCGACAAGCAATCCCGATCTTGCCGAACAACGGGCCCAGACGGTGCTGAGCGCCATGGTCGAGGCCGGCTACCTCACCGACGACGAAGCCAAGCTCGCGCTGATCAGTCCGGCCGAGGTGAAGCCGCGCACGCCGGGCGAATCCGCCGGCTACGTCGCCGACTGGATATGGGAACAGGTGCCCTCGTTCATCGGCGAGCTGCGCGAGGACGTCGTGGTCGACACCACCATCGACATGCGCATGCAGGAGGCCGCCGAGGCCGCGCTCGTCAAGGTGATCGACGAGCAGGGCAAGGAGAAGGGCGTCTCGGAGGGTGCGCTCGTCGCCATGGACACGAGCGGCGCCGTACGCGCCATAGTCGGCGGCCGCAACTACGCGAAAAGCCAGTTCAACCGCGCGGTGAAAGCGAAGCGCCAGTCCGGTTCCTCGTTCAAGACGTTCGTCTATGCCGCCGCGATCGAGGCCGGCCTCTCGCCCGACACGTTGCGAACCGACGGACCGGTTTCGTTCGGCAACTGGTCTCCGGGCAACTACAACGGCAAGTATCGCGGCCCGATCACGCTCACCGAGGCTCTCAAGGACTCGATTAACACGGTCGCCGTCAGGCTGACGTCGGAGGTCGGGGTCGACAAGGTCATCGACGTCGCCCACAGGATGGGCATCGGCTCGGACATTCCGGAGAACATGTCGATTGCGCTCGGCACCTCGGACGTCACGCCGCTGGAGCTGGTCAGCGCCTATGTGCCGCTCGCCTCGGGCGGCTACGGCGCGGTGCCCTACGTGATCCGCCGCATCCGCACCGCCGACGGCAAGGTCCTCTATGAGCGCAGCGGCGACGGCCCCGGCCAGGTCCTGTCGTCGGAGACGGTCGGCGCCATGAACTACATGCTGAAGCAGACCGTCGAGAACGGGACCGGCCGGCGCGCGGGATTCGATGCCTGGCCGGCGGCCGGCAAGACCGGCACCAGCCAGGAATACAAGAACGCCTGGTTCATCGGCTACACCGCCTACCTGGTCACCGGCGTCTGGCTCGGCAACGACGACGGCAAGCCGACCAAGAGGGTGACCGGCGGCAGCCTGCCGGCAACGGTCTGGCACGATTTCATGGCCGATGCGCATGAAGGGCTCGCCATGGCCGACCTGCCCGGCGAGTACATTCCCGGCACCGGCACGCAGTTCGCCGTCGACGAGACGCTGCCGTGGCTGCAGGGCAATCCGGCTCCGCAAAGCCCGGCCTACGATCCGAGCCGGCCGGTGCAGGCGCAAGCGCCCCAGCAGAACGGGGGCGGCGGCCTGTTCGGCCAGAACGGCTTCTTCAAGAAACTGTTCGGCGGATAGCCGGACCGGCTACTCGCCGGAGCGCGCGGCCGCGCGGACCTTCCAGCCGCCCAGAAACACGGCCGCCGCGGCAAGGCCGAGCACGGCCAGGGAAACGGCGAGCGGCATCGCCTGGTTGGCAAACAACCCGGCGTCCAGGATGCCGGTGACGAGCACGCCGGCGAGCGCGGAAAAGGTCATCTGGCAGACTCCCATCAGCGAGGATGCCGCGCCGGCATTGCCCGGAAACGGCATCAGCGCGCCGGCCATCGACTGGGCAAGCGCGGCGCCGACACCGGCGAACACGACAGTCGACATGCCGACGACCGAATAGACCCCACCGACATCGGCAATCACGACCGCGAGTGTGGCAACGCCGCCGAGCGCCATCAGGGTGATGCCGACGGCGATGCCGGCGTCGATGCCGAAACGGCCCGTGACGTGACGGCCGGCGAGCGTGCCGCCGATATAGCCCAGACTGCACAGGCCGAAGGAGATGCCGAACCCTATCGGCGACAGGCCGTAGAGGCCCTGCAGGATGAAGGACGACACCGAAATGAAGACGAAGATGCAGCCGTAGCTCAGGCAGACCAGCGAGACATAGACGACGAAGCGCGCATCGCGGATCAGTCGGCCGAAGATGCGGATCATCCCGAGTGGCGTCGACGGCGCGCCGCTGTCGGGTCGCGTCTCCGGCAGGCGCAGGGCAACGGCGGCGAACAGGATAAGGCCGATCGCGGCCGCCACGATGAAGGTCGAGCGCCAGCCGAAGGTGATCTCGAGCACGCCGCCGATCGCCGGCGCGACGGTCGGGACAATGCCCATGATCGAGGCCATCATCGCCAGCTCCTGGCCGGCACGGCGGCCCGAATAGAGGTCGCGGGCAATCGCGCGGGCAAGCACGATCGGACCGGAGGCGCCGAGCGCCTGGACGAAACGGGCGGCAATCAACAGCGGCATCGACTGGGCGATCGCGCAGAGAACGGTGGCGAGGACGAAGATCGACAGCCCGACGAGGAGCGCCGGTCGGCGGCCGTAGCGGTCGGACAACGGGCCGTAGAAGATCTGCGTCGAGGCGAAGCCGATCAGGAAGGCCGACAGGGTGAGCTGCCCTTCCGTCGGCGTCGAGCCGAGCTCGGCCGTCAGCGACGGCAGCGACGGCAGATACATGTCGGTCGACAGCGGGCCCAGCGCGGTGAGCAGGCCGAGCAGGGCCGTAAGCGCGATCGTGTCGGACCTGAACGTCATTGGACTGTACCGGCTGCGGACCGTGTCACCGGGGCTCGTCGATCACGGAATTCGACAGCGTGCCGATCTCGGGAACGGCCACATCGACGACGTCGCCGGGCACGAGCCAGCGCGGCGGATCGAAGCGGGCGCCAGCGCCGGTCGGCGTGCCCGTCAGGATCATGTCGCCGGGCTTCAGCGTGGCGAACGTGGTGATGTATTCGATCAGGCGGGCGAACGAATACATCATGTTGGCGGTGGTATCGTCCTGACGCAGTTCGCCGTTGACCGTCGTGGTGACGTGCAGGGGCGCGGACAGATCGACCTCGTCAGACGTCACCATCCACGGGCCGATCGCACCGGTGCGGTCGAAGTTCTTGCCCTGGGTGACGTTGAACTTGGCGTGGCGCGTCCAGTCGCGGATCGTGCCTTCATTGGCAAGCGTCACGCCGGCGACATGGGAGAGCGCCCGATCGGCAGGGATGCGGCGCCCCGCCTTGCCGATCACCAGCACGATCTCACCCTCGTAGTCGAGCTGATCGGAGACCGGGGGACGCTCGATCGGCGTGCCGTGGCCGACGAACGAACTGGGAAAACGCACGAACATGCTCGGATAGGACTTCTCCTCCGACCCGTCCTTGTACTCGGCGTTGCGATTGGCGTAGTTGACGCCGATGCAGAGGATCTTCTCGGGATCGGTGACGGGCGGCAGCAGCGTGACCGCGTCGAGCGCCAGATCCGGCGAGGCGCCCTCGAGAGCGGCGCGGGCCTTGTCGAGGCCGTCGGCCTCGAGCAGCGCACGAACCGTGGGAAACGCCGAAAGCCGCGCGGCGAGGTCGACGATGCCGCCATCGACGACGGCGCCCCAGGACATCCGTCCACCGGTCGAGAAACTGACGATACGCATGACGGTCTCCAGATCGGTCCGGCGTGGGGGCGGCGGCCGAGGACTCCGCTCGGTTCCGCGAGGCGTTGCCCGACACGCTTATGAAACCGGCCCGCCCGCGTCAATTCGGTTTGCGAACAAACGATTTTGCCGGACGCTGCCGTTTCCATACTCCACGCGGCGCCGCTGCCGGTGTATACACGGGCCGGAATTCGGAAGCGCCGACCACGTGAACCGGAGCGCACAATGGCCAAGCTGCTCGTCCCCGCCGCCACCCCCATCGACGCCGACAGGCGGATCGATCTGGAACGGCTCGCCGCCCACTGCCATGCTTTGCTGGCCGACGGCGCCGACGCCATCGCCCTGTTCGGCACGACCGGCGAGGCCACCTCGTTCTCGGCGCCCGAACGGATGGCGACGCTGGAAGGGCTGATCGCGGCGGGCATCCCCGCGGACAGGATCATGCCGGGTACGGGCTGCCCGGCGGTGACGGAGGCGATCGCGCTGTCGCGCCACGCCTTCGAGCAGGGCTGCGAAACGGTGATGACGCTGCCGCCCTACTATTACAAGGCGGTCAGCGAGGACGGCGTCTTCGACGCGATGGCCTGGCTGGTCGAAGAGCTGAAGCCCCTTGGTCCGCGCATCATCCTCTACCACATCCCGCCGGTCGCCCAGGTCGGCTTTCCGGTGCCGCTGGTGCGCCGGCTGGCCGATGCCTTCCCTGGCATCATCGTCGGGGTCAAGGATTCCTCGGGCGACTTCGCCAACACCGAGGCGCTGCTTGCGGCCTGCCCCGACCTCGACATCTATCCGGGATCGGAGACCTTCCTGCTGCCGGGCCTGCGGAAGGGCGGGGCGGGCTGCATCACCGCGACCGGCAATCTCAACGCCAGGGCGATCCGCGCCGTCATCGACGAAACCGATCCCGGGCGCGCCGACGACCGCCACGCGGAAATCGTCGGCTATCGCAAGACCGTCGAGGCGCGACCGCTGATCGCGGCGATCAAGGCCGTGCTGGCGGATCGCTACGGCGCGCCCTCGTGGCGCGCGGTGCGGCCGCCGCTCAGGGCGCTGCCGGACGACCAGATCAAGCCACTGCTGGAGGATCTGGAGAGGCTGTCGTCATAGCCGGCACCGCGCACCGGCTGCTTTGGGAGGAAGCATGAAGAAGCAGGACAAAGTGATCATCACCTGCGCCGTCACCGGCTCGATCCACACGCCGACGATGACGCCGCACCTGCCGATCACGCCCGGCGAGATCGCCGAGGCCTCGATCGGCGCGGCGGAGGCCGGCGCCTCGATCATCCACCTGCATGCGCGCGATCCGCAGGACGGCAAGCCGACGCCGGATCCCGACGTGTTCATGCAGTTTCTGCCGCGCATCAAGCAGTCCACCAACGCGGTGATCAACATCACGACCGGCGGCGGCCACGGCATGACCGTCCAGGAGCGCCTCGCCGCGCCCCTGCGCGCCAGGCCCGAAATGTGCTCGCTCAACATGGGGTCGATGAATTTCGGCCTGTATCCCATGCTCGACCGCTATCCCGACTTCGAGCACGCCTGGGAGCGGCAGCATCTCGAGAACTCGCGCGACTACATTTTCCGCAACACCTTCAAGGACATCGAATACATCCTGAAGGAGCTCGGCGACGCCCACGGCACCCGCTTCGAGTTCGAGTGCTACGATGTCGGCCACCTCTACAATCTCGCCCACTTCCTCGACCGCAAGCTCGTCAAGCCGCCGCTCTTCGTGCAGACGATCTTCGGCATCCTCGGCGGCATCGGCGCGGATCCGGAGAACGTGATGCATATGCGCCGGATCGCCGACAAGCTGTTCGGCGACGAGTGGTGCTGGTCGATCCTGGCGGCGGGCCGCAACCAGATGCCGTTCTGCTCGATGGCCGCAACGATGGGCGCCAATGTCCGCGTCGGTCTCGAGGACTCGATCTATCTCGGCAAGGGCACGCTCGCCGAGACCAACGCCGCGCAGGTCGCCAAGATCCGCCGCATCATGGAGGATCTGTCGCTTCAGATCGCCACGCCCGAAGATGCGCGCGCCATGTTGGATCTAAAGGGCGCCGATAGGGTCGGGTTCTAGGATAATCCACGGGTCACGGCGGCGGGATTCGGGAACTTTCGGCCGCAGGTCGCGTTGTCCGGGCGGTCGCGCGCACGTCCGCCCGGCCGAGTGGTCCTGCCCGACTCCGTACCTGAGAGCTCGCGCGCGGGGCACATGAGTAAATGGGCATAGGAGTAATTTAGGTCCGTTCGGCTATAATCAACGCCAATGCAGCGGCAAGGAACAAGGGAGTTTCGTCATGAGTGCCCAGAAGGCCAGCGCCGGCAACAAATCAGCTTCGAACGAATCGGTCGCCGAGAACTGGGAACGGCTTACCGACCGGCTCGCGCGGCTGCGCGAGGATCTATCCGAGATCAATTCCGCCGCCGGCGACCTCGCCAGGGCCGGTGCCGGTGAAGGCCGGGATCGCATTCTCAACGAGATCGACGAGCTGTCTCGCCGGGTCAACACGCTTGCCGAGGATCTCAGCGCGCGCGGCCACGATAGCGTTCGCCACGCCGGCGAACGCGCCAGCGCGATCGGCCACGAGCTGGAGAGCACGATCAATCGCAATCCGCTGACGGCCGTCCTGATCGCGGTCGGCCTCGGCTTCCTGATCGGCATGGCCTCGCGGGGCCGGAACTAGTGCCGATCGCCAGTCTGGTCAGGATGGCGACATCGACGGCCGTGGACATGGCCGCCGATGCCGCCCGTCCCGTGGTGCGCGATGCCGTCCGGCGCGCCGTCTTCCTCGGGATCGCCCTGATCCTGTTCGCCGGCGTCATCGTCTTCGCGGAACTCGCATTCTATTTGTGGCTGCGCACCCAGACGGCACCCTATATCGCCGCCCTGATCGTCGCAGGAGTCACGCTGATCCTGATGCTGATCGCCCTCCTGATCGCGGTTTCCGGCGGTTCGCACGGGCATGGCCGTCCGGCGCGCACCTCGGATCAGGGTCGCGCGGCAGCAAGCGCGTCAAGCCGCAATGCCAACGACGACATCGCGCGACTGGCGGCGGAAGCCGAGGCGGTCGGCGCGATTTTCGGCAAGGACGCGAAGGGCTACGAACTGGTGCTCGGCGCCTTCGTCGTCGGCATGATGATGGGGCGGGGCAAGTAGCCCCCGGCCGTTCGGTCACCCGGGAAATCGCCGGACCGTCCTTGCAAGCCTAAAGTCGGTCCGTCCGCCTCTCAGCGGCTGTCCATAGCGATTTCGATGTGCCGGACCGCCCGTTGCAGGGCGGGAAGGAAGCGTTCGACCATGTCGTCGGCGGAGACGCGGGCGGCCTGCGCGGAGATGTTGATGGCGATGTTGGAGCGGGCGTTGCGGTTCCTGACCGGCACCGAGATCGAGCGCAGACCGAGTTCCAGCTCTTCCGATACGATGGCATAGCCCCGGTCCTGTACCTCGTCGATGCGCTGGCGCAGAGAGGTCCGCGTGGTCAGGGTGTACGGCGTGAGCGGCGTAAGCTTGGCCTTGCTCAGGTAGATCTCCAGTTCGCGCGGCTGCATCAGCGACAGAAGCGCCTGGCCCATCGACGTGGCGTGGGCCGGCAGGCGCGTGCCCAGTCCCAGGCCGATGGTCATGATCCGGTGGCGAGCCGGCGCGCGGGCGACATAGATGATGTCCGTGCCGTCCATCATCGCGGCGGATGCGGATTCGTCGAACTGCTCCGACAGGCCGCGAAGCACGTCCTGCACGATCTCCAGCTCACTCGCAGACGAGACATAGGATTGCGCCAGCTCCAGGATCGCCGGCGTGAGTTCGTAATTCTTGCCGTCGCTCCTGGCGAGGCCCGTCTCGCACAAGGTGATCAGGAACCGGCGGGCGGCGGCGCGCGTCAGGCCGGTGCGGGCGGCGACATCGGTTATCGTCTGATGGCGATGACCGGCATCGAAGCTGCGGATAACGGCGATCCCCCGCACGAGGGACTGAACGGTTTCGTCGCGGACGGCCATAGCGCCTCCCATAAGTTCGGATGACGAACATATTATCGATATGCGAACCGAGCCGTTGACGCAACGGGGAGTTGGGAGCTCAAATCATCTTGGCTATGTCGGCTGGAAAATGCGAAGGAAAATCCGTGGCTGAGATCACGTCTCTGTCCGAGGCGATAGAAAAAAACGTTCGTGACGGCGACAGCGTCGCGATGGAAGGCTTCACCCATCTCATCCCCCATGCGGCGGGACACGAGATCATCAGGCAGGGTCGCAAGCACCTGACGCTGTACCGGATGACGCCGGACCTGATCTACGACCAGCTGATCGGAATGGGATGCGCCGACAAACTGGTCTTCTCCTGGGGCGGCAATCCCGGCGTTGGCTCGCTGCATCGCCTGCGCGACGCGGTGGAGAACGGCTGGCCGCATCGGCTGCAGATCGAGGAGCACAGCCACGCGGCGATGGCGAACGCCTATGACGCGGGGGCGGCGAACCTGCCGTTCGCGGTGTTCCGCGGCTATGTCGGCACCGACCTGCCGAAGGTGAATCCGACGATCCGGCATGTCACCTGCCCCTATACCGGCGAGGAGCTCGCGACCGTTCCCGCGATCCGGCCCGATGTCGCCATCGTCCACGCGCTGAAGGCCGATCGGGACGGCAACGTCCTGTTCGCGGGCATCGTCGGGGTGCAGAAGGAAGCCGTTCTGGCGGCGAAGCGTTCGGTGATCACGGTCGAAGAAGTCGTCGATGATTTCGGCGATATCTCGCCCAATTCCGTGATCCTGCCGCGTTGGGCGGTCACGGCGATCGCCGAAGTGCCGGGCGGCGCCCATCCGTCCTATGCGCACGGCTACTACAAGCGCGACAATGCGTACTACAAGGCATGGGACCCGATCGCGCGCGATCGCGATACATTCCTTGCCTGGATGAAGGACAACGTTCTCGACAAGGGGCCCGAGGCCTATGCCCGCTACGCGGGCGACGGATCCACGGCACGGGGAGCCTGAACGATGGATCATACCGCGAACGAGATGATGACGATCGCTGCGGCGCGGCCTCTCAGGAACGAGGACGTCTGCTTCGTGGGGATCGGCGCACCGTCGGCAGCCTGCAACCTCGCGCGGCTGACGCATGCCCCGAACATCACGCTGATCTACGAATCCGGCACGATCGGCACCCGGCCGGATGTGCTGCCGCTGTCGATTGGCGACGGCGAACTGTGCGACACCGCGCTGACGACGGTCTCCGTGCCGGAGATGTTCCGCTACTGGCTGCAGGGCGGCCACATCACGCTCGGCTTCCTGGGCGGCGCGCAGATCGACCGTTTCGCCAACCTGAACACGACCGTCGTCGGGCCCTACGACACGCCGAAGGTTCGCCTGCCCGGCGGCGGCGGGGCGCCAGAGATCGCCGGGCACTGCGGCGAGATCTTCATCACCATGGCGCTGTCTCCGCGCGGCTTCGTCGACCACCTCGCGTTCATCACCTCGATGGGCCACGGCGAGGGCGGCGACCATCGCCGGCGCCTGGGCCTGAAAACAAAGGGCCCGACCAAGGTGATCACCGACATGTGCATCCTGGAACCCGACCCGGAGACGAAGGAACTGACCGTCGTCTCGATCCATCCGGGCGTCGCCAGGGACCGGATTTCAGAGGCGTGCGGCTGGCCGATCCGCTTTGCGGAGACGACCGTCGAAACGCCCGCCCCGACGGCAGAGGAACTGGAAACGCTGCGCGCGCTTCAGGAGCGCACGCGCCGCGCCCACGCCGCCTGACAGGCGCCCGGCCCGATATCGCAGGGGAACGATATCGGCCGCAACGAGGAGGAGCACCAACCGATGAGCGACGCACCAGGATACCGCCTCATCACGCCGGACAGCGCACCCGCGCATCCATTTCCGGACTATCGGTCGAACCCGCTGCGCGTGCCGAAGCGGCCGCTGATGATCCTGCCGCACACGCTGAGCGAGATCACCGGCCCGGTCTACGGCCACGAGGGCGTCAGGCCGGAGGAGGCCGACCTCACCCGCCAGCACGGCGGCGAGCCGCTCGGCGAACGGATCATCGTGCACGGACGCGTCCTCGACGAGGACGGCCGCCCGGTGCGCAACAGCCTGGTCGAGATCTGGCAGGCCAATGCCGCCGGGCGCTATATCCACCAGCGCGACCAGCATCCCGCCCCGATCGATCCGAACTTCACCGGCGCGGGCCGCTGCGTGACCGACAACGACGGCAACTACCGCTTCGTCACGGTCAAGCCAGGCGCCTATCCCTGGCGCAACCACCACAACGCCTGGCGACCGGCGCACATCCATTTCTCGCTGTTCGGGGCGAGCTTCATGCAGCGTCTGGTGACACAGATGTACTTTCCCGGCGACCCGCTGTTCCCGTTCGACCCGATCTTCAATTCGGTTACCGACGAACGGGCGCGGCAACGGATGATCTCGAGCTTCGACCTCGACGCCACCCAGCCGGAATGGGCGCTCGCGTTCAAGTTCGACATCGTGCTTCGCGGCCGCGAAGCCATCCCGATGGAGGACTGACCATGTCGAAGACGACACCGTCGCAGACGGTCGGACCGTTCTTCCATTTCGGCCTGACCGACACGTACGAGATCGACGATCTGGCCGGCACCGAGTCCGAGGGCGAGCGCATCGTCATCGAGGGCCACGTCCTGGACGGGGACGGCCAGCCCGTGCCGGACTGCATGATCGAGATCTGGCAGGCCAACGCGGCAGGTAAGTACGACCATCCCGAAGACGATCAGGACAAGCCGATCGATCCCGGTTTCCAGGGCTTCGGCCGGGTGGCCACCGATCCCGAAGGCCGCTTCCATTTCCGAACGGTGAGGCCGGGACCCGTATCAGGCCTCGGCAATGCGCTGCAGGCCCCGCATATCCTGGTGCAGGTCTACGCCCGCGGATTGCTGAAGCAGCTCGTCACCCGGATTTATCTGGAAGGCGAACCGCTCAACGACACCGATCCGCTCCTCAACGCGATCGAGGACGCGGCGGCGCGGCACAGTTTGATCGCCAAAAACAAGGGCGACGGCCACTATCACTGGGACATCATCCTGCAGGGCGAGAACGAGACCCAGTTCTTCGAGGCGTAGGTGTCAGCCGAACAGGCGGACCAGCAGCGGCACGATCACCGCCGTCGCCAGCGCGTTGAGGCCCATGGCGATGCCGGCGAAGGCGCCGGCGAGTTCGCTGACCTGGAAGGCGCGCGCCGTGCCGATCCCGTGCGAGGCGACGCCGACAGCGAAGCCGCGCGCGGCGTAGTCCTTCAGTCCCAACAGATTGAGCAGCGGCGTCGCGGTCATCGCGCCGATGATCCCGGTCAGGATGACGAGCACGGCGGTCAGCGACGGCAGACCGCCGATTTTCTCGGCGATGCCCATGGCGATCGGCGTCGTCACCGATTTCGGCGCCAGCGACAGCACGCTTTCGCGACTGGCGCCCAGCATCGCCGCGATGCCGACCGCACTGACGACAGCCGTGAGCGAACCGGCCAGGAGGGCGGCCGCCATCGGCAGGACGGCGCGCTTCACGCGTTTCCATTGCGAAAACAGGGGCACGGCCAGTGCCACCGTCGCGGGGCCGAGCAGGAAGTGCACGAACTGGGCGCCGTCGAAATAGACGTCGTAGGACGTTCCGCTGACCAGCAGCACCGCAACGAGAAGGACGATGGCGACGGCGACGGGCTGTACCACCGGATTGCGCCCGAGCCGCCCGAACAGGGTGAAGCCAATCAGATAGGCGACAAGCGTCGCCGTCAGCCAGAGGAGCGGGGTCGCGGACAGATAGACCCAGACGTCGCCGAGAGGCCCGGTCATCGGGTGCCCTCGCCGTCGGGGTCGTCGGTTTCGGCGCCGCCGACCATCCTCGTGACCCCGACGAAAACCAGTGCGGAGACGGCGATCGTCGCCCAGGTCGACAGCAGGAGAGCGGCAAGAAGCGCCAGCCATTCCGTACCGATGCGCTCGAAATGCAGCATGACGCCGACGCCGGCCGGCACGAACAGAAGCGAGAGGTGCGTCAGCAGCCCGGTCGCCGTTTCCCGCAAGTCCTGCGGAATCCGGCCCGTGGCGCCGATACCGATCAAAAGGATCACTAGCCCCAGCACAGGGCCCGGAACGGGCAGGTCCGTCAACCGGACCAGGACCTCGCCGGCGAGCTGGCAGGCGAGCAGGACGGTGAGGGCGGCGATCATGGGCCCGCCCCCCGCATCGGACTACACGTCCAGGTTCGACACGTTCAGCGCATTTTCCTGGATGAAGCGCTTGCGCGGCTCGACGACGTCGCCCATCAGCTCGGTGAAGATTTCGTCCGCGTCCGTCGCCTCGCGCACCTTGACCTGCAGGAGCGTACGGGCGTTGACGTCGAGCGTCGTCTCCCAGAGCTGACCGGGATTCATCTCGCCGAGGCCCTTGTAGCGCTGCAGGGCGAGCCCCTTCGAGCCGGCCGTCGTAATTGCCTTGAACAGCGCCGTAGGCCCGCGGATCTCGCTCTCGGCGTCCTTGCGGCGGAAGACGGCCGCCTTGCCGAACACCTCCTGCAGGAAGCCGGTGTGGGCGTCGAGCCTTCGGGCGTCGGCCGAATTCAGGAGCGCCGGGTCGATGAAGGAGGCTTCCTTGACACCGCGAACCTCGCGTTCGAAGCGATAGCCGCCATCCTCGGTCGGAATGCCGACCCACCCCTGCTCGGTCTCGTCGGAGAGAAGGTCGAGCCGGCGCGCGACATAGGCCGCGGCTTGCTGGCGCTCTTCCTCCGACTTCGCCGTCTCGGCATTGAGGAGGCCGGCGATGGCGGCCTGTTCGACCGTCGTGCGGTGATAGCGACCGTGCAGTCCCTCGACAGTCTTGGCGAGCGAACGCGCCTCGTCGACCGCGGCGCGCAGATCCGCGCCCGACCGCACTTCTCCGCTCGCCAGCGTCAGCGAGGCGTCGTCCAGGCCGCTGCCGATGAGATAGTCCTCGAGGGCGCGCTCGTCCTTCAGGTATTGCTCGGACTGGCCACGCTTGACCTTGTAGAGCGGCGGCTGAGCGATATACAGGTGACCGTTCTCGATGATCTGCGGCATCTGCCGGTAGAAGAAGGTCAGCAGCAGCGTACGGATATGGGCGCCGTCGACATCGGCGTCCGTCATGATGATGATCTTATGGTAGCGCAGCTTGGCGATGTTGAAGTCCTCGCCGATGCCGGTTCCGAGCGCGGTGATCAACATGCCGACCTGGTCGGACGACAGCATCTTGTCGAAGCGGGCACGCTCGACATTGAGGATCTTGCCGCGCAGGGGCAGCACCGCCTGGTTGGCACGGTTGCGGCCCTGTTTGGCGGAGCCGCCTGCCGAGTCACCCTCGACGATGAACAGCTCGGACTTCGCCGGATCGCGCTCCTGGCAATCGGCGAGCTTGCCGGGCAGGTTGGCGATCTCGAGCGCGCCCTTGCGGCGGGTCAGCTCGCGCGCCTTGCGCGCGGCCTCGCGAGCGGCGGCCGCCTCGACCACCTTGGAAACGATCGTCTTGGCTTCGGCGGGATGTTCCTCGAACCAGGTGCCCAGGGCCTCGTTGATGACGTTCTCGACGACCGGGCGGACCTCGGAGGAGACCAGCTTGTCCTTGGTCTGGCTCGAGAACTTCGGATCGGGAACCTTCACCGACAAGACACAGGTCAGGCCTTCGCGGCAATCGTCGCCGGTCGGCGAAACCTTCTCCTTGCGCAACAGCCCGGAGGAGTCCGCATAGCCCGTGACCTGGCGCGTCAGCCCGGCGCGCAGGCCGGCCAGATGCGTGCCGCCGTCGCGCTGCGGGATGTTGTTGGTGAAGCACAGCACGTTCTCGTGGTAGCTGTCGTTCCACCACATGGCCGCTTCCGCCACGATCCCGTCGCGCTCGCCGCGGACGACGATCGGCGCCCCGATGAGCGGCGACTTGGCGCGATCGAGCCAGCGCACGAATTCCTCGATGCCGCCTTCGTAGTACATCTCCTCGCGCTTCGACTCGACGCCGCGATCATCGACGAGCGCGACGGTGACGCCGGAATTGAGGAAAGCGAGCTCGCGCAGGCGGTGCTCGAGCGTGTGCCAGTCGAACTCGGTCATCGTGAAGGTGGCCGGGCTCGGCAGGAAGGTGACCTCGGTGCCGCTCTTGCCGCCGGAATCGCCGACCACGGCCAGCGGCGCCTCGGCGGTGCCGTCGCGGAACACCATCACGTGCTCCTTGCCGCCGCGCCAGATGCGCAGAGTCAGCTTCGACGACAGGGCGTTGACGACGGAAACGCCGACGCCATGCAGGCCGCCCGAGACCTTGTAGGAATTCTGGTCGAACTTACCGCCGGCGTGCAGCTGGGTCATGATGACTTCCGCTGCGGAAACGCCTTCCTCGTGCATCTCGGTCGGAATGCCGCGGCCATTGTCGCGGATCGTCGCCGATCCGTCCGGATTGAGGATCACGTCGACGCGGTCGCAATGGCCCGCCAACGCCTCGTCGATGGCGTTGTCGACGGCCTCGTAGATCATGTGATGCAGGCCGGACCCGTCATCGGTGTCGCCGATATACATGCCGGGACGCTTGCGGACAGCGTCCAAGCCCTTGAGGACCTTGATGGATTCTGCGCCGTATTCGGAACCAGGCTCGGTTCCGGGCTCGTTTTCCTGCATACTTCGTTCCGTGTTCCTGTTCGGGGCGCCGCGCTTCAGCCGGTCTCGGCCTCGAGGCGCACCGGAAGGTAATTTAGAATCAATGACATCCTAGCATTTCAGGGGCCTGTTTGCCGAGCCCCGCAGGATGAAATTCCGTCGTGTGTATATGGGGTTCCAGGCCGCTTTCGGCAAACCCACGGACCGGTCACGACCGGGTCGCGATCGCGGCTGCCGCGCCCATCATGGTGATACCGGCGACCCGGTTGAGGATACGGCGGGCGGCGGGGCTTTCGAACAGCAGCCGGGCGCGGGCGGCCAGCGCCGCGTAACCGCCGATAACACCGAGCAACACCAACGCCACGACCGCCGACATCTCGGCGAAACCGAGCGCCGTCAGTCCACCGAGATCGATAATCGTCGGCAACAGGGCGAGGTAGAACAGGATCACCTTGGGGTTGCCGAGCGTAACGAACAGGCCGGCGAGGAAAGCCCCGGTGCGCCGTCCGCCGCGAACCGGCAGCGCCCCGGCTTCCGGACGGGCGAGAAACAGTCGGATCGCCAGATAGACCAGATAGGCCGCCCCCACCCAGCGGATCAGCGTGAACAGGCCGCCGAAGGTCGCCGCGATTACGCCGAGGCCGAGGGCGGCAGCGGACAGATAGACGAGATCGCCGACGATCAGACCGAGGACCATCGGAACGGTCGGACGAAAGCCAGCGCCGAGGGCGCGGGCGATCACGGCGGCGACGCCGGGCCCGGGAATGGCCGCGGCAAGCGCAAGCACCGCGGCGAAGGTCAGGAGGCTCGTCCAGTCCATGGTGGCCTTGCTACAGGAAAAACCGCCGCCGGAGAAGCGCGGCGTTGCCGCAGCCAAGATCGCGAGACCCATGACCAACGGGGCGATCCCGCCCCGGCCGGGAACCGAATAATGGGCCGCCCCGTCGTTGACGCCATCGGCCGGCACGCGACGAGGGCCAGCGGCATATGGCAGGTATCGCGGCTAGATGGCCGACAATGCGCCGTTGGCGACCTCAAACCCCTGGGAATCGGCAGCAATATCGGCGAACAGGGCGCGATCGGTGCCCGTCATCCAGGCCTGCGAGCCGAGCGCAAGAATCTCGGCGTACAAGGCGGCGCGCCGCATGTCGTCGAGATGGGCGGCGACCTCGTCGAGGAGAAGCAGCGGAGCGACACCACCGGAGGCCTGCCGCACCAGTCGCGCATGGGCGAGGATCAGGGCGATCAGCAGACCCTTCTGCTCGCCGGTGGAGGCAAGCGCCGCGGGTACGTTGCGGGCCCGGTGGGCAACGGCGAGATCGCAGCGGTGCGGGCCGATCAGCGTGCGACCGGCCGCGGCGTCGCGGCGGCGGGCACCGTGCAGCGCGGCTCGATAATCGGCTTCGACATCGACGGCGGCGCGGCCGTCGAGGCTGGCCTCGAATTCCCCCTCGATGGCGATATCGGGATCGGGAAAGACGCCGCCGGCGCGTTCGTTCAGGGCATCGGTCAGCCTTGCCATCGCCTGCGCGCGCGCGGTGGCGACCGCCACGGCGAGCTCGGCCATTGCCTGCTCGATCCCGTCAAGCCAGCGCGCGTCGGGACGCGGCTCCTCGAGCAGACGGTTGCGTTGTCGCATCGCCTTCTCGAAGTCGCCGACACGGGCGGCGTGCCCCGGATCGAGTGTCAGCACCAGACGATCGAGGAAGCGGCGGCGGTCGGACGCCGGTCCGGTGAACAGACCGTCCATCGACGGGGTGAGCCAAAGACCGCGGACGAGTTCGGCGAGTATGCCGACGGCGGGAGCGGACCCGTGATTGACGCGGGCGACGCGGCCGTTTTCGCCGCGCCGATAGCCGGTGCCGATGTCGATCTCGCCTGGCTCATCGGGACCAACGGGACGTGAAATCGTCGCGGCGACCGCGAACGCCTCGGCACCGATGCGGATCACGCGATCGAGCTGGGCACTGCGCATCCCGCGGCCCGCCGTCAGATAGGATACGGCCTCGAGCAGGTTGGTCTTGCCGGACCCGTTGGCGCCGGTCAGCACGACGGGGCGCGGATCGAGGTCGAGCCGCAGATGCGCGTAGTTGCGGAAGTCCGTAAGCGTCAGCCGTACGACCGCGACCCGGTCGCGGTCCCGACCGGTATCGGCTTCGCCCAAGGAGAATCCGGACGTCGAATAACCTGAATTCGGCAGGGCCGGTGCCCTTTCTTCTGCCCGTTTCGGCGGGCGCTCCGGCGCTCGGCTTCAGGCCGCGCGCGTTCTTCGCCCGAAACGCGATGCGTTTCCTGCGCGATGCGGACCGCGCCTCATACCCGCATGGGCATCAGCACGTAGAGCGACGACCGGTCGTCCTCGTCGCAGATCAGCGTCGGCGAACCGGGATCGGCCAGCTCGAAGCGGGCCTCGCCGGATTCCAGCTGCGAGGTAATGTCCAGCAGATAACGGGCGTTGAAGCCGATTTCGATGGCATCCGCCGAATAGCCGACGGAAATCTCCTCGGTGGCGCTGCCCGAATCGGGGTTGTTGACGGTCAGCACCAGGCGCTCGTCGCCGATCGCGAGCTTGACCGCACGGCCACGCTCGCTCGACACCGTCGATACAAGGTCGACTGCGCGAGCGAACGACTCGCGGTCCACCTTCATGATCTTGTCGTTGCCGGTCGGGATCACGCGCCCGTAGTCGGGGAAGGTGCCGTCGATCAGCTTGGAGGTCAGCACAATCTGGCCGATGGTGAACCGGATCTTGTTGGCCGACAGCTCGATACCGACGGTTTCCTCCGGGTCCTCCAGAAGCCGCTGCAGCTCCTGCACGGTCTTGCGCGGCACGATGATGCCCGGCATGCCGTCGGATCCATCCGGCGCCTCGGTCTGGACACGGGCGAGGCGATGGCCATCGGTCGCCACCGCACGCAGCATCAGGCCCTCGCCGTCGTCGACGGTGTGGAGATAGATGCCGTTCAGATAGTAGCGCGTCTCCTCCTGGGAGATGGCGAACTGGGTCTTGTCGATCAGCCGCTTCAGCGCCGACGCTGCCACGACGAAGCGATGGCTGAAATCGCCGGCGGTGATGTCCGGGAAGTCGGATTCCGGCAGCGTCTGAAGCGAGAAGCGCGCATGGCCCGCCGACAAGACGATCGTGCTCGAATCCGGGCCCGATTCCAGCGCGACCTGCGCGCCGTCGGGGAGCTTGCGGACGATGTCATAGACGACATGGGCCGGCACGGTGGTGGCGCCGGATTGCGAGACGTCCGCGGCCGCCGTCTCGACCACCTCGATATCGAGATCCGTGGCCTTGAGCTGCAACGCGGCGCCGTCGCCTCGGATCAGCACGTTCGAAAGGATCGGTATCGTGTTGCGCCGTTCCACGACGCGGTGCACGTGACCGAGCGACTTTAGGAACGCGGCGCGTTCGAGCGTGACACGCATGATCAGGAATCCTGTCGTCTCGCCGACCGATCGGGAAGCCGGCCGGCGTGTTCACCCCATGCCCCTACGGGGAAAGGGAAGTGAACTTGCCCAGAATGCGCGGCTTTTGCAAGAGCCGGAGAGGCAAAGGGAGGGCTTCAGCCCTCCCCATCCTCGATCCGCCGCCTCAGCGACTCGATATCGCGGGCAAGCGACTGGTCGCGACCGATCAGGCCTTCGATCTTGCGTACCGCGTGCAGGACCGTGGTGTGGTCCCTGTTGCCGAAGCGACGGCCGATTTCCGGCAAAGACCGCGGCGTCAGAACCTTGGCGAGATACATGGCGATCTGCCGCGGCACGACGATGGCCCGCGTACGCCGGCTGGATACCAGATCGGAGCGGCTGACCTGATAGTGGACGGCGACGACCCGCTGGATGTCCTCGATGCGGATCTGCGGCCGCTCCTGGGCGGCGACGAGATCGCGGATCGCCCGTTCGGCGAGCTCGACCGTGATCGGCAACCCGGCAAAGCAGCTATAGGCGGCCAGCCGGTTGAGCGCCCCTTCGAGCTCGCGGCCGTTCGAGGCGACGTTGCGCGCCACGAAATCGAGAACGTCGGCGGGCAACTCGATCTTCTGGCCGCGCTCGGCCAGCGTGGTGACGCGGGCCTCGAGAATCTGGCGTCGCAACGGCAGCTCCTGGTTGCCGATGCCGGCAACCAGCCCGCCGCCGAGGCGCGAGCGCGTCCGATCGTCGAAACCGTCGAGCTCGGAAGGCGGCCGGTCGGCGACGATGACGACCTGGCGGCAACCCTCGATCAGCGCGTTCATGGTGTGGCCGAACTCGCGATGGGTCGCCTTGCCCTGAAGGAACTGCAGATCGTCGATCAGCAGCAAGTCGATCGAACGCAGCTTTTCCTTGAAGCCGATGGCCGAATCCGAGCGCAGCGCCGTGACGAAGCGGAACACGAACTGGTCGGCGGACATATAGAGGATACGGCGACCGGGATTGGCTTCCGCGGCTTTCCAGGCGATGGCATGGAGCAGATGCGTCTTGCCGCGACCGACACCGCCGTGAATGAACAGCGGGTTGAACATCGACCCTTCGGCGCCGGACGTCGCGACGGCCAGCGCCGTGTCATGGGCGATCTTGTTGGAGACGCCGACAGCGAATGAACCGAACTGGAAGCGCGGATCGAGCGGGGCGCTTTCCAGCGCGCTCTCTCCGGCGGCCGAAACCGCACCGAGCCGGGCTCTCGCGGCCTCGACGGGGCGCTCCTCCTTGGGCCGGCGAACCAGCGCGGGCATCGCCGGCTTCTCGCCGGGCTGAACCGTCTCCACACCACGCACCCGGATGTCGATGCGCTCGATGCCACCGTTCTCCGCGCGCCACAGCGCAAGAAGACGGTTGCCGTAATTGGTTCGGATCCACATGCGCAGGAAAGGGGTGGGGACCGTCAGCACCACGGTCATGCCGGACAGCTCGACGAACGCTAGGCCCCGGAACCAGCTCCGGTAGATGTCTTCGCCGAACTCGGCGCGTAAACGCTGGACAATGCGCCCCCAGGATTCACCATGATCGCCGCTGCCCTTGCCCACAGTCCGCCCCTCGTTGCCGTTGATGGTTCCGTCCGCCGCCTCGAGAGCGGCGCTGCCGACATGCGCTGCCGGATGGTCGAATTCTTCGACCTCCTGACGGCGCGCTGAGGCGCCACGTCCTCGCAAGTCCATCATCCTTCCTTTCTCCAGCCACACCCCAGTAATCGGGACTCTGTTATCCAAACGCCGGGCGCTCAGGATTGAACCCAAGGCAAACCCGAAGCCTTCCAGCCTTCTAACGCCCCGCGGTGCCGAGTGCCGTCGAGACGCCCCTCGAATCCATCCACCACATTGAAGCAGTTGCGGTAGCCGGCGGCCGTCATCGCCGCCGCCGCCGCCCCGCTGCGACCGCCGGACCGGCACAGGAAATACAGTGCCGTGTCCTCCCCAACTCCGCGCCCGCCGAGCGCACCGCGAAGCTGGGTTACAAATTCCGTGTTCCTCAACATGCCGGGGTAGCGCTGCCACTCGAGCAGGAGCGCTTCCTTCCCGATCGACGAAAGATCGGGGACACCGACAAACATCCACTCCGCCTGACTGCGGACGTCGATGAGAAATGCATCATGATCCTCGGCAAGCCTGCGCCAGACTTCGCTGGCTGGCACATCCGCCTGGTAACCGCCAACCGACATCCACACACAGCCTCGCAACGCACCGGAAGGGCAATCACGCCCCCGGCCTCAAACCACATTACCGATTTCAAGCAACACCCGTTCGGCGGACCGCCGATTGGGCCAATGTCAGGCTAAGAACACGCCTGCCCTGCCCACACATAAGCTAGGCACAAATACTATCTCAACCGAAAGTATAGACACGACAAAAGCTCTCCGCCGCTTGTTTT
Organism: Microbaculum mangrovi; assembly: GCF_051390635.1. NCBI lineage: Bacteria > Pseudomonadati > Pseudomonadota > Alphaproteobacteria > Hyphomicrobiales > Tepidamorphaceae > Microbaculum > Microbaculum mangrovi. The sequence goes on from NZ_JBPODT010000004.1 coordinate 391,342, forward strand.
CCAAGCACTTAATTCTTGCCAATGAGGTTGAGTACTCTACGGCCGCCCCGATGACTTTGGACTTTACACAGAGGGCCCGATAAGGGCAACCGCCGCGGCGTCAAAAATCTGCGGCAAAGACGACGCATTCCCGCATGGCGCGCCGCCCCGCCGAGACCAACCAACTGACGAGTCAGCGAAAACCGGATCGCCGTTACTGTGCGGCCACGGCCGGAATTTTTACCATCGCGCCCATGCCCGACCATCGTTCCGCCACCCCAGCCTCAGCGGGAATCCGGCCCTGCCAACCGTCGTGTCGACAAGCCCTTGAAATATCAACGGAACGACTGTGCAAAACGACAATGCCCGTCCGGCCACAATGCGCACGTCGTGCGTTTTGGCATAAGGCCTTGAAATAGCGGTCATCCTTCGCGCCAACAGCGGTTCCGGACGCCATATCACCCCGCGACAGCCGCATCGAGACAAAGAAAAGGCCCGGCAATCCGCCGGGCCCCTCGATCCCAGTGACCGCTGTGTCAGCGAAGGCCGATCAGGCCGGCAACGCCTTCACGCGGGCAGAAAGCCGCGACACCTTGCGGGACGCGGTATTGGCATGCAGCACGCCCTTCTGGGCAGCGCGCATCAACTCCGGCTCGGCGGCGCGGAGCGCCTCGGTCGCCTTGGTGCGGTCGCCGGCGGCGATTGCCGCTTCGACCTGCTTCACGAACGTGCGCACGCGGCTCTTGCGCGTCTTGTTGATGGCCGTCCGTCGCGCGATCTTGCGCGCCGCCTTCTTGGCCGACGGGGTATTCGCCATAAAACATCTCCGAAACTGGCCGGCTCGGGGTCTATTCCCGGCACGCCGCGCCAAAAACACCAAAGGCGGCAGGCACGCAATCCCACCGCACGTCGGCGGGTGTATAAACGGTTCCCCTTCGCCTCGTCAACCGACTCAGCGGTTGCGGAAGTTCGGGCTGCGTTTGTCGATGAAGGCCTGCATGCCCTCGCTCTGGTCCTCAGTGGCAAAGAGCGAATGGAATACCCGTCGCTCGAAGCGGACACCTTCCGACAGCGTGGTCTCGTAGGCGCGGTCGACCGACTCCTTGATCATCATCACGGCGGGAAGCGACATGTCGGCGATCTTGGCGGCCACGTCCATTGCCGTGTCGACCAACTCGTCGGCCGGAACGATGCGACTCACCAGCCCCGAACGCTCCGCCTCGGCGGCATCCATCATCCGGCCGGTCAGGCACATGTCCATCGCCTTCGACTTGCCGACGAAGCGGGTCAGCCGCTGCGTGCCGCCGGCACCGGGCATGACACCCAGGTTGATCTCGGGCTGGCCGAACTTGGCGGTATCGGCGGCAATGATGAAGTCGCACATCATGGCGAGCTCGCAGCCGCCGCCGAGAGCGTAGCCGGCGACCGCCGCGATGATCGGCTTGCGGTTGCGCGAGACGCGCTCCCAGGGGGTGATCAGGTCGGTCAGGTAGGCGGTGACCGAATTGAATGGCTGCATCTCCTTGATGTCGGCGCCGGCGGCGAAGGCCTTCTCGCTGCCGGTCAGGACGATGCATCCGATAGCCTCGTCGGCCTCGAAGCTATCGAGCGCGGCGTTCAGATCGGCGAACAGGCCGGAGCTCAATGCGTTGAGGGCCTTGGGCCGATTGAGCGTTATCAGTGCGACGCGGCCGCGTGTTTCGACCAGGATGTTCTCGTAGGCCATGTTACTCCCCGGGTGGCGTTGCGTTTGGGCGATAGCGCTACAGTAGCGTCAGCCCGCCTGCAACCCGGCCGCTGGTCGCAGGCGAGGATCGCACGCTCAGCGCTGGCAGCGGGGACAGTAGAAGGTCGAGCGGCCCGACTGGACGATGCGCCTGACGCTGCCGGCGCAGGCCGGCGTCACGCAGGGCTCGCCCTCGCGGTCATAGACGCGGAAGGTGTGCTGGAAATAGCCGAGCGAACCATCGGTATGGACATAGTCGCGCAGGCTCGAGCCCCCGGCCGCGATCGCTTCGGCGATGACATCGCGGATCGCCGCAACCAGCCGTTCGGCACGGGGCCCGGGTTTCTTCCTGGGTCGTGCCGAAGACAGGACGCCGGCGGCGCGGGTCGGCGACAGGCCGGAGCGATGCAGCGCCTCGCACACATATATATTGCCGAGGCCGGCGATGATGCGCTGGTCCAGCAACGCCGCCTTGAGCGGCGTCACCTTGCCGCGGAAGGCGGTCTCGAGATAGGCCGCATCCAGAGTGTTGCCGACCGGCTCGACGCCGAGCTTCCTGAACAGGGCGTGTTCCGCCAGTTCGGCCCGCGGGATCAGCGACATGAAGCCGAAGCGGCGTGGGTCGTTGTAGGTGATCCGCGCACCGCTCGACATGTGGAAGACGACATGGTCGTGCGCGGCCGCCTTGGAGCGGGCATGGTGGAAGGTGCCGGGCGTCGCCTCGTCTCCGTCCGCCTCGATGCGGAACGAGCCGGACATGCCGAGATGCATGACCAGCACCTCGCCGTCATCGAGGTCGGCGAGCAGGTACTTCGCCCGCCGGCCCAGGCCGACGACCGTCCGGCCCCTGAGGCGCGCGTCAAACGACACAGGAAAGGGAAAGCGCAAGTCCGGGCGGCGCACCTCTATGTCGTCGATGCGCGCGGCGCTCATCGCCGGCTCCAAGCCGCGGCGCACTGTCTCGACCTCGGGCAGTTCGGGCATGGTCTTCTGTTCGCTGGATTTTCAGTAACCGATCAGGGTCGCGACGATAGCGTGCGGCAAGGGCTTGCGCTATGGTCCGCGCCATGATCAGGCGAGGCACAGACGCGAGCATGGCCCGCGACACGCATTTCGGGTTCGAATCCGTCCGCGAGGACGAGAAGCAGGGCAAGGTCGACGCGGTGTTCGACCGGGTCGCCCGGCGCTATGACCTGATGAACGACATGATGTCCGGGGGGCTGCACAGGCTCTGGAAGGACGCGATGATCGCCTGGCTCAATCCGCCCCGGGGCGGCGCCGGCTGGTCGGTGCTCGACGTCGCCGGCGGCACCGGGGACATCGCCTTCCGCATCGCCGAGGCGGCGCCGGCCGCCGAAATCACCGTTCTCGACATCAATCCGAACATGCTGGACGTGGGCGCGGCGCGGGCGGAAAAGCGCGGGCTTGCCGATCGCCTTACGTTCGTGGAAGGAAACGCCGAGGCCACGGAACTGCCCGGGTCGAGCTTCGATGCCTATACGATCGCCTTCGGCATCCGCAACGTCACGCATATCGACCTGGCGCTCAAGGAAGCCTACCGGGTGCTGAAGCCCGGCGGGCGGTTCCTGTGCCTCGAGTTCAGCCAGGTCGAGATGCCCATGCTCGACAGGATCTACGACCTGTATTCGTTCAATGCGATTCCCGCCATGGGCAGGATCGTGGCGGGCGACGCGGACTCCTATCGCTATCTGGTCGAGTCGATCCGCCGCTTCCCCGATCGCGAAACCTTCGCAGATATGATCCGCGAGGCCGGTTTCGATCGGGTGCAGTGGCGGGCGCTCTCGGGCGGCATCGCCGTGCTGCATTCCGGCTGGCGGATCTAGAGGTCGCGTCCGGTGTTTTCCGCAATCGTGCATCTGAGCCGGCTCGCCCGGGCGGGATGGGCGCTGACCCGCGAGGGCGCCTTCGCGCTGGTCGATCCGACCGATCTGCCCGCCGGACCGGCAATGGCGATTCGCCTCGGACGCGCCATCGGGGCGATCGTCGGGCGGCGCAATCCGCAGGACGCCCGCCTTGCCGCCGCCTTTTCGCGCCTGGGACCGAGCTGGATCAAACTCGGCCAGTTCCTGGCGACCCGGCGCGACCTGGTCGGCGATGCTATCGCCGGCGACCTGTCGCAGCTCCAGGACCGTCTGCCGCCCTTCCCGGATGCGGTTGCCCGCGGCGCGATCGAAGCGGCGCTCGGCCGTCCGGTCGAAGACGCCTTCGACGAGCTCGGCCCGCCCGTCGCGGCGGCGTCCATCGCCCAGGTGCACAAGGCACAGGCCGACGGCGGCAGTCTCGCGGTCAAGGTGCTGCGGCCCGGCATCGAAAGGCGATTCCGCCGCGATCTCGATACCTTCTTCTTCGCCGCGCACACCATCGAGCGCATCGACCCCGAAGCCCGGCGGCTGCGTCCTGTCGATACGGTCGAGATCCTCGCCCGCTCGGTGGCGATAGAGATGGACCTCAGGATGGAGGCCGCCGCGATCTCGGAGATCGCGGAGAACACCGCCGAGGATCCGGGATTCCGCGTGCCGAAGGTCGACTGGAGCCGCAGCGCCAAACGGGTGATGACGCTCGAATGGATCGACGGCATCCCGATCGCCGACCGCGATGCGCTGGAGGAGGCCGGCCACGACCTGAAACGCCTCGGTGCGCTGGTCATGCAGTCGTTCCTGCGCCATGCCCTGCGCGACGGCTTCTTCCACGCCGACATGCATCCGGGGAACCTGTTCATCGACGACGACGGCAATCTGGTCGCCGTCGACTTCGGCATCATGGGCCGGCTCGGGCCGAAGGAACGGCGCTTCCTGGCCGAGATCCTCTGGGGCTTCATCCGCCGCGACTATCACCGGACGGCTGAAGTGCACTTCGAGGCGGGCTACGTGCCGGACATTCATTCCGTCGACGACTTCGCCCAGGCGCTGCGGGCGATCGGCGAACCGCTGCGCGACCGCACCGCCTCCGAGATCTCGATGGCGCGGCTGCTGACGCAGCTGTTCGAGGTGACCGAGCTGTTCGACATGAAGACACGACCGGAGCTGCTTCTGCTGCAGAAGACGATGGTCGTTGTCGAGGGTGTGGCCCGCCATCTCGATCCCGAACTCGACATGTGGACGACCTCGGAGCCCGTGGTCGGCGAATGGATCCGGAAGAACCTGGGGCCGGAGGGCGCGCTGCATTCGGCTGCGCAGGGGGCCGGCAACCTCGGTCGCCTTTTGCTGACCGCGCCGGAACTGCTGGTTCGCGGCGAGCGGATCGCCGCCGGTCTCGCGACGATGGCGCGCGACGGCTTCCATCTCGACCGGGTTAGCGTCGAGGCGATCGCGGCGGAGGAAGCACGGCGTACCCGCTCCGGACGGGTCGCGCTCTGGATCGCGGCCCTGTCGTTGGCGACGATCGCCGCCGCATTGTGGTGGTGACACCGACATGGAAGGTTAGGCGCCCGGCCGGTAGACTGTACCCGACGGGCCGAAACGCAACGGGAAGCGGATGAAACGCATCCTTCTCATCGTCGGCGGCGGCATCGCCGCCTACAAGTGCCTCGAACTCGTGCGCCGGGCGCGCGACAAGGGCTTCGCCGTGCGCTGCGTGATGACGGACGCCGCGCAACAGTTCGTGACGCCATTGTCGTTTGCCAGCCTGTCCGCCGACACCGTCTATACCGACCTGTTCTCCCTCAACGAGGAATCGGAAATCGGCCATATCCGCCTGTCGCGCGAGGCCGATCTCGTCGTGGTGGCACCCGCGACCGCCGACCTGCTGGCGAAGCTCGCCAACGGCATCACCGACAACCTCGCCGGCGCGGTGTTGCTCGCCACCGACAAGCCGGTGCTCGTCGCGCCCGCCATGAACCCGCGCATGTGGTCGCATCCGGCGACCCGGCGCAATGTCGAGCGGCTCAAGGACGACGGCCTTCGTTTCGTCGGACCGAACCGTGGCGAGATGGCGGAATCGGGAGAAGCGGGCGAAGGCCGCATGGCGGAGCCCGCGGAGATCCTGGCGGCGATCGAAGCCATCCTGACCGCCGACACGCCGCTCGCGGGCAAACGGGTGATCGTCACGTCCGGGCCAACCCACGAGCCGATCGACCCGGTGCGCTACCTCGCCAATCGCTCCTCGGGGAAACAAGGACACGCGATCGCCGCGGCTGCGGCCGCCGCCGGAGCGCAGGTGACGCTCGTCAGCGGTCCGGTATCGATCCCCGATCCGCAAGGCGTGACCACGATCCATGTGGAAACGGCCCGCGAGATGCTGGCCGCCGTCGAGGAGACGCTGCCGGCCGACGTCGCCGTCTGCGCCGCCGCGGTCGCCGACTGGCGGCCGGACAGCGAAGGCGCCCAGAAAATGAAGAAGGAAGGCGAAAGGAAAGCCCCTGAACTCGCTCTCGTCGAAAATCCGGACATCCTGCGGACGCTCGCGCAGCACCATACGCTGCGGCCGACGCTGGTGGTGGGGTTCGCGGCGGAGACCGAGACGGTGGTCGACCACGCCAGGGCGAAGCTCCAGCGCAAGGGCTGCGACCTGATCGTCGCCAACGACGTCTCGCACGCCACCGGCATCATGGGGGGCGACCGCAACACCGTACATCTGGTCTCGCCGGCCGACGTGGAGAGCTGGGAAGACATGCCGAAAACCGAAGTCGCCGCGCGGCTTGTCGCGCGCATCGCCGAGATCCTGAAGGCGCACCGCTAGAATGACCGTCACAGTCCGTATCAAGCGCCTGGCGCACGGCACCGATCTGCCGCTACCCGCGTACGAAACAGACGGCGCCGCCGGCCTCGACCTGCGCGCGGCGATCGCCGAACCGCTGAACCTGGTACCCGGCTGCCGCGCCCTGGTACCGACAGGGCTCGTCTTCGAACTGCCCGACGGCCACGAGGGGCAGGTCAGGCCGCGCTCGGGGCTTGCCGCCAGGAACGGCATCACCGTGCTCAACACACCCGGCACGATCGACAGCGACTATCGCGGCGAAGTGAAGGTGATCCTGATCAATCTCGGCGCCGAGCCGTTCGCGATAGAGCCGGGCAGCCGCATCGCCCAGCTTGTCGTCGCGCCGGTGACCCGTGCAATGCTGGTGGAAGCCGATGCCTTGAGCGACAGTGCCCGCGGCGAAGGCGGCTTCGGCTCGACGGGACGCTGATCCGGGCTGGAATGCATTTTCGCCGAAGGCGCAATCAGCCAGCCGTAGAGAATTGGCTTTCTCGAAATCGATCGTTTTCTAGGAGCGCATTCCGTAATACCGGTCAAATTGGAATGCGCAGGGCCTCGCGGGGAAACCGAGGGGCGACTACGTTGTGGACCGGTCCAACGAGTAAGCGGCGGCAGCCGCATCAAGACGCCAACGGAGCACAATCATGAGCCAGGCCATCGCCCCCAAGCAGGACCTCGACCGCCAGCCCGGTCGCGGCCGCATCTACGACTCCATCACCGACACCATCGGCGACACCCCGCTGGTGCGCCTGGACAAGCTGGCCAAGGCGAAGGGCGTGAAGGCCAACCTGCTGGCCAAGCTCGAGTTCTTCAACCCGATCGCCAGCGTCAAGGACCGTATCGGCGTGTCGATGATCGATGCGCTGGAGGCCGAGGGCAAGATCGACAAGGACACCGTGCTGATCGAGCCGACCTCCGGCAACACCGGCATCGCGCTCGCCTTCGTCGCCGCCGCGCGCGGTTACCGGCTGATCCTGGTGATGCCCGAGACGATGTCGGTGGAGCGTCGCAAGATGTTCGCCTTCCTCGGCGCCGAGCTTGAGCTGACCGAAGGGCCGAAAGGCATGAAGGGCGCGATCGCGCGTGCCGAAGAGCTGCACAAGGAGATCTCCAATTCGGTGATCCCGCAGCAGTTCCAGAATCCGGCGAACCCGGCGATCCACCGCAAGACGACGGCCGAGGAGATCTGGAACGATACCAACGGCGAGATCGACGTGTTCGTTTCCGGCATCGGCACCGGCGGCACCATCACCGGCGTCGGCCAGGTGTTGAAGCCGCGCAAGCCGGACCTGCACATCGTCGCCGTCGAGCCCGAGGCGAGCCCGGTCCTGTCCGGCGGCGAGCCCGGCCCGCACAAGATTCAGGGCATCGGCGCGGGCTTCATCCCGGACGTCCTCGACCGCGACGTGATCGACGAGGTCGTCCAGGTTTCGAATGAGGAAGCCGTCGAGACCGCGCGCGAAGTCGCCCGGACCGAAGGCATTCCGGTCGGTATCTCGTCGGGTGCGGCCGTCGCCGCGGCGCTCAAGGTGGCCTCACGCCCGGAAATGGACGGCAAGAACGTGGTGATCATCATCCCGTCGTTCGCCGAGCGCTACCTCTCGACGGTGCTGTTCGAGGGCCTCTGATTCGAGCATTCCGCGAACCCGTTTGCCGGCGGCAACCCCGCATTGCTGCCGGCGGATGGAATACTTGGTTCGGCGGTTTTTTTGGCCTATCGTTTTCGCCAGGGACGGAGGCGAAGGAGGCTGCGCCATGAGTTCGAGCGCGCGAATTGGCCTTGTTCTAGCGCTACTGTCCAGTGTCGCGACGGCTGAGGCCGGCGACATCGCGGAGCATCGCATCCTCGGTTTCTCCTCCAATGGCGGCGTCTTCGCGTTCGAGGAATTCGGCGTTCAGGACGGCTCCGGCTTCCCCTATGCCAATATCTACGTCGTCAATACGGATACGGATTCCTGGGTGCCCGGATCACCGGTCCGGGTGCGTATCAACGAGGAGACGGCAGCGCTATCGGCAGCGCGCGCGCAGGCCCGTCAGCAGGCAGCGCCGATACTCGATCAGTTCGCGGTGGAAGACCGGGCGATGACGCTTGCCGCCAATCCGCTCGGCGAACTGGGTGCCGATCCGGTCAGCGTCGATTTCGGCGAGCCGTTTCCCGCCAACCCGCTGCGCGACATCGACCGGCGCTACAATGCCGGCCTCGAGATCTACGATGCCGAAACTCCCGACGAGGCCTGCGAAACCTATATTGGCGACAAGCCGAAGGGCTTTCGCCTGACGCTCAGGAATCTCGTGACCAACACCGAGACGGTGTTGCACGAAGACGAGCAGATCCCGCAATCGCGCGGCTGCCCGATCACCTACCGGATCGACGCGGTGACCGTGCCCGACGGCTATCCGGCGGAAAAGGTCGCCGTCGTCTTGAGCATATTCCAGCCGGGCTTCGAGGGACCGCAGCGACGGTTCCTTGTCGTCACCGGAGACCTGCCGCAGTAGGCAATTTCAGGAGGGCCAACGCCAGCCGATGCTCGTGCCGATGAAACTCAGCGATGAGGAACTGGAGCGCTATGCGCGGCACATCGTGCTTGCCGAGATCGGCGGGCCGGGCCAGCAGAAGCTGAAGCGTGCCCGCGTCCTCGTCATCGGTGCCGGCGGCCTGGGCGCGCCGCTCCTGCTGTATCTCGCCGCCGCCGGCGTCGGTACGCTGGGCATCGTCGACGACGACACGGTGGCCCTGTCGAACCTGCAGCGGCAGGTGATCCACGACACGGACGCGATCGGAACGGCCAAGGTCGACAGCGCGGCGGCGGCGATCAAGCGGATCAACCCGCATGTCGAGGTGGAGACCTACGCGCTCAGGATCACGCCCGACAACGCGCCCGGGCTCGTCTGCGGCTTCGACATCGTTGCCGACGGGTCGGACAATTTCGCCACGCGGTATGCGGCGGCGGATGCCTGCGCGGCGTGGCGGCGGCCGCTGGTTTCCGCGGCAGTCGGTCGATTCGACGGCTCGGTCACGACCCTGAAGCCCTACGAGATCGGCAAGGATGACCGTCCCAATCCGAGCTATCGCGACCTTTTCCCCGCGCCGCCGCCGGACGGCATGCTGCCGACCTGCGCGGAAGCGGGAATCCTCGGCGCGCTGCCAGGTGTCATCGGATCGATAATGGCGCTGGAAGTGATCAAGCTGATCGCCGGTGTCGGCGAGCCGTTGATCGGCCGGCTCATGCTGTTCGACGGCATGTCCATGCGCGTCGAGACGATCGGATACAGCGCCGGCTAGCGCCGTACCCGATCGCCGGGATCCTGTTCAGGACTAGATCAGTAGTAGCCCGGCGGGCATTCGACGACGATGCGGTTCCCGTAACGGTCGCGGGCATAGCAATAGCCAGGGCGATTGGCGACGGCGCCGATGATGGCGCCGGTCGCGCCACCGATCGCGGCGCCGACCGCTGCGCTGGACGCCGAACCGCCGATGATCGCACCGGCGACCGCACCCGTTCCCGCACCGATCGCGCCGCCGGTGAGCGCACCGCGCTCCTGGGGCGTGGTCTGGCAGGCGGCAAGCAGAGCCGTCGACAAGACGATGGCAGGCAGTTTCCACATGAATTCGTTCTCCTCTTCGCTGCCATGCGATATTGAAGGCCACCTGTTATAGAAGAAACAAGCGGCAGGTTGGTTCCAAAAAGCAGCGGGATTGGGGGCAGAAAAGTCCCGGCTGCGTGAAATCGGGACTTGTCGGGACATAAAACCTAGTCAGGTCGCGCGCGTTGAAAGCCGGCGCGCAACCGTCAGATTGTAGTCGCGGATCCAGCCCGGAATCAATACTGCGTCGATCACCCACCACAGTGCCCATATGGCCCAGAACACCCAGCCGATCAGGATCCACATGGTCAGCCATCCGAGGCCCCACAGCAGAAACTGCAGAATGCCCGACAGCACACGGGCGGAATACAGCCTGTGGGCGCCGAGAAAGCCGAGAAAGAACCACAGGATGTAGGCCAGCACCGCCGATTTCGACAGGGCGTCGTATTCCATCATCTGGCGGGACTGGCTCGTATCGGTCATGACAATCCTGATTGGTTCATTGTCCTTGCCGTTATGTGCGTGCCCAGGTGCGCCGATGCAAGGTCACGCGCCTGCCGGCGCAGGCTTACCGCAGACGTGATCGACTGTGGCCGCGGCGAAGGACTCGAGCAGGTCGCGGCTTTCGCCGAGGCGCGAGCGGATCGCGATGTAGCCGACGGCCGACGCGACCATCCGGCCAAGTGTCGCGCAGTCCGTATCGGCCGGCAACTCCCCGTCGCTGACGGCTTTCACGATCCGTTTCTCAAGCATCCGGTCGAAGCCGCGGAATGTCTCGGCAAGCAGCTGCCGAATGTCCGGGTCGGTCGCCGCCTCCGGCACACCGGTTGAAATCATGAAGCACCCGCGCGGCTGGCCATCTTCCGGGAAATAGACCGCGAGATAGAAGCCGAAGAGCCGCGTCAGAGCCTCTCTAAGAGAGCCATCGGGGGCAAGCGCCAGCCGGACTTTGTCCCGCATCTGCTCCCGGTAGCGTTCCAGCACGGTCCGGTAGAAGGCCCGTTTGTCGCCGAAGGCGCCGTAGAGGCTCGGCCGGTTCATCTGCGTCGCCACGCTCAACTCGTCGAGGGATGTGGCCGCGAAGCCGTGCGTCCAGAAAACGTCCCGCGCCCGGGCCAGCGCCGCGTCGGGATCGTATGCGCGCGGCCGTCCGCGCTTTGCGGGCTTATTTTGTACCATTTCGCAATTAATCCTTGCCGCTACCAATTTTCATACGATACGGTACAAAAATCAAATCACGGAGGATCACCCCCATGGATCTGTACTTCTCGCCGCTCGCCTGCTCGCTCGCCACCCGCATCGCCCTCTACGAATCCGATACGCCCGCCAACTATATCCGCGTCGACCGTCTCTCGAAAAAGATCGAGGACGGTTCCGACTACTACGCCGTAAACCCGATGGGGCAGGTTCCGATGCTGCGTACCGATTCCGGCGAGCAGCTGACCGAGACCTCCGCCATCCTGCAATATGTCGCCGATCTCAACGAGGACGCGGGCCTGGCGCCGAAATCCGGACTGGAACGCTACCGCCTGCAGCAGTGGCTGAACTTCATCACGACAGAGCTGCACAAGGCGATCTTCTATCCGCTGTTCTCGCCGGACAGCAACGAGGGGGCGAAAGCCTTCGCGCTCCATGTCGCCGAAAAGCGGTTCGATTACGCGGACAAGCACCTTTCCGGCCGGGAGTTCCTGCTCGATCGGTTCACGGTGGCCGACGCCTATCTCACCACCGTTCTGGGCTGGACGCGGGCGGTCGGGATCGATCTCGACCGATGGCCCGCGCTCAAGGCCTATGTCTCGCGCATGCGCGCACGCCCGGCGGTCGCCAAGGCGCTCGCCGAGGAATACCCGCTCTACGAGGCGCAGACGGCCCGGCAGGGAGCGGCGTGATCAATCGGGCAGATGGCAAACCGCTTCGATGCGGTTTCCGTCGGGATCGCGCAGGAACGCCGCGTAGTAGCTTTCGTGATAGTGCGGCCTCAGGCCCGGCGCGCCCTCGTCGCGGCCGCCGGCGGCCAGGCCCGCGGCATGGAACGCATCGACGTCGGCGCGACTGCCGGCCTTGAACGCCCAATGGCGTCCCTGGACCCGGCCGGCTTCGCCGACGCGGATCGACAGGTAGGTTCTGTCGGGATGGTCCGCGCCCGCGCGCTGGCCGTAGCCGAGCCGGTTCGGCTCGCTGACGACCTTGGGAACGCCGAGGGCGCCGAAAACCGCGTCGTAGAAGCTTTCTGCCCGATCGATGCTTGAAACGGTTATGGAGACGTGGTCGAGCACGGCCGCGCCTCCACCCGGCTAGAGCATCGAAGGCAGGACGCGGTCCGGCGGCCGATGGCCGTCGGCGAAGGTCTTGATGTTGATGATGACCTTTTCGCCCATGTCGACGCGGCCCTCGATCGTCGCCGATCCCATGTGCGGCAGAAGCAGCACCTTGTCCGACCTGGCGAGCTTCGGATTGACCGACGGCTCGTGCTCGAACACGTCCAGGCCGGCACCGGCGAGTTCGTCGGCCTCCAGCATGCGTGCCAGCGCATTCTCGTCGATGACCTCGCCGCGCGCGGTGTTGACGATATAGGCCTCCGGGCGCAGCAGCTTGAGCCGGCGCGCCGACAGAAGGTGATATGTCGCCGGCGTGTGCGGGCAATGGACCGAGATAACGTCCATGCGGGCAAGCATCTGGTCGAGGCTGTCCCAGTAGGTCGCCTCCAGCTCGTCCTCGACTGCCGTGGGGACGCGTCGGCGGTTGTGGTAGTGGATCTGCATGCCGAAGGCGCGCGCGCGCCGTGCCACGGCCTGTCCGATCCGGCCCATGCCGACAATGCCGAGCCGCTTGCCGTTGATGCGATGGCCGAGCATCCAGGTCGGCGACCACCCCTTCCACTCGCCCGTTTCCATGACCCGGATGCCGTCCGCCAGCCTGCGCGGCACGGCGAGAATCAGCGCCATGGTCATGTCGGCGGTGTCCTCGGTGAGGACGCCCGGCGTATTGGTGACGGCAATGCCCCGGTTCGTGGCGGTCTCCACGTCGATATTGTCGACGCCGTTACCGTAGTTGGCGACGAGTTTCAGCCGCGGGCCGGCCTGGGTGAGCACTGCGGCGTCGATGCGATCGGTCACCGTCGGCACGAGCACGTCGGCGTCGCGCACCGCCTCGATCAATTCGGCCTGGCTCATCGGCCGGTCGTCCAGATTGAGGCGGGCATCGAACAATTCGCGCATCCGCGTCTCGACAACGTCCGGCAGCTTGCGCGTGACGATGACGTGCGGTCGCGTCTTTGGCATGGGCGACGATCTCCCTCTCGATGCTCATTTTATCCCCCGCACCCCGGTTCACCGGTCGTTTACCACGATGGTGATAGGGATCGGTCCGGGGAATCGGGCGGACTTCGCGGACTCTCTAGCAGACGGTCCGGCAAACACAAAGCAGATCGGCGCGGCGTCCTGTCCCGTTGACTTCGAAATGGCGTGATTTATGTGCATACGCCTCGGCGCAGCGGATGCCATCGGGGCGCTGGGGATGCCATCGGAACAAATATGAACGCCCTACCGGTTCGTGAGCGCCTTGCGGTCCTCTGCCTCGTCGGATTCCTGAGCTTCGCGGTCCCGCACGCCCATGCAGCGGCGGACGCGGGCGCGCCATCCGGCATCCAGGCAGCGACCACCCAGACTGGCCCGAGCGGCCTGCCGCTTCCGCGCTTCGTCAGCCTGAAATCCGACAGGATCAACGTGCGCGCGGGGCCCGGACAGGACCACCGCGTTGCCTGGATCTTCGCAAAGGCGGGGCTTCCGGTCGAAATCGTCGCCGAATACGAGAACTGGCGGCGAATCCGCGACAGCGAGGGCGCGGAAGGCTGGATATTCCATTCGCTGCTATCGGGGCGGCGCACGGCCATCGTCGCGCCGTGGTCCGAGGAAGACACGCTGGCACTGCGGCGCAATCCCGGCGAGAACGGCGGCCTGGCCGCGCTCGTCGAGCCGAAGGTTCTGGTCGACCTCAACAAATGCGACGGCACGTGGTGCCGCGTCACGGTAAACGGCGTCACCGGCTGGATCGCGCAGGAGATGCTATGGGGCGTCTACCCCAAGGAAATCGTCGATTAGGCGGATTTCCGACGCCCGTTCAGCGCTTGGCCGCCTGCTTCACCCGTACGACGACATCGATGTGGGTGATCTCCATACCTTCAGGCGTATCCGGCAGGCCGGTCACCGCGATGCTGCCGCCGGCGATATCGATCAGCCGGTTTTCGTCTTCGAGATAGAAGTGATGGTGATCGCGGGTATTCGTGTCGAAGTATGACTTCGCGCCATCGACCGCGACCTCGCGCAGCAGACCGGCATGGGTGAACTGGTGCAGCGTGTTGTAGACGGTTGCCAGCGACACCGGAACCGAGGCACGAATGGCCTGTTCATGCAGCATTTCCGCCGTCACGTGGCGGTCGACACCGTCGAATAGAAGCGCGCCCAGCGACAAGCGCTGGCGCGTCGGGCGCAGGCCGGCCCGGCGAAGCAGTTCGGTGACTTCGCGCTCGCGCTTCGGTGCGCCCGCGTGCGGGTCGTCCGACGGTCTTCCGTTCATCATCAAGATGATCCGACAATTCGTTGCATTCGCTACCAATATACGTAAGGCGCCTAGTATCGGCAAGCGCCGGAACGTTCCGGAATAATGGTCTTTCGCGCCCTTTCGAGGCCGAAGAAGCTATGTTAGTTAAGCCTCCGGCGTTCGGGGACAAACCAGGTGACGTCGCTGCCGTTCGGCGCAAACGGAATGGCATTCAGAAAAAAGAGTGAGGCGAATGACCGAACGGCGGTCCAGTTACGACTACGACGACCTGCTCGCCTGCGGGCGGGGCGAACTTTTCGGCCCCGGGAACGCGCAGCTGCCGCTGCCGCCGATGCTGATGTTCGACCGCATCTCGTCCATTTCCGAGGACGGCGGCGAGCACGGCAGGGGTGCGGTCCGCGCCGAGCTCGATATCAGGCCCGACCTGTGGTTCTTCCCGTGTCATTTCAAAGGCGATCCGGTGATGCCGGGCTGCCTGGGGCTCGACGCGATGTGGCAGATGGTCGGTTTCTTCCTCGGCTGGGCCGGAGCGCCGGGCCGCGGACGCGCGCTGTCGACAGGCAGCGTCAAGTTCTCCGGCATGGTCCTGCCGACCAACAAGGTCGTCGAATACGGCGTAGACCTGAAACGGGTGATCCGTCGCAGGCTGACGCTCGGAATCGCCGACGGCTGGGTCAAGGCGGACGGGGAGACGGTTTTCGAGGCGCTCGATCTGCGCGTCGGACTGTTCACCGCGGAGTCGGAAAGCGCGGCGCCGTAATCAGGCGGCGGAAAATCGCCTGATTTCGGAACTAGTCGCACACGCGATACAAGATTGTTTTTCAAGAGGCTGCCATGAGACGCGTAGTTGTCACCGGCATGGGGATCGTCTCGAGCATCGGCAATACCACCCAGGAAGTGGTTGCGTCGCTGCGCGAGGCCAAATCGGGAATCGTCAAGGCCGACGATTACGAGCGGCTCGGTTTCCGATCCCGGATTCACGGCGCGCCGACGCTCGATCCGACCGAACTGGTCGATCGCCGGGCGATGCGCTTCCACGGCGCCGGCACGGCCTGGAACCACGTCGCGATGGACCAGGCGATCCGCGAGTCCGGCCTCGAGGACAGCGAGATCAGCAACGAGCGCACGGGCATCATCATGGGCTCGGGCGGCCCGTCGACGCGCACCCTGATCGAAGCCGCCGATATCGCCCGCGAAAAGGGCCCGAAGCGCATCGGGCCGTTCGCCGTGCCGAAGGCGATGTCGTCGACCGCGTCGGCGACGCTTGCCACCTGGTTCAAGATCAAGGGCATCAACTACTCGATCTCCTCCGCCTGCGCGACTTCGTCGCACTGCATCGGCAACGCCGCGGAAATGATCCAGTGGGGCAAGCAGGACGTCATGTTCGCCGGCGGCTGCGAAGAACTCGAATGGTCGCTGTCGATGCTGTTCGACGCGATGGGCGCCATGTCGTCGAAGTACAACGACACACCGCAGACGGCGTCGCGGGCCTATGACGTCAATCGTGACGGCTTCGTCATCGCCGGCGGCGCCGGCGTGCTTGTCCTGGAGGAGCTCGAGCACGCCAAGGCGCGCGGGGCCCGGATCTATGCCGAGCTTGCCGGATACGGCGCCACTTCCGATGGCTACGACATGGTCGCACCTTCGGGCGAGGGCGGAGAGCGCTGCATGCGCATGGCGATGGCCGATCTCAAGGAGCCGGTCGACTACATCAACCCGCACGCGACCTCGACGCCGGCGGGCGACGGGCCCGAGATCGCCGCGATCCGCAATATCTTCGGGTCAGGCGACAAATGCCCGCCGATCTCCGCCACCAAGTCGCTGACCGGCCATTCGCTGGGTGCCGCGGGTGTCCAGGAAGCCATCTATTCGCTCCTGATGATGAACAACGGCTTCATGTGCGAATCCGCGAATATCGAGGAGCTCGATCCGGAGTTCGCAGACATGCCGATCCTTCGTGAGCGGCGCGACAATGCAGCCATCAATACCGTGCTGTCGAACAGCTTCGGCTTCGGCGGCACCAACGCGACCCTCGTGTTCCGCCGTCTCGACGGCTGAGGGACGCCTCAAGAAACACAGCCGGAAAGGCAGGACCACCGATGAGCAACGGGCTGATGGCCGGAAAGCGCGGCCTGATCATGGGAGTGGCGAACGACCATTCCATCGCCTGGGGCATCGCGACGGCACTGGCCGGCCAGGGTGCCGAGCTCGCCTTCACCTATCAGGGTGAGGCCTTCGGACGGCGGGTCCGCCCGCTGGCGGAGTCGGTCGGCGCCAATCTGGTACTGCCCTGCGACGTCGAGGATGTCGCGACCGTCGATGCGGTTTTCACCGAGCTGCAGACGGCGTGGGACAGCCTCGACTTCGTGGTTCATGCCGTCGCCTTCTCCGACAAGGCGCAGCTCAAGGGCCGCTACGCCGACACGACGCGCGAGAACTTCGTGCGCACGATGGTGATTTCGTGCTTCTCCTTCACCGAGATCGCCAATCGGGCCGCGGCAATGATGCCGAACGGCGGATCGCTGCTGACACTCACCTATGCGGGATCGACCCGCGTGATGCCGAACTACAACGTGATGGGCGTCGCGAAGGCCGCGCTGGAGGCGAGCGTCCGGTATCTGGCCGCCGACTACGGCCCGCAGGGCGTCCGCGTCAACGCAATCTCGGCGGGCCCGGTGCGCACGCTGGCAGGCGCGGGCATCACCGACGCGCGGCGGATGTACAATTTCCACAAGGCGCACGCGCCGCTGCGGCGGGCGACGACCATCGAGGACGTCGGCGGATCGGCGCTCTATCTGCTGTCGCCGCTATCGGCCGGGGTGACCGGCGAGGTCCATTTCGTCGACTCCGGGTTCCATGTGGTCTCCATGCCCAAGCCGGAAGACATGAAGGCCGATCTCGGCAACGGCGACACGGAAAACCTGAAGGCCGCCGAATAATCGGCTCCGGCCCCGCAGGGGCCGTCCTCGGCTAGCTCAGTCCACGATCCAAACGACCTCGGTCTTGCCGCCACGGCCCGGGATCGCGGCAACCTGTACCGGGTCCGGGACGGTTTCATCCGCCATCGTCCCGTCCGGGGCAATCGTCGGCCGGCAGGCGACGGCGTTGCGACCGCTCCGCTTGGCATCGTAGAGCGCCCTGTCGGCGCGGCGCATCAGCGCTTCGATATCCGCGTCGTCACGCTCCGCCGCGGTGACCCCGAAGCTGGCGGTTATCACGGCACCGCCGAGCAGGGGCATCGGCAGCGAAGTCATTCGATGGCGCAACTGCTCGGCGATCGCCACCGCGTCGGCCAGCGAGGTGTCGGGCAGCATGATCGCGAACTCCTCGCCACCGATACGCGCCAGCGAGTCGCGGCTGCGCAGCGCGGATGACAGCAATCCGGCAAGCCGCTTCAGAACCTCGTCGCCGGCGGCGTGGCCGTGGGTGTCGTTGATCCCCTTGAAGCGGTCAATGTCGAGGATGACCAGCGACAGCGCCTCGCCGCTTCGGCGCGCGCCGGCCAGATCGCGAACGCCGCGCCGGAGGAAGCGCCGGCGATTGGCCACGCCGGTCAGCGGGTCGGTTTCTGCGCGGTGCAGGAGATCGGCGCGAACCATTTCCGCCGACAGGATGGTGCGCCCGATCTCTCGCATGAGCCGGCCGGGCTCGTCGTCGTAGTACCCCGGGAGCAACGGCAAGCGGCGGTCGCGGCGATAGGCGTTCAATGCGTCGAGCGAAATCCGGAACGGCGCCATCGCCATCCGCAGGCCGAGAAACATGATGCAGATGCCGACGGCATCGCCGACAAGCGCGGCGGCGAAGATACTCGTCATCTCGATCGGCCAGTCATCCAGAAATACAACCAGACCGAGACTCGCAAACAGAGGCACGCTCAGCGCGACCGTACAGACGAGCAGCAGGCGGCCGAGATAGGTTCCAGGCCATGAGAGGCCGTTCAAAAACCGGTAGAACCCCAGCTCACGCGGGCCATTCCGGTCAGCACCCAGTTGCGACGCAGGCATCGCAATCCCTCTGCATAAAGACCACACGAACATCGCGGTGATCTTCGCAACCTAATGGTGCGAGCCCTTGCGGGGCTCTGAAAGAATTATTCAGCTTTTTAATCAGCTCTCTAACCGGCTGAGCCGGCTTAAAAAGAAACGGCCCCGTGGTTATCCACAGGGCCGTTCCAAGCGGTAATCCGGGGGTCGGAGATCAGGCCGCCTGGCCCGCATCGTCCTCTTCGCCGGTCTCCTGATTGACGACCTTCATCGACAGGCGGACCTTGCCGCGATCGTCGAGGCCGACCAGCTTGACGTAGACCTCGTCGCCTTCCTTGACCACGTCCGTGACCTTCTCCGGACGGCCCTTGGAGAGCTGGGAGATGTGGACGAGGCCGTCGCGCGGACCGAAGAAGTTCACGAAGGCGCCGAAGTCGACGACCTTCACGACCTTGCCGCGATAGATGGCGCCGACTTCCGGCTCGGCCACGATCGACTTGATCCAGTCGAGCGCCGCCTTGATCGCCTTTCCGTCCGACGAGGCGACCTTGATCGTACCGTCGTCGCTGATGTCGATCTTGGCGCCGGTCTTCTCGACGATCTCGCGGACCACCTTGCCGCCGGAGCCAATCACTTCACGGATCTTGTCGACCGGAATAGTGATCACCTCAATGCGTGGGGCATGCTCGCCGAGTTCCGGCCGCGCCTGGGTGATGGCCTTGGCCATCTCGCCGAGGATGTGCATGCGTCCGCCCTTGGCCTGATCGAGGGCGATCTGCATGATCTCCTCGGTGATGCCGGCGATCTTGATGTCCATCTGCAGCGAGGTGATGCCGGCGTCGGTGCCGGCCACCTTGAAGTCCATGTCGCCGAGATGGTCCTCGTCCCCGAGGATATCGGACAGAACCGCGTAACGGCCGCCCTCCTCGAGGATAAGGCCCATGGCGATGCCGGCGACCGGCCGCTTGAGCGGCACGCCGGCATCCATCAGCGCCAGAGAGGTGCCGCATACGGTGGCCATGGAGGACGAGCCGTTCGACTCGGTGATCTCCGAGACGGCGCGCAGGGTGTAGGGGAACTCGGCGTGGTCCGGCAGGATCGGATGGATCGCCCGCCAGGCGAGCTTGCCGTGGCCGATCTCGCGGCGACCGGCGCCGCCCATGCGGCCCGTCTCGCCCACGGAGTAGGGCGGGAAGTTGTAATGGAGCAGGAACCGCTCCTTGTAGGTGCCGGACAGCGAGTCGACGAACTGCTCGTCCTCGCCGGTGCCGAGCGTGGCGACGACCAGCGCCTGGGTCTCGCCGCGGGTAAACAGCGCCGAGCCGTGGGTACGCGGCAACAGGCCGACCTCGGCGACGATCGGGCGAACGGTCTTCAGGTCGCGGCCGTCGATGCGATGGCCGGTCTCGATGATCGAGCCGCGCACGATCTTCTTCTCGAGCTTCTTGAAGACGTCGGCGACCTTCTGCTTGTCGTGGACTTCGCCATCGGCGGCGTCGTCAGGGCAGAGCGTCGCCATGACCATGTCCTTGACCGCGGCCACGGCGTCCTGGCGCTCGGTCTTGGCCGCGATCTTGTAAGCGGCGGCAAGGCCCTGGCCGGCGATCTCGGCAACCTTCGCCCCGAGATCCGAATTGTCGGCGGCGGCGAAGTCGCGCGGCTCCTTGGCGGCGCGCTCGGCAAGGCGGATGATCGCCTCGAGGACGGGCTGGAAGCCCTTGTGGCCGTGCATGACGGCGCCAAGCATGATGTCCTCGGGCAGCTCCTGGGCCTCGGACTCGACCATCAGAACGGCGTCGGCAGTGCCGGCGACGACCAGATCGAGCGTCGATTCCGGCATCTCGTCGAGCTGCGGGTTGAGCACGTACTCGCCGTTGATGTAGCCGACGCGGGCGGCGCCGATCGGGCCCATGAACGGAGCGCCGGACAACGTCAGGGCGGCGGAGGCGGCGACCATCGCCACCATGTCGGGATCGTTCTCGAGGTCATGCGACAGGACGGTCGCGATGACCTGGGTGTCACAACGGAAGCCTTCGACGAACAGCGGGCGGATCGGCCGGTCGATCAGGCGGGAGACCAGCGTCTCCTTCTCGGTCGGTCGGCCTTCGCGCTTGAAGTAGCCGCCGGGGATCTTGCCGGCCGCGTAGTACTTTTCCTGGTAGTGGACGGTCAGCGGCAGGAAGTCGATGCCGGGCTTGGGCTCCTTGGCGGCGACGACCGTGGCGAGCACGGTGGTGTCGCCATACTTGGCGAAAACCGCGCCGTCGGCCTGGCGGGCCATCTTGCCCGTCTCCAGGATCAGCGTGCGGCCGCCCCATTCAATTTCTTCGCGATGGATATCAAACATACCTATGTGCCTCATGGCTCGTGGGATGCAGGGCGAGCCATGGGCAAGATGGCGGGGCGCTTCGTGCCCGAAAACGTCCGGAGGTGAAGCGTCCGGCTATCCTCCCCATGGCCACCAAGCCTCCGGGGTGGTGCGCGGCGGCCTTAAGCCGCCGCGAAAGAGAACGTCAGCGGCGGATGCCGAGACGCTCGATGAGTTCCCGATAGCGTGCCTCGTCCTTCGCCTTCACGTAGTCGAGGAGCCGGCGGCGCTGCGAAACGAGCTTCAGGAGCCCGCGCCGGGAATGGTTGTCCTTCTTGTGCGTCTTGAAATGCTCGGTCAGGTTGGAAATGCGCTCGGTGAGGATCGCAACCTGAACCTCGGGCGAGCCGGTGTCGGCGGAGCCCTTGGCGTATTCCTTGATCAGTTCCTGCTTGCGTTCGGCAGTAATCGACATAGCGACATCGTCTCCAAATCGTTGCGCCCGGCTCCTAACCGGGCAGGTTGAACACGCGCTTCGGGTGCAACTCGCCGCGGTCCGCCTCGACGAGGGCGACAAGCTGTCCTTGCGTCGTCGCGTAAGCCAGACCACTCAGCACGGGTGCATCCCGCCCGCGCAGCAACACCGCTTGTCCATTCCTGAGGCGGGTTGCGTCCGACCGGCTGATGGCCAGCGCCGGGATGTCGTCCAGCGCGGTCTCGACCGGTCGTAGGAAATCGGCCAGGTTCTCCCCGCAGGGATCATCTTGGCCGGGGGCTCTATCGCACAACTCCTCCAGTTTATCCAGAGGAATCATGTCCTCCTCGTCGAAGGGTCCGACGGCGAGGCGACGCAGCGCGACGATGTGGCCGCGGCTGCCAAGCAGGCGGCCGAGATCGCGGGCGATCGCACGCACATAGGTGCCCTTGCCGCATTCGCATTCGAATTCGGTCTCGTCGTTGGCCGTCGGGCCGACGCGCTCCAGACGGATAATCTCGACCTGGCGCGCCTTCAGCTCGACCTCCTCGCCCTCGCGGGCGAGGTCATAGGCGCGCTCGCCGGCGATCTTGATGGCCGAGTATCGCGGCGGGACCTGCTCCACTAGCCCGACGAAACGCGGCAGCGCCGCGTCGATTTCGGCATCGGAGGGTCGGATTTCCGACGTTTCGACGGCTTTTCCTTCCGAATCGTCCGTATCGGTCTCCACGCCCCAACGCACCGCAAAGCGATAGACCTTCAGCCCGTCGACGACGTAGGGCACGGTCTTGGTCGCTTCGCCGAAGGCAACCGGAAGGCAGCCGGAAGCGAGCGGATCGAGGGTGCCGGCATGACCGGCCTTGCGGGTGCCGAACAGACGTTTCAGCCGCGATACGGCTTGGGTCGAGGTCAAGCCGACCGGCTTATCGAGGATCAGCCAGCCGTGGACGTTGGATTCGCGCCTGCGCTGTCCCATCAGACGATCGCCCCCATCAGTCGGCATCCTCGTCGTCGGGCCTGTCGAGATCGCGGGCGACCTCGGGGCTGCGCAGCAACTGATCGATGCGGTCGCCTTCCTCGAAGCTGCGATCGATCTCGAAGCGCAGGTCGGGCATGTATTTCAGCGTGACCTTGCGGGCGAGTTCGCCGCGCAGGAATTTCTTGTGGCGCTCCAGCGCTTTGACGACTTCGTCGACATGCTGGCCGCCGAGCGGCATGACGTAGCAGATCGCATGGCGCAGATCAGGCGTCACGCGCACTTCCGGCACGGTTACCACGGCTGTCTCCAGCACCGGGTCGGAGATATCGCCGCGCTGAAGGACCTGCGCCAGCGCATGGCGCAGCATCTCGCCGACGCGAAGCTGGCGCTGGCTCGGTCCCTGGCCGGCGGCGTGAGACTGGCGGCGGCTCATCGGCACCCCTCCGCTTCCGGCGAAAAGCGCCTCGCAGCGCGCCGAAGCAACGGCGCGGGAACCGGGCCAAACGCCCGGCGACTAGCTGATGTCATCACGTAATCCTCGACGGTTCGGCGCGGGCTTGGACCGCGCCGGACTCATCTAGCGTTCGATCACAGCGTGCGCTGGATCTCTTCGACGGTGTAGCACTCGATCACGTCGCCGGAACGCATGTCCTGGTAGTTCTCGAAGGCCATGCCGCATTCCTGACCGGCCTTGACCTCGCGAACCTCGTCCTTGAAGCGCTTGAGCGTCGACAGCTTGCCCTCGTGGATGACGACATCGTCGCGGATCAGGCGGACACTGGCACCACGCTGAACGACACCGTCGGTGACGCGGCAACCGGCGACCTTGCCGACCTTGGAGATGTTGAACACCTCGAGGATCTCCGCATTGCCGAGCATCTCCTCGCGCAACGTCGGCGACAACAGACCCGACATCGCCGCCTTCACGTCGTCCACCAGGTGGTAGATGACGTTGTAGTAGCGGATCTCGACCCCGTCGCGCTCGGCTGCCTCGCGGGCCTGCCGGTTGGCGCGGACGTTGAAGGCGAGAATGACCGCGTTGGAGGCGGCCGCCAGCGTCACGTCGGATTCGGTGATGCCACCGACACCGGACGACAGAACCCGGGCGCCGACTTCGTCGGTGCCGAGCTTGTCGAGGGCAGCAACGATTGCTTCGGCAGAGCCCTGCACGTCGGCCTTGAGCACCAGCGGGAACTCGGCACGTCCCTGCTCCTTGAGCTGGGACATCATCTGTTCCAGCGAGGTCTTGGCACCGCCGCCGCGCGCCTGCAGGCGCTCGCGCTTCTTGCGCTGGCGATAATCGCTGATCTCGCGGGCACGCGCGTCCGAATCGACGACGGCGAAGCGATCGCCGGCCTCCGGCGTGCCGTCGAGACCGAGCACCTCAACCGGGGTCGCGGGACCGGCGGACTGGACGCTGCGGCCGTGGTCGTCGACCAAGGCGCGGACCTTGCCGGATTCGGCGCCGCACACGAGGATGTCGCCGACATTCAGAGTGCCGCGCTGAACGAGCACGGTGGCGACCGGACCGCGACCCTTGTCGAGCTTCGCCTCGATGACGATGCCTTCGGCGGGACGGTCCGGATTGGCCGTGAGCTCCAGAACCTCGGCCTGAAGCTGGATAGCCTCGAGCAGCTTCTCCAGGTTCAGGTGCTTGAGCGCCGAAACCTCGACCTCGAGCGTGTCGCCGCCCATCGATTCGACGACGATATCCTGGCGCAGGAGATCGGTGCGCACGCGGCTCGGGTCGGCTTCCGGCTTGTCGATCTTGTTGATCGCCACGATGATCGGAACTTCCGCGGCGCGGGCGTGATTGATCGCCTCGATCGTCTGCGGCATGACGCCGTCATCGGCGGCAACGACCAGCACGACGAGGTCGGTGACCTTGGCGCCGCGGGCACGCATCGAGGTGAAGGCCTCGTGGCCCGGCGTGTCGATGAAGGTGATGACCTGGCCGTCGGGCGCCTTGGCTTGATAGGCGCCGATATGCTGCGTGATGCCGCCGGCCTCACCGGAGACCACGTTGGCCTCACGGATCGCGTCGAGCAGCGACGTCTTGCCGTGGTCGACGTGGCCCATGATGGTGACCACCGGCGGACGGGCCTTCATGTCGGCGGGATTGTCGTCCTCGCCGTACAGCCCTTCCTCGACATCGGCCTCGGAGACGCGCTTGACCATATGGCCCATCTCCGTGGCAATGATTTCAGCCGTATCGGCATCGATGATGTCGTTGATCTTGAGCATCTGGCCCTGCTGCATGAGCAGCTTGATCACATCGACCGCGCGCTCGGCCATGCGGTTGGCGAGCTCCTGGATGGTGATCGTCTCGGGCAGAATCACCTCGCGTGCGATCTTCTCGCCCGGCTCACGCGGCCCGGCGGCGCGCTTCTCGCGCTCGCGGCGGCGACGCATCGCGGCCAGGGAGCGGTTGCGTTCGTTCTCGTCGAGGGCGTTCGAAATGGTGAGACGACCGCGCCGACGTTCCTCGCCGCGGCGCACCGGCTTCTGCTCGGCCGCCTTGCGCTTGGCCTTGGCGGCCTCGGCTGCCTCCTCGGCCGCCCGGGCTTCGCGCGTGGGCGCGGCCGGCGCAGGCGCCGCCGCCGCCGCGGGCGTCGCTGCTTCCGGCACCCGCTTCTTTGCTTCCTGCTCGGCCTGCTCGCGAGCCTCTTCCTCGGCCTTGAGTCGCGTTTCTTCCTCGAGCTGGCGCTTCTCCGTCTCCTCGCGT
Organism: Microbaculum mangrovi; assembly: GCF_051390635.1. Classification (NCBI taxonomy): domain Bacteria; kingdom Pseudomonadati; phylum Pseudomonadota; class Alphaproteobacteria; order Hyphomicrobiales; family Tepidamorphaceae; genus Microbaculum; species Microbaculum mangrovi. The sequence continues at coordinate 416,378 of NZ_JBPODT010000004.1, forward strand.
TCCTTCTTCAGGCGCTCCTCGTCGGCGGCACGGCGCTTGGCTTCGCTCTCGGCGACGCGGCGCTCCTCCTCCTCGCGAACCTTCGCCTCGGCGAGCGCGAGGGCGCGGGCGCCCTTCTCCTCGTTGGTCAGAGTGCGCAGTACGACACCGCCGCGCGCAGCTTCGGCCGGCGCGGGCTTGGGTGCGGGCGCGGGTGCGGCCGCCTTCTCAGGCTCCGGCTTAGGCGCCTCCTGTACCGGCGCGGGCTCGGGTGCCTGCGCTTCCGCCTCGGCGCCACCCACGATGGTGCGGCGCTTCTTCTTCTCGACAAGAACCGGCTTTGATCGGCCACGCGGAAAGTTCTGCCTGACCGTGCCCGACTCGACCGTGCGGCGCAGGCTGAGCGTCTTGCGCCCGCCAAGCGTCAGCGTCTTGTCGTCCGGCTGCTTCGTGTCGCTCATTCGGTCCTTCCTGCGAATTCGTCCGGTGACAGGTCCGCCGCCCCTTCGACTTCGCCAAAATAGCGGTCTACAAGGCGGCAACGCGCGATCACCGCGCCACTGGCGCCGCCCTTCTCAAGGGCAGCATGTATCACATTCCCACGGCCTAAGGCCAAACTCATTTCCGCCGAGGTGAACGCCCGACATCGATAGGGCGTCTCAGCACCGGCCCTGGCCCCCGCGTACGCCGCCTGATCGAGCTTGCGTAAGCCGTCCGCGGCCGCGTCGGAGGCGTGCAGCACGAGTGCGGCGCGGCCGCCTCGCAGCATCGCGTCGACTTCGGCGAATCCGACCGCCAGCCGACCGGCCTTGCGCTCCAGTCCCAACCGACCGAGCGCCAAGTCCTTCATCTGCATCCCGACGTTGTCTGCGAGGTCGTCGGAAGTCCGCGACTCCGCCCGGAACGCCCGGGAAAACAGCTTCTTGCGCGCGGCCTCCGCGACCACCCGCCGGTCCGCCGACACCCAAACGCCGCGGCCGGGAAGCCGGCGACGCAAATCGGGAACGACCGACCCATCCGGCGCGCGCGCGAACCGGATCAGGTCATCGACCGGCAGCGACCGACGCGTGACGATACAACGACGCTGCGGCGCCCGGTCTCGCGGGCCCGCGTCGGCCTCATCGGCGGCGACATCGTCGACCACCGTGTCCGCTTCACGCGCATCAAACCGATTCGCCAGCGTTATCCTCCTCGGCCTCCACTTCGGCGCCTTCCTCGGCCGGCTCTTCCTGCATCGCGGCGAGATCGGCCTCGGAGACCCATCCTGCCTTGAGACGGGCAGCCATGATCATCGCCTCCGCTTCCTCGCGCGACAGGTCGAAACCATCAAGGAAGCCCGCGAAGCGCTTGCTCTCGCCGTCAACGCGCTCGAACCAGCCGGTCAGGTCGTCGGTGGCGCAACCGGCCAGATCGTCGACCGTCTTGACGTCGTTCTCGCCGAGCGCAACCAGCATCGCGGTCGACACGCCCGGCACCTCGGCCAGCGCGTCCTCGACACCGATTTCGCGGCGCTTGGCCGTCAGCTCTTCCTCGAGACGCTGCAGATATTCCTTGGCGCGAAGCTGGATTTCCTCGGCCGTCTCCTCGTCGAAGCCTTCGATACCGGCGACCTCGTCGAGCGGCACATACGCGACTTCCTCGACGCTGGAGAAGCCCTCGGAAACCAGCAGCTGGGCGACGACCTCGTCGACGTCAAGCGCTTCCATGAACATATCGGTGCGCTCGGCGAACTCCTTCTGCCGGCGCTCCGACTCCTCCTGCTCGGTGAGGATGTCGATATCCCAGCCGGTGAGCTGCGAGGCGAGGCGGACGTTCTGGCCGCGACGGCCGATGGCCAGCGACAGCTGATCGTCGGGCACCACCACCTCGATGCGCTCGGCATCCTCGTCGAGCACCACCTTGACCACCTCGGCGGGCTGCAGCGCGTTGACGATGAAGCTCGCGGCCTCCGGCGACCACGGAATGATATCGATCTTCTCGCCCTGCAACTCGTTGACGACGGCCTGGACGCGGCTGCCGCGCATGCCGACGCAGGCGCCGACCGGATCGATCGAGGAGTCGTTGGAGATCACGGCGATCTTGGCGCGCGATCCGGGATCGCGGGCGACCGACTTGATCTCGATGATGCCGTCGTAGATCTCCGGCACTTCCTGACCAAACAGCTTCGCCATGAACTGCGGATGCGTGCGCGACAGGAAGATCTGCGGTCCGCGCTGCTCCGAGCGCACGTCGTAGATATAGGCGCGGACGCGGTCACCGGGACGGTACGTCTCGCGGGGGATCAGCTCGTCGCGGCGGATGATCGACTCGGCGCGGCCAAGGTCGACGATGACGTTGCCGTACTCCACGCGCTTGACGACGCCGTTGACGACATCGCCGATGCGATCCTTGTATTCGTCGTACTGGCGCTCGCGCTCGGCCTCGCGCACCTTCTGCACGATGACCTGCTTGGCCGACTGGGCGGCGATGCGGCCAAAGTCGAGGGGCGGAAGCGGCTCGGACATGAAGTCCCCGACCTGGGCGGCCGGATTGCGCTCGCGGGCGTCCTCGACGGAAATCTCGGCGGCGGGATTCTCAAGCGTCTCGACCACCTCGCGCAGGCGGGTCAGCCTGATCTCGCCAGTCTTCGAGTTGATCTCGGCCTTGATGTTGGTCTCGCTGCCGTAGCGCGAGCGGGCTGCTTTCTGGATGGCGTCTTCCATCGCCGAAATGACGATCTGCCGATCGATAACCTTTTCGCGCGCCACCGCGTCTGCGATCTGCAGAAGCTCGAGCCTGTTGGCACTAACAGCCGTCGCCATTTGGTTCTCCGTTGCTATTGCTCGGCGCTGTCGCGCCGTCGCGCCTTTTCGCCCTTCAGGGCCTCGGCAATCAATGAGTCCGTCAGCACCAGCCGCGCCTCGGCGACATCCTCGATGGGGATCGCCACGAGCGCCGGACCGGTATCGTCCTTGGTCTTCTCGATAAGCTCGACCTGGATGTTGCCATCGTCGATGCCGGTGATGCGGCCACGGAACCGCTTGCGGCCGTCGACGGCGACGGCGAGCTCGATCTTGGCCTCGTGCCCCGTCCAGCGCTCGAAGTCGCGACGGCGCACCAGCGGCCTGTCGATTCCCGGCGAGGAGATCTCCAGGTGGTAGGCCCGGTCGACCGGGTCCTCGACATCCAGCACCGGCGACAGGGCGCGCGAGAAATCGGCGCAGTCGTCGACCGTCATCTCGCCATCGGGGCGCTCGGCCATAACCTGCACGGTGCAGCCGTCACGTCCACTGATCTTGACGCGCACCAGATCGAATCCGAGATCGGCGGCGACCGGCTCGGCGATCGCGGCAACCCGCGCGGCAAGGCCGGTCTCGCGCACGATGCGCGGATCGTCCCCGACCTCCGGCCCGTTTTCGGCCGCCTCGGTATCGTTCGCCGGATTCGCCTGCATGGACGCTCTGTCAAAGCCCTCGACTACGAGGCCGGTAACACCTAAAGGAGCGGGCCCCCGGAGGACCCACTCTCAATCCGTCACCGACATCATGAGATTGGAATTACCCAAGTAAATATACGTGTGGCGGCATCTACGCAAGGGTTACGCGGCGAATCATCCTTGCCCCGACCGTCGGATCAGACCCGGCGGAATGTCAGGTAGCATGGAAAGCGGCCCGCCTTGACCGCCTTTTCCTCGTAGCGCGTCCCCGGCCAGGGTTGCCATGGATTTCGCCAGTCGTCGCCGCTTCTGGCGGCCCACTCGAAATCGTCGCGCTGCGCCAACAGCCGCAGGGACCGGTCGGCATAGTCGTCGATATCGGTAGCGAATCGCAGCTCGGCGCCGGGCTTCATCACGCGGGCAAGCGCATCGAGATTCCCGGCCGACAGGAAGCGGCGCTTGCGGTGGCGGCGCTTCGGCCAGGGATCGGGGTAGAGCAGCCAGACACAATCGAGCGAACCGGCCGGCAGCCAGTCGATCACCTGGCGCGCGTCATCGCCGTGGACGCGGATGTTGTCGAGGCCGCGCTCCTCGATTTCGACGAGCAATTTGGCGACGCCGTTGACGAAGGGCTCGCAACCGATGAAGCCCACGCCGCGGTTCCCGTCGGCACGGAAGCCCAGATGCTCGCCGCCGCCGAAGCCGATCTCCAGATGGACCGCCTCGACGGGCGCGGGGAACAGCGCGCGCGGATCGGCCGGGCAGGGGCCGTCGAGCGGCAGCGCCAGCCGCGGCAGCAGCGTCTCGAGCAGCCCCGCTTGGCGGGGCCGCAACTTGTGTCCCTTATGCCGGCCGTAGAGCAGCCGGCGTGCGCGATCTTCAGGCAAATGCGCTCTTGAGCTCGTCGGCGAGATCGACCTTCTCCCAGGAGAATCCGCCATCCGGTTCCGGCTCACGGCCGAAATGGCCGTAGGCGGCGGTGCGCGCGTAGATCGGCCGGTCGAGCCTGAGGTGCTCGCGAATGCCGCGCGGTGACAGATCCACAACGTCGGAGAGCACCGTCTCGAGCTTCGCCTCGTCCACCTGGCCGGTTCCGTGCAGATCGACATAGAGCGACAGCGGCTTGGAAACGCCGATCGCGTACGAGATCTGGATGGTGCACCGGTCGGCGAGACCGGCGGCCACCACGTTCTTGGCGAGATAGCGACAGGCATAGGCGGCGGAGCGGTCGACCTTGGTCGGATCCTTGCCGGAGAAGGCGCCGCCGCCGTGCGGGGCCGCGCCGCCATAGGTGTCGACGATGATCTTGCGTCCGGTCAGACCGCAATCGCCGTCGGGACCGCCGATGACGAACCGGCCGGTCGGATTGACGTAGAATTCCTCCTCCGGGCACATCCAGCCGTCGGGCAGAACGTCGTGCACGAATGGACGGACGATCTCGCGGACCGCCTCGGTCGACAGCGCTTCGCCATGCTGGGTCGAGACGACGATCGACGTGGCGCCAACGGGCTTGCCGCCGGCGTAGCGCAGCGTGACCTGGCTCTTGGCGTCGGGCTCCAGGCCCGGCTGGGCGCCGGAATGGCGCGCGTCCGCCATCGCCTTCAGGATGTTGTGGGCGTAGTAGATCGGCGCGGGCATGAGCGCGGGGGTCTCGCGGCAGGCATATCCGAACATGATGCCCTGATCGCCGGCACCCTCGTCCTTGTTGCCGGCGGCATCGACGCCCTGGGCGATATCGGAGGACTGGGAGTGGACGTAGACCTCGACGGCGGCGTCGCGCCAGTGGAAGCCCGACTGTTCGTAGCCGATCTGCTTGACCGCCTCGCGGGCGATCTCCTCGAGATGGCTATGGGTGATGGTGTCGGGACCGCGGACCTCGCCGGCGAGCACGATTCGGTTCGTGGTGACCATGGTCTCGACGGCGACGCGCGCGTCCGGCTGAGCGCCGAGATAGGCGTCCACGATGGCATCCGAGATCCGGTCACAGACCTTGTCTGGATGGCCCTCGGATACGGATTCGCTCGTGAATAGATAGTCGCTGCGCGCCACGGCCTGCCGGCTCCCTGTTATCAAGACGGGACATACTCCGGGGGACAGTCCGCCCCCCGGCGACCGGTTTGTGACAGCCTCCCCCGATCCCGTCAAGCAAGACGGGGGAACGGCGAGAAACGCCTAGTCGGTGTCGCTCGAAACCGCCTGAACCAGCTCGACCACCTTGCGACGCACCCGCGGATCGGAGATCCGCAGGAAGGCCTTGTTGAGCTGGAGGCCCTCGGCGGAGGAGATGAAATCCACCACGTAGCGCTCGGACTTGGTTTCCGAAAAACCCTCGTCCGCCGGGTTCTGGCCGGGGATGTCCTCGAAGAAGAACGAGACAGGCACGCCAAGAACCTGCGCGATCCTGTACAGCCGGCTGGAGCCGATGCGGTTGGTCCCCTTCTCGTATTTCTGGACCTGCTGGAAGGTGATGCCGAGCTGCTCGCCCAGCTTCTCCTGACTCATGCCAATCAGTACACGACGCAGGCGGACGCGGCTGCCGACATGGACGTCGATAGGGTTGGGTGCCTTACGATTCATCAGATCTTGTTCTTTGTGACGGACGCGTTTGCCGCACCGTCTGGTTCGGATCGAGACGCCGCCTTCGTTGGGTGGCGCCGGTTGCATGTGCCACAGTCGGCGCACATTGCGCCATGGGTGAAACGAGGTCAAATGACCAATCATCCAGCCTGCGGCAACGACGACCATATAACGGATTCCCGGTCATTGTTAGCCGGTTTTGCGGCGCAGCGCACCTAATGTGAACAACCCGATCAGGCCGATCAGAATCCAGTTCCCGTACGTAAGGAACGGCGTCGGCGGCAACGCCTCCGGCAGTTTCGAATCGATGACGCCGCGTACGTTCAGACCCAGCCGCTTGACGAAACGGCCATACGGATCGATGACGGCGGAGATGCCGGTATTCGCAGCCCTGACCACCGGCAAGCCTTCCTCGACGGCGCGCACCCGCGCCTGACGCAAGTGCTGCCAGGGACCGGGACTGTCGCCGAACCAGGCGTCGTTGGTGACATTCAGAATCCATCCGGGACGTTCGTCCATGGAAACGAATGCCCGGGGGAAAATGATCTCGTAGCAGACGAGGGGCAGGACCGGCGGCGCACCGGGAACCGACAGGAGCTTCGGCCCGGGACCGGCCGAAAATCCGCCGACGACCTGCGTCAGCTGCCTGAAGCCGTAGGATTCGAGCAGGGACTGAAACGGCAGGAATTCGCCGAAGGGGACGAGCCAGGCCTTGTCGTAGACATCGGTGATCTCGCCGGCCTCGTCGATGGTCATGACGGCGTTGTAGATTCGGTAGCCTTCAGGCACGGAGGCGTCGCGGACGAGGCGCTGCATGCCGGTGACGAGCGTCGTGCCAGGCGGCAGAAGGGCGGCGATCGCCGGCAGGGCCGCCGGCTCCGAATCGAAGACGAAGGGCAGCGCGGACTCCGGCCAGATCAGAAGATCGGCGCTGGCCACCCCCACCGCCTCCGGGGACGCCGCGGCGTCGCTCAAGGTGAGATAGTCCGTGAAGATGTTGTTGCGGTTCTCGGGCTTCCACTTCTCGGCCTGACGGATCGCCGGCTGCACGATCCGCAGGTCGAGATCCCGGACCATCGCATCGCTGGCCTGCGTCAGGCGCACGGCCCCGTAGCCGGCCAGCCCGCCGAGCACGGCAAGGCCGATCACGGGCATGGCGATCCGGGCCGTACGGGAGCCGGCGCCGGACAGCGCGGCGGGGCTTGCGAAGATGAACGCGGCAAGGGCGGTCAGTCCGTAGGCGCCGAAGACGGCGGCCGCCTGCATCATCATCGGCGTGACCGTCAGGGCATAACCGAAGGTATTCCAGGGGAACCCGGAGAACACGTGGCCACGGGCGAATTCGGCGAGCGTGACGCCGAGCGCCAGCGCGAAGACGCGCCGGGGACCGGCGCTCCAGAAAATACGGGCGACGAGGGTGGCGGCGGCGGTGAACAGGGCGAGGCCGGCGGGAAGCGCGGCGACGGCGAACGGCAGCATCCAGCCGAACACGTCGGCGTCCACGAGGAAGGCGTAGCCGACCCACCACAGACCGGCGAGGAAATAGCCGAAGCCGAAACACCAGCCGATCAGCGCGGCGGCGGCCAGCGCCCGGATGCGGCCGCGGCCCAGCGTCCCGTCGATCAGCCAGACGAGGACGGGGAAGGTAACGAACAACACCGGGAAGGCGTCGATGGGCGGCATCGCCAAGGCGGAGGCGGCGCCGGCGACGAAGGCGAGCAGCAGACGGCGCCAACCCCACAGCACGACGACGCGGCTGGCGATTGCATCGAGCATGGTGGACCGCGCCTCCGCTAGTGGTCAGGCCGCATCCGAACGATCGCCGTCAGGACGCCCGGTGTCGGCACGCTCCTTGTCGGTCCGTTCGCGCCGGGTGCTCCGGGTCGTCCCCGCGGCTCGCCTGTGAATGCGCACGCGCTTGATGCGGCGCGGATCGGCGTCGAGGATTTCGAATTCGTAGCCGCCGGGGAAACTGACCAGCTCGCCACGCACGGGCACGTGGCCCGCCCGGTCGAAGACCAGACCGCCAAGCGTGTCGATGTCCTCGACAAGGTCGCCGATCTCGAGCTCCGCGCCGAGCAATTTGCCGACTTCCTCGATCGGCGCCCGCGCATCGGCGATGAAGCCGCCGTCATCGGTCGGCACGATCATCGGCGCCGTCTCCTCGTCGTGCTCGTCCTCGATCTCGCCAACGATCTCCTCGACCAGGTCCTCTATCGAGACGAGACCGTCGGTGCCGCCGTATTCGTCGACGACGATGGCCATGTGGATCCGGGTCGCCTGCATTTTCACCAGCAGATCGACGGCGGGCATCGAGGGCGGCACGTACAGCACCTGACGGACGAGCTCGGCCTCGGCGAGTGACGTCTTCAGCGGAATACGGCTCATGTCGAGATCGCCGGGCTGCTGGGCCTCTTCGTCCTTCTGCGACCGCAGCGCCTGTTCCGTCATCCAGCCGAGCAGATCCTTGATGTGGATCATGCCGCACGGCTCGTCGAGCGTCTCCTTGTAGACGGGCAGGCGCGAGTGGCCGGCGTCCCGGAATTCCTTGATGAGCTCGGCGATCGAGACATCGGTCTCGACGGCATCGATATCGGCGCGCGGCACCATCACGTCGTCGACGCGCAGATCCCGCAGGCCGAGCACATTGCGCAACATCGACCGTTCCTTGGCGGAGAACGGATCGGTGGCGACGCCGTCCGCCTCGTCGAGCGCGCCGGCGAGGCTTTCGCGCAGCGAGGACGAGGTGTGGCGCTGGCCGAAAAGGCTCTTCAGCTTCTGGAATACGGTTTCGCCGCCGGAGTGGCTACTACTGGCGGGGTCTTCTGGCTTGGAATTCGGTTCGTCAGGCATCGGAGGGTTCAACGGGGCTCGCTGTCGGCGATAGCGGGTTCGGCATAAGGATCATCGATACCGAGGTCGGCGAGGATCGCCGTCTCGAGGCACTCCATGCGCTTCGCGTCATCGTCTGATTCGTGATCATATCCCATAAGGTGCAGAATGCCGTGAATCACCAGATGGGCAAAGTGATCGCCGACCGGCTTGCCATCGGCGGCCGCCTCCCGGCGCAGCGTCTCGATCGCCAGGATCACGTCGCCGATATGGGTGTCGGCGCCGCCGGGTTCACCGGAGGGAAACGACAGGACGTTCGTCGGCTTGTCCTTGCCGCGAAAGCGCCGGTTCAGATCCCGAACCATCGCATCGTCGGCGAGCGCCAGCACGACGATCCCTTCGGCGTCGCCAACCCTGGCGGACAGTGCGCCGACGGCGGCATCGACCCGCGCCGCGGCACCGACATCGCTCCAGTCGCCGGCTTCTTCGGCGATCTCGATTTGCAGTCGGGCCGGCAATCCGGGTCGCGAGGCTGGATCAGGCGCCATCGCCGTCGATTCCGCGTGACGCCGGCTTGGCCTCGGCGGCCTCGTAGGCGCGGACGATCCGCGCCACCAGCGGATTGCGCACCACGTCGGCCTCGCCGAAGGCGATCTGGCCGATGCCGTCGACGCCCTTGAGCAGGGACGTCGCCTCGGACAGACCGGAGCGCTGCCCGGGCGGCAAGTCGACCTGGCTGGGATCGCCGGTGACGATCATCTTCGAACCGTCGCCGAGACGGGTCAGGAACATCTTCATCTGCATCGGCGTGCAGTTCTGCGCCTCGTCGAGGATGACGGCGGCGTGCGAAAGGGTACGGCCGCGCATGAAGGCGAGCGGGGCAATTTCGATGACGCCGGTCTGCATACCCTTCTCCACCTTTTCCGGCGGCATCAGGTCGTAGAGCGCGTCGTAAAGCGGGCGCAGATAGGGATCGACCTTCTCGCGCATGTCGCCCGGCAGGAAGCCGAGCCGTTCGCCCGCCTCGACCGCCGGCCGCGACAGGATCAGCCGGTCGATCTGGCCGCGCTCGATCATCGAGGCGGCATAGGCGACGGCGAGATAGGTCTTGCCGGTCCCCGCCGGACCCGTGGCGAAGACGAGGTCGTTGTCGGCGAGCGCACGCAGATAGAGATCCTGACGCGGCGTGCGCGCGGTGACCGTGCGCTTGCGCGTCGACACCTGCGCCAGGGCCGACAGGCCCGGCAGATTGTCCTGTTGATCGGGAAGCGCGGTCGCCACGCGGATCGCACCGTCGACGTCGCCGAGCGTGATCTGCTGGCCGCGCACCAGACGCCGGTACAGGCTCTCGAGCACCTCGGCCGCGTCGGCGCAGGCCTCCGGCGCGCCGCGCAGGGTGACGTGATTGCCGCGCGCGCTCGTCTCGACGCCAAGCCGCTGCTCGATCAGGGCGAGGTTCTGGTCGTACTGGCCGTAGAGATCGCTGGCGAGCCGGTTGTCCTCGAATGTCATGACCCGCTCGGTGACGGCCGCCGCCGCGGCCGCCGCGCGGCGGTCCGAAGCCGGACGGCTGACGGGGGTATCGTTCAAGAAACCGCCTCCATCGCGGCGCGTCCGGCAGCGGTTCGGCCGGAAACGGCGCCGTCGCCGACCCGTTCGGCGAACAGGCTGTTCGGCCCCGCCGACGTCACCCGGACCTCGACGATCTCGCCGCGCAGGCTCTCCGGCGCATCGACGTTCACCGGCTGCAGATAGGGCGAACGGCCGACGAGCTGACCCGGCTTGCGGCCGGGTTTCTCGAACAGCACCTGGATCGTGCGGCCGACCATCGCGGCATTGAACGCCTTTTGGCCCTGGTCGATCAGGGCCTGCAGCGCGGCAAGGCGCTCCTTCATGACCGGCTCGGGTATCTGATCGTCCATCGCCGCGGCGGGCGTGCCGGGGCGCGGGCTGTACTTGAACGAATAGGCCTGCGCGTAGGCGACCCGGCGCACGAGATCCATCGTGTCCTCGAAGTCGGCGTCGGTCTCGCCGGGGAAGCCGACGATGAAATCGCCCGACATGGCGATATCGGGACGGACGGCGCGAATCCGCTCGATCAGGTCGATATATTCGTCGCGGCGGTGCTTGCGGTTCATCGCCGCGAGAATGCGGTCGGATCCAGATTGCACAGGCAGGTGCAGGTACGGCATCAGCTGCGGGATGTCGCGATGGGCGGCGATCAGGTCGTCGTCCATGTCGCGGGGATGGCTGGTGGTGTAACGGATGCGCTCGATGCCCTCGATCCCGGCGAGTTCCGCGATCAGCCCGGCAAGACCGACGGTCTTCAGGCCCCCGTCCCGAGCGGCGCCGTGATAGGCGTTGACGTTCTGGCCAAGCAGGGTGATCTCGCGCACGCCGGCCTCGGCGAGGTGGCGGGCCTCCTTGAGGATCGCGCCGACGGGCCGCGACACCTCGGCGCCGCGGGTATAGGGCACCACGCAGAAGGTGCAGAACTTGTCACAGCCTTCCTGGATGGTCAGGAACGCGGTCGGTCCGCCCATGCGCAGCCGCGTCCCGGTCGCGGCGGGCAGGTGGTCGAACTTGTCCTCGACCGGAAATTCCGTCTCGACGACGGCGCTGCCGCGGGCCTGCGCCAGGATTTCCGGCAGGCGATGATAGCTCTGCGGGCCGACGACCAGATCGACCACCGGGGCGCGGCGAACGATCTCCTCGCCCTCGGCCTGGGCGACACAGCCGGCGACGCCGATCATCGTGTCCTTGCCGGTTTTCGCGCGCGCCTCCTTCACCGCGCGAATGCGGCCGATCTCGGAATAGACCTTCTCGGCGGCCTTCTCGCGGATATGGCAGGTGTTGAGGATGACGAGGTCGGCCTCGTCGATAGAATCGGTGGACTCGAAGCCCTCGCCGGCCAGCGCATCAATCATGCGGCCAGAATCATAGACGTTCATCTGGCAACCGAACGTCTTGACGAAGAGCTTCTTTCGGGAAGCCGTCATGGGTTAAGTGAAGCGCCTGTCGGTCAATTCCGCCAATATCTTCCGCTATTTACCGGTCACACCGCGCATCCTTGCACAGTCGTTTCGCGGGGTTCCCGTCTCATATAAGCGGTTTTCGCCCGTTTCCCTAGCCTGTTTCGGCGGCGACGGGAAGCGGAGCTTTTCTGGCCGGCGACACGTCGCGGCCCGCCAGCAGGGCGGTGGCCATGCCGCGCACCGCGCGTTCAGCGCGCCCGGCCACCGCCTTGCGCTCGGCCGCGCAGGTGAGCGGGATCGGCTCGCCGAAGGCGACGGTGACGTCGATCGCGCCGGATTTCAGCAGTCGCCACAGATGCGGAGCAAGCTCGATATCGCCGTGCCAGGCGACCACCGGGCGGTGCTGGTGTCCCATCGGCAGGCCGTTCAGGTGCGTATAGACGAGCGCCACCGGCTGCACGTAGATCGCCGGCGTCTCGCCATCGTCGCTTGCCAGCTCGTGCGCCGCACCCAACAGCGCCGAACGGAACGGCAGCACCCGGTTTCCGTCGCTGGACGTGCCCTCGGCGAACAGCACCATGACGTCGCCGTCGGCGAGGCGGCTGCCGATGGCATTGTTGACATGATGGGTATGGGCGCGGCGATTGCGGTCGACGAAAACCGTACGCTGCAGCTTGGCGAGCCAGCCGAACACGGGCCAGCTCGCAACCTCGCTTTTGGCGATGAAGGAGAGCGGCGCGATCGCGCCGAACACGGAGATGTCGAGCCAGGACACGTGATTGGCGGCGACAAGCAGCGGCCGGCGATCGGACAGGACGCCCTCCTGGCGGACGCGCACGCCAAGCAGGAAACAGACGAGGCGGTGATAGGCCACCGGCACCCTGCCCGCCGCGCCGGACTTCAGCGCGACCAGCACGAGCTGGATCAGCATCAGCGGCGGCGTCACCACCGCGAGCACAACGAGAATGAAGATGGCGCGCACCGTTCCCATGACAGGACTCAGCTGTCCTTGTCGTTGAGCGGCACGCCGTAAAGCTCGAGCTTGTGGTCGACGAGGCGGAAGCCGTACTTGCGGGCGATCGCCTCCTGCAGGCGCTCGATCTCCTCGTCGCGGAACTCGATCACCTTGCCAGTCTTCAGGTCGATCAGGTGATCGTGATGCTCATCGGGCACCTGTTCGTAGCGCGAGCGGCCGTCGCCGAAATCGTGGCGGGCGAGGATGCCGGCGTCCTCGAACAGCTTGACGGTGCGATACACCGTCGAGATCGAGATCTTCGGGTCGATGGCCGAGGCGCGCTTGTAGAGTTCCTCCACGTCGGGATGGTCGGCGGACTGCGAAAGCACGCGCGCGATCACGCGGCGCTGCTCGGTCATCCGCATGCCGCGCGCCTGGCACTGATCCTCGATGAGATTGGACTCGTCCGCCATATTCCTCGCAATCCCGCCCAATGACATCATCCTAGGTAGCGTGCCGGCCATCGTCCAGCGCCGGGCCCTTGCGCATCGTCAGCGCGTCCTGAGAGCCGCCCGGGCGCCGGTAATATCCGCGTCGGCGCCCGATCTCAACGAAACCGGTGACATAATAAAGCGCAATCGCCGCGGCGTTGTCGGTGGCGACCTCCAGAAACGTGGCTTTCGCCCCGCGCCGGGCCACTTCCTCGAGGCCGGCATCGAGCAGCCGCCGGCCGATGCCGCGGCCGCGCGCGGTTTCCGCGACGATGACCGTCAGCACCTCGGCCTCGTCTGCGACGACCCGCAGCAGAATCGCACCGATCAGCGCATTTTCGACCGCGCCGAGACCGATGACGAGCGGATCGGCCAGGAATTTGGCCCAATCCGCCTCGTTCCAGGGTTCCGGCATCGCCGCGTGCAGACTGGCCGCGGCCGCAGCATCGGCGGGCTCCAGGCGGCGGATCGGGACGCCGGCCGTCATCGCCGGTCGATCGCGGCGTGCGCCTGCGGCTTGGCGTCGGGGGGCCGCAGATAGAGCGGCCTGACCGGTCCCTCCGGCACTCTTTCGCTGGCGATCCGGGCGATTTCGAGGGGATCGGGGGCCGAATCGGTGCCGAGCACCCGCATTGCCCGTCCCGCCGCCCGCGCCGCATCCGCGACCATCTCGGCGGCCGAGCCGACTACGGCCATCCCGGCGGCCATCCCGGCGGCCGTCCCGGCGTCGGCCAGCCCGTCAACTAGGTCGTCCAGGCGTCGGATCCGCGGTCGGCTCGTCGGCTCGCCCTCGGCTGAAAAGGTCTGGGCGTAGATTTCGTCGCGGCGGGCATCCATGGCGACCAGCATCGCCACCGCCTCACGGCGGCGCGCGGTCGCCGCCAGCGCCTCCAGCGTCGTCACGCCGACGGCGGGCCGACCGGTGGCAAGCGCGAGCCCGCGCACCGCGGCGACGCCGACGCGGACGCCGGTGAAGGTGCCCGGCCCGACCGTCACCGCGAACCGGTCGATGGCGCCGTAGCCGATGCCGGCCTCGGCGAGCGCATCGGCGAGCATCGGCATCAACGCCTCGGCGTGGCCGCGCGGCATCGGCTCGGAGCGCACGACGGCGCGGTCGCCGAGAAGAATGGCGACCGAGCAGGCCGACAGCGCCGTATCGACGGCAAGGATGTTCATGGCTTCACGAGCGGAACCGCGGGCGTTCAATCATCCGACGCGATGCGGTCTAGTCGGCTTTCGGCCCGGAGAAAACCCCGCGCGGGCGCAAAACCGGTGCGAGGCGAGCCGTCCGGGGGACGTCCGGCTCCGGCGGATCAGAGGCGAACCGCTCAGATCGGGCGGACTTCCTGCACGTCGGGCACGAAATGGCGCAGCAAGTTCTCGATGCCGTGCTTGAGCGTCGCCGTCGAGCTTGGGCAGCCGGAGCAGGCGCCGCGCATGTGCAGGAACACCACGCCGTCACGATAGCCCTGGAAGATGATGTCGCCGCCGTCGGAGGCGACCGCGGGACGCACGCGCGTCTCGATCAGCTCCTTGATGGTGGCGACGGTGGGCGCGTCGGCCTCGTCGAAGAATTCCTCGTCCGCCTCGCCGGTGTCGGCGCCGTCACCGGCAAACAGCGGCGCGCCGGACATGAAATGCTCCATGATCGCGCCGAGAATCGCGGGCTTGAGATGCTGCCACTCGCCGTCGTCCTTGGTGACGGCGATGAAATCGGAGCCGTAGAAGACACCGCTGATGCCGTCGATCTCGAACAGGCGCTGGGCCAGCGGCGAGCAGGCGGCGTCCTCGGCCGACCGGATGTCGCGCGTGTCGCCGGGCAGGACGGGGCGTCCGGGAATGAACTTCAGCGTGGCGGGATTGGGCGTGGCTTCGGTCTGGATGAACATCGACTGTCCTCTTCAGCGCGCGGCTGTCGGGAAATCCCGGGGATTTCGGGTCTCATGCCCAAATATAGGGCCGCGACGCCGCGCTCCCAGTGGGCGGTCCCAGTGGAAATTTAGAAATATTCTATCATGGCTGAGCGAACAGGCAACGCGCGAATCGCTCGCCGGCGGCACGAATCGGCTCAGCACACCGCCTGTCAGGACACCGCCTGGATCTCCTCGTCCGACAGCGAGCCGGGAACGATCGTGATCGGAATCGGGAAGGTCGCCGCCGCCTTGGTGGCGATGGAGGAGACCAGCGGGCCGGGGCCTTCCTTGCCGGTCGCCGCGGCCAGAACCAGGATCGAGACGTCGCTGTCCTCTTCGATCAGATTCACCACTTCGTCGGCGCGATTGCCCTCGCGAATCACCATCTCGGGCTCGACCTCGGCCCATTTGCGCGCTTTTTCCGCGAATTCGCCCAGCACCCGGCGCGCCTCGTCCTGGGCTTCGGCGCGCATGATGTTCTCGACGCCGAGCCAGTGCTGGAAATCGCCCGGCGCGAGCACATAGAGCATCAGCAGCTTGCCCCCGGTGTTCTGGGCGCGGCGGCTGGCGTAGTAGACGGCCCGGTCGCACTCGGGCGAGTCGTCGATGATGACGAGGAACTTGCGCCGATGGCCGGGCTCCCCGCTGCGTCGTTTGGTGTTCATGACCGGCATGCTGCCACCTGCCATCCGGCCCGGCAAGACGGCATTGAATTCGCCGTTTCACGACGCCGCGGCAGGTTTTCCCCATTCTGGCCGGATTTCCGGGATCACCTCGGGACGCTGCAAAGCAGAGGAGGCCAGCACCAATGCGCGGCGAATCGACGCTCCCGGAACGCCCTCGTGTGCCCCGTCCATCCGAACCGGCGGCCGCGCTCCCGTCTGTGCTCCCGTCTGCGCTCTCGTCTGCGCTCCTGTTCGCGACCCTGCTCACTGCCCTGCTCACTGCCCTGCTCGGCGCGGCCGGCGCGCCGGCGGCCGCACAGACCCTCAAGGCCGTGCCGGTCGGGACCTTCGAGGACCCGGTCCATGTCGCCGTCACGCCGGACTACCGGAAGCTCGTTTTCGTCGTCGAGCGGGCCGGACGGATACGGATTCTGCGCAACGGGAAGACGCTGGCCAGGCCCTTCCTCGACATCCGCAAGCGCGTGTACGGGCCGCCCGATTCGGGCGCCGGCGGCGAACAGGGCCTGCTGTCGGTGGCGTTTCCCGCGTCCTACCGCAAATCCAGGCGCTTCTACGTCGCCTACACCAACAGGAAGGGAGACCTCGTGGTCGCGGAGTTCCGGCGCGCGAGGAAGCGGGCGCTCCGGGCGCTGCCCAGGACGCGCCGGGTGGTGCTGCGGGTGCCGCATCGCGACGCGCGCAACCACAATGGCGGCCAGCTTCAGTTCGGCCCCGACGGTCTTCTGTACATCGCGACCGGGGATGGCGGCGGCAGCGGAGACGGATTCGACAACGCCCGCAAGCTCGACCGGCTGCTCGGCAAGATCCTGCGCATCAACCCCCGGCAGAAGCGGAAGCGCGCCTACCGGATCCCGAAGTCGAACCCCTTCGTCGGCAAGCCGGGCCGGGACGAAATCTTCGCCTACGGGCTTCGCAATCCGTGGCGGTTCGCCTTCGACGGCAACCGGCTGCTGATCGGCGATGTCGGCCAGGGCGCGTGGGAGGAGGTGAACATCCTCACGCTCGCAGAGGCCAGCGGGGCGAATTTCGGCTGGCCCCAATACGAGGGCAACGCGGTTTACGACGACAACCGCCCCGGACCCGATGCGCCGACCTTCCCGGTCTTCGTCTACGACCATTCCGGCGGGCGCTGCTCGATCACCGGCGGCCATATCGTGCGCGATCCGGCGATCCCGGCGATGACCGGGCGCTATGTCTACGGCGATTTCTGCTCCGGCGAGGTGCGCAGCATCGCCGCCGACGGCACCGACGACCAGCCGGCCGGGATCGGCTTTCCCGGCCTCAGCAGCTTCGGGCTCGGCGTCGACGGCCAGATTTACGCCGCGCAACTGGGCGGCACCGTTTCCCGGATCGAGGCGGCCACCGCGTCCGACCCGCGCTGATCGAGTGAAGCCGGGCGATTGGCGCTGATCGATTGGCGCTGGGGAACCGCCGGTTCCGGTCGGTCCGTATTTTCTATCTATCGTGTAGACTGTTCGTAAACACATCTTCTGTACTGACGCTGCGTCAGATCGGCATCGATTCCGTATGTCTTGCGTATTGCCGTTTTGGCATTTCGACAAAACGACACGCGCGGACAGTATCGATGACCTTCATGACTTGCCGACGCCTCCCCATAAGACTGCTGTTTTCGACATTCGTCTTCGGCCTCGCCGGCGCATTCTCGGCCGGGCCGGCCGATGCGGCCGAACTGAACGGAACGGTCCGGACCGGCAACCTGCCGGTATCCTATGCAAAGGTATTCCTCTACCAGGCGGGAACCACGGCCGGCGGCGGGGCAATCCTGCTCGGCACCGGCAAAAGCGATTCGCAGGGCGGATTCCGGGTCGCCTATGCGGAACCGTCGGATGCGAACGCGGTGCTCTACGTCGTCACCAAGGGCGGCACCGTCGACATCTTCGGGCTGAAGCCCCGGCAGCGCCGGCTCCGGTTCGCGACCGTGCTGGGCCCGGGCTCGCCACCGTCCCAGATCACCATCAACGAGCGGACGACCGTGGCGACGGCCTATGCCTTCGCGCAGTTCATCGACGGGGTGCAGATCTCCGGCGTCCATCCCGGCCCGAAGAACGCCGCGCTGACCCTGCGCAACCTCGTCAACAGGCGGACCGGCGCGGTCGGCCACGTTCTTGCGACGAAGCCCAACGGCGGCAAGACACAGACGATGCGCGAGTTCAATTCGCTCGCCAACATGCTCGCCACCTGCGCGCGCGGCCTCGCGGACGGGGGCTGCAAATCACTCTTCAACCTGGCCAAGCCGCCCGGCGGCAAGCGGGCGAAGAACACCCTGCAGGCGGCCGTCAACATCGCCCACTACCCGGGCCGGAAGGCGAAGAAGCTGTTCCGGCTCTCGCAGCGCGTCGCCGTCTATGGACCGGCCCTAACGAGCCCGATCGCCACCTGGACGCTGACCCTGCTCTACGACGGCGGCGGCGGACAGCTGGACGGGCCGGGCAACATGGTCTTCGACAAGGAGGGCAACGTCTGGATCGGCAACAACTACCAGTACCAGCGACGCGCCAAGACGCCCGCCTGCGGCGACACCCACCTGATCCGGCTGACGCCGGACGGCAGGAACTATCCCGGCGCGCCCTATACCGGCGGCGGCATCTACGGCGTCGGCTTCGGCATCGCGATGGATCCCGACGAAAACATCTGGCTGGGCAATTTCGGCTTCTCGGGCAGGGGCTGCGACCAGCCGCTGGGCGACGACCAGACCGTCTCCCTGTTCAATTCCGACGGCGTGGCGCAGGCGGGCAGCCCCTACGCCGACGGCGGCGTCAACCGGGTGCAGGGCCTCGCCACCGACGTCGACCGCACGGTCTGGTTCGCCAATTGCGGCGGCGACAGCGTCGCCGTCTATCCCCTCGGCGATCCTACGGCGGCCGTCAACCACGCGCCGTGGGGCCTGGAGAAACCGTTTGGCGCGGCGGTCGACAGCCAGCACCACGCCTGGTTCACCGCCAACAACACCAACCGCGTGTTCAAGCTCGACCGCCTCGGCAACGTCCTCGTCCGCACCGAGCGCGGCGAAAACGGGATCAAGCGGCCGATGGGCATCGCCGTCGACAGCCTGGACAACGCCTGGGTGTCGAATTCCGGCGCCATCGCGGCGCCCTGCTATTTCGGCAAGACACTCAACATCCCGGACAAGGCGGATGCGTCGGTCTCGATGGTCACGCCGGACGGCACCGTCAGCAAGGCCTACACCAATGGCGGCGTCTTCCTGCCCTGGGGCATCGCCGTCGACGGCGACGACAACGTCTGGGTGGCGAATTTCGGCGGCTTCCGGGTCGGGCACCTCTGCGGCGCGCGCCCCGAGAACTGCCCGCCGGGCGTGAAGACGGGAGAGTCGATCGCGCCGAAGAAGACGGGCTACGCGTTCGACGGCCTGGTGCGGGTCACCGCCGTGCAGATCGACGCGTCGGGCAACGTGTGGCTGACCAACAACTGGCTGACCGTTCCCTATCAGACCAATCCCGGCGGCAAGACCATGGCGGTGATGATCGGGATGGCCGCGCCGGTGAAGACGCCGCAGGTCGGCCCGCCACAGAAGCCGTAGGGCCTCCGGACCGTCCGACACCAAAAAACGCCGGGTCTCAACGAGGCCCGGCGTTTTCCTTTCCTTCGATACCCGTCAGCGCAGGAAGCCGACGATGTCCTTGACCGCGTGCATCACCGGCGCGGCGATGTCGCGGGCCTGATCGGCGCCGCGCTTCAGGACCCCGTCGATATAGCCGGGATCGGCGGTCAGCCGGCGCATCTCAGCCGCGATCGGCGCGAGCTTGGCGACCGACAGATCGGCCAGCGCCGTCTTGAAGATCGAGAACTGGGCGCCGCCATATTCCTTCAGCACCGTCTCCCTGTCGGCCCCGGCCAGCGCGGCGTAGATGCCGATCAGGTTCTCGGCTTCCGGGCGACCCTCCAGGCCCTCCGCCTCGCTCGGCAACGGCTCGGGATCGGTCTTCGCCTTGCGGATCTTCTGGGCGATGGTGTCGGCGTCGTCGGTCAGGTTGATGCGGGCATAGTCGGAGGGGTCCGACTTCGACATCTTCTTGGACCCGTCGCGCAGGCTCATGACGCGGGTCGCCGGGCCCTGAATGATCGGCTCGGGCAGCGGGAAGAACGCGTCCTCGCCGGTCACCCGCGCGATCGAGGCGGCGAAGTCGTTGTTGAACTTCTGGGCGATGTCGCGGGACAGCTCGAGATGCTGCTTCTGGTCCTCGCCCACCGGCACGTGGGTGGCGCGGTAGACCAGGATGTCGGCGGCCATCAGGTTGGGATAGGCGAACAGGCCGACGGAGGCGTTCTCGCGATGCTTGCCCGCCTTCTCCTTGAACTGGGTCATCCGGTTGAGCCAGCCCATGCGGGCGACGCAGTTGAACACCCAGGCGAGCTCGGCGTGCTCGGCGACCTGGCTCTGGTTGAAGACGACATGCTTGTCCGGGTCGATGCCGGCGGCGATGAAGGCGGCCGTCACCTCGCGGGTGCTCTTGCGCAGCTCCTCGGGGCCGCCCCAGACGGAGACCGCCTGCGTGATCGCGTGCATGTCGACCACGCAATAGATGCAGTCATAGTCGTCCTGCAGGGCAACGAAGCGCGTGATCGCGCCGAGATAATTGCCCAGATGCAGGTTTCCGGTCGGCTGGACGCCGGAAAAGACGCGCTGCGGGAACGCCGCCATTAGACCCTGTCCTTGCTGAAAGCGCTGGAGTGCCGGGGCCTTATGGCCGATCGGGGCCGAGGTTTCAAGCCGAAGGGGCTTCGGGTTTCGTCGCCGACTTCGAGAAGGCGCGGGCCAGATCGGCACGGGTCATCACGCCGGTCGTCGCGGCGAGGCCGGCGAAGACGACGACGCCGACACCCACCAGGATGAGCAGCGTGGCGACGGCGCCGAGCGATCCGTGGGCGGCGAGCGGCGCGAGCAGCCAGTTCGTCGCCACCAGCGCCGCCGACATCCACGCGGTCGCGTGCAGGGCGAGCAGGGTGCGGCGCTTGACGCGCGCGTCGGGCACCAGATGGCCGGTGCGCCACAGCGTGTAGCCGAGCAGGCCCGAATTGATCCAGCCGGCGATCGAGGTGCCGGCGGCGATGCCGACATGGCCGAAGGCCGGGAACAGGGCGAGCGAGAAGGCGATGTTGGCGGCGACGTTGACGCCGGCGTAGTACATCGGCGTGCGGGTGTCCTCGCGGGCGAAGAAGGCGGGCGCGAACACCTTGTTGAGCACGAAGGCGGGCAGGCCGACGGCGAAGGCGGCGAGCGCGGCGGCGGTCGCGGCGGTGTCCTCGGGGCCGAAGGCGCCGCGCTCGAACAGGCCGCGGATGATGGCGTCGGGCACGAAGAACAGCGCGGCGGCGGAGGGCAGCGTCAGGGTGAGCGCGAATTCCAGCGCGCGGTTCTGGCCGTTCATCACCGCCTCGTCGTCGCCGGCGCGCAGGCGGCGCGACAGCTCGGGCAGGAGCACGATGCCGATGGCGATGCCGATGGTGCCGAGCGGCAGCTGGTAGAGCCGGTCGGCGTAGTAGAGGAACGACACCGCCCGGTCCTGCAGCGAGGCGATCATGGTGCCGACCATGATGTTGATCTGGGTGATGCCGCCGGCGATGACGCCGGGAATACCGAGGGCGACGAGCCGCTTCACGCCGGGCGTCAAGCGCGGCCGGACCAGCGTCAGGCCCATGCCGGCGCGGCGGGCGGCCCAGCCGAGCATGACAAGCTGGGCGATGCCGGCGATGAAGACGCCGATCGCCAGGTAGACGCCGGCGGTCTCGCTGCCGTCGGCCTGGACCGCGTGGATCGTCAGCAGGGCGCCGATCAGCACCGCGTTGAGCAGGGCCGGCGCGAAGGCGGCGGCGGCGAAGCGGCCGAGCGCGTTGAGCACGCCGGACAGGAGCGCCACCAGCGAGATGAAGGTGAGATAGGGAAAGGTGATGCGGGTCAGCAGCACCGAGAGGCCGAACTTGCCGGGATCCTCGACGAAGCCGGGCGCCAGCAGCAGCATGAACACCGGCATGGCGATCTCGGCGAGCGCGGTGAGCACGAGCAGCGCGAACAAGAGCGCGGCCAGCGATTCCTCGGCGAAGCGGCGGGCCTGGCGCGCGCCCTCGCCTTCCAGCGCCTTGGCGAACAGCGGCACGAAGGCGGCGTTGAACGCGCCTTCCGCGAAGATGCGGCGGAACAGGTTGGGCAGGCGGAAGGCGACGAAGAAGGCGTCGGCGACGGGCCCGGTGCCGAGCGCGGAGGCGGTCAGCACGTCGCGGGCGAAGCCGAGGACGCGGCTTACGATCGTGCCGCCGCCGACAGTCGCGAAATGCCGTAACAGTGCCATGGAAAACCCTTCAGGCGCGTGAGCGCGGGACACTATCCGAAACGGGACGCGCCGTCATCGGCGGCGTCATGCCGCCTCGCCCGCCCTGGCGCCTGCCCTGGCCCCGTCCTTGCCACCGTCCTTACTGGTTTCCTTACTGCCTTCCTTCTGGGGCTGGAAGACCTGCAGCAGGCGGCGGCGGATCGCCGCCTGGCGGTTGGCGTTGGTGATCTTCTGGCCGGTCAGGTCGGTCACGTAGAAGACGTCGACGGCGCGCTCGCCGAAGGTGGCGACATGGGCCGAGGCGATGTTCAGGTTGAGGCGCGCGAGCACGTCTGTGAGCTCGTAGAGCAGGCCGGGGCGGTCGAGGCCCGACATCTCGATGACGGTGTAGCGGTTCGACCAGGTGTTGTTGACGAGCACGTCCGGCTCCACCGAGAAGGCGCGGATCCGGCCCTTGGTGACGGCGCGCTGGCCGACGAGGTCGCGCAATTTCACCGCGCCGGCGAGCGCCTGCTCGATGACCTTGCCGATGCGCTCGGCGCGGCGCCGCTCGTC
This sequence comes from Microbaculum mangrovi, assembly GCF_051390635.1. Classification (NCBI taxonomy): domain Bacteria; kingdom Pseudomonadati; phylum Pseudomonadota; class Alphaproteobacteria; order Hyphomicrobiales; family Tepidamorphaceae; genus Microbaculum; species Microbaculum mangrovi. The sequence continues at coordinate 439,064 of NZ_JBPODT010000004.1, forward strand.
GGCGTCCTCGGGCAGCTCGCGCGACACGAAGATGGTGTCGAGGGCGTAGCCGTCGGAGGTGGTGAAGATCTGCGCGTCGACGATGTTGGCCCCGGAGGCGGCACAGGCACCGGCGATGATGGAGAGAAGCCGCGGGTGGTCCGGCGCGAACACCGTTATCTCGGTGATGTCGCGGAACTCGTCGGGGCGGGCGCGGATCGCGAGCTTGCCGCCCTTGCCGTCCATCGCGTGCAGCAAGCGGGCGTGCTCGATCTGGCGGGGCAGGTCGGTGCGCACCCAGTAGGCGGGATAGTGGCGCTCGCAATAGGCGTCGAACTCGGCCTGCGGCCAATCGGACAGCTCCTTGCGCAGGCGGGCGCGGGCGGACTCGATGCGGAACTTGCGCTGCTCCTGGCTGTGACCGCCGGCCAGCACCGGCTCGGTCTCGTAATAAAGCGTGCGCAGGAGCTGACCCTTCCAGCCGTTCCAGACGCCGGGGCCGACGGCGCGGATGTCGGCGACGGTGAGGATCAGCAGCAGCTTCAGCCGTTCCGGGCTCTGCACCGTGGCGGCGAAGTCCTCGATGGTCTTGCGGTCGGCGAGATCGCGCGACTGGGCGATCATGCTCATGTCGAGATGGTGCTCGATCAGCCAGGCTACCGTTTCGGTATCGGCGGCGGAGAAGCCGAGCCGCGGCGCCAGCCGGCGGGCGACGCGGGCGCCGGCGATCGAATGGTCCTCCGGCCGGCCCTTGGCGATGTCATGCAGGAACAGCGCCAGATAGAGCACGTCGCGGCTGCGGATCGTGCGGATGATCTCGTTGGAGAGCGGATGGTCGTCGGCGAGGCGGCCGTGATCGATGTCGGCCAGCAGGCCGATGGAGCGGATCAAGTGCTCGTCGACGGTGTAGTGGTGGTACATGTTGAACTGGACGAGCGCGACGATCTTGCCGAAATCGGGGATGAAGCGGCCGAGCACGCCGGCCTCGTTCATGCGGCGCAGCACCACCTCCGGATCGTTGCGCGAGGTCAGGATCTTGAGGAACAGCGCGTTGGCCTCCTCGTTCTCCCTGAGCTTGGGACCGATCAGCTTGAGCGAGCGGTGGGCGATCTTCAGCGCCTCGGGGTGGAACGGGATGTTGTACCTGTCGGCGAGATGGAACATCCGGATCAGATTGACCGGATCGCGCTCGAAGGCGAGGTCGTCGGCGATGTTGAGGCGGTCGGATTCGATGACGAAGTCGTCGCTGTCCGACAGCTTGCCCGGGCGGCGGCGGCGGAAGCGCTGCATGAACCGCGACAGGACCTGCGTGCGCTTGACGTGCTGCACCTCCAGCGCGTTGCAGAAGATGCGGGTCAGGTCGCCGACGTCCTTGGCCATCAGGAAGTAGTGCTTCATGAACCGCTCGACGTCGCGGACGCCGGGATGCGGCAGGTAGCCGAGCCTGGTCGCCATGCCGCGCTGCAGGTCGAAGGTCAGCCGCTCCTCGGCGCGGCCGGTCATGAAGTGCAGGTGGCAGCGCACCGCCCAGAGGAAATCCTCGCACTTGCGGAACAGGCGGGACTCCGACTTGTCGAAGACGCCGGCCTCGACCAGGCCCTCGCCGCTGTCGGCGCCATAGAAGTACTTGCCGATCCAGAACAGCGTCTGGAGGTCGCGCAGGCCGCCCTTGCCGTCCTTGACGTTGGGCTCGACGAGATAGCGGGATTCGCCGGAGCGGGTGTGGCGGGCGTCGCGCTCGGCGAGCTTGGCCTCGATGAACTCCGGGCCCGTTCCGGCGACGACATCGGCCTGGAAGCGCTCTTCGAGCTCGTCGAACAACGCGCGGTCGCCGCAGATGAAGCGGGCATCGAGGATCGAGGTGCGGATCGTTATGTCCGCGTTCGACAGGCGCACGCACTCGTCGACGGTGCGCACCGCGTGGCCGACCTTCAGCTCCATGTCCCACAGCGTGTAGAGCATCTGCTCGCAGACGCTCTCGCTCCAGGCGGTCTTCTTGTAGGGCAGCACGAACAGGAGATCGACGTCGGAGCCCGGCGCCATGGTGGCGCGGCCGTAGCCGCCGACCGCGATCACCGACAGCCGCTCCGACGACGAGGGATTGGTGACGGGATAGAGGTGGCGGGTGGTGAAGGCGTAGATGCCTTGGATGATCGCGTCCTGCAGCGCGCCGATGCGGCGCGCGCAGGCCAGGCCGCGGCCGTCCTCAGACAGCCACGTCTCGATCGTCTCGTGGCCGCGCGCCCTGAACGCCTTCAGGTGGGCGAGCATGGCGGCGCGGAAGTCGTTGCCCGCGCCATGCTTTTCGAACAGGACCCCCAGCTCGCCGGCCAGGGCGTCCGGATCGGCGATTTCGGCGAGGTTGCGAGCCGACCTGTTCGTCGAGCGCTTGTTCATCCGGCGTCCTGACCGTCGCCGCCGGTCTCGGCGAGACGTTTCAGCTCATATAGCATCTCGAGCGCCTGAAGCGGCGTCAGGTCGTCGGGCGAGACGCCGCCCAGCCTTTGCACCAGCGCGGCATTCGCCGGCGGGACCGGCGTCGCGGCGGCCGATCGCACATGGGTCGCGAACAGCGGCAGGTCGTCGGCAAGGCCGGCGGCGCCGGCGCGGCGGTCGGTTTCCTCGAGCCGCTCCAGAACCTCGCGGGCGCGGCTCAGCACCGGCGCGGGCAGGCCGGCGAGCTTGGCGACCTGGATGCCGTAGGAGCGGTCGGCGGCGCCGGGCACCACCTCGTGCAGGAACACCACCTCGCCCTTCCACTCCTTGACCTGAACGGTGGCGTTGTGCAGGCGCGCCATGGTTTCGGCGAGCGCGGTCAGCTCGTGGAAATGGGTCGCGAACAGCGCGCGGCAGCCGTTGACCTCGTGCAGATGCTCGATCGTCGCCCAGGCGATCGACAGGCCGTCGAAGGTGGCGGTGCCGCGGCCGATCTCGTCGAGGATCACCAGCGCGCGGGGACCGGACTGATTGAGGATCGCGGCGGTCTCGACCATCTCGACCATGAAGGTCGACCGCCCGCGGGCGAGATCGTCGGCGGCGCCGACACGGGAGAACAGCCTGTCGACGACGCCGATATGCGCCGTCTCCGCCGGCACGAACCCGCCCGCCTGGGCGAGGACGGCGATCAGCGCGTTCTGGCGCAGGAAGGTCGACTTGCCGGCCATGTTGGGCCCGGTGATCAGCAGGATCCGGCCGGCGGCGGCATCGCCCGATACGCCATCGGGCGGCGACAGGTCACAGTCGTTGGCGACGAACGGACCGCCGCCGTCGCGGGCGAGCGCCTGCTCGACGACGGGGTGACGGCCGCCGACGATGTCGAAGGCGAGATCGTCGCTGACGACCGGCCGCACGTAGTTGCGCTCGACGGCCAGCTCGGCGAACCCGGCATGGACGTCGAGTTCGCCAAGCGCCGCCGCGGCGGCCTCGAGCGCCGCGCCGTCGCCGACGATGCGCGCGACGAGCGCATCGAAGATCTCGTTCTCGAGCGCCATCGCGCGTTCGGCCGCCGACGCGATCCGGCCTTCCAGATCCGCCAGTTCGGTTGTGGAGAACCGCACCTGGCTGGCAAGCGTCTGGCGATGGAAGAAGGTCTCGCTCAGCGGCGCCGCCAGCATCCGGTCGCCGTGCTGGGCGGTGACCTCGACGAAATAGCCGAGCACGTTGTTGTGGCGGACCTTCAGCGACTTGATGCCGGTCGCCTCCTGGTACCTGGCCTGCAGGCCGGCGACGATCTGGCGGCTCTCGTCGCGCAGGCGGCGGGCGTCGTCCAGGTCCGCGGCGAAGTCCGCCTGAATGAATCCGCCGTCGCGGCGCAGATGCGGCGGGCGCTCCACCAGCGCCGTCGTCAGCTCGTCGAACAGCGCCCGGTCGGGGCCGTCGAGGCGCGCGGCGATGTCGGCGAGGATCGGCGGCATGTCGGCACCGGTGCCGGCGGCACCATCCGGGCCGGGGCCGGCGTCGGCGCGCAGCCGCGCGCACAGCGCATGGACCGCGCCGATGCCATCGCGGATGCCGGCGAGATCGCGCGGGCCGCCGCGCGCCAGAACGATGCGGGCGCGGGCGCGGGCGATGTCGGGGGCGGCGTGCATCGTCTCGCGCAGGCCCCGGCGCAGAGCGGGACGCTCGGCAAGCCAGGCGACCGCCGCGTGGCGCGCGGCGATCCGCTGCGGGTCGGTCAGCGGCGAGGACAGGCGGCGGGCGAGCTCGCGGCCGCCGGCGGCGGTGACGGTGCGGTCGACGGCCTCGGCCAGGCTGCCGCGCCGTTCGCCGGACAGCGTCGAGACCAGTTCGAGATTGGCCCGGGTCGCCGGATCGATCGCCATCACCGCGCCGCGGGCCTCGCGCGCCGGGATCTTGAGCGGCGGCTTCTCGCCCATCTGGGTGCGGTCGATATAGGCGATGACGGCGCCGGCCGCGGCGATCTCGGGGCGGCCGAGCGGGCCGAAGCCATCGAGGGTGGCGACGTCGAAATAATCGCGCAGACGCCGTTCGGCGGCGGTCGAATCGAACACCGCGGTGGGCAGCGGCGTCACGGCGGAGCGCATGTCCCGCCACAGGTCGCGCAGGTCGCCGTCGTCGTAGAGCGCATCGGCGATCAGCAGCTCGCCGGGATCGACACGGGCGATCAGGGCCGGCAGCTCGGCGCGGGTCGCCTCGACGACGGCGAACTCGCCGGTCGAGATGTCGGCCCAGGCCAGCGCGAAGCCGTCGTCGCCGCCGGCGCGCAGGCGGGCGAGCGCGGCGAGGAAATTGTTGCGGCGGGAATCGAGCAGATTGTCCTCGGTCAGCGTGCCCGGCGTCACCAGCCGAACCACGTCGCGGCGCACCACCGACTTGGAGCCGCGCTTCTTGGCCTCGGCGGGATCCTCCATCTGCTCGCAGACGGCGACGCGATGGCCGAGCGCGATCAGCCTCTGCAGGTAATCGTCGGCGGCATGGACCGGCACGCCGCACATCGGGATGTCGGTGCCCAGATGCTTGCCGCGGGTCGTCAGGGTGATGCCGAGGGCGCGGCTCGCCACGACAGCGTCCTCGAAGAAAAGTTCGTAGAAATCTCCCATCCGGTAGAATAGCAGGCTGTCCGGATTGGCGGTCTTGATCTCGAGGAACTGGCGCATCATCGGGGTGACGCGCGCATCGGCGGCGGCCGCATCGGCTCCAGGCACGGATTCGGGGGCGGGAGCGGGGGTGTCCACGACCGCCGAAACAGGGGCGGGCACGGATGCGGGCGCTGTTGCTGGCGCGGATGCGGGAATATCTGCAGGTCGGGCCGTCATGGCGCGGACCCTAGCAGAACAAATGCGCGGTTTCACCGGCCGTTATCCGGAAGGCGACTTGAGCACGCATCGGGGCCCTTATAAGGTCCGGGTCCCGCCGGCGGCGGACCTCAACAACGCGCTTAAGGACAGAACGGCACATGCCGAAGCAGGGCAAGACGGCGGACAGCCGGCCGACATTCACCGATCAGGAAGCACTCCAGTTCCACCAGCAGGGCAAGCCGGGCAAGCTGGAGATCACCCCGACCAAGCCGATGGCGACCCAGCGCGACCTGTCGCTGGCCTATTCGCCGGGCGTGGCGGTGCCGGTCCGCGCGATCGCCGAGGATCCGGGCCGGGCCTTCGACTACACGACGCGCGGCAACCTGGTCGCGGTGATCTCGAACGGGACGGCAATCCTGGGCCTGGGCAATCTCGGCGCGCTCGCCTCCAAGCCAGTGATGGAAGGCAAGGCGGTGCTGTTCAAGCGCTTCGCCGACGTCGACGCCATCGACCTGGAAGTGGACACGCTCGACGTCGACGAGTTCATCAACTGCGTCAAGCCGCTCGGCCCGTCCTTCGGCGGCATCAACCTGGAAGACATCCGCGCGCCCGACTGCTTCATCATCGAGCAGCGGCTGCGCGAGCTGATGGACATCCCGGTGTTCCACGACGACCAGCACGGCACCGCCATCATCGCAGTCGCCGGCCTGATCAACGCGCTGGACATCACCGGCCGCGACATCAAGACGACGAAACTCGTCTGCAACGGCGCGGGCTCGGCCGGCATCGCCTGCGTCGAACTGATCAAGGCGATGGGCTTTCCCCACGACAACGTCATCCTCTGCGACACCAAGGGCGTGATCCACAAGGGCCGCGAGGAAGGCATGAACCAGTGGAAGTCGGCGCACGCCGCCGACACCGACGCGCGCACGCTGGAGGACGCCATGCGCGGCGCCGACGCGGTGTTCGGCCTGTCGGTGAAAGGCGCCTTCACACCGGAGATGATCGCCTCGATGGCCGCCCAGCCGATCATCTTCGCCATGGCCAATCCGGACCCGGAGATCACCCCGGAGGAGGTCGCCGAGATCCGCGACGACGCCATCGTGGCGACGGGACGCTCGGACTATCCCAACCAGATCAACAACGTGCTGGGCTTTCCGTACATCTTCCGCGGTGCGCTGGACGTGCGCGCGACGACGATCAACGACGACATGAAGGTCGCCGCGGCGCGGGCGCTGGCGGAGCTCGCCCGCGAGGACGTGCCCGACCAGGTCGCCGCCGCCTATCGCGGCTCGCGGCCGAAATACGGACCGGAATACATCATCCCGGTGCCGTTCGATCCGCGCCTGATCAGCGCCGTGCCGTCGGCCGTCGCCGCCGCGGCGATGGAGTCCGGCGTCGCCCGCAGGCCGATCGTCGACATGGAGAGCTACCGCCAGGAGCTGTCGGCCCGGCTCGATCCGATCGCCGGCACCCTGCAGCGAATCCAGTCGAAGATCCGCCGTTCGCCGAAGCGCATCGTCTTCGCCGAGGGCGAGGAGGAGCAGGTGATCCGCGCCGCCTTCGCCTTCGCCAACAGCGGCCTTGGCCGGCCGGTGCTGGTCGGCCGCGACGAACAGGTGCGCGAGACCGTCGCCGCGCTGGGCCTCGACCTGCGCGACGACATCGACATCGTCAACGCGCGGCTGTCGCGGCGCAACGCCGAGTACGCCGAGTTCCTCTATGCCCGGCTGCAGCGGCGCGGCTACCTGTTCCGCGACTGCCAGCGCATGGTCAACACCGACCGCAACACGTTCGCCGCCTGCATGGTGGCGATCGGCGATGCCGACGGCATGGTCACGGGCGCGACGCGCAACTATTCGATCGCGCTGGAGGAAGTGCGCCGCGTCATCGATCCGAAGCCCGGCCACAGCGTCATCGGCGCCTCCATCGCGCTTTGCCGGGGACGCACCGTGCTGATCGCCGACACCGCGATCCACGACATGCCGACGGCGGAGGAGTTGGCGGCGATCGCGGTCGAGGCGGCTGGCGTCGCGCGGCGGCTGGGCTACGAGCCGCGGGTGGCGCTGCTCGCCTACTCGACCTTCGGCCATCCCAGCGGCGAGCGCTCGGAGCGCCTGCGCGAGGCGGTGAAGATCCTCGACAAGCGCCATGTCGACTTCGAGTACGACGGCGAGATGGCCGCCGACGTGGCGCTCAACCGCGAGGCGATGGCCGCCTATCCGTTCTGCCGCCTGTCGGGACCGGCGAACGTGCTGGTGATGCCGGCCATCCACTCGGCCTCGATCGCGACGAAGATGCTGCAGGAACTCGGCGGCTCGACGGTGATCGGCCCGCTGCTGGTCGGCCTCGACAAGCCGGTGCAGATCGTCAACCTGGGCGCGACCGACAGCGACATCGTCAACATGGCCGCGCTCGCCGCCTACAACGTCAACGGATAGGGGCGTCCGCCTCCTCGCACCCCCGGGCACGCCTCGGGCACACGCCCCGGGCCGGGGGGCTCGCGGCTCGGGGGCCGGGGCTACGGGGAGGCGGGACCGGTCTTGCCGGGCTACGAGGCCAGGCGTTCCTTCGGCGCGCCGAAATGGCCGTAGTAGCGCGAGTAGCGCGGATTGATCGCCGAGACCGGCAGCACGATGCAGACATCGGTGGTGCCGAACTGGTGGTCGACCACCGCGCCGTCGCCGATATAGGCGCCGAGCCGGAGATAGCCCTTGATCAGCGGCGGCAGCTCGTTGAGCGCGGCGCGCGTGTCGATCTGTTCGGGGCCCATCCGGTTCATCGGCACGTAGCGGGAGGGAAGGGCGCGGATGCGCCATTCCTCCGGCGCGGCGGCGTGGTGGTGCAGAAAGGAGAGCGGCAGCGACAGCTTGCGCGGCTCGATGCCTTCCAGACTGGCGCAGCCGATCATCACGTCGATCTCGTGATGCTGCACATAGGCCCAGTTGCCGGCCCACAGCAGCTCGACGGTGCGTTTGTTACGGTATTCCTTGAGGACGCAGGAGCGGCCGAGCTCGAGAAACCGCTTCGGCCGGTGGCGGGCGACGAGCGCGTCGATCTCGTATTCGCCGGCGGTATAGAACCCGCCGAACTGCTCGGCGACCTCCTGGCGCAGCAGCCGGTAGGTGCCGACCACGGCGGGCTTGCGCTTGCGGCGCATGCCGCGGAACAGCGCCGGATCGGGCTCGTGGTCGATGACGAGCAGGTGATCGCAGATCGAATCGAAGCCGTCGATGTCGCGCCGCCACAGCTTTCCGGTGGCGCCGGCCTGGGCCGACATCTCGCGATAGAAGACTCGGTAGCGCAGCGCCTGCGCAAGCCGCACCTCGCGTGCGTTGCGAGCAAGCCGCACCTCGAGCGAGCCGATCCGCTTCAGCGGCTCCGCCAGGGGAGTGCCGCTAAAACCGGTACCGTGGGCCGCATACCCGGCGTACGGCCCGCCCGGAACGAAACGACGCACCAGCCGGGTCGGCCGGAACTTGTCCGTCAAACGCATCTGACCTCGTTGGCGCATACTGGCGCCTCCCCCGTGCAAAGACCAGGAAGCGTCGGAAACGCCGCCCGAATCGGACCGGCCTCACATCCCCGCCTTCGACTTAAGAATCATAGTTCGGAGACGGTTCCATGACAATTGCGACGCGATCAGGCGCGACGCAGACGGGGCTTTTTCCGGGGCGGGGCGGCCGGGGAGATTTTTTTCAGACCCTCGGCGAGGACCTCGCGATCGACGGGCTTGGCCATGAACATGTCCATCCCCGCCTCCAGGCAGGCCTCGCGGTCCTCCGCGAAGGCGTTCGCGGTCAACGCGATCATGAAAATCCGCCCCCGTTGCGGGGTGTCGCGTTCGTCGGCGCGGATCTCGCGGGCCGCCGAGAGGCCGTCCAGATTCGGCATGTGAACGTCCATCAGGACGATGTCGAAGGGGCGGCCGCGGTCGCCGGCGGCGCGGATTTTCGCGACCGCCTGCAGGCCGTCGCGCACCCGGGTGACGCGGTGGCCGAGCCGGCGCAGGAGCGCCTCGGTGAGCATCGCGTTGAGGTCGTTGTCCTCGGCGAGGAGGACGTCGAGAGCCGGGCCGACCGGCTCTTCCTGCGGGATCGGCACGGCCGGCCGGCCTTCGCGATTGGCGGCGACGCCGAGCCGCGCGAGCAGGGACTGGCTGCGGATCGGCTTGATGAGATAGCCGGCGAAGCCCCGTTCGGTGAGATCGGGCAGGATGCCGCGGTCGCGCGGCGCCAGCAGGACGATCATGGGAAGCGGGCCGGGATCGACCGCTTCGGCGAAGGGAAGGTCGACGAGGACGGAATCAAACTTGCCGTTGCCCGAGAGCTTGCGGGCAAGCGTGTCGGCGCGGGCGGCGGTCTCGACGCGCGCGCCCTCGTCTTCGAGCACCGATTTCAGGGAATGCCGCAGGATGGGGGAGGGCGATGCGACCAGTATGCGCCGGCCGGCGAGCATGCGCGGCGTCGACGGGGCGGGCTCGGAGGCAACCAGCGGCAGGCGGACGGTGAAGGTGCTGCCGCGGTCGGCCGTGCTCTCGACGGTGATCTCGCCGTTCATCGCCGTGACGATGCGCTTGCAGATAGCGAGCCCGAGCCCGGCGCCGCCGTGCCGGCGCGCGGGGCCGACGTCGGCCTGCTCGAACTCCTCGAAGATACGACCGAGCGCGTCCCGCGGAATACCGATTCCCGTGTCACGAACGCTGATGCGAATGCCGCCGGCGGCGGATCCCGCGTCCATTTCGGGCCGAACCTCGATCAGGACGCCGCCACGATCGGTGAATTTGATGCCGTTTCCGGCCAGATTCACCAGGACCTGGCGCAGGCGGTCGGCATCGCCACGCATCACGGCGGGCACATCGCGGGAGACGAAGGCGGCGATCTCGAGCCCCTTCTCGCCGGCGCGCGGTCCGAACAGCTCGGCGACGTCGCTGATGATCTTGGCAAGCGAGAACGGCGCGTCGACGAGCTCGATGCGCCCGGCCTCGATGCGGGAGAAGTCGAGGATCTCGTCGATCAGCCCGAGCAGCGCCTCGGCCGAGCCGTGCACGGCGCGCGCGTAGGTGGTCTGCTCCTGGGTCAGCCCGCTGTCGAGCAGAAGGTCGGCCATGCCGATGATGCCGTTCATCGGCGTGCGGATCTCGTGACTGACAGCGGCGAGGAACCGCGACTTGGCACGGCTCGCCTGTTCCGCGGCATCGCGCGCCCGGCGCAGGGCGTCCTCGGTGTCCTTGCGGATGGTGATGTCGCGGCCGACGCTCTGGATCTCGACGACATGGCCGGTCGCGTCGCGGATCGGCGTATCCTGCCATTGGAACCAGCGGACGCCGCCGGCGGTCCGATAGCGGGCATCGAAGGTCAGGCGCGGCATGTCCGGGGAGACGGCCTCCTCGCCGGGGTCCCGGGCGGGCTCGAGCGGCACGGGCATTCCGACGGAGCCGACGACATCCGCCCTCTCGAAGCCGAAGATCCGGCAGAAGGCGTCGTTGGCGAAGGTCAGACGGCCATCGGCGTCGCGGCGCACGATGGCGTCGTCCTGCGCGTCAACCAGGCCGCGCTGGCGGGCCAGGCTCTCCGACAGTTCCCAGATGCGGTCCTGGGCGTCCTCGAGGCGGTGTGAAAGCCGCGCCACGGCGGCGTCGGAGTCGGTACGGCGGCGACGCTCCAGGATGGCGACGCGCAGCGACACCAGCGACAGCCCGATCAGGCCGGCCGCGGCGACCCAGGAGGCCGGTCCGCCGAAGATGAACGTGAACGGTAGCATCGCGGCCAGGGCGAGCGTCGCCGCATACAGCAGCTGTACGCGCCGGATCCTCGGCGGCCGTGACCGCTGTCCGGCCTCGGTGAGATCGGGTTTTGTCATTAACGCCACGGTGGTCCTGTCGCTCGGATTCTTCGTCCGAATGGGCCCGATCGTGACGGATCGCGATTAAGATCAGGTGAGTCCGATCGTACAAAGACCGGGCAGGGGATTCGGATTTTCGGAAGAAAACCCCCGTCAAACCGCCACTTTCGCGTAAACGCGCGGCGATTGCCGTCTCAAGCAGCCGCCAGAAGGCCCGATCCGGCCGCGCGCATGCCGACGGCCTCGGCGATGTGGAGGCGGCCCACGGCCTCGGCGCCGCCGAGGTCCGCAAGCGTGCGCGCGACGCGAAGGACGCGATGGAACCCGCGCGCCGACAGCTTCAACGACTCAGAGGCGTCGCGCAGAAGCGCCAGGCCGGCGGCATCGGGCCGGGAGACGTCCTCGAGCAGGCGCGCGGGACAACCGGCGTTGGTGCGCACGCCGTCGAGGCCGAGGGCGGCGTAGCGTTCGGCCTGCAGCGTCCGGGCGGCGGCGACACGGGCGCCGACCTCGGCGCTGCCCTCGCTCGGCGGCGGCAGGATCAGATCGGCGGCGGTGACGGCCGGCACCTCCAGACGGAGGTCGATGCGGTCGAGCAGAGGGCCGGAGACGCGGGCCTGGTAGTCGGCGGCGCAGCGCGGCCCGCGCCGGCAGGTGTGGCCGGGCTCGCCGGCCATGCCGCAGCGGCACGGATTCATCGCCGCCACCAGCTGGAAGCGCGAGGGATAGGTCACCCGGTGCATGGCGCGGGCGATGACCGTCTCGCCGGATTCGAGCGGCTGTCGCAGCGAATCGAGGACCTGCGGCGTGAATTCCGGCAGTTCGTCGAGGAAAAGCACGCCGTTATGGGCGAGCGACACCTCGCCGGGACGCGCCTTGGGACCGCCGCCGACCATCGCCGCCATGGAGGCGGAATGATGCGGCGCGCGGAACGGCCGGTCCGCCGACAGACGGCCGCCGGCGATGACGCCGGCGATCGACTGGATCATCGAGACCTCGAGCAGTTCGGCCGGGTTGAGCTTCGGCAGGATCGAGGGCAGGCGCTGGGCCAGCATCGACTTGCCGGCGCCGGGCGGGCCGACGAACAGGAGGTTGTGGCCGCCGGCGGCGGCGATCTCCAGCGCCCGCTTGGCGGTCTCCTGGCCGCGGATCTCGGCAAGGTCGAGCATCGGCCCCGCCTCCTCGCGGATCGCCGGCCGGGGGCGCGACAGAACCTGCGTGCCCTTGAAGTGATTGACGATCTGGATCAGGTCGGCGGGCGCCAGGATCTCCATGTCCGGGCTCGCCCAGGCGGCTTCGGCGCCGCCCTCGGCCGGGCAGATCAGCCCCAGGCCCGCCGCGTTGGCGCCGATCGCAGCGGGAAGCACGCCGCTGACCTGGGTCAGGCGGCCGTCGAGGGCGAGTTCGCCGAGGACGCACCAGCCGGCCAGCGCATCCGCCGGCATCGCGCCGATCGCCGCCATCAGCGCCACGGCGATGGGCAGGTCGAAGTGGCTGCCTTCCTTGGGCAGGTCGGCGGGGGCGAGATTGACGGTGATGCGTTTCGGCGGCAGCGCCAGACCGACGGCGGTCAGCGCCGCGCGGACCCGCTCACGGCTTTCGGCGACCGCCTTGTCGGGCAGGCCGACGATGGCGAAGGCCGGCAACCCCGGCGCGATCTGAACCTGAACGTCGACGCGCCGGGCCTCGATCCCGACGAAGGCGACGGTGGCCACACGCGCAACCATCCCAATCACCCTGCTGAACACTTCGCGCCTCGGTTGACGCATGGGAAGTCTACAACGGGAATCGGATCCAATCAAGAACAATAGGGGAACACGGCGTGGGCACGCTCCGCGCTTCGCGCGCGACCGACGACCCGGCCGGCCCGGCAGCCGGCCCGTCAGCCGACGAGTTCGTCGCGGCGGCGCTTGTATTCCGCTTCCATGACCTCGACATGGCCGAGCACGTTTTCCAGCGCCTCGCGCTTGGACTCGTCCTCGCCCTCCTCGGCCCACTGGGCGAATTCCTCGCGCAGATCGAACAGGACCTCGAGCGCCCCGTTCAGTTCCGCGATCTGCGTCTCCCGGCTCTTGCTGCTCATCGAATTCCCCCGATCCTTGTCGGTTGCAATCCGTCGGACGTGCCGGCCCGGACCGTCACACCGGACCATCACAGGCGCTGTTCGAGTTCCTTGTAGCTGACCGTCAGCACCTGGAACAACACCGCCGTCGACCAGCCGAACAGCAACACGCCGTTCATCGCCGTCATCGGCCCGAGCAGTTCCCATTGCGGCACGGGCACGATGTTGCCGTAGCCGAGCGTGGTGTAGTTGACGAAGGCGAAGCCGAAATCGTTGGCCTCGCCCGGCGTCGCGCCAACCCATTGGTAGAGCGCGCTCCAGACCCCGACCTCGACGATATGGGCGGCCATCAGCACCGCAACCGCCGTCACCATCACGATGACAAGGCGCGCCAGGGCATTGCTGTGGATCGCCTTGACGAAGCGCGAGCCGACGGCGTGCACCAGCACCGCCATCGCGCCGGCATGGATGGCGATATTCAATAAGCTGACGCCCGTGCCGACGAGAAGCACGACCAGCATCGGCGCGGTCCTTCCGGTAAACCGTCTCAGGTCGCCGGCAGGTCCTTGGCGGCGAGCGCCGTCATGGTCAGCGCGATACCGGCGAACAGGAGGTTGATACCGACCAGGAGCCCGATCGCCCAGGTCGCCGTGTCCGGCCAGCCGGCGAAGATCAGCACCGCCAGCGCGATGTCGATGACGCCGGAGATGATCAGCCAGACCCAGCTCGACGCCAGCGCCTTGCGGAACTCGATGCCGGCGATGAACTGGAACACGCCCTCGACCAGGAACAGGATGATCAGCGCCATCGTCAGCGTCAGCACGCCCTTGAGCGGATTGGCGACGATGATGAAGCCGACGATCAGCGCGAGGATGCCGATCAGGAGCGACCACCAGAAGCCCGGCGCCGATCGCGACTGGAACGTGGCGACGACGCGGATGATGCCGCCGATGACGAACAACCAGCCGACGAAGATCGTGGCCGCCAGGGTGGTGACCTGCGGGATGACGATGGCGACAATGCCGAGGATCACCATGACGATGCCCTGGACCAGAAACAGCGTTCGATGCTTGCGGATCGCGTCGCGCGTCTGGGCGGCAAGTTCTTCCCGCGTCGGCAGACCAGCTTCAGGCGTAGACATGGTTCGGCCTCCATTTGCCACTGATTCGCGCAGACTCTCACGCGGGGGCGCGAGCGTCCAGACCCAATGGCAGCCCGGGGCGGCAGCCCGGGGCGGCAGCCCGGCGCGGCCGCGCCGGGCTATTCCGGCCCGATCGGGGGCTTTCCGGCGGTCTGAGTTATCGGGTCAGGCCGGCGCCAGAGCGGGTCGGCGCCGAACCGGGCCGGTGCCAGTGATTGCCGGGCCGGTGGTGATAGAAGCCGTTGCAGAAGGGGCCGGGTAGATCGAGGCGGCCGAGGCGGGCCAGCGCCTCCGGAACGTCGATGTCGCGATCCAGCGCGGCGCGGAAGATTTCGGCGACGGCGACCATGTCGCAACTGTGCGGCGACAGGCGGAACCGCGACACGCCCGCCGCCTTCAGGTCGGCGAGTTCGCCGACGAGATTGAGATATTCGTGCGACAGGGTCTGGATGCCGTTGATGGCGAGGAACGGGCTGCCTTCCAGCGTCTTCAGCTCGAGGCCGTCGGGATCCTTCTCGCAGACGAACAGGCAGCTGTCCCGGGTGCGGTCGTAGACGCGGGCGTGATAGCAGCGCGCCGACAGCGCCAAGGGCATCCGCCCGAACACCTGCGTCTCCAGCGCCACGCCGAGGCCGGCGGCGGTCTCGCCCATCGCCCGGATCGCCTCTGCGGGCAGCTCCGCGGGGACGCAGACGCCGTCGGCGCCCTTGCCGGCGAGGAACGCCAGCGTGGCCTCGTTGTAGACGTTCATGAACGGGCCGATCCGGTGCGCCCGGCCGGCCAGCGACAACAGCGCCGCGGTATCGTTGGCCTCGACGGGAAACCGGGTCTGCGCGCACATGGCGTCGATCTGCTTGCGGTCGAGCGCCAGAACAACCTCCGACAGGGTGGACAGCACCACCGTCTTGCCGGCGGCGTCGAGCCGGTCGAGAACGGCGGCGCGGCAGCGGTCGAATAGCGGCGCGCGCTTCGAGCAGATCGCCTCGCCGACATAGACGGTGTCGACCGGCGCCTCGTCGGCGATGCGGAAATAGAAGTCGCGCCATTGCTCGGGCCGCCAGTTGAACAGCACCGGGCCGAGGGTGATCTCCGCTTCGTCGCCGTGCACCGCTACCTCCACGTCTTGCCCGCGAATGCCCCTTCGGTCTGCCGGTGGCCCTCTGTCAGGGCCAGCAGCTCGGCGAGCTGCGCGTCGCGGCCGGCCATGATGTCGTCGACGGCGCGGCGGAACGCGGCGACCACCGACCTGACATAGGCGCGGCTGCGCTGCCGGCCCTCGATCTTCAGGGCGGTGACGCCGGCGCGCATCAGATCGGGCAGCAGCGCCGACAGGTTCAGGCTGACCGGCTCCTCGAAGGCATAGTAGGCGCCGTCGCGCGCGCCGCACAGGTAGCGCCCCTTGCAGATGGTCGGGTAGCCGGCGCTTTCGCCGGCGGCGAAGCGATCGATGACGAACGGACCGAGCCGCGTCGTCAGGGTGTGCCGGGCGTCTTCCTCGTAATGCACGTCGGCGGCCGGCGAGCAGACACCGTCCATGTTGGTCGACACGCCGGTGACGTAGTTGGTGAGGCTGCAGCGGCCCTCTGCCATCATGCCGATATTGCCGAAGACGAAGGCCTCGATCTCGCAGGGGATCTGGTGGTGGATCGCGGCGATCTCGGCAACGGTGAGGATGCGCGGCAGCACCACCCGCTTGACGCCGACCTCCCGGCAGAAGAACCGGATCGCCTCCGGCGAGGAGGCACCGGCCTGGACGGAGAGGTGCAGCCGGAGGTCGGGATAGGTGCGGGCGGCGTAGTCGGCCACGCCCATGTCGGCGACGATGAGCGCGTCGATGCCGAGGCGGGCACCGAGATCAACCGCATCGCGCCAGATCGCAAAGCGCCCGGCGGGCGGGAAGGTGTTGACGGCGAGAAGCACCTTGGCGCCGCGGGCGTTGGCGTAGTCGACCGCCGATTCCAGCTCCGCCGGGGTGAAGTTCAGGCCGGGAAAGTTGCGGGCGTTGGTCTCGTTCTGCAGACCGCAGTAGACCGCGTCGGCGCCGGCGTCGACGGCGGTCCGCAAGGCCGCCGGCGTGCCCGCCGGGCACACCAGATCGGGGCGGACGAAGCCGTCGGTCGTGCCGGTCTCGGATATGAGGGCGTCACTCATGGCGGCTCCGGTCTTGGCGACGGTCTCGGCTGCTGCCTTGCCTGCTCGGGGCGGCAAGCGCGCGCAGGGCGGCGACGGCCGTCGCGGCCGGCCGCGACAGGAGCCCGAAGGACGACAGCACGCTGTCGAGCGCGCTGCCCTCGAAATCGTCCAGCGCGTTGCGCAGCGCCACCACCGCCTCGGTATCGCCACCGATCCTGAGATCGCGGGAGAAGAACAGCGCATCGCCGTCGAGCGCGCCGTCGATCATCTCGAGCAGATTGAGGAAGGTCCCGGCGATCACCGCATCGTGGTGCGGGTGCTCGTGCCGGCGGTGGGCCTTCAGATAGGGGCTCGCCGCGTCCGGCCGCAGCACCAGGACGAACGGCAGGTCGATCGGATCGATCAGATAGTACTTCCCGGTATGGGGGCCGAGACGGGCGAACAGCTCCGGGCGGGTGCGGGCGACATGGGCCGCGATCCGGTTGAACAGCGGCTGCAGCACGGCGAGCGGCACCGCGGCGAGCAACACCGCCGGGATATCCCTGACAAGAGCGGGCAGAGGCGGGGACGAGGACTGGGCGCGCGCCGGAACCGACATGGACGGCAGGCTAGCCAACGCATCCGCCGGCGCACTTGACCGAAGTCAAGCGGGCGGTCCGGCGCGTGCCGAAACGCCTATTTGCCCTTGCGGATCGCCTCGATGCGGTCCCACACCAGGGCGGCCGCATCGGGGCCGCCGAGCTTCTTCACCGCGCGCACGCCGGTCGGCGAGGTGACGTTGATCTCGGTGAGATTGCCGCCGATCACATCGATGCCGACGAGCAGGAAGCCGCGCTCCCTCAGCGCCGGCCCGATGCGCTCGCAGATCTCGCGTTCGCGCGCGCTCAGGTCGGTCGCCCGCGCCGCGCCGCCGCGCACCATGTTGGAGCGCAGGTCGTTCTCGGCGGGCACGCGGTTGACCGCGCCGGCGAACTCGCCGTCGATCAGCAGGATGCGCTTGTCGCCGTCCTTCACCTCGGGCAGGAAGCGCTGGACCACCCAGGGCTCGCGGAAGGTGACGGCAAACAGGTCGTAGAGCGAGCCGAAGTTCAGGTCCTCGCGGGTGATGCGGAACACCGCGCCGCCGCCGTGGCCGTAGAGCGGCTTCATCACGATGTCGCCGAACTCGGCGCGGAACGCCTCGATCTCGGCGCGGTCGCGGGTGACCAGCGTCGGCGGCATCAGGTCCGGGAAATTCATCACGAAGAGCTTTTCCGGCGCGTTGCGGACATGGGCCGGATCGTTGACCACCAGCGTCTTCGGGTGGATGTGCTCGAGCAGATGGGTCGCGGAGATGTAGTGCATGTCGAAGGGCGGATCCTGCCGCATCAGGATCGCGTCGAAGTCGCTCAGGCTGCGCCGCTCGTAGTCGCCGAGGCCGTAGTGATCGCCTTCGATGTCGCGCACCTCGACGGGGGCGACCAGGGCCGAGACCGCGCCGTCGCGCATCGCCATCGTATCGGGATTGTAGTAGCTCAGGGCGTGCCCGCGCGCCTGGCCTTCGAGCATCAGCGCGAAGGTGGTGTCGCCCTGGATCTTGATCGTCTCGATCGGATCCATCTGCACCGCGACTTTCAACATCATGACCCTTCCCTCACGCTTCCGCCTCGAACGCGCCGGCGATCCGCCGCGGCCACGACCACGGCGACCACAGCACCACGTCGAAGCGGACCGTGTATCGGGCATGATCGGGGTGGCGCGCAAGCCACCAGCGGGTGGCATCGAGAATTCGCCGCCGATTTCGCGCCGTGATCGCGAAGGCCGCGTCGGCGGCGGTGGCGCGCAGCTTCACCTCGACGGGCACCAGCGTCCTGCCGCGCAGCACGATGAGATCGAGCTCGCCGACGGGGGTGCGCAGGCGGCGAGCGAGCGGCCGGTAGCCGCGCGAAAGATAGAGCAGTACGGTCGCGGTCTCCGCGAGCCGGCCGAACCGTTCCGAGCGCCGGCGATCAGCCGTCGTCCTGGCCATCCCGGTCCTTCCCATCTGGGCCATTCCCATCCCGGTCCTTTCCATCTGGGCCATTCCCATCTGTGCCCTTCCCTGGCGCACGGCCGCCGGCGCCCAGGTCGAGAGCCCGGCGATAGAGATCGGCGCGTTTGCGGCCGGTTTCGGCGGCAAGCTCGGCGGCGGCGCGCTTGACCCCGATCTCGGCCGCGCGGGCGGCGAGCCGGTCGTCAATCTCGGCGTCCGACAGCGACGGCACAAGGCTTTCCGGCTCGGGCGGGCCGACGATCAGCACGATTTCGCCCTTCGGCGCGCCGTCCGCGGCGAGTTGCGCCGCAAGGTCGGCCAGTGTGCCGCGAACGACCGTCTCGTAGCGCTTGGTCAGCTCGCGGGCGAGCGCGGCCGGGCGCGGCCCGAGACCCTCGGCGAGATCGGCGAGCGCGGCGGCAACCCGGTGCGGCGCCTCGTAGAGGACGAGGGTGCCGTCGATGCCGGCAAGGTCGGCGATGCGGGCGCGCCGCGCCGCCTGTTTCGACGGAAGGAACCCCTCGAACCAGAACCGGTCCGCCGGCAGGCCGGCGACGACGAGGCCGGCGAGCACCGCCGAGGCGCCGGGCACCGCGTAGACCTCGTGGCCCCCGGCGCGGGCGGCCTCGACCAGCCGGGAACCGGGGTCGGACACCAGCGGCGTGCCGGCGTCGGTGACGAGGGCGACGATCTCGCCGGCGGCGAGACGGGCCATCAGCTCGGGCCGGCGCGCCTCGGCATTGTGCTCGTGATAGGACAGGAGCGGCGTTGACAGGCCGTAGCGGCTCATGAGCTTGCGGGTGACGCGGGTGTCCTCGCAGGCGACGACGTCGGCGCGGGCGAGGATGCGGAGCGCGCGCAGGGTGATGTCGGCGAGGTTGCCGATCGGCGTCGCCACCACATAGAGGCCCGGCGGATCGGAGGGCACGTTGGCAATCGCCGCCAGCACCGACTCCGGCTCCGGAGCCCGGCGCCCGGCGGCGCTGTCCTGCTTCCGATCCCGCATTCTCCCGACCCGCTCCGTCTCGCGCCCCGACCCCGCGCCCAGATGCCGCGCCCAGATCCCGCACCGCCGGCGAACCTAGCATGTGCGGTACACGGCGTCGCATTCCCACAACAAGGGTTTGATTCCAAGCCCTTCGCCACTACCATTGTCACCGGACGAACGTCACGCCCGCGACCAACGGCGGACAACGTGACCGCGGGGATTTCACGCAGGGGATTTTTGCGTACAGTGTTTGCGTTCTTCAAAGGGAGCGCCGCTCGCGGCGGCGCCATCTCGCGGCGAGCCTTCGGCGGCCTGGCGGTCGCCGCCAGCCTTGCCGTGCTCACCGGGTGCGGACAGGGTGTCGGACCGGGGCTCGGCCCGACCATGCAGCCGACAGGCGATGCGATCGGCAGCGGCTCGATCAAGGTGGCGCTGCTGTTGCCGCTATCGGCGACCGGCAATGCCGGGACAACCGCCAAGGCGATGCAAAACGCCGCCGAGCTGGCGCTGTCCGAGATCCCCTCCGCCGACATCCAGCTCGTGCCGCTCGACACGCGCGGCACGCCGGAGGGCGCGCGCAGCGCCGCCCAGACGGCGGTGGCCGGCGGCGTCAGCCTCGTCGTCGGCCCGCTGTTCGCGGCCGAGGTGAGCGCGGTCGCGCCGATCACCAAGGCGGCGCGCATTCCGGTGCTCGCCTTCTCCTCGGATGCCAATGTCGCCTCGCAGGGCGTCTATCTCCTGAGCTTCCTGCCGGAGACCGACGTCGACCGGGTCGTGTCCTACGCCGCGCGGCAGGGCAAACGCTCCTTCGCCGCGCTTCTGCCGCAGGGAGCCTATGGCTCGGTCGTCGAGGCCGCCCTGCAGCGGTCGGCTTCGGCGAATGGTGGCCGCGTCGCCGCCGTCGTGCGCTACGACACCGGCGCCGACGCGCTGAAGGCCTCGGTCGCGCAGCTCGGCGGTGTCGTCGGCGGCACCAATCCGCAGGCCGACGCGCTGCTGATCCCGGAAGGCCACGCGGTCTTGCCGACGCTGACGGCGGAGCTCGCCAATGCGCAGATCTCGTCGCGGCGGGTGCAGCTGCTCGGCTCGGGACAGTGGAACGACGAGACCGTCTGGCGCCTGGCCGGCCTCAATGGCGGCTGGTTCCCGGGGCCCGACCCGGCCGGCTGGCAGGCCTTCGTGGCCAAGTACCGCGGGCGCTACGGCGTCGTGCCGCCGCGCAACGCCACGCTCGCCTACGACGCGGTGACGCTGGCCGCGGCGCTGGCGCGGATCGGCGGCACCGCGGGCTTCAACGACCAGACGCTGACCAATCCGGACGGCTTCTCCGGCGTCGACGGCATCTTCCGCTTCCGCGCCAACGGCACCAGCCAGCGCGGCCTGGCGATCCTGGAGGTCCAGAACGGCTCGGCCACCATCCGCCAGCCGGCGCCGGCCGCGTTCGGCGCCGGCGGGTAGACCCCGGCTAAGCCGCCAGGTTCGCGACCACGGCGTTGAGAACGGCGAAGCCCGCGGGCGTGGCCCGCAGGCGATGGCCGGGCAGCTCCTCGAGCAGGCCGTAACCGACGAGATCGGCGATGCGGCCCGGATTGAACGGCTTGCCGGCAAGTGCCCGGTAGCGATCGGCGTCGACGCCGTCGATCAGCCGCAGCCCCATGACGAGGAATTCGTCGGCCACCTCGGCGGGGGTGAGCGGGGTCCTGTCCTCGATGCCGTGACCGTGCGCCTCGACGGCGGCGCGCCAGGCCTCCGGCGACCGGATCGTCGACACCGCGCTGCGGCCCATGTCGAGATTGAGCCGGCCGTGCGCGCCGGGGCCGACGCCGGCCCATTCGCCACCGCGCCAGTAGACCAGATTGTGCCGGCACTCGGCGCCGGGACGGGCGTGGTTGGAAATCTCGTAGGCCGGCAGGCCGCGCGCCGCGGTCGTCTCCAAAGTCACGTCGTAGAGGCCGCGGGCGGCATCGTCCTCGGGCACGACCAGCCGGCCCCGGGCGTGCAGGGCGGCGAACGGCGTCTCCGGCTCGATGGTGAGCTGGTAGAGCGACAGGTGCTCGCCGGCGAAGCTGCAGGCCTCGTCCAGCTCCTCCCGCCATTCCGCCTCGGCCTGGCCGGGACGGGCATAGATCATGTCGAAGGAGACGCGCTCGAAGGTCGAGCGGGCGACCTTCAGCGCGGCCAGCGCCTCGGCGCGGTCGTGCAGGCGGCCGAGGAACTTCAGGACGTCGTCCCTGAGCGCCTGGACGCCGAGCGAGACCCGATTGACGCCGGCCTCGCGATAGGCGCGGAAGCGGCCGGCCTCGACGCTCGTCGGGTTGGCCTCCAGCGTGACCTCGACGTCATCGGCCACCGGCCAGCGCGCCGCGATCGCCTCGAGCACCGCCGAGACGGTCTGCGGCTCCATCAGCGACGGCGTGCCGCCGCCGAAGAAGATCGAGCCGACGGTGCGCCCGGGCGCCAACGTCGCCATGTGGGCGATCTCGGTGGCGAGCGCCCGGGCATAGGGCTTCTGATCGATGCCCCGGCGGACATGGGAATTGAAGTCGCAATAGGGGCACTTGGCCGCGCAGAACGGCCAGTGGACATAGACGCCGAAGCGCCCCTCGTCCCCCAGCATCCCGAATGCGCGGCCCGGTTCGATCATCCGTTGTCCGTATCGATATGCGCCTCGACCAGCGTGGCGAAGGCGCGGGCGCGATGCGACAGCGGCGGGTTGTCGGGATCGTCCGCCTTGCCGCCGTGCTTTTCCTGCGCGCTCATCTCGCCGAAGGTTCGGTCGAAACCGTCGGGCAGGAACATCGGATCATAGCCGAACCCCTGTGTCCCGCGCGGCGGCCACACCAGCGTGCCCTCGACCTCGCCGCGCACCGTTTCGATATGGCCGTCCGGCCAGGCGATCGCCAGCGCGGCGACGAAGCGGGCGGTCCGTGCGTCGGGGCCGGTCGCGCCCTTCTTCTGCAGCTCCTCCTCGACATTGCGCATGGCGCGGGCGAAATCGCGGTCGGCGCCCGCCCAGCGGGCCGAATGGATGCCCGGCGCGCCGTCGAGCGCGTCGACGGCGAGGCCGGAATCATCGGCGAGGGCCGGCAGGCCCGAGGCCTCCGCGGCGGCGCGGGCCTTGAGGATCGCGTTGTCCTCGAAGGTAGCCCCGGTCTCCTCCGGCTCGGGCAGGGTCAGCTCGCTCGCCGACACGGTATCGAAGCCTAAGGGCGCCAGCAGCTCGCGGATCTCCCTGAGCTTGCCGGCATTGTGGGTCGCGACCACGAGCCGGCCCGGCTCGAGACGCCGGGGTTCGAGACGCCGGCGTTCGGGGCGCCGGGGGTCGAGGGGCGCGCGATCGCTCATGCGATCGCCATCTTCTGCAGGTCGACCAGGCGGGAAACGCCGCCGCGGGCCAGCGTCAGCAGGCGCAGCAGCTCGTCCTCGCTGAACGGCGCGCCCTCGGCGCTCGCCTGCACCTCGACGAGGTTGCCCGAGCCGGTGATGACGAAATTGGCGTCGGTGCCGGCCTCCGAATCCTCGGGGTAATCGAGGTCGAGCACCGGAGTGCCGGCATAGATGCCGCAGGAAACGGCGGCGACGTGATCGACCAGCGGGGACTCAGACACCATGTCGCGCGCCTGCATCCAGCGGACGCATTCGTGCAGCGCCACCCAGCCGCCGGTGATCGCGGCGGTGCGGGTGCCGCCGTCGGCCTGCAATACGTCGCAGTCGACGGTGATCTGGCGCTCGCCGAGCTTGACGAGATCGGTGACGGCACGCAGCGAGCGGCCGATCAGGCGCTGGATCTCGAGGGTACGACCGCCCTGCCTGCCGGACGCGGCCTCGCGGCGCATGCGCTCGCCGGTGGCGCGCGGCAGCATGCCGTATTCCGCCGTCACCCAGCCGCGCCCCGCCCCGCGCAGCCAGCCGGGTACCTTGTCCTCGAGGCTCGCCATGCACAGGACCTCGGTATCGCCGAATCGCACGAGGCACGAGCCCTCGGCGTGGCGCGACACCCCGCGCTCGATTCGGACGGGACGCAGTTCGTCGGGGGCGCGTTTGGACGGTCGCATTCATCTCTCCAGTGGGGGAACATCGACCGGGCGGCGACAAAGCGGCCCGGATCGCCGGCTTTCTAACCGCTTCGCCGCCCGTTCGCCACCCTGTTCACCGCCGTGATCACCATTGCATCCGGGCATGCACGCCCGCCTTGACGGTCGTCCCTGCGGACCGCACATAATGAACCATCATGAACGAAGTTCGCCCAAGCGGCACAAGCGCCCCGGAAACGGGGCTCAGCAAATCGGGGCTCGCCGAGCTCAACGCACGCTCGCGCGAGATCTTCCGCCGCATCGTCGAAGCGTATCTGGAGACCGGCGAGCCGGTCGGCTCGCGCAACATCGCGCGCGCGCTGCAGCTGTCGCTGTCGCTGTCGCCGGCGTCGGTGCGCAACGTGATGAGCGACCTCGAGGTGCTCGGCCTGATCTACGCGCCGCATACCAGCGCGGGCCGGCTGCCGACGGAACTGGGCCTGCGCTTCTTCGTCGACGCGCTGCTCGAGGTGGGCGACCTGTCGCCGGACGAACGCCAGTCGATCGAGGCGCGGTTCGGGCCGCAGCCGCAGCAGCGCTCGATGGAAGGCGTGCTCGACCAGGCCTCGAGCCTGCTGTCGGGCCTGTCGCGTGGCGCCGGGCTGGTGCTCACCAGCAAGACCGACATGCGCATCCGCCACATCGAATTCGTGCGGCTGGAGCCGCGACGGGTGCTGATCATCCTGGTCGGCGACGACGGATCGGTGGAAAACCGCGTCGTCGAGATCGACGAGGACATCCCGCCGTCGGCGCTGGTGGAGGCCGGCAACTACCTGAACGCCCGCCTGCAGGGCCGCACGCTGGCGGAGGTGCGCGACGAGATCGCCCGCACGCGCTCGGCGCTGGAAGCCGAGCTCGACACCCTGAGCGCGCGCGTGGTCGAGGCCGGGCTCGCCACCTGGTCGGGGGTGGCCGACGACAGGCCGCGCACGTTGATCGTCCGCGGCCAGGCCAATCTGCTCGAAGACCTGCACGCGCTCGAGGACCTCGAACGCATCCGCGTGCTGTTCGACGACCTGGAGAAGAAGAACGATATCATCGAGCTGCTGGGCCATGCCGAGCGGGCCGACGGGGTGCGTATCTTCATCGGCTCGGAAAACAAGTTGTTCTCGCTGTCCGGCTCCTCGGTGGTGGCGGCGCCCTACCGCGACGCCAACGACAAGATCGTCGGCGTGCTCGGCGTCATCGGCCCGACCCGGATCAACTACGCACGCATCGTGCCGGTGGTCGACTACACCGCCCAGCTCGTCAGCCGGCTGCTCGACTAGCGACATTCCCGACCCTTTCAGCGGTTGATTTTTCCGCCCCGAGCCCTGATATCGGGGCCGACCCTTCACGGAATGCACAGATTCCGCCTTGTCCGAGGACAATATGAGCGACGAAACAAGACAGACCGCCGCCGCGAACAACGCCACCGAGGCCGAGAACCGGGCCACCGAAGCGCCGGACGCCGAGACGCCGGACGCCGGGGCGGCCGCGCCGGAAACCGATGCCGTCGAGACGCTGAAGAGCGAGAACGCCGACCTGCGCGACCGGCTGTTGCGCACGGTCGCCGAGATGGAGAACCTGCGCAAGCGCGCCGAGCGCGAGGTCAGGGAAGCCGGGCAGTACGCGATTTCGCGCTTCGCCCACGACCTGCTCGGCGTCGGCGACAACATGCGCCGGGCGCTGGAGACCGTCGGCGGGGAAGCCCGCGAGGCCGCCGACAGCGTGCTGATCGGCCTGCTCGACGGCGTCGAGATGACCGAGCGCGAGCTGTTGAAGACGCTGGAGAAGCACGGCGTCACCCGGGTCGCGCCGCAGGGCGAGAAGTTCGACCCGAACTTCCACCAGGCGATGTTCGAGGTGCCGGACGAGAGCGTGCCGTCGGGCACCGTCGTGCAGGTGGTGCAGACGGGCTACAAGATCGGCGAACGCTGCCTGCGGCCGGCGATGGTCGGCGTATCCAAGGGCGGCCCGAAGACGGCGGCGAAGCCGGAAACCGCCGAAACCGCACCGGACGGCCCGCCGCAGGTCGACAAGACGGCCTGATCCGCCCGGACCGGTCACGAAGTCGCCGCGGCACGCGGATACGCCCGAAACACCCCGGAATCGGGCAAGACGGTGCCAAACCCGGGGTCTTTTCGTGATCGGCGATCACATTCGCCGTAACACGGCGCGACGGGCGCGATCTGGCCACAAAGGCGGCACCCCTTGAGCGGGCGGGCGCGTTCAACCGCGCGACATCAAGGGGAGACCGTCATGACCATATCCAGGATCCTGCCAGCTCTCGTTCTGGCGACCACGCTGGCAATCACGCTTGCGGCGACAAGCGCCGTCGCCCAGACGGGCGAGCAGTCGAACCAGCAGGCGCACAATCAGGCCATCCAGCAGCAGGTCGAGCGCAACACGCTCGGCGAGGCGGCGGCCACCGCCCGGTCGGAAGCATCGAGCGAAGCGCCGGTCGGCTCGGGCGCCACGATCGAATGGATCGGCAGCCCGATCGCGGCGATCGACGGCACCGAGGTTGGTACCGTCAGCGACGTGATCGTCGACGGCAACGGCGCGGTCACCGAGGTGCGCGCCCGCGTCGGCGGCATCTTCGGCCTGTTCTCCCGCGAGGTGGCGATTCCCGCCGAGCGCATCATCCTCGAACAGAACGGCACGCTGGTCGCCGAAATGTCGGTCGAGGAAATCCGAAAGGCGCGGCCGGCCAGCAGCTAGGGTCTCGTGACCCGCCGGAGGGTGAGATTGACGCGGCCGCCCTCCGGCAGCCAGCCGTCGAGCAGCGTCGAGGAGCCGGCGAGGATGCGGTCGACGCCGTGATAGGCGAGCCGGCTGTCGCCGCCGAGCACCACCGCATCGCCCGACTCGAGCTTCACCGAGCGGGTCGGCCCCTTGCGCGTCGTCCCGCCGACCCGGAAGACGGCGGTGTCGCCGAGAGACAGCGACAGGACGGGGGCGGCGAAATCCTCCTCGTCCTCGTCGCGATGCAGACCCATCTTCGCCGCCGGCTTGTAGTAGTTGACGAGGCACGCCTCGGGCGGGTGCGGATAGGCGGACAGCGATCGCCAGGCCTCCAGCAGCATGCCGGGCATCGGCGGCCACGGCCGGCCGGTCTCGGGATGGGCCGGCTGATAGCGATAGCCGCCGTCCCTGTCGGCGACCCAGCCGAGCGGCCCGCAATTGGTCATGGCGACGGAAAACGGCTTGCCGGTGCGCGGCATCCTCGGGGTGAAGAACGGCGCCTCGGCGACGATGTCGCGCAGGGCGGCGAGGAGATCCCGCTGCGCGGACCGGTCGAGAAAATCCGGCACATAGCGGCAGCCGGGCGCGATCTCGACCGCCTCGGGCGGTTTTTGCTCAAGCGAGCGTCTTGGCGACGTCACGGATGTGATCCCAGGCCTGCAATACATGGCGGCGCTCGGTCAGCAGATTGCCGATCGACACCCGCACCGCGACACGGCCGTCGACCAGCGTCCGGGTCAGATAGGTGAAGCCCGTCTCGTTGACGGTCGCGATCAGCCGGTCGTTCAGCGTGTCCAGCGCCGCGCCGTCGCGCCCCTCGGGCGTCAGCCGGAAGGCGACCAGGGCAAGACTGCGCGGCGCGGCGAGCGCGAAGCCCGGTTCGGCCGCGATCAGCCCTTCCAGCTCCTCGGCCCAGGCGACATGGCGGCGGATCATGTCGCGGATCGCCTCCAGCCCGTAGCTGCGCAGCGCGAACCACAGCTTCAGCGCCCGGAAGCGGCGGCCGAGCGGAATCGTCCAGTCGCGGTATTCGGGCCCCGCACCGCTGCCTTCGGAGACCAGATAGGCCGGCAGGATCGACAGCGCCTTCCTGAGCACCTGCGGATCCTTCACGAAATGGGCCGAGCAGTCGAAATTGACGCCCATCCACTTGTGCGGATTGAAGACGAGGGAATCGGCCAGTTCGATGCCGTCGCCGACGGCGCGGAACTCCGGGCAGACCAGGGCCGATCCGGCCCAGGCGGCGTCGACATGCAGATAGACGCCGTGGCGGGCGGCGATTTGCGCGACATCTCGGACCGGATCGACGGCGCCGATGCCGGTCGCGCCGATGGAGGCGATGACCGCGGCGGGCAGACGGCCCTCCGCCCTGTCCAGCGTGATCATCTCGTCGAGCGCGTCCGGCTTCATGCGGAAACCGGCGTCAGTCTCGACGCGGCGCAGGCCGATGTCGCCGTAGCCGGCGATCCGGGCGGCCTTGTCGATGGAGGAATGGGCCTCCGCCGAGGCGTAGACCGTCAACGCCGGCTTGTCCGACAGGCCGTCGGTGTTTCCGGACCATTGAAGCGCCTTTTCCCGCGCTGCCAGCAGCGCGCAGAGCGTCGCCGTGGAGGCGGAGTCCTGGATCGTGCCCTTAAACGCTTCCGGCAGGCCGATCGCCTTGCCGAGCCAGGCCATGGTGACGGCCTCGAGCTCGTTGGCGGCCGGCGACGTCTCCCACAGCATTGCCTGCTGGCCCAGCCCCGCAGCGAGCACCTCGCCGAGCACGGCCGGCGGACTGATATTTGCCGGGAAATACGCGAAAAAGCGCGGATGCGCCCAGTTCGTCAGGCCCGGATCGAGAATGTGGTCGAAATCGGCGAGAATGCGGTCGAATCCCTCGCCCGTCTCGGGTGCCTCGGCGGGCAGCGCCGCGACGATATCGCCGGGTTTCGTCCTGGAGCGGACCGGGCGTTCCTCAATGCCGTCCCAGTAGTCGGCGATGCGATCGATCAGGGCGTGACCGAGGCGGCGGAATTCGTCGGTGTCCATGTCGGCTCCGTTCGCGGGGCGTGCGACCGCCATCCTGTTGAAGCGATCGGCGGCGTCAACCCGGTTCGCTCCGGCTTCAAACATACGCCTGCCGCCTTGCGGCGCAGTGGCCGTCTCCTTATATCAGCGCCGAACACGTCCTCGCGTCCCCCGCGGGGCAAACACCATTGTTCGTTGGGGGCCGTTCCGTGACCCCGTTCATCGGGAAGACCGGATCAGGGGTGCCTCGCGATGAGGGCTCCAGCGGCCTGCCGGAAAGAGAGGTTCGAAAAATGGGTAAGGTCATCGGTATCGACCTCGGCACCACCAATTCGTGCGTCGCCGTCATGGAAGGGTCGAATCCCAAGGTTATCGAAAATGCCGAAGGCGCGCGCACCACGCCTTCGATGGTCGCCTTCACCGAGGACGGTGAGCGGCTGGTCGGCCAGCCGGCCAAGCGCCAGGCGGTGACCAATCCGGAAAACACCTTCTTCGCCATCAAGCGCCTCATCGGTCGTACCTACGACGACCCGATGACCGAGAAGGACAAGGGCCTGGTTCCCTACGAGATCGTCAAGGCCGAGAACGGCGACGCCTGGGTCCAGAGCCGCGGCGACAAGTATTCGCCCTCGCAGATCTCCGCCTTCATCCTGCAGAAGATGAAGGAGACGGCCGAGGCCTTCGTCGGCTCGAAGATCGAGCAGGCCGTCATCACCGTTCCCGCCTACTTCAACGACGCCCAGCGCCAGGCCACCAAGGACGCCGGCAAGATCGCAGGCCTCGAGGTGCTGCGCATCATCAACGAGCCGACCGCGGCCGCGCTCGCCTACGGGCTCGACAAGAAGGACGGCAAGACCATCGCGGTCTACGACCTCGGCGGCGGCACCTTCGACGTGTCGGTGCTGGAGATCGGCGACGGCGTGTTCGAGGTCAAGTCGACCAACGGCGACACCTTCCTCGGCGGCGAGGACTTCGACATGCGGCTGGTCGGCTATCTGGCCGACGAGTTCAAGAAGGAGCAGGGCATCGACCTGCGCAACGACAAGCTGGCGCTGCAGCGGCTGAAAGAGGCCGCCGAGAAGGCCAAGATCGAGCTGTCGAGCGCGACGCAAACCGAGATCAACCTGCCGTTCATCACCGCCGACCAGTCCGGCCCGAAGCATCTGACCATGAAGCTCACCCGCGCCAAGTTCGAGGCGCTGGTGGACGACCTGATCCAGAAGACCATCGTGCCCTGCAAGGCAGCGCTGAAGGATGCCGGTCTGTCGGCCGGCGAGATCGACGAGGTGGTCCTGGTCGGCGGCATGACCCGCATGCCGAAGGTCCATGAGGTCGTGAAGCAGTTCTTCGGCAAGGAGCCGCACAAGGGCGTCAACCCGGACGAGGTCGTCGCCATCGGCGCTGCCATCCAGGCCGGCGTGCTGCAGGGCGACGTCAAGGACGTGCTGCTGCTCGACGTGACGCCGCTGTCGCTCGGCATCGAGACGCTGGGCGGCGTGTTCACGCGCCTCATCGACCGCAACACCACGATCCCCACCAAGAAGAGCCAGATCTTCTCGACGGCGGAGGACAACCAGACCGCCGTGACGATCCGCGTGTTCCAGGGCGAGCGCGAGATGGCGGCCGACAACAAGCTGCTCGGCCAGTTCGATCTCGTCGGCATTCCGTCGGCGCCTCGCGGCATGCCGCAGGTCGAGGTCACCTTCGACATCGACGCCAACGGCATCGTCAACGTGTCGGCCAAGGACAAGGCGACCTCGAAGGAGCAGCAGATCCGCATCCAGGCGTCCGGCGGCCTGTCCGACGCCGACATCGAGAAGATGGTCAAGGACGCCGAGTCGCACGCCGACGAGGACAAGAAGCGGCGCGCGCTCGTCGAGGCCAGGAACCAGGCCGAGGCGCTGGTGCATTCGACCGAGAAGCAGCTCGCGGAATTTGGCGACAAGGTGCCGGAATCCGACAAGAGCACGATCGAGGCGACCGTCACCGAGCTGAAGTCGGCGATGGAAGGCGACGATCCGGAGGCGATCAACGCCAAGGCGCAGGACGTGGCCCAGGCGGCGATGAAGCTCGGGGAGGCGATGTATGCCGCCTCGCAGGCCGAAGCCGAGGGCGCTGCCGAAGGTCCTGCCGACGCCGATGCGACCTCCGCCGACGAAGACGTCGTCGACGCCGACTTCGAGGAAGTGAAGGACGACGACCAGAAGAAGTCGGCCTGACAGAAAGAGCGACTAAAGGGATGGCCCTCGTTCGTCGAGACTTGTAATTCTCGCCGGATCGGGGGCCATCCCGTTTCAAGACCGGTGGGCCGGCGGGCGGGGCGCCCCGCGGGCCATCCCGCCGGGGCACGAACCGAGCCGCAAGACCAGAATCGATGTCCAAACGCGACTTTTACGAGGTATTGGGCTGTAGCCGGTCGTCCACGGACGCAGAGCTGAAGGGCGCATTCCGCAAGCTCGCCATGAAGTATCACCCGGACAAGAACCCGGGCGACGACGAATCCGAGCACAAGTTCAAGGAAATCAACGAAGCCTACGAGGCGCTGCGCGATCCGCAGAAGCGGGCGGCCTACGACCAGTTCGGCCACGCGGCCTTCGACGGCATGGCCGGACAGCAGGGCTTCGGAACGGATTTCGCGTCGTCGATGTCGTCGATCTTCGACGACCTTTTCGGCGACTTCATGGGCGCCGGCCGCGGGCGCGGCCGCTCCGGGCGCGGACGCGGCGCCGACCTGCGCTACAACATGGAAATCACGCTGGAGGAATCCTACTCCGGCAAGGCCGCGCAGATCCGCGTGCCCACCAGCATCACCTGCGAGACCTGTTCGGGCTCCGGCGCCAAGCCGGGCACCAGCCCGACGACCTGCACCACCTGCGGCGGCGCCGGCCGCGTCAGGGCAAGCCAGGGCTTCTTCGCCATCGAGCGTACCTGCCCGCACTGCCAGGGCCGCGGCGAGATCATCGAGGACCCCTGCGCCGATTGCGGCGGGGCGGGGCGGGTCACGCGCGAGCGCAACCTGTCGGTCAACATTCCCGCCGGCGTCGAGGACGGGACCCGCATCCGGCTCGCCGGAGAGGGCGAGGCCGGCATGCGCGGCGGACCGGCGGGCGACCTCTACATCTTCCTGTCGGTGAAGCCGCACGAGATCTTCCAGCGCGACGGCGCCGACCTGTTCTGCCGGGTGCCGATCTCGATCACGACGGCGGCGCTCGGCGGCGATATCGAGGTGCCGACGATCGACGGCGGACGCAGCAAGGTCAAGGTGCCGGCCGGCACCCAGACCGGCAAGCAGTTCCGCCTCAAGGCCAAGGGCATGCCGGTGCTGCGCAGCCCGCAGCACGGCGACCTCTACATCCAGGCGGTGGTCGAGACCCCGGTCAACCTGAGCCGTCGCCAGCGGGAGCTTCTGGAGGAATTCGAGCAGGTCTCCTCCGAATCGACAAATCCGGAATCCTCGGGTTTCTTCGCCAAGGTGAAGGAATTCTGGGACGATCTGAGCGGTTGATCCGGATCTCGCCGCTTTTACCCGCTGAACTTTGAGTCTGTAACAGGAGCCGGCCAGACATGATCTCAGGCGATTCCGAAACCCGCAAACGGACGATCCTCGACGAGCTGATCTTCCTGCGCGAATGGGCGGGGAATCCGCTGCGCACCGGGGCGGTGAGCCCGAGCGGGCGCTGGCTCGCACGCGCGATGGCGGCGGAAGTCGATGCCAACGACGAGGGGCCGGTCGTCGAGCTCGGTCCCGGCACCGGTGTCTTCACCAAGGCTCTGATCGATCACGGCGTGAAGCCGGAGCGGCTGATGCTGATCGAGTACAACGCCGATTTCTGCCG
Source organism: Microbaculum mangrovi (assembly GCF_051390635.1). NCBI lineage: Bacteria > Pseudomonadati > Pseudomonadota > Alphaproteobacteria > Hyphomicrobiales > Tepidamorphaceae > Microbaculum > Microbaculum mangrovi. The sequence continues at coordinate 471,126 of NZ_JBPODT010000004.1, forward strand.
GCTTCTGGCCAATCGCTTTCCCGGTGTGACCATCATCCAGGGCGACGCCTACGCGCTGAAGAGCCATCTCGACGCGCATGCCATCACCGGGCTGTCGGCGGTCATCACCGGCCTGCCACTGCTGAACCGGCCGATGGAGCAGCGCATCGCACTGATCGAGGCCGGCGTCAACGCGCTCAAGCCCGGCATGCCGCTCGTCCAGTTCACCTACGGGCTGCAGGCGCCGGTTCCCGCGCAGGCCGGCAAATTCGAGGCGCGCCGCGGCCGCCGCGTTCTGATGAACCTGCCGCCGGCGACCACCTGGATCTATTCGCGGGACTGATCGTTTCCTTCAGGACTGGTAGCACGCCGGCGTCGCCCTAGGTCGCCGGGTGCACCGCTGTTTTCGCAAGGAGATTTCCCGTGACCCGCCCCGCCATCCTCGTCTTCGCCGGAAGCATCCGCACCGGCTCGATCAACGAGAAGCTCGCCGTCCGCGCGGTCGAGGCGATCGAGCAGGCCGGCGGCGCCGTCACGCATATCTCGCTCGCCGACTATCCGATGCCGATCTACAACGGCGATCTCGAGGAAAACGAGGGCGTTCCCGAGACCGCCACCCGGCTCGCGGAAAAAATGATCGCGAGCCAGGGTATCTTCATCGTCGCGCCGGAATACAACGGTGGCATCACGCCGCTGTTGAAGAACACGATCGACTGGGTGTCGCGGCCGAAGACGACGGACCACCGGCCGGGCCCGTTCAAGGGCCGAGTCTTTGCGCTGGGGGCGGTCTCCAACGGCCAGTTCGGCGGCTATCGCGGCCTGCTTCAGCTGCGCCATTCGCTGGAGAACGCGCTGGGCACCCTGATGGTCCCGGAAATGATCTCTGTGCCCGCAGCGAACTCCGCCTTCGACGACTCCGGCCGGCTGGTGGCCGAGCGTCCCGCGAAGATGCTGGCGACGGTCGCCGAGCGGCTCGTGTCGATGGCGAGGACCTTCGCCGCGCCGGTCTAGACCGCGGCTAGTCCTCGCTCGGCGTTCTGGCGCATTGACAGGCGGGGCCCCCGCGATCCAAAACCGCTTGGCGCCAGCCCGTTCCATTGCATGGCGGGTCGCTTCCGTGACCGCGCCGCTTATCCTGACGAGGAGCAGCCCATGACGTCCGAGACCATCGCCGCGCGCGACCGGCTGATCGTCGGGCTCGATCTGTCTTCGCAGGCGGAAGCGGAACGGATGGTCGCGACGCTGGGCGACGCCGTCGGCGTCTACAAGATCGGCATGCAGCTGAGCTTCTCCGCGGGTCTGGGATTTGCCCGCGAGCTCGTGCAGTCGGGCAAGCGCGTCTTCCTCGACATGAAGCTGCTCGACATTCCCAATACCGTCGCCCACGCGGTCGAGGCGATCGCCGACATGGGCGTGACCTTCACGACGATCCATGCCTATCCGCAGGCGATGCGCGCGGCCGTCGCCGGGCGGGGCGGGTCCGGGCTCAAGCTTCTCGGGGTCACGGTGCTGACCAGCCTCGACGACACCGACCTCGTCGAGACGGGCTATGGCAGCGGCGTCGGCGACCTGGTGCTGCGCCGCGCGGCGCAGGCGGCCGATATCGGCATGGACGGACTGATCTGCTCGCCCGTCGAGGTCGCGGCGATCCGCGCGGCGACCGGAGATACGCTGGAACTGATCACGCCGGGCATCCGGCCGGCGGGCGCCGAACGCGGCGACCAGAAACGGGCGGCGACGCCGGAGAGCGCCATTCGCGACGGCGCGGACCGTCTGGTCGTGGCGCGCCCGGTGATCCAGGCGGAGGATCCGCGCGCGGCGGCGGAGCGGATCGTCGCCGAAATCGAATCGGTAACGAAATAGAGTCGCAGACGAAACGACCGGCAAGGAGAGTCAATCCGACCGCAGGGAGAGCGAACCATGGTCAAGGGATACTGGGTAGCCCACGTCACCGTCCAAGACCCGGAGCGCTATGAGCGCTACAAGGCGGCGAATGCGGCGGCCTTCAAGAAATATGGCGGCCGCTTCCTGGTGCGCGCCGGCCAGTCCCGGTCGATGCTCGGCGCGCTGAAGGACCGGCACGTCGTCATCGAATTTCCCAGCTACCAGGCAGCGCTCGACTGCTACAACTCGCCGGAATACCAGTTCGCGATTCAAGAGCGGGGCGAGGCCGGCGACGTCGATCTCGTCGTCGTCGAAGGCTACGACGGCGAACAGCCGGGCTGAGCCGCCGGCCTTGAGCCGAGCCGGGTGCCGGATGCCCGCATCCAACCCGGGACGGAAACGACCGTTTCCCGCGTCCGCGGCCTTGCGGGCGCGGCCCCGCCTGCTATACCGGCGCCCTGACACGGTAGCCCTGACGAAGGGCCCCTGACACGGACGTGTCGAAACCGGGAGTATCGGATGTCCGACATGCGGTTGATCGTCACCGGCGCCAGCGGGCGCATGGGGCGGGAGCTGATCCGTACCGTCGTCGAGACCGACGGCGCGGTGCTCGTCGGCGCGATCGAACGCGACGGCGCGGCCGGGATCGGCGCCGATGCCGGCGAGCTGGCGGGCATCGGCCATCTCGGCGTCCCGGTCACCGACGACGCCCTGCCGGTGTTCGCGCGCGCCGACGGCGTCATCGACTTCACCGCGCCGGTGGCGACGGTGGCGTTCGCCGAACTGGCCGCCCAGGCGCGCATCGCCCATATCGTCGGCACGACCGGCCTGAGCGAGGATGACGACGCCAAGCTGGCCGCCGCCGCCCGCCATGCCGTCGTGGTCCGTTCGGGCAACATGAGCCTCGGCGTCAACCTGCTGGCGGCGCTGGCGAAAAAGGTCGCCGCCGCGCTCGACCCCGACTTCGACATCGAAATCGTGGAAATGCACCACCGCAACAAGGTCGACGCGCCGTCCGGCACGGCGCTGATGCTGGGCCAGGCCGCCGCGGCCGGCCGCGAGGTGGCGCTCGACCAGCACGCGGTGTGGACCCGCCACGGCCAGACCGGCGCGCGCAAGCGCGGCGACATCGGCTTTCAGGCGCTCAGGGGCGGCACCGTCGTCGGCGAGCACACGGTGATCTTCGCCGGCCCGCACGAGCGCATCGAGCTCACCCACCGGGCCGAGGACCGGGGCATCTTCTCGCGCGGCGCGATCAAGGCCGCGCTATGGGCGCGCGGCCGCAAGCCGGGCCTCTATTCCATGGCCGACGTGCTCGGCCTTTCCGACTAGACTGGAGTAACGAATGGACCGCCTTCTCGCGCTCGTCCGCCACGGGCAGAGCGACTGGAACCTGAAGAACCTGTTCACCGGCTGGAAGGACGTCGGCCTGACCGAGCAGGGCATCGCCGAGGCGCATGCCGCCGGCAAGATGCTCAAGGCCGCCGGCCTGACCTTCGACGTCGCCTTCACCAGCGCGCTGACGCGGGCGCAGCACACGCTCGACATCATCCTGGACGAGATGGCGCTGACATCGATCCCGATCATCCGCGACGAGGCGTTGAACGAGCGCGACTACGGCGACCTGACCGGGCTGAACAAGGACGACGCACGGGCGAAGTGGGGCGAGGAACAGGTGCATATCTGGCGCCGGTCCTACGACGTCTCCCCGCCCGGCGGCGAGAGCCTGAAGGACACCGTCGCCCGCACCCTGCCCTATTACGTGTCGGAGATTCAGCCGCGCGTCTTGCGCGGCGAACGGGTTCTGGTCGCCGCGCACGGTAACTCGCTGCGCTCGATCGTCATGGTGCTCGAGCGGCACAGCCGCGACACCATCGTCAAGCGCGAGATCGCGACCGGCGAGCCGATCGTCTACCGGCTGGCGGCCGATTCGACGGTCGCCGAGACGCTCGATCTGACGGCCTGAGATCTTCGGCCCGCGCGTTCCCGCAAAAGCGGGGATGCGCGGCCGAGGCGGTAGGGCCTTTAGATATCCGCGCCAGCCAGCCCGGCTTCCCAGCCGAGGATCGCGCGCTTGCGCGTGAGGCCCCAGTGATAGCCGCACAGGGAGCCGGACTTGCCCAGCACCCGGTGGCATGGCACCACGAAGGAGATCGGGTTGCGGCCCACCGCCGACCCGACCGCGCGGGCGGCGGTCGGCTTGCCGAGCGTTTCGGCGATGTCGGAATAGGTGGTGGCGCGGCCGAGCGGGATGCGCAGCAGCGTCTCCCAGACCCGGATCTCGAAATCGGTGCCGATGAAGACCACGCGCAGCGGATCGTCCGGGCGCCACAGGTCGGGATGGAACACGCGCCTGGCGTAATCGGCGGTCGCGGCGGCGTCCTCGTGGAAATGCGCCCTGGGCCAGCGCGCCGTCATGTCGGCGAGAACGCGGGCGCGGTCCGCCTGGTCGTCGGCGAAGGCAATGCCGGCGAGGCCGCGCGGCGTCGCCATCACCAGCGCGTCGCCAAAGGGCGAGGGATGGAAGCCCCAGGCGATGTCGAGGCCGGCGCCGCGGGCGGCATATTCGCCGGGGCTCATCGCCTCGTGGCTGACGAACAGGTCATGCAGGCGTCCCGGGCCCGACAGGCCGACTTCATAGCTCGCATCCAGCACGGAGGCGGAATCGCGCAGCAGGTCGCGCGCGGTGTCGAGCGTGATCGCCTGGACGAAGGCCTTCGGCGTCAGCCCGCACCAGCGGCGGAACAGCTTCTGCAACCGCGTCGGCTCCATGCCGACATGCGCGGCCATGGTCTCCAGCGAGGGCTGATCGCGCCAGGTCTCGGTGATGAGCTCGACGGTGCGGCGCACCGCGTCGTAATCGGACGGGGTGGCGTTGAGCGGCTCGGCGGCAAGGGTGTTCGGATTCGTCATCATGGTCATCATAGCGCGCCTCCAGTCTTCGAGGTGGCGCAAACCTTAGGCCCGCCGAAACCGGCGCGACACCCGATTCCGGATCGCCTCCCGTGCCAGCGACCGGAGATCGTCGGGCCGGACCCGACGATGACGCGAGACCGGAAGGCTAGGCCGGCAATCCGCGGCGGGCTGCGGCCAGCGCCGCCGACAGCGCGGCGAGGAAATCGGCCTTTTCCGGCGGCGATAGCCAATAGCCGATCTCCAGCTTGCTGCCGTGCGAGGTCAGCGACACGGTTTGCAGGTCGCCGTCATGGTCGCGGCCGACATCGATGCGCACCCAGTAGGGATTGAAGCGCCATTCGACCATCGCCCCCTTCGCCGAAATGCGGCGCACCAGGAGTTCGGATTCGGTGATCCGGATCACCTCGCGGGCGCGCCCCGATATGTAGTTCGCGCGGAACGCCAGGAAGACCAGCAGCACGTCGAGGCCGAAGAAGCCGAACACCGGCCAGGCGCCCATCGACAGGAAGACGAGGCCGGTGGCGAAGCTGACACCGCCGACGGCGGCCATGAAAATCAGGAACCCGCGCCGCGACAGCGAGCGGTGCGGAGCGATCACCGCGGAAAAAATCTCGCGGTCCGTTTCCGGATTGGCAGGGTTCATGGGCCCCAATATAGAGGATGAATGTCCAAGATTCAGCCCACACCGAAACGTCCCGCCCGGAAGACCGCCACCGGCACGGAAACGGCCCGGTCCGCCACCGCCAAGCCGGCGCCGCGCAAACGGACGGCGAAACGGCGCAAGACGCTGCTCACGCCGGAGGAGATCGACCGACTGTTCGCGGCGCTGCAGAAGACCGATCCGGAACCCAAGAGCGAGCTCGAATACGTCAATCCGTTCACCCTGCTCGTCGCCGTGGTGCTGTCGGCGCAGGCCACCGACGCCGGCGTCAACAAGGCGACGCGGGCGCTGTTCGCCGAAGCCGACACGGCGCAGAAGATGGCGGCGCTCGGCGAGGACGCGGTGCGCGAGCATATCAAGACGATCGGCCTGTTCCGCAACAAGGCCAAGAACGTCGTCGCCCTGTCGAAACGGCTGGTCGCGGAGACCGGCGGCGACGTGCCGCGCGACCGCGACTATCTGGAGACGCTGCCCGGCGTCGGGCGCAAGACCGCCAACGTGGTGCTCAACGTCGCCTACGGCGAGCCGACGATCGCCGTCGACACCCATATCTTCCGGGTCTCCAACCGCACCGGCCTGGCGCCCGGCAAGGATCCGCTGGAGGTGGAACGCGGCCTGGAAGCGGTGGTGCCGGACACGTACCGGCTCTACGCCCATCACTGGCTGATCCTGCACGGGCGCTACATCTGCAAGGCGCGCAAGCCGGCCTGCGACCGCTGCGTGATCCGCGATATCTGCAAATATCCCGACAAGACCGCCTGAGGCGGGGCGCAGACCGCCGAACGGGGCTGCCTAGACGGCCCCCTGCGCCGAAGTCCGCCCTTGCGCCGAAATCCGCTTGTGCAGCCGCACCATGAAGGCGGTGGCGAACAGCGGCGTCGCCAGGTTGACGATCGGGATCATCACGAACAGCGCGACGATGAGGCCGGCGCCGAAGACCTGGCCGGCGACGGCGCGGCGCAGCGTGCGGGCCTCTTCATAAGGGCGGAAGCGCAGCGCGGCGAGCTCGAAATATTCCCGGCCGAGCAGGTAGGCGTTGACCAGCAGGAAGGCGACCAGGTTGATGCCCGGCAACAGCAGGAGCACCAGCGCGATCAGGTTCGCCAGGATCACGACACCGAAAAACTTCAGCGAGCTGACGAGCACCTGCGGCAGCGGCAGCGGGCTGCCGACGGGATCGGACGGAAACGCCGTCCGCTCGACCTTCTCGGCGATGTCGTCGAGGAACAGGCCCGCGACCAGCGAGGAGACCGGGGCGACGAGGAACACCATCGCCACGACGAAGCCCGCGCCGGCGATGATATCGACCGTTGTCTCCGCCCAGCCCCAGGGCAGCGTGACGAAGTGGTTGAACACCCAGACGAGGACGATCCACAACGCGATCAGCCCGGCGAGCGTAAGGCCGAGCGTCCGCAGCAGGATGGCGCGGAACGGCTTCGACACGACGTCGGACAGCGCGGCAAACGCATCTGCGATCATCAGGCGGCCTTTCGGAATTTCCTTTGGCGTAGAGACGGCGACGAAGCGGGCACGTCGCGTGCTTCACGGACGTCCCTTGAGATAGGCAGGTGGGCGGCGATCCGCAACGACGGCGTCGGCCGGGGTGGGCGAAATGGGAAATTTCCCTTGAAATATCGGGAGTTAACAGGGGTTGCCGCAGCGGACTCACAGCTTATAGTGCACAGGCTCCGCAACAGAGAACATTTCATATCATGGCCGAAACAAAATACGACGTCGTCGGCATCGGCAATGCCATCGTCGACGTGATCGCCCGCGCCGAGGACGACTTCCTCGTCAACGAGAAGCTCGTCAAAGGCTCGATGAACCTGATCGACGAGGACCGCGCCGGCACGCTCTACAACGCCATGGGCGCGGCGACGGAAATGTCCGGCGGCTCCGGCGCCAACACCATCGCCGGGCTCGCCTCCTTCGGCGGCCGCGGCGCCTTCTTCGGCAAGGTCGCCCAGGACGGCCTCGGCGGCGTGTTCAGCCACGACATCCGCGCGCTCGGCGTACATTTCGAGACGCCGGCGCTCACCGCCGGACCGTCGACGGCGCGCTGCCTCGTCATGGTGACGCCGGACGGCGAGCGGACCATGAACACCTTCCTCGGCGCCTGCCAGATGTTCGGGCCGGACGACGTCGACGAGGACGTGGTGGCGCAATCCAGCGTGCTCTACATGGAAGGCTATCTGTGGGATCCGCCGCAGGCCAAGAAGGCCTTCGTGCATGCCGCCGCCATCGCCAAGCGGCACGGGCGCCAGGTGGCGCTGACGCTGTCGGATTCCTTCTGCGTCGACCGCTATCGCGCCGAATTCCTCGACCTCATCCGCTCGGAGACGGTGACGCTGTTGTTCGGCAACGAATCCGAGCTGCACGCGCTCTACGAGACCGCCGACTTCGATACCGCCCTGGCGGCGCTGGAGAAGGACTGCAGGTTCGCCGTGGTGACGCGCAGCGAGAAGGGCGCGGTGGTGCTGAAGGACGGCAAGCGCTTCGCGGTGCCGGCGGCGCCCGTCGAGCGCATCGTCGACCTGACCGGCGCCGGCGACCTGTTCGCCGCAGGGTTCCTGTTCGGCCTCGCCCGCGGCCAGGATCCGGAGACCTGCGCGAAGCTCGGCGGCCTCGCCGCGGCCGAGGTCATCAGCCATATCGGCGCGCGGCCGCAGGTGAGCCTGAAGGACCTGGCCGAACAGAACGGCCTGCCGGTCTAGGACGCGGCATCCCCCGATTCGCGGCATTTTCCCGGGCCGGCGGCCCGGGGACGTGTCGATATTGATCGGCGCGGCCGTTGCCGCGTCGTCTTTTCCTTCCAGGATTTCCCAGGGTTACGGCAAATCGGAGCGATTATCGAATGTGTACGCGTGTTCTCTACGGTACGGGCGCCAATACCTTCCTGACCGGCCGCAGCATGGACTGGAGCGACGTCGACATGCAGACGGACCTCTGGGCCTTTCCGCGCGGCATGGCCCGCGACGGCGGCACCGGGGACGGAACCGCGCGATGGACGTCGTCCTACGGCTCCGTCGTCGTCGCGGTCTACAACCTCGCCACGTCCGACGGCCTGAACGAGGCCGGGCTCGCCGGCAATCTGCTCTATCTGGCCGAATCGGATTTCGGCGATCCGGCGACGCGCGACAAACCGACGATCTCCGTGGGTGCCTGGCTGCAATACATGCTCGACAGCTACGCCAGCGTCGCCGAGGCGGTGGCGGGAATGCAGGACGACCCGCTGACGGTGATCACGGCCGACGCGCCCAACGGAAAGCCGACCACGGTCCATATCGCACTCTCCGATGCCTCGGGCGATTCGGCCGTTTTCGAGTTCATCGGCGGCGCGCTGACGATCCACCACGGCGCCGAGTACCGGGTGATGACCAACTCGCCGGTCTACGACCAGCAGCTCGCCATCAATGCCTACTGGGACCTGATCGGCGGACAGCATTTCCTGCCGGGCACGATCAGCGCCGCCGACCGGTTCGCGCGGGCCAGCTACAATCTGAAATCAACGCCGCAATTCAAGGATCAGCGGGCCGCGCTGGCGGCGATCTTCTCGCAGATGCGGGCCGTTAGCACGCCGCTCGGCCTGAACGATCCGGAGAAGCCGAACATCGCGTCCACCCTTTGGCGCACCGTGATCGACCACGACGCCCGACGGTACTTCTTCGATTCGGTGATCAATCCGTCGGTGGTCTGGGTCGATCTCGACAAGATCGATCTGACCGAGGGCGCGGCTCCAGCGCGACTGGCCTTCCAGGGACTCGCGGATGTCGGCGGAAACGTCTCCGACCGGCTGGTTCCCACCGAGCCGTTCGAATTTCTCGTCCCCTGAGGCAGGGGTTTGCCGGCGGCAGGGCGCGCGTTCGGCCTGCCGCCCCGTGCACCGGCACGGGTGACCGGTCAGGTCGACGTCACAGCTTTCTCAGCCACACTTCCTCGATCTGGTGGTTGCCGCCCTTCTTGAGGATCAGGTCGGCGCGCTGCCGGGTGGGCAGGATGTTGTCTTCCAGATTGAGCAGGTTGATGCGCCGCCAGATATCGAGCGCCGTCTCCTCGGCCTTCTCGTCGGACAGCGTGGAATAGCGGTGGAAGTAGGCGCCGGGATCGCGGAAGGCGGTGCGGCGCAGCGTCATGAAGCGCTCGACGTACCAGCGCTCGACCGTTTCGGTATCCGCGTCGATATAGACCGAGAAGTCGAAATAGTCGGAGACGAACGGCACCGCCTTGCCGTCCCTGGGCATGCGGCCGGGCTGCAGCACGTTGAGGCCCTCGACGATCAGGATGTCGGGCTGATCGACGACGACGACCTGGTCCGGCGGCAGCACGTCATAGGCGAAGTGCGAATAGAGCGGGGCTTCGACATTGCGCTCGCCGGCCTTGATCCGCGAGAGGAAGTTCAACAGCGCGGCGACGTCGAAGCTCTCGGGAAAGCCCTTACGGTGCATCAGGTTGTCGCGCTCGAGCACAGCGTTGGGAAACAGGAACCCGTCGGTGGTGACGAGATCGACCTTAGGCGTGTTCGGCCAGCGGGTGAGCAGGGCCTGCAGCACGCGCGAGGTCGTCGACTTGCCGACCGCCACCGAGCCGGCGACGCCGATGATGTAGGGCACCTTGCCGTCCCTGGCGCCGAGGAAGTAGCGGGTCGCCTTGAACAGGTCCTGGGTGGCGTGGACGTAGAGGCTCAAAAGCCGCGACAACGGCAGGTAGATCTGGACGACGTCGTCGATCGACAGGCGTTCGTTGAGACCGCGCAGCCGAAGCACCTCGGCCTCGGTCAGCGTCATCGGCGTGTCGGCGCGCAGCTCCGCCCATTCCTCGCGGGTGAAGATGCGATAGGGCGAAGGGACCCGGTCGTTGTCGGCCGGAACGTCGCCGGTAACTGCCAGACTCTGCGGGTTCATGTGCCGCGTCTCGCCTTTTCCACGATGCCCGACGTGCCTTCCCGCCGCCCGAGCTCGGCGTAGATATCCTCGAGCTCCACATCGGCGGCGGCAAGCAGCACGACCAGATGATAGAGCACGTCGGCGGCCTCGGAGCAGATCGCCTGCTTGTCGCCGTCCATCGCGGCGATCACGGTCTCGACGGCCTCCTCGCCGAATTTCTTGGCACACTGGCCGACACCGCGATCGAGAAGCTTCGCGGTATAGGAGGTGCCCGGATCGGCCCCTTTTCGGGATTTCACGATCTCGGCGAGGTCGTCGATGCTCAGTCGCGCTACAGCCATGTCTTCTCGTTCCAGCCCGGTGACGCTAGGGATCGAGCCGCATCGGAATGCCGGCGGCGGCCATGTAATCCTTCGCCTCGCGGATCGTATGCTCTCCGAAGTGAAAGATCGAGGCGGCGAGCACGGCGGTGGCACCGCCGTCGCGAATGCCCTCGACCATGTGCTCCAGCGTGCCGACGCCGCCCGAGGCGATGACCGGCACGTGGACGCGGTCGGCGACCGCCCGGGTCAGCGCGATGTCGTAGCCCGCCTTGGTGCCGTCGCGGTCCATGGAAGTGAGCAGGATCTCGCCGGCGCCCAGCGCGACGACCTCCTCGGCGAAGTCGAGCGCGTCGATGCCGGTCGGCTGGCGGCCGCCATGGGTGAAGATCTCCCAGCGCGGCGGCTGATCGTCGGCGGAGACGCGCTTGGCGTCGATCGCCACCACGACGCACTGGCTGCCGAATTTCTCCGCCGCCGCCCTGACGAAGGCGCGATCCTTCACCGCCGCGGTGTTGATCGACACCTTGTCGGCGCCGGCGCGCAGCAGCACGCGGATATCGGCGACGGTGCGCACCCCGCCGCCGACGGTCAGCGGCATGAAGCAGTGCTCGGCGGTGCGGGTGACGACGTCGAGCAGGATGCCGCGGTCCTCGTGGCTCGCGGCGATGTCGAGGAAGCACAGCTCGTCGGCGCCGGCGGCATCGTAGGCGATCGCCGCCTCGACCGGGTCGCCGGCATCGATCAGGTCGACGAACTGCACGCCCTTGACGACGCGGCCGTCCTTGACGTCGAGGCAGGGAATGACGCGGGCCTTCAGCATCAGGAGACCTTCCCGGCGGAGTTGATCAGAGCCAGCGCCTCGGCCGGATCGAGCCGGCCGTCGTAGAGCGCACGGCCGGAGATCGCGCCTTCGAGGATGGCGCAGTCGGGCTGGAGCAGGCGCTTCACGTCGTCGATGGCGGCGAGCCCGCCCGACGCGATGACGGGAATGGACACCGAGCGGGCCAGCTCCAGCGTCGAGTCGATGTTGAGCCCGGTCAGGATGCCGTCGCGGTCGATGTCGGTGTAGACGATCGCGGCGACGCCGGCGTCCTCGAACTTCTTCGCCAGATCGACCGCCGTCATTTCCGACGTCTCCGCCCAGCCTTCCACCGCGACCCTGCCGGCGCGCGCGTCGATGCCGACGACGATGCGGCCGGGAAACGCCGCACAGGCCTCGCGCACGAGGCCGGGATCGCGCACCGCCACCGTGCCGAGGATGACGCGGCGGATGCCCTTCTCCAGCCAGGCGGCGATGCCGGCCATGTCGCGGATGCCGCCGCCGAGCTGGATCGGCATCGACACCGCCGCGATGATCGCCTCGACGGCGGGGCCGTTGACGCTCCTGCCCTCGAAGGCGCCGTTCAGGTCGACCACGTGCAGCCAGTCGAAGCCGGCGGTCTCGAAGTCGCGCGCCTGGGCGGCCGGGTCGTCGTTGAACACGGTGGCGGCATCCATGTCACCCTTGACGAGGCGCACGCAGCGCCCGTCCTTGAGGTCGATGGCGGGGAAAAGGATCATGAACCTGGCCTCACGGTGCCCATCTGAGGAAATTGCCGATCAGGGCCAGGCCGAGCTTCTGGCTTTTCTCGGGGTGGAACTGGGTGCCGGCGCGGTTTTTGCTGGCGACAAGCGCCGTGACCGGGCCGCCGTAATCGGCCTCGGCGACGATGGCGTCCCGGTCCTTCGCGGCCAGGTGATAGGAGTGGACGAAATAGGCGTGGAGGCCGTCGTCCCCCGTCGCGATCCCCTCCAGCAGCGGATGGTCGGACAGGACGCGCAGCGTGTTCCAACCCATATGCGGGATCTTGAGGCCCGGATCGGCGGGCTTGAGCCGCACCACGTCGCCGGAAATCCAGCCGAAGCCTTCCGCGACCTCGTGTTCGCGGCCGAAATCGGCCATCAGCTGCATGCCGACGCAGATGCCGAGGAACGGCCGGCCCCTGTCCTCGACGGCCTCGACGAGCGCCTCGCGCAAGCCCGGGACCGCCTCGAGCCCGCGCTTGCAATCGGCAAAGGCGCCGACGCCGGGCAGGACGATGCGGTCGCAGACGCGCACCAGGTCCGGATCGTTGGTGACGCGGATCTCGGCGGCAAGGCCGGTTTCGCGGGCGGCGCGCGCGAAGGCCTTTTCGGCCGAGCGCAGGTTGCCGGAGCCGTAATCTAGGATGGCGACGCGCATGGGATCAGGTCGGACTACGCTTTACTCGGGTTGCGGAAACAGGCCGATGACCGGCCGGTCGGTCGTGGATGCCGCCGGACGCGGGACCGGCGGCAGATGGGGCGCGGCGGAGCGGGACGGCGCGCGCGCGACCTTCAGCGCCAGGTAGCGGCGGAAGAAGGACTGCTCGGCCTCCTCGCGATCGCGGCCGGCGGCAATGCCGAGCATGCGCCAGCCCTTGCGGCCGAGGCTCCAGCGCCTGAGCACGTTCGCTTCCAGGGCGAACCAGAACGAGAACAGAAGGCTCGCCACCCCGACGATGAACGCCACCTCCTCGACCAGCTCGCCGAGGACCGCGAGGCCGGTGCTGATCGCCAGCCAGCCGAGCAGAACCCACCACATCCGGTGCCAGAGCAGCCAGAACATCGGCACGAACAGCGCCGGCCAGCAGAATCCCTCCTTGACGAAGAGGATCCTGTCGGCGCTGTCGCCGTCGCCTTCCGGCGGTTCGTGGACGGTGTAGACCTTCATGGTACACCCTTGGGGATCAGACGGGCTTGGTGCCGCTACAGGCTGCCCTTGGTGGACGGCACCCGGGCGCCCTCGCGCGGATCGATGGCGATCGCCGCACGCAGCGCGCGGGCGAGCCCCTTGAAGCAGCTCTCGGCGATATGATGGCTGTTGTCGCCGTAGAAGCACTCCACGTGCAGCGTGATGCCGGCGTTCATGGTGAAGGCCTGGAACCACTCGCGGAACAGCTCGGTATCCATGTCGCCGACCTTCGGCGCGGGAAACGCGACGCGCCACACAAGGAACGGCCGGCCCGACACGTCGACCGATACGCGGCTCAGGCACTCGTCCATCGGCAGATGGGCGGTGGCGTAGCGGGTAATGCCACGGCGCTCGCCGAGCGCCTGGCGCACCGCCTGGCCGAGCACGATGCCGACATCCTCGGTGGTGTGGTGCATGTCGACATGCAGGTCGCCCTTGGCTGCGACCGTCATGTCGATCAGGCCGTGGCGCGCGAGCAGCTCGAGCATATGGTCGAGGAAGCCGATGCCGGTCGCAATGTCCGACTTGCCCTCGCCGTCCAGGTTGACCGAGACCGTTACATCGGTCTCGGCGGTCTTGCGCGCGATTTCCGCGCTACGCGCCTCGCTCATCAGCTCGACTTCCGATAAGGATTTGACAGAAGGGGCCTTTTATCAGGCGATCGGCGCAGATGAAAGCGCCGGAAGCAAAACGTTGAATCGGACCCGTAACGGCATACATGAGGCCCCGGGTGCCCGGCCGATCGATTCGGCTGCGATATAGGACAAGTGCATGAGCTCCAATTCCGACAACCAGTGGCACGCGACGACGATCCTGACCGTGCGCAAGGGCGGAAAAGTGGTCGTCGCCGGCGACGGCCAGGTGTCGATCGGCGACACGGTGATGAAGCACACCGCCCGCAAGGTGCGCCCGCTCGGCGACGGCTCGGTGATCAGCGGCTTCGCCGGCGCCACCGCCGACGCGTTCACCCTGTTCGAACGGCTGGAGAAGAAGCTCGAGCAGTATCCGAACCAGCTGATGCGTGCCTCGGTGGAGCTGGCCAAGGACTGGCGCACGGACCGTTATCTCAGGCATCTGCAGGCGATGATGATCGTCGCCGACTCGAGCGTCAGCCTGGTCGTCACCGGCAACGGCGACGTGCTGGAGCCGGAAAACGGCCTCGCCGCCATCGGCTCGGGCGGCAACTACGCGCTCGCGGCCGCCCGCGCGCTCGCCGACACCGACATGAGCGCGGAAGAGATCGCCCGCAAGGCGATGGCGATTGCCGCCGATATCTGCGTCTACACCAACGACAAGGTCGTCGTGGAAACGCTCGATGCCACTGCGTGACGATATCGCGGCCGCCTCGGCCGCAGGCATCGTCGATCCCGACAGTGCGGAAAGGCTGATCGCATTTCTCGAAGCACGGAAGCGTGGCGAAGCCGACAGGGCGGCCGACCGCGAGGAGGTGCGCTTCGCGCGCGGCTTCCACGACGTGTTCCTGACGATCGGCATCGTCATGCTGTTCATCGGCCTCGGCACCATGATCGTGCCGGTCGCGGGGCTGCTGCCGACCGCTTTCCTGGCGACCATCCTGTCGTGGGCTCTGGCCGAGTTCTTCGCGCGCAGGCGACGGCTCGTGCTCCCGTCCATGGCGCTTGCGATCATCTTCGTCGTCCATGCCGGCGTGGTCGGGATGGCGATCTTCGGTCTAACCGTGATCAGCGTGGATGTGCTGTTCGAGCGTTCGTTCGCGGTCCTGTTCGGCGCCCTGGTGGCGCTCGTCTCCGGCGGCGCGTTCTTCCTGCGCTTCCGCCTGCCGTTCACCCTCGCGGTAACCGCGGCGGCGGCCGTCGTCGCCTTCTTCAGCGCCGTGCACCTGGCCGCGCCGGGTGTCTTCGACACGGACGGGCCGCTGCTTCTCCTGATCGCCGGGCTTGCCGTCTTCGTCACGGCGATGGCCTTCGATCTTTCCGATCCGCAGCGACGCACGCTACGCAGCGACAATGCGTTCTGGCTGCATCTTCTCGCCGCCCCGCTGATCCTGCGCGGCGTGTTCCATTTCATCCTCGCCGGTGGAGACCTCGACGCCGGCTCCGCCCTGATCATCGTCGGCACGGTCGTGCTTTTCGGCCTGCTCGCCGTCGTGATCGACCGGCGCGCCCTGCTGGTCGCCGGCCTCGTCTATCTCGGCTATTCGCTGTCGGAGCTCATCCGCGCGGCCGATCTCGGCGGGTCCAGCTCCGCCGCGCTCACCCTCACGCTGATCGGCGGAATGGTCATCCTGCTCGGCGCGGGCTGGCAACAGACGCGCTCGGCCCTTATCTCAGTACTGCCGCTACCGGCCAGCCTCGTTTCTCGTCTCCCCGTCATTCCGGAGCGCCCATGACCGATTTCTCCCCCCGCGAGATCGTTTCCGAGCTCGACCGCTACATCGTCGGCCAGAAGGATGCCAAGCGCGCCGTCGCAATCGCCCTGCGCAACCGCTGGCGGCGCCAGCAGCTCGAAGAGGGCCTGCGCGAAGAGGTTTTGCCGAAGAACATCCTGATGATCGGCCCGACCGGCGTCGGCAAGACGGAGATCTCGCGCCGGCTGGCCAAGCTGGCCGATGCGCCGTTCATAAAGATCGAGGCGACCAAGTTCACCGAGGTCGGCTATGTCGGCCGCGACGTGGAGCAGATCGTCCGCGACCTGGTCGAGGCCGCGGTCGGCCTGGTGCGCGCCCGCCGGCGCAAGGAGGTGCAGGCCAAGGCGCATCTGCTCGCCGAGGAACGCGTGCTCGACGCGCTGGTCGGTCCGGGCGCCGGGCCGTCGACGCGGGAATCCTTCCGCGCCAAGCTGCGCGACGGTGAACTCGACGACAAGGAAATCGAAGTCGAGGTGCGCCAGAGCTCAATGTCGATGCCGCAGATGGACATTCCCGGCATGCCCGGCGCCTCGGTCGGCATGATCAATCTCGGCGACATGCTGGGCAAGGCCTTCGGCGGCCAGACCAAGTCGCGCAAGGTGAACGTGAAGGATTCCTACGATCTGCTGATCGCCGAGGAATCCGACAAGCTGCTCGACGACGAGCAGATCGTCCAGGAAGCGATCCACATCACCGAAAACCACGGCATCGTCTTCCTCGACGAGATCGACAAGATCACCGGCCGCTCCGAGCGCGTCGGCGGCGCCGATGTCTCCCGCGAGGGCGTGCAGCGCGACCTGCTGCCGCTGATCGAGGGCACGACCGTTTCGACCAAGCACGGGCCGGTGAAGACCGACCACGTGCTGTTCATCGCCTCGGGCGCATTCCATGTGGCCAAACCGTCGGACCTGCTGCCCGAGTTGCAGGGCCGCCTGCCGATCCGCGTCGAGCTGCGCGCGCTCACCGAGGAGGACTTCCGCCGGATCCTCACCGAGACCGAGGCGAGCCTGATCAAGCAATATGTCGCGCTGATGGGCACCGAAGGTGTCAGTCTCGACATCACCGACGACGCCATCGCCGAGATCGCCAGGATCGCGGTGGAGGTGAACGGGTCGGTGGAGAATATCGGCGCGCGGCGCCTGCAGACGGTGATGGAGCGGGTGCTCGACGAGATCAGCTTCGAGGCCCCCGACAAGTCCGGACAGACGGTGACGGTGGACGCGGATTATGTGCGCAAGCACATCGGCGACCTCGCCAAGAACGCCGATCTCAGCCGCTACGTGCTGTAGCGCGCTCTTAGCCCTTCTCTCCGGTCGCGCGTTTCAGCCGCTGCAGCAGGTCGGCGGCGTCCTCGCGGCTGAGCTTGCCGATGTCGCGCGCGATCCGGTTGGCGAGTTCGGTCGCCTCCGGGGCGAGGCCCGAGGTGTCGACGGTAATGCGCGGATGCGACAGCCCGGCGAGGCGCGTGAGCTCCTCGGCCTCGTCCCAGATCACGTTGAAATAGGCGATGACGCCCTGGACCAGATACCAGGACGGGCGGCCGCGCTTGCCGTGCTCCAGGGCCGAGAGATAGGCCGCGGAGACGCCGAGTTCGGCGGCCATCTGCGACAGGGTGACGCCGCGCGCCTTGCGCATCGCGCGCAGTCTGGCTCCGAACGGCGTCATCGCTCGCCCGCGCCCGGCTTGTCGACGCGGCGCAGCTGCACATAGAGCGCACCGTCGCCGCCCTTGCGCGCATGCGCCCGTTCGTATCCGACCACCATCGCCCGGAACGGCGGTGTCGCCAGCCATTCGGGCACCGAGCGGCGCAGCACGCCGCGCGTGCCCTCCTCCCACCATTCCGCCGCGCCGTCGCTCTTGCCCTTGCCGGTCACCACCAGCACCAGCCGGTGGCCACGGGCGCGCGCGGTCTGCAGGAAGGACAGGAGACGTGCGTGGGCCTCGCGCTGGTTGAGGCCGTGCAGATCGATCTTGGCGTCGACGGACCGCGATCCCCTGGCGATGCGGCGGGTGAGCTTCCGGTCGATCGGCGAGAGCGAAGGAACCGGCGGGGGCGGCGATGGTTTCGCGACGACGGGGGCGCGGGATCGCGACGGCGGCGAGACTGCCTTCGCCGGTGCGGCGGGTTCGGTCCCGGGCTCGTCGCGCGGGGCGGCGTCGGTCTTGCCGGTCTTAACGCTCTTGTGCAGCGGCCTGACGGTTTCGGTGACGCTGCGCCACAACGCCCGGTCTTCCGCGTTCAGGTCCCTGGATTTCCGCGACGCCATCGATCCGGCCTCACGGCTTCGGCACGAGGACGAAGAAACTCCCGTCGGCCTTGATGCCGCCGGCCATCGAGCCCGCTTGCCTGCCCGTGCCCCAGAACAGGTCGGCCCGCGCGGGGCCCTTAATCGCCGAGCCGGTGTCCTGGGCGATCATCAGGCGGCGGAACGGCTCGCGGGCGCGGTCCTTGCCGGTCTGCAGCTCGGCGTCGACGAAGATCGGGGTACCATAGCGATGATAGGCGGTATCGACGGCGATCGACCGCCCGGCGGTCAGGGGCACGCCCTCGCCGCCGATCGGCCCGAGATCCGGGGCCAGGCCGGCGATCTCACGGAAGAAGATGTAGGAGCGGTTTTCCTGCAGCAGACCCGGTGTGATCTCCGGGTTGTCGCGGAAGTAGGCGCGCATGGCGTCCATCGAGAAGCCGCCGTCCGGCACGATGCCCTTGGCCTGCATCGCCTTTCCGACCGACGAATAGGGGTGGCCGTTCTTGCCTGCGAAGCCGACCCGCATCAGCGCGCCGTCGGGCAGCGCGATGCGGGTCGAGCCCTGGATGTGGATATAGAAGGCCTCGACGGAGTTCTCGACATAGACGAGCGGCTTCACCGCGCCGTCGAGCGCGCCGCCGTCGATCTCGGCGCGGGTATAGAAGGGCTCGAGACCGCCTTCGGTCTTGCGACCCCAGGTCAGTGTCTCGTCCCAGCCTTCGGGACGATCCTTGTCGGTGACCGGCACCAGTCCGTCCGGTAGCGGATAGAGCGGCGTGGCGAAGCGTCCGGTCCTTACGCGCGAGCCGGGAACGACCGGCTCGTAATAGGCGGTGAAGACCGCCTCGCCGTCCTTCGGCTCGACACGGTAGGGGCGGAAGTTCCTGACGAAGAAGGCGTGAACGGCTTCAGTATCGGGGTCCGACAACGCCTCCGCCTTGAGGCAGACATCGGCGAGCGGGCTGTCGTCGCGGCCATGGCCGCAGGAGCGCAGGAAGGCCGCGAAAGCTTCCGACGGATCGTCGGCGGCGAAGCCCGGCAGGTCGTCGAAGCCGACGGCAACGAGGCGGTGACCGGCCTTGACCGCGGGATGGCCGGCGACCATCCGATCACGGCCGGGCAGCGCGAACACGAGCGCCACGGCGGCCGCGAGCGCGACAGCGCCCGCCGCGATGGCAAGCTCGCGTCGCCAGCGCGGACGCGCGGTGAAGCGGGCGATCAGCTCAGTCGGCAGACTCGGTGGCAACGAGCTTCCAGTTCGGATCGCGCGATCCGACGTCCCGGGCGAAGGTCCAGATGTCCGTCACCTCGGTGACCGCGTTGGGGTCGCCCTGGATCACCGCGCCGTCCTTGTCGCGGGTGGCGGTGATGAGCTGCGAGACGAACCGCACGGTGACGTGGGCGTTGCGGCCGCGCAACTGCGCCTCGGTGATGTCCGCCTTGTCGATCGAGACGAAATTCGACGTCGCGGTCTCGCCTCGGCCCTCGCGATCGGCGATGGCGCCGACGAAGCCGTCGTAGACTTCCCGGGACAGCAGGGTCTTGAGCATCTTGCGATCGCCGTCGGCAAAGGCGGTGACGATCATCTCGTAGGCCATCCTCGCACCCTCGACGAACCCTTTCGGCTCGAAGGTGGGATCGGTTTGTCTGATCGCGGACAGGCCCTGAGCGAGATCGGAGCCGCGCGGGGCGATATCGCCGAAATCGTCGTTGGCGGCGTTCGCGCGCGACGTGCCCGATTCGGCACGCGGCGGCAGGTTGACGACCTTGTCGGATGCGGCCGACCCGCTTTCCTTCGGCGCCGAGAAAGGATCGTACGGCTGGCGTTCATTGCCGGTGCGCCGGCCGAGCACGCTCCGCAGCCGCAGGAAAATCACCACGGCGAGGACCAGGAAGAGGATCGTGTAGATATCGAATATGCCGTTCATCAGCACCCGTTTACCGGGATTTGCCCGGTGCGCCAAGAAAGAAGGCAGGATTGGCCAACGACTACTATGTAAGGATTGATCGGGCGCGGTCCAGTGCATCGCGCCCGGATCGACCGCAAAACACCAACGGGGTTAAAACGACAGACGATGGGTTTGGTTCTCTTCGCCCTGTTTCTGGGCATTCCGATCGCCGAAATCGCACTGTTCGTCGTCATCGGCGAGCAAATCGGCGTGCTGGCCACCATCGCGATCGTGATCCTGACCGCGATCGCCGGCGCCTGGCTGGTCCGCCGGCAGGGGCTTGAAACGCTCGCAAAGGCGCGTGCCGACATCGACCGCAACGTCTTGCCGACGGGCGCGATGAGCGAAGGCCTGGCGATCCTCGTCGCCGGCGCGCTGCTGCTGACGCCCGGTTTCCTGACCGATGCGATCGGCTTCACGTTGCTGATCCCGCCGGCGCGGCGCACGATCGTCTCGGCAATCGCGCGCTGGCTCGCCGGCCGGGTCACCGTCGTCGAGATGGGCGGCGCCGGACCACGGCGCGGGACTGCCGGCGGACCGGGCGGCCGACACGGACGGCGGGACGACGTCATCGATGTCGAGGCCTACGAGATAGAGATCGACACGGATGGGACCGGCGATGCCAAGTCAGGCGATGCCAGGCTGGGCGATGCCAGGCTGGGCGATGCCGAGCCGGGCGATACGGGGTCCGGCGACACCCGGTCCGGCGGATCATCGGGTGGCGGATCTTCGGGAAGCGGCGGGCGTTCTCCATGGCGCAATCCGTGAGGGTGCGCGGAGCGGTGTCGGTTCCGCGCCGCTTGCCCCGCCTCGGGGTGACGTGTTAGCCAGCGGCGCGACACGCTAAAGAGCCCCCCGAGCGAGCCCGCAAGACTGCGAAGACCGGCTCGACGTCCTTTAGCGCCCCTCGAAACCGATTTACGGATCAACGCAACCTCCGGAGCGACATTCCATGACCAATGAAACCACCAATGGCGGCGGCGCGGCCGGAAGCGAGGGCGGCGCGGCCGCGACTGGCCAGCAGGCGGGCCCGAGCATCGAAGTGCTCGCCCAGTACATCAAGGACCTGTCTTTCGAGAACCCGCGCGCCCCGGTCTCCATGACAGAGCAGCGCACCGGCCAGCCGCCGATCAACTTCAACATCCAGGTCAACGCCAATCCGGCCGGCGAAGACCAGATCGAGGTCGAGCTCAAGCTGGAAGCCCGCGCGGGCGACGAGACGACCGTGATCTTCGCGCTCGAGCTGGTCTATTGCGGCCTGTTCCGGGTCCGCAACATTCCGCAGGAGCATTTCCAGCCGTTCGTCATGATCGAGTGCCCGCGCCTGCTGTTCCCGTTCGCGCGGCAGATCGTCGCCGACACGATCGGCGCGGGCGGTTTCCCGCCGGTGATGCTCGGCCTCATCGACTTTGCCTCGCTGTACCAGCAGCGCATGGCGCAGCAGCCGACGGCACAGGCCTGATATCCCGGCCGGCGCCGCGCAGTAACGGGGCGCCGACCGTTTCCCGGGGCTATTCCTCGGGAAGGGTCCGGTATTTACGCCAAATGGCGTCAGGACCGAGTTTGGCGATAAAGGCGGCGTGAGCCGCCTTTTCCGTTTCGCTGATCAGCGGGGCGAGCGGAACAGGGCGGGCCGAACGCGTCTCATCGGCGCCGCCGCGCGAGCCGGATGCAGTCTCGACCAGGGAAAGCGCGGCCTGCCGGCCGCCGATCAGCTCGATATAGACTTCGGCGAGCAGTTCGGCGTCGAGCAGGGCGCCGTGCTTGTCGCGGCGTGAATTGTCGATGCCGTAGCGACTGCACAGGGCGTCCAGATTGTTCGGACCGCCGGGATGGCGGCGGCGGGCCAGCATCAGCGTGTCGACCGCCTGGGCATAGGGGATCGGCGCGCGCCCGAGCGTCTCGAGTTCGTGGTTGAGGAAGCCCATGTCGAACG
Organism: Microbaculum mangrovi; assembly: GCF_051390635.1. NCBI lineage: Bacteria > Pseudomonadati > Pseudomonadota > Alphaproteobacteria > Hyphomicrobiales > Tepidamorphaceae > Microbaculum > Microbaculum mangrovi. Next base: position 493,044 of record NZ_JBPODT010000004.1, read on the forward strand.
AGGCGTTGTGGATAATGAGCTTCGAATCGGCGACGAACTCGACGAACTGGTCGGCAATGTCGGCGAAGACGGGATAGTTGGCCAGGAACTCGATCGACAGCCCGTGCACGGCGAAGGCCTCGGCGGGCATGTCGCGCTCGGGATTTATGTAGAGGTGCAGGTTCCGGCCCGTCGGGATGTGGTTGAGCAGCTCGACGCCGCCGATCTCCACCACCCGGTCGCCGCCGGCCGGATTCAATCCGGTGGTCTCGGTGTCGAGCACGATCTCGCGCATCGGCGCGCCGATCCTCCCCCTTAGGTCCCGGACCATGCCGCCCGGCATGTCCCTGGACTGTTCATGCCGGGTCCGGGCTCAGCCCCGGCGTCTTCGTGCATAGGCCGCGCCCGATGAGGCGGCAAGGGCCCGCATGATATCGTCCACCTGTTTCTCCGCGAAGGCGAAGCCACGGCTGGTGTCGACGACGAAATGGGCGCGCCGGCGCTTTTCAGCGTCGGGCATCTGGCGGGCGAGGATCTTCTCGAACTTCTCCGCGCTCATGCCGCCGCGCTTCAGTACGCGTTCGCGCTGCACCGCGGCGGGGGCGGAGGCGAGCACCACCGCGTCGACACGCGCATCGCCGCCGACCTCGAGCAACAGCGGCACCTCGGCGACGGCGAAGCGACGGCCTTCGGCGAACGCCGTGTCGAGAAAAGCCGTTTCGCGCGCCTGCACCAGCGGATGAACGATTTTCTCGAGCCGTTTGATCGCCTGCTCGTCGCCGAGCACCACCTTCGACAGCCGATCGCGGTCGACCCTGCCGCCGACGATCGCATCGGGGAAGACGTCGCCGATCGGACCGACGGCCTCGTTCGCATAGAGGCGATGGACCTCCGCATCGGCATCGTGCACCGGCGCACCGCGGGCGGCGAACATGCGCCCGGTCGCCGACTTGCCCATGCCGATCGATCCGGTCAGGCCGATTATGAACATCAGGTCCCCTTGATATCTTTGACGAGAACGGCGCGCAGGTCCGCGGTCACCTCCGGGCGCACGCCGAACCATTTCTCGAAGCCCGGCACCGCCTGATGGAGCAGCATGCCGAGACCGTCGACGGCGTTCAGATTTCGCGCGCGCGCCGCTTTCAGGAGATTGGTCTCGAGCGGCACGTAGACGATATCGTTGACGATGGCATCGGGTGCGAGCGGTGCGAGATCGATCTCGAGCGGCGGCTTGCCCTGCATGCCGAGCGACGTCGTGTTGACGAGCAGGCGCGCACCCTCGAGCACCGTATCGATCGCGTCCCAGCCGTGGGCGATCGCCGCCGGGCCGAAGGCGCCGGCCAGGGCCGCGGCCCGGTCGAGCGAGCGGTTGACAACATCGATACGGCCGACACCGCGCGTCAGCAGACCGTGGACGATGCCACGCGCCGCACCACCGGCACCGAGCACCACGGCGCGGTCGAGGCCCGCGTCCCATCGCGGCGCGCCGGCATCGAGATTGGCGAGAAAGCCGTAGACGTCGGTATTGGCGCCGACGAGGTCTCCGTCCCGGTACCAGACCGTGTTGACCGCGCCGAGGCGCGCCGCGGTCTCGTCACGCACGGCGACGAGACGGGCGGCCGCTTCCTTGTGCGGCAGCGTGACGTTGCAGCCGACATAGCCGTGCGCGGAAAGCCCAGACAGGAAGGTCTCGAAATCCTCTGGCGCGATCTCCTCGATGACGTAGTCGCCGGCGATGCCGTAGCGTGTCAGCCAATGGCGGTGGATAAGCGGCGATCGCGAGTGCCTGGCCGGCCAGCCGATAACGCAAGCCGTTGGAATATCATTCATTTTTCGACGACGCCGAGTTTTCTCAGTTCAGCCAGAACCGGCAGGAGGGGCAGGCCGAGGATGGTCGCGTGATCGCCGTCGATGCGCTCGAAGAGCTGAAGACCGAGACCCTCGACCCGGTACGAGCCGACGCTGTCCAGCATGTCGTCGCCGGCGGCGGCGGTGTAGCGGCCGAGGAACTGCGGGGTGAAGTCGCGCATGGTCAGCGCCGCGGTTTCGAGCGTGGACCACACTTGCTGGCCGTCGCGCACGATCGCCACGGCGGCGTGCAGCAGATGGGTCTTGCCGCGCAGGCGAAGGAGATTCGAGCGGGCCTGGTCGATGCTCTCCGGCTTGACGAAGAGTTCGCCGTCGAGCTCGAGCGTCTGGTCGGCGCCGATGACGATGGCGCCAGGCCGATGAGCGCTTACGGCATCGGCCTTGGCGGCGGCCAGGACCGAGGCGACGTCGGCGGGCGGCAGATCCTCCTCGGTGTCCCGGACGACCGCGTCGATCATCGCGCGCTCGTCGAGACCAGACGGAACGGCTTCGACCTCCAGGCCGACGGCTTCGAGCAGGCCGCGGCGGGTGCGGCTGGCGGATGCCAGGACCACCGGTTTCAGGGCAAGCGGACGGTCATGGGTCATTGGCGTGCTCCTTGTAGTGGGCGAGGATCGCCGCAGCCGTTTCCTCGATGGACCGGCGGGTCACGTCGATCAGCGGCCAGCCCTGGCGGGCGCAGAGCTTTCGGGTGAAGGCGATCTCGGCTGCCACGCTCGACTTGTCGACATAAGAGGTGTTGTCGTCGGCATTCAGCGACAACAGCCGGTTCTGGCGGATCTGGACGATACGCTCGGGGCTGGCGATCAGCCCGACGATCAACGGCTTCGTCACCTCGTCGAGCTGCGGCGGCAAGGGGATGCCGGGCACCACGGGGATGTTGGCCGTCTTTATGCCGCGGTTGGCGAGATAGATGCTGGTCGGGGTTTTCGACGTGCGGGAAATGCCGACGAGGACGACGTCCGCTTCGTTCAGATCCTCCGGCATCTGCCCATCGTCGTGCAGCAGCGTGTAGTTCAGCGCGTCGATGCGGCGGAAATATTCCGTGTTGAGAACGTGCTGACCGCCGACGCGTGGCGTCGACTCGGTGCCGAGATAGGAGCGGAACACGCCGAGCACCGGCGCGAGCACCGATACGCAGGGCGTGCCGATCTCCTTGCAGCTCTTTTCGAGCCGCTCGCTGAGCTCGGCCCCGATCAGCGTATAGAGGACGATACCGGGCGCATCCTCGATGTCGGCTATGACGCGCTCGAGCTGCTTCTGCGACCGCACCAGCGGATAGACGTGTTCGATCGCACGCACCGAGGCGTATTGCGCGGCCGCCGCGCGCGCCACCGCGATCAGCGTCTCGCCGGTCGCGTCCGAGACCAGGTGCAGATGGACGTAGCTATGAATGCGATCCGGCATCGGCTTGTTAAGACCTGTGGAGAACCTGGTCGTTATCCCCGGCTCACGGGCCCGGTGGGGAATCCTATCGGCTGACTTAGCGTTTGACCCGCTCGGTCATCAACAGGTTCTTCCGTCCAGGTACGGAATCCGGGATGCCCGGTTGATTTCGTTAATAATGGGTAAACATGCTGGGCCGGTTTTCGGATCGACCCGACGAGTCATTGAATTTATTAATGAAATCTTAACGGCACGAACCGCGACGAAATGCGGCTTGCCAGATCATTTTGGGACCGGTGTTGTGGACAGACTTTAATCCCGCTAGTTGGCTCTCTAAGAATCAGAATCGAAGGAATCCTCTCTCTTTGACTCTATTGAAAGAAGACCGTCTACCTGTTGATCGTCGGGTGGCGAAGGTTCTGGCAGGCGAGCGATACGACGTGCCGCCCGTCTGGATGATGCGGCAGGCAGGACGGTATCTGCCCGAGTACCGAGAGGTACGGGCGCGCTATCCCAGTTTCCTCGACCTGTGCTACACGCCGGACGCCGCGACCGAGGTGACGCTGCAGCCGATACGGCGGTTCGGGTTCGACGCGGCGATCCTGTTCTCCGACATCCTGGTCGTGCCGGACGCGCTCGGACAGCCGGTACGGTTCGAGCAGGGCGAAGGGCCCAGGCTCGCGCCGCTATCGGGAGGCGCGGATATCGCGGCGCTGACGCCGGAGAGGATCGCCAGCCATCTCTCACCGGTGTTCGAGACCGTGGAGCGGGTACGGGCGGGCCTGCCCGACGAAGTGACGCTGCTGGGCTTCTGCGGGGCGCCGTGGACGGTCGCAACCTACATGATCGCCGGTCAGGGTACGCCGGATCAGCGGCCGGCGCGGATGATGGCCTATGGCGAGCCGGAGCTGTTCCAGCAGCTGATCGATATTCTGGTCGAGGCGTCGGCCGACTATCTGATCCGTCAGCTCAGGGCCGGCGCCGACGCGATCCAGATCTTCGATACCTGGGCGGGCGTGCTCGACGAGGACGGTTTTCGGCGCTGGGCGATCGAGCCGACGCGGCGGATCATCGACACGGTGCGCGCCGAGATTCCGGGGACGCGGGTGATCGGTTTCCCGCGCGGGGCCGGGGTGCGCGCCAGGGCCTATGTCGAGGGCACGGGGATCGACGCGATCGGTCTCGACTGGACCATGCCGGTGGCGTTCGCGCGTGACACCCTGCAGCCGGTGACGGCGGTGCAGGGCAATGTCGATCCGCTGGCGTTGCTGTCCGGCGGCAAGGCGCTGGACGAAAGCGTCGACCGGATCCTGGAAACGCTGTCGGCGGGGCGGCTGATCTTCAACCTGGGCCACGGGATCCTGCCGGAGACGCCGATAGCCCACGTCGAATCGATGCTGGATCGCGTTCGGAAGGGCACGGGGTGAGCGAGGGGCCGCGCCGCGGGCTTGTCCTGAGGGCCGTCGGTGGTGTCGGCGTCGCGGCGGTCCTGTTCGGCGGTCTGGCGGTCTGGCAGCCGTCGGCGCTGTATCTGTGGCTGAAGGCGTTTCACCTGATCGCGGTGATCTCGTGGATGGCGGGCATGCTCTATCTGCCGCGGCTGTTCGTCTACCATTGCGACGCGGAGCCGGGTTCGGCGCAGTCCGAGACGTTCAAGGTGATGGAGCGCAGGCTTCTGCGGTTCATCATAAACCCGGCCATGGTGGTGACCTGGGCGCTGGGATTGTGGCTCGCCTGGGACGGGGGCTGGTGGACGTCCGGCTGGTTCCACGCGAAGTTCGCGCTGGTGATCGCGCTTTCGGCCGTGCACGGCATGTTTTCGGGCTATGTCCGCGCCTTCGCGGAGGATCGCAACAGCCATACGGCGCGATTCTATCGGATCATGAACGAGGTGCCGACGCTATTGATGGTCATCATCGTCATTCTCGTGATCGTGAAGCCGTTCTGATCGAAACTGACGTGGAATACTTGTGGCGTCTTGTGAGGCGGTATATATAATCGCCCGACTCACCTAATCGAGCGTAGGACACCGATCCGCCCGTCTCGGGTGCAAGTCCCAGCCTCGTGAACCTCCACAAAAACGATGGACCCGATTCTTTTCGCCGGTCCACGCCCCCCGAACCACTCAGGCGTATACCGCCACAGGAGTTTACCGCCGATGCGGGAAATGAAGCTTCAGGAGCTCAAGGCGAAGTCGCCTCCGGAGCTGCTCGCCTTTGCCGAAAGCCTGGAAGTCGAAAACGCCAGCGGCCTGCGGAAGCAGGAGCTGATGTTCGCGATTCTCAAGCAGCTCGCGGCGCAGGACGTCGAAATCGTCGGCGAAGGCGTCGTCGAGGTGCTGCAGGACGGATTCGGCTTCCTGCGTTCGCCCGACGCGAACTATCTGCCGGGACCGGACGACATCTATGTCAGCCCGAGCCAGATCCGACGGTTCAGCCTGCGCACCGGCGATACGGTGGAAGGCATGATCCGCAGCCCCAAGGAGGGCGAACGGTACTTCGCGCTGCTCAAGGTCAACACGATCAATTTCGAGGATCCTGAGAAGGCACGCCATAAGATCAATTTCGACAACCTGACGCCGCTTTACCCGGAAGATCGCTTCAACATGGAGGTTGAAGTTCCGACGGGGAAGGACATGTCGGCCCGGGTCATCGATCTGGTCGCTCCGCTCGGCAAGGGCCAGCGCGGCCTGATCGTGGCGCCGCCGCGGACCGGCAAGACGGTTCTGCTGCAGAACATCGCCCATTCGATCACGACCAATCACCCCGAGTGCTATCTGATCGTCCTCCTGATCGACGAGCGCCCGGAAGAAGTGACCGACATGCAGCGGTCGGTGAAGGGGGAGGTGATCTCCTCGACCTTCGACGAGCCGGCCGCGCGCCATGTCCAGGTCGCGGAAATGGTGATCGAGAAGGCCAAGCGTCTTGTGGAGCACGGTCGCGACGTCGTCATCCTGCTCGATTCGATCACGCGCCTGGGTCGTGCCTACAACACCGTCGTGCCGTCCTCGGGCAAGGTTCTGACCGGTGGTGTCGACGCCAATGCGCTGCAGCGGCCGAAGCGTTTCTTCGGCGCGGCGCGCAATATCGAGGAAGGCGGCTCGCTGACGATCATCGCGACGGCGCTGATCGATACCGGCAGCCGCATGGACGAAGTGATCTTCGAAGAGTTCAAGGGCACCGGCAATTCGGAAATCATCCTCGACCGCAAGGTCGCCGACAAACGCGTATTCCCGTCCATGGACATCACGCGGTCTGGCACGCGCAAGGAAGAACTACTGGTCTCGCCCGACAAGCTCAAGAAGATGTACGTTCTGCGCCGCATCCTCAATCCGATGGGGACGGTGGACGCCATCGAGTTCCTGCTCGACAAGCTCCGGCAGACGAAGGGCAATGACGAGTTCTTCGATTCGATGAACACCTGAACACCGGATTGCTTACCGTGAGACATGGAGGCCGGGCCCCGCGGGGCCCGGCCTTTTCGTTTGAGCGGCCGATCGATGATGCGGGCGGTGTCGTTTGGCCGAAGTGACTTCGCGGAATATTTGTTAATCGTTTAGGTTTCCCGGTAGCAATGGATTTAGATGGGAGAACCCGGATGTTTTTCGGGGGGAAAGGCGTTTCGGCGCCGGCAGGACTTTTCTTCCTTGTAATGGCGGTGGCTGCGATGATGATTTCCAGTTCGCCTGCGTCCGCCAAGAGGGTGTCCTTTTCGGTTCCCGTCAGCAGCACCGTCATGCTCGGTAACGTGGAATACGAGGCGGGCGGCGCGCTTCTGGACGATGTCGGTGCCGCCGGCATCGCAGCAAGATCAAGGTGTTCTTTGTCTTCGTCACAGCGCCTGCAGCTTGCACCCTGAAATTCGAGGCGGGCGGCTACAACGGCGATCCGACATTCCTACGCCCGCGCGGCGGGCCGTTTGTAAGCCGGGCGCTTCCGTGGGTTGGCGTTCGCAAGGCGTTCATTCTTGAGTCGGATGGGATCCTGAGCGATAGGAAGCCCGGCGATATGTTTGGGCTGGAAATGGTGAGGTATAACACCGACGCTGCCGATTCCTGCGGAAACGTGATCCTCTCGGGGGTTACGGTTAAGTACAAGGCGAAGAAAAAGTAGCGCGTTCAGGTCGGATCGAGCGCGTCCTTCAATCCATTCGGATCCGTTACGGGCAGCGAGCAGGTGTCGCCGCGGCAGACATAGGCGGTGACGTGTCCGTCGACCTGGACCTTGCCGTGGGCGGGATGGCAGGACGGCAATTCTTCGCCTGGCCGAAGCACGATCAGCGATCGATTCGGATCCGGAACGCGATTCACGATCGAAAGGAAGCCTTTCAGGTCGTCGTCGGGTTTTCCGATCAACACGACCTGCAGGCCGGTCGTACGCACGGCGAGGGCGGACAGCAGGCTCGCGTGGCCGACGGGATTTTGTGCCGCATCGGAAGCAAAGGCGGCGAGAAGGCGGTCGGCGCGAGCGAGGAAGCGGTCTTCGCCGGTCAGGTGATAGAGACGGGCGAGGACCGTGGCGGCGACGCCGTTCGGATTTGCGGTGGCCTCGTCGACGCCGGAGCGCATCCGGATGGTCACATCGTTGGCGTCGGACGCGGCAAGGCGATAGCTGCCGTCCTCGCCGACGTGCCAGGTCTCCAGCAGGTCGGCAAGCGAGATCGCATCATCGAGATAGGGACGATTGCCGGTCGCGTCTGCCAGGGCGAGGGCAGCGGACGTCATTGCGGCATAGTCGGTGGAAAAGCCGGGCCACGTCATCTTGCCCGCGCGGTATGCGTGGGCGATGCGGCCGTCGCGGATCATCGAGTCGGTGACGAAACGATAGGCGGTTTCGGCGAGAGCGATCCAGGCCGGGCGCCCGAACGTCCGTCCGGCATAGGCGAGGGCGGCGATCATCATGCCGTTCCAGTCGGCGAGGACCTTGTCATCGCGGCCGGGATGGACACGCGGGTCCCGGGCGTGGAACAGGATTGCCCGGGCTTCGGCCAGGCGCGATTCGTCGGTTTCGGACAGTGGGAACGGATCGTCGAGGCGATTGAGGATGTTACGGCCCTCGAAGTTGCCCGCTTCGGTGACGTCATAGGCTTTGGCGAAAAGGGCGCCGTTATCGCCGAGGAGGCCGTCGATCTCCGCCTTGTCCCAGACGTAGAAGCGGCCTTCCTCACCTTCCGAATCGGCGTCGAGGCTTGCAGCGAAGGCGGTGCCCTCGGCGATCATCTCCCGCGTCAGCCAATCGACCGTTTCTTCGATTCGGGAGCGAAACAGGGGATTTCCTGTCCTGATCCACGCCGTGGTCAGCAGGTCGATGAGCTGGGCATTGTCGTAGAGCATCTTCTCGAAATGCGGCACCAGCCAGCGCTCGTCGACGGCATAGCGGGCGAAGCCACCGCCGAGATGATCGTAGATTCCGCCGCGGGCGATCCTCGAAAGGGTGTGCTCGACCGATTCGAAAAAGCGTGTCTCGCCGGTCATCAGGCCGGCGCGCCAGACGAGATCGTGGATCGGAGCTTGCGGAAACTTGGGCGCGCCGTTGAGGCCGCCGTTCACGGGATCGAAGATCTCGAGCAATCTTCCGGCGATCGCCGGGACGATGTTGGGGGATAGTTGGCCCGGATCGGTCGCGGCAGGTGCTAGACGGGCGGTGATGGCGGCGCGGTTCTGTTCGATCTTGCCGGGGTCGTCGCGGAAGATACCGGCGATGTGCTTGAGGACGTCGACGAAGCCGGGCCGGCCGTAACGGGCGGTCTTGGGGAAATAGGTTCCGCCCCAGAACGGATCGCCGTCAGGGGTCAGAAACATGGTCAGCGGCCATCCGCCGTGCTCGCCGAGTTGATGCAGCGCGGCCATATAGAGCTGGTCGATATCGGGGCGTTCCTCGCGGTCGACCTTGATGTTGACGAACAGATCGTTCATCCAGCGGGCGGTTTCGGGATCCTCGAAGCTCTCGTGGGCCATAACATGGCACCAGTGGCAGGCGGCGTAGCCGATCGACAGGAGGATTGGCTTGCCGGAGGCTCTGGCTTCGGCGAGCGCATCCGTTCCCCAGGGGCGCCAGTGGACCGGATTGTCGGCGTGCTGGAGGAGATAGGGGCTGGTTTCTTGGCTGAGGCGGTTTTCGGTCATGCGGTTTTTGCGGGTTCCGTAGGATATCTAAGGCGGTGGCGGTGAAGTGACAGGGCAGTGTGATCCGGTGGAGACCGACACGATCTTCGCGGTGTCTAGCGGCGCGGGCAAGGCCGGCGTCGCGGTCGTGCGGGTGTCGGGTCCGGCGTCGGCTCGGTCGGTTGAACGTCTGGCCGGGTCGGTTCCGCCTGCCCGGGTCGCGTCGGTACGGTCGATTCGGGGGCGGAACGGCGAGGCGATCGACAAGGGGCTGGTGCTGTGGATGCCGGGTCCGGCAAGCTTCACCGGCGAGGACTGCGTCGAGTTCCATGTCCATGGCGGCCGCGCCGTCGTGGCGGGGCTGATCGAGGCGCTGTCGGGGTTCCACGGCTTGCGGGCGGCCGAAGCCGGAGAGTTTGCCAGGCGGGCGTTCGCTAACGGCAAACTCGACCTGACCGAGGTCGAGGGGCTCGCCGATCTGATCGACGCGGAGACCGAGGCGCAGCGGCGTCAGGCCCTGCGGCAACTCGAGGGCCGGGCCGGTCGGGTGTTCGACACCTGGCGGGAACGGCTGATCGGCATTCTGGCCCTGTGCGAAGCGGGGATCGATTTCGCCGACGAGGATGATGTGCCGGCCGGGGTGAGCGGGCAGGTCGGCCCGGCGATCGCGGATTTGTGCGCGGAAATGGCGCGGGAGCTCGCCGACGGTGGCCGTGGAGAGATGATTCGCGACGGTGTTACGGTGGTCATCGCCGGTGAGCCGAATGTCGGAAAATCGAGCCTGATCAATGCATTGGCACGTCGCGACGTAGCGATTGTCTCGGAGCTGCCGGGGACGACGCGGGACGCGATCGCGGTGCGCCTCGATCTCGCCGGCGTTCCGGTAACGGTGGTTGATACGGCGGGTATTCGCGAAACGGCCGATGCGATTGAGACCGAAGGGGTACGGCGTGCGCGCGATCACGCGGCGCGGGCCGACCTTGTTCTGTGGCTGGTCGAACGGGGCACGGAACAGAACGGGGATTTGGCTGTTGGTGGATCGGAAGCCTGGTTTGTCGAGACCAAGGTCGATGTCAGAGGCGGGGAGGCCGGGCTGCTGACGGATGATCGGTTCGGTATTTCGGCGAAGACCGGGTCGGGGATCGCCGCGCTTATCGAGGCTCTGGCGACGTGGATCGGCGATCGAGTCGGAAGCGGAACGGATTCGCTGATCACACGGGCGCGGCATCGCACCGAAACGATGACGGCGCTTGCGGCGCTGGAACGGGCGGGGCGGCTCGACTACGTGGCGGATGGGGACCTCGTCGCCGAGGAACTGCGGGCGGCGGCGAACGCGCTCGGGCGCATTACCGGCCGGATCGATGTCGAGGACGTGCTGGATGCGATCTTCGGGCAATTCTGCATCGGCAAGTAAGGGGCGATCGGAATCGGAATGTTTCACGTGAATCACGGTTAACGGCCTGACCGCCGGTAGGCCGGATTCACGTGAAACAGCTGTCGGGCCCAATCAGACCTTGGCAGCGGCGGGGCAATCACTGTAATCAGCGCGTCTAATGACGCACAGACAGACATACGACGTCGTGGTGATCGGGGGCGGCCATGCGGGCTGCGAGGCCGCCGCGGCCGCCGCGCGCGCCGGCGCGACCGTGGCTCTTATCACCCAGGACCCGGCGAAGATCGGCGAGATGTCCTGCAATCCCGCGATCGGTGGGGTCGGCAAGGGTCACCTGGTTCGTGAGATCGACGCGCTGGACGGGCTGATGGGCCGGGTCGCGGATCGGGCAGGCATCCAGTTCCGGCTCCTGAACCGGCGCAAGGGCCCGGCCGTGCGCGGACCGCGTGCGCAGGCCGACAGGAAAATGTATCGCGCAGCGATGCAGGCCGAACTGGCGGATATCGGTAATCTCTATATCGTAGGCGGCGAGGCTGCGGATTTGGTCGTCGACGGCAATCGAGTCGGTGGCGTAACGACCGTTGACGGTCGGCACTTCTCCTCGGGCGCCGTCGTCGTGACGACCGGGACTTTCCTGCGCGGTCTCATTCATCTCGGTGAGAAGACGTGGCCCGCAGGTCGGGTCGGAGACAATCCGTCGGTGCGGCTGGCCGAGCGGATCGACTCCTTCGGGTTCCGTCTCGGACGGCTGAAGACGGGTACACCGCCGCGGCTCGATGGCCGGACGATCGATTGGGCGTCCCTGCAGCGCCAGCCCGGCGATACCGAACCGGTGCCTTTTTCCTTTTTGACCACAAAGATCCAGACGCCGCAGATCGATTGCCACATCACCCGGACCGTCGCGCGCACACATGAGATCATAGAGGCGAATCTCGGCCGATCCGCGATGTATTCCGGGCGGATCGAGAGCCGGGGGCCGCGCTATTGCCCCTCGATCGAGGACAAGGTCGTCCGCTTCGCCGATCGTGACAGCCACCAGATCTTCCTGGAGCCGGAGGGCCTGGACGACGATACCGTCTATCCGAACGGGATATCGACGTCGCTGCCCGAGGACGTCCAGAAGGCGATCGTCGAATCCATGCCCGGGCTGGAGCGGGCCGTCATCCTGCGGCCTGGCTATGCGATCGAGTACGACTTCGTCGATCCGCGCGAGCTCGAGCCGACATTGCAGACGAAGCGAGTCGCGGGGCTTTTCCTGGCCGGTCAGATCAACGGCACGACCGGATACGAGGAGGCGGCCGCGCAGGGCCTGTTGGCGGGATTGAACGCCGGTCGATTCGCATCCGGAACAGATGGGATCGTGATCGATCGGTCCGATGCCTATACCGGCGTTATGATCGATGACCTGGTCATGCGCGGGGTCAGCGAGCCCTATCGCATGTTTACCTCGCGGGCCGAATACCGGTTGACCCTGCGGGCCGACAACGCGGATCAGCGGTTGACGGGGTGGGGGATCGAACTCGGCTGTGTCGGCAATGAGCGGGCCCGGGGGTTCGAGGCGAAGATGGCCGCCCTGGAGGAGGCCAAGGTGCTTGCCGGTTCGCTCAGCCTGACACCGCAAGAGGCCGCGCGGCACGGGCTGACACTCAATCATGATGGACAGCGCCGGTCGGCCCTGGATCTGCTTGCCTATACGGATATCGACATGGCGCGGCTCGTTTCTGTCTGGCCGGAACTCGGTGCGCTACCGAAACAGATTGGCGAACAGCTCGAGATCGAGGCGCGCTATGCCGTCTATCTCGACAGGCAGAAGGCCGATATCGACCGGTTCCGGCGCGACGAAAATTTGGAGATGCCCGCGGATATGGATTTCGCGGGGATATCGGGGCTGACGAACGAGATCCGCGAGAAGCTGTCGACGGTCCGGCCGCGCTCGGTCGGACAGGCGGCGCGGATCGAAGGCATGACGCCGGCGGCGTTGCTCCTTCTCGCCGCCCACCTGCGGCGGCGCAGCGGCGGTCGCAAGAGTGCGTAGCAATTCCAAAATTGATTCGGATGCGGATCGGGCGGACGGTCTGGCGCTCGTGCGCGGCCTCGTCGACGTTTCACGTGAAACAGAGGCAAAACTGGATAACTACGTGGACGAGCTCAAAAAGTGGAGCAAAGCCAAGAACCTGGTTGGTCCGGATACGCTTTCGAGCCTGTGGACAAGGCATATAGCCGATTGTGCACAGGCTGTGGCTTGTGCGCCCGGCGCCCGGCGCTGGGTGGATCTGGGCTCGGGCGCCGGATTGCCGGGCATGGTCGTCGCGATCCTCATGGCCGAGAAATCGGGCGCCGCGGTGCATCTGGTCGAATCACTGTCGGGCAAGTGCGCCTTCCTGCGCGCCGCCGCGCGGCGCACCGGCGCGCCCGCGACCGTGCACTGCGAGCGAATAGAGACATTCGTCGAACGGTGGCACGACCCCGTCGACGTGGTGACCGCCAGGGCGCTCGCACCATTGGAAAAGCTGTTGAAAATGGCCGCTCCGATGATCGCGCGCGGGGCTATCGCGGTTTTCCACAAGGGCCAAGATGTAGAGCGTGAATTGACCCGGGCCTCAACATGTTGGAGATTTAGCTACAGACTCGTACCGAGCCGGACACAAGCGGGCAGTGCCCTGGTCATCGTTGATGACTGTGTCCGCAAAAGCGCCTAAAGACCTGTAGATCGTATCCGGAGGCCTGCCGCATGACACCGCGCGTCATTACCATCGCCAACCAGAAGGGCGGGGTCGGCAAGACGACCACGACCATTAATCTGGGGACCGCGCTTGCCGCCATCGGCGAACGTGTCCTCGTCGTCGATCTCGATCCACAGGGCAATGCCTCGACCGGCCTCGGCATCGACCGCAACATGCGCGACCGGTCGGTCTACGATGTGCTGACCGGCGAGAGGAGCCTGGTCGACGGTATCATGGACACCGCGGTGCCGCGGCTTTCGGTGGTGCCCTCGACCCTCGATCTGCTCGGGTTCGAGCAGGAGGTGATGGGCGCGCACGACCGGTCCTTCCGGCTGCGCAACGCGATCCGGCAACCTTTCGGGGCCGGGGCGGCGCACGACGACGACGATTTCGGCATCGACTACGTGCTGATCGATTGTCCGCCTTCGTTGAACCTGCTGACCATCAACGCGCTGAGCGCGGCCAACTCGGTGCTGGTTCCGCTGCAATGCGAGTTCTTCGCGCTGGAGGGCCTGAGCCAGCTCCTGCAGACGGTCGAACACGTCAAGACCGCCCTGAACCCGTCGCTGTCGATCCACGGCATCGTGCTGACCATGTTCGACCGCCGCAACAACCTGTCGGGGCAGGTGGTCGACGACGTGCGCCGGCATATGGGCCAGAACGTCTACGAAACGGTGATCCCGCGCAACGTGCGGGTGTCCGAGGCGCCGTCGTTCGGAAAGCCGGTGCTGCTCTATGACATGCACTGCGCCGGAAGCCAGGCGTATATTCGACTCGCATCCGAAATAATCCAGCGTGAACGCCGCCTGAGGGCTGCTTGACCCTTACGTAACCGTAACTCGATTCGGATCCGCAACAATGACGATGGCGAAACCCGCAGCGACGACAATGGCGAAGAAGGAAGACGGCGGCCAAGGCGGCCCGTCGCGGCTCGGACGCGGCCTTGCCGCGCTGATCGGCGATGTCGATACCGAGAAATCGGCGCTGGACCGTGCCCGCGGCCAGCGGCGGATCCCGATTGAGTTCCTGCGCCCCAATCCGCGCAACCCGCGCAAGCGTTTCGGCGACGACGATCTCGCGGATCTTGCTGCGTCGATCCGCGAAAAGGGAATCGTGCAGCCGATCCTGGTGCGCGCCACGCCGGAGGATGCCGACCGGTTCGAGATCATCGCCGGCGAGCGGCGCTGGCGCGCGGCCCAGCGCGCCGGCCTGCACGAGGTGCCGGTCGTCGTCCACAAGGTCGGCGACCGCGAGGCCCTCGAGATCGCGATCATCGAGAACGTCCAGCGCGCCGATCTCAATCCGCTCGAGGAGGCCGAAGGCTACCAGCGCCTCATCGACGAGTTCGCCTATACCCAGGCGGAGCTCGGCGACGTCATAGGAAAGAGTCGAAGCCACGTCGCTAACACATTGAGATTATTGAAACTTCCAAATCCTGTCCAGGACATGATCGCCGATGGCAGCCTGAGCGCGGGGCATGCCCGCACGCTCGTCACCCACGACGATCCCGAGAACCTGGCGCGGGAAATCATCGAAAGCGGCCTCAATGTCCGCGAGGCCGAGGCGCTGATGAAGCGGCCGGAGAAGACCGCGCACGAACCCGCAACGGCGTCCGACAAGGACGCGGACACCCGGGCGATCGAGAAGCGCCTGTCCGACGCGCTCGGCCTGGCCGTCGACCTCAGGCACAAGCCATCGGGCACCGGCGAGCTCAGGATCCGCTACAAGACGCTGGAACAGCTCGACGGCGTCATCGACCGTCTCGTCAACAAATAGGGTATTCGGGGCTACCGCCCCTGACGCGGGCCGCGCGCGGCGCCGGCAAGCGTGATCAGCGCGCGGCTGGTCATCGCGTCGGCGAGGTCGGGTTCGAGCCGAACGCTTGCTTCGGTCGCCGCGATCAGCTCGAGGGCTCGGCCCAGCGCCTCCGGCGACCACAATCCGAGCTGGCGGCGGAACCCGTTCTGGCGCTTGAAGAATACCGGAGGGCGCAGCTCGCGCATGGCGGCGTCGGCGGTTGCGCCGCGATCGATCTTCAGCCGCGCCTCCGACAATTGCATGAAATGGCGCGACAGCGCGGAAACGACGCTGCCCGGCGCGGTGCCGGCGGCAAGGCAGCGGCGCAGCACGAGATCGGCCTGGCCGGCGTCGCCCACGGCGGTCGAATCGATCAGCACGTCCAGCTCGAGCGCCGAGGCGTCGCCGACGACGGCGCCGACATCCTCGATCTCGACGCGCTCGCGGCCGTGGCAATAGGTGGCGAGCTTGCGCAATTCGCCGCGCGAGGCGAGGCGGTCGCCGCCGAGAAGGCGCGTCAATGCCGCCCGCGCGTCGGGGCTGACCTGCAACCCGGCCGCCGCCATCTCTTCGGTGACGAGGGTCTCGACCGCGCGGGCGTCGTCGACATAGCAGGGGATGGCAACGGCCTGGTCGGACTTCTCGATCGCCTTGCGCAGCGGCGAGGACGGTTTCAGGTCGCCGCCCTCGATGACGACGATGGCCTCGCGCGGCGGATCGGACAGCAGCGGCTGCACGGCGGGCAAAATGTTCTTCGAGCCGGCAGGGACGCGGATTGCCCTCCGGCCGCCAAACATCGGCACCGAATGGGCTTCCTCGGCAAGGCGCTCCGGCGCGCCGGGCAGGCCGTCGCCCTCGATCACGGCGCGCGCCATGGGGTCGGCGTCCGGCCCCAGGAAGCCGTCGATGATCGCCCGCGCCCGTTCACCGACGAGGCCGGTATCGGGGCCGTAGACCAGGGCGACCGGCTTGTCGGGTCGTTTGAGGAAACGGCCGACCGCTTCGCCCTTGAGCGCGGTCATAGCTGCGGCGCGCCGTAGGTCTGTTCCTGGTCGTCGAAGATGGTGTCGCCCGTCGTCGTCAGCTCGTCGTCGTCGGGTTCGGCCGTGTCGACCGCCTTGTAGCTCTTGCCGGTGGCGAAGAAGGAGGCGAGCCGCAGGTGGATATCGGCGGCGACTTCCTTGGCGGCGCGGTTCTCCGCGTCGATCATCGCGCGATCGTTGGAAAAACGCTGGTTGAAATAGTCCATCGAGGCGACCCGCGTGACCGTCCCCGACGTCAGCGTTCCTTCCTCGCCCACCTTCTTGAGCGTATAGCGGACCTGGAGGCGCATGTTGCGGCCGCCGGGCAGGCCGGAAATCGACCGGGTCAGCACGTTGGTGTAGCGCGACCGGACGTTGAGCTCGACCATGTAGCTGCCGCCGGATTCGGCGCCGCCGTTCATGTTGAACAGGAGGTCGTTGCGGATCTTCTGGCCGACGCGTCCCTCGACCGGCGCAACGTCAACATCGGCGAGCGCCGTGGTGGTCATGCCACCGGTGCCGGTCGCTGCCGGGCCGTAAAGGGGCTGCACCTGGCAGCCGCCGAGGAACGTCGCGACGAGGAGGCCGAGCGCGAGGGCGGCTTTGCGCGGCAATGCGAAATCAGGCGACCACATTCACGATCCTCTGGGGCACGACGATGATCTTGCGCACCGGCTTGTCGCCGATGGCGCGCTGGACGCCGGTCAGCGCCAGCGCGGCAGCCTCGATCGCAGACTGATCCGCATCGCGGGAAATGACAAGCTCGTCGCGGCGCTTGCCGTTCACCTGAACCGGCAGCGTCACCGTGTCCTCGACCAGAAGCGCGGGATCGACCTGCGGCCAGTCGGCCGTCGCGAGCAGGCTGTCATGGCCGAGAACCCGCCAGGATTCCTCGGCCAGATGCGGCACCATCGGCGCGGAAATTTGGACGATGACCTCGGCCGCCTCGCGCAGCGCCCAGCCGAGATCGGCCGCGGTCGCGCCGTTGGACGTCGAGCCGAGCACGGCGGTCACCGCGTTGACCACCTCGTAGACATGGGCGATGGCGCGGTTGAAACGCAGTTCCTCGATATCCTTGGACACCGCGGCGAGGGCCTTGTGCGTCACCCGGCGCAGCGCCTCGGCCTCGGACCCGAAAGCCTCGGGACTCGCGGTGCCGACGGGCGGGGCGAGTTCGGCGACCTGTCCGACCAGCCGCCACAGCCGCTGGACGAAGCGCCAGGCGCCCTCGACGCCGGATTCGGTCCACTCGCTGTCGCGCTCCGGCGGGGTGTCGGAGAGCATGAACCAGCGCGCGGCGTCGACGCCGTAGGTCTCGACGATCGCTTCCGGCGAGACGACGTTCTTGCGCGACTTCGACATCTTCTCCGGCGCGCCGACCGTGACCGCGGAGCCATCGGCGCGGGCGACGACCGAGCCGTCCTCGCGGTGCTCCACCTCTTCGGGGAACATCCACTGCCCTTGCGGGCCGCGATAGGTCTCGTGGGTGATCATGCCCTGCGTGAACAGGCCCCGGAACGGCTCGTCCAGCGTGGTGTGGCCGGTCTTCTTCATCGCGCGCAGGAAGAAGCGCGAATACAGCAGGTGCAGGACGGCGTGCTCGATGCCGCCGATATACTGGTCGACCGGCAGCCAGTCGTCGACGGCCTTGCGGTCGACGACGGCGGTATCGCGCGGCGAACAGAAGCGGGCGAAGTACCACGAGGAATCGACGAACGTGTCCATCGTGTCGGTCTCGCGCCGCGCGGCCTTGCCGCAGGACGGACAGTCGACATGCTTCCAGGTGGGATGGTGGTCGAGCGGATTGCCGGGCTTGTCGAAGGTCGCATCGTCGGGCAGCAGCACCGGCAGGTCGGTTTCCGGCACAGGGACAATTCCGCAGGAATCACAGTGGATTACGGGAATCGGGCAGCCCCAGTAGCGCTGCCGCGAGATGCCCCAGTCGCGCAGGCGGAAATTCACCTTGCGCGCGCCGGTGCCGGCGGCCTCCATGCGGTCGGCGATCTCTTCCTTCGCCTGCGCCACGCTCATGCCGTCCAGGAATTCGGAGTTGATCAGCACCACCGCCTCGCCGTCCTTCTCGACGAAGGCCTCGTCGACGACGTCGAACGTCGCCGGGTCGGCATCGGCCGGGGCGACGACGGGAATGACCGGCAAGTCGTACTTGCGGGCGAAGTCGAGGTCGCGCTGGTCGTGCGCCGGACAGCCGAAGACGGCGCCTTCGCCGTAGCCCATCAGCACGAAGTTGGCGACATAGACCGGCAGCGTCACGTCGGGGCGGAACGGATGGACCGCGTAGAGCCCGGTCGCAAAGCCCTTCTTCTCGGCCCGCTCGATGGCCTCCTCGCTGGTGCCGAGCGCGGCGCATTCGCGCCGGAAGGCCTCCAGATCCGGATTGGTCTCGGCAAGCCGCTTGGCCAGCGGATGATCCGGCGAGACGGCGCAGAAGCTCGCGCCGAAGATGGTGTCGTGGCGGGTGGTGTAGACGACGAGCGGCTCGTCGACGGCCTTGCCGTCGCCGTCGACCATGTCGAAGGAAAAGCGCAGGCCCTCGGAGCGGCCGATCCAGTTGCGCTGCATCAGGCGCACCTTGTCGGGCCAGTTGTCGAGCGTGTCGATGGCGTCGAGCAGCTCCTGGGCGTAGTCGGTGATCCGGAAGAACCACTGCGCCAGCTCGCGCTTCTCCACCGGCGCGCCGGAGCGCCAGCCGCGCCCGTCGATCACCTGTTCGTTGGCGAGCACGGTCTGGTCGACCGGGTCCCAGTTGACCAGCGAGGTGTGGCGCTCGACCAGGCCCGCCTTCAGGAACTCGACGAACAGCAGCTGCTGCTTGGAATAGTATTCCGGATCGCAGGTCGCCAGTTCGCGGTTCCAGTCGATCGACAGGCCGAGCAGCCTGAGCTGGGCCTTCATCGTCTCGATGTTCTCGTAGGTCCATTCCTTGGGATGGACCTTCTTCTCGATCGCAGCGTTCTCGGCGGGCAGGCCGAAGGCATCCCAGCCCATGGGATGCAGGACGTTGAAGCCCTTGGCGCGCTTGTAGCGCGCCACCACGTCGCCCATCACATAGTTGCGGCCGTGGCCGATATGGATCTTGCCCGACGGATAGGGGAACATCTCGAGCACGTAGTACTTCGGCCGGGGGTCGTCGTTATCGGTCGTGAAGACCTTCTCGTCGTCCCAGACTTTCTGCCAACGCGCTTCGGATTCGCGGGGATTGTAGCGTTCGTTCGCCATTCGATGAGGTTCGGTCGCTTGAAGTTTCGCGTAGATGGCCCGAAACCCCTGGTTCGGTCAATGGTGGCGGCGAATCAACGCGCCGGGCGTCGGCCCGTCACGCTGCTCGTGGTTCGATCCCCGCCAACTCCTCGCCGATACGGCGGCGCCGTTCCATAAGGTCGTGATCGGCCTGCAGACCGAGGAAAAATCCTTCCGACATCCCAAAATAGCGCGCCAGCCGCAGATCCGTGTCGGCGGTGATCGCCCGTTTTCCCAGCACGATTTCGTTGATCCGGCGCGGCGGCACGTGCACGGCCCGGGCGAGCGCGTTCTGGCTGAGCCCCATGGGCTTCAGGAATTCCTCAAGCAGAATCTCGCCCGGGTGCGGATTCGGCAAGAGGTCAGCGGTGATAGTCGACAATTTCGACATTGCGCGGTCCTCCCTCATCCCACACGAAACAGATACGCCATTGATCCGGATACCGTGCTGGCCGACACGGTTTCCCTTGAGCGCCTCGAGGCGGTTGCCGGGCGGAACGCGCATGTCGTCAAGCACGCGCGCCTGATTGAGCATTCGCAGTTTGCGCATCGCAACCGCCTGACTATCCGATGGCAGCTTGCGACTTCGCCGTCCCGACCAGATCGCTTCCGTCTCAGGGTCGGCAAGGCTCCGGATCATGGGCAACCATACGCCGTGCCAAAGTATAACGGTAGGCGTTATGGGGCGTCGGTTCCGAATGCGACGGAAATCCGCGTGCGGTCTTGCAACGCACCTGTCCTCAACGCATCGTGCGCCGAATTCCAGCAACGCGAGCCGACAATCAAGCCATGACAGCCGCCGATCGCCTCACCGAAGTCCTCTCCAACATCCGTGCGGCGGAGGCCGAGACCGGGCGTCCGGACGGGTCGGTGACGCTCGTTGCCGTCTCCAAGACCTTCGGGGCCGATGCCATCGAACCGGTGATCGCGGCCGGCCAGCGCACCTTCGGCGAGAACCGCGTGCAGGAATCCCAGGCCAAGTGGCCGGCATTGAAGGCGGCCTATCCCGATATCGAGCTGCATCTGATCGGCCCGCTGCAGACCAACAAGGTGAAGGAGGCCGTCGCGCTGTTCGACGTGATCGAGACCGTCGACCGCGACAAGCTGGCCCGCGCGCTGGCGAAGGAAATGGACGCGCAGGGCAAGAGCCTCCGGCTCTTCGTCCAGGTCAACACGGGCGCGGAGGAGCAGAAGGCCGGTGTCCTGCCGGAGGAGGCGGCCGCGTTCGTCCGGCGCTGCCGCGAGGAGCACGGGCTTGCGATCGAGGGGCTGATGGCGATCCCGCCCTTCGACGAGCCGCCGGCGCCGCATTTCGCGCTGCTCGCCAAACTCGCCGGGGAAATCGGCCTGAAAACGATCTCGATGGGCATGAGCGCCGACTACGAGATCGCGGTGGCGCACGGGGCAACTCATGTGCGGGTGGGCAGCGCGATCTTTGGGACCCGGCCTAAGCCGGTTTGAGCGCTTCTGGGGTCTGATTGCCCGCGCCCGTGCCCGTTGCGCGGCATCATGGGCCCTGGATCAAGTCCAGGGCACGCGGCTGCGATGTGGAGCACGGCCGTGCCACTTGAACAAACTGGTGCCCTGGACTTGATCCAGGGCCCATGGCGGCACCGCCCGAACAGGCCTGGACATCCGTCCTACCCATCCGTCATGCCCCGGCTCGTTTCAGGCATCGCGTGTCCACGCCCGGCAATGACGTTGCGGGCGGGTTCGGTTGCAATGCGAGCGCTGGAGCGTTGCCATCGCGGCAACCGCCACTAGCCGATGGCGATGACCGTATCCGGCCCGAGTCGCGGCAGCAGGCGAATCATGTCGGCGCGCCGGAGCGCGACGCAGCCTTCGGTGGGCTGGAAGCCGGGCTTCGCCAGATGCATGAAAATCGCGCTGCCGAAGCCCTTTCGCGGCGGCGCGTCGTTGTGGCCGATCACAATAACGAGATCATAGAGGTGATCGTCGCGCCACATGCGTTCGTGCCGGGCGGCGAACGGCAGGATCACGGGCCGGTTGTAAAACCCGCTCTGTGGGTCGTCGCACCAGCCGAGATCCGGGGTGATCGCCTCGATATCGAGCCCGGTTGGCGGAACCGGGCCCCGATCGGGGCGGAAATAGAGCTTTCTCAAGGGAAACTCGCCGCGCGGGCTGGCGCCGTCGCCCTCGCGCTTAGCCGTCGTGATGCCGCCGCGTCCGAGCGCGCAGGGGACCGCGAGACCATCGGCGGAGAGCAGGCCGGTGTGCCGATCGGGGCCGGTCTTGTGGACCCGGAGCCGTCTCAGGTATCGCCTTGCCGCCACTATCCCTCTCCCGCCCCGGAGTTGAGCCGCCTTGCGGTCCGTAACCAACGTGTTCTACACCGGTGACGGGGCCGGTGCGACATTTCGGAGAACGCATTGATGAGCACGGCGAAGCACATCCTGATCGTCGACGACGACGCGGATCTGCGCGAGGCGCTGGTCGAGCAGCTGGCGCTGCACGACGAATTCTCGACCGCCACGGCGCAGTGCGCCAAGGACGGCATGGCCATGGCCAAGGCCGACCGGGTCGACCTGATGATCCTCGATGTCGGCCTGCCCGACATGGACGGGCGCGAGGCCTGCAAGATCCTGCGCAAGCACGGCTTCAAGGCGCCGATCATCATGCTGACCGGTCAGGCATCGGATTCCGACACGATCCTGGGGCTGGAATCCGGCGCCAACGACTATGTCGCCAAGCCGTTCCGCTTCGCGGTGCTGCTGGCGCGCATCCGCGCGCAGCTGCGCCAGCACGAGCAGAGCGAGGACGCCGTGTTCTCGATCGGGCCCTATACCTTCAAGCCGGCCCTGAAGATGATGGTCGACGAGACGGGCTCCAAGGTGCGCCTGACCGAGAAGGAAACCTCGATCCTCAAGTTCCTGTACCGGGCCGGGGAAAAGGTCGTCACCCGCGACGTGCTGCTGCACGAGGTGTGGGGCTACAATTCCGGCGTCACCACCCACACGTTGGAAACGCATATCTACCGGCTGCGGCAGAAGATCGAGCGCGATCCCTCCAATGCCGAGCTGCTCGTCACCGAGGCCGGCGGCTACAAGCTGGTGCCCCGGGGATCGGTGGGGAGCGCACAGGCGTGACCCTCGATCAGGACGTCGATTTCCTGCAATCCATCCCGATTTTCGCGGATTTTTCGTCCGAACAGCTTCGCCTGATCGCGTTTTCCGCCGAACCGCTGCGTCTGCCCGAGGGAACGACGCTGTTTCGCGAGGGCGCGGAGGCCGACGGCGGCTATGTGGTCGTTTCCGGCGCGGTGGCGCTGTCGAGCGAGCGCGCGGGCGGGCGGCGCGAGGAGGCGATCGTCGGGCCGGGCGCGCTGATCGGCGAGCTGGCGCTGCTGTGCTCCACGACACGGCCGGTCACCGCCGTCACGGTCGAGCCGACCAACCTGATGGCCGTGTCGCGGCGCCTGTTGCGACGGGTGCTCGAGGAATATCCCGACATGGCGGCGCGGATGCGCACGTCGCTGTCGGAGCGGCTGGCGCAACTGAACGCCGAGCTCGGCCACACCCGGGAGCGGATCCTGGCGCTCGACGGGCCGGAGCCGGACAAGACGGATTAGCCGTGCAGCGGCGGGACGTCGCCGGTCTTGGTGCAGGTGTTTGCTAATGCTATTCCGGATTGATTTTCGGGTGCCGGCAGGCTTTGTCCCCGGCACGACGGCCAGGCGTCGGGCGACGGCCTTTACACGGCGCGAAAGATTCCCCGGAATCAGATCGCTGTCGTCGCGCCCTCAAATTCGGACTACGCCGCGCGGAGATGGCGGGCCCATGATCCGGCGGGCGCGCCCGGCCCCCTGACCCCTCAATCCCGCGCGGCGCTCCGGAACGCCGCCGAAAGTTCGGCGAGGATCGCCGCCGACCGGCCGTCGCGGACGCGCGAATGCAGAACGATCGGCAAGCGCGGCAGGTCCGGAAGGCCAAGCGCCGGCCCGACGTCGACGACACCGAACGGCAGCATCCGGCGCGCCAGCGCCGCGACGCCGAGTTTCGCCGTGACGGCGGCGGACACCGCCGCGACGCCGCCACCGATGAAGATCTCGGTCCAGTCGATCCCGGCGTCATCGAGAAGCCTCGAGGCCAGGCTGCGGACGCCGCACGGCTCCGGCATCGTCGCCACCGGGATCGGCTCGCCGTGCCGGTGGCGCCAGTCGGAGGCCGCGAACCAGCCGAATTTCTCCTCCGTAATGATCTCCCCGTCGTCGCGGTCGTCGTGAAAGCGGACGATGGCCGCGTTCAGCTCGCGGTGATCGAAGGCCTGCAGAAGCTCGCCGGTGGAGCCGATCCTGATTTCGATGAGCACGCCGGTGTCGCGGGCATTCATGCGCGCAATCAGGGTCGGCAGCTCCGGCCCCGCGACATGGTCGCTGATGCCGATCGCGAGTCGCTGCCGAGAGGTGCCGAACGCGCAGAGCACACGATCGTGCGCGGCAACGAGGTCGCGCGCCCGTTCGAGGAAGATCGCCCCCGGGGCCGAAAGCCGTACCGAGCGCGGCGTGCGCTCGAGCAGGCGTTGGCCGAGCCGGGTCTCGAGGCGCTTGATCTTGAGACTGATCGCGGATTGCGATGTCCCCATGACCTCGGCGCAGCGGGTAAAGCTGCCGGTGTCGGCGACGTGAACGAAGGCCCGTACGGCATCGACGTCCAGGGAGCGCTCCATACATTACAATCCGTAATCATTGATATATCTCGCGATAGCATATCAATATGGATCGCCACTCCATA
This sequence comes from Microbaculum mangrovi, assembly GCF_051390635.1. NCBI lineage: Bacteria > Pseudomonadati > Pseudomonadota > Alphaproteobacteria > Hyphomicrobiales > Tepidamorphaceae > Microbaculum > Microbaculum mangrovi. The sequence continues at coordinate 517,325 of NZ_JBPODT010000004.1, forward strand.
CCCTGAATGTCCTATTGGCCCGAAAGCATCAGGAAAGGATCAGGGATGCCGATTTCGCACGTTTCGATGCGCGCCGGAAAACCGGAGAGTTACCGTCAGGCGATTCTGGACAGCCTCTATGCCGCGCTGCGCGAGACCCTGGATGTCCCCGCAGGAGACCGCTTCATGACGTTAACGGAACATGATGCGGCGAACTTCCGGTATGGCGATGCCTTCGGGATCGCGCGCACCGACGACCTGGTCTATATCGCGATAACGCTGTTCGACACGCGGACCGTCGCGCACAAGGCCGCGCTGTTTCGCCGGATCGGCGAGCTGCTGGCCGAACGCCCGGGCATCAGCCCCGAGAACGTCTTCGTGACCATTTACGACACCCCGAAGGAAAACTGGTCCGTCGGGAACGGCGAGATGCAGTTCGGGCCGGGAAAGTCATCGCATGGCTGAGGTACCCTGGCTGCGGCGCCCCGGCTGAGGTGCCACGACGGGCGATCCGGCGGGCTAGACGTCGAGCCGGACGATGATCGGCACGTGATCCGACGGGCGCTCCCAGCCGCGGGCCTCGCGCAGCACCTCGACGCGGTCGCAGGCGTCTGAAAACCCGTTCGACAGCCAGACGTGATCGAGCCGGCGGCCCTTGTCGGCGGCGTCCCAGTCCTTCGCCCGGTAGCTCCACCAGGTGTAGAGCTTTTCGGGCGGGGGAATGTCGCGGCGCACCACGTCGACCCAGTCGAGGGCCCGGCGCACCTGCTCCAGCCTCTGTGTCTCCACCGGCGTGTGGCTGACCACCCTGAGAAGCTGCTTGTGCGACCAGACGTCGTCCTCCAGCGGGGCGATGTTGAGATCGCCGAGGACGATGGCGCCGTCGGTCGGCGCGACGGCTTCCGTTTCGGTTCCGAACCAATCGATCATCTCGTCCAGGAACGCAAGCTTGTGGGCGAACTTGGGGTTAATCCCGGGATCGGGCTCGTCGCCGCCGGCGGGGACATAGAAATTGTGAATCCGGACGCTGCGGCCGCCCCTGGCCTCGACGTCGACGGCGATGTGGCGGGAATCGCCCATGTCGCAGAACGGCCGCGCCACCACGTCCTTCATCGGCCGGCGCGACAGCACGGCGACGCCGTGATAGCCCTTCTGGCCGTTTATGGCGATGTGCGTGTAGCCGAGCTTCTCGAACGCCTTCGAGGGGAAACTGGCGTTCGGGCACTTGGTCTCCTGCAAGCAGATCACGTCCGGGGCCCTTTCGGCCGCCAGACGGGCGACCAGGTCCTGGCGCAGACGCACGGAATTGATGTTCCAGGTGGCGATGGTCAGCGGCACGAGTATCGATCCTGCGGGCGTGGCTGGGTTCGCTCTAACGCGTGCAAGCCGCTACGGCAACCGGCGCGCAAATACAAAGCGCCCGGCTCTCGGGGGGAGAGAACCGGGCGCCGTCCGCGTTTCAGGCGGAACGCCGGGAGGGAACGCCGGCGTCAGCGACAAGGTCATTTCGGCGAGACGGGGGCGTTACCGAAACATTTGCCTTGCCGCCACTATGTAAAGAAATGGGATCGACCCGGGGGGGCTTCAAGACTTTTGCCGAAAAACACGGATTCGTGAAGTAACCCAAAGTCAGCGTGTGTTGGTGCCGCCGACGTCGAGAATCCGATGCTCGATGATCCGGAATTTCGACGGATCGATCGGCTCGCCCGCCACCGTGTTCTCCAGCGAAACCGTGGTGTCGAGGCCTTGGACGTCGGTCACCGTCCAGCGCGTCAGCCGGTTCTCCGACGGATCGAACATCAGGGTCAGCGTGCCGGGCGCCTCGCCGGTGGTCTCCTCGATGGAGAGGGTGACGAGATCGGTCTCGGGGAAGACCGCGAGGATCTTGGCGTCGCGCATCAGGTCGACATTGTCGGACAGGATCATGCGAAGCGGCGTGGTGACGAGCGGATACTTCTCCGTGGTCTTCAGCTTCTTGTCCTGAACCGCGACCCACAGGCCGTCGGAGACGATCTGCAGCTGCGCCGGCGGGGCGTATTCGAAACGCAGCCGGCCGGGCTTCTCGATAAAAAAACGGCCCTGGGTGACGCCGCCGTCCGGCGCGGTCTGCACGAAATCGCCGGTCAGCGTGGTGATGGTGTTGAGATAGGCGCTGACCTGGTCGATGGCGGCGATCTGCTCGATCGAGAACTGCGAGGCGTCGGTCTTCGCCGCATGGGCCGCCGACGACAGGCTGAGGGCGGCGGCGAAGGTCGCGATCATCAATTTTCTGGCGAAAGCCATGACGGTTCCAGTCTTCATGTTCCGGGGATGTTTCCCACGCTATCCGGTCGTTGCGGCATCCACTGACATCGCCATGTGGCGAAACCGCGACCGGGGTTTCCGGCGGGTCGATCGGGCGCAACCGAACGGGCGGCGCCAACCCCTCCCCCGATTACCCCTCCGCGCCCTCGCCGATCAGGATCTCGCGCTGGCCCTTTGAATTGGGCCTGGAAATGATGCCTTCCTCTTCCATCCGCTCGATCAGGGTGGCGGCGCGGTTGTAGCCGATCGACAGGCGGCGCTGGACGTAGCTGGTCGAGGCCTTGCCGTCGCGCAGTACCACCTCCACCGCCTTCCTGAACAGATCGTCCGCCTCGCCCCCGGACACAAGACCCGGGATCTCGAAACCGCCGTCGTCGCTCTCCTCGGTGATCTCGTCGAGGTAGTCCGGCGCGCCCTGCTGCTTCAGGAAGGCGATGACGTCCTCGACTTCCTCGTCGGAACAGAACGGCCCGTGCACGCGGGTGATGCGGCCCCCGCCCATCATGTAGAGCATGTCGCCCTGGCCGAGCAGCTGCTCGGCGCCCTGTTCGCCGAGGATCGTGCGGCTGTCGATCTTGGAGGTGACCTGGAAGGAGATGCGGGTCGGGAAGTTGGCCTTGATGGTGCCGGTGATGACGTCGACCGAGGGGCGCTGGGTGGCGGTGATCAGGTGGATGCCGGCGGCGCGCGCCATCTGCGCGAGCCGCTGGACGGCGCCCTCGATGTCCTTGCCGGCGACCATCATCAGGTCGGCCATCTCGTCGATGATGACGACGATGAAGGGCATCGGCGAGAGGTCCATCTCCTCCTGCTCGTAGACGGGCTCGCCGGTCTCCCGGTCGAAGCCGGTCTGCACGGTGCGCACCATGGTCTCGCCCTTGCGGCTGGCCTCGGCGACGCGGGCGTTGAAGCCGTCGATGTTGCGCACGCCCATCTTCGACATCTTGCGGTAGCGGTCCTCCATCTCGCGGACCGTCCACTTGAGCGCGACGACGGCCTTGCGCGGATCGGTGACGACCGGTGACAGCAGGTGCGGGATGCCGTCATAGACCGACAGTTCCAGCATCTTCGGGTCGATCATGATCAGCTTGCAGGCGTCGGGGCCGAGCCGGTAGAGCAGCGACAGGATCATGGTGTTGACGGCGACCGACTTGCCCGAGCCGGTGGTGCCGGCGATCAGCAGATGCGGCATCCGGGCGAGGTCGGCCAGCACCGGCTCGCCGCCGATGGTCTTGCCGAGGCAAAGCGGCAGCTTGGCCTTCGACTTCTCGAACACCTCGGAGGCGAGGATTTCGCGCAGGTAGACGGTCTCACGGAAGGAATTCGGCAGCTCTATGCCGATGACGTTGCGGCCCGGCACCACGGCGACGCGCGCGGATATCGCGCTCATCGAGCGGGCGATGTCGTCGGCCAGGCCGATGACGCGCGAGGACTTGGTGCCCGGCGCCGGCTCCAGCTCGTACAGCGTCACCACCGGACCGGGGCGCACGTTGATGATCTCGCCCTTGACGCCGAAATCCTCGAGCACGGTCTCGAGCAGCCGGGCGTTCTGTTCCAGCGCCTCGGTGTCGTTGGCGGTCTTGTTGCGCACCTGCTTGGGCTCGGCGAGCAATCGCAGCGGCGGGAACTCGTAGCCCTGGCCGAAGAAGGACGGCTGCGCCTCCTTCGAGGCGCGGCGGCCCTGCTTGAGGCGCTGCTTGGCCGGCGTGACGCGCTGGGCCGGCTCGTCGTCGTCGTCTTCCTGTTCGTCCCAGCCGTCGTCGTCCCAGCCGTCGTCGGGTTCCTGCGCCGGCGGCCCCCAGGGATCGTCGCCGCCGAAATTCGGTTCGACCCGGCCGGTCACCGGAACGGCGTCCAGCGGCTCGTCCTCGACGAGACGTCGCCACAGGCTGGTCAGGGTTCCGCCGCCGGCGGCGGTCCGGCGCGGTGCCCCGGTACCCCCCGGGGATGGCTTCAGGCCGATCGTGCGGCGCAGGCGCGCCTTGAAGCTCAGCCAGCCGTGCTGGATCAGGCCGAGCGGGACGAGGCCGGCCGATCCGGCGTCATCGCCCTCGTCGTCTCCCCCGTCATCATGGTCGTCATCGTGGCGGGCGGCGCGGCGCGCCTGCCACTCGTGCTCGCGGTCGCGATCGTCCGCGTCGCGGCTGCGCAGGCGCGGCAGGGCAATGTCGGCGGCATAGGCGAGCAGGATCGTGGCGCCGACGCCGGCGGCCAGGCCGGCGGGAACCGCCGCGAGCCCGCCGAAGACCGGCGACAGCAGGAATCCGGTGACGTAAAGCTGCGCGTCGCCGACGAGCCCGCCGAGGCCGGACGGTAGCGGCCAGCCGGCCGGAGCGGGAATGGCGGCGAAGAACGCGCAGGCGAAGGCCGAGCCGAGAAGCCAGGCGACCAGGCGCCGCGCGATCGACCCGACGGGATTGTCGGCGATCAGCCGAACCGCCCAGGCGGCGACGGGAATCAGCATCGCCCCGGAGGCAAGCCCGAGCATCTGCATCATCAGGTCGGCCATCGCCGCGCCGGGAAAGCCGAGCAGGTTGACCGGCGCGCTCTCGGTGGCGTGGGACAGCGAGGGGTCCTGAACCGACCACGTGGCAAGCGCGAGCACGATCGCGCAGACAAGCGCCAGCACGGCCAGGCCGGTCGCCTGGGTCGACAGGCGTTCGGCGGCGTCGCGCAGGCGCTCGGTAAGACTGACTTCGTCGCTGAACGGCGATCCGGTCGCGCTCATGGGTCCTGGTTTCCATCCCGTCCGGGACGCCGGACGATGTTCCACCAGACGCTATTCGCCACGGGTAAAGAGGCCATTAACCCTGACGCCCCGACCGGCATCTCGTGGGGCCGGCAAAACGCCCGCGCGGGGGCTCCGCGCGGGCCGAAACGGAAGGTCGACCGCGGTCAGTGCACGACTTCGCCGTGCAGATTGACGTCGAGGCCCTCGACTTCGACGTCCTTGGAGACGCGGATGCCGATGGTGAGGTCGATCACCTTGAGGATGACGAAGGCGCCGAGTCCGGACCAGATGACCGTCGCGGCGATGCCGACGATCTGGGTCCAGACCTGCCCGGCATTGCCGTGGAGCGGGCCAGCGGCGCCGCCGATCTCCGGGGCGGCGAACACCCCGGTCAGCACCGCGCCGACGATGCCGCCCATGCCGTGAATGCCGAACACGTCGAGCGAATCATCGTAGCCGAGCCTGCCCTTCACCCAGGTCACCATCCAAAAGCAGACGAGGCCGGCGATCAGGCCGATCCAAAGCGCGCCGGAGGGGGTGACGAAGCCCGAGGCCGGGGTGATCGCGACGAGGCCGGCGACGGCGCCGGAGATGATGCCGAGCACGCTCGGCTTTCCGCGGGTGGCCCATTCGACGAACATCCAGGCGAGCGCGGCGGCGGCGGTGGCGATCTGGGTGACGGCCATCGCCATGCCGGCAAGGCCGTTGGCGGCGACCGCGGAGCCGGCGTTGAAGCCGAACCAGCCGACCCACAGCAGCGACGCGCCGATCACGGAGAGGACCAGATTGTGCGGCGCCATGTTCTCGGTGCCGAAACCGACCCGCCTGCCGATGACGAGCGCGGCGACGAGGCCGGCGATACCGGAATTGATGTGCACCACCGTGCCGCCGGCGAAATCGAGGACGCCGTCGTCGGCGAGGAAGCCGCCGCCCCACACCCAGTGGGCGATCGGGCAATAGACAACCAGCAGCCAGGCGCCGACGAACCAGAGCAGCGCCGAGAACTTCATGCGGTCGGCGAACGCCCCGCAGATCAGGGCCGGCGTGATGATCGCGAAGGTAAGCTGGAACATCGCGAACACCGTCTCGGGGACGGTGCCGGACACCGAATCGACGCCGAGGCCGGCGAGCATCAGCCGGTCGGAACCGCCGATCCAGGCGTTGAGCGCGCCGCCGTCGGTGAAGGCGATCGAATAGCCCGCCGCCATCCACAGGACGGTGACGAGGCAGGCGACCGCGAAGCTCTGCATGATCGTCGCCAGCACGTTCTTGCGGCGGACCATGCCGCCATAGAACAGGGCGAGGCCGGGAATGGTCATCATCAGGACCAGCGCGGTCGCGGTGAGCATCCAGGCGGTGTCGCCGGAATCGAGCGATGATCCGGTCGTGTCCTGGGCGGCGGCCTGACCGAGCGTGGCCAGCCAGATCGCGGCGGCGCCAAGTCCGCCGCGGTGGAATTGCTTCATGATCGCTGTCCTCCGCACATTCGCGCCGGCAGGGGTCTACGGTCGGGCCGGCTTTCCGCCGCTGGCTTTACTTCAAGGGGTGTGCCAAAGCTTTCGGCAGCGGCATCGTATTGATTCAAATCGCGAATCTACGAATCTGGCGATTCGCGAGGCTGCCGCACAACTGTGCACATGCCCGGTTTTTGGGCTGTGTCGGCGGTCGGGTCCGCGGGCAAAAAAACGGCCCGGGGATGACCGGGCCGTTCAGGAGGACGCCTTGGCCAGGCGCCGGGAGGATACTCGCAGGTCCTACAGCCGCTGGCTGCCGGTCCCGAATTCGGGATATGCCTCGACGCCGATCTCGGCCAGGTCGAGGCCGCTCGCCTCTTCCTCTTCGCCGACCCGGATGCCGACGGTGGCCTTGAGGATCGTCCACACGATCGCCGAGGCGACGAAGGTGAAGGCGCCGATGGCGACGATGCCGATGATCTGGGTGCCGAAGCCGGCATCGGCGTTGGTGATCGGCACCGCCAGCGTGCCCCAGATGCCGGCGACCAGGTGGACCGGAATGGCGCCGACGACGTCGTCGATCTTCAGTTTGTCGAGCAGCGGGACGACGATGACGACGATGATGCCGCCGATGCCGCCGATGACCAGCGCCATGAACAGGCTGGGCGCGAGCGGCTCGGCGGTGATCGACACGAGGCCGGCGAGCGCGCCGTTGACGGCCATGGTGACGTCGACCTTCTTGTAGATCAGCTGGGTGACGACCATGGCGGCGATGACGCCGGCGGCGGCGGCCATGTTGGTGTTGACGAAGATGCGCGACACCGCCGAGGCGTCGGCCGCCGAGCCCAGGGCGAGCTGCGAGCCGCCGTTGAAGCCGAACCAGCCGAGCCACAGGATCATCGCACCGAGCATGACGAGTGGCATCGACGAGCCGGGGATCGGGTGGACCCTGCCGTCGGCGCCGAACTTGCCCTTGCGCGCACCGAGCAGGATGGCGCCGGAGAGCGCCGCCCAGCCGCCGACCGAATGCACGATCGTCGAGCCGGCGAAATCGGAGAAGCCGAGCTCGCTGAGCCAGCCGCCGCCCCACTGCCAGGAGCCGGTGATCGGGTAGAAGAAGCCGGTCAGGACGACGGTGAAGATGAGGAACGGCCACAGCTTGATTCGCTCGGCCAGCGTGCCCGAGACGATCGAGGCGGTGGTGGCGCAGAACACCAGCTGGAAGAAGAAGTCCGAGGCCGCCGAATAGTCGCCCGGATCGGCGTCGGGCGCCGGGATCATCTTCGGCAGGAAGGAGCCGATATAGCCGCCGTCGACGCCGTCGTACATCAGGTTGTAGCCGACGATCCAGAACATGATGGAGGCGATCGAGTACAGCGCGATGTTCTTCACCAGCTGCATCGAGACGTTCTTGGTGCGCACCATGCCGGCTTCGAGCATGGCGAAACCGGCCGCCATGAACATCACCAGGAAGCCGGTGACCAGGAACAGGAAGGTGTTGAAGATGTAGGCCGTCTCGGCGGATACCCCGGTGGCGACCGCCTCGGTCACCTCGACGGCGGTTTCCGTCGTCTGGGCGAGGCTCGGCTCGATCACGAGGGCGCTCAACGTCGCGCCCCCGGCGAGAATGTAGAGTAGCTTACGCAGATTCATCGGATCTGATCCCCTGAAAACTGTTTCGCGGGTTTTTCGACGCGCTGGGGCCACGCCCTAGAGCGCGTCCGCGTCGGTTTCGCCGGTGCGGATGCGCACGGCGCGGTCGATGCCGTGAACGAAGATCTTGCCGTCGCCGATCTGGCCGGTGCGCGCGGCTCCGGAGATCGCATCGACGACCGTGTCCACCTGGTCCGAAGGCACCACCACCTCGATCTTCAGCTTCGGCAGGAAGCTGACGGCGTATTCGGCGCCGCGATAGATCTCGGTGTGTCCCTTCTGTCGTCCGTATCCCTTCACCTCGGTGACGGTGAGGCCCTGCACGCCCACGGCGGTGAGGGCCTCGCGGACGTCATCCAGCTTGAAGGGCTTGATGATAGCCATGACGATTTTCATGTCGGCTCCCTGTCCTGTTCCGACCTCCGTCCGCGGCGCGTGCCGCGAACGCTGACGAAGAACCGTGTCCGGTCGGTCCACCCGGCGGGCGCCGGACGGGCGACGCGGACAGGTCTCGAGGGCCGTACAAAACAAGAGCCGTGCCAGTTGCTGAGAAGTTGGCTAACTGGTTGATTTCACGTGTATTTCAGAATCCTGGACGCACGCCGGCCAGGGCGCCGGCGGCAATAATGCCTATAAATTAGGCGCTGAATGACGTGTGTTTAAAATATAGGCAAGTCGTTCGCGGGTCGGGAATGTGCGGAATTCTGAATCACTTGTCCCGCGTCACCTGGCGAATCAGGCCTTCCTGCACGGTGGAGGCGACGAGGGTGCCGTCGCGGGTGAAGATCAGGCCGCGGTTGAAGCCGCGCGCGCCCTGGCTCGACGGGCTGTCCTCGGCGTAGAGCAGCCAGTCGTCGAACTTGCACGGGCGATGGAACCACATGGCGTGGTCGAGGCTGGCGACCATCATGTCGGGCTCGAAGACGCTGCGGCCATGGGCCACCAGCGAGGTGTCGAGCAGCGTCATGTCGGAGGCGTAGGCGAGCGCGCAGCGCTGGATCTCCGGCGAATCGGGCAGCGGCGCCGTCGCGCGGAACCAGAGCTGCTGATACGGCTCCTTCTTCGGCGCGCCGAGATAGCGCGACAGATCGACCGGCCGGAACTCGATCGGCCGCTCGCGCTGCCAGTACTTGAGGATCGGCTCGGGGATCATGTCGGGGAACTTGGAGACCAGTTCCGCCTCGCCGGGCAGGGTCTCGGGCTGCGGCACGTCGGGCATCTCGAACTGATGGTCGAGGCCGGGCTCGTCGAGGTGAAAGGAACAGGACATGGAGAAGATCGCGCGGCCGTGTTGGACCGCGACGACGCGCCGGGTGGTGAAACTGCCGCCGTCGCGGATGCGCTCTACCTCGTAGATGATCGGCACCTTGGGATCGCCGCCGAGCATGAAGTAGCCGTGCAGGGAATGGGCGAGCCGGCTCGCGTCCACCGTCCGGGAGGCGGCGACGAGCGCCTGACCGATCACCTGGCCGCCATAGACGCGCTGCCAGCCGTCCTGTGGGCTGCGACCGCGAAACAGGTTGTCCTCGAGCCGTTCAAGGTCGAGGATCGAAATCAGGTTCTTGACCGCAGTCGACATGCGCTTACACCCTCCGGAAGATGCGCGAAGGTGCCGGGGGTGCCGCCGCCAAGTCAAGTGAGCGCGCGCTGAAGACGGGTCCATTCGGGGCAGAGCTGCCATGAGCGAATTCGATATCACCATCGCCGGGGCCGGATACGCGGGCCGCGTGCTGGCGCTGGCGCTGCACGGGGCGGGCGGGGTCGACCTCGATATCGGCCTCGTCGATGCCGCCCCGGCGCATGTCGAACCCAACGACACGCGCGCCTACGCGATGGCCGCGAGCACGGTACGGATGCTGGAGGAGCTCGGCATCTGGCAGCGGCTCGAAGGCAAGACCCAGGTCTGTACCGCCATGCGGATCACGGACAGCCGTGCCGCAGAACTGGTGCGGCCGGTGTTCCTGACGATCGCCGGCACGGTCGGCGAGGGCGAGCCGTTCGCCCATTTCGTCGATGGCCGCGACCTGCAGCGGGCGATCCTGGAGGCGAGCGACGAGGCCGGGCTGGCGGTCGAGAACGACTTTACCGTCGATGGCGTCTCGGTCGACACCTATGGCGTGCGGATTGCCGGCGAAGAGGTGTCATCGCGGCTCCTGGTCGGCGCCGACGGGGCCCGGTCGTCGGTGCGCAAGGCGGCCGGCATCCGGACCGTCGGCTGGTCCTACGGCCAGGCGGCCATCATCACCATCATCGAGACGGAAGTCCCGCATGATGGCGAGGCGATCCAGCATTTCCTGCCCGGCGGGCCGTTCGCCATGCTGCCGCTGCCTGGCAACCGGCGCGGCATCGTCTGGACCGAAGTTTCGGACGAGGCAGCCCGGCTCGCCCGGCTGGACGCCGACGGCTTTCTTGCGGAACTGGAACAGCGCGCGGGGCCGGAGGTCGGGGACATCGCCGTCGTCGAGGCGCCGCGCGTCCATCCGCTCGACCTGATCCTGGCCCGCGCCTTCGTCGCCCCGCGCATCGCGCTCGTGGGCGATGCGGCGCACCGGCTGCATCCGCTGGCGGGGCTCGGCCTTAACATGGGGCTACGCGACGTCGCGGCGCTGGCGCAGGTCGTCGCCGAGGCGGCGCGGCGCGGCGAGGACATCGGCGCGCTGACGGTGCTGGAGCGCTACCAGCGCTGGCGGCGCTTCGACACGGTGCAGCTCGCCGCCGCCACCGAAACAATCAACCGGCTGTTCTCCAACGATCTGGGGCCCTTACGGGCGCTGCGCGACGTTGGCCTCGGGCTCGTCGACCGGATCGCGCCGCTGAAGACGCTGTTCGTGACGGAAGCCGCCGGCGACGCCGGCAGCGCGCCGCGGCTCCTGCGCGGCGAACCGGTGTAGGACTTTAAAACCCGTCATTTCCCCGCTCATCCCCGCGAAAGCGGGGATCGGCCAGCGTGCGGCACGGCCGGATACCATCGCTTCCCAATTCCCGCTTGCGCGGGAATGAGCGATGGAGAGGCGAGACCCAGCGCGCGACACGGGATTCCGGCGAAGGCGGGAATCCAGTATCCGCCGGCCAGCATTTGCCGGCCGGTATCCATTGGGCTGTCGGCTCCCGGCACACGTTGCGCCGCGCGCGATCCGCTCAGCCGAGCGGGCGCTCGCCGAGATCGGAGAAGAAACGGAACAGATAGCCGTCCGGGTCCTGGACGAGGAACTGGCGGTTGCCGACCTCGCCGTCATCCTTGCGGTACCACTTTTCCTCGATAGGCCGGAACAGCGGCCAGCCGGCGGCATTCAGGCGCGCGTGGATCGCGTAGACGTCGGTAACCTCGATCTGCAAGTTGATGCCGCGTCCATAGGGTTTCTCGGGTTCGGCCGTCCACCAGACGCGCGCGTCGTCGGTGCGTTCGGGGGCTTCCTCGAGCATCAGCTCGGCGCCTTCGAGATCGAGATAGGCGAAACCGTCCTCGGGGCGGTCATACAGGACCGTGAAGCCGACAAGACCGACATGGAAGGCGAGACTGTCCTTGAGGCTGGAACAGAGAAGTTCGGGAACGAGCCGGGCGCCCGTGACCGTCACGGCTTCTGCCTGAGCTCGTCCTCGTCGAGCTGCCGGGCTTCCTCCGCCAGCATGATCGGGATGCCGTCGCGGATCGGGTAGGCGAGCTTGGCGGCGCGGCTGATCAGTTCCTGGCGTTCCGAATCATATTCGAGCACCGTCTTGGTCAGCGGGCAGACGAGGATTTCCAGCAGCTTGGGGTCGATCGAGGTGCGCGCGGTCATTTCAACGTCTCTATTGCAGGGAGGGGCCGGGCTCGTCGCCGGCACGCGCCAGCGCCATCTCGGTGACCGCGATCAGCACCTCGGCGCGGGTGTTCAGATCGGCGGCCTCTAGCAGCGCCTGCTTCTCGCGCGGGCCGTAGGGGCTGAGCATGGACAGGGCGTTGACCAGCGTCTCATTCGAGGCGCGGTTGATCGACTCCCAGTCGGTCTCCATGTCGTTGGCCTCGAGGAAATCGCGGAGCGTGGCCAGCAGCTTGTCGCGGTCAACGGCTTCCTCGCCCTGATGGGCGGCGAAATCGACGGCGAAGGGCTCCGCGGTGACGCGGCACTGGCGGTAGGGCGTGTCGACGCCGGCCTCCTCGACCACGCGGAACCGCACGATGCCAGTCAACGTGACCAGGTAGCGACCGTCGCCGGTCTCCTGAAACGCGGTCAGCCGGCCAGCGCAGCCGACCTGCGACAGCGCCGGGGGATCGGATTCGTCGACGCCGTCGGGCCCGATATGCGGCTGGATCATGCCGATCACCCGATTGCCGGCCAGCACGTCGTCGATCATGGCGAGATAACGCGGCTCGAAGACGTTCAGCGGCAACTCGCCGCGCGGCAGCAGCAGCGCACCGGCAAGCGGAAACACGGGGATCACCGGCGGCAGGTCGCCGGGCGCATGGTAGCCTTTGTTGATCGCCATCAGCCGGCCTCCCGACCGGGCTTTATGCGAACAGCACCGAGGACAGCTTGCGCCGCGCCTCGATGGTCATCGGGTCCATCGGCCCCCAGGCCTCGAAGAACTGCAGCAGCTGCTTGCGGGCGGCCTCGTCGTTCCAGTCGCGTTTGCGGCGGATGATCTCGATGAGGTGATTGACCGCGTCCTCGCGGTCGCCGCGCGCGTTGAGCGCCAGCGCCAGGTCGAAGCGGGCCTGGTGATCGTTGGCGTTGGCCTCGAGCCGCTGGGAGAGCTCGCCGAGATCGCCGATGTCGGCGGTCTGCTCGGCCAGATCCAGCGCCGCCTTGGCGCCGGCGACGAGCGGGTCGGCCTCCTTGCCCGGCGGCACCAGCGCCAGCGTCTGGCGGGCGCGGTCGAGCTCGCCGGAGGCGATCAGGCAGCGGGTGAGACCGGAGATCGCGGCGACGTTCTCGCGATCCTCCTGGAGCACGGCGGCGTAGATCTCGGCGGCGCCGGCGAAATCGCCTTCGTCGAAGGAGGCCTGGGCGGAGGCGAGCACGTCCTCGAGCCCGGCTTCCTCCGGTGTCGGCCCGGCGATGCGGGCGATGAATTCCTTGATCTGGCTTTCCGGCAGCGCGCCCATGAAGCCGTCGACCGGGCGGCCGTCGACGAAGGCGAAGACGGCGGGAATCGACTGGACGCCCATCTGCTGGGCGATGGCGGGATGCTCGTCGATATTCATCTTGACGAGTTTCACCTGGCCCCCGGCCTCGGTGACGATCTTCTCGATCGTCGGGCCGAGCTGCTTGCAGGGGCCGCACCAGGGCGCCCAGAAATCGACGAGAACCGGCTGGTTCCGCGATTCCTCCACGACGTCCTTCATGAAGTCCTGGGTGGTGGTGTCCTTGATGAGGCCGCCGGGCGCGCCGCCATTGGGGCCGCCGCCGTTGCCACCGCCGGGTGCGAGCGATGAAAGATCCATGTCTGAGCCGTCCTGTTGTTCGGTTTCCGAGGCCACGACACCGGCCGAGGCCGGTCCGGTCCGATTGGCGCCTAAGATGGGGCGTGACGCCGCCAAGTGCAAATCCGCCGCGCGGGCACGATTGGTCAGTCCGCCGCCGCGTCGGTGCCGGAGACCGCGACGATGCGGGGCTCGTGTCCGCAATCCTTCAGGAAGGCGATCAGGTCGTCGCGGCGGATCGTGGTCGTCGCGGCGTTGGTCAGCGGGTGGAAATTGAGGAGATCGTGCGCCATCAGCGCCGCGTCGAGGACGACGATGACGCGGCCGTCGCGGTCGTTGATCGCGCCGAACGGCGTCACCGAGCCGGGCTGAACGCCGAGCAGCGCCTCGAGCAGATCCGGCTTGCCGAAGGACAGCCGCGCCGACCCGATGCGCGCATGCAGGCGCTTCAGGTCGATTTCGGCGTCTTCCTCGGCGACGACCAGCCAGACCTGGTGCTTCTTGTCCTTCAGGAACAGGTTCTTGGAATGCCCGCCGGCGATCTTGCCGCGCAGGGCCTGCGATTCGGCGACGGTGAACAGCGGCGGGTGCTCGACGGTGGTCGTCTCGATCCCGAGCGCGTCCAGGCGGGCGAAGAGATCGTCGGGGGAAAACGGCATGGAACGCGGCGTCCTGGGCTGAGAATTCGTCGTTCGATCGCTTCTAGAGACCGTGACGGATTATCACAATCCCACCATTGCCCGCATTCAGACGCGAAGGCCCATTGCAATCGGTACGGCTGTTGTGCATATAAGGCGCCCGAAGCGCCGGAAACGGCGACGCCAGAGCGGGCGTAGCTCAGGGGTAGAGCACAACCTTGCCAAGGTTGGGGTCGTGAGTTCGAATCTCATCGCCCGCTCCAAATTCTCTCCAAAAATCTCGATTTCGGTTTTGCGGGTGCGTCGGAAGCGCGCCTGAAACGCGTTTTCCGCCGCTGAAACGGCCCGGAAACAGCGCCGACATATGACCGGAACCCGCCGCCGCTACGTCTCCGTTCCAGGATCACGATTGCTGGATGACGGAGCGACACGCGATGGCCAAGTACCGCAATGCCCTGCCGCAGATGTCGGGCGAGATGTTTCTGACCGACGGCGGGATCGAAACCTGCCTGATCTTCCACGACGGGCTGGACCTGCCCTACTTCGCCGCGTTCACGCTGCTCGACCGCGATGCGGGACGGCAGGCCCTGCGCGACTATTTCGGCCGTTACGCGCGGCTTGCCGTGGACGGCGGCCATGGCTTCATTCTCGAAAGCCCGACCTGGCGGGCAAGCGCCGACTGGGGCGAAAAGCTCGGCTACGACGCCGAGGCGATGGCGCGGGTGAACCGGGATGCGATCGCCCTGATGGCGGAGCTGCGCGAGCGATACGAGACGCCGGCGTCGAAATTCGTCATCAGCGGCTGCCTCGGTCCGCGCGGCGACGGCTACGATCCCGGCGCGCCGATGGATGCCGGGGAGGCGCGCGCCTATCACAGCGCCCAGATCGGAGCGTTCGCCGAGGCCGGGGCCGACATGGTCACCGCGATCACCATGACGAACGTGCCGGAAGCCACCGGACTGGCGCTTGCCGCGCGCGATGCCGGCATGCCCTGCGCGATCTCGTTCACGACCGAGACCGACGGACGGCTGCCGTCGGGCGAGGCGCTTGGCGCGGCGGTGGCCGCCGTCGACGCGGCGACCGGCGACGGTCCGGCCTACTACATGATCAACTGCGCGCATCCGAGCCATTTCGAGGATGCGGTGACGGCCGGCGGGGCGTGGCTCGAACGGGTGCGCGGCGTGCGCGCCAACGCCTCCACCAAGAGCCACGCCGAACTCGACGAAGCGGAGACCCTCGACGAGGGCGATCCGCACGATCTCGGCCGGCGCCTGCGCGCGCTCACCCGGATCATGCCCAACCTCACCGTATTCGGCGGCTGCTGTGGTACCGACCACCGGCACGTGACGACGATCCGAGACGCCTGCGTGCAGGCGCGGGCGGCCTAGCGTCGCGGCGGCCTCGCGGCGATTCGTAAGCAATTTGTTAACTCTAGGAGTGAAGCCACTCTTTTCGTTGCACTAAATGTATACATTCCCGCGTCATCGTGTGCGCCGTTACGCCGAAGAAGAGTAAGCCTTTCGGTGGCGGGCGGGCGCATATGGAAAACACATCGATGTCGGATTCCGGGCGGTATGGGCTCGGCGCGGTTCTCGACAGCCTATTTTCCTTCATAGGCATATTCGCGGTCGACGGTACCTTTCTCGAGGTGAACAAGTCTCCGCTCGATCGCGCCGGCCTGCGCCGGGAGGACGCCGTCGGAAAGCCAATCTGGGATACCTTCTGGTTGTCGCATTCGGCGGAGCAGCAGGCCAGGCTGCGCGCGGCGTTCAAGACGGCCGCCGAAGGAGAGACGGTCCGCCTGGACCTGACGATCAAGGCCGCCGAGGACCAGATCGTCGCCCTCGACGGCACCCTGGTGCCGCTTCTGGACGAACGCGGACAGGTCACGGCGATCGTCGGCTCGGCGACGGACGTGTCGGACCGGGAGGCCATTCTCAAGCAACTGGAACAGGAAAAGGATTTCGCGGAGAATCTCGTCGAAATGGCGCCTGTCATCGTTCTCGTTCTCGACAAGGACGGCAGGATCGCACATGTAAACCCGCATTTCGAGCAGCTGACGGGCTACGCGCTGGCGGAGATACGCGGCAAGGACTGGTTCGCGACCTTCGTGCCGGAGCGTGAGCGCGGATGCGTCGAACGGGTGTTCCGACAGGCCCTGTCCGGCTGTCCCGGCCGCGGAAACACCAACGCCATCCTGACGCGCGACGGCCGCGAGATCGAGGTCGAGTGGCACGATCAGGCCATCCGCGACGAGACCGGCCAGCCGGTTTCCCTGCTGGCCGTCGGCCAGGACGTCAGCCAGCGCCTCGCCGCGCAGGCGGCGATGGCCGCCAGCGAGGCGCGGCTGAAGGAGGCGCAGAGGATCGCCGGCCTGGGGAACTGGGAACTCGACCTGCGTACCGGTGCGCTGCACTGGTCCGAGGAAATCTTCCGGCTCTTCGAGCTCGACGCCTTGGGATTCACTCCGTCGTACGACGCGTTCCTCGACGTCGTCCATGAAGACGATCGCGCGCTGGTCGACGCGGCCTACAACCGATCGCTGACGGATCGCACGCCCTACGAGGTCATCCATCGGCTGAGAATGCCCGATGGTCGCATCAAGTACGTCCACGAGCGCGGCGTGACGGACTTTTCAGACGACGGGACGCCGCTCAGATCCGCGGGCACCGTGCTGGACATCACCGAGCAGCGGCTTGCCGAAATCGCCCTGACGGAGGCCGAGCGGCGATCAGCCGACCTGGTCGCCGAGCTGAAGACGACGGTCGCGACGATGGCGCGACGCGACCGCGAACGGGTGCTGCTCAACCAGATGCTCGAGATGCTGATGTCGTGCGACCGGGGCGAGGACGCGCTGGATGTCGTGCACGCGTTCTCGAAGCGGATCTTCAGCGGCCGCTACGGCGCCATCTCGATCCATGGCGATCCGGGGAGCGGAGAGCTGAGAGGCGTCCGCTGGTGGGGCAAGGACACGCTCGACGTCGACATGCGCGCGGCGCTGGCGGACTCTTCGCACGCCACCTGCGCCGCGAACGAGGCCGCCGCGCTGTCGGGCTTCCACGAGCGTTGCCGCGGCTGCGAACCGAAGAACCTCGTCTGTGTTCCGCTGGTATCCGACGGCGACACGTTCGGGTCGCTGGTGGTCGCGCCGTCTCCCGGGAATCGGGACGACCATGCCAGGAACGACAGGGAGCTGGCGGTGGCGGTCGCCGAAGGCCTGTCGCTGGCCCTGTCGAACGTGGAGATGCGCCGCCGGCTGGTGCGGGAGTCCATCAAGGACCCGCTGACCCAGATCTACAATCGCCGATTCTTCCTGGAGACCGTCGCAGAGGCGATGGCGCAAAGCGCGAGGGACGGGACGCGGTTCGCGGTGCACGTCCTGGATCTCGATGATTTCAAGGCGGTCAACGACCGGTTCGGCCATCCCTGCGGCGATACGCTGATCGAGATGGTCGCCCAGCGCCTGGTCGCCACGATCCGCAGCGGCGATACCGTCGCCCGGCTCGGCGGCGACGAATTCGCCATTCTGGAACGCCTGGGCAGCGATCCCCGGGACGACGCCGCCAGCCTGGCCAAACGGATCCTGCGCGAGGTCGGCCAGCCCTTCCACCTGTCCGGTCACCAGGTCCGCGTCGGCGCGAGCATCGGCATCGCGCTCGCGCCCGATCACGGCGTCAACGCGGACGTGCTGCTGCGCAGCGCGGACCTGGCGCTCTACAAGGTGAAATCGGACGGCCGCCGCGGGTTTCGTTTCTTCGAGTCCGAGATGGACGAGGAGGTGCGCTCGCGCCGGGCGTTCGAGGCGGATCTCATGGCGGCGCTGCCCAGGTCCGAACTCGCGCTCCACTACCAGCCGATCGTCGCCGCATCGACGCGCGAGCCGGTGAGCTTCGAGGCGCTGGTGCGCTGGAACCATCCCAGCGCCGGCCTGCTGCTTCCGGACAGCTTCATTCCGATCGCCGAGGACACGGGGCTGATCGTCCCGATCGGCCGGTGGATCCTGCGACAGGCCTGCGCCGACGCCATGGCGTGGCCGGCGCATATCAAGGTGGCGGTGAACATCTCGCCGGTCCAGTTCCGCACCGGCGACATCGTCGATGTCGTCGCCTCGGCGCTTCACGAGACGGGACTCGAGCCCGGACGGCTGGAACTGGAAATCACCGAATCCGTCCTGCTGCAGAAATACGATTGGGATTTCAGCCTGCTGCACCGGCTGCGCGATCTCGGCGTCGCCGTCGTCCTGGACGATTTCGGCACCGGCTACAGCTCGTTGCGCTACCTCAAGGAGTTCCGCTTCTCGAAGATCAAGATCGACCGATCGTTCGTCGCCGAGGTGTCCGGGGACGGCGACAGCGGCGCGATCGTCTGCGCCGTCGCGGGGCTCGCCAGGACCATGGGCATCGACACCACCGCCGAAGGCATCGAGACCGAGGAGCAGCTCCAGCTGCTGCGCGTGGCGGGCTGCACGCAGATGCAGGGCTATCTGTTCGCGAAGCCGCGGCCCGTCGGCGCGCTCGATTTCAAACCCACCGGAATCCGCCGGCGCCACCGCGCCACCGCTTGAGCCGTATCCAACTAGCCGGCGGAGCCCGAATCCGGCCCTTAGGCGCGGGGCGATGCGACCAGGGCGCTACCGGGGCGGCGGTGCCGTCAACGGCTGAGGGTGCGCCGGACCGCGTCGTTCCACCGGGCGATCCGCGCCGCGCGCACGTCCGGGGCCATCGACGGCTCGAAGCGCCGGTCGCGGCGCCAGGACGCGGAAAACCCGTCCATGTCGGGCCACACGCCGGCGCCCCGGCCGGCGAGCCAGGCCGCGCCCAGCGCCGTCGTCTCGAGCACCACGGGCCGGTCGACCGGCGCGTCGAGAATGTCGGCGAGGCGCTGCATGGTCCAGTCGCTGGCGACCATGCCGCCGTCGACGCGCAGCACGGTGTCGGCGTCGTGGCCGGGCAGATCGCGATGCATCGCCTCGATCAGGTCGAGGGTCTGGAAGCAGACCGATTCGAGCGCGGCATGGGCAAGCTCGCGCGGCCCGGTCGCCCGGGTGATCCCGTAGAGGGCACCGCGCGCATCCGCGTCCCAGTGCGGCGCGCCAAGCCCGGTGAAGGCCGGTACCAGCACGACGTCGTGGCTGGGGTCGGCCTCGGCGGCGAACTCGCCGGACTGGTCGGCATGGGCGATGACGCCGAGCCCGTCGCGCAGCCACTGGACGGCGGCGCCGGCGATGAAGATCGAACCTTCCAGCGCGTAGGTGGTCCGGCCGTCGAGCCGGTAGGCGATGGTGGTCAGGAGCCGGTTCTGCGAGGTGACCGCCTCCGGCCCGGTGTTGAGCACGGCGAAGCAGCCGGTGCCGTAGGTGGACTTGACCATGCCCGGCGCGAAGCAGGCCTGGCCGACGGTCGCCGCCTGCTGGTCGCCGGCCATTCCGCGGATCGCGATCGCCCCGCCGAACAGGTCCGGCACGGTCTCGCCGAAATCGGCGGAGGAATCGCGGACCTCGGGCAGGAGCGTACGCGGAACGTCGAGGGCGGCCAGCAGCTCGTCGTCCCAGTCGCCCTTGTGGATGTCGAACAGCAGCGTGCGCGACGCGTTGGTGGCGTCGGTCGCGTGCACCGTGCCGCCGGTCAGCCGCCACAGCAGGAAGCTGTCGACGGTGCCGAAGGCGAGATGGCCGGCCTCGGCGGCGGCGCGCGCGCCGTCGACGTGATCGAGGATCCAGCCGATCTTGGTGCCGGAGAAATAGGGATCGAGCAGCAGGCCGGTCCTGGCCGCGACCGTCGGCTCGAGGCCGTCGGCCTTCAGCCGCGCGCACCGGTCTGCGGTGCGCCGGTCCTGCCACACGATGGCGCGGTGGATCGCCTTGCCGGTGCGCCGGTCCCAGATCACGGTGGTCTCGCGCTGGTTGGTGATGCCGAGCGCGGCGATGGCGCCGGGCCCGCCGACCTCGGCGACGACGGCCTTCGCCGTGCGCAGCGTCGTGTCCCAGATGTCCTCGGGTTCGTGCTCGACCCAGCCGGAGGCGGGGAAGTGCTGGGCGAATTCCTCCTGCGCCACGGCGATGTTGCGATAGTCGCCGTCGAACACGATGGCGCGCGACGACGTGGTGCCCTGATCGATCGCCAGAACGTTCGCGCTCATGCCTTGCCTCCCCCAATGGCCATGCCGCTTCCAGGCGTGGCCCCGATCAATGCATGGCCCGCCGTCACGGCTTGGCGTCTGTCATAGGCCGTCCGGCTTCCGATTGCACCCGCGCCATCCAGGATTGCAGACCGGCCGCCTCATCCGCGCTCAGGCGCAGGCCGAGCTTGGAACGCCGCCACAGAACGTCGTCGGCGGTGCGCGCCCATTCCGCGTCGATCAGGAACCGGACCTCGGCCTCGTGCAGATCGGCGCCGAAACGGGCGCCGAGCGCGTCGAGCGATCTGGCGCCGGCGAGAATGCGCCGGGCCTCGGTGCCGTAGTTGCGGGCGAGGCGATGGATCAGCGGCCGCGGCAGGGCGGGGTGATGGGCGGCGAGATCGTCGACCAGCCGGTCGAAGCCCTCCGCTGGGAAATCGCCCCCCGGCAGGGCGACCGACGATGTCCAGGCGGGCCCCCGCGTGCCCAGGATTGCCTCGATATCGGCCATGACCGCTTCGGCGAGACGGCGATAGGTGGTGATCTTGCCGCCGAAGACGTTGACGAGCGCGCCGGTGGCGGCGTCGCCGTCGGTCTTCAGCACGTAGTCGCGGGTCGCCTCCTGGGCCTTCGAGGCGCCGTCGTCATAGAGCGGGCGGACGGCGGAATAGGTCCACACCACCTGGTCGGGCGTCACCGGGCGGGCGAAGTACTCGCTGGCGGCCGCGCACAGATAGGCGACCTCGTCGACGGCGATCGCGACGTGGTCGAGATCGCCGTCGAAGTCGCGGTCGGTGGTGCCGATCAGCGTGAAGTCGCGCTCGTAGGGGATGGCGAACATCACCCGGCCGTCGGCGTTCTGGAAGATGTAGCAGCGGTCATGGTCGAACAGGCGCGGCACGACGATATGGCTGCCCTGGACGAGGCGGATGTTGTGCACCCGGTTTACGCCCGCGACCCGGGTCAGCACCGCGTCGACCCAGGGGCCGGCGGCGTTGACGACCAGGCGGGCGGTGACCTCGCGCGACGCGCCGGTATGGCGGTCCTCCAGGGTGATGCGCCAGCCGCCGTCCGCGCGCTGCAGCCGCGTGCATTCGGTTCGGGTCATGATGTCGGCGCCGCGCGCGGCCGCGTCGCGGGCGTTGATGGCGACGAGGCGGGCATCCTGTACCCAGCAGTCGGAATACTCGAACGCCTTCGAGAAGCCTGGCTTGAGCGGCTTGCCGGCCGGATCGGTGCGCAGGTCGATGGTGCGCGCCGGCGGCAGGCGCCTGCGTCCGCCGATGTAATCGTAGAGGTACAGGCCGAGGCGCAGCATCCAGGCGGGGCGCAGGCCGGCCTGATGCGGCAGCACGAAGCGCAGTGGCCAGATGATGTGCGGGGCGTTGGCCCACAAGACCTCGCGTTCCACCAGCGCCTCGCGGACGAGGCGGAACTCGTAGAATTCGAGGTAGCGCAGGCCTCCGTGGATCAGCTTGGTCGAGCCGGACGAGGTGCCGCTGGCCAGATCGTCCTTTTCGGCGAGCCCCACGGAAAAGCCGCGGCCGGCCGCGTCGCGGGCCACGCCGGCGCCGTTGATGCCGCCGCCGATGACGAAGACGTCGTAGTCGAGATCGGAGGTGAAGTCGGAAGCCGCCATGTGCTCAGGCCGCCTCGCCGGTGTCTTCCGCGGTGTCCGCCCCGGCGACCTCGATGCGGACCTGCGCCTCGCGGCAGATCTCGGCGATCGGCTCGGGCGGCACGTGGTCGGTCACCAGCACGTCGATGTCGGAGAGATGGGCGATCCTGACCGGCGCGTTGCGCTCGAACTTCATGGCGTCGGCGACGAGAATGGTCTGGCGGGCGTGCTGGACGATCTCGCGGGCGACCCGCACCTCGCGGTAGTCGTAGTCGAGGATGGTGCCGTCGAGATCGATCGCCGAGGCGCCGATCACCGCGTAGTCGACCTTGAACTGCCTGATGAAGTCGACGGTGGCCTCGCCGACGATGCCGCCGTCGGACTTGCGCACCAGGCCGCCGGCGATGACCACCTCGCCGGACGGCGCCTCGCGCAGGATATGGGCGACGTTGATGTTGTTGGTGATCGCCATGATGCCCTCGCGAAAGCGCAGCGCGCGGGCGACCTGCTCCGTGGTGGTGCCGATGTTGAGCATGATCGAGGCGTTGTCGGGAATGAGCGCGGCGGCGCGAACGCCGATGCGCCGTTTCTCCTCGGCGGCCAGCATGCGGCGCGAATCATAGGCGTAGTTCGACGCGCCCGACGGATAGATGGCGCCGCCGTGGATCCGCTGCAGGAGCCGGCGCTCGCACAGCTCGTTCAGATCCTTTCGGATGGTTTGCGGGGTGACGTCGAACTGAAGCGAAAGTCCCTCGACCTCGACGCGTCCGACCTGCCGTGCGCGGCCCAGGATGTCGGCCTGACGCGGCGTAAGTGGCTGCATTTCCATTCCTTTCGGTTATTTTCGCATGTGCGAAATTGCCGGTTCGCGCCTCAATATTTTTCGCTAAACCAGCCAATAAAACAACGATATTTTCGTATTGACGTTCGGTTTCTTTCGTTTGATAGTTTTTCTGCATTCCACATGGGAGGAAGCCAATGAAACGCGAAATGATGGCTGCCGTAGCAGCCACGGCCCTTCTCGCGCTGTCCGGCCCGGCCGTCGCCGGCATGGCGGAAGCGGAGAAGTGGATCGACAGCGAGTTCCAGCCTTCGGTGCTCTCCAAGGAGGAGCAGATGAAGGAGATGGAATGGTTCATCAAGGCCGCGGAGCCGTTCCAGGGCATGGAGATCAACGTGCTGTCGGAGACGATCCCGACACACACCTATGAATCGGAAACCCTGACCAAGGCGTTCGAGGAGATCACCGGCATCAAGGTGAACCACCAGCTTCTCGGCGAGGGCGAAGTGGTCCAGGCGGTTCAAACGCAGATGCAGACGAACCGCAACCTCTATGACGCCTATATCAACGACTCCGACCTGATCGGCACGCATTCGCGCCTGCAGAGCGCGGTGAACCTGTCCGACTGGATGAACGGAGAGGCCAAGGACGTCACCAACCCGATGCTCGACATCGAGGACTTCATCGGCATCTCGTTCACCACCGGGCCGGACGGCAAGATCTGGCAGCTGCCCGACCAGCAGTTCGCCAACCTGTACTGGTTCCGCAAGGACTGGTTCGACCGTCCCGACATCAAGGAGAAGTTCAAGGCCAAATACGGCTACGACCTCGGCGTGCCGGTGAACTGGTCGGCCTACGAGGACATCGCCGAGTTCTTCACCAACGACATCAAGGAAATCGACGGCGTCCGCGTCTACGGCCACATGGACTACGGCAAGCGCGCGCCGGATCTCGGCTGGCGCATGACCGACGCCTGGCTGTCGATGGCCGGCTCCACCTCGCCGGGCCTGCCGAACGGACGGCCGATCGACGAGTGGGGCATCCGCATGGAGGAAGGCACGTGCAACCCGTCCGGCGCCTCGGTCTCGCGTGGCGGCGGCACCAACGCGCCCGGCTCGGTCTACGCGATCCGCAAATGGGACGAGTGGCTGCGCAAGTACGCCCCGCCCGGCGCCGCCGACTATGACTTCTACCAGTCGCTGCCGGCGCTGGCGCAGGGCAACGTCGCCCAGCAGATCTTCTGGTACACCGCGTTCACGGCCAACATGGTCGCGCCCAAGAGCGAGGGCAACAACACCGTCGACGACGACGGCACTCCGCAATGGCGGATGGCGCCCTCGCCGCACGGGCCCTACTGGAAGGAGGGCATGAAGCTCGGCTACCAGGACACCGGCTCGTGGACGCTGTTCAAGTCGACCCCGGTCGACCGGCGCAAGGCGGCGTGGCTCTATGCCCAGTTCGTGGTCTCCAAGACGGTGGACGTGAAGAAGAGCCAGGTCGGCCTGACGATCATCCGCGACTCCACGATCAACCACGACTCCTTCACCCAGCGCGCGCCGAAGCTCGGCGGCCTGGTCGAGTTCTACCGCTCGCCCGACCGGGTGGCGTGGACGCCGACGGGCATCAACGTGCCGGACTATCCCAAGCTCGCGCAGCTGTGGTGGCAGCAGATCGGCGACGTCAACTCGGGCGCGTTCACGCCGCAGGAGGCGATGGACCGGCTGGCCGGGGAGATGGACCAGATCATGGCCCGCATGGAAGCCGCCGACAAAGCCAACAATACCTATGGCGGTTGCGGACCGCGCTTGAACGAGGCCAAGGACCCGTCCGAATGGCTCGGCAAGCCCGACGGTCCCGCGGCGAAGCTCGACAACGAGAAGCCGCAGGGCGAGACGATCTCGTACGACGAGCTGACCGCGCGCTGGGCGGCGCAATAAAGGCGGAATTGCCCGGGGCCATGCCCCGGGGGCGGCGACCGGCTCATCGGCCGGTCGCCGGACCGGAACGGCAATCCTCCCGACGGCCTCAGGCCGTTGACCGGACGGGACGCATCTTCGGGACGCATCCCGGGATGCGCCCCGTCCCACCGCCCTTCGGGGTTGCGCCCGCGCGCTTCCTTAAGCAACGCTGTCGACGGCCATGACACTCGAACTCAGGAACGTCACCAAGCGCGTCGGCGCGGACGTTCACATCCATCCGACGGACCTCACGCTCGAGCCCGGCAGCTTCAACATCCTGCTGGGCACGACGCTGGCCGGCAAGACGACCCTGATGCAGCTGATGGCGGGGCTCGACCGGCCGACCAGCGGCTCGGTCTGGTTCAACGGCGTCGATACGACCGGCATGCCCGTGCAGAAGCGCAACGTGGCGATGGTCTACCAGCAGTTCATCAACTACCCGAACCTCACGGTCTACGAGAACATCGCCTCGCCGCTGCGGGTGGCCCGCGTCGGCAAGGCCGACATCGACGCGCGGGTGCGCGAGATGGCGACGCTTCTGAAGCTGACGCCGATGCTGGACCGACGCCCCGGCGAGCTGTCGGGCGGCCAGCAGCAGCGCACCGCGCTCGCCCGCGCCCTGGTCAAGGACGCCGATCTGGTGTTGCTCGACGAGCCGCTCGCCAATCTCGACTTCAAGCTGCGCGAGGAAATGCGCGACGAGCTGCCGAGGCTGTTCTCGAACCGCGAGGCGATCGTCGTCTACGCGACGACCGAGCCGACCGAGGCGCTTCTGTTCGGCGGGCACACGGCGACGCTGTTCGAAGGCCGCGTCACCGAGTTCGGGCCGACGGCCTCGCTCTACCGCCATCCCCGCGACCTGACCACGGCGAAGGTGTTCTCCGACCCGCCGATCAACGTGGCGCCGGTGAGCAAGGCGGGACACACGTTCACACTGGGAGATGCGGCGACCTGGCAGGCCACGGGACCGCAGGCGGACCTGAAGGACGGGGACTACGTGCTGGGCGTCAGGCCCCACCACGTCACCCCGGGAGAAAGGGGGGATCATCCCGTGCCGATCGAGGGCCGGGTGCTGGTGACCGAACTGAGCGGATCGGAAAGCGTCATCCATTTCCGTATCGGCGAGGCGACCTGGGTGTCGGAATCGCACGGCATCCACCCCTTCGAGGTCGGCTCGCGCGCGCCGCTGTTCATCGACGTCTCCCGGGCGATGCTGTTTGCGGCGGACGGCCGCCTCGTGGCGTCATGAGGGGCTAGCGCGGCGATGGCCAAGATCACGCTGAAGGGGCTGCGCCACAGCTATCTCGCCAATCCGGCGAGCGAGGCGGACTGGGCGCTCAAGCGCCTCGACGTCGACTGGCAGGACGGCGGCGCCTACGCCCTTCTCGGGCCGTCGGGGTGCGGCAAGACGACGTTGCTCAACATCATCTCGGGACTGTTGCAGCCGACCGAGGGCCAGGTGCTGTTCGACGGCGCCGACGTGACCGCGCTGCCGCCGGACAAGCGCCACATCGCCCAGGTGTTCCAGTTCCCGGTCGTCTACGACACCATGAGCGTCTACGACAATCTGGCCTTTCCCCTGCGCAACCGCGGCGTCGCGGAAGCCGACGTCGATGCCCGCGTGCGCGAGATCGCCGGCATGCTCGACCTGACCGACACGCTGGACAGGCGCGCGGCGGGCCTGACCGCGGACGGCAAGCAGAAGATCTCGCTGGGGCGCGGGCTGGTGCGCTCCGACGTCAACGTCATCATGTTCGACGAGCCGCTGACGGTGATCGATCCGCATCTGAAGTGGCAGCTGCGCTCCAAGCTCAAGGAGCTGCACCAGCGGGTGCGGGTGACGATGATCTACGTCACCCACGACCAGACCGAGGCGCTGACCTTCGCCGACCAGGTGGTGGTGATGAACGAGGGCGAGGTGGTGCAGATCGGGGCGCCGCAGGACCTGTTCGAGCGGCCGCGCCACACCTTCGTCGGCCATTTCATCGGCTCGCCGGGCATGAACGTGCTGCCCTGCGAGGTCAGGGACGGCACGGCCTTCCTCGACGGGCTGGCGGTGGAGACTAACAACGCGCGGGCCTGGACGGGCGGCGCGGGGCGGCTGGAACTCGGCGTCCGCCCGGAATTCGTCAGCCTTTCCGACAGCGGCATTCCGGTGCGGATCACCAAGGTCAGCGACGCCGGCCGCTACCGCATCGTCGACACCGTGCACGCCGACACGAAGATCAAGCTGCTGATCGGCGAGGGCGTCGAGGTTCCCGGCGAGGCGGCGCATCTGCGTTTCGACCCCGCGCACACGCAGGTCTACGCCGACGGCTGGATCGTGGAATGAGGCTGGAGCGATGAACAAGACCGAGAACCAGAAGGCGTGGCTGTTCGTGCTGCCGGTGGTGGCGCTGGTCGCCTTCAACGCCATCATCCCGCTGATGACGGTGGTCAACTACTCGGTGCAGGAGACCTTCGGCGACAACACCTTCTTCTGGTCGGGCATCATCTGGTTCGAGCAGGTGCTGACGTCCGAGCGCTTCCACGACGCGCTGGGCCGGCAGATGCTGTTCACCTTCCTGATCCTGGTGATCGAGGTGCCGCTGGGCGTGGCGATCGCGCTGGCGATGCCGCGCAAGGGGCCGTGGGTTTCGGTCTGCCTGGTGCTGATGGCGCTGCCGCTGCTGATCCCGTGGAACGTGGTCGGGGCGATCTGGAACATCTTCGCGCTGCCCGACATCGGCCTGCTCGGCCGCATGCTCAACGGCATGGGCTTCGACTACAACTACACCCGCCAGCCCCTTTCGGCCTGGTTCACGCTGATCCTGATGGACGTGTGGCACTGGACGTCGCTGGTGGTGCTGCTCACCTATGCCGGCCTCGTCTCCATTCCCGACGCCTACTATCAGGCCGCCAAGATCGACGGCGCGCGCGGCTGGGCGATCCTGCGCTACATCCAGCTGCCGAAGCTGAAGCGGGTGCTGACCATCGCGATCCTGCTGCGCTTCATGGATTCCTTCAACATCTACACCGAGCCGTTCGTGCTGACCGGCGGCGGGCCGGGCAACGCGACGACGCTGCTGTCGATCGACCTCGTCAAGATCGCACTCGGCCAGTTCGACCTCGGACCGGCCGCGGCGATGTCGCTGGTCTACTTCCTGATCATCCTGCTTCTGAGCTGGGTGTTCTACACGCTGATGATGAGAAATGAGGCGCAGCAATGAGACAGATGCGCTTCCTCGTCCCGACCCTCTACATCCTGTTCCTGATGCTGCCGATCTACTGGCTCGTCAACATGTCGTTCAAGACGACCAACGAGATCCTCGGCTCGTTCACGCTGTGGCCGGCGGACTTCACGCTGGAGAACTACGAGAAGATCCTGACCGACCCGACCTGGTACATGGGCTACGTCAACTCGCTGATCTACGTCACCATCAACACGGTGCTGTCGGTCGGCGCGGCGCTGCCGGCGGCCTACGCGTTCTCGCGCTACCGGTTCATCGGCGACAAGCACCTGTTCTTCTGGCTCCTGACCAACCGCATGGCGCCGGCGGCGGTGTTCGCGCTGCCGTTCTTCCAGCTCTATTCGGCGGTCGGCCTGTTCGACACCCACCTGGCGGTGGCGCTGGCGCACACGCTGTTCAACATTCCGCTGGCGGTTTGGATCCTCGAAGGCTTCATGTCGGGCGTGCCCAAGGAGCTCGACGAGACCGCCTATGTGGACGGCTATTCGTTCGGCCGCTTCTTCACCCGCATCTTCATTCCGACGATCGCCGCGGGGATCGGCGTGGCCGCGTTCTTCTGCTTCATGTTCTCCTGGGTCGAGTTGCTGCTCGCCAAGACGCTGACGGCGGTGGACGCCAAGCCGATCGCGGCGACGATGACACGCACGGCCTCGACATCGGGCTACGAGCTCGGCCTCCTGGCCGCCGCGGGAACGCTGACCATCATTCCCGGCGCATTCGTCATCTATTTCGTGCGCAACTATATCGCCAAGGGCTTCGCCCTCGGGCGGGTTTGACCGGGAGGCGACGATGGGCCTGAGCTGGATGGCGTGGACGTGGCCGACGGCGGCGTTCTTCGGCTTCGTCGCGCTGTGCCTGGTGACGATGACGGTGTGGGAGCTGAAATCGCCGGGCGGGGCGCCGCGCCACGGCATTCTCGGCCTCGATACCACCCGCGGCGACCGGCTGTTCATCTCGCTGCTCGGCTCGGCCTTCATCTTCCTGGCCTGGCTCGGGCTGATGGGGCCGCCGCTGTGGGCGCCGCTCGGCATCGCCATCGTCTGGGCGGTCCTGGTGTTCCGCTACGTCTGAACGTGAACCCGTGACCGTTCCGGCCCGGGACGCCCGATAGTACGCCGGCGGTGTTGCCGTGAACCCGGCCCGGCGCTAGCCTCTAGCTCATCGGCTCCCAAGAGCGGAACAGGATGTCCCATGAAATTCGGTATTGGCGCCTCGCTGCGACGCAAGGAAGATTCCGCGTTCATCACCGGACAGGGCAGCTATCTGGCCGACAGGGTTCCCGACGGCAGCGCCTGGGCGCAGCTGGTGCGAAGCCCGATCGGCCATGCGCGTTTCCGGATCGAGAACCTCGACGACGTCAAGGCCATGCCCGGCGTCGATGCCGTGCTGACCGCCGACGACGTCGCCCACCTCAATCCCAGCCCCTGCGTCGGCCAGGCGCCGAACTCCGACGGCTCCAAGCTCGAGGTGCCGCCGTTCCCGATCCTGGCGACCGACACGGTGCGCTATGTCGGCGACGCGGTGGCGATGGTCGTCGCGCGCACGCCGGCCGAGGCGCGGGACGCCGCCGAGGCGCTGATGGTCGACTACGAGGAGCTGCCGGCCGTGGCCGACATGGCCGCGGCGCTGCAGGACGGCGCGCCGCAGATCTGGCCGACGCGCAGGAACAACATCGCCTACGACGCCCATGTCGGCGACAAGGACGCGACCGACGCGGCCTTCGCCAAAGCGGACAGGATCGTCACGCTGGAACTGGTCAACAACCGGCTCGTCACCAACTACATGGAGCCGCGCGGGGCGATCGGCAGCTACGATCCGCAGAGCGAGCGCTACACCCTGATCTGCGGCTCGCAGGGCGTCGGCCTGGTCAAGACCGTCCTGGCCGGGATGATCTTCAAGGCCGACAAGGACAAGTTCCACATCATCACGCCGGATACCGGCGGCGGCTTCGGCACCAAGCTGTTCGTCTACCGGGAATATCCGCTGGTGCTGGTGGCCGCCGAGATGATCGGCCGGCCGGTGACCTGGATCAGCGACCGCAGCGAGCATTTCCTCGCCGACAGCCACGGCCGCGACAATCTCACCAGGGCGGAGCTGGCGCTCGACGCCAAGGGCCGGTTTCTCGGCCTGCGGGTCGACACGCTGGCCAACATGGGCGGCTATCTCGCCCAGTTCGGGCCGTTCGTTCCCTATGTCGGCGCGGGCATGATCCCAGGCCTCTACCGGTTCAAGGCCGTCCACGGGCGGGTGCGCGGCGTCTACACCAACACGGTGCCGACCGACGCCTATCGCGGCGCGGGCCGGCCGGAGGCCGCCTACATGATCGAGCGGCTGGTCGACAAGGCGGCGCGCGAGCTCGGCATCAAGCCGGACGCGCTGCGCCGCAAGAACTTCGTCACGCCCTCGGCGATGCCCTGGAAGACGCCGACCGGAAAGGTCTACGATTCCGGCGAGTTCGACGGCCACCTGCGCCAGGCGATGGACCGGGCCGACTGGACGGGCTTCAACGCCCGCCTGCGGACGAGCCGGAAGGCCGGCAAGCTGCGCGGCATCGGCCTTGCCACCTATATCGAGGCGTGCTCAGGCGGCGCGGCGGAAACCGCGCGCGTCGCGCTCAACGGGGACGGCGGCGTCACGGTCTTCGTCGGCACCCAGTCGACGGGCCAGGGCCACGTCACCGCCTATGCCCAGATCGTCGCCGAACGCCTCGGCCTCGATCCGCAGAACATCTCCGTGGTGCAGGGCGACTCGGACGCCTACGAGCACGGCTCGTTCACCGGCGGATCGCGGTCGATCCCGGTTGGCGGCGCGGCGGTCTCGGTGGCGGCCGTCAATCTCGGCGAGCGGATCAAGGCGAAGGCGGCCGACATGCTGGAAAGCGCGGTCGGCGACCTGGAATTCCTCGACGGCACGGTCCGCATCGCCGGCACCGACCGGGCGGTGGGCTTCGCCGAGGTCGCCGAAAAGGCGGCGGCGGACGGCGACAACATGAAGGAGACAGACAGCTGGGCACCGCCGGAGGCGACCTATCCGAACGGCAGCCATGTGGTCGAGGTCGAGGTCGATCCGGATACCGGCCATATCGACATCGTCTCCTACACGGTGGTCGACGATTTCGGCGTGCTGCTCAACCCGATGCTGCTCGCCGGCCAGGTGCATGGCGGCATCGCCCAGGGGATCGGCCAGGCGATGCTGGAGCGCACGGTCTTCGACGAGAGCGGCCAGCTGTTGTCGGCGACCCTGCAGGACTATGCCCTGCCGCGCGCCGACGTGATCCCGGACATCGGCTTCGAAACCCGCAACGTACCGTGCAAGACCAACCTTCTGGGCATGAAGGGCGCGGGCGAGGCGGGCGCCATCGGCGCCTGCCCGGCGGTGGTCAACGCCGTCGTCGACGCGCTGCACCGCGCCGCCGGCATCGTCCACATCGACATGCCGATGACGCCGGAACGGGTCTGGCGGGCGCTCAAGGCGGCGCAGGCGGCATAGGGACGCGCGCCTGCTTCAAGGGGGGACTATGTGGCGCGACCGTCTGGGCCCTGGATCAAGTCCAGGGCACGCGCCTCGTCGTGCCGGGGGCGCCATGCCACAGGATAGGCCTCGTGCGGTTCGCGTAGAGGGCGAATTCCGTGGCGAAGGTGGCGTGATACGGCCCGAGATTGCCGGGTCAGGCCCGGCAATGACGTAGGAGGGTGGGCTAAAGTCTCGCCCCCTTTGCGCGTCATGCCCGGACTTGATCCGGGCATCTCCGTGCCACGCGACCAGCCGCATGTCCCGGACGCGATCCGGAACCCATGCCGTTCGTCTAAAGCGAAAATTCCGCGACCATCGGCGCGTGCAGCGATTCCGGCGGTTGCGCGATGCGGCCGTAGGCGACGAGTTCGTCCTCCAGCATCTCGTTGTGGATCCGGACCTCTTCGAGATGGCCGAACAGGGCGCGGCTGGCCAGGATGTGGTCGAGGACCTGCGGCCGGCCGTGATGGAGCACGGTGAAGCGGCGGTCGGCGGCAAGCCCGCGCTCCACCGGCGTCAGCACCCGGCTCGCCAGGCGGCCCGAGCCGGTATCGTCCTCCGCCGCGCAGGCGATGCGCAGGGCGGTATCGTGATCCTCGGCGTTGAAGTCGCCGCAGACCGCGATCAGGGCGTCGGGATCGGTATCGAAGATCCGCTCTATCGCCAGCCGCAACTCGAGCGCCTGTCCGCTGCGTTTCATGGCCGCCAGGAAGAAGCCCTCGGCCCAGCCGGATATCGATTTCCAGGCGAAGGGGCCGGATTTCTGCCCCGGCACCGCGGCGGCCAGCGGCGCGCGCAGGTGGAGGTTGAAGACCGTGAGCGGCGCACCGCCCGGCAGCTCCACGACGAGGCGCTGGATCGGCCGGTCCCAGCCGACGGGGAAGGGCGCGGTGTCGGCCGGCTCGGCGGTGGTGCGGATCCAGGTCGGCGGCGTCACCAGCGACTGCCGGATTTCCTCGCGCTCCAGCACGGGGTAGCGCGAGAGGATCGCCAGATTGTGGACGTCGGCCGGCCCCCTGCCCTTGAGCCCGGCGGTGATGTCGAGCGTGTAGTCGGCGTAGGCGGTGCCTTCGACGAGGCGGAACAGGTCGACGGGCCGGCGCACGCCCGCGACCTTCGTCTTGGCGTTGATCTCCTGCAGGCAGAGGATGTCGGCGCGCAGCCGCTCGAGCTGGGGCCTCAGCACCGCGATGCGCTCGTCGATCGGGGCGGCATCGTCGTCGTCGCTGCCGAGGTTCTCGATGTTGAAGGTGGCAAGGCGCATGCGAGCGGTCCGTCTTTGTGGCGGCTGGCAGCGTAGCCCGAGTTGGCGACGGATTGAATCTCGGCTTCAGTGGAAATTGCGTCCCTTAGGCAGGACGGCGTGGGTCGCCCGGGCGAGTTTCTCCAGGTCGCCGCCAAGCTCGGGCGCGTCGGCGAGCAGCCGGCCGAGGCGGGAGCGGCGGGCGACCTTCTCGTGGATGTCGGGAACCGGCCGGCGCACCTCGTCGCAGCGGGCGAGCGCCTCCAGGTCGGTGCCGTCGTCGCCGAGGGTGGCGAGCAGCGGCGTCAGGTCGTCGATGCGCTCGGCGACCAGGTGGATGACGTTCTGCTCGTTCTGCAGGCGCCCGGTGGCGGCGATCAGGCGGGCGCCGATCACCTGCGCGCGGAAGCGCTCGAACACTTTCGGCCAGACGATGACGTTGGCGACCGCCGTCTCGTCCTCCAGCGTCATGAAGATGACACCCCTGGCCGAGCCCGGCCGCTGGCGCACCAGCACGAGGCCGGCGACCGTCAGCCGCCGGCCCGGCCGCGTCGTCCGCAGGGTCTCGTGGCGCACCGCGCCGAGGCGGGTAAGCGGCGCGCGCAGGAAGCTCGCCGGGTGGGCCTTCAGGGAGAGCTTGAGGAAGCGGTAGTCGTTGACCACCTGTTCGCCGAGCGGCATCGGCGGCAGGTCGACATCCGGCTCGCGGCGCAGGTCCGCGTGATCGGCCGCCTCGAACAGCGGCAGGCGCCCGGTCTTCCCGCTGGCGGCCGGGCCCCTGTCGAGGCCGCGCGCCGCCCACAGCGCGGCGCGCCGGTCGAGGCCGATCGAGCGGAAGGCGTCGGCGTCGGCGAGCCGTTCGATCGTCCTGGCCGGCAGGCCGGTCCTGAGCCACAGGTCGCGCAGCGAATCGTAGCCCGCGCCGCGCTTCTCCTCGATCAGCCGCGCCTCCTCCTCGCCGATCCCCTTTATCTGCCGCAGGCCGAGCCGGATCGCGTGGTCCGACCAGATATCGGCGCGCATGTCGGCGTGCAGGGGGTGGAGACGCGCCGCGGCGGAGCGGGCGTGGCCATGCGTTGCGAAGCCGGGACTTGCGGTCCCGCCTTCGCGACCCCCCTCCCCGTCCCTCCCCCGCAAGGGGGGAGGGGGTTCCGCGTCGCCGATGGTGGCGGGCATCTCACTCATGCCCTGACCAGCAGCGTCCGTCGGGGATGCAATTTCGGGATCGCCGGGCGGCATATGCCGCTCTCCCCCCTTGCGGGGGAGAGCTGGAGAGGGGGGTAGGCGCAGAGCCTCGGCGAGCCGGTGCAGTGTGCCGTCTAGGTTCTCCAGAACCTCGTTGTTCCAGAAGCGGAGTACCCGGTATCCGCGCGATTGGAACCAGGCGTCGCGGGTCGCATCGGCGGCGGCATGGCCGGCTTCACCGTGCTGGCCACCATCGAGTTCGATGACGAGGCGGCGGTCATGGCAGACGAAATCCGCGATGAAGTGTCCCATCGGAACCTGCCGGCGAAACGAATATCCCTGAAACCGGTTGGCCCGGAGAACCGACCAGAGCCGCCGCTCCGCGTCGGTCATGTCGCGCCGGAGCGCCCTGGATTTTTCGCGCAGGCCCTTGGAGACCGGCGCGTGCGCGGCGGGGCGGGCGTGGCCATGCGCTGCGAAGCCGGGACTTGCGGTCCCGCCTTCGCCACCCCCCTCCCCGTCCCTCCCCCGCAAGGGGGGAGGGGGGCGATCGCCGCGCCGGTCCCCGGAAGCACGGCTTTCTGTGCGAGACGGTAGCTCCTCGAATGGCGGTGTTCGTATAGAGGGCTGCGGCATGGGGCCCTCTCCCCCCTTGCGGGGGAGAGATGGAGAGGGGGGTGGCGGGACGGGATGCTCGTCCGGCGCGTCCGGGCCCTCGGGTTCCAGCGTGTTGTCCCAGCCGGACAGGTTGATGTCGACGGGGTGGACGCGGACGCCGTGCTCGATGGCGTCGCGGACGATCTGGGCCGGGGCATAGAAGCCCATCGGCTGGCTGTTGAGCAGCGCGGCGGCGAAGACATCGGGGTAGTGGCACTTGAGCCAGGCCGAGGCGTAGACCAGCAGGGCGAAGCTCGCCGCGTGGCTTTCCGGGAAGCCGTATTCGCCGAAGCCCTCGATCTGGCGGAAGCAGCGCTCGGCGAAGTCGCGGTCGTAGCCGCGCCGGACCATGCCCTCGACCATCTTGGCCTGGAACGTGCCGATGGTGCCGACACGGCGGAAGGTGGCCATGGCGCGGCGCAGGCGGTCGGCCTCCGATGGGGTGAAGCCGGCGGCGACGATGGCGATGCGCATCGCCTGCTCCTGGAACAGGGGGACGCCGAGCGTCTTGCCGAGCACCTTTTCCAGTTCGTCGGGCGGGCCGTGCTCGGGCGAGGGGGCGGGGAACGCGACAGGCTCGAGGCCCTGGCGGCGGCGCAGATAGGGGTGCACCATGTCGCCCTGGATCGGGCCCGGCCGGACGATCGCGACCTCGATGACGAGATCGTAGAAATTCGCCGGCTTCAGCCGCGGCAGCATGGTCATCTGGGCGCGGCTCTCGACCTGGAAGACGCCGATGGAATCGGCCCGCTGCAGCATGCGGTAGACGGCGGGGTCCTCGGCGGGGATGGTGGCGAGCGTCAGGTCGCGGTCGTAGTGGCGCCTAAGCATGTCGAAGGCCTTGCGCACGCAGGTCAGCATGCCCAGGCCCAGCACGTCGATCTTCAGGATGCCCAGCGCGTCGAGATCGTCCTTGTCCCATTCGACGACGGTGCGGTCCTCCATCGCCGCGTTCTGGATCGGCACGGTCTCGTCGAGCCGGTCCCTGGTGATGACGAAGCCGCCGACATGCTGGGAGAGATGGCGGGGAAAGCCGACGATCTCGCGCGACAGCGCCAGCATCTTCGCCAGCGAGGCATCGGCGGGATCGAGGCCGCGGCGGCGCACGTCCGTTTCGGTGATCGCGGAATCCGACCAGCCCCAGATGGCGCCGGCGAGCCCGCCGACGGCATCCTCCGACAGGCCGAAGGCCTTGCCGACCTCGCGCACGGCCGAGCGGGCGCGGTAGCTGGTGACGGTGGCGGCGAGGCCGGCGCGCGCGCGGCCGTACTTCCCGTAGATGTACTGGATCACCTCTTCGCGGCGCTCGTGCTCGAAATCGACGTCGATATCGGGCGGCTCGCGCCGTTCCGCCGAGATGAAGCGCTCGAACAGCAGGTCCATGCGGGCGGGATCGACCTCGGTGATGCCGAGACAGAAGCAGACGGCGGAATTGGCCGCCGAGCCCCTGCCCTGCGCGAGGATGCCGCGCGCGCGGGCGAAGCGGACGATGTCGTGCACGGTGAGGAAATAGGGGGCGTAGTCGAGCTCCCCGATGAGCTTTATCTCGTATTCAATTAGGTGGCGTACTTTATCGGGTAGCCCCTCCGGATAACGCTGTCGCGCGCCTTCTTCGGTCAAGCGGATCAATGCCGCCTGCGGTGTCGGATCGGTGCCGGTGGGCTCGTCCGGATAGGCGTAGCGCAGTTCATCGAGGGAAAAAGAAATTCGGCTAATCAATACCGAGATCCGCGAGACAGCCTCCGGGTAGCCCCGGAACAGGCGGGCCATCTCGGCCGGGGGCTTTAGAAATCGCTCAGCATTGCCCGCCAGTAATAAGCCGGCTTTGTTAATCGGGGCGTGATTACGGATGCAGCTCACGACATCCTGCAGATGGCGGCGGTCCGGAGCGTGGTAGAGCACGTCGTTGATGGCGAGCAGCGGCGTGCCGCAGCGGGCGGCGAGATCGGCCTGAACCGCCAGTTTTCCGCGGTCGTCGCCATCATAGGCGAAGCGGGCGGCCAGGTGCACGGCGCCGGGGAAGTGCTGGGCCAGCGCCCGCAGGGGATTTTCCAGGGAAGGTGGATGTTGGTTAGTCGGATTGTTATTTTTCGGAGATAAAAGTAAGCCGTCATAGCTTGATGCCCCCGGTACAACCGCGAGAAGGATACCCTCACCCCATTCCGACAGGTCGGCGAGTGTCAGACGGCAGTCGCCCTTCTCGGCGCGGCGGTTGCCGATGGTGAGCAGCCGGCACAGCCGTCCATAGGCGGTGCGGTCCTGCGGCCAGGCGAGGATATCGGGCGAGCCGTCGCAGAAGACGAGCCGGGCCCCGACGACGATGCGGAGGTTGCGCTCCTTCGCCGCCACATGGGCGCGCACCACGCCGGCGAGCGAATTGCGGTCGGCGATGCCGAGTGCGGCGAGCCCGAGCGCGGCGGCGCGGTCGACCAGCTCTTCCGGATGCGAGGCGCCGCGCAGGAACGAGAAGTTGGTGGCCGCGGCAAGCTCGGCGTAGGGCGGCGGCGATCTCATCCGAACAACCCGTGCAGATACCAGCGCGGCGTTACCGTCTCGCGGTCGTACAACCCGGCGCGATAGACCCAATAGCGGCGCCCCTCCTCGTCCTCGACGCGGAAATAGTCGCGGGTGAGCGCCTCCGCCTCCCCGTTGAACAGTTTCGGGGCCCACCATTCCGGGGCGATGCGCTCGGGCCCCTCGATGCGCGCGACGGCGCGCAGCACGCGCCGCCAGCGGAAGCGCACTGGCGGTCCGTCCGGCACCTCGGCGATCGCCTCGATCGGCTCGGGCCGGTCGAGCAGGCGCAGCGGCCGTTCCGGCGCGCGCCCGGGGCCGCGCTCGGGGCCGGGATCGCAGTGGGCGGCGCGCTGCGGCCACATGGCGGCGCCGGCCGCGACGCCGGCCACGGCGGGGCGTGCCGTGACCGCAAGCTCGGGGATATGGCTTTCGTGGCGCACCAGCCGCACCACCCGGGTGTGGCCGAGCCGGGCGGTCAGCCGGTCGGCGAGGCGGGCGAGCGCCTCGGCATCCTCCGCCCGGCTCTCTCCCGCCAGATCGCCGGCGGTGGTCTGGGCGGCCTGCAACGGCTCCACGGCCTCGGCGGCGAGGCGGACGCGCTCGATGCCCTCGCCGGTATCGAGGTCCTGGTCGAAGGTGCCCAGGCGCTCGATCAGCAGCCCCGCCAGCCGGGCGGGATCGCGGCTCGCCCGGCTCAGGCCGACCGCGATGCGGAACGCCTTGTTGTCGATGCGGAACAGGGTGAGGGCCAGCCGCCGCGCGCCCTGGCCGTGACGCGACAGCGGTTCGGCGAGGCCCTCGCCAAGCGCCCGCGCCACCCGCTCGATATCCTCGACAAGCCGGATCGGCTCGGCGAAGACGCGTTCGACGACGAAGACCGGCGGCGGCCTGAGCGGCGACAGCGGCTCGTCGGCGCGGCCGAGCGCGCGGTCGAGGCGGGTCAGCAGGCCGGACCCGAAGCGGGCGGCCAGGGTGGACGGCGGCATGTCGACGAGCTGGCCGATGCGCTTCAGGCCGAGCCGTTCCAGCATCGAGACGGTTTCCGGCTCGGCGTCGAGCGTGGCGACCGGCAATCCGGCGACGGCGCGCGCGTTGCCGCCCGGCGGAACGATCGTGCCGGATGCCGTCCTGGCCACGGCGCGGGCGGCGGCGGGCGTGTCGGCGACGGCCGCCTGCACCGTGAGGCCGCGCCCTTCGAGGCGCCCCGTCAGGTCGGCGAGCAACGCTTGTTCGCCCCCGAACAGATGGGCGCAGCCGGTGATGTCGAGCACGAGGCCGCTCGTTCCGCCGGGGGCGTCGAGGGCGACGAGCGGGGTATAGCGCCCGGTCCATTCGGCGAGGGCTTCGAGGGCGCGGCGGTCGCCGTCGGGATCGGCCTCGACGGCGTCCAGCGCCGGCACGCGCGCGCGGGCGTCGGCGAGCGTCAGGCCCGGCTCGAGGCCGGCATCGGCGGCGGCCGTATCGACTGCCATCAGCCGGGTGGCGTTGCCGACGGTCGCGATCGTGGCACGTGGTGCCGCGCGCAGGGCCGCGCGCGGCACACTATCCGGTTCGGCGGAAGCGGAGGACGGCGGTGTCCTGCGCGAGAGTTCCTTCGCGAGTCGCTCCACCGGCAGGCGCGGCAGGCGCAGGGCGAGGAAGCGCCGGCCTGATGTCGCCGGCGTCGGCGGAAGCGAAGAGGCGTTCATCGGGTCTCCAGGTCAGGGCGAAGCGGCCGCCGGGGCGGGCGGCGTTGCGTTCGAGATCGACCGCCCAGGCGGGCGGCGGCAGGGCCCAGGCGGGGGGCAGGGCGAACGCGGCGGCGTCCGGTCCGGCCAGGGCGAGGGGGGCGACGCGCCAGCGGGTGCGCGCCGCGCTCAGGCCGTCGGCGGTGCCGGGGCGCACCAGCAGGGCGGTGCCGCCATTCCGGGCGGCCCTGAGCGCCAGCCGCCGCGTCGCGGTCAGGTCGACGACGGCCGGGTCGCCGCGGATCTCGGCGACGACGGCCGACAGCGCCCGGCTCGCAAGTCCTTCCTCCGCCGCCCACAGCGCCTCGCGCGGCCGGCGCGTCTCGACGAAAAGGAGCCCGCCCGGATCGAGGCCGAAGGCGGCAAGCCCAGGCCCGTAGGGCCGGCCCCATTCGCCGGCGCCGTCGACGGTGGTGACGATCAGCGCCGGCCGGTTCGCGGCAAGGCGGGCGGCGAGCGCCAGGGCGAAGCCGAAGGCGAGCGGCCCGTCGGCGTCGGCCGAGCGGACCTCGTGTAGCGCGCCGCGCCGCAGGCCGCCGCCGAGCACGGCGTCGAGTTCGGCGACCCCGAGCAGCACCGACGGCGCCGCAGGTGTGCGTTCCCCGGCCGCGCCGGCAGCGGATCCGGCCTCCAGCCGCGCGATCCGCGCGCGCAGGGTGCCGATATCGGCAACGGTGTTGCGATCGGTCAGGGCGCGACCGGCAACAGCGTCGCCATCGGGCGGGGCATCGGGTTCGGGTGCGTTCGACACAATGGGTCTCCGTTCCGGGCGAGCGGTGTCGCCGCCCGGTGTCAAGGCAAATGTTCTATGTTTGTTCTAATATGGATTCCACCGTTTGGCGGCGGAGTCAATCGTTGGGTGGCTTAAGCAAGGCCCGAGCAGAGATCGCTCCGTACACTCCGTGTCATTGCCGGGCTTGTCCCGGCAATCCACCAACACAGGTCCGCGTGCAAGGCGCAAAGACCGGGTTTATGGCTACCCGGACCCCGTCCCGGCATGACCGCAGAAGTGTTTGGCTAAACGCAATAACAGGCTCACCAAACCGTCACGCGCATTTGGAATAGCCACAGTCAAGGCAGGCGAGGCAGCCCTCGCGATGGTAGAGGCTGGGATGGCCGCAGCGCGGGCAGGTGGCGCCGGCGCCTTCGGGAATCACCGCCTCCGCCTCCCTGTCGCCCGACTCGCCCCGAGGCGTGCCCGTCCCGGTGCGCGCGGGCGCCAGGAAGCCGATGTCGACCATGTGCTTCTCGAGGACGTCGGCGATGGCGGCAAGCAGGCTGGGCACGTAGCGGCCGTTCATCCAGTGGCCGCCGCGCGGATCGAACACGGCCTTCAGCTCGTCGACGATGAAGGACACGTCGCCGCCGCGGCGGAACACGGCGGAGATCAGCAGCGTCAGCGCC
The DNA here is from genome assembly GCF_051390635.1 of Microbaculum mangrovi. NCBI lineage: Bacteria > Pseudomonadati > Pseudomonadota > Alphaproteobacteria > Hyphomicrobiales > Tepidamorphaceae > Microbaculum > Microbaculum mangrovi. The sequence continues at coordinate 557,438 of NZ_JBPODT010000004.1, forward strand.
GCCGTCCAGGCGTAGTGCTCGACATTGCGCGAGTTGATGAAGATCTCGAAGGGCCGCCGCCGGCCGTCGCGGATGATGTCGTTGATGGTGATGTAGAAGGCATGCTCGGTGTCGGGCCAGCGCAGCTTGTAGGTGAAGCCCGGCAGAATCGTGTCGCGCTTCAGAGGCTCGGTCAGGCGCACGACGGCCGCGCCCTCGGGCGGAACCGCGCGCGCCGCCTCCCGCGCCGCCACGGGAACCGCGGGCGCGGGCAGCGGCAGGCTCGTCTGCTTGTCTTCGGCGGGCGCCCCCTCGGCGGACACCGCCTCGCCGACGCTGAGGACGGAGCCGGTCACCGGGTTCGGCCGGTAGGTGGTGCAGCCCTTCAGGCCCAGCGCGTAGGCGCGGGCATAGACGTCCTTGAAGGCCTCGAAGGAGATCTCGCGCGGCACGTTGATGGTCTTGGAGATCGAGGAATCGACATAGGGCTGCAGCGCCGCCTGCATCCTGAGATGCGCGTCCGGGTCGAGCGTCTGGGCGGTGACGAAGGCCTCCGGAGGCTCGGGCGGCGCGTCCCCGCCGGCCCTGGCCCGGTAGAGGCGCCAGGCATAGTCGCTAACCTCCTCGTCGCGGCGGCTGCCGTCGGGCATCAGCACGGCCCGGCGGTAGGACAGCGAGAAGATCGGCTCGATGCCGGAGGAGACGTTGTCGGCGAACAGCGAGATGGTGCCGGTCGGGGCGATCGAGGTGACGTGCGAGTTGCGCAGGCCGTTCGCGCGGATCGCCGCGCGCACGTCCGGGTCGAGCCGGGCGACCGTCGGGCTCTTCAGGTACGGCGTCCTGTCGAACAGCGGGAAGCAGCCCTTTTCGGCGGCGATCTGCGCGCTCGCGCGATAGGCGGCATTCTGGATGACGCGCATCCAATCGCCGGCAGCCTTGGCCGCGTCCTCGCGGCCATAGACGAGGCCGAGCATGGCCAGCGCGTCGGCCAGCCCGGTGACGCCGAGCCCCAGGCGCCGCTTGGCCTTCGCCTCCTTCGCCTGCGCCTCCAGCGGATAGCGCGAGATGTCGACGACATCGTCGAGGAAGCGGATGGCGACGGCGACCGCCTCCGCCAGCCGGCCGGTGTCGAGGCGGGCGGCGTCGCCGAACGGGTCGACGACCAGGCGGGCCAGGTTGACCGAGCCGAGCAGGCAGGCGCCATAGGGCGGCAGCGGCTGCTCGCCGCAGGGGTTGGTGGCGTGGATCGTCTCGCAATAGGCGAGATTGTTCTCGGCGTTCACCCGGTCGATGAAGATCACGCCGGGCTCGGCATAGTCGTAGGTCGAGCGCATGATGCGGTCCCACAGCGCCCGCGCCCGGACCGTCCGGTACACCATGCCGGCGAAGACGAGGTCCCAGTCGGCGTCGGCCTCGACCGCCGTCATGAAGGCGTCGGTAACGAGGACCGAGAGATTGAACATCCTGAGCCTGGCGGCGTCGGCCTTGGCGTCGATGAACAGCTCGATGTCGGGATGATCGCAGCGCAGCGTGCCCATCATGGCGCCGCGCCGGTGGCCGGCCGACATGATGGTGCGGCACATGGCGTCCCAGACCTCCATGAAGCTCACCGGGCCGGAGGCATCGGCGCCAATCGACCTCACCAGCGCGCCCTTCGGCCGCAGCGTCGAGAAGTCGTGGCCGATGCCGCCGCCCTGCTGCATGGTCAGCGCGGCCTCGCGCAGGTTGGTGAAGATGCCGTCGAGGTCGTCGGGGATCGCGCCCATGACGAAGCAGTTGAACAGCGTCACCTTGCGGCCCGTGCCGGCGCCGGCGAGGATGCGGCCGGCCGGCAGGAAGGCACCGGATTCCAGCATCTCGCGGAAGCGTTTCGCCCAGGTCCTGCGGGATTTCGCCGGTTCCGCCGCCGCGACCGCGTCTGCCACGCGGCGAAAGGTGTCGGACACGGTCTTCTCGACCGGCGCGCCGCTCTCGTCGCGCAGGCGGTACTTCATGTCCCAGATCTCGCCGGCGATGGGCGAGGGGACGATGGGCGATGGGTTCCGGGCGTCGCCGCCGGATGTCCTGCGGGCCATGACGAACACTCGTCGCGCGTCGGGACATCGTTCCCGACCTTACCAATATCGGGCCAAAGACGTTTAAGGTCAATGAATGTTCTTGGTTTGTACTATCTTGCCGCCGCAAAGGCCCCCGTGGGCCGGCCGAAAGGGGCCGATTTGGTGTCCCGGCCCCTCGCGCGATCCGGGACCGGCGTTATGCCACCGGCAGGCCGACCGCCTTGCGGATGTCCTCGGAGCGAAGCGAGACGTCGGTGCCGAGGAAGTCGGCCGCGCCGCCCTCGCAGAGCCAGGCGATCGCCTGGCCAACCCATTCGGTGGGAATGTGCACCGACGGGTCGAGCTGGCTGACGGGGTTGATGCCCGAGGCCTTGATGGCGACCTGCATGTCGGTCGCCACCGTGCCGGGGCTGAGGCCCACGACCTGGATGCCGTGGTCGCGGTATTCCTTGTCGGCGCACCCGGTCAGCGACAGCACCGCCGCCTTCGTCGCGCAGTAGTGGCTCCAACCCTCGAGCGGGCTGGTGGCCGCGCCCGAGCTGATGTTGACGATCGTGCCGCCTCCCTGCGCCTGCATCACCGGAATGGCGGCGCGCAGGCCGTGGTAGACGCCCATCAGGTTGACGTCCACGGCGTCCGCCCATTTCACCGGGTCGGACTCGGCGATCCGGGCGATCGGCTCGATGACGCCGGCATTGTTGACGAGGATATCGAGGCGGCCGAACTCGTTGCGGCAGGTCTCGACGGTATCGACGACGCTGTAGTAGCGCGAGACGTCGCATGTCCAGGCGATCGCCCGGCCGCCGTTCTCGACGATGTCCTCCGCGACACCCGCGATCTCCCGGCTCGAACGGGCCGCCAGCACGACGGCGGCCCCGCGTTTCGCCAGTTCCCGTGCCGCGGCGGCGCCGATGCCGCGGCTCGCCCCGGTTACGATCGCGGCCTTTCCGGTCAATTCGCTCATGTGCGCACTCCCATGCAGAGGTTCGTGATGGATTTTCCGGCGACTACCGGGCCTCGGCCTCGCCGATGGCCTGCAGCCGTTTCCTCGCCGTCTCCGGCAGCGGCGGCGGGTGGGGCGCCCGCGCCGCCTCGACAAGCAGCCGGTCCGATGCGGTCTCGATCGCGGTTTCCAGCCGCGCCAGGAATTCCTTGCGCGGCAGGCCGGCGGGCAGCACCTCCAGGAACTCGACGAGAATCGTGCCCGGATAGCGCTGCCACTTGCGGCGCGGCCAGTAGAGGCCGGAATTGAGCGCCACCGGCAGGCAGGGAACGCCCATCTCCTGGTAGAGCAGCACGACGCCGACCTTGTAGGCGGGGTCGTCGCCGGGCGCACGGCGCGTGCCTTCGGGAAAGATCAGCACCTGGCGGCCGGACTCCGCCTGCACGCGCGCGTCGCGGCCCATGTCCTTCAGCGCCCGCGCGCCCTTGTCGCGCCTGACCGCGATCATGCCGATCCTGGTGATCCACCAGCCGAACAGAGGAATGCGGGTCAGTTCGTGCTTCAGGATGAAGGCGGGGTCGGCGAAGCAGTGCAGCAGCGCGAAGGTCTCGAACAGCGACTGATGCTTGGCGGCGACCAGCAGCGGCCCGTCGAATCGCTCCGGCGCGCCGCGGACTTCTAGCCGCGTGCCGGCGACGACGCGCAGCAGCCAGATCGAGCTTTTCGCCCAGGCGTGCATGAACGGCCGCAGGGCCCGCCGCGGCAGGACGATCAGCGGCAGGCAGACGACCATCCACAGGACGAGATTGACGTAGAAGGCCAGGTTGAAGAGGAGCGAGCGCAGGACCACGCGGTATGCCTTCGAAAGCCGCCGACCGGCGCTCAGCCGCCGGCGCCCGAGGCGTCGGCGCGCGCCGCCTCGAGCGAGGTATCGGGCCCGCCGAGCCGCAGACGCGCCATCGACATCAGGTACTTGACGTATTCGGCCAGCAGCAGCCGCGTGGTGCCGGGATTGTGCCACCAGTCCCCGATCTGCATTCGGTCGGTGACGACCGGATAGGGAATCAGCCGGGCCTCCGGCATCTCGCGGCTGATTTCGTTGAGGCTGCGCGGCAGATGGTAGCTGGAGGTGACGACGATGAGCGAGGTGAAGCCGTTGAAGCGGGCCCAGTCGCGCGCCTCCTTGGCGTTGCCGACGGTGTTCAGCGCGGCGTGGCCCAAATCGACGCAGCAATCGAACAATTGCGTCCGGCCCGGCGTCATGCTGGCGAGCGTCTCGCGCGAGGTGCTGGGATGAACGCCGGAGATGAGCAGCCGCCGGGCGCGGCCCTCGCCCAGGAGCTGGATCGCGTCGGTGATGCGGTCGGCCCCGCCGGTCAGCGCGACGATGGCGTCGGCCCGTTCGGCCGGGCGCGGCTTCTCGATCGCTCCGACATTGAGGACGAAATGGACGAAGCCGATGGTGAAGGCAATGGCGCCGCCGATCAGAAGGCCGCCCATCGCCACCGAGGCGATACGGCGCCCGCGATGGCGCCCGGGCGCGCGAACGCCGTGCGCCGGACCTGCCCGGTCGGCACCCTCCAAAGGCAGTTCGCTGCGGTCGCTGTCTACCATTCCGTCCCCGGAGGATACTAAGAAATGCGGCGTGGCCACGGCAAGGGCCGCGGCGGACCGTGATTCAAACGCCTTCCTAGTCAAAAACCTTCAGGAAATGGAAGACGGTGAGCCGCGAACTCATCGCCGTCAGGGCCGCTACGAGCAGGACGGTGAGGGCGATCCCGACGAAGGCGGCCCAGCCGATCGAGATGCCGCCGAACAGGGCGTCGAACTGATCTCCGGCCGGAGTCGCTGTGAACTGGGCCGAAATCCAGCGGACGGCGCCGAAGGCGATGGTGGCGGCGATGCCGCCGGCAAGCCCGCCGCGAAAGCCCAACCGCAGGAAATGGCGCTCGAATTCGTGGGCGATGAACGCCTCCTTGGCGCCGACCAGATGCAGGACCTCGACTATGTCGCGATTGGTGGCCATGGCGCCACGGGTGGCGAACACGACCGACAGGACGGTGGCGACCAGGACCAGGACCAGGATCGCGGCGCCGCTGACCGCCAGCGTGTTGGCCATCACCGCAAGCCGGCCCTGCCAGAGCTGGTGATCGTCGAGGCTCGCCGCCGGCACCGCGCCGGTCAGGCGCTGGCGCAGTTCGACGAAGTCCGGCGGCGCGGCGCGGTCGATCTCGACGACGATCAGGCGCGGGACCGGAAGCTCCTCCAGATCGACGCCGGCGCCGAGCCAGGGCTCCAGCAGGTCGCGCAGCTCCTGTTCCGACAGGGCCCGGGCGGACTCTATGCCGTCCGTCTCGAGGATGACGGCGAGCGCCTTGTCGATGGCGGCAAGGGTGTCGACGCCGTCGAGCGGGCGGATCTGCACCGTGATCTCTCCGGAAATGTCGGAGCGCCAGTCGGCCGCGGCGGAGGCGATGACGGTGACGGTGCCGACGGTGATGCAGGCCAAAAACGACATGATGGCGAGCACGAAGAACAGCGCCCGGCCGGAGACGCCGGAGGCAGGCACGATCGCGGCGGAGGGACCGAAGCCGTCGTAGACATCGGACCGGTCGGTCTCGTCGTTCAGATCGTCGCGTTCCGCCGGAATGGCCATGTCAGCCTGTCCGTTCCTTCTAGTCGTAAATATGCACGCGGCCTTCGTTCAGAACGAAGCGGCGCGCATCATACTGATCCATTAGGCCGATATCGTGGGTGGCGATCACCACCGTGGTGCCGAGCCGGTGCAGCTCCATGAACAGGCGCAGCAGCCGGCGGGCAAGGGTCGGGTCGACATTGCCCGTCGGTTCGTCGGCCAACAACAATTCCGGCTGGGTGATCACCGCGCGGGCGATCGCGGCGCGCTGCTTCTCGCCGCCGGACAGGACCGGCGGATGGACGTGCACCCGATGGCCGAGGCCGACCCAGTGCAGAAGCTCGACGACGTCGGTGCGGTAGGACGTCTCCTCCTTGCCGATCACGCGCAGGGGCAGTGCGACGTTCTCGTAGGTCGACAGGTGGTCGAGCAGCCGGAAATCCTGGAACACGACGCCGAGCCGGCGCCGCAGCGTCGGCAGGTCGGTGCGCGACAGGGTGGCGACGTCGTGGCCGAACAGCGACATCAGGCCGCGGGTCGGCTTCAGCGCGAGAAACAGCAGCCGCATCAGCGACGTCTTGCCTGCGCCCGACGGCCCGGTCAGGAACTGGAACGAGCCGCGCTCTATGGCGAACGACACATCGCGCAGGACCTCCGGCCCCATGCCATAGCGCAACCCGACATTCTCGAAACGGATCAATTCACGGGCTCCCGGACCGATCTCATGGCCCCGATCGGTGTTGGGGCGGTACCGGCGGCAGCCCTTGGGCTGCCGCTGGCGCGACCGGATCGACGAACCTTCGCAGACCGGCCCTTAACGCTTCATTAATCATAATCCGGCGAGGTGGATGTGCACGCCGGACGCCCGGAGCGGGCGACGTTCGCCGTGCCGCACGCGGGTTTCTATGAAAATAACCTGTCCGAACTGCAATACGAGCTACGATGTCGACGGTGCGACGTTTCCGCCCGACGGCCGCTCGGTGCGCTGCGTAAAGTGCCGGAATGTCTGGCATGCGGTCGCCTATACGTCCGAGCCGATGGTCCTGCCGCCGGAACCGGACGAGGATGCGCCGCCGCCGCCGAGCCGGGCCGACCGGGTCCAGGAGCCGCAGACCGGCGAGCGGGTGCGTGCCGAATCACAGGCCGAGCCGCTCGGCGCGCGCATTGTCGACGACGGCGGCGCCGACAGCGCTGCGGCCGCCGGTGAAACCGACCTCAACCCGATCGAGCACGCCGCCGAGGCGCGCGCGCGATTCGCGGCGAAACATGCCGGCAACCGGCCCAAAATCCGCTACCGGGGCCGCGGCGGACGTGGCCTCGACGCGTTCGTGTTCGGCTGTGTCCTGGCCGGTCTCGTCGCCGCGTTCCACTACCGCGAGGACGTGGTGCGGACACTGCCGTCCACAGCCGGTCTGTACTCCGCGATCGGATTTCCGGTAAACCTGCGCGGACTGGAGTTCGGCAACGTCGCGCAGCGGCGCGATTTCGAGGACGGAGTGCCGGTTTTGATCATCGAGGGCGAGATCCTCAACATCCGCGACCGGGCGATGCCGGTGCCCGCGCTGCGCTTCTCTCTGCGGACCGACGGCGGCGACGAGTTGTACGCCTGGACGCTGGAGCCGCGGCAACGGGTGCTCGACCCCGACGCGGCGATGACCTTCCGCACCCGGCTCGCCTCGCCGCCGCGGGGCGCGGACGATTTGCAGCTGCGCTTCATGGAGCGCGACAGACGGATTGTGGAGCTCGGCAATTGACGACGATCGAACGGGGCGGCCATCGCATCCGGGTGCTGTACTCGCCGGAGGAGATCGCCGCCCGCAACGGCGAGATCGCGCAGGAGATAGGCACCCGCGCCGGACCGCGGCCGCTGGTCATCGCCATCCTCAAGGGCAGCTTCGTCTTCGCCGCCGACCTGTTGCGCGCGCTCTATACCGCCGGCCTGTCGCCGGAAGTGGAGTTCATGAGCCTGTCGAGCTATGGCGCCGGCACCGAATCGTCGGGCCGGGTCACGGTGCTGCGCGACATCGACAGCGACGTGAAGGGCCGCACCGTCATCCTGGTCGACGACATTCTCGAATCGGGGCGCACCCTTGCCTATGCCAAGGACCTGCTCGCGGCACGCGGCGCCGATACCGTCCTGACCTGCGTCCTGCTCGACAAGCCCGGCAAGCGGGCGGCCGACATCGACCCTGATTTCGTCGGCTTTTCCTGTCCCGACCTGTTCGTCGTCGGCTACGGCATGGACGTGGCGCACGCGTTCCGGGAGCTGCCGTTCGTCGGCATCGTGGAAGGGCGCGCCGGGGATGATGGCGCCCTGGACGCTGGCGTTCCGGACGTTGGCGTCCCGGACGTTGGTGCCCCCGACGATGGCGACCAGACGAACGGCTGATAGGGAGCGGGACGGATGGAGACGATCCTTCTGGTCGACGACGACGACGGCGTGCGCACTTTCGTGCGCCGCGCCCTGGAGATCGACGGCTACGCGGTCCAGGAGGCGACGGACGGCGCCGAGGCGCTCGACCTGTTGCGGGGACCTGCGCGCGGCGCCGGTCTGGTCCTGTCCGATATCGTCATGCCGGTGATGGACGGCATTGCGCTGGCGCTCAACGTGGCGCGGGAGCGGCCGGAGGTGCCGGTGATGCTGATGACCGGCTATGCCAATCAGCGCGAACGTGCCGACGGGCTCGACGAGATCGTCCATGACGTGGTGCTGAAGCCGTTCACGCTCGCCGAGATCCGCGTCCGCGTCAGGGACGTGTTCGCAGACGACCTGGCCGACGTTCAGAACCGCTCGAGCAGCCTCTCCAGATAGTCCTTTTCCAGCCGCGGCCGGAGCGGATCCGACAGGCGGCGGCGCAGTTCCTCCAGAATCTCGCGGGCGCGCTGGGCGTCGATCTCGTCGGGAACCTTGACCGTCACGCCGTAGTCCGGACCCTCGGTGCGCAGCGGGCGGCCGAAGGGATCGGTGCGCTGGCGGCCGTTCGGCCCCGGCTGGCCCATTCCCATGCCCTGGGCCATGCCCTGCGCCAGCGCCTCGGCCATCGACTGGGCGCCGCGCCGCAGGTTGTCGAGCGCCCGGCCCTGCTGGTCCAGCGCGTCGCCGGTATCGCCGAGGCCGAGCGACTGTTCGGCCTCGCCCATCGCCTCGCCGGCCTGGCCGAGCTCGTTGCCGGGCTGGCCGCCGAGCTCCTTCAGCTTCTCCATCAGCTGGCGCAGCGCCTCGCGCAGCTCGCCCTGGCCCTGTCCGAGCTGGCCCAGCTGGTCGCCGCCCTGACCCTGCTGGCCTTCGCCCTGCTGGCCCTGACCGCGTTCGCCCTGGCCACGCTCGCCCTGACCGGGCTGCTGTCCCTGCTGGTCGAGCTGGAAGGTCTGGTCCATCAGCTCCTGCTGGCGGCGGATCAGGTCGGCGAGCTCGTCGAGCATCTCGCCCATCGGGCCGGACTGCATCTGGCCGGGCTGCATGCGGCCGTTGCGCAGGTTCTCGAGCAGGTTGCGCAGGTCGCTCAGCATCTGCCGGGCCGAATCGCGCGCGCCGGAGCGCGCCATGTTCTCGATGGCGTCGAGCAGGCGCTGCAGGTCGTTGCGGCTGAAGGTCTGGGCGTTCGGATCCATCGGCATCTGCTGGGCCTGATCCTGGTTCTCCATCGCCCGCTGGGCGAGCTCGCGCAGGAACTCGTCGAGCGCCTCGCGCAGCTCCGCCATCAGCTGCTCGATCTCCTCGTCGGAGGCGCCGTTCTCGAGCGCCTGCATCAGCCGTTCCTGGGCGGCGCGCAGGTCTTCGGCCGCCAGCGACAGGTCGCCGTCCTCGATCTGCAGCGCGACCTCCCAGAGCTGGTCGATCACGCCGCGCAGGGTCTCCTCGCTGCCGTCGCCGGCACGCAGCCGCCAGAACGCCGAACGCATGCCCAGATAGACGCCGTAGTCGCCGACATTCTTCTCCGGCTCCAGGGCCAGCGCGTCGAGGGCGCCGGCGACCATCGGCACGGCATTGCGGTCGAGCGCCAGGTTGCGGCGCTGCTCGACGATGGCGCGGGCCAGCGGCTCGTAGAAGCGGCGCTGCGGCAGGGTGATCTCGACGGGATCGCTCAGGCCCTCGTGGCCGGCGTCGTCGCGGGCGACCAGGCGAAGCCGCACCTTGGAGCCGGCCCAGGGATGGCTCGACAGCTCCTTGATGGTCTGGGCGGCGCCGGACCGGGCCCGCAACTGCGGCAGCGACAGCGGGAAGTCGGGCGGGGGAACCAGCGGGTCGGCGTCGGCGAGCCGGGGGTCGAGCGGTTCGAAGCGGGCGTCGGCGCCGACGACACCGTAATCGTCGCTGACCGTGTAGTTCAGCCGCAACGCCTGGGTGGCGGTGAAGTCGGGCGGATGGGCGAAGGCGATCGACGGCGGGCGGTCGGCGATGACCTCGAAGCGCCAGCCGAGCGCCTGATGTCCGTCGAGGCTGACGTTGACGGAGCCGTTCTCGTCCAGGGCGATCTGGTACTCCGCCGGCGCGGTGGCAGCACTTTCGACGTCCGCGGCGGGCACCGGCGCCGATTCGGCCGTGCCGAAGGCGGCGGCGACGGCGACGCCGGCATCTGCGGGCGCGCGGATGACGAGCTGCGAGCCCTGCGGCACGGAAATCGGGGCCGGCGCGGCGCCGTTCGCGCCAAGCCCTTCCTCGCGCCGCGCGCCGCTGCCGGTTAGCAGAACGGGCGGACGGCCGGTATAGCGCGGCGGCGACACCCAGGCGTCAATGCGGGCGATCTGGGCCTCGTCCGGGCCGACGGGGGCCGCGGCCGACAGCAGCCGGCCGCCCCAGTCGGGGCCCGCCCAGGCGAGCGAGACGACGAACAGCAGGACGACGATGGCGCGCAGGGCATAGGGATCGCGGGCGGCGACGCGGGGGGCGGGCATGCCCGCCGACAGCCGGCCGATGCCTGCGGCGGCGCGGGCCCGGTGGGCGGCCCACAGGCGCTCGGTGGCGGCATCGGCAGCGGCGCCGGAAGGATGGGTGCCGGCGAGCCGGTCCTCGAGCGCGGTGAGCGGGCGATGGGAGAGGCCGGTCGCGGTCTCGACGCGGTGGCGCGCCTCACCGGGGCGCGGCAGGCGCAGACGGGCCAGCGGCCAGAGCGATGCCAGGAAGGCGAGCACGAACAGGGCGAGGCCGCCGAGACGGATATAGGGCGGCAGCGAAATCCACAGGCCAAGCCAGGAGACGATGCAGTAGACGGCGATGACGGTCACCGCCGGCAACAGGGCGGGCCACAGCCGTTCGAAGGCGATCGCAGCCGCGGCGCGGCGGATCGCGCCCTGGATCAGCCTGCGTGCTGACGTCGCCTTGTCGCCGGCGTCGCTGCGCCGTTCTCGGGAGTCGGCCAACGGTTCATCCTTCCCGGTCGCGTCGCCCCGAATGGGAATATCCCGGATCCGGGATCCCTAATCTAGGGCACGATCGGCATATGGTCACGGACACTGCTGGTCGCGGACATGGGTCCGCCCGCTTTCGCGGCACAGCGTCAGCATAGTCTCAAACGGCAAGATGGCGCCAATCAGGCGTTTGTGAACCCCCGGGCGTGAGACCGGGCTATAGCCAGTCCGGCAGGCGGTCGAGGCCGATCAGGTCCTCATAGGTGCCGCGCGGCCTGACGACGACGAACCGGTCGCCGTTCACGAGCACTTCCGGCACCAGCAGGCGGGTGTTGTAGGTCGAGGCCTGGACCGCGCCGTAGGCGCCCGCCGACATGATCGCGAGCAGCGCGCCGGACCGCAGCGGCGGCAGCGCCCGGTCGTGGGCGAGATAGTCGCCGGTCTCGCAGACGGGGCCGACCACGTCGACGGCCTGCCGCACGGCGTCCGGCGCGGGTTCGGCGACCGGCACGATCTCGTGATGGGCCTCGTAGAGCGTCGGGCGGATCAGGTCGTTCATCGCCGCGTCGACGATCACGAAGGTCTTGTCGGCGCCGTGCTTCTCGTAGATCACGCTGGTGACGAGCATACCGGCGTTGCCGGCGATCAGCCGGCCCGGCTCGACGATGACGCGGCAATCGAGCTCGGCCAGGTGCCGATGGATGATCCTGCCGTAGTCGGCCGGCAGCGGCGGCGGCGTGTTGCCCGCCACATATGGAATGCCGAGACCGCCGCCGAGATCGACATGCTCGATGACGTGGCCTTCGGCGCGCAGCGTGCCGATCAGCTCCCGCAACAGGGTGAAGGCATCCTCGAACGGGCCGAGATCGGTGATCTGGCTGCCGATGTGCAGGTCGATGCCGGTGACCCGGATGCCGGGCAGCTCGGCGGCGCGGGCGTAGACGTCGACGGCGCGGGCCCAGGGGATGCCGAACTTGTTCTCCGACTTGCCGGTGGCGATCTTCCGGTGGGTCTTGGCGTCGACGTCCGGATTGATGCGCATCGAGACGCGCGCCGTCTGTCCGCGCGCGGCGGCGATCTCGGAGAGCAACTCCAGTTCCGGCTCGGATTCGATGTTGAAGCAGTAGATGTCCTCGTCGAGCGCGTGGCTGAGTTCGCGTGCCGTCTTGCCGACGCCGGAGAAGACGATGCGCTCGCCGGGAACGCCGGCGGCGCGGGCGCGGCGCAATTCGCCCTCGGAGACCACGTCCATGCCGGCGCCGAGCCGGGCCAGCGTGGCGAGCACGGCCTGGTTGGAATTGGCCTTCATGGCGTAGCAGACCATGGCCGGGACGCCGGCCAGAGACTCGGTGAAGACGCGGTAGTGCCGTTCCAGCGTCGCCGTCGAATAGCAGTAGAACGGCGTTCCGACCGCCGCCGCGATCTCTGGCACCGGCACGCCCTCGGCATGGAGGACGCCCTGCCGGTAATCGAAGTGATGCATGGGTCTGTGTCCGCAGGTACGCCGCCCGAAAGGGCCGCTACATCAGCAGGCCGTCGAGAATGAACGGCTTGTCCGGTTTCGTGCCGTCCTTGGGCGGCGCCTTCTTGATGTTCGGATCGCGTATCTCGGAGGCCTCGGTATCGGCCGGTGGCTGGAGCTGCGACGGCTTGACGCCGCAGCCGGCAAGCAGCAACACCGCCGTTGCGGCGGCACCCAGGATCGCGGCTCTCAAATAAGGCATCTGCACGCTCGAATTGTTCCCGATCGGCCGGAGGAAAAGACGCTGTCGGCGACGGGTAGCAGAATTCTTCGGGAAACGGAACAACCCGGCGGGCCGTGCCGCTTGTCGGGCCGGCTCAGTCCCGGGCCTGCGCCTCGATCGCCTCCATGTCGTCGTCCGACAGGCCGAAATGGTGGCCGATCTCGTGAACGAGCACATGGGTGACCAGATGGCCGAGGGTTTCCTCGGATTCCGCCCAGTAATCGATCAGCGGCCGGCGATAGAGCCAGATCATGTTGGGCATCTCGCCCGTATGCGGCAGGCCGCGATGGGCCAGGCCGGTGCCCTGGAACAGGCCGAGCAGGTCGTAGGCGGTCTCGAGCCCCATATCGTCGAGCACCTCGTCGTCGGGGAACTCGGCAACCTGGATGACGATGTCGCCGCACAGCTGGCGCAACGCACCCGGCAGATTGGCGAAGGCGTCGGCGGCCATGCGCTGGAAGTCGTCCAGCGTCGGCGCCTGCCGGTCCTGCCAGACCGAAAAGGGATTCGCGCGCGCCATGCCGGTGTTCTCGCTTCTTTCGACGTCCATATGCAGGCCTACAGATAGGTGACGGCAAGGTAGATGAGGAGGCCGAAAAAAGCGATCAGCGACAGGCCGCGGCCAATGCGACGGCCCCAGATCTCGGTCCAGTCGTCGGTCTCCGCGTCGGCGCCGGAGAAATGCGCCTTGGCCTTCTCGGCCTGACGCACGAAGGCCGACGTGCCGAACACCTCCGACCCGGCGGCGGCGTCCTCCAGATCCTTCAGCGCCTTCTCGCGGCGCGCATCCTCGCGGTCGTGACGATCACCGGTCATGCGGCGACGCTACGGTGTCGGCGCCGGGGCGGCAAGCCCACGGCTACCAGCCGAAATTCGGCAGCAGGTTGCCGAGGCGCTCGACGAGGCCGGGCTTCTGAGGCGCCGGTGCCGCCGGCGCGATCACCATCGGGTGGCCCGCGCTGCGTCCGACCTCGACCGGCGGGACGATGTCGGCGACCTTGCTGAACTCGGTGGTCGCGGTGACAGGCGCGGTTTGCGGCGCGGACTGGGGGGCAGCCTGCGCGAGCAGCGGCAATTGCTCGACGACGACCGGGGCCGGCGTCGCCGGGCTCGCCGTGGCGCTGACCCGAGCCGCGCGGTTCGTTTCAAGGGCCGTGGCCTCGAGGTCCTCGATCCGGCGGGTCAGCTCGGCGATGCGGGCCTCGAGCGCGGCGCGCTGGTCACGGGTGACCGTGCACGACCATGCGTCCGCTTCCATGCGGCAGAGCTCGAAGGCGCCGGTCTCGGTGTCGAGCCGGACGACCTTGTCGTTGACTTCCATGAGCTGATAGCGCCCGCCGTCGGCGAGGTCGTGCATCGGTTCGGCGCGCACGCCGACCGGGACGATGGCCGTCAGGGCGAAGGCAAGGAGAAGTGCGGCAGCGCGCATCGCGTCGGTCTCCGGTCACGAGAAAACGATGCCGGCCGCAATGAAAGCGAATCGAAGCGAAAATGTGGACAGATCGGGGTCAATTCGCCGCCAAATGTGTCGGCGCGACGGGTTTGACACGGGATGTTACAAATTTGTCGCGTCACCGTCGCCGTTTCACCGCGCTGCGGTGTCTCGGCTCGGTTGGCCCTCGGCAATGCGCGCCGATGGTGGGGGCAGTGTTGCCCGCGGAGCCGCGAGTTATCGCTGCGCGGCTCCGCGGGCGTATCGCATATAGACCTCAGACCGCCTTCGGCCACGCGCGCACGTCGACGAAATGGCCGGCGATCGCCGCGGCGGCCGCCATTTCCGGCGAAACCAGGTGGGTGCGGCCCTTGAACCCCTGGCGGCCCTCGAAGTTGCGGTTCGAGGTCGAGGCGCAGCGCTCTTCCGGGGCCAACTTGTCGGCGTTCATCGCCAGGCACATGGAGCAGCCCGGCTCGCGCCAGTCAAAGCCGGCGGCCCTGAAGATTTTGTCGAGGCCCTCGGATTCCGCCTGTTCCTTAACGAGGCCGGAGCCCGGCACGACCATGCCGTTCACGTCGGGATGGATCGTGTGGCCCTCGATAATCTTCGCCGCCGCCCGCAGGTCCTCGATGCGCGAGTTGGTGCAGGAGCCGATGAAGACGCGCTGGGGGCGGATGTCGGTGATCTTCGTGCCCGGCGTCAGACCCATATAGGCGAGCGCCCGGCGCTTGGCCTCGCGGCGGTGCTCGTCGGCGATCTCCTCGGGATCGGGCACGGCGCCGGTGACCGAGATCACGTCCTCCGGGCTGGTGCCCCAGGTGACGATCGGCGGCAGCGCGTTGCCGTCGAGGCGGACGATGCGGTCGAACTCGGCGCCCTCGTCGCTCGGCAGCGTGTCCCAGTAGGCGCGCGCCATGTCCCAGGCCTGGCCCTTCGGGGCCATCGGCCGGCCCTCGATATAGGCGTAGGTCTTCTCGTCGGGGGCGATCATGCCGGCGCGCGCGCCGCCCTCGATCGACATGTTGCACACCGTCATGCGGCCCTCGACCGACATGTCGCGGAACACGTCGCCGGCATATTCGATGACGTGGCCGGTGCCGCCGGCGGTGCCGATCTCGCCGATGATGGCGAGGATCACGTCCTTCGGCGTGACGCCGTCCGGCAGCGTGCCGTCGACCTGCACCTTCATGTTGTGCGCCTTGCGCTGCATCAGCGTCTGGGTGGCGAGCACGTGCTCGACCTCCGAGGTGCCGATACCGTGGGCGAGCGCGCCGAAGGCACCGTGCGTCGAGGTGTGGGAATCGCCGCAGACGATGGTGGTGCCGGGCAGGGTGAAGCCCTGCTCGGGGCCGATCACGTGGACGATGCCCTGGCGGATATCGTTCTCGTCGAAATAGGTGACACCGAACTGGCTGGCGTTCTTGGCCAGGGTCTCGACCTGCAGCGCCGATTCCGGATCGTCGATGCCGTGGCTCCGGTCGGTGGTCGGCACGTTGTGGTCGACCACGGCCAGCGTCTTCTGCGGCGCGCGCACCTGGCGGGCGTTCAGGCGCAGGCCCTCGAAGGCCTGCGGGCTCGTCACCTCGTGAACCAGGTGGCGGTCGATATAGAGCAGGCAGGTGCCGTCTTCCTGCTCGTCGACCAGATGGTCGTCCCAGATCTTGTCGTAGAGGGTTCTCGGCTTGGACATGGTTTTCTCGTTCCGTCGCAAATCAGGGGTGCCCGCAGGTTGACGAGCAGGCGTTGGATACGGCCGGGGAGCGGCCGTGAAACCCGGTTCAGAGGATGCTGTCGGCGGCGCGCAGCAGCGCGTGGAAACGCCACGGCAGCAACGCATGGTCGTGCAGCGGCGCCGCGCCCGGACAGCCGGGCACGAGGCCGCGAGACCCGCGGCCACGGATGGCCCGGCCGGGGACGCTCGGTCTCCGCAAGTGCGTTTCAGTCGCGCGCATGGCCGGAAGATACTGTCGATAGGGGCAAACGGCAATGATTTGCGTCGTCAAACGGTCCTGGTCGCGCCAAGCGAAAACGCCAGCGGCGGACCGGCGCTTTCTTCGGGCAAGCGGAACAGCCGGTCCGCGCCCTGCCGCATCATCGGCACGGCGGCCCAGGGCACGGCGTCGTGCTCGTGCAGGAAGTCGAGCCGCAGCCCGGCATCGACCAGCGCCGTGACGATGGCGGAGATCGGATGGATCCACTCGTAGCTGCGCGGGGTCTTCAGCGCCGTGCCGTCGCCGGCATAGGTTTCGGCGTCGTCGAAGGCCAGCGGCCGGTCGACCGGCGTCTTCCAGTCCCAGGCGAGGACCAGCCTGCCGCCGACCTCCTCGAACTGGGAGAGGAACGGGTGGCCCTCGGCCAGGTACAGCCGTCCGCCGGGCCTGAGCAGGCTTGCGACCACGTTTGCCCAGCGGCGGATATCGGGCAACCAGATGATCGTGCCCCAGGAGACGTAGACCAGGTCGAAATCGCCCGTCAGCAGCGCGCGGGCCTCGTAGACGTCCCCTTCCACGAAATCCGCCGGAATTCCGGTCTCGGCGGCAAGCTTGCGGGCCGCGGCGATGGCCGCCGGCGAGAAGTCTAGGCCCG
This sequence comes from Microbaculum mangrovi, assembly GCF_051390635.1. Lineage (NCBI taxonomy): Bacteria > Pseudomonadati > Pseudomonadota > Alphaproteobacteria > Hyphomicrobiales > Tepidamorphaceae > Microbaculum > Microbaculum mangrovi. The sequence continues at coordinate 574,167 of NZ_JBPODT010000004.1, forward strand.
TCACCGCGCCGCCGCGCCGGGCGAGGCTCAGCGTGTCGAGGCCGAAATGGCACTGCAGATGGGCGATCCGCCGGCCGCCGACGTCGCCGATCTCGGCGACCTCGATCGGCATCAGCGTATCGGCGCCCGCGCGGAAGGCCTCAATCGGATAGATCGCACCGGCGTCGCGCAGGTGGATGCCGACGCGCTCGTCCCAGTTCCTGCGGTTGGCCTCGGTGTACGGATCGCTCATGGCGCGGGCCTGTCGTCTGCGAAAGGGGGCTCAAAACGAAACGGGCGACCCGAAGGCCGCCCGATCAAAACGTCGCGCCAGGAGAAGGGGCTCAGCCCTTCTTTTCGTCCTCGGCGGCGTCCGCGGCCGGCGCCTCGTCGACCTTGACCTCGTCAGCGGTCGCCTCGGCGATCATCGCGCGGGCCTGGCCGATCCAGTCCTCGCGCTCGATGCGCCCCTTGAAATCCAGCACGTCGTCGACCTTGGCGATGTCGTCGTCGGAGAAGTTGGCGATCTGGTCGAACTTGGTGATGCCGAGCTTGTGCAGCTTCTCGACCAGCACCTCGCCGACGCCGTTGATCTTGGTCAGGTCGTCGGGGGCGCCCTTCGGCTTCGTGAACAGCGCGGTCAGCTCGGCCGGCTTGGCCTGGGTCTTGCTGCCCCGGGCGCCGGCGCGGGTGTCGACGCGCTCGGGAATGCGGGCAGACTTGCCGCGGCGCTCGCGCAGGTAATACAGCTTGGCGCGACGTACCTTGCCGCGCCGCTTCACCTCGATCGACTCGATGTTCGGCGAGTGGACCGGGAAGACGCGCTCGACGCCCTCGCCGTAGGAGATCTTGCGGACGGTGAAGCTCTCGTTGATGCCCTGGCCGCCGCGGGCGATGCAGACGCCCTCGTAGGCCTGCACGCGGGTGCGCTCGCCCTCGACGATGCGCACGTTCACGCGCAGCGTGTCGCCGGGCTGGAATTCCGGTACCTCGCGGGCGGTTGCGAGCGCGGCGGCATGCTCTTTTTCGAGTTCCTGCAGGATATTCATCGGATTACTTCCTTCAAAGTCTTCGCGCGTCGCGGGCACTTGGGGCCGCCGCCTGCGCTTGGGTTGGCGTTCGTCTACTTGAAACCGGTTGACTTGTCGATACTTGCCGGGCGGTCCGGGCCCTTACCGCCATCACGTTGAACGGCCCGGTAGGCCGTCCACAGGTCCGGACGGCGCTCCCGGGTGATCCGCTCTGCCTCGGCCCGCCGCCACTTGGCGACGCGGCCGTGATCGCCGGACAGAAGCACCTCGGGGATCGCCCGGTTTTCCCAGACCTGGGGCCGGGTGTAGTGGGGGTATTCGAGCAGGCCCTGCTCGAAGCTTTCCTCGGACGCGGAGTCCTCGGCGCCCATGACGCCGGGAAGCAGGCGCACGCAGGCGTCGATCAGGGCGAGCGCGGCGATCTCGCCGCCCGACAGCACGAAGTCGCCGAGCGAGACCTCTTCCAGCTCGCGGGCCTCGATGACGCGCTCGTCGACGCCCTCGAAGCGGCCGCAGAGCAGGATCGCGCCGGGGCCTTCGCTCAGGTCGCGCACCCGGGCCTGGGTCAGCGGCCTGCCGCGCGGCGACAACAGGATGCGCGGCCGTTTCGGCCCCGTGACGACCGCCTCGTCGAGCGCGGCGGCGACGATGTCGGCCTTCATCACCATGCCCGGGCCGCCGCCCGCCGGGGTGTCGTCGACGGTGCGGTGGCGGTCGGTGGCGAAGTCGCGGATGTCGAGAACGTCGAGCTGCCACAGGCCGGACCCGAGCGCGCGGCCCGCCAGGGCATGGCCCAGCGGTCCGGGAAACATTCCCGGATAGATGGTCAGCACGGTGGCGTGCCATCCGCTCATTGCGCGTTCCTGTCCTCGTCCTCGTCCGACGGCCCCGTTTCCTGGTCGAAAAGACCTTCGGGAGGGTCGATCGTCAAAAAGCCCGCGGCCACGTCGACGGTCGGGACGACGGCCCTGGTGAAGGGCGCGAACACCGTCCGCGGGGTTCCCTTCAGGCGGATCTCGAGAAGATCACCGCCGCCGAAATCCTGCACCGTCGTCACCGTTCCGACCGTCTCGCCGCCAAGATCGCGGACCTCGAGCCCGATCAGATCGGTGTGGTACCACTCGTCCTCTTCCGGGGCCGGCATCCGGTCCCGGTCGACATAGAGGCGCTGGTTCTTCAGCGCCTCCACCGCAGAGCGGTCGTTCACACCCTTCAGCGCGGCGATCACCATGGTCTTGGCAAGCCGCGCGCCCAGGATCTCGACCGTCCGTCCGTTCTCGGTCGTCAGCGGACCGTAGGCGGCGATATCGAGCGGCTCGGCGGTGTAGCTCTTGATCCGAACCTCGCCGCGGACGCCGTGTGGCGCGCCGACCACGCCGACGCAGACCCGTTTGCCGTCCGCTGCCACCGCCCGACGCCTCGCCTCAAAGCCCGATCGGAGCCGAACCGGCCGAAAGGCCGATCACTCGGCCTTCGCTTCTTCGGCCGGAGCCTCGGCGGCGGCTTCCTCAGCGGGAGCCTCTTCCGCGGGGGCTTCGGCAGGGGTCTCGGCAGGGGCCGCGGCGGCGGCCTTGGCCTCTTCCTCGGCCTGACGCCTCAACTCGATGCGCTCGAGCGCCTTCTGGCCCGGCTTGCCCTTGTTCGGGTTGCTGCGGGCCGGGCGCGTCATGACGCCGGCGGCATCGAGGAAGCGCAGCACGCGGTCGGTCGGCGTGGCGCCCTTGGCGAGCCAGCCCTTGGCCTTCTCGACGTCGAGGACGATGCGCTCGGCGTGGTCCTTCGGCAGCAGCGGGTTGAAGGTGCCGAGCTTCTCGATGAAGCGGCCGTCGCGCGGGCTGCGCGAATCGGCGACGACGATGCGGTAGAACGGGCGCTTCTTGGCACCGCCGCGGGCCAGTCTGATCTTCAGAGACATTTCAGGTCCTTTTCGCTTTCATTGTCCTGGTGTTGGCGGTCGGGACAGGTCCCGATCGCCGCGTTCCGGGGCGTGCCCCGGTCATTTCTTCTTGATGAAACCCTTTGGCAGGCCCGGCAGGCCGCCCGGTCCACCGAATCCCGGCGGCAGGCCACCCGCGCCAAGGCCGGGCAGACCGCCGGGCATCGGCGGCAGCTTCGGCATGCCGCCTTCCTGAATGGCGGCGAGCTCTTCCGGCGAGGGGGCCGGCATGCCGCCGCCCATTCCGAACAGCTTGGCAAGGCCGCCCTTGCCCTTGCCCATGGCCTTCATCATGTCGGCCATCTGGCGGTGCATCTTGAGCAGGCGGTTGACGTCCTCGACCCGGGTGCCGGAGCCGGCGGCGATGCGCTTCTTGCGGCTGGCCTTGAGGATGTCGGGCTTGCGCCGTTCCTGGCGCGTCATCGAGGAGATGATCGCGGCCTGGCGCTTGATCACGCGGTCGTCGAGATTGGCGCCCTCGAGCTGCTTCTTCATCTTGCCGATGCCGGGCATCATGCCGAGCACGCCCTGCATGCCGCCGATCTTCTGCATCTGCTTGAGCTGCTCGGCGAGATCGTCAAGGTCGAATGCGCCCTTGCGCATCTTGTCGGCGATCGCCTTGGCCTTTTCGGCGTCTATGGTCTCGGCCGCCTTCTCGACGAGCGAGACGATGTCGCCCATGCCGAGGATGCGGCCGGCGATGCGCTCGGGATGGAAGTCCTCGAGCGCGTCCATCTTCTCGCCGACGCCGGCGAGCTTGATCGGCTTGCCGGTGACCGCGCGCATCGACAGCGCCGCGCCGCCGCGGCCGTCGCCGTCCAGGCGCGTCAGCACGATGCCGGTCAGCGCCAGGCGCTCGTCGAAGGCGCGGGCGAGATTGACGGCGTCCTGGCCGGTCAGCGCGTCGGCGACCAGCAGCACCTCGTGCGGGCTTGCGGCCGTCTCGATCTCCGCCATCTCGACCATCAGCGCCTCGTCGACGAACTGGCGGCCGGCGGTGTCGAGCATCACCACGTCGTAGCCGCCGAGACGGGCGGCCTGCATGGCGCGCTGGGCGATCTGCACCGGGGTCTGGCCGGCGACGATGGGCAGGCTGTCGACGCCGATCTGCTCGCCGAGCACCTTGAGCTGCTCCTGGGCGGCGGGGCGGCGGGTGTCAAGCGAGGCCATCAGCACCTTGCGCTTCTGCCTCTCCGACAGGCGCCTGGCGATCTTGGCGGTGGTGGTGGTCTTACCCGAGCCCTGCAGGCCGACCATCATGATGGCGACCGGGGCCGGGGCGTTCAGGTCGATGGTCTGGGCGTTGGCGCCGAGCGTCTCGACGAGGACGTCGTGGACGATCTTGACGACCATCTGGCCGGGCGTGACCGACTTGACGACGTCGGCGCCGATGGCGCGCTCGCGCACCTTCTCGACGAAGTCGCGCACGACGTCGAGGGCGACGTCGGCCTCCAGCAGCGCCCGGCGTACCTCGCGCAGCGCCGCGGCGACATCCGCCTCGGTCAGCGCGCCGCGCCTGGTCAGCGCGTCGAGAATGCCGGAAAGCCGTTCCTGGAGAGAATCGAACATGTGAGAGACCTGCCTTATCTGTCGATCTTGCCGTCGGAGCCGATGCTTTCGTCGAACAGGGCGGTGGCCTTGGCGAACTTGTCGCGGCAGCCGGTGTTGCAGAAGCCGACGACCCTGCCCCGATAGAGGGTCAGCGAATCCGCGCTCACGGGATCGCCCGACCACGGGCAGACCTCGTTGACGCAGTCCTCGATCCTCAGTTCGTCGGCCATTGCGGCACCATGCTTCCAAACGAAACCATGTTTCCAAACGAAAACGGCACCCGCGGGCGAATCTTCGCTGGCGGGTGTCGACCCCTACGCCTCATGTGCGCAACGGCCGTGTCGATCGCAAGTCTCTTCACAAGAGATGGCGCGTGATACGCGCGAGGCACCGAAGAGTCAAGGAAAGAGGGCCGTTGGGCCCGTCTTCTCCATTTGCCGCCGTCCTGTCGGCCGACGGCGAGAGCGGGGCGGACCGCTCAGCGTCGGCGGAAATTGCCGCCGCCGCGCCGGGGCTGGCCGGGTACCGGGCCGCCGGTGCGATGCCGGAAATTGATGCGGCCGCGCTCCAGATCGTACGGGCTCATCTCGACCGTCACGCGGTCGCCGGCGATGGTGCGGATGCGATGCTTGCGCATCTTGCCGGCCGCGTAGGCCAGGATCTCGTGATCGTTGTCGAGCTTCACCCGGAAGTTACCGTCCGGAAGCACTTCCGTGACGGTCCCTTCGAATTCGAGCATTTCTTCCTTTGCCATCCAGGTCTCCTTCTCTCGAAACCGACGATCAGTGCTTGACCGTCGCGGCGGCCGAGCGCCGGTCGCCGGTCTTGCGTTTCAGGAACGACATCCCGGCCAGGTCCTGGCCGGAGCCGCTCGCGGCGTTCGCGGGCGCATGCCGGTTCGCACGGTTCGACGCCTGCGCCTCCGCCGGACGGGCACGGGAATTCTCCTGGCCCTGATCCTTCCGGGCCTGGTCCCGCTGTCCCTGACCCTGACGTTCCTGACCCTGACGTTCCTGACCCTGACGTTCCGGGCTCCGGCTACCCCTGCCCGGGCGGCGGCGCTTGCGGCCGTTGCGGTGCGGCTTATCCGCGTCAGCTTCCGTGCGGTCCGGCGTTCCCCCCGCAACCGGGGCGGAGGCTACCACCGGACGCGGCGCGGCGCCATCGACGGGAATCGACATGCGGATCAGCCGCTCGATGTCGCGCAGAAAGGGCCGTTCCTCGGCGTCGCAGAACGACACCGCGATGCCGTCGGCGCCGGCGCGCGCGGTGCGGCCGATGCGATGCACATAGGATTCCGGGATATTCGGCAGGTCGTAGTTGACCACATGGCTGACGCCGGGGATGTCGAGGCCGCGGGCGGCGATGTCGGTGGCGATCAGCGCGCGGACGTTGCCGGAGCGGAACGCGGCGAGCGTGCGCTCGCGCTGGTTCTGCGACTTGTTGCCGTGGATCGCGGCGGCCGAGATGCCGGTCTTGGCGAGATGGCGGACCACCTTGTCGGCGCCGTGCTTGGTGCGGGTGAACACGAGCGCCCGGTCGATCGCCGGATCGCTCAGCACCGAGGCGAGCCGGTTGGACTTGTCGGCGCGGTTCACGTGGATCACCGTCTGGTCGATCTTGTCGGCGGTCTTGGCGACCGGCGTTACCGACACGCGGACGGGGTCGCGCAGGAACTGGCGCGACAGATCGGCGATGGTCTGCGGCATGGTGGCGGAGAACAGCAGCGTCTGGCGCTCGGCGGGCAGAAACTTCACGGTCGCGCGGATCGCGTGGATGAAGCCCATGTCGAGCATCTGGTCGGCCTCGTCCAGCACCAGCACCTCGACCTTGTCGAGACGCAGCGCCCTCTGCTCGACCAGATCGAGCAGGCGGCCGGGGGTGGCGACGAGGACGTCGACGCCGGGCTGGAGCGCCCGGATCTGCCGGTTCATCGGCACGCCGCCGATGACGAGTTCGACCTTGAGGGGAAGATGGCGTCCGTAGCTGCGGAAGGAGTCGACGATCTGGCCGGACAGCTCCCGCGTCGGGCTCAGGATCAGCACGCGGCACGACTTGGGCGCGGGCCTTTCGCCTTTATGGGTTTGATGGCGGCGCTCGAGACGGTCGAGAATCGGCAGGGCGAAGGCGGCGGTCTTGCCGGTGCCGGTCTGGGCGATGCCGATGAGGTCGCGGCCGTTCAGGAGATGCGGGATCGCCTGGGCCTGGATGGGGGTCGGCATCTCGTGGCCGGCGTCGGAAAGGGCGCGCAGCACGGAGGCTGACAGATTCAGTTCAGAGAAGGTGTTCAAGTAGGAATGCTTTCGTGGTCGCGGATCGCGGCGCCAATGCAAAAGCGCCCGCGCTCACGCGGTTCTGGGGCGAAGACACCCCGCGCGGCCTGGGCTGTCGAATGAATAAACGAGGTCAATTCCAGCGGGCAAAATATCTTGTGCGGATATTCGAGCAACGCGGCCCGCGAGTCTCGGATCGTCGCTATATGGCCGACAATCGTCAGTTTATCAAGGTGTCACGTGGGTTTCGCGATCCGCGGGCGGTTCGCGGGCCTCGCTAACGGGGCGGTCGTCGGCGAAAACAAAGGGGCTGTCGCCGGCCCAGCGGTGCTTCGGTCCGCAGGCGGCGATGCGCTGGACGACGCGGGCGTGCCCGGCGTGAGCATCGTCGCCGGGCAGTTCGCCTTGCTCATAGGCGATGACCACGAGGCGGGGCAGCGCGACCTCCAGCAGCTCGTTGGGCTTCAGCAGGAAGTCCGGCCGCATCGGCCTGCCCTCGCGGTGGTGGCCGAGGGCGAAGGTTTCGTAGATGAAGACGCCGTCTTCGGCGACGCAGCCGACGATGTCGGGCAGGATCGGCCGCCACAGGTAGTGGGTGACGACCACGGCGTCGAACCGCAGGTCCCTCAGCGGAAACGGACGGCCGGTCTCCAGGTCGGCCTCGATCAGGGCGACGTCGCCGCGCTCGCCCAGATCCTCGGCGTCGGACAGATCGCGGTCGATGCCGGTGACGACAAGGCCCTGGTCGAGCCCATGGCGCAGGTGCCGGCCCGATCCGCAGGCGACATCGAGCATCGTGCCGCCGGCCCTGGTGCCCGACAGAAAGCGGGTCACCCAGGGTGACGGTAACTTGGGGCCGGGATGCATACCGGTCTCCTTAGCGTGTGTCCTTAAGGTCCGGGGCGACGCTACGGATCCGCCTGCCGTCCGGCAAGGTGTCGATCGCGTTGCCGGTTGCGGTAAAGTGGCGCGCGGGGAGGCGCGTCCTGGTGAAACCGGTAAAGACGAAACGCGTCCGGGCCCTGCTCGATATCTACGGGCGTACCTACTGCGACGAGCTCGGGATCGATATCGCGGCGGACACGCCGTCGGCGTTGTTCTGCTGGCTGGTCGCCGCGCTGCTGTTCAGCGCGCGCATCCGGGCGGACGCGGCGCTGTCGGCGGCCGGGGCGTTGTTCGCGGCCGGCTGGACGACGCCGGAGGCGATGCTGGCCGCCGGCTGGGAGGCCAGGGTGCGGGTGCTGAACCGCTCAGGCTATGCGCGTTATGACGAGAGCACGTCACGCATGCTCGGCGAGACCTGCGCGCTGCTGATCGAGCGCTACGGCGGGGATCTCGGCAACCTGCGCGCGGCGGCAAACCGCGATCCCGCCGCGGAGCGCGACTTGCTGAAGGCGTTCAAGGGGATCGGCGAGGTCGGCGTCGACCTGTTCTTCCGCGAGGTCCAGCCGGTCTGGCCCGAACTGTATCCCTTCGCCGACAGGCGCGCCCTGAAGGCGGCGGCCAGGCTCGGGCTCGCCGACGATCCCGCCGGCCTGGCGAACCTGGTCGATCGCGCCGACTTCGCGCGGCTGGTCGCGGCGCTGGTGCGGGTCGACCTGGACAAGGGCTATGAAACCATCGAGGCGGCCGCCATCTGATCGCATCCGACACCTGCGCGACATCGGATCGGCGGCGAGGGTGGCGCGACGGGCGAAAAAACGCCATATAACGGGCCAGCCGGCCCGTGGTCGCCGGCACGGAGTTTCCCGATGAGTGCGCCTACGATCCGCTACAAGAAGATGAACGGGCTCGGCAACGAGATCCTGGTCGTCGATCTGCGCGCGGATCGCCTCGCGCTGACGCCCGAGATGGTGCGTGCCGTCGCCGCCGCGCCGCGCAGCGGCTTCGACCAGATGATGGTGCTGCTGCCGCCGCGCGCGCAGGGGATCGACGCGACCGTGCGCATCTATAACAACGACGGTTCGCTGTCGGGTGCCTGCGGCAACGGCGCGCGCTGCATCGCCGCGCTCGTCATGCAGGAGACCGGCCGGTCCGCCGCGACCTTCGAGACGGCGGCGGGGCTGCTGAACGCCTGGGACGCCGGCGACGGCCTGATCACCGTCGACATGGGGCCGCCGGACTTCAACTGGGAGACCATCCCGCTCGCCGAGGAGTTCCGCGACACCCGCGCGATCGAACTGCAGATCGGCCCGATCGACGATCCGATCCTGCATTCACCCAGCGCGCTGTCGATGGGCAACCCGCACGCGATCTTCTGGGTCGACGACATCGAGGCCTACGATCTGTCGAAGATCGGGCCGCTTCTGGAGAACCATCCGGTCTTTCCCGAGCGCGCCAATATCAGCCTCGCCCAGGTGGCGAGCCGCGAGGCGATCACGCTGAAGGTCTGGGAGCGCGGCGCCGGGCTTACGCGGGCCTGCGGCTCGGCGGCCTGCGCCGCCGCGGTGGCGGCCGCGCGCAAGAAGCTGACGGAGCGCGCCGTCACGGTGACGCTGCCGGGCGGGCCGCTGCGTATCGACTGGCGCGAGTCCGACGATCACGTGCTGATGACCGGGCCGTGGGAACTCGAATACGAGGGCGCGGTCTCCGTCGAGACCGCCGCTCCGGCGGCCTGACCGGGAGAAACGCAATGTCCCGGCCCGATATCCTGACCTTCGGCTGCCGCCTCAACGCGGCGGAATCCGAGGCGATCCGCGAGCTGGCCGACGAGGCCGACCTCGCCGACACCATCGTCGTCAACACCTGCGCCGTGACCGGCGAGGCCGTGCGCCAGGCGCGCCAGGCGATCCGTAAGGCGCGGCGCGAGAATCCGGCCGCCCGCATCGTCGTCACCGGCTGCGCGGCGCAGACCGAGCCGCGGACCTTCGCCGACATGGCGGAGGTCGACCTGGTGCTCGGCAATGCCGAGAAGCTGAAGCCGGAAAGCTATCGCGCGCTGCCGTTCGGGGCCGACCAGGCCGAAAAGGTGCGCGTCAACGACATTATGGAGCTGACCGAGACCGGCGCCCACCTGATCGAAGGGTTCGAGGGCCGGGCGCGCGCCTTCGTGCAGGTGCAGAACGGCTGCGACCATCGCTGCACCTTCTGCATCATCCCCTATGGTCGCGGTCCGTCGCGCTCGGTGCCGATGGGCGCCGTCGTCGATCAGGTGCGCCGTCTGGTCGAGGCGGGCTACGCCGAGGTGGTGCTGACCGGCGTCGACCTCACCTCCTATGGCGGCGACTTGCCGGGCCACCCCCGCTTCGGCACGCTGGTCCGCGCCATCCTGCGCCATGTCCCCGAGCTGGGGCGGCTGCGTATTTCCTCGATCGATTCGGTGGAGGCCGACGACGACCTGCTGCGGGCGATCGCCGAGGAGGAGCGGCTGATGCCGCATCTGCATCTGTCGCTGCAGGCCGGCGACGACATGATCCTGAAGCGGATGAAGCGGCGGCATTCGCGCGCCCAGTCGGTGGCGTTCTGCGACGCGGTGCGCCGGCTCAGGCCGGACATGGTGTTCGGCGCCGACCTGATCGCCGGCTTCCCGACCGAGACCGACGCGATGTTCGAGAACACGCTGAGGATCGTCGCCGATTGCGGCCTGACGCATCTGCACGTCTTCCCGTTCTCGCCACGCACCGGCACCCCGGCGGCGCGCATGCCGCAGGTCGACCGGCGGCTCGTCAAGGAGCGCGCGGCGCGGCTCAGGGCGGAAGGCGAAGTCGCATTGATGCGCCATCTCGACGCCGAGATCGGCCGCGACCGGCTGGTGCTGGTGGAGACCGAGACGAGCGGGCGCACCGAGCAGTTCACCGTCGCCCGGCTCGACCGGGCGTTGCCGTCCGGTTCGGTCGTCAGGGCGCGCGTCACCGGCCATGACGGTCGCCGTCTCGAGACCCGCGTAGACCCCCCGATCGGAATGGCGGCAGCATGAGCGAAGAGAAGTCCGGCCCGAGCCTGATGGACCGGCTGCTCGGCCGCAAGGCTCCGGAAGACCAGGCCGTCGCCACCGGGACGGACAAGCCCGGGACGGACAAGCCCGGGACGGAAGAGCCCGCAACGGACGCCTCCGTCGCGGAGGCATCCGGGGCGGACGCGTCCGGAGCTGAGAAGCCCGGGCCCGAGAAGCCGCGATCGTGGCTGCAACGGCTGCGCGCCGGGTTGTCGCGCTCGTCCTCGGCGTTGGGGCAGAACCTCACCGCGCTGATCCGCAAGCGCAAGCTCGACGACGAGACGCTGCAGGATCTGGAAGACATCCTGATCCAGGCCGATCTCGGCGTGGAAACGGCGGTGCGCATCACCGAGCGGCTGGCCAAGGAACGCTACGACAAGGAAATCGACGACGTCGAGCTGCGCACCGTGCTCGCCCAGGAGATCGAGGCGGTGCTGGAGCCGGTGGCCGAGCCGCTGGCGATCGATCCGGATAAGAAACCGCACGTGATCCTCGTCGTCGGCGTCAACGGCGCCGGCAAGACCACGACCATCGGCAAGCTCGCCGCGCAGTTCCGCCGCGAGGGCAAGTCGGTGGTGCTCGGCGCCGGCGACACGTTCCGCGCCGCGGCGATCGAGCAGCTCAAGATCTGGGGCGAGCGCACCGGCGCGACCGTGGTCGCCCGCGAGCAGGGCTCGGACGCCTCCGCGCTCGCCTTCGAGGCGTTGCAGCAGGCGCGCGCGGCGCAGGCCGACGTGGTGATGATCGACACCGCCGGGCGGCTTCAGAACCGCACCGAGCTGATGGCGGAGCTGGAAAAGATCGTCCGTGTCATCAGGAAGCAGGACGAGACCGCGCCGCACGACGTCCTGCTGGTGCTCGACGCGACGACGGGCCAGAACGCCATGAACCAGACGGAGATCTTCCGCCAGGTCTGCGGCGTCACCGGGCTGGCGATGACCAAGCTCGACGGCACCGCGCGCGGCGGCATCCTGGTCGCCATCGCCGCCAAGCACGGCCTGCCGGTCCACGTCATCGGCGTCGGCGAGGGTGTCGACGACCTGCACCCGTTCACGGCGAGCGAGTTCGCCCGCGCGATCGTCGGAGAGGCGATCGACGGCGACACCGGTAACGGCGACGCGACGGAGGGCGGCGATGCCGGCCGGGAACCGTGACGTGACGCCGCGCCGGCGCCTGCCCTTGTTGGCAGAGCGCGCCGCCGCTCTGCCTGTTTCCTCCAAAGGACGCATCGGGAGTTTCCTGCCATGACCCGTCCCGAAACCGTCGAACGCCATCCCGGCCCGCCGGAATGGGTGCGCCCGGCGCTGGAGCTCGGCCCGCTCGTCATCTTCTTCATCGGCAACTGGAAGCTCGGCATCTTCTGGGCGACCGGCCTGTTCATCCCGGCGACGCTGATCTCGGTCGCGATCTCGTGGATCATCCTGCGCAACGTGCCGGTGATGCCGCTGGTCACCGCGGTCTTCGTCACCGTTTTCGGCGGGCTGACGCTGTGGCTGCAGGACGACGTCTTCATCAAGATGAAGCCGACCATCGTGAACCTCGCCTTCGCGGGAATCCTGGTCGCCGGGCTCTATTTCCGCCGCACGCTGCTCAAATACGCCTTCGGCACCGTGTTCCAGCTCAGCGAGGAGGGCTGGCGCGTCATCACCTGGCGCTGGGCGGTCTTCTTCGTCTTCCTGGCGGTGCTGAACGAGGTCGTCTGGCGCAACTTCTCCACCGACTTCTGGGTCAGCTTCAAGGTGTTCGGTATCATGCCGATCACCATGCTGTTCGCCGTGGCGCAGCTGCCGCTGCTGAAGAAGTACGCGCCGGATGAGGAAACCGGCGAGGCGGCCTGAGCCGCCTACCGGGTCAGCGGCTTGCCGCCGGGGAACAGGTCGCCGGTCTGGCCTTGCGGGTTGACGAAGGGCGGGGCGGCCTCGCCGAGTTCGCTCGCCCGGTCGTGGCCGAGCGCCCAGTGCACCGACGGGAAGGCGAGCTCGTCCCAGGGGATGTCGGCCCAGTCGAACAGCTTTACCTCCAGGCTTTCCTCGCCCGGCGAGAAACCGCCGGCGAGCGTCGCCTGGAAGATCACCTGCACCTGCGACAGCCGCGGCACCGAATAGACGGCGAGGATGCCGGAAATGGCGATCTCGGCGTTGGCTTCCTCGAAGGCCTCGCGGCGGGCGCCGGCATCGGGGGCCTCGTTCAGTTCCAGATAGCCGGCGGGAATCGTCCAGAAGCCGCGGCGGGGGAAGATCGCGCGGCGGCAGAGCAGGATCCCGCCCCGCGACCGGACGACCGAGCCGACGACGACCTTGGGATTGTCGTAGTGGACGAAGCCGCAGCGCGTGCACACGCGCCGCTCCAGCGTGTCGCCGGGCGGGACGGTGTGGTGGAAGTCGGGCTCGAGATCGCTCATGACGCGAAATGGTGCCGTCAAGCGCGCGGCAAAATCAATCCGTCCGGCGCCGCGTCAGGACGAGTGCTTCTTTACGATGATGGCTTCGGCGGCAGCACCTTCTCGATTTCGGGCATCAGTCGCTCGGCCAGCGAGCGCGCGTTGAGCGGGCCGACATGCTTGAAGACGATGCGGCCGTCATTGTCGACGACGAAGGTCTCGGGCACGCCGTAGACGCCCCAGTCGATGCCGACGCGGCCATTCTCGTCGGCGCCGACGGCATCGAACGGATTGCCGTAGCGGCCGAGGAAGCGGCGGGCATTGTCGGCGCCGTCCTTGTAGTTGAGGCCGAAGACGCGAAAGCGGTCGTCCTTGCCCAGGGCCTCGATGAAGGGATGCTCCTCGCGGCAGGGCACGCACCACGACGCCCAGACATTGACCACGGTCACGCCCTTTCCCTTGAGATCGTCGGTCGAGAAGCCCGGCACGGGCGCGCCGTTCTCCACCAGGCCGTCGAGGGCGGGGAGACTGAACTGCGGCACCTCGCGGCCAATCAGGGCGGAGGGCACGACGCTCGGGTCGCCGGCATAGAGGCGGAACAGGAACAGCCCGGCGAGGCCCGCGAACACCACCAGCGGCGTGGCGACGACGATACGGCCGAGCAGCGAGCGCTTCGGTCTGGCCGATTTCCCGGGGGCCGATTTCCCGGGCGCGGTGTCCTCGGCGGTCATCGGCCGCCACCCGCGCGGCGCACGCCGCGTCTGTCGAGTTCGGCCAGCGCCGCCTTCTGGGCGCGGCCGTCGGCGACCACCCAGACGACGAGGCCGAGCAGCACGGTGGCGGTCAGGGCATAGGCGGCGACGATGAATCCGAGATGGTCGACCATTGGATCAGCTCCTCAGTCCGGTCATTCCGCGGGCGCCAGCGCACCGGCCGCCCTGACGCGCAGCGCCCGGACCCGGCGGCGCATCACCTCGTTGCGCATCGCGGCGGTATGTAGGGCGAAGAACAGAAACGTGTAGCCGACGCCCATGGTCAAAAGCGGATACAGCATCGACGAATCGATCGTCGGCCCGTCGAGGCGGAAGACGCTGGCGGGCTGGTGCAGGGTGTTCCACCAGTCGACCGAGAACTTGATGATCGGGATGTTGACGAAGCCGACCAGCGCCAGGATCGCAACGGGCCGCGCGGCCCGGGCGGGATCGTCGAAGGCGCGCCACAGCGCGATCAGGCCGAGATACATCAGGAACAGGATCAGCACCGAGGTCAGGCGCGCGTCCCACACCCACCAGGTGCCCCACATCGGCTTGCCCCACAGCGAACCGGTGACCAGCGCCAGGAAGGTGAAGGCGGCGCCGATCGGGGCTGCGGCCTTGGCCGAGACGTCGGCGAGCGGATGGCGCCAGACCAGCGTGCCCAGCGCGGACACGGCGACGATCGAATAGCACATCATCGCCAGCCAGGCGGCCGGCACGTGGATGTACATGATCAGCACCGTCTCGCCCTGCTGGTAGTCGGCCGGCGCCCGGAAGGCCAGGACCAGGCCAAGCGCGCAGACAAGCGCGGCCGCGGCCCACAGCCAGGGCAGCAGGCGCTCGGAGACCGCCATGAAACGGGTCGGGTTGGCGAGTTCGATCATCACGGAACGGTCCTCAGCGTTCCTCCTTGGGTGTCTGCTTCATAGCATCGTCCAGAAGACGCCCAAGGTAGGGGGCTAGGGTGCGGACATAAGTCGCAGTCAGGTGACTCGCGTCCCGCCAGGCAATGATATTTCCGACAACAGCCCGACATGTCGAAGAATCGCAAATACCGTCCGTGACATCGATGACGGGTAGGCCGAGACGCTTTGCCGCGACGACGACCTCTTCCTTGCTGGCTGGATGAGTAACCTTGTTTCTGTCGCGATCACAGTCATCGCGCCCCTGAGCGATGCATTCAGGAGCGGAATGACCGAATGTAGGCGTATCGCGAATTGGAATAACCCCTATTCCTTGCTGTCTAAGAATTTCCCACCGCGATGCGAGCGCCGAGACCCTCCTTTCAAAATTTCCCTCTTTCCCGGATGCGAGGGGATATTTCCAGGATTGTATAGGCACCACGAGATCAGGTTGCAGATCAAGGATCAGGCCGAGCGCTTGTTCGTTCCAGCGATCGCACTCAACGAAAGGTTGCCGCTTACGCGGATGTATTATTGTTTCGCCGATGAACGGGCACTGAGCCTTTGACATGTGCGTATAACGCCATCCGCGTTGTCTCGCCAGCATCTCGAACGCGTCGCTGAACTGAGCGGCATGAGAATCGCCGACAACCACAATGTGGAACGGGCCGTCCAGGCGGCCGTAGTCACAGGATCGCAATTCTGAATCGAACACCTGGCAGCCATCGCGGTTGGCGATCGGCATGTCCCTCATGGCGAATTCCGGACTCGGTCTCGGCGGCGGCGCCGGGTACGGAACTGTGGCCCCGTCGGTCAGGGCGAGTGCTCCGGGATAATTGCTGTTGGACTGGGACCCGGTGGTCGTCTCGGCGGTCGTAGCGTTTCTGTCAGCGAGCAACAGGCCAAGCGGTACAATTGCCGTTCCGATCGTAAAGAACGTGATCCCGGCTCCGGCAATGGCGCTCTGCGCTTTGGCGGAGAGGTTCCACGGTCGTCTGAACGGGTCCTCAACCAGCACTTTCGAAGCGGCGGCCAGCGCCACGGAGAGCAAGATTATCGCGACCTTGGCGGTCAGGCCGAACGTGGTGGGCGAGGCGGACTGCCAGAAAACGATCAGAGGCCAGTGCCAGAGGTAAACCGAATAGGAAATATCGCCGATGTAGGTGACAGGGCGAAACGTCAATACAGGCGCGAGCGATGGAGCGGATCCCGTCGCGATCAGGAGCGCTGCCGCCAGGCACGGGATCAGGGCAACCCATCCGGGGAACGGGACATCTCGGGTGAGCAACATGACCGTTGCCGCGATTGCCAGAAGAGAACCCCAGGCGAGGATCGACGCCAACAGGTGTGGCAGTTTGTTTCGAAGGTGGGCGGCGGCAACGACCCCGCCGACAACAAACTCCCAAAATCTGACGTGCGTGGCGAAGTACGCCGCAGGCGGATCTCGATAGCTGAGCCAAACTGACAGCGCAAAACCGACGACGAGCAGGACAAGGAGGATCCGCGTCAGAACCTTCCGGCTCGTCGATATGTAGGTCGCGGCCATAAGGACGAGCGGCCAGATCACATAGAACTGCCCTTCGACTCCCAACGACCAGTAATGCTGGAGTACGCCGGCCGCCTGGTCGCTCGCCGAATAATCCACCGCCCGACTCAGCAGGAGCCAGTTCTCGACAAACAAGGCGCTGGCTACGATTTCCTGCGCCGTCAGCGACAGCTTTGTGCTCGGCAACAGCGGGCTG
Source organism: Microbaculum mangrovi (assembly GCF_051390635.1). Classification (NCBI taxonomy): domain Bacteria; kingdom Pseudomonadati; phylum Pseudomonadota; class Alphaproteobacteria; order Hyphomicrobiales; family Tepidamorphaceae; genus Microbaculum; species Microbaculum mangrovi. The sequence continues at coordinate 590,650 of NZ_JBPODT010000004.1, forward strand.
GCCAGTGCGACGACGACTATGACGGCTGCCGCCGCCGGTACGAGCCGCCGAATGCGGCGAATGAAAAAATCGAACAGGTTTATCCGCCCGAACGCCTCCACTTCCTTAAGCAAAAGGGAGGTCATCAGGAAGCCGGATATCACGAAGAATATGTCTACACCGACATATCCGCCGGGAAAAACCGATGGCCACAAGTGAAACAATACGACAGAAATGACGGCAATTGCCCGAAGGCCTTGCAGGTCATCCAGGCGGTGTTTCGTCGGGTGAATTACGCGAGCATTCATGCGGTCAATTACTTGAGGTCATATTGGATTAAAAGTCGGTTCGGTGTTCTGGCCGGGAACAGGCCCGATCCGGCTTGGTCTTGCGCCCCTCCCTCTGCCGCAAGAGAAATCGCTGAGCGGTGGATTTGCAGCAATCCTGAACCTGAGAATAGCTCACCCCGTCATTACTCCAGCGCCAGTTTCAGCGCCGCCGCGGCGGCGATGGGGGCGAGAACCAGGCTCAGAAGCGTCAGCCCGGCGAGGACCAGAAGCGGCGTCGACATCGGCATCGGGCCGGTGATCGCCGCGTCCGTCGCGCCGACGCCGAAGATGAGCACGGGCACCGTCAGCGGCAAGACCGTCACCGGAACCAGCAGGCCGCCGCGGCGCAGCGCCACCGTCAGCGCCGCGCCGATGGCGCCCAGGAAGGTCAGCGCCGGCGTGCCGACCAGAAGCGTCAGCGCGACGGCGCCGAGCGCGGCGGGATCGACGTTGAGCATCAGCCCGAGCAGCGGCGCGGCGAGGACCAGCGGCAGGCCGGTCGTCACCCAGTGGGCGATGGCCTTGACCGCGACGATGACGACGAGCGGCGTCTCGGTCATGGTCAGAAGGTCGAGCGAGCCGTCCTCGTGATCGGCCTGGAACAGCCGGTCGAGGCCGATCAGGGTGGCCAGCAGCGCGCCGATCCAGAGGACCGCCGGGCCTACCCGCTTCAGCAAGTTCAGGTCGGGGCCGACGGCGAAGGGCATCAGCGCGACGACGATCAGAAAGAACACCGCGCCCATCATGGCGCCTCCGCCGACGCGCAGCGACAGGCGGATCTCGCGGCGGAACAGGGCGGCGACGGCGCCGGTCATGTCGCGCTGTCTCCGGTTTCGGTTTCGGCCCCGGATTCAGTTTGGGCGTAATCCCCGGCCGGGACTCCCGCCGTCCCGCCCATCGCCAGCACCCGCGTCTCGAAGGGCAGCGCGTCATGGGTCGCCACGAGCGCCAGGCCGCCGCCGGCGAGATGGGCGCGAATCAGGTCGAACAGGCGCATACGCGCCTGCGCGTCGATCGCCGTCGTCGGCTCGTCCAGCAGCCACAGCGGCCGCTCGCAGGCGATCAGGCGGGCGAGCGCCAGGCGCCGGCGCTGGCCGGCCGACAGGATGCCGGCGGGAAAGTCGGCGAGCGCGGCAAGGCCGACCTCCGCGAGCGCCGCGCCGGTGTCGGCCTTGCGCCGGCCGAGCATTCCGGCCCAGAAGCCGAGGTTCTCGGCGACCGTGAGGGCGGGCTTCAGCGCGTCGAGATGGCCGACATAGTGGGCGTACTCGCCGACCGGCACGTCCTCGGCGGCGCCGTCCAGGCGCAGCCGGCCCGCGCTCATGGGCACCAGTCCGGCGACGAGGCGCAACAGCGACGACTTGCCGGCGCCGTTGGGGCCGCGCAGCACCAGCAGCTCGCCGGAATCGACGGCGAATCCGAGGCCGGAAAACACCTCGCGGCCGCCGCGCACGCAGGCGAGATCGTCCCCCACCAGCTTCATGGTGAAGGCCTCATGCGGATCTGTGTCCGGCGCGCGATCGGGTCGCCATGTGCGGGACGGGCCTCGCCTTTGTCACGTCGTATTGGCACCACTCTTAGAAATTCTCTATATACGCGGCAAGTCGGGCCGGCGCCTGCGACGTAAGTCGCGGTCATATTGCGCACCGCGGACGCTGCCCCATCTCGCCCTGAACCCCCGAACGCAAGAGGCCGACGCAGTGACCTCCACCTCCCTCGACAGTTTCAAAGCCCGCAAGACCCTCAAGGTCGGCAACAAGTCTTACGAGTATTTCAGCCTCAAGGCGGCCGAGAAGAACGGTCTCAAGGGCATTTCCACGCTCCCCTATTCGCTCAAGGTCCTTCTGGAGAACCTGTTGCGCAACGAGGACGGGCGCACCGTCAAGAAGGCCGACATCAAGGCGATGGCGAGCTGGCTGCGCAAGCGGTCGTCCGATCGCGAGATCGCCTTCCGCCCGGCGCGCGTGCTGATGCAGGACTTTACCGGCGTGCCGGCGATCGTCGACCTTGCCGCGATGCGCGACGCCATGACCGCGCTCGGCGGCGATCCCAAGAAGATCAATCCGCTGGTGCCGGTCGATCTCGTCATCGACCACTCGGTGATCGTCGACGCGTTCGGCAACCAGCGCGCCTTCAAGGTCAACGTCGAGCGTGAATACGAGCGCAACGGCGAGCGCTACCGCTTCCTGCGCTGGGGTCAGGAAGCGTTCGACAACTTCCGCGTGGTGCCGCCCGGAACCGGCATCTGCCACCAGGTGAACCTGGAATATCTCGGCCAGACCGTCTGGACCAAGAAGCACAAGACCAAGGACGCCAAGGGCAAGACCAAGACCGTCGAGCAGGCCTTCCCGGACACGCTGGTGGGCACGGACAGCCACACGACGATGGTCAACGGCCTGTCGGTGCTCGGCTGGGGCGTCGGCGGCATCGAGGCGGAGGCCGCGATGCTCGGCCAGCCGATCTCGATGCTGATCCCCGAGGTGATCGGCTTCAAGTTGACGGGCAAGCTGAAGGAGGGCGTGACGGCGACCGACCTGGTGCTGACCGTCACCCAGATGCTGCGCTCGAAGGGCGTGGTCGGCAAGTTCGTCGAGTTCTACGGCGCCGGCCTCAACCACCTGCCGCTCGAGGACCGGGCGACGATCGCCAACATGGCGCCGGAATACGGCGCCACCTGCGGCTTCTTCCCCATCGACGAGGACACGATGCGCTACCTGCACCAGACCGGCCGCGCCAAGGGGCGCGTCGAACTGGTGGAGGCCTACGCCAAGGCGCAGGGCATGTACCGCACGGCGCGGGCGAAGGATCCGGTCTTCACCGACACGCTCGAGCTCGAGCTCGGCGACGTCGAGCCGTCGATCGCCGGCCCGAAGCGGCCGCAGGACCGGGTGCTGTTGTCCGAGGCCAAGCCGAAATTCGTCGAGGCGCTGAAGACCGAGTTCGGCAAGGGCGAGGAGATCGACCGGCGCGCCGAGGTCGACGGCGAGAGCTACGATCTGGGCCACGGCGACGTGGTGATCGCGGCGATCACCTCGTGCACCAATACCTCCAACCCCTACGTGATGATGGCCGCCGGCCTGGTCGCCCGCAACGCCGCCGCGCTCGGGCTCAAGCCCAAGCCGTGGGTGAAGACGTCGCTGGCGCCCGGCAGCCAGGTGGTCGCCGAGTACCTGGAGAAGTCGGGGCTGCAGAAGGAGCTCAACAAGGTCGGCTTCAACCTGGTCGGCTTCGGCTGCACCACCTGCATCGGCAATTCCGGGCCGCTGCCCGAGCCGGTGTCGAAGACGGTCAACTCGGCCGACCTCGTCGCCTGCTCGGTCCTGTCGGGCAACCGCAACTTCGAGGGCCGGGTCAATCCGGACGTGCGCGCCAACTACCTGGCCTCGCCGCCGCTGGTCGTCGTCTACGCGCTCGCCGGCTCGATGCAGATCGACATCACCAAGGATGCGATCGGCACCGACCGCAAGGGCAATCCGGTGTACCTGAAGGACATCTGGCCGTCGTCCGAGGAGGTCGCCGACGTCGTCCACAAGACGATCACCCGGTCGATGTTCCGCGAGAAGTATGCCGACGTGTTCAAGGGCGACCGCCACTGGCGCAAGATCGCCGTCGAGGGCGGCCTGACCTACGGCTGGGAGTCGAAGTCCACCTACGTGCAGAACCCGCCCTACTTCGTCGACATGGAGCGCGAGCCCGAGGCGGTGACCGACATCGAGAACGCTCGCGTGCTCGGCCTGTTCCTCGACTCGATCACCACCGACCACATCTCGCCCGCCGGCTCGATCAAGGCGGAAAGCCCGGCCGGCGAGTACCTGATCGGCAACAAGGTGAAACCGATCGACTTCAACCAGTACGGCACGCGGCGCGGCAATCACGAGGTGATGATGCGGGGCACCTTCGCCAACATCCGCATCAAGAACCAGATGGTGCCGGGCGTCGAAGGCGGCGTGACGATCCATCATCCCGACGGCAAGGAGATGTCGATCTACGACGCGGCGATGAAGTATCGCGGCGAGAAGGTGCCGCTGGTGGTGTTCGCCGGCAAGGAATACGGCACCGGATCGTCGCGCGACTGGGCGGCCAAGGGTACCCGCCTGCTCGGCGTGCGCGCGGTCATCGCCCAGTCGTTCGAGCGCATCCACCGCTCCAACCTGATCGGCATGGGCGTGCTGCCGCTGCAGTTCGCCGACGATCAGTCCTGGCAGACGCTGGGCCTGACCGGCGACGAGACCGTCACCATCGACGGGCTGCAGGAGACGCTGAAGCCGGGCGCGACGCTGACGGCGAAAATCACCTTCGCCGACGGCAAGACCAAGTCGGTGCCGCTCCTGTGCCGTATCGATACGCTCGACGAGCTCGACTACTTCAAGAACGGCGGCATCCTGCAGTACGTGCTGCGCAACCTCGCCGCCTGAGCGAGTCCCATGACCGGCGGCCCCGATCCGCGCGATCGGGGCCGCTTCGTCTGCCCGCGAATCTTCCGCCCGATTTTTCCTGCGTGATTTTCCCGCGCGGGGCACCCGTCCGGGCACGGACGTCACCCCAATGTGACTGGCGTTTGAAGCCGCGACCGCGTATCCCGAAACGGACGGTGCCGCCGGCACGACAAGGCTTTCGGGCAGTTTCGCGATGAATTGGCTACGGTTTCCACGACGATCTGCGCGCCTTGCCGCGGCGGCGCTGGCGCTTTCTTTTTCGCCGCTCGTCATGGCCCCCCTAGGCATGGGGGCGGCTAAGGCGGGAGCGCGGCTCGACGTCGTCGAACTGTTCACCAGCCAGGGCTGCTCGTCCTGTCCGCCCGCCGACGCGGTGCTCGGCGAGATGGCGAACCGCGGCGACGTGCTCGCGCTCAGCTTCAACGTCGACTACTGGGACTATCTGGGCTGGAAGGACACGCTCGCCAGCCCCGACTTCACCGCGCGCCAGAAGGCCTATGCCCACGCGCGCGGCGATCGCGCCGTCTACACGCCGCAGGCCGTCGTCAACGGCATGATGCACGCGGTCGGCTCCGACCGGACGGACCTGAAGAACGCCATGCAGTCGACCGGCGACCTGCTCGACACCAAGGCGGTGAACCTCGCCTTGCGCCGCGAGGGCGGCGCGATGGTGATCGAGACGGGAAAGGCGCGCGGCCTTCTCTCGCGGCCGAAGCCGGCGACGCTGTGGATGGTCGTCTTCGACGACGCCAGGACGGTGAAGATCGAGCGCGGCGAGAACCGCGGCAAGACGGTCACCTATTCCAACGTCGTGCGCCGCATCGAGCCGATCGGCACCTGGACCGGCGACGCCGTGACGCTGACGGTGCCGCTGCCCGCCGACGGCGACGCGAAATGCGCCGTCATCCTGCAGGAGGGCGACGGCCGCGCGCCCGGCGCGATCCTGGCGGCGGCGAAGCTCTAGCGCGTTCCGCTGGGAGCGGCCTGCGCCAACGTTCCAGCTCTTAATGTGTAGCCGCCCGCGATGCGGGCCCTACCCCTCGGCGCCTTAGCCGTCGGCTCTTCCCAGCAGCAACCGCGTCAGCCGGCCGGCGAAGGCGGCCGGGTCCGCCGGCGTCTCGCCGTCGAGGATGCAGGCCTCGTCGTAGAGCAGCCAGGCGGCGTCGGCCAGCAGCGCCTTGTCGTCGTCGCCGGCGGCCTGGGCGGCAAGATGCTTTATCAGCGCGTGGCGCGGATTGAGCTCGAGGACCGGGGCCGCGCGCTCGGGCGCGCCCTCCTGTTTGGCGAGCATGCGTTCGAGCCGGCGGTCGAGCGCGCCTTCGGTCGCCACCAGGCAGACCGGGCTTTCGGCGAGGCGGGTGGAGGCGCGCACGTCCTGAACCGCGTCGCCGAGCGTCTGCTTGACGAAGGCGGCCAGCGTGGCGACCGCTGGGCCGGCCTCGTTGTCCTCGTCCGCGGCGTTTTCGTCGAGCAGCGCGATGTTGGCGATGTCGGCGTCGCCCTGGCTCACCGACTTCAGTGGCTTGCCGTCGAAGCCGGTGGCGACGCGCACCCAGAAATGGTCGACCGGATCGGTCAGCAGCAGCACCTCGATGCCACGGGCGCGGAAGCCTTCCAGATGCGGGCTGGCGGCGGCCTGCGCGGCGCTGTCGCCGGTGACGTAGTAGATCGCGGTCTGGTTCTCCCGCATGTCGGCGACATAGTCCTTCAGCGAGCGCCAGCCGTCGGGATCCCCGGTGGTGTGGAAGCGGGCGAGGCCGAGCAGGGTGTCGCGGCGCTCGATGTCCTCGTAGAGCCCTTCCTTGAGAACCGGGCCGAAGGCCGACCAGATCTGCGTATAGCGCTCCGGCTCCTTGTCGGCGAGCTTGGCCAGCTCGCTCAGCACGCGGTTGGCGACGGCCTTGCGGATCTGGCCGAGCAGCGGGCTTTCCTGCAACATCTCGCGCGAGATGTTGAGCGGCAGGTCGTCGGAATCGACGAGGCCGCGCACGAAGCGCAGGTAGCCCGGCATCAGCTCGGCGTCGTCGGTGATGAAGACCCGGCGCACATAGAGCCGGGTGCGGCCCTTGCGGGCCGGATCGAACATGTCGAAGGGCTTCTCGGTGGGCACGAACAGCAGCACGCGATAGGCCTGCCGGCCCTCGGCGGCGTAGTGGACGGTCAGCGCCGGCTCGTCCCAGGCGCCGGCGACATGGCGGTAGAACTCGCGGTAGTCGTCCTCGGAAAGCTCCGACTTCGGCTTCAGCCACAGCGCGCCGCCGTCGGCGATCTCGCGGGCCGTCTCGCCCTCCTTCAGCCGGATCGGCACGGGAACATGGGCGGAATGGGCGTGGACGATCTGCTCCAGCCGGTGCGGCTCGAGGAAATCCCTGGCGTCGTCCTTCATGTGCAGGACGATGCGGGTGCCGCGTTCCGGCGCGCTGTCGTCGGGCTCGATCTCGTAGGTGCCGCGGCCGTCGGACGACCAGCGATAGCCCTCCGTCGCGCCGGCCTTGCGGCTGACGACGTCGACCCGGTCGGCGACCATGAAGGCGGAATAGAAGCCGATGCCGAAGCGGCCGATCAGGCTGGAGGACTCGGCGCCGTCCCCGCCACTCTCGTTCAGCGCCTCGACGAAGGCCTGGGTGCCGGAGCGGGCGATGGTGCCGAGATTGGCGACGAGTTCGTCCCGGTCCATGCCGATGCCGTTGTCCGCGATGGTCAGCGTGCCGGCGTCGGCGTCGGGGGTGACGGTGACGGCGAGCGCCGGATCGCCTTTCAGCAGCGAATCGTCCTGGCGCGCGGCGTAGCGGAGCTTCTCGCAGGCATCGGCGCCGTTGGAGATCAGCTCGCGCAGGAACACGTCGCGGTCGGAATAGACCGCGTGCACCATCAGGTCGAGGAGGCGGCCGACTTCGGCCTCGAAAGCATAGGATCCGGCGGCCGGCGCCTCGGATTTTTCGGTCTTTTTCGTCTTGGTGCTCATCGACTATCCCGGATTTCCGCAACGAACGAAGCGTTCATGCGGCGAGATAGGAAGAGCCGGACGACTTTTTCAAGGGGCGGGGAGGATCAAAAACAAATCGGGCCGGTGGGACCGGCCCGCGGAAGTGACTGTCGGGGATTTAACCAGCAGTACTCAGAAAAGGTAAAACGGGCCCGGTTCAAGAACGACCCCGGGGGGCTGGGGGGCTGGGTGTTCCGGAGCCTCCTAGAACCGGGCCTCGAGGCAACGATGGCAATTTGTTCGAGCAATCTGGCGTGTGAAGGGCGCGAATGGGGCGGAAATGTGATAATTTCGGCGTATTACGCAGAGCTGCTTCCACGGTTCGTCAATGCTGACACCAATGCGGGCCGGAAGCGTCCTTGACGCGGCCCCGTTCCTCTGACGATCATATGACAGCGAGGCGCGAGAGAGGGAGGCGCCGTTGAGTGAAACGGACCCCATAGCGTTCCCCGGCGGCCGCGGACTTGCGATGCGCGCCGCCGTTCCCGAAGCCCGCAATGGGGCCGCGGCCCGGGTTTCCTTCGATCGCCGCGAACTGGGCGAAATCCTCAATGTCTACGGGCGCATGGTGGCCGCCGGCGAATGGCGTGACTACGCCATCGACGCGCTGAAGGAAAAAGCGGTCTTTTCCGTCTTCCGGCGCGCCTGCGAGGCGCCGCTCTACCGGATCGAGAAAAATCCGAAGCTCGCGCGCCGCCAGGGCGCCTATTCCGTCGTCACCACGACTGGCCTGATCCTCAAGCGCGGCCACGACCTGTCGCGGGTCCTGCGGGCGATCGACAAGCGCCTGAAGCTGGTGGAGGCGTAGCCCGGCCTAGGCTGGGGGCCACCTGTCCTTCTGCGCGCTCGTCGTTGGCGGCGCGGCCGCGTTGAAGTTTGAGCATCTGCGCCGCGGACGGCGCTTTCTTCCAATAAAATCTGCCGAATCGTTCGCCGAATCAGCGATTTGCCAGCGTCGCCCCAATTCCCCGTGTAGAAAACCCGGGCAACCACCGCACGCGAAGCCGTTTTTCCCTCTCGCCGCGTCGTTCCTGCCGTGCGGCTGCCGCCTCATGGGCTCCGGATCAGGTCCGGAGCACGAGTTTTCGTTTGGGCACGGCCCGGGACCACCCACCGGCCGCGTGTCCTGGACCTGATCCGGGACCCATGGGGACTGGCAGCGCGGGAACGCTGGATCTTTGCGACGCGGCGGCCATGGCGGCCGTGTGGGCCGGCCAGCTAGCGCCGCTCCGGTGGCGGTTCGGTCTCGCCCGGGCCCAGCGCGCGCTGCATCAGGACGGTGGCCCGCCACTGGCCAAACTTCCAGCCGACCGCCTTGAAGGTGCCGACGAGATCGAACCCCATCGCCTTGTGCAGTGCGATCGAGCCGGCGCTGGCCTCGTCGCCGATCACCGCGATCATCTGGCGGAAGCCGCGTGTCTCGGCCTCGGCGATCAGCGCGGCGAGCAGCGTCCGGCCGACGCCCCTGCCTTGCGCGGCGCGGGCGACATAGACCGAATCCTCCACCGTGAAGCGGTAGGCGGGCCGCGGCCGGTAGGCGCCGGCATAGGCGTAGCCGACGATCGTGCCGTCCGATACCGCGACGAGATAGGGAAAGCCGCCGTCGAGAAGCGCGGCCAGGCGCCGTCCCATCTCCGCGTCGTCGGGCGGGGTCAGCTCGAAGCTCGCCGTGCCGGTCCTGACGGCATCGGCGTAGATGGCGGCGATCGCCGCAGTGTCGTCCGGCGTGGCCGGGCGGACGGTCAGGTCGCGTTGCAACAGGTAGTCCCCAACGAAAAAGGCCCCGGCTGCGCAGCCGGGGCCTTCCGAAAACCGACGTTTCGGTGTTCCTACTCGCGATTGCCGAACAGGCTCAACAGCATCACGAACAGGTTGATGAAGTCGAGGTACAGCCGGAGCGCGCCCATGATCGCCTTGCGGCCGGCAGTCGTGCCGTCGTCCTGGGCCGAGTACATTTCCTTGATCTGCTGGGTGTCGTAGGCGGTCAGGCCGGCGAAGACCAGCACGCCGATCACCGACACCGCGAACTGCAGCGCCGAGGACGCCAGGAAAATGTTCACGACCGACGCGATGATGATGCCGATCAGGCCCATGAACAGGAACGAACCCCAGCCGCTGAGGTCCTTCTTCGTCGTGTAGCCGTAGAGGCTCAGACCGCCGAAGGACGCCGCGGTGATGAAGAACACGCGCGCGATCGAGTTGCCCGTATAGACCAGGAAGATCGAGGACAGCGACAGGCCCATCAGGGCGGCGAAGACCCAGAACGCCATCTGCGCGCCGCCGAGGCTCAGCGAATTGAGCCGCGCGGACAGGAAGAACACCATGCCCAGCGGGGCGAGCATGATCAGCCACTTCAGTGGGCTGGCGTAGATCGCCTGGCCGAAGCCGGTGAGCTGGCCGCCGCTGACCGCCATCGTGAACGCGCCGAACGCGACCACGCCGGTCACGGCGAGGCCGATCGCCATATAGTTGTAGACCTGCAGCATGTAGGCGCGCAGGCCCTCGTCGATTACGCCGACTCCGGCGTGGGAGGTGCCCATGCCGTAGCCGCGGGCAGCCTGTTTGTCGAATTCCGCCATGGGATTCCCCTCGGGTTTTCAAATCACCGAGCGAATATGGGTGTCTCGCGTGCGTGAGGCAAGTGCTCGCGCTCCGAATTTGCGCGCGAGAAACCTTACAAAATGTTTAGAAATCGCCCCGATGGCGGCGCGTGACCGGCCCCGCCATGCCACCCTTGCGGCCCCCGGTCACGATCGCTGTCGCAACCGCTCCGACCCACGCCACCGTGCTCACAGATCGCGCAGATAGGCCGCCGGCCGGCGGCCGAGGACGCGCCACGTGCCGATCAGGCCGAGGCCGACGGTCAGCACCAGCGCGCTGCCGATCGCCGCGAACGCGACGGCCGGCAGGAAGGCGAAGTCGAGCTCCATGACCTGCTCGACGACGACAAAACCGGCCAGGGTGCCAGCGGCGAGCGCGAAAATGGCGGTAATCGTGCCCAATAGCGCGAATTCGATGACATAGGCGCCGATCAGCCGGCGGCGGGTCGCGCCCAGCGTCTTCAGCACCACGGCGTCGTGGATGCGGTGGCGGTGGCTCGCCGCGAGCGCGCCGGCGAGCACGAGGATGCCCGCGGCGATGGTGATCCCGCTTGCCGCCCGGACCGCCCAGGCGAGCCGGCGCACGAGGCTGTTGACCGTGTCGAGCGCCTCCTTGACCCGCACCGAGGTGACGGTGGGAAACGCTCCGGTGACCGCGCGCATCAGGCCGAGTTCGCTGTCGGCGCCGGCGGCCTCGGGCAGGGTTACGGTGGCCAGCACCATGTGCGGCGCGCCGGCGAAGGTGTTCGGCGAGAACACCATGACGAAGTTGATCGACAGGCTGGTCCAGTCGACGGTTCGCAGATTGGCGATCGTCGCGGTGATGGTGCGGCCGAGGACGTTGACGGTGATCTCGTCGCCGACGGCGAGGCCGAGCTCGCCGGCGACCTCAGCGGCGAAGGAGACCAGCGGCGGGCCGTCGTACTCCTCGGACCACCAGTCGCCTTCGGTCAGCTTGCCGTTGTCCGGCGGCGTTGCCGCATAGGTGATGCCGCGGTCGCCGCGCAGCACCCATTCGGCTTCGGCCGGGCGCGGATAGTCGGCGACCGGAATGCCCTTCAGCGCGACGAAGCGGCCGCGTAGCATCGGCACCTCCTCGGTGACCCCGTCGGGCGCGGCCTCGTCGACGAGGGAGACGAAGCGTTCGGCGTCGGCGCGGGGGATGTCGAGGAAGAAGAAGCTCGGCGCCTTGTCGGGGATCGACAGGGTGAGCTGGCGCGTCAGGTTGCCGTCGATCAGCGCGATGGTGACGAGCAGGGTCAGGCCGAGCCCCAGCGACAGGACGATGCTGGGGGTGACGGCACCGGGACGGTGGATCGCGCCGACGGCGAGCCGCAGGGCAATGAAGCGGCTGTGCGGCAGGCGTCTGGCCACCCGCATGATGACGACACCGACGAGCCGCAGGACGATGAAGGCGGCGAGCGTGCCGATGACGAAGATCGTCGCGATGAACGGCTCGTAGGCAAGCGCGATGGCGAGCCCGGCCAGCGCCAGGACGATCACCGCAAGGGCGACGAGATAGACCGGCCGGGGCCAGGCCCGCGCGCGGCCGACATATTCGCGGTAGAGCGCCGTCGCCGGCACCTCGCGGGCCCGCCCCAGCGGCCACAGCGCGAAGGCGAGAGCGGTCAGGATGCCGTAGGCGAGCGCCAGCACCAACTCGGTTCCGTAGAGGCCCGGCACCGCGTCGGCGACGGGCAGGACGGTGGCGAGCGCGGACCCGGCGAACCACGGCGTCAGCGCGCCGAATACGAGGCCGATCGCCATCGCGACGACGGCGAGCATCAGGATCTCGACGAGATAGCTGCGGAAAATGAGACCGCCGCCGGCGCCGAGGCTCTTCAGCGTGGCGATCGTCGCCCGCCGGCCGTCGAGATAGGCGGTCACCGCGTTGGCCACCCCCACCCCGCCGACGATCAGCGCGGTGAGGCCCACCAGCGTCAGGAACATGGTGAAGCGGTCGATCTGGTCCCGCAGGCCCGGCGCGGCGTCGTTGCGGTCGCGGATCCGCCAGCCGGCCTCGCCCATCTCGGTCTCGGCACGTCTCTTCGCCGCCTCGACATCGGCCGGCGAGGCCGGCTCGGGCAGCGCCACGCGGTAGCGCCAGCGCACCAGGCTGCCCGGCTGGATCAGGCCGGTGGCCTCCAGCGCCTCGGTGGAAATGATCACCCGGGGGCCCCAGCCGAGCCCGCCCGACAGGCGGTCCGGCTCGGCGGCGATCAGGCCGGTGAGGATGAAGGTCGCGTTGCCGATCGAGACGGGATTGCCGATTTGGACGCCGAGCCGGTCGGCGAGGCCGGCCTCGGCGACCAGGCCGACCTGTCCCGACGTTTCGGCGACCAGGTCGTGCAGCGAGCCGACACCGTCGATTGCGACCTCGCCGAACAGCGGATAGGCGCCGTCGACCGCCTTCAGCTCGACCAGCGTCTGGGTGTCGTTACCCTCGCTGCGGGCCATCGCCCTAAGCGTCGCGATCTCCGAGACGCGGCCGAGCGAGGCCAGGAATTCGCGCTCGTTGTCCTGCGCCTGGCGGTGGATCAGCGAAAAGCTCAGATCACCGCCGAGGATCGCCTGGCCTTCCTCGGAGATGCCCTCGACGAGCGAGCGCGACACCGACCCCACCGAGGCGATCGCGGCGACGCCAAGGGCGATGCAGGCGATGAAGACGTAGAACCCCTTGAGGCCGCCGCGCAGCTCGCGCAGGGCGAAACGCAGGGGAACCGGAAGGCGGCGGGCGAGCGGCGTCCCGGCGGGCCTCATTGCGCGGCAACCCGGGCGGCGCGATCGGCGTCGAGGTCGATATCGCCGTCGCGCATGGCGATGGTGCGGCCGCAGCGCGCGGCGAGCGCGGTGTCGTGGGTGACGAGGATCAGCGTGGTATCCCGCTTCCTGTGGAGGTCGAACATCAGGTCGACGATCTGGGCGCCGGTGGTCGCATCGAGATTGCCGGTCGGCTCGTCGGCGAACAGGATCGCCGGCTCGACGACGAGGGCGCGGGCGAGCGCGACGCGCTGCTGCTCGCCGCCGGATAGTTCGGCTGGATAGTGGGCGATTCGGTCGGCGAGCCCGACCTGTGCCAGCTCGGCCTCGGCCCGCTCGAAGGCATCGGCGCGGCCGGCGAGTTCCAGCGGCACGGCGACGTTCTCGAGCGCCGTCATGTTCTGGATCAGGTGGAAGGACTGGAAGACGATGCCGACATTGTCGCCGCGAAACCGGGCAAGCGCGTCCTCGTCAAGGCCGGCGAGGCTCACGCCGGCGACGACGACATCTCCGGAACCGGGCGGCTCGAGGCCCGCCATCACCATCAGCAGCGTCGATTTGCCCGATCCGGACGGCCCGACGATGCCGATCGCTTCACCGGCGCCTATACTGAGGCTAATACCTTTTAGCACGTGGACCCTGGCGGCTCCGCTGCCAAGACTTAAATGAACGTTCTCGAGACGGATGGCATCATGCGGCACGGAACGAAACTCCTCGGCAGGGGAAGCAGGCGGCGGTCCCCGACATATGGGGCATTCGCGGCCAAGCTCAAAGCCGCCCTGGCCGGCGGCCTGATCACATTTACGACGATTCTGGCGCTCTGGTTCTCATTCGGGCCCACCGGAGCGATCGCGGACAAGGGGCCGATCCGGCTCGTCGCGCTCGGCGACAGCCTGTCGGCTGGCTTCAACCTGGCGCCCGAGGCCGCGTTTCCGGTGCAGCTCGAAAAGGCGCTGCAGGCGCGCGGCCACGACGTGGTGGTGGCCAATGCCGGGGTTTCCGGAGACACCGCCAGTGCGGGACTTGCCCGCGTCGACTGGTCGGTGCCCGACGACACCGACGGGGTGATCCTCGAACTCGGCGCCAACGATGCGCTGCGCGGCGTCGACGTCACGGTGACCCGCGAGGCCCTGGACGGGATCGCGGCGAAACTTCGCGAACGCGGCATCGACGTGCTGGTCGCCGGCATGCTGGCGCCGCCAAACATGGGCGACGGCTACGCCAAGGACTTCAACGCGATCTTCCCCGACCTGGCCCAACGCTACGATCTGGTTCTCTACCCCTTCTTCCTCGACGGTGTCGCCGCCGATCCCTCCCTCAATCTCGACGACGGACTGCATCCCACACCGGAGGGGGTCAACGTCATCGTCGAGCGGATCCTGCCCTATGTCGAACGGCTGATCGCTCGGATCGAAAACGGGTCGGGCCCGTCGGGCGGCTGAACCTCGGTCTCCATTCCAACACGGCACGGCAAGGGACTATCAATGGACTATCGACGGCTCGGACGAACCGATCTGCACGTCAGCGCGATCGGGCTGGGCACCCTGACCTGGGGCGAGCAGAACTCCGAGGCCGAGGCCCACGCGCAGATGGACCATGCCGTCGACCGGGGCATCAACCTTCTCGACGCCGCCGAGCTCTATCCGATCCCGCCGAAGGCCGAGACCCAGGGACGCACCGAGGAGATCATCGGATCGTGGCTCAAGGCGCGCGGGAACCGCGATACGGTGATCGTCGCCAGCAAAATCGTTGGCCGGTCGGGGAACGACTGGTTCCGCGACGGCGGCAAGACCACCGATCTGTCTCGGGCACAGGTGTTCGAGGCCGTCGACAAGAGCCTGAGACGGCTCGGCACGGACTATATCGATCTCTACCAGATCCATTGGCCCGACCGGGCAGTCAGCGGTTTCGGCTCGGTGCCGACCGTGTCCCGCCCCGTCGCCGACCCTGACTTGCCGCCGGAAGTGCCCATCGAGGAGACGCTGGCGGCGCTCGACGACGTGGTGAAGGCCGGAAAGGTGCGCCATATCGGCCTTTCCAACGAGTCGCCCTGGGGCACGATGACCTTTCTCGCGCTTTCCGAGACCAGGGGGCTGCCGCGCGTCCAGTCGATCCAAAATGCCTACAGCCTCGTTAACCGGACCTTCGAGACCGGGCTTGCCGAAATCGCCATGCGCGAGAATACCGGCCTTCTCGCCTACTCGCCCCTCGCCCAGGGCAGCCTGACCGGCAAATACCTGGAGGGCGCGCTGCCGGCCGGCGCCCGCAAGACCTTGTTCAACCGCATGCAGCGCTACGAAACGCCCGGCGCCGACATCGCCGTGGCGGCCTATGTGGCGCTTGCCGGGGACTTCGGGCTCGATCCGGCGCAAATGGCGATCGGTTTCGCGGTGTCGCGTCCGTTCGTCACCTCGGTCCTCATCGGGGCGACGACGATGGCGCAGCTGCAGACCGATATCGATGCGATCGACATCGAACTGTCCCCCGAACTCGAAGAGCGCATCGACGCGATCCATTTATTGCATCAGAATCCCTGTCCCTGACCAATACAAGAAAAGGCCTCGCCGCCGATGCCCCGATTGTTCACCGGTCTGGAGATGCCCGCCGACGCCGTTTCCGTTCTCACGGGCTTGCGCGGCGGGATACACGGCGCACGCTGGATCGATCCGGAAAACTATCATCTGACGCTGCGTTTCATCGGCGATGTCGACAATCGGACCGCCCATTCGGTGGCGGAAATGCTCGACCGCGTGCGCCGGCCGGTTTTCTCGATCATGCTTGACGGCGTCGGTGTCTTCGGTGGGCGCAAGCCCCACTCCGTGTTCGCCAGCGTGGCCACCTCGCCGCCCCTAACAGCGCTGCAGGCCGAGCAGGAACGGATGATGCAGATGCTTGGCCTGCCGCCCGACCAGCGAAAATTCTCTCCGCACGTCACCGTGGCGCGGCTGAGGGGCGTTTCGGCGTCCGCGGTCGCGACCTATATCGAGTCGCGCGGCGGCTTCCACTGGGGGCCGATCGAGATTGGCCGTTTCGTGCTGTTCTCCTCCCGCTCCGGACAGGGCGGCGGACCCTATGTGGTCGAGGAGGCCTATCCGCTCGAAGGAGGAGACTTCGATCATGGCGAAGACATTGACGCGTGAGGACCGCGCGACGGCGCTGGCAGAGCTTCCCGACTGGCGCGCGGTCGATGGCCGCGACGCCATCGCCAGGTCCTTCACATTCCAGAATTTCAACGAGGCCTTCGGCTTCATGGCGCGGGTCGCGCTCGTCGCCGAAAAGATGGACCATCACCCCGAGTGGACGAACGTCTACGGCAAGGTCGACGTCGTGTTGATGAGCCACGACGCCGGCGGGGTGACCGAACGCGACATCAAGCTTGCCGCCGCGATGGACAGGATCGCGGCGGATTTTCCGATGTAGCGGCTGTGCCCTAGCCATTCCCGCGAAAAAGAGCGGCGCGACGCGGGCTCAGCGCGGCGCCATGCGCAGGGCGCCGTCGAGGCGGATGCCGAAGCCGTTGAGCATCGGATTCTCGACGATCGAGCGGACCAGCTGGGAATATTCGGACGGATCGCCGAGCCGCTGCGGGAACGGAACGCTGGCGGCCAGCGACTGGCGCACCTCTTCCGACAGGCCGTCGAACATCGGCGTGTAGAACAGGCCCGGCATGATGGTCATCACGCGGATGCCGTCCTTGGAGAGATCGCGCGCCATCGGCAGCGTCAACGACAGAACACCGCCCTTGGAGGCGGCATAGGCGACCTGGCCGATCTGGCCGTCCTGGGCCGCGACCGAGGAGGTCATCACGATGAGGCCGCGCTCGCCATCCTTGCCGAGCGGGGAGGCCTCGAGCATGCCGGCGGCCGATTTCGAGGCGACGTTGAAGGTGCCGATCAGGTTGACGGTGATCACCTTGGCGAAGGCGCCCGGATCGTGGGCGACGACCTCTCCGGAATCGCGCTTGCGGCTCGCCGTCTTCATGCCGATGGCGATGCCGGCGCAATTGACCGTGATCCGCTCCTGGCCGTGCGCCTCGCGTGCCTTCGAAAACGCCTCGGAAACGCTGGCCGGATCCGTTACGTCGCAATTGCAGAACAGGCCGCCGATTTCCCCGGCGACCTTCTCGCCGCGCTCGCCGTTCATGTCAAAAACGGCGACCCGGCAGCCGGCGTCGGCCAGCATGCGCGCGGTTGCTTCGCCCAAGCCCGAGGCGCCGCCCGTGACGACGGCGACGATGTCCTTGCCGAGTTCCATGCAGTCTCTCCCTCGTCCTCTTTTCCGACGATTTCTTACCCGATCCGGCACCGGCAGGAAACGCGGAAGCTTGCGTAAAATGTCGCGGGCCCCATTTCATATGGGATCGGCTCTCCGAGGAGAGGAAAGACGGATGAACGACAGAACCGCAACCTGGATCGGCGAAGAGGCACAGCTGCCCGCCGTTTTCGCGGTCAACCAGGCCCGCGCGCGAGACGGATTCTGGCGAAAGTTCAGGCGCGTGGCGAGCAAGCTGCCGTTCGCCCAGGATCTCGCCGCCGCCTGGTTCTGCGCCGTCGATCCGGCGACGCCGTTCAGGGCGCGCGCCACTCTGTTCGGCGCGCTCGCCTATTTCGTCATGCCGGTCGACGTGATCCCGGATTTCCTTGTGGTCGCCGGTTTCACCGACGACGCCTCGGTGCTGCTGGCCGCGATCACGGCGGTGGCCGTCCATATCCGCCCCGAGCACAGGCGCAAGGCGGCGGAGGCGCTGAGCAAACTCGACCGCTGACAAGCTGGCCTGACGGGCCGTGTCTACGGGACGATCAGCACCTTGCCCTTGACCTCGCGCCGCTCGATGGCGCCGAGCGCCTCGGCGGTCTCTTCCATCGCATAGCGCGCATGTACCGCAACCGACAGCTTGCCCTCGGCCATCCAGTCGAGCAGTTGGCGGGTGTTGGCGCGGTCGCCCTCCGGATCCACCTCCGTGAACTTCCCCCAGAAAACGCCGAGCACGTCGCAACCTTTCAGCAGCACGAGATTGAGCGGGATCTTCGGGATCTCGCCGGCGGCGAAGCCGATGACCAGATAGCGTCCTTCCCAGGCGGTCGCGCGCAGGGCGGCCTCGGCGTGTTCGCCGCCGACGGGATCGTAGACGACGTCGACACCCTTCCCGCCGGTCAGCTCCTTGAGCCGCGTTTTCAGGTCTTCCCTGGAATAGTCGATCGTCTCGTCGGCCCCGATCGAGCGGCAGAACGCGAGCTTTTCGGGCGACGAGGCCACCGCGATGACGCGCGCGCCCATGATCTTGCCGATCTCCACTGCCGCCGCACCGGCGCCGCCGGCCGCTCCCAGCACGGCGAGCGTCTCGCCGGGCCTGAGCTTCGCCCGGTCGGCGAGCGCGTGCAGCGTGGTGCCGTAGGTGACGATCAGGCCGGCGGCCTGTTCCAGGTCGATCGTGTCGGGTACGCGGACGAGCTTCCCGGCCGGCGCGACGACGATCTCGCGGCAGGCGCCCCAGCCGCCGTAGCCGATGACCTTGTCGCCGGCGGAGAAACCGCTCACGCCCTCGCCGACGGCGCTGACCGTGCCGGAAAATTCCGCGCCCGGCGAAAACGGCAGGTCCGGCTTGAACTGATATTTGCCCCGGATGATCAGCGAGTCGAAGAAGTTGAGCGCCGCTGCCGCGACCGTCACCGCCACCTCGCCGGGGCCGGGCGCCGGATCGGGCAGATCGCGCACGACCAGCGTCTCAGGAGGACCGAGGGTTTCGCAGAGGACGGCTTTCATCGGATCGGGTTCCTTGGTGACACGTTCGGGGCGGATGCGACTGTCCGAGAGCGGACATATCGGAGCCCGATCGGTGCGGCAACCCGGGCCGGCGTGGGGGACTTGCCTTCACGAATTGTTACAATTCGTCAAAAAATTGCCGCCATTGATCGGCAACCGATAGGAAATGACGGCGTGCTCTCCGCGAAGAAGCGGTGCGGGGAGGTATGTTGCGGTGAGGCATGTTGCGGTGAACGGGGGCTGTTTGACGTAACGCGGCGAATCGCGCCGATTCCCTGTAAATTCCTGTCGCGAATTCCGGCGACGGACCTGATTGCGTGGTAGGCAACGATGATGAACAAGATTTTCACCCTGACCTTCGCCGCGGCGATGACGCTGGCGAGCGGTGCGGCATTCGCCCAGAGCGCGACGCCGCTCGGCCAGTTCAAGGACTGGGGCGCCTATGTGGCTGAATCCGGCGGCGGCAAGGTCTGCTATGCGCTGTCGCAGCCGAAGTCGTCCGAGCCGTCGAACGTCAATCGAGATCCGGTCTATTTCTTCGTCACCTCGCGGCCCGGCTCGGGCGTGAAGAACGAGGTCTCGATCATCATCGGCTATCCCTACAAGCCGGATACCACCGCGACTGTGGAGATCGGCGACACAACCTTCACGCTGTTCACCAAGGACGACGGGGCGTGGGTCGAAAACGCGGCCGAGGAGTCGAATCTCGTTGGTGCCATGCGAAGGGGTGCGACGATGGTGATAAAGGGCACGTCCGCGCGCGGCACCGCCACGGTCGACAACTATTCGCTGTCCGGCATCTCCGCGGCGCTCGATCGCATCGCCCAGGAATGCAAGTGACGCACGCAGACCGCCCGGCGCGTTAGGCCCGGTTTGCCACCTGCCACGCGCTCGGCGTCATGCCGGCGACGCGCAGGAATTCGCGATTGAAGTTCGACTTCGTGTTGAAGCCGCTCTCCAGCATGGCGACCGTGATGCTGTCGCCGGCCGATATGCGCGCGCAGGCGGCGCGGATCCGATTGCCGTTGATGTAGCGCGAGACGTTGTCGCCCGTTGACCGGTTGATGGTCGCGGAGAGCTGCTTGGCGGGGACGCCGAGGCGCTTCGCCAGGCGGGCCAGCGTCAGGTCGGGGTCGAGATAGAGCTGCTGGCTTTCGAGGAGGGCCTGAAGCCGGTCCATCAGGGCGGCGTCCTCGGCTGGATCGGTGGCGGCTAGATCGGTAGCGGCCAGGGAGGGCTGCGGGTCTTCCGCCGTCTGCACGTCGCGGCCGCCGACGAGCGTCAGCGACAGGCTGACGAGCCCCACCCACAGAAGTACAAGCGACGAGAACACGCTGATCAGCGTCGGCTGGATCCAGCCGTAGCCCGTCAGCATCGCAACCCCTATCAGGGCGTCGCTGAGCGCCGAGATCAGGAACGCCATAGCGGTGCCGCCCCAGATCAGGCGCGGCAGGTTGCCCGTCTCGAGCCGGGCGAGTGGCAGGCTGTCGGCGCCCGCGCGCAACACCCACAGGACCCCGATCCCGTAAACCGCGAAGACGAGGGGCACGACGACATCGAGCGCCTCGGGAACGAAGAGTGTGCAGAACGCGACGAAGGCGGGGACGGCGAGGTGCAGGAGATCGCGCTGCGGGTCGAACGGCCGCACCGCCGTCGTCAGGAAGACGATCCAGGCGAGCGGGGGAATGCAGGACCCGGTGACCGGCTGGACGAACCGGAGCTGATGGATGCCGTAGTACTGGGCCAGCGAGATCAGCACGCTTTGCAGCGCGCAGAGGGCGAGAAGCGCGGAAAACAGCCCGGGCCGGTTCTCCGCAAGGAGCGAGCGGACGAACAGGAAGCCCAGGATGAGGGCGACGATCATCGGGGCGGGCAGGACAAGCATCGGCGTGCAGCGGTTTGGCTCGGAACTGGGGGCCTACGTAGTCCAAAAACCCGTTCGGCTCGACCTGAATCCGGTTTCAGGACGCGAAAGTGGCCGGGGAACAGGCAGTTGGAGGACATCGATTGCCTCCAACGGAGTTTCCGACATGAAACGTCTCACACTTGCCTATGCCCTTGGTGCCCTGACCCTCGCCATCGGGCTGACATCGACCCTCTCCGCCGCCAGTGCCGCCGACGCCGAACAGATCGCCGGCTACGACCAGTTCGCCTTCGACGCCCCGCACCGCGCCGGCAAGGTCGGCGCGTCCGTCTGGTATCCGGTCGGCACGAAGACCTACAAGGGCAACATCGGCGAGAATCCCCTGTTCGAGGGCACGCCGGCCTATGTCGGCGCCGAGGTCGCCGACGGCCGCTTCCCGGTGGTCCTGCTGTCGCACGGTTCCGGCGGCAACATGGACGGCTTGAGCTGGCTGTCCTCGGCGCTGGCCGCGCGCGGCGCCATGGTGCTCGCCGTCAACCATCCCGGCAGCACGACCGGGGATTCCTCGCCGCGCCGCTCGGTGAAGCTCGACGAGCGCGCCGCCGACCTGTCGGTCGCGCTGGATCGCCTGCTCGAGACTCCGGTCTTCGCCGATCACATCGACCGGGAGCGGATCGATGCGCTCGGCTTCTCGCTCGGCGGGGCGACCGCGCTCGGCCTCGGCGGCCTGCGATTCGACCGCGAGCTCTGGGGGCAGTACTGCGACCGGCTGGGCCCCGACGCGGCCGATTGCGTGTTCTTCGCCAAGGGCGGCATCGACTATTCCGACCTGCCGGACGGCTTCGAAGCCGCCATGCGCGATGACCGCGTTTCCTCGGTCGTCGCCGTCGATCCGGGCCTCAGCTACGCGGTGACGGCCGACAGCGCCGCGAAGACCGACGTTCCGGTGCTGTTCGTCAGCCTCGGCCGGGAAAACCTGTGGCCGGCCGCCGACGTCTCCGAAACCGGCAGCGGCCTCGTCGGCCGGATCGCCGACGCGACGCATGTCACGCTCTCCCCGGCCCATCACTTCACCTTCCTGCAGGTCTGCAAGCCGGACGGCGCGAAGATGCTCAGGGAAGAGAACGACGATCCGATCTGCGACGATCCGGCCGGCACGGACCGCGCGAAGATCCACGCCGAGATCGTCGACGAGGTCGCCGCGTGGCTCGGTCTCGGTAACAGGACGAACTGAGGGGCAGGGGATTCCCCTTGCAATCGCGCACCGGACGAATAGGTGTAGGCGGAATTCTGCCCTATAGTTCACAGGCGCGGCCGGTCATCCGCCGCGCCCTTCGTGTTTTGACAAGGAAGCCGGCCCCCGCCGGATCGACCAAATGGCCGAGACGCTCGATATCGCCCGCCAGAACCCGAATGCACCGACGCTTGCCGGTGGCGCCATAGAGCCGGAGTCCGCGGACGTCGCCGCGAAGCCTTCGCTCGTCGGCCTGACGCGCACGGGCCTTGCCGAGGCACTGGCGGGGATCGGCGTGCCGGATCGCCAACTCCGTATGCGCGTCAGCCAGCTGTGGGGCTGGATCTACGGGCGCGGCGCCGCCGACTTCGAGATGATGACCGATATCGGCAAGGAGCTCAGGGCGAAGCTTACCGAGCATTTCGGCCTCGCGCGGCCGGAGATCGTCGTCGAGCAGGTGTCCAGCGACGGCACCCGCAAGTGGCTGTTGCGTTTTCCCCCCCGTTCGCAGGGCGAAGCCCCGGTCGAGGTCGAGAGCGTCTATATTCCCGAGCACGACCGCGGAACGCTGTGCGTGTCCAGCCAGGTCGGCTGCACGCTGACCTGCCGGTTCTGCCATACCGGTACGCAGCCGTGGGTCCGGAACCTGACGGCCGAGGAAATCGTGGCGCAGATCCTCGTCGCCCGCGACCGGCTCGGCGACTGGCCCGGCGCCAGCCGGCCGACCGACGGATTCGTGCCCGACGCCGAGCGCGCCGTCTCCAACGTCGTGCTGATGGGCATGGGCGAGCCGCTCTACAATTTCGACAACGTGCGCGACGCGGTGCTGATCGCGGCCGACGGCGAGGGCTTGTCGCTGTCCAAGCGCCGCATCACCCTGTCGACGGCCGGCGTCGTGCCGTTGATCCCTCGCGCCGGCGAGGAAATGGGCGTTATGCTGGCGATCTCGCTGCACGCGGTGCGCGACGACCTTCGCGACGAACTGGTGCCGCTCAACAAGAAATACCCGATCGCCGAATTGCTCGATGCGTGCCGCGCCTATCCGGGCCTGTCGAACGCCAGGCGCATCACCTTCGAATACGTGATGCTGAAGGGCGTCAACGATTCCATCGAGGACGCCAAGGCGCTGGTGCGGCTGCTTCGCGGCATTCCCGCCAAGATCAACCTGATCCCGTTCAATCCGTGGCCGGGCAGCCCCTACGAATGCTCCGACTGGGAGCAGATCGAGGTGTTCGCCGACGTGGTCAACCGGGCCGGATACGCGAGCCCGGTCAGGACGCCGCGCGGCCGCGACATCATGGCCGCGTGCGGCCAGCTCAAGTCCGAATCCGAACGGGTGCCGGCGTGGAAACGCCGCCGCGACGGCGAGCCTGCAGCGCCGGGCCGGGTATCCCAGGACAATGCACCTGTGGGCGGCGAAGCCCGTTGAGGACGCTGGGACGAATTCTTGGCCGACTGATCACGGTCACCTTCTCCTATGTGATCGCCTGCGTCGCCGCCGGCCTGATCGTGGCCGGCAGCTACGTGGTCCAGGCCTACATGGCGGGGCCGGTCGATTTCCCGCGGAGCCAGATCTTCGCCGAGACGCTCTATGTCAGCGGGCTCGTGGCCACATTCGTCGCCGTCTACGCCTTCGCGCCGGCCATCCTCGCCATCGTTGTCGCCGAGGTCTTCGCCATCCGGCGGGCACTCTATTACGTGATCGCCGGCGGGCTCGCCGGCCTGCTCGGCTATGCGGGCTTCAATGCCCGTGGCCTGATCGAGGGGGCGCCGGAACTGGGCTCCGATCTCCTGCTTGTCGCCGCGGCGGGGTTCGTCGCCGGCTTTGTCTACTGGGTCCTCGGCGGGCGCTTCGCCGGGTTCCTGAAACGCCCCGTGTCCTGAAGCGGCCAGTGTCGTGAAAGGCCTGGCGGCCTGATCGTTCAGCCGTTGGTGGCGCGCGCGGCGATCAGCCGGACGGCGAAGGCGCCCATGATCCCGGCAAACAGATAGTCGAAGGCCCGCATCGCTTTGCGCGAGCGCTTCAGCCCGGCCGAGATCCGGTCGGCGGCCAGCACGAGGCCGATGCACAGCGGCAGCGATACCGCGATGAAATACAGCCCCAGGAACAGAAGCTTGTGCGCCGCATGCGGATCGGCCGGAGAGACGAACTGCGGCAGGAAGGTCACGAAGAACAGCACGATCTTCGGATTGAGCAGGTTCACCCCGAAGGCCGTCAGGACGATGTCATGGGTGCGCTTTGCGGGCCTGCCGGCGGTTTGCAGCGTCAGCGATGAGCCGTGCCGGATCGCCTGAACGGCAAGCCACAGTAGATAGGCCGCGCCGGCGAACCTGACGACGCTGAAGGCGGTCTCGGAGGCGGCCAGCAACGCCGACAGGCCGAAGGCGGCGAACAGGGCATGGACGACGAGCCCGGCGTTTGTACCCACCAGCGTGGCGATACCGGCGCGGCGGCCCTGCGCCAGGGCGTTGCCGAGGAACAGCGTCATGTCAGGGCCCGGCGTCAGCGCGACGATCAGAACCGCCGGCGTGAACGCGGCCAGGACGGCTAGACTCGGAAACCAGTCGCTCATGGCGGGACCCTCCATCGCCGAGCTCTAACGCGGCGCGGACCGGGCTGCCAACCGGATTCTACAAGCCCGACAGCGAGCCGTGCCTGGCCCAATGCAGCGCCTGCTCGAGCCGGTCGTTGCCCCAGAACAGTTCCCCGTCCCCGGTGACGAACGTCGGCGCGCCGAACAGGCCGATCCGCAGCGCCTCCTCGGTTTGGACCTTCAGCCGGGCCTTGTTGTCCGGCGTCTCGGCGGCGGCGAAGACGGCGTCGGGATCGCGGCCAAGGCCCGTCACGATGTCGACGAGAACGGTCTTGTCGGAGATCGCTCGGCCATCGACGAATTCGACGGTATAGACCGCGTTGGTGAACGCCGGCCCCCAGCCTTCGTCAATGGCGACGAGGGCGATGCGGGCGGCGGTCAGACCGTTCTGGGGAAACGGATCCGGCAGCCGGAACGGCCGGCCCATCGCCGCGCACTGGCGCTCCATGTCGCGGATCATGTGGCGGCCCTTGACGGGGTAGATGTTGAAGGGCGAGGTGCTCAGGCCCTGCGCCGCGAAGACGGGGCCGAGCAGGAACGGCCGCCAGCGCACGGTGACGCCGGTCCTGTTCGCCAGGTCTTCGATCCGTACCGCCGAAAGATAGGAGTAGTTGGAGGCGAACTCGTACCAGAAGTCGATCGACGGCATCTTTGGGCTCCGAACGGGCGGGTTCGACATCCGACCGGGGATATAGGGTCGGGGCGACCGGACCGTTGCAGGAAACGGACAGGCCGGCAAGCGCGGGGATCTACCAGACCGCGACGGTCCCACCGGACGTCGTTGATGGCGGCCCTGCCAGCGCCGTGCTTGCGGAAAATGGGGGCGGCGTCCTATAAGCCGGGCCTGTAGAAAATCCGGCTATACCGGTCCTGCCGGTGCGTCACGAGGACAGTTATGACAGACGTCAAGAAGGTGGTGCTCGCCTATTCCGGCGGCCTCGACACCTCGATCATCCTGAAATGGCTCGATGAAACCTACAACTGCGAGGTGGTGACCTTCACCGCCGACCTCGGTCAGGGCGAGGAGCTGGAGCCGGCGCGCCGCAAGGCCGAGATGCTCGGAATCAAGGAAATCTACATCGAGGACCTGCGCGAGGAATTCGTGCGCGACTACGTCTTCCCGATGTTCCGCATGAACGCGCTCTACGAGGGCGTCTACCTGCTCGGCACCTCGATTGCCCGGCCGCTGATCTCCAAGCGCCTGGTCGAGATCGCCCATGCCACCGGCGCCGACGCCATCGCGCATGGCGCGACGGGCAAGGGCAACGACCAGGTTCGCTTCGAACTGTCGGCCTATGCGCTGGATCCGGACATCCGGGTGATCGCGCCGTGGCGCGAATGGGACTTCAAGTCGCGCACCGACCTGATCGACTTCGCCGAGAAGCATCAGATCGTGGTGCCGAAGGACAAGCGCGGCGAGGCGCCGTTCTCCGTCGACGCCAACCTGCTGCACTCCTCCTCGGAAGGAAAGGTGCTCGAGGATCCGTTCGAGGAAGCGCCAGAATACGTATACCAGCGCACGATCAGCCCCGAGGAGGCCCCCGACAAGCCGACCTATATCGAGATCGGCTTCAAGAAGGGCGACGCCATCTCCATCGACGGCAAGGCCATGAGCCCGGCGGCCCTTCTGACCGAACTGAACAGGCTCGGTCACGACAACGGCATCGGCCGGCTCGATATGGTCGAGAACCGTTTCGTCGGCATGAAGAACCGTGGCGTCTACGAGACGCCGGGCGGCACGATCCTGCATCATGCCCATCGGGCAATTGAATCGCTTACGCTGGACCGCGGCGCGGCGCATCTGAAGGACGAGCTGATGCCGCGCTACGCCGAGCTCATCTACAACGGCTTCTGGTTCTCGCCGGAGCGCGAGATGATCCAGGCCGCGTGCGACATGAGCCAGGAAACCGTCGAGGGCACGGTGCGCGTGAAGCTCTACAAGGGCAACGTGGCGATTGTCGGCCGGAAGAGCGATCAGTCGCTGTATTCGGAAGAACTGGTGACCTTCGAGGACGACCGCGGCGCCTACGACCAGAAGGACGCGGCCGGGTTCATCCGCCTCAACGCGCTTCGGCTTCGCACGCTGGCGGCACGGAAGCGGCGAGGTTAGGCCCGTTGCCGGAAGACGCTATTCCTCGGGAAGTCCGGCCTTTCGCAAGCCTTCCCAGTAGACGCCGTGTTTCTGCAGGGTCATCGGAACGGCCTTCTTGAGGCTGGAAATCGTAAGGTCCGGATAGGCCTCCAGCAGCTTGCGCATCGCCGCCCTGGCCTTGTCCATGTCTCCGGCCGTGGCGGCGGTCGAGGCGAGGCCGCGATAGCCCCACAGCATGGTCGGCCGCGATCGCAGGCCCGCTTCGACGAACTCGACCGCCTCCTTGTAGTCGCCCCGGATCTGGCGGGCGACACCGCTGCCGACCAGAATGTTGAACGCGAACGGGTCGTAGGGGCTCAGCCGTAACGCGCGGTCGAACGCGGCGATCGCCTCGTCGGTCCGATGGTCGTAGTGATAGAGCCATCCGAGCCGCATCCAGCCCCACGCGTTGTTCGGATCGATCCGAAGGCTGCGCTCGAGCAGCGTCTGCGCCAGCGCGAAGTCGGCCGAGCTGATCGTCAGCGCCGCCGCCGCCGCGACCATCGTGGCGGGATCGTCGTCGGCCATGGCGGCCGCCCGACGGGCCAGTTCGATCCCCTCCGACCGGTCGGTTTCCGGGTCTTCGCTCCACATGTAGGCGACGTCCTGCACCCGGCACCACGCCAGCATGGCCGTGGCGAGGCCGTTCCTCGGCTCGATTTCGAGCGCCGTCTCGAACAGGACCGCGGCTTCCGCGTTGTCGGCCTTGGTATGGGCCCAGAAATGCGGATAGGCACGCAGGATCAGGTCGTAGGCCTGCAGGTTCTCCGGCCGCTTGCGCAGCGCACGCTCGATCTCGGCCTGTCGCAACGAGGGATGCAGCGCCCCGGCGACCGACGCGGCCACCTCGTCCTGGAAATCGAAGACGTCCTTGGCGTCGCCGTCGAACCGGTCCGACCAGATCTGCGTGCCGGTGCCGGCGTCGATCAGTCTCACGGTGATGCGGGCCCGATCGCCGGAGCGCCGCACCGCGCCCTCGAGGATATAGCGCACGCCGAGCGCGCGGCCGATCTCGCGCGTGTCCATCGTGGAGTCGCGCAGCGTTTCGGCCGTCTGCCGCGCGATCACGAAGAAGTCGCGGATGCGCGACAGGACGGAGGTGATCTCCTCGACGACGCCATCGGCGAAGAAACCCTGTTCGGGGTCGCTCGACAGGTTCTTG
Organism: Microbaculum mangrovi; assembly: GCF_051390635.1. Classification (NCBI taxonomy): domain Bacteria; kingdom Pseudomonadati; phylum Pseudomonadota; class Alphaproteobacteria; order Hyphomicrobiales; family Tepidamorphaceae; genus Microbaculum; species Microbaculum mangrovi. The sequence goes on from NZ_JBPODT010000004.1 coordinate 618,488, forward strand.
AACGGAAGCACGACGATCGAGGGATGGGTCGATGTCTCGGAACCGCCCTCCGGCGGGCGAATTTCCGAGCGGCCGGTTTCCGGCTCTCCCGCCTTCGGATCCGGCGCCTCGATCAGGGCGCGGGTCATCTCCTCCGGCTCGGCGCCGAGCGCATCCAGGGTTGCGTGTCGGCAGGCTTCGTACTGGCGCAACGCCGCATTGCGGCGGCCCTCGGCGATATCGCGGCGGATCAGCGCCCGGTGGGCCTCCTCGCAGGCCGGATCGGTCTCGAGCAGGCGCCCGGCGAGCCCGGCGACCGCCTCGCGTGCGGTGCCTGTCGCGCCGGCGGGATCGAAGGCGTCGACGAGCGCGAGGGCCCTGGCGTGCAGGCTGCGGCGCTCGGCGAGCGCCCACTCCTCGAAGGCCACGTCGGGAAAGTCGCAGTCGGCAAGGAACGGGCCGCGGTAGAGGTCCGCCGCCATCGCCGGCTCGCGCGATGCAAGCGCCAGAAACCGCGCGGCGTCACATTCCGTCTTCGCGGGATCGAGGCCGATGCTGCCCGACGGTGCCAGAAGGGCGGAGGGATCCGGCAGCGCCTTGCGCAGGGCGGCGAGCGCGTGACGCAGGCTGCCGCGTGCCTGGGCGTCGCTTCTGTCGCTCCACAACAGGCCGACCAGGCGCTCGCGGCTGGCGGTCATTCCCGTCGCCATCGCGACCGCGACGAGCAGCAGCTGCACCTTGCGGGTGGGCACGCGCACGGGCACGCCGGCGACCGTCACGTCCAGGCCGCCGAACGTACGGATGTGCAACTGGGTGTCTTCGCGTCCGGTCACTTCGATCGCTCCGCGCAGCGCGAACGTCATTTTTAGCGTATTTTTCACGCGCCAGCGGCCGTGTTTCACATTTTTTCGGGTCTCGGCGGCCGGCGCGCTCACGGACATCGGAGAGAGTGGGTCCATCGATCAAGCGATGGAGATTGCGATGACTGCCACCAACACCGTCCTCGAACCGACTGTCCGCTCCGCCGACGTCGCCGGGTATCTGCGCGGTGCCGCGATGCGCGTGTTCGCCTGGTGGCGCCTCTACCGGACCCGCAGGATCCTGTCCGGTCTCGACGAGCGGACCCGCAAGGACATAGGATTTGCCGCACCCAGTGGCGCGGAATCGTCAGCCAATCCGCGGGTCCTCCGCTACCTCGAGACGCTTCGATAGGTCTCCGGGCATCGCCCGACGCCAACCGCCCCGGACGCGCCACTTCCGGGGCGGTTTATATTGAGTCAACTTCCTCCCGGTACAAAGTGACGCATCGGCAATGCCGGCCGACGTCGACGCCATGTGCCGGAGGAGACGCCCCGTGAAACTCAGAACGACAATGCTCATCCATCCCGTGACGCTTCTGACGCGTTACGGAACATTTGTCGCCATCGTGATCGCGACGGCGGTCACCTTCGTCCTGCTGACGAAGGGCTGGCATGTGCGGTGGGCCTTCTATCCGCTTCTCGTCCTGACCTGCGTCGGTATCTGGAGCCTGTTCCAGACCCGCCATTCGCTGATGCGCAACTATCCGGTGATCGCGCTGGTGCGGTGGGTTTCGGAGGAACTTCGTCCGTTCCTGCATCAGTACATCGTCGAGAGCAATCTCGAAGGCCGCCCCTATTCGCGCGAGCACCGCTCGCTGATCTACCAGCGCGCCAAGGACGACGTCGACGTCCATCCGTTCGGCACCGAGCTGGACGTCTATAGCGACGAATACGAGTGGCTCAGCCATTCCATCGCCGCGCGCCATGTCGATCCGAAAACGTTCCGCGTCGACGTTGGCGGGCCGCAATGCGACAAGCCCTATTCCGCCTCGCTCCTGAACATCTCGGCGATGAGCTTCGGCGCGCTCGGGGCGAACGCCATCGAGGCGCTCAATCTCGGCGCCAAGCTCGGCGGCTTCTATCACGACACCGGCGAGGGCTCGATCAGCCCGTATCATCGCAAGAACGGCGGCGATCTCGTCTGGGAGCTCGGCTCGGGCTATTTCGGCTGTCGCGACAAGGCCGGCCGTTTCGATCCCAAGCGCTTCGCCGAGCAGGCGGTCTCCGATCAGGTGAAGATGATCGAGATCAAGCTCAGCCAGGGCGCCAAGCCGGGCCACGGCGGGTTGCTGCCGGCGGAGAAGATCACCGCGGAAATCGCCAGGACGCGCATGGTGCCGACAGGGCAGGACTGCCTGTCGCCGCCCGCCCATTCGGCCTTTTCGACGCCGATCGAGATGATGGAGTTCATCGCGACGCTGCGCGAGATGTCGGGTGGCAAGCCGGTCGGCTTCAAGATGTGCATCGGCCAGCCGCACGAGCTGCTGGCGATCTGCAAGGCGATGAACGAAACCGGCATCCTCGCCGACTTCATCGTCATCGACGGGGCGGAGGGCGGCACCGGCGCCGCGCCCGTCGAATTCTCCGACCACATCGGCATGCCGCTTCGCGAGGGGCTGATCTTCGCGCGGAACGCGCTGGTCGGCACCGGGCTGCGGGACAAGGTGAGGCTCGCGGCCAGCGGCAAGGTGTCGACCGCCCACTACCTGGCGGCCAACATGGCGGTCGGCGCGGACTGGTGCAATGCGGCCCGCGCGTTCATGTTCTCGCTGGGCTGCGTGATGTCGATGCGCTGCCATACCGGCGAGTGCCCGACGGGCGTGACCACCCACGATCCGTTGCGCCAGCGTGGCCTGGTCGTCGAGGACAAGGCGCGGCGGGTGCGCAATTTCCAGCGCGAGACGTTGCACGCGCTGGCCGAGGTCGTCGGCGCCGCCGGGCTGGACCATCCCGGCCAGCTAAACCCGGCCCATATCTTCCGCCGCGTCAATGCCGTCGAGGCGAAGCGCCTAGACGAGCTCTACACCTTCATCGAGCCCGGTTCGTTGCTCGATGGTCGCCGGAAAACGCCGCTCGGAAAGTACTGGCACGAAGCGCGCGTGGACTCCTTCGCCCCGGGGTGACAATCGGCCGCCCCGGGGTGACAATCGGCCGGACGGGACGGGAGCGCATTTGCGTGCGCGGCCAGGTAAACTACATCTTTGCCCGGGGTGTCCGGTAACGCCCCGGGGTGAAGAGAGAACGCCAGGATCGTCCCATGCCTTGGTCCCTCACCGTCGGCCGGATCGCCGGTACCGACGTCCGCATCCATCTGACCTTCCTGCTGCTGCTCGCCTGGATCGGCGTCGCCCACTACATCCAGGGTGGCGCGGCGGCGGCGATAGAGGGTGTTCTCTTCATTTCCGCGGTGTTCCTGTGCGTGGTGCTGCACGAGTTCGGCCACGCGATGGCCGCCCGCCACTATGGCATCGGCACGAAGGACATCACGCTGCTGCCGATCGGCGGGCTCGCCCGTCTCGAGCGGTTTCCGGAAAAGCCGGGGCAGGAGATCGTCGTCGCCGCGGCGGGGCCGGCGGTGAACGTGGTGATCGCCGTCGTCCTGATCCTCATCTTCGGCTTCCCCGCCGATCCCGCCGCGCTGCAGCAGGTCGAGAACCCGCAGATCGGCTTTTTCGAGCGGCTTGCCGCCGTGAACATCTTCCTCGTCGTCTTCAACCTGATCCCGGCCTTCCCGATGGATGGCGGACGGGTGCTGCGGGCCGCGCTGTCCTATCGGCTCGACCGGTTCCGCGCGACCGAGGTCGCCGCCTCGATCGGCCAGGCGCTCGCCTTCTTCTTCGGCTTCATGGGCCTCATCGGCGGCAACGCGATCCTCGTGTTCATCGCGATCTTCGTCTATCTCGCGGCGACCGCGGAGGCCGCCAGCGAGGGGCTGATGGCGCTCGGGCGCAAGATCCGGGTGGACGATGCGATGATCCGCTCCTTCGAGACGTTGCGGCCCGACGAGACGGTCGACGATGCCGCCGAGGCCTTGATCCGCACCACCCAGAGCGAGTTCCCGATCGTCGACGGCGGCGGGCATCTGCGGGCTTTCCTCACGCGCTCGGAAATGATTCACGCGCTGAAGGCGACCGGTTCGCGCACGCCGGTGCTGGAGGCGGCCACGGGAAAGCCGCTGACCGTGACCAGCGGCATGCGCCTCGACAGGGCGCTCAACGCCATGCAGCAGGCCGGCGCGGCGATCTTCGGCGTCACCGACCGGGACGACCGGCTGATCGGCTACGTCAGTCAGGAGAATATCGGCGAGCTGATGATGCTCGGCGAAGCCAACTGGCACAAACGCGAGGCGGCCAAACCCGCCGAAAGCGGCTCAGTGCCCCGCGTGCCGCCGGTCTGATCGCCGGGGTGTCAGACGTCCGTTTGATTGAAAGAACGAGGAGGCGGCCGCGACGACTGCGACGTTCGCCGATGTCGGAAAGATAAGCGGGGTCTTCCTTTCGCCTTTCCGTTTCCTCATACAGTCGCTATATTGCGGCGCAACACAACGCGCGGGCGCGGCTTAATGGTCGCTGCCCGTTTTTTGGCTTAGAGATCATGCAACTTCGCAACATTGCCATTATCGCCCATGTTGACCATGGGAAGACGACCCTCGTCGACTGCCTGCTGCAGCAGGCAGGCGCCTTCCGCGAGAACCAGCGCGTCGCCGAGCGCGTCATGGATTCCAACGACCTGGAACGCGAGCGCGGCATTACCATCCTGGCCAAGGCGACGTCGGTCGTCTGGAAGGATACCCGCATCAACATCGTCGATACGCCGGGCCACGCCGATTTCGGCGGCGAGGTCGAGCGCATCCTCAACATGGTGGACGGTGCGATCGTTCTGGTCGACGCGGCCGAAGGCCCGATGCCGCAGACCAAGTTCGTGGTCGGCAAGGCGCTGAAGATCGGCCTTAAGCCGATCGTCGCCATCAACAAGGTCGACAAGCACGACGCCCGGCCGAACGAGGTCATCGACGAGGTGTTCGACCTGTTCGCGGCGCTGGACGCGACCGACGAACAGCTCGATTTCCCGATCCTGTATGGCTCGGCCAAGCAGGGCTGGATGGCCGATAGCCCGGAGCCGCCGGCCGAGGGGCAGGGCTCGATGCAGCCGCTGTTCGAGCTGGTGCAGAAGCACGTCGCCCCGCCGCAGGTGGAACAGGGCCCATTCCGCCTGCTCGGAACGATCCTGGAAGCCAATCCGTATCTCGGCCGCATCATCACCGGCCGCGTCACGTCCGGCTCGATCAAGCCGAACCAGGCGATCAAGGTGTTGTCGCGCGACGGCACACTGATCGAGCAGGGCCGGGTCTCCAAGCTCCTCGCCTTCCGCGGAATCGATCGCACCGCCGTCGACCACGCCGAGGCCGGCGACATCATCGCCATCGCCGGACTGGAAAAAGGCACCGTCGCCGATACCTTCTGCGCGCCGGAGGTCGAGATACCGCTGCTGGCCCAGCCGATCGATCCGCCGACCGTGTCCATGACCTTCCGCGTCAACGATTCGCCGCTTGCCGGAACCGAAGGCGACAAGGTGACGAGCCGCGTCATCCGTGACCGCCTGCTGAAGGAAGCCGAAGGCAGCGTCGCGCTGAAGATCGAGGAAACCGAAGACCGCGATTCCTTCGTCGTGTCGGGCCGCGGCGAATTGCAGCTCGCCATCCTGATCGAAACGATGCGCCGCGAGGGCTTCGAACTCGGCGTGTCGCGTCCCCGTGTCGTCCTGCAGCGCGACGAGACTTCGAATCAGCTTCTTGAGCCGATCGAGGAGGTCGTCATCGACGTCGACGAGGAGCATGCCGGCGTCGTCGTGCAGAAGCTGTCCGAGCGCAGGGCCGACATGATCGAGATGCGCCCGTCGGGCGGCAACCGCCAGCGGCTCGTCTTCCACGCGCCGACGCGCGGGCTGATCGGCTACCAGGGCGAGCTGCTGACCGATACCCGCGGCACGGCGGTGATGAACCGGCTGTTTCACGGTTACGCGCCCTACAAGGGCGAGCTGCCTGGCCGACGCAACGGCGTGCTGATCGCCAACGAGGCCGGCGAGGCGGTGGCCTATGCGCTGTGGAACCTGGAGGATCGCGGCCCGATGATGATCGAGCCGGGCTGGAAGGTCTATCAGGGTATGATCGTCGGCGAGCACACCCGTGAGAACGATCTCGAGGTGAACGTGCTCAAGGGCAAGAAGCTCACCAATATCCGCACCACGTCGAAGGATGAGGCGGTAAGGCTGACGCCGCCGATCCGGATGACGCTCGAAAAGGCGCTCGCCTGGATCGACGACGACGAGCTGGTCGAGGTCACGCCGGAGTCCATCCGTCTGCGGAAGGCCCTGCTCGACCCGCACGAGCGCAAGAGGGCGGAGCGGGCCCGCGAAGCCGGCGCCGTGGCCTGACGTGGGGTCGGCATTGCGGCTTTGAGGCAACGCCTCGGCGACAAAACCGCTTGAGGGGCCATTTGACCGCGGTCACCGATTGCCGGGGGTACGGCGCGGCGCTACCCTCTAGCCATGAGTACCGTCGTCATCGATGTTCGGCCGGCAACTGCGAAAGACGCCGTAGGGATCTCGGAGGTCCATGACGAAGCTTGGACGACGGCCTATCGCGGCATCATTCCGGCGGTGACGCTGGAAAAGATGATGGCCCGGCGCGGTCCGGCCTACTGGAGCCGCCTGGCGTCTCGCGGCGGAGCCGGGACGCTCGTCCTGGCGTTCGACGGCGAGGTCGCCGGATACGCGACGCTCGGCCCGAACAGGGTCAAGCGACTGGCCTATGGCGGCGAGATCTACGAACTCTATCTGCGGCCGACCCATCAGGGCATCGGCCTGGGCCGACGGGTGTTCCGCGAGGCGCGCAAGGCGCTTAGTGCCAGCAGGCTTGACGGGCTCGTCGTCTGGGCGCTCGAAGAGAACACGCAGGCGCGACGCTTCTATTCGGCGCTCGGCGGCATAGAAATCGCGCGAACCTTCGAGCCCTTCGGCGACGCCAAGCTATCCAAGATCGCGTTCGCCTGGCGGTAGCCAGGCCGTTCTCTCCGGTAACGCGGATCTTTCCGCGGGCGATTCCCGCTTACGCGGGAATGAGCGGAGAATGAAGTGGCACGCGCGGCCTACGGCAGCCCGAGCGCGTTCAGGAACCCATCGACACCGTCCGTATAGGCGCCGGGCAGACCCAGGTCGTTGTCGATCGCCATGTGGCGGCGCTTCACCGGCAGCACGTCCGCACTGCCGCCGTATTTCTCGACCGCGGCGGCGAACGCGGCCGCCTGTCCGCACGAGCGTCCGCCGAGACTGGAGCAGACGAGAAGCATCGGCGCGGGCTGGGCCGTTATCCTGTGGATCGGCGAGGCCGCCGTCCAGAACGTCGGATCGGCCCCGAAGGCCACGTCGAAGACGTCCGCATGGCCACGACCCATGATCTCGACGACGTCATAGGCGCCGGCGTCAAGCGAGATCGTGCCGAGCCAGGGGCCGGCGCCCTGCGCGGCCGCGAGGGCCGGATCTGCGGCAAGAAGCGAGACGAGATGTCCGCCCGAGGAATGGCCCATCAGGACGAAGCGATCGGGCCGGCCGCCCCAGACGTCGGCCATCGACTGGGCCGCGGCCAAAGCCCTGGCGACGTCCCCGGCCTGCTCGATCGGATCGGCCTCGGGAACGAGGCGCGTATTCGCCGAGATGAAGACATAGCCGCGATCAAGCCAGTGCGCCGCCTTGTTGGCGACCACGGATTCGGTCCGCTTGTCGCCGGCCACCCACGCGCCGCCATGAACCATCAGGATGACAGGCGGCCCGGCGGCCCCGGAACCGGCGGGCTTAGGCGGCAGGTAGATGTCCATCGTCTGCCAGACGCTGTCGCCATAGGCCACGTCGGCGATCACGTCGAAATCGGAGAAGTCGGGACCTGCCAGACCGCGCTGAGGCGCGGCAAGCAGAACCACGATGAAGAGCGCCCAAATCCGGAAACGGCTTTTCACGGCCGTGCTCAGTTGCCCAGGCTCCGGCCCGGATTGCCGACCGCCACCGGTTGCTGCGTTGCGCAATCGAAACCGGCGCTCATGGTGTCGGCTGCCTGGCGGGCGAGCGCGTTGGCGTCCTTGTTGGCGAGCGCATCGACATAGGCGATGTGGCAGGTGCCGAAGTCGGAGACCTTGGTGACGACGAGGACCTGACCTTCGCTGCCGTCGTCGAACTCGGTGAACCAGCGCAGGATCGTCGCGTAGGCCTTGCCGTCGGGACCGAGACGCCACTCCAGGGTGTCATTGATCCGGTTGAAGGGCGGCAGGGTCTGCTCGGCGGCGACCTGGACCTCCGCCGCCTTGCCGAAGGAGACGAAAAAGCGGAGGTCGCCCTCGGCCACCCAGACCGCCTGGTCGGGGATCGCCGGACACATCCACGACATGGAGCCCGAAATTTGATCCTGCCTGAAAATGCTGCATCGATCGAGATCGATCTTGGAATAGACGCTGCTCGGACCGGCGGCGGAAAGCGGGGAGGCAAGGGCGAAAGTCACGATCGCGGCTGCAATTCCGGCGAGAATCGATCGATTTTCTGCGCGCATTGCGGTCTCCTGGTCGATTACTGTGCGGCAATACGGCCCGAATATTCAGATTGCCTTTTCCGGCCTGTTCCTGCCAGTACTCTGCCGAATAATCCCTAGCAGGAGTGAATCATGCGTATCGATGCGGTGCCGATCGGCGCCAATCCGCCCGAGGAAATCAACGTCATCGTAGAAGTGCCGGTGGGCGGCGAGCCAATCAAATACGAGATGGACAAGGCGGCGGGCACCATGTTCGTCGACCGCTTCCTCTACACGCCGATGCGATATCCCGGCAATTACGGCTTCGTGCCGCATACGCTATCGGAAGACGGCGATCCGATCGACGTGCTGGTTCCGAACCAGCGGCCGATCGTTCCCGGTGCCGTCATGCCGTGTCGGCCGATCGGGGTGCTGCTCATGGAGGACGAGAAGGGCCTGGACGAGAAGATCGTCGCGGTGCCTGTCCATCGTATCACCCGGCGTTACGACAAGGTGCATACCTACGAGGACCTGCCGGCGATCACGCTGAAACAGATCCAGCACTTCTTCGAGCACTACAAGGACCTCGAGAACGGCAAGTGGGTCAAGGTCGTCCGCTGGGGCGACGCCGACGAGGCCCGGCGCCTGATCACGGAGTCGATCGAGCGCGCCGGCACGAAATCGTAATCACCGGATCGCTTCGACCCGGAACGATCGGGCGGACACGCCCGGGTTTCGAAATCTTCCCTAGAGAATCGGCTCGATACCGTTCTGCCGGCACGCGGCTTCCACCGTGTTGCGCAGCAGGCAGGCAATGGTCATCGGGCCGACTCCGCCGGGTACCGGCGTGATGGCGCCGGCTACCTTGAGCGCCTCGTCGTAGGCGACGTCGCCGACCAGGCGGGTCTTGCCGTCGTCCTTCGGGACGCGGTTGATGCCGACGTCGATGACGGTGGCGCCCGGCTTGATCCAGTCGCCCCTGATCATCTCGGGGCGGCCGACGGCGGCGATCAGAAGATCGGCGCGGCGACAGACGCCGGCAAGGTCGCGCGTGCGCGAATGGGCGATCGTGACGGTGCAGTTCTCGTTGAGCAGCAACTGCGCGACCGGCTTGCCGACGATATTGGAGCGGCCGACGACGACGGCCTCCATGCCGCTTAGATCCGGGTGGACCTGCTTGGCGAGGATGACGCAGCCGACCGGCGTGCAGGGCACCAGCGCCGGCAGGCCGGTGGCCAGCCGGCCGGCATTGATGACGTGGAAGCCGTCGACGTCCTTGGCGGGGTCGATCGTGGCGATGACCGCGGCCGAATCGATCTGTCGCGGCAGCGGCAGCTGCACGAGGATGCCGTTGACGGCCGGATCGGCGTTGAGCGTGCGGACGAGGTCGAGCAGTTCGTCCTCGCCGGTCGCGGCATCGAGCCTGTGCTCGAAAGAGTTCATGCCGACTTCGACGGTCTGTTTGCCCTTGTTGCGGACATAGACCGCGCTGGCGGGATCCTCGCCGACGAGGACGACCGCCAGGCCGGGCGTGACGCCGTGATCCGCCTTGAGCCTCTCCACGGCCCTGGCAACCTCCTGGCGAAGCTCAGCGGCCGTCGCCTTGCCGTCGATGATGCGTGCCGTCATGGGCGATCCCCCTCGGTGTTCGATTCGAGCGCGCGGAGCGCGCATTCAAGTTCCCCGGCGTCGCCGGCAACATGCACCGTCTTGAGCCGTGCCTTGTGGCCGGATGCGACGGCGACGGTCGCTCGCGCGACACCCAGTGCCTTGGCCAGAAGCTTTTCCAGCGCGGTGTTGGCCGCGCCCTTCTCCGGCACCGCGCGCACGCGGGCGGCCAGCACCCGGCTGTCGTCGGACAGCGCGGCCACGCCGTCGATCTGGTCGCGGCTGCTCTTCGGTGTCAGCCGTACGTGTATGTCGATGCCACCGGAAACCGCCTTGAACCAGTCGGGAGCGTGATCGGCGGACAATGGGGCTCAGAATACCGCGGGATAGATGTAGAGGATGATGACACGCTGGATCAGGAAGATCAGCAGCAGCAGGATCACCGGCGAGATGTCGATGCCGCCGAGATTGGGCATCAACCGACGGATCGGCCGCAAGGCCGGTTCGGTCATACGCCACAGAGCCTCGCCAACCATGCTGACGAACTGGTTGCGCGTGTTGACCACGTTGAAGGCGATGAGCCAGCTGAAGATCGCCGAGACAATGACAATCCAGACATAGAGCTGGAGGGCGATCAGAATGACGTCGAGTATGGCGCGCATGATTCGATTGACCCGCGTTTCGCAGACAAACGATCTAGCGGTCCGCATACGCCACCGCAACCCTTGGAAAACATAGAATCGGGTGTTTCGCTTGACAGCGGGAGGTTCGGGACACTAAATCCCGCCACCCAGGTACCTTGGGGCCGTAGCTCAGTTGGGAGAGCGCCGCGTTCGCAATGCGGAGGTCAGGGGTTCGACCCCCCTCGGCTCCACCAATCCCCACGCAGGGGATATTGGTTCTACCCCCGTTCCCCTGAAAATTATCCGTTTTTGCCCAAGGGCGAACCTCCCCGAGGCTCGACGAATCGTGTCCGGCCCGCGCCGAGCGCGTTCCGGGCGCCTGGCGCCGACGTGGAAGGAAAGAGGGGCTGGGAAATGGGATGGGAGGTAGCGGAAAGGGGTCGCGATCATCGCTACCCCCCATCCAGTCCGGGCTGACTACGCACGACCAGATGCCAGCCTGGCCATATCTCTGCAATCCGCTTGCCAGTTAAGGTAAACAGAGCTGTTTTCGATATATGGAGGATGGCGGCGCCGTCGGCGCAATATCTGGTATTTCAAGGCGGCAAATGCTCGAGCCGCGTTTCGCAATCTGCGAGGCAATTTGCAAAATGCGAAAACCGGGCGGCGTGCGGCTCGGCGGCTATTCGGCGGCCTGGGCGCGTCGGCGCGGATCGGCGCTGAGCCACAGATCGAGGAAATCCTCGAGCCAGCGGCGGATGTCCGGATCGAAGACGGACCGCCCCTCGAAGTGGTCGCGGCGGCGCTGGGCGCCGGGCATGTCCATCCGGGCGGCGCCGCGCACGGTCCAGCGATGCATCATCGCCAGCGTCAATTCGGCATGGAACTGGACGCCGAAGGCGCAGGTGCCGAAACGGAACGCCTGATTCTCGAACATGTCGCCGCTGGCCAGAAGCTCTGCCTCCTTCGGCACATCGAAGCCCTCGCGGTGCCACTGGTAGACCATCCCGGGCCAATCCATCATCCGGCGCCCGCTCTCGGTCGCGCGCAGCGGATAGTACCCGACTTCGGCACAGCCCTCGGGATGGGGGCGGACCTGACCGCCCAGCGTCTTCACCATCTGCTGCGCGCCGAGGCAGACGCCGAGAAACGGCGCGTTCTCCTTCAGCGGCACGTTGATCCAGTCGATCTCGCGGCGGATGTAGTCGTGTTCGTCGTTGGCGCTTTGCGGTCCGCCGAAGATCACCGCGCCAGCATGCGCGCGCAGCGTCTTCGGTAGCGGCTCCCCAAGCACGGGGCGGCGAATGTCGAGCTCGTAGCCGCGTCGCTGCAAGGCCTGGCCGATGCGGCCGGGCGTCGAGCCTTCCTGATGCAGAACGATGAGAATCGGTTGCGGCATGGTTTCGGCGCCCAGACTACATGGCGCTGAGGCCCCCATCGAGCTTGATTTCCGAGGCGGTCATATAACGGGATTCGTCGCTTGCCAGATAGATGGCCGCGTAGGCGACGTCCTCGACCGTGCACAGGCGCTTCAGCGGGATCTGCCGGGTGAGCTTGCCCTTCTGGTCGTCCGTCAGCGGCCGGCGCTCGCCGCCACGGGCGAAGACGTCCTGCAGCAGGCCGGTCTCGATGAAGGTCGGATGGATCGAATTGGCGCGGATGTCGTCGCCGCGGTGGGCGCAATGCAGCGCCGTGGACTTGGTCAGCATCCACATGCCCGCCTTGGAGGTGTTGTAGGCGGCGACGTTGTGGCCGGCGACGAGGCCGGATACCGAGGAGACGTTGACGATCGAGGCGGGCTGGCTCTCGCGCAGATAGGGGATCGCGAGCCGCATGCCGAGATAGACCGAATCGAGATTGACCCCCATGCAGCGGCGCCAATCCGCCGGGTCCGTGTCCTCCACAGACCCGACCGCCCAGACGCCGGCGTTATTGACCAGAACGTCGATGCCGCCGAGGGCCGCGTTCGCCGTCTCCAGCGCCTCGGCCCATCCGCTCTCCGACGTCACGTCGTGGGCGCAGAAGGAAGCCGTGCCGGGGGCGTCGTCGTTGACCCTGACGGCCAGGGACTGGACGGCCGCGCCATCCAGGTCGGTCAGCATCACACGGGCGCCCTCGGACACGAAGGCGTGCGCGATCGCGCTGCCGATGCCGCCGGCCGCACCGGTGATGAACGCCCGTTTTCCCTTCAAACGGCTTCCGGTCATGAGACCTCCGTCCTGCTCGCCCCGCCGACGGCAAGATGCCTTCTCAGAAAACAGACGATTGGGTAGCGGGTTTGACGTGCGGACTCAAGGAAATCGCGCGTTGCCGGTCCCACCGTACCGGATCAGTCGGTCTTCGGCATGTGGTCGGGGGCGTGCTCGACGCGCTTGCGCAGCGCGATGCGTTCGCGCGAGGAAATGCCGAGCAGCTCGGCGACGCGCCAGATGAAGTTGTCCTCGACCTCGTGCACTTCGCCGTCGGCGTAGACGAGCTCCCACAACATCTCGACGACGCCGCGGCGGCCGTCCTCGTCGAGCGCCCGCTTGAGGACGCTGGTGAAGGCGTAGAGGTCGATCGCCTCCAGGTCACGACGTCGCGCCTCGGCGATCAGCCGGGACGTCTCGTCGTCGTTGAGGTCGAACTTCTGCTGCATCAGCAGGCGCAGCTTGACCTTCTCCGGCTCGTCGACGATGCCGTCGACGGCAATCGCGTGCACGGCGAGCGCGGCGGTCGCGACACGCGGATCCGTGGCGTCGAACACCGGTTCCGATTCCGCCTTGAGGTTGCGGATAACCTTCTGGATTGCCCCGAACATCGGCCCCTGTCCTGCGCCAACTACCTGCGCCAACTACCTGCGCCCATTACCTGCTGGGCTACTCTCACGAAGGCTGCGCCCCCGAACGCGCGCCGATACTAGTGGCACCGTGCCACACCGACCAAGACCCGTCGGCGCGGATTCCGCCGTCCGTGTCCTTGCGGACACAATGGCGATCACATGGTGGCGCCGATGACCCAGGGCGTGAACTCGTTATCGCCGAATCCGAGCTCCTCGCTTTTCGACCTTTCGCCCGAAGCGACGGCAAGCAGCCGGTCGAAGATGCGCCGGCCCATCTCCTCGACGCCGACGCCGTGGGACAGGATCTCGCCGCAATTGATGTCCATGTCCTCGGCCATGCGTTCGTACATCGCCGTGTTGGTGGCGAGCTTTACGCTGGGGGCCGGCTTGAAGCCGAACACCGAGCCGCGACCGGTGGTGAAGCAGACAATATTGGCGCCGGAGGCGACCTCGCCGGTGATGGACGCCGGGTCGTAGCCCGGCGAATCCATGAAGACGAAGCCCTTGGCCGTCACCGGCTCGGCATACTTGTAGACGCCGACCAGATCGGTCGTGCCGCCCTTGGCGGCGGCGCCCAGCGATTTCTCCAGGATCGTCGTCAGTCCGCCGGCCTTGTTGCCAGGCGAGGGATTGTTGTTCATGTCGCCGCCGTTGCGGGCGGTGTAGTCCTCCCACCATCGGATGCGCTCGACCAGCTTCTCGCCGACGGCGCGATCGGGTGCGCGGCGGGTCAGCAGATGCTCGGCCCCATAGATCTCCGGCGTTTCGGCGAGGATCGCGGTACCGCCGTGGCGAACCAGCAGGTCGGCGGCCGTCCCCAGGGCCGGATTGGCGGTGATGCCCGAATAGGCGTCCGAGCCGCCGCATTGCAGGGCGAGGCAGAGATGTTCGGCGAACACCGTCTCCCGCGTAACCGCGTTGGCAGTGGGCAGCATCGCCTCGACGCGGCGGATGCCCTCCTCGACCGCCTTCCGCGTGCCGCCCCACTCCTGGATCGTCATGTGCTGGAAGCGGCGGTCGTCGTGCAGATCGTAGGCCTCCATCAGGAAGCGGATCTGGTTGACCTCGCAGCCGAGACCGACCAGCACCACCCCGGCGCAGTTCGCGTGGCGTACGTAGCCCCACATGGTGCGCTGCAGGGTGTCGAAGCCCTCGCCGGCATCGGCGAGGCCGCAGCCGGTGCCGTGCACGAAGGCCGCGACGCCGTCGACATTCGGATAGGCGGCAAGGCGCTCCGTGGTGAAGTGCGCGGCGATCATGCGCGCAACCGTCGCCGAGCAGTTTACCGTCGAGACGATGGCGATGTAGTTGCGCGTCGCCACGCGGCCGTCGTGGCGGACGATCCCCTGGAAGGTGGCGCGCTCGGCCTCCGACACGAACGCGGTCGGTTTGGCCTCGGCGCCGAAGGCGTAGTCGCGGGCGAAATCGCCCATCACGCAGTTCTGCGTGTGGACGTGGTCGCCGGGCGCGATGTCGACGGCGGCGAAGCCGATGATCTGGCCATACTTGCGGATCTCCTCGCCCCTGGCGACAGGCCGCGTCGCGATCTTGTGGCCGGAGGGGATGTCGGCTGTGGTCGTCACGCCCTCGCCCGGCAGGGCGGTGCCGGCGGCGATCTTCGAGGCGGCGACGATGACGTTGTCGCTCGGATTGAGCCGGATGACGCGCGGACCGTCCGCGCTGACGGGAGACATTTCGTTCACGGGCTTGGTTTCCGGTTCGGGTTTCGTTTCCAGTTTCGCATGCAAACAGCCCGCATCACCGGCAGCGCCGGGTTTCGGCGAACGCTGTCGCAAGCCATGGTCTCAGGGAACCTGCGCGCCGCTCACGCCGACGAAGACCGAATAGAGCGAGCGCGTCGCCGTGATGAACAGCCGGTTGCGCTTCGGCCCGCCGAAAGTGAGGTTGGCGACCATCTCGGGGATGCGGATCTTGCCGAGCAGGTTGCCCCGCGTGTCGTAACAATGGACCCCGTCCCGGGCGCTCGTCCAGACGTTTCCCTCGACGTCCAGGCGCATGCCGTCCGGCACGCCGGGCGAGACCTCGGCGAAGACCTTGCCCTTCTTCAGGCTCCGGCCCTTCTCGACCGAGAAGACGCGGATGTGATGCGGCCCTTCCGGGTCGTGGCTGAGACCGGAATCGGCGATGTAGAGCTTCGACTCGTCGGGCGAGAAGGCAAGGCCGTTCGGCTTGACGAAATCGTCGGCGACGACCTCGATCTTCCCGCTCTTCGGATCGACCCGGTAGACATAGCAGCCGTCCTGCTCGGGTTCTGCCTTATGGCCTTCATAGTCGGACATGATCCCGTAGGTCGGGTCGGTGAACCAGATCGACCCGTCCGACTTCACCACAACGTCGTTGGGCGAATTGAGCTTCCTGCCCTTGTAGGTGTCGGCGATCACGGTGATCGAGCCGTCGGGCTCGGTGCGGGTGACGCGGCGCCCGCCGTGCTCGCAGGAGACGAGCCGGCCCTCGCGGTCGCGGGTGTTGCCGTTCGAATAATTGGAATCGGCGCGGAACACCGAGACGGTGCCGTTGGCGCCGCCGTCGGGCAGCCAGCGCAGCATGCGCCGGTTGGGGATGTCGCTCCAGACGAGAAAGCCGCCGTCGCCGAACCAGACCGGGCCTTCCGCCCAGCGGCATCCGTCGAACAGCCTCTCGACGTCGGCCGTCGGCACGGTGAGATCGTAGAAACGCTTGTCCACGTATTCGTAGGAATCGCCGACCAGAGCCATCGTCACTCCTCCCTTCTTGCCTAGCGCGTGTTGCGCTGTCCGCCGGCGATGGTGATGACGCCGATGATAATGAGGCCGGTCATGACAAGCCGGACGCCGGCGCCGAGCCCGAACGTGTTGAGCATGGTGACCAGCAGGAACAGGAACAGCGCCGCGCCCCACAGCCCCGGCACGTTGGCGAAGCCGCCGGCGACCGAGGTGCCGCCGATCACCACGACGGCAATGGAGGAGAGCAGGTACTCCTGACCCATGTTGAGCGCGGCGCCACCCGAGAAGGCGGAGAACAGATAGCCGGACAGAGCGGCGAAGACGGCGCACATCACATAGGTCGCGAACCGCGTGGCATCGACCGAGACGCCGGCCAGCCAGGCCGCGCGCGGGTTCTGGCCGATGGCGATGACCGACCTGCCGTAGACGGTGCGGGTCAGGATCACGTGCATGACGACGGCGAGCAGCACGACGCAGATCGCCAGTACCGGAATGCCCAGAATCACCGACGTCGAAAAATCGGCCAGCAGCGGCGGCGGCTTGATCCTCAGGCCCCGATTGTACCAGATCGCCGCGGACTGGAAGAGGAAGCTCGACGACAGGGTGGCGATGATCGGCGGAATGCGCAGAAGCCGGATCAGCGCGTAGTTGAAGATGCCGACGCCGATACCGACGCCGATCGCCAGCACCAGCCCGATCAGGATCATCGCGTCCTGCGTGTCCATGATCTTGGTGGCAACCGTGCCGGCGAGCGTCATGGTCGCGGGAATCGACAGGTCGACGTTGCCGGGCCCGAGCGTGACGACGAACATCTGCCCGAGCGCGACGATCACGAAGAAGGTCGCGAAGGTGAAGGCCGCTGTCAGGACCTGTCCGGCGCCCTGGCCCTGGGTGAAGCCGATGGTGACGACCCATACTGCGATCGCCGCGGCGTAGGCCCAGATCCAGGGCTTCTCCAGAAGGCGTGCGACGACCGTCGGCATCAGTGTCTCGCCTCCGCCCGGTTGATGAGGGCGCGCAGCGCCAGGACGATGATCAGGATCGCGCCCTGCGCGCCGATCTGCCAGTCGGGACTGATCCTGAGGAAGGACAGGAACGAGCCCGCGAGCGTCAGTGTCATGGCGCCGATCACCGCGCCGACCGGCGAGACGCGGCCGCCGACGAACTCGCTGCCGCCGAGGATCGCACCGGCGATCGACAACAGCGTATAGCGCAGCGCGATATTGGCATCCGCCGAGGTCGTCAGCCCGACGAGCGCGATGCCCGACAGCGCGCCGAACAGGCCGGCGAACGCGAACATGGTCATCTTGACCTTGAGCATCGACCAGCCGGCGCGGGCGACCGAGCGCGGATTGCCGCCGGCGCCGCGCAGGACCGCGCCATAAGCCGACCGCATAAGCCCGAAATGGACGACGAGTCCGATGACGATCGCTGCCAGGATCGAGAACGGCACGTAGGGCGTCTTCAGCTTCATGAGCGCCTGAATCCAGTCCGGCGCCTTGCCGCCAGGCGTGGGCAGCAGCAGCACGGAGAGGCCGGCCCAGACGAAGGACATGCCGAGCGTGACGACGATGGAGGGCAGGTTGCGCAGGTGGATCAGTGCCCCCAGCGCCGCGTAGACGCCGATGCAGGCGATGAGAACGGCGATACCCAGAAGCGGGATCTCGTTCAGCCAGGTCGCGGCGACACAGGCGCAAAAGCTGACATAGGCGCCGATCGACAGGTCGAGATCGTTGACGCAGAGGATGAACATCTGCGCGATGGTCGCCAGCGCGATCGGCACTGCCAGGTTGAGCAGCAGGTTGAGCCCGAAATAGCTCATCGCGCGCGGCTGCAGATAGAAGATGGCGATCAGGATCACCGTCAGCGACATGGCCGGCAGGATCGAGCGCATCAGGCGCGGTGACAGCAGCACTGCGGTCATGCGTCCTCCGTGAACGAGGATTGCAGAACCTTCTCCTCGGTGAGCTGGTCGCGTGGCAGATCGGCGACGATGCGGCCGTTGCGGAAGACGTAGACGTGGTCGCAGTTCTTCAGTTCGTCGAGCTCGGTGGTGTACCAGACGAAGGTTCGACCCTTCGCCGCCTCGTCGCGAATGATCCCGTAGACCTCCTGCTTGGTGCCGACGTCGACGCCGCGCATCGGATCGTCCATCAGCACGATCTCGGCATCCGAGCCGAGGGCGCGGGCGAACAGCGCCTTCTGCTGGTTGCCGCCGGACAGGGACAGGATGTTGTCGTGGATGTCGGGCGTGCGGATTTTGATGCGCGCGCGCCACGCTTCCGCCATCTCGTCTTCCCGGCGCGAGTCGATCAGCGGCCCCATGCGCATGGCGCGGATGGAGCGGATGCCGATATTGCGGGCGATCGACCACAGCGGGAAGATGCCGTCGTTCTGGCGGTCGCCGGCGACGAGCGCCACGGGCGCGTCGACGGACGCGCCGCGGCCTCCCCGTCCGGCCATCCGGATACCCGCCAGGGGCTTCGCCGAATAGATCTGCAGCAGCATCGCGGTCTGGCCGTGGCCCTCGAGGCCGGCCAGTCCGACGACTTCGCCCCGGTGCGCCGAGAGCTCCATGGCGTCGGCCTGTGCGGGGGGGCGGGCGGTTACGCGGGGGGCGGCGCCGGTGCGCTTCGAGATGAAGTCGCCCGCCTTGGCGGCGTCCTCCTCCTTGGCCACCGAACCCATGGCGCCGACCAGCGAGGTGCGGGTGAAATCCCTGGCGGGGCGGGCGTCGACCACCTTGCCGTCGCGCATGACCACGACGCGGTCGCAGGTCGACAGGATCTCGCCGAGGAGATGGGAAATCAGGATGCAGGCGCCGCCGCCTTCGACGTAGCGGCGCACGAAGGAGAGCAATTGCTCGGCGACGACCGCGTCGAGCGAGGAGGTCGGCTCGTCCAGGATGACGAGCTTGACCCGGCCCTCGGTCTCGGAGAAGGCGCGGGCGATCTCGACCATCTGGCGACGGGCGATCGACAGGTCGCCGACGATGTCGCCGGCATCGACGCCGTGGCCGGGAAAAATCTCGTCGAGCTTGGAGACGATCACCACGCCCGCCCGTTTGCGCCAGCCGAAGCCGCGCAGGGCCGCGTGCATGATGCGGGCATTCTCGGCGACGGTCAGGTTGGGGCAGAGCGAAAGCTCCTGGAAGACGCAGCGCAGGCCGGCGGCGTGCGCCTGGGACACGCCGTAGCGCCCCGTCATGTCGGCGGCGCCGACGCGGATCGAGCCGCGATCGGGCGCGAGCGTGCCGGACAGCACGTTCATCAGCGTCGACTTGCCGGCACCGTTGTGGCCGACAAGGCCGAGGCATTCGCCGGCGGTGATGGCGAGGTCGACGCCGGCGAGCGCATGGACGGCGCCGAAATGCTTTTCGACGCCGTCCAGATGAAAGATGCGTTCAGGCCGGTCGGACATGCCCGTGCGCTTTCGGTTCCCGTCGGTCAGCCGGAGCCCGTCCGAACCACCATGCCGTCAATTCGCCGCGCTGATGACTTCCTGGGCATCCTCGAGCGTGTACTCGACATTGGCGACACCGCCCTTCTCGGTGTTGGCCAGGTTCTGCTCCAGATTGTCCTGATCGATGCGCAGGAAGGGCACGACGAGGTCCTTCGGCACGTCCTGGCCGTCGAGGATCTGCTGGGCGACCCAGAAGGCGAGGGTGGAGACGCCCGGAGCGATCGACACCGACATGGTCTCGTAGCCGTTGGCGTCCTTCTGCTCCTTCCACCACAGAAGCTCGTCCTCGCGGTTGCCCATGATGATGAGCGGGGTCGGCCGGCCCGCGGCCTTGAAGGCCTGCGCGGCACCGTATCCGTCGCCGCCCTGCGTCACGACCGCATCGACCTCGGGCAGGCTCGGCAGAATGCCGGCGACCGCCTTCTGGGCGACGTCCTGGGCCCAGTCGCCGTGCACGGAGCCGACGATCTTGAACTGCGGGTTCTCCGCGACGCCCTCGTGGATGCCGGCGGAAATCTCGTCGTCGACGAAGACACCGGCCAGGCCGCGGATCTCGAGCAGGTTGCCGCCGTCGGGCATCTTCTCGGCGAGATAGAGCACCTCGTCCTTGCCCATCTGCTTGAAGTCGACGGCGATGCGCCAGGCGCAGGGTTCGGTGACGATGCCGTCGAATGAGACGACCGTGATCCCGGCGTCGCAGGCTTCCTTCACCGCGCCGTTAAGGGCGTCCGGCGATGCCGCGTTGATGACGATCGCATCATAGCCCTGCAGGATCAGGTTCTGGATCTGCGCGGCCTGCTCCGTGACCTGGTTCTCGGCGGTGGTGAACGGGTCGGCCGCCGCGACGGTGCCGTCCTCGACGGCCTTCTTGGTGACCTTGTCCCAGCTGCGCAGCATCGCCTGACGCCAGGAGTTGCCGGCGTAGTTGTTGGACAGGGCTATCTTCTTGTCAGAGGTGTCGGCCAGGGCACTGCCGGCCGCAAGCCCGAGTGACACCGCGGTCGCTACCATCAGGGTCGTTTTCAGCATTGGGGTTCCTCCAGTTATATTTTCGACCGCTTGCCGCGGTCCTTCAGAGCGCCGGCCAAGGCGCCGGCGATCATTCCTTCGATCCGGTTCCGCCGCCTCCCCAGATCATCTCCTCGAGGTCGACCAGCGCCTCGTCGAGCAGGTGCGTCATCGCCGCCCGCGCCGCGCCCGGCTTGCGCCGCTCGATCGCCGCGTAGACCGCGCGGTGCAGCGGCACGGAGGCCTGGCGTTTCGCAGGCTCCACGTTGACGATCGAGAAGCTGCGGGTCAGCGCCGGCTCGAGCAGATGGCCGAGCGACACGAGCAGCTCGTTGCGGGTCGCGATCAGCACGGCACGGTGAAACGCGAGATCCGGTGCAATCCAGCATTCCAGCGACGTGGCGCTGGCCATGCCCTCGAGGCTGCGGTGCATGACGTCCAAGTCGTCCACGTCGCGGCGCGCGGCGGCGAGCGCGGCCGCGGCCGGCTCTATGATGTGGCGGAACTCGAAGAACGCCTGAGCGTAGGTGCGATCCGGGGCGGCGCCGAACGCCCAGGTGGTCACGTCGGGATCGAGCATGTTCCATTCGCTGCGCTGGCGTACGCGGGTGCCGGTCTTCGGCCGGGATTCGACCAGGCCCTTGCCGGCGAGCATCTTGATGGCTTCGCGAAAGGAGGTGCGGCTGACCGCAAGGCGGGCGCTGTAGTCGCCTTCGGTCGGAAGCACGGAGCCCGGCGCGAACTCGCCGGCGACGATGCGGCGGCCGAGCTCGTCGACGATCTGGCCATGAACGCTACGCCGGGCCGTCGAAAGGGCCCGAGCCGGCTTGTTCACGTGTATCCTCCCTCGCCGCCGGTTATGACGTATCCGTTATCGGGATCGGCGGCTTCATTTGTCGTACAATAACACCAATGACCGGCAAGACGGCAAGAGGGGAGATGTGGCGTGAATCGAATCGACGCGGTGCTGATCGACTGGGGAACGACTAACGTCCGTGCCTACGGGATCGGCGCGGATGGCGCGATTCTTGAGCGTCGTGTTTCGGCGCATGGCATCCGGAACGTTCCCGACCGGCAATTCGCCGCCGCCTTCGATGCCCTGGTCGGCGACTGGCGCGCGAGCGCGCCCGTTCCCGTCCTGATGAGCGGCATGATCGGCAGCCGGCAGGGCTGGGCCGAGGCACCCTACGTCGCCTGTCCGGCGGGGCTGGACGATCTTGCGGACGGTCTTTTGAGCGTTCCGGATCGGTCCGGCGTGCGGATCGTGCCCGGCGTCTGCCTCGGTGCATCGGCCTCCCATCGCGACGTCATGCGCGGCGAGGAAGTGCAGTGTTTCGGCGCGCTGGCGACCGAACGGATTGCGGACGCCGTGCTTTGCCTGCCCGGCACCCACAGCAAATGGGTGCGGATGGAGGGGGGCAGGCTCGTCGATTTCGCCACTGCCATGACCGGCGAGGCCTACGAGGTGCTGCGTCGCCATTCGATCCTCTCCGCGCTGATACGGGATGAGGAAACCGGCGCGCCCGGCGACAGCAGGTGGTTCGCCGCCGGTCTGGTGCGTTCGGGCGAACCGGGCGGCCTGTTGCACCATCTGTTCTCGGTTCGCGCCGACGGGTTGTTTGACATCGTGCCGGGCGAAGGGCTTGCCGACTATCTGTCCGGAATCCTGATCGGGCACGAGATCCGATCCATGGCCGGCCTGTTTCCGGCGCCGCGGCCCGTTCTGGTCGTCGGCGGTAGCGGACTGGCCGCCGCCTATCGCGCCGCCTTGTCCCATCTGGAGGTTGAGGCGCGCGCGATCGATGCGGAAAAAGCGACGACTTCCGGACTTTTCCGGATCCTTTCAAAGGGACGGTCCCTATAGGATCGACCCGCGGAAATCCTGACGCGGCGGTCAATCGCAACAGGATACTTGCACCTTAAATATTTCAAGCTTAAAGTTATTGCCTATCGAGCCGCGGACACGTGCGCCGCGAACCAAACAGGGAGGGCCGTCATGAAGGTGGCGATTGTCGGTGGTGGACCAGCCGGTCTCTATTTCGCGATCCTGTTGAAGAAGTCCCGACCCGACTCCGACATAGCCGTCTACGAGCGCAACAAGCCGGACGACACCTTCGGATTCGGCGTGGTGTTCTCCGACGAGACGCTCGATACGTTCGAGAGTTGGGACAAGGAAAGCTACGAGCGCATCACCGAGGAATTCGCCTACTGGGACGATATCGAGATCAACTACAAGGGCGAGAAGCACCGCATCGGTGGAAACGGCTTCTGCGGCTGCTCGCGGGTGGCGCTGCTCAAGATCCTCTACGAGCGTGCCCGCGATCTCGGCATTCCGCTGCATTTCGAGCACGAGGTGGAGCCGACCACCGATTTCTCCGACCACGATCTCGTGCTGCTGGCGGACGGCGTGAACAGCCGTTTCCGCGAGCACTTCGTCGACCACTTCAAGCCGCATGTCGACCTGAGGCCGAACAAGTTCGCCTGGATGGGATCGACCAAGCCGCTCGACGCCTTCACCTTCGCCTTCGAGGAGACCGAGTGGGGCATCTTCATCGCCCATGCCTACCAGTACGAGGAAGGCCGCTCGACCTGGATCTTCGAGACCGACGACGAGACCTGGGAAAAGGCCGGGCTGGCCGAGTTCGACGAGCAGCAGTCGGCCGATTTCTGCGCCAAGATCTTCGCCAAGCATCTCGATGGCTATCCGGTTCTGACCAACCGGTCGATGTGGCGCAACTTCCCGATGATCCGCAACGAGCGCTGGGTGAAGGACAACATGGTCCTGCTCGGCGACGCCAAGTCGACGGCGCATTACTCGATCGGCTCGGGCACCAAGCTCGCCATGGAAGACGCCATCGCCCTGTTCGAGGCGGTCGAGGCCGCGCCGGACATCCCCTCGGCGCTCAAGCTGTTCGAATCCGGCCGCCGCGAGGGTGTTGAGAAGATCCAGCACGCCGCCGACGTGTCGCTCGTCTGGTTCGAGCATGTCGCCCGGTTCTGGGACTACGATCCGGTTCAGTTCAGCTTTGGCCTGATGACGCGCTCGAAGGCGATCACCTATGACAACCTGCGCATGCGCGCGCCCGAATTCGTCGACGCCGCCGACAGGATGTTCGCCGAGAAGGTCCGGCTGAAGGGCTTCGACGTCGACATCGACGATCCGGCGACGCCGGCGTTCCAGCCGTTCAAGCTGCGCGACATGGAGCTGAAGAACCGCCTCGTCATGTCGCCGATGTGCATGTACTCGGCCACCGACGGCGTGCCCAACGACTTCCATCTGGTCCACTACGGCACCCGCGTCATGGGCGGCGCCGGCCTGATCTTCACCGAGATGACCTGCGTCGCGCCGGACGCGCGCATCACGCCCGGCTGCACGGGTCTGTGGAACGACGAGCAGGAAGCGGCCTGGAAGCGTGTCGTCGAATTCGTGCGCGGCCACTCCAACGCCAAGTTCTGCCTGCAGCTCGGCCATGCCGGCCGCAAGGGCGCGACCAAGCTGATGTGGGAAGGCATGGACCGGCCCCTCGACGAGGGCGCCTGGCCGGTCGTGTCGGCCTCGCCGATCGCCTACTATCCCGAAAGCCAGGTCCCGCAGGAGCTCACGCGCGCCGACATGGACCGGATCCGGGATCAGTTCGTCGCCGCGGTGGAGCGGGCGGACCGGCTCGGCTTCGACATGATCGAGCTGCACTGCGCCCACGGCTATCTCCTGGCGAGCTTCCTGTCGCCGCTGACCAATACCCGCACCGACGAGTTCGGCGGGTCGGTCGAGAACCGGCTGCGCTTCCCGCTGGAGGTGTTCTCGGCGATGCGCGCGGCGTGGCCCAAGCACAAGCCGATGTCGGTGCGTGTTTCCGCCACCGACTGGGCCGAGGGCGGCCTGTCGGACGAGGATTCGGTGGCGATCGCCGAGGCCTTCGGCCAGGCCGGCGTCGATCTCGTCGACGTGTCGACGGGCCAGACGGTCAACTGGTCGGCTCCGATCTACGGGCGCATGTTCCAGACGCCGTATTCCGACCAGATCCGCAACGAGGCCCAGGTGTCGACCATGTGCGTCGGCAACATCACCTCGGCCGATCAGGCCAACACGATCCTGGTCGCCGGCCGTGCCGATCTCGTCGCCATCGGCCGTCCGCATCTGGTCGATCCGTTCTTCGCCGCGAACGCGGCGGCGTGGTATGGCGAGCCCTATCTGCAGACGGTGCCGCAATACGAGCCAGGCTTCGACCAGCTCGCACGCAACAGCGCGCGTGACCGGATGGATCTGGAAGAGCTGCGGATCAAGGCCCGTCCGAAGACGCGGGCGCCGTCCGTCGAGGAGAAGCAAAAGCAGCAGAAGCCGTCGTTCATCCAGGCGGCGGAATGAGCCGGCCATGAAGGGACTGACCGGACGGCACGCCCTGGTCACCGGCGGCGGACGCGGCATCGGGGCGGCGATCGCCTCGGCGCTGACGGCCGCCGGCGCGCGGGTCACCGTCACCGGCCGCAAGGACGCGCCGCTCAAGGAGCTGGTCGAGGCCGGCGGCGCGGCGGGCTATGCGATCGCGGACGTGACCGACCCGCTGGCGCTCGGGGAGGCCGTTAAGGAGGCCGTCGCCGAGCGCGGCCCGGTCGAGGTTCTCGTCGCCAATGCGGGCGCGGCCGAAACGGCCCTGTTCAGCCGGGCCGACCCGGCCGTCTTCCAGCGCATGTTCGACGTCAACGCGATGGGTGTCGTCCATTCGGTGCAGTCCGTGCTGGGCCCGATGACCGAGGCCGGTTTCGGCCGCATCGTCGCCGTTGCGTCCACCGCCGGGCTGAAGGGCTACCGCTATACGTCGGCCTACTGCGCGGCGAAGCATGCGGTGATCGGGCTGGTGCGGTCGCTGGCGCTGGAGACGGCGCGCAGCGGCATCACCGTGAACGCGGTCTGCCCGGGCTTCACCGATACCGACATGGTCGCGGAGTCGGTCTCACGGATCGTCGCCAAGACCGGCATGACCGCCGAGCAGGCGGAGGCGGAACTCGTCCGCGACAACCCGCAGGGGCGTCTCGTGACGCCTGAGGAAGTCGCCGACGCCGTGCTGTGGTTGTGCGGGGCCGATGCTGCATCCATAACCGGTCAGGCGATCGCGGTCGCCGGCGGGGAGGTGATGTGATGAACGACATACCGCTCGATGCGGAAACCATGGCGCTGGAGGCGCCGGGCGACCACAAGTCCGACATCCGGCTGTGGCTGCGCCTGCTGACCTGCACGACGCTGATCGAGGGCGAGATCCGCCGGCGGCTGCGCGAGCAGTTCGACGTGACGCTGCCGCGCTTCGACCTGATGGCGCAGCTCGACAAGGCGCCGGAAGGCATGACGCTCGGCGAGGTTTCCAAGCGCATGATGGTCTCCAACGGCAACGTCACCCACGTGGTGGAGAAGCTGGTCGCCTCCGGTCACATCGACCGGCGGCCGGCTACGCACGACCGGCGCGTGCAGATCATCTCGCTGACGCCGTCCGGAGCGGCCGAGTTCCGGGCGATGGCAAAGATTCACGAAGACTGGGTCGCCGACATGTTCGCCGGCCTCGACGAACAGGAGGAAGCCGCACTCATGGCGCTGCTGGGCAAGACGAAAATATCGGTGAGGACGGCTCTCGAAGCCCGGGAGGACCGCTCGTGACCTGGCAGACCGCCAACGTTCCGGTGCCGCTTTCCAAGTACGAGGCGAAGCACTTCAAGCTCGAGATCGACGGCAAGGTCGCGACCATCACGCTGAACCGGCCCGAGCGGAAGAACCCGCTCACCTTCGATTCCTATTCCGAACTCGGCCATTTCTTCCGCGCAGCCGCGGACGACGAGGACATCAAGGCTTTTGTCATTGCCGGCGCGGGCGGCAATTTCTCGTCGGGCGGCGACGTGTTCGAGATCATCGGCCCGCTCGTCGAAATGGATACGGCCGGGCTGATGCGCTTCACCCGGATGACCGGTGAACTGGTCAAGGCGATGCGGGCCTGCCCGCAGCCGATCATCGCCGCGGTCGACGGCATCTGCGCCGGCGCCGGCGCGATCGTCGCCATGTCGTCCGACATCCGCTACGGCACGCCGGAGTCGAAGGTCCTGTTCCTGTTCAACAAGGTCGGCCTCGCCGGCTGCGACATGGGCGCCTGCGCGATCCTGCCGCGCATCATCGGCCAGGGGCGTGCCTCCGAGCTGCTCTTCACCGGCCGGCCGCTGCGCGGCGAGGAGGCCGAGCGCTGGGGCTTCTACAACCGGCTTGTCCCGGGCGACGCGGTGCTGGCCGAGGCGCAGGCCTTCGCCAGGGACCTGGCCGACGGGCCGACCTTCGGCAACGCCATGACCAAGCGCATGCTGCAGATGGAATGGGCCATGTCCGTCGAGGAGGCCGTCGAGGCCGAGGCGGTCGCCCAGGCGCTGTGCATGACGACGGAAGACTTCGCTCGCGCCTATCGCGCCTTCGCGGCCAAGGAAACGCCGACGTTCGAGGGGAACTAGGGGATGGCCGACAAAACCTTCCTCGACTGGCCCTTCTTCGAAGAGAAGCACCGCCGCTTCGCCGCCGAAATCGGCGCCTGGGCGGAAGCGACGCTGACGCCCCTGATCGATCATCATGACGTCGACGCCTCGTGCCGCAACATCGTCGCGGCGCTCGGCGAGGGCGGTTTCCTCGATGCCGCCGCGCCGACGGAGGAAGGCGACCGGCACGACGTGCGAACGCTGTGCATCGCGCGCGAGACCCTCGGCTATCAGTCCGGCCTCGCCGACTTCGCCTTCGCCATGCAGGGGCTCGGTTCCGGGCCGGTGGTCGTCGCCGGCAGCGCCGAGCAGAAGGCCAAATGGCTGCCGGGCGTCGCGGCCGGCACCGCGATCCCCGCCTTCGCGCTTTCGGAGCCCGACGCAGGGTCCGACGTGGCCGCGATGTCGACGACGGCGACGCCCGACGGCAACGATCATGTCCGCCTCGACGGTTGCAAGACCTGGATTTCCAACGGCGGCATTGCCGACTGGTACGTGGTCTTCGCCCGCTCCGGCGAAGCGCCCGGCGCCAGGGGCCTGTCGGCCTATATCGTCGAGGCCGGCACCCCGGGCTTCGAGATCGCGGAACGCATCGACGTGATCGCGCCGCATCCGCTGGCGACGCTGAACTTCGAGGGGTGCCGTGTGCCGGTTGCCAACCGCATCGGCAATGGCGGCGAGGGCTTCAAGGTCGCCATGTCGACGCTCGACATCTTCCGCTCGACCGTCGGCGCGGCCGCTCTCGGACTTGCCCGCCGGGCCCTCGACGAGGGCGTGAACCGGGCGCGCGAACGCTCGATGTTCGGTGCGCCGCTGGCCGACCTGCAGCTCACCCAAGCGGGCCTCGCCGACATGGCGACGGGGGTCGATGCCGCCGCGTTGCTGATCTACCGGTCCGCCTGGACCAAGGACAACGGCGCGCCGCGCGTCACCCGCGAAGCCTCGATGGCGAAGATGTTCGCCACCGAGACGGCGCAACAGGTGATCGACCGGGCCGTGCAGATATTCGGCGGGCTCGGCGTCAAGAGCGGCGTCAAGGTCGAGGAACTCTACCGCGAGATCCGGGCATTGCGGATCTACGAGGGGGCGACCGAGGTTCAGAAGATCGTCATCGCGCGCGAACTGCTCAAGGCCGCCGAAGTCCAGAACGGCACTGCGGTGGCGCGGTGACGGCGGAACAATAGGCAAAACCGCGGGTCGGGATAAACCGACCCCGTATTGGCCGGAGGAGAAAGTATGCTGAGAAGCGGACACGTGGATTCGTTCGCGCGGGACAATCTGCCACCTCAGGAACAGTGGCCGGAATTCAAGTTCACCCTGCCGGAGCTGCAGTATCCGGAACGGCTGAACTGCGCTGTCGAACTGCTCGACAAGTGGGTGGAAGAGGGCAAGGGCGACCGGACCTGCCTGATCTCGCCGACCGAGACGCTGACCTATGCCGAGCTGCAGGCGCGGGTGAACCGGATCGCCAACGTGCTGACCAGGCGGCTCGGCATGGTGCCGGGCGGGCGGGTGCTTCTGCGCTCGGCCAACAACCCGATGATGGTCGCCGCCTATTTCGCGGTGCTTAAGGCCGGCGGCGTCGTCGTTGCCACCATGCCGCTTCTGCGCGCCAAGGAACTCGCCTATCCGATCCAGAAGACGAAGATCGATCTCGCGCTCTGCGACGTCCGTCTCGCCGAGGAGATGGAGAAGGCCAAGACGCAGGCGCCGGAACTGCAACGCATCGTCTATTGGGGCGGCGGCGACGACACGCTCGAGGCGATGATGGCCGACGAGCCGGACACGTTCGAGGCCTGCGACACGGCGAGCGACGACGTATGCCTGATCGGCTTCACCTCGGGCACCACCGGCGTGCCGAAGGGCACGATGCATTTCCATCGCGACATGATGGCGATCTGCGACGCCTACGCGATGAACGTGCTGCGGCCCATCGAGAGCGACCGCTTCATTGGCTCGCCGCCGCTGGCCTTCACCTTCGGCCTCGGCGGTCTGGTGCTGTTCCCGATGCGGGTCGGGGCCTCGACGGTGCTGCTCGAAGCGGCGCCACCGGACAAGCTGCTGGCGGCGATCCGGGACTTCAAGGCGACCGTGTCGTTCACCGCACCGACCGCCTACCGCGCCATGATCGACATGCTGCAGCCCGGCGACGTCGACAGCCTGCGCAAATGCGTGTCGGCCGGCGAGGCGTTGCCGAAGGCGACGTGGGATGCCTGGCACGAGGCGACCGGAATGACGCTTCTCGACGGCATCGGCGCGACCGAGCTTCTGCACATCTTCATCGGCTCGCCGGAAGAAGAGGTGCGTCCCGGCGCGACCGGCAAGCCGGTGCCGGGCTACGAGGCGAAGGTCATCGGCGATGACGGCGATACGCTGCCGGCGGGCCAGATCGGCCGCCTTGCGGTGCGTGGTCCCACGGGGTGCCGCTATATCGCCGACGAGCGCCAGAAGGACTACGTCGTCGGCGGCTGGAACGTCACCGGCGACACCTACCTCATGGATGAGGACGGCTACTTCTGGTACCAGGCGCGCTCCGACGACATGATCGTTTCGTCGGGCTACAACATCGCCGGGCCGGAAGTGGAGGGCGCGCTGCTGACCCATCCGGCCGTGGCCTTCTGCGGCGTCGTCGGATCGCCGGACCGCGAGCGCGGCCAGATCGTCAAGGCCTACGTCCAACTCAAGGACGGCTATACCGGGTCCCCCGAACTCGCCGTCGAGCTTCAGACGCATGTGAAGAACGAGGTCGCGCCGTACAAGTATCCGCGCGCGATCACCTTCGTCGACGCCCTGCCGCGCACCGAAACCGGCAAGTTGAAACGCGTCACCCTGCGCGAGATCGCCAGGGCGGAGGCCACCGAGAGCGTATCGCAATCAAAGGCCGGCTGAGGCCAAATGCACCATGATATCAAGGAGGTTGCACCTGTGTCTGTGACGAGCCTGCCCGCGGCAGCGGATGAGAACGATCGGCCGGAAACCCTTCTGCCCGCCGGCTGGCAGCGGCCGAAGGGCTATTCCAACGGCATGAAGGCGAACGGTACGGTCGTCGTCACCGGCGGCGTTGTCGGCTGGGACGCGAACGAGCAGTTCCCCGACACCTTCGGCGCGCAAATACGCCAGACCCTGTCGAACATCCGGGAAATCCTGGCGGCCGGCGGTGCGCATCCGCGCCATCTCGTCCGGCTCACCTGGTATGTCACCGACCTCGACGCCTACCGTGCCAATCTCAAGGAGGTCGGCCGCGCCTATCGCGACGAGATCGGCCCCTATTTCCCGGCGATGGCGGTGGTGCAGGTCGTCGGCCTCGTCGAGCCGAAGGCCATGATCGAGATCGAAGCCACCGCGGTCGTCCCGACGGACGTGTGATCAGATCGGGAAGACCAGCGGCGCGAGCGTGAGGGCGATGACGGCGACGATCAGGATGGATACGACGTCGAGCACCGCCCCCACCCTCAGCATCTGACGCGCATCGAGCGAGCCAGATCCGAACACGATGGCGTTCGGAGGCGTGGCGACCGGCAGCATGAATCCGAGCGAGGCGGCGAGCGCCACGGGCAAAGCCAGCGTCAGCGCGTTCTCGCCCATGCCGATCGCCGCTGCTCCGGCCACCGGCAGGAAGACGGCCGCCATCGCCGTGTTGCTGGCCAGTTCGCCGAGATAGACGATCACGGTCATCACGACCAGGATCATCAACCAGCCGGGCAGCGCCTCCATGTCGGCGAGGTGCGCGCCGATCCAGTCGGACAGGCCGGACGAACCGATGGCGGAGGCGAGTGCCAGGCCGCCGCCGAACAGGATCAGCACGTCCCAGCGAAGGTCCTTCAGATCGGACCAGCCGAGCAGGCGGCCACCGGTCTTCGGCCGCGCCGGGATGATGAAAAGGGCGAGTGCGCCAATCATGGCAATGCCGGTGTCGCCGAGCGGCAGGCCGGGAAACAAATGCTCCATCAGCGGTCGTGTCAGCCAGGCCAGCGCGACCAGGACCATGATCGCCGCGACCAGCTTTTCCTCCCGCATCATCGGCCCCGGCGCGGGGATCTCGTGGGCCGGCCCGGCGTGAATGGCGCGCCAGGGCACGTCGAAGGCGATTTTCGTCAGCAGCACCCAGGTCACCGGCAATAGGACGATCACGGTCGGGACACCGACCAGCATCCAGTCGGCGAAACCGATTTCGATGCCCTGCAGGTCCTGCATATAGCCGGCAAGGAGGGCATTCGGCGGCGTGCCGATCAGGCTCCCCATGCCGCCGATCGTCGCCGAATAGGCGATGCTCAGCATCAGCGCGGCCGAGAATCCCCGGGCCATGGCGGGATCGTCGCCGTGCTCGCTCATGGTGGCGGCGATCGACTGGCCGATCGGCAGCATCACCATCGCGGTCGCGGTATTGCTGATCCACATCGACAGGAATGCCGTCGTTGCCATGATCCCGGCGATGATCGCCGCAGGACCGGATCCCGCGTAATGCAGAACCCACCAGGCGAGCCGCCTGTGCAGCTGCCAGCGCGCCATGGCGCGGGCGATGATGAACCCGCCCAGGAACAGGAAGATCAGCGGATGGGCATAGGAGGATGCCGCCCTTTCGATCGTCGCAATGCCGGCAAGCGGGAAAAGCGCCAGAGGCACCATCGCGGTGGCGGCCAGCGGCAGCGCCTCGCTCATCCACCAGGTCGCCATCAGGATCGCGATCGCCGCGGTATGCCAGGCAACGGGATCAAGGCCTTCCGGCGCGCCCCACAGGCTCATCGCCAATGCGATGGCCGGACCGGCGAAAAGCCCCGTGAGGCGCGATCGCGGTGTAGCGGCGGTCGTCGAATCAACGGACATACACTTCTCCCGGCGACAGACTAAGGGACTGGATTACGACGATACCAGCGGTATGACCCCGGATATTGCAGCCAAGTGAGACTCGACCTGCCGATACACCGAGGCACTTGAGCCCGGGCGCAATGGCGCGGTACGAATCGCGTTCCTTTTTCACAGGCCGGCTAAATGCTCGCACTCGCCGACACGATTCTCATCATCGCCGGCCTTCTGGTGGTGGTCAGCGTGCTGCAACCGCTGGCGCGGCGTTTCGGGCTGCCGAACGCGGTCGTGCTCGCGTTCGTCGGTGTCCTGATCGGCTTTGCCGCCACGGCGCTGGTCCAGTTCGGACGCACGCCCGGCCTGGACACCATGGCGGAAATGGTTCTGGGCGTACCGATCACCTCGGCGGGCTTCATCCACATCTTCCTGCCCGTGCTGTTGTTCCAGGCGGCCCTCGACGTCGACGTCCGACGGATGATGGACGACGCGGCGCCGATCTTCGCGCTTGCCGTGCTCGCCGTTGTCGTGTCGACCGGGGTGATCGGCGTATCGCTGTGGTGGGCCTCCGACGTATCCATCGTCGCCTGCCTGCTGGTGGGTGCAATCGTGGCGACGACCGATCCGGCCGCCGTGGTTGCAATCTTTCGCGAACTCGGTGCGCCGAGCCGGCTGACGCGGCTGGTGGAAGGCGAGAGCCTGCTCAACGATGCCACCGCCATCGTCCTTTACACGGTGCTGCTGGCCATGCTGCTGACCGGCGCCGAACCGAGCCTGACGGACGCGACGCGGATGTTCCTCGTATCGCTGCTCGGCGGCGCCGCGGCGGGTTTCGTCGGGGCCCGGCTCGCCACGGCGGTGCTGCCCTACATGCGCGGCTCACAGGCCGCCGAGCTGACGTTGTCGATTGGCGTACCCTATCTCCTTTTCATCGTCTGCGAGCGGTATCTGGAAGTATCCGGCGTCGTCGCCGTTGTTGTCGCCGGGCTTGTCGTCGGCGCCGTCGCGCGCAATCGGATGGCACCGGCGTCCTGGGCGTTCCTGTCGCGGATCTGGGAGCAGCTCGCCTTCCTCGCCGGATCGCTAGTCTTCATCCTCGCCGCGATCGTGGTGCCGCACCTGCTGCTCGGCGTCAGCCTGGTCGACGTGATGCTGGTCGGCGTCGTCGTCGTCGCCGCGCTGGCCGCCCGGGCAATCGTGCTGTTCGCCGTCATGCCGGCGATGGCGCTGGTGCGGCTCGGCGAACGGATCAGCGGCCCGTACAAGTTCGTGATCCTGTGGGGCGGCCTGCGCGGGGCGGTGACGCTGGCGCTGGCGATGTCGATCACCGAGAACAGCCTGATCTCGCCCGACGTGCAGCGTTTCGTCGCGATCGTCGCGACCGGCTTCGTGCTGTTCAGCCTGCTGGTCGGCGGGACGACCCTGAGGCCGCTGATCCGGCTGATGCGGATCGACCGGCTGTCTCCCATCGATCAGGCGATGCGGGCGCAGATCCTGTCGCTGGCGCTCGATTCCGTGCGCGAAACCGTCGAGGAAACGGCGAAACGCTACAATATCGATCCGAAACCCGCTCGCGATGCGTTGCGGCCCTACCGCCGGCATGTCGAGGACCTGGCCGGCACGGGAACCGCGCTCGAGGCGATTCCCGACCGCGACCGGATCACCATCGGTCTGATCGCGCTCGTCAATCGCGAGCGGGACGTGATCGCCGAGCATGGGGCCGGCAGGGCGATTTCCCTGGCGATCATGGAGCGGCTCCTGGCCAACACCGAACGCATGGCGGACGCGACCCGGTCCGACGGCCGGCTCGGTTACACGCACGCCGCACAGGCACGGCTCGGGTTCGGCAGGCGGTTTCGCTTCGCTCACCTGCTGCACCGCAGGCTCATGATCGAGGGGCCGCTTGAACATTGCATTGCCGATCGTTTCGAGGTGCTGATGGTCACGCGGATCGTACTCGAGGAGCTAGATCGTTTCGCCCGGAGCAAGCTGAAGCGGGTGCTCGGCGTGCGCGTGGCAGACCTCCTGAGCGAAATCCTGGCGCAGCGGACGGAGGCGGCCGTCTCGGCGCTCGACGCACTCCGGCTGCAATATCCCGAGTACGCACAGACCATCGAACAGCGTTTCCTGGGCCAGCTCGCGGTCAGGCTCGAATCGGCCGAGTACAACGCCCTGCGCGACGAGGCGCTGATCGGACCGGAACTCTACGGCGACCTGAAACGCGAACTGCAGGCGGTACACGCCGCGCTGGAGCGGCGACCGCGGCTCGATCTGGGACTCGATACCGCGACGCTCGTCGACAAGTTTCCAATGTTTTCGGCGCTCGAAGAGGCGGAACGCCGCAAAATCCGCGCGCTGCTTCGGCCGCGGCTGGCGGTTCCCGGCGAGCGGCTCATCACCAAGGGCGAGCGCGGCACTTCGGCCTACTTCATATCGTCCGGTGCCGCCGAGGTCGCCGCGCCGCAGGGGAAGATCCGGCTCGGACGTGGCGATTTCTTCGGTGAGATGGCGCTGATCATGAACCAGCCTCGCCAGGCCGACGTCGTGGCGCTCGGCTATTGTCAGTTGCTGGTGCTCGAGGAAAGCGCGTTTCGCCGGCTCCTCGACACCAATCCGGCGATCAAGGCGCACATGGACACCGTCGCGCACAAACGCCAGCGCATGAACGTGGCGAACGGGACGTGACGAACGGAGCGTGACGAACGGAGCGTGACCGGGCGCGACCGCTATTTCAGCGTGTTGTTGACCGCGAGCGCCCAGACATCTTTCAGGCGGCCGTCGAGGACGGCCTTCACGCCGTACATCGCCGTGGACACGGCCTGCCCAACCTCGACGGTGGGCGGCATCACCAGCTCCATACGGTTGACGACGACGTCGAGCAGGGCCGGGCCGTCCTGGCTCAGCCACTCCGTCATCGCCGGCTCCAGGTCGTCGGCATTCTCGACGCGCCTGCCGTAGAAGCCGCAGGCCCTGGCGAGAGCGGAGAAATCCGGATTGTGCAGGTCGGTGAAGGCGTCGAGCATGCCCTCGACCTTCATCTCCATCTCGACGAAGCCGAGAGATCCGTTGTTGAAGACCACGAGCTTCACCGGCAGCTTTTCCTGGACGAGCGTCAACAGGTCGCCCATCAGCATGGTCATGCCGCCGTCGCCGCACATGGCGACGACCTGGCGGCCGGGATGCGATTTCTGGCAGCCGATCGCCATCGGATAGGAGTTCGCCATGGTGCCGTGCAGCAGGCTTGTCAGGAAGCGCCGCTTCCCGTTGGCGCGCAGGTAGCGCAGCATCCACACGAAGGTGGTGCCGCCTTCGGAGGTGAAGATCGCGTCGTCGTTGGCGAGCTCGTTCAGCATGGTGGCGACATATTGCGGGTGGATGAGATCGGGCGATCTCTCCCTGGCCTGCTCTTCGAGTGTCTTCAGGCTTTTCTCGTGTTCCTTCAGGCTCGCCTTGAGGAAAGTGTCGTCGGCGCGCGCGTCGAGAAGCGGCAGCAGCGCCGTGATGGTGGCGTTCACGTCGCCGACGAGGCCGAGCGTCACCGGCGTTCGCCGGCCGATATGGGCGGGATCGATGTCGATCTGCACGATCTTGGCCTTCCGCGGATAGAACTGCGGCCAGGCGAAATCGGTGCCCAGGCACAGAAGCAGGTCGCAATGCTCGACCGCCTCGAAACCGGACTTCATGCCGATCAGCCCGGTCATCGAGACGTTGTAGGGATTGTCGTGCTCGAGGAATTCCTTGGCGCGCGAGGTGTGGGCGACCGGCGCCTTCAGCCTGGCCGCCAGCGCCACCACCGCGTCGTGGGCGTGCCGGCAGCCGATGCCGCCGTAGACGGTGATCTTGTTCGCGCCATTGATGAGTTCGGCGAGCTCGTTCAGCTCGTCGTCGCTCGGGCGGATGACGGGGCTGGGCCGGGACACCTTCCAGTGGGTCTCGTCCTCGGTCCGTTCCTTGGTCATGTCGCCGTTGACTATGATGACGGCAACACCGCGCTTGGTCAGCGCGGCCTGGGCGGCCTGCACCGTTATCCGGCGGGCCTGGTCGGGGTGGGATATGTATTCGCAGAACACCGAGTACTGCTCGTAGATCTTCTTCTGGTCGACGTCCTGCGGGAAGCTCAGGCCGGACTGGATGCGGTCGATCTGCGAGGCGATCATAACCACGGGCGCGCCGTTGCGGTGGCTCTCGAACAGGCCGTTGACGAAATGCAGGCTGCCAGGACCCGCCGAGCCGGCGCAGACCGCCAGCTCGTCGGTCATGAAGGCATCGGCGCCGGCGGCGAAACCCGCGACCTCCTCATGGCGGACGTGGATCCATTCCATGCCCTTGCGGCGGATCGCGTCGGTGACGAAATTGAGCGTGTCGCCGACGATGCCGTAGCAGCGCCTGGCGCCGGCTTCCATCAGGGCGTCGACGATGACATCGGCTACGAGCTTGGACATGGCGCCGGTCTCCTTGCTGGCTCGGGGCGGCTATGGGCCTTCGCGTATGGGTCGCAGTCGGCGGCGACTATGCCGCACCGGCTGCATCATTTTGTTAACGCGGCGTCGGATTCCCGACCGGATCGCCCGGACGGGGCCTGGTTCAGGATTTCCGGGCGGACTGACGCGGAGATTCGCCGAAGCGCTGGCGGTAGTATTGCGCGAACCGCCCGAGATGGGCAAAGCCCCAGCGGGCGGCGACATCCGACACGCTCGCCTCGTCTTCCGCGAGCCGGAAGGCGAGACGGCAGCGGTCGAGCCGCTCGTCGCGAAGGACCTGTATCGGCGGCATCCCGAGAAACTGCTTGAAGCCGTATTGCAGGGTGCGGCCGGCGACGCCGCTGGCGCGTGCGATCTCGGCGCTGGTCAGCGGCCTGTCGGCATTGGCGCGGATATACTCGAGCGCTGTCTTCACGTAGAGCGGCAACGGCCCGGATCCGGCGTGGTGGGCGAAATGCGAATGGGAGTTCGCCTGGACCTCGACCAGTTCGCGCAGCAGCTCGGCGGCGTAGAAATCGATACGGTCCTTGGCGCCGGCGTCCGAGCCGCTTTTCTCGACGCAGCGCATGAAGGCGACCACGTGGCGCAGCCATGCGGCGGCTTCGGGCCGCGTCATCTCCATCGCCGCGTCGAAGGTCAGGGGCGCGTCAATGCCGCGGCCGAAATAGTCCGACGCGACGGATTCCAGGACCGAGCGGGCGACCTGGACCTGCAGCTTCCGGCAGCCGGCCCACCAGCGCATCGCGGTGTAGCGGTTCGGGTTGAGGATCGACGCCTGGCGGCAATCGGCGATGAACGCGCGGCGGCCGGTCTGGATCGAAGCCGCGCCGGCCAGCGGGATCTGGATCAGGTAGAAGGTGTCGAGCTCACCGGGCTCGATCTCCACGTCGGCGCCGTAGCCGATGTAGCTGAGCGACAGAAGGCCGGTGTCCACGTGGTTCTGAACCGTGCGAAAGCGGCCGCGCTCGCCGGTGATCTTCAGCCGATGCGGACAGAACACACGCGCGACCTGCTCGCGGGCCTCGTCGAGATCCGCGGTGCGGAACAGATTGTAGCGGGCCAGCGGCTCGTGCACTGCCTGTAGGGCCACGTACGTCCTCCCGACGACGCAGTGTTGCCGGTGGTTTCCTTCGAGGGCGGCGGCTCTATTGCGGACCGGGCCGGCGGTCAATGGCCGGCCGATCGGTTCGTTGCGTTTTCTGGATAGTCGCCGCGCCTGCCGGCTTTCCTTCGTCGCCTTTCCAATGATTGTTTTATTTCAAGCATAAAGTAACGGGAAGGACAACGCATGCCGGGTTTCAACGGTAAGGTGGCGATCGTCACCGGCGGCGCAACGCTGATCGGCGAGGCCGTGGTCAAGGCGTTCGCCGACAAGGGCGCCAGGGTGGTCATCGCCGACATCAACGAAGAAGGCGGCAGGGCGGTCGCCGATCGCGTCGGCGCCAATGCCGGCTTCCACAAGACCGATCTGCGCCAGGACGCCGACATCCGGGACCTGGTCGACACCACCGCCAAGACGCACGGTCGCATCGACTTTCTGGTCAACGTCGCCTGCACCTATCTGGACAACGGCGCCGATTCGACCCGGGCCGAGTGGCTCGAGGCCTTCGACACCAACGTCGTCGGCTCGGTGATGCTGATGCAGGCGGCGCGCCCGCACCTGGCCAAGACCAGGGGGGCGATCGTCAATTTCGGCTCGATCTCCTCGCGCGTGGCCCAGACCGGGCGCTGGCTCTATCCGGTCTCCAAGGCGGCGATCCTGCAGCTCACCCGCAACCAGGCGATGGATCTCGCCCCGGACGGCATCCGCGTCAATGCGGTCTCGCCGGGCTGGACCTGGAGCGCGATCATGGTCGAGCTCACCAAGAACGACCGGGCGAAGACCGACAAGGTGGCCGCGCCCTTCCATCTCGCCGGCCGCGTCGGCGATGCGGAGGAGGTGGCGAACGCGGTCGTGTTCCTGTGCTCGGACGAGGCGTCCTTCATCAACGGCACGGATATCCGCGTCGACGGCGGCTACACGGCGATGGGGCCGGAGCGGGCCGACGCGGCGATTCCGCTGCTGATGGACTGAGACAAGAACCAGGAGGAAAAAAGATGGCGAAACGCAGTGTGACCATCGTCGGCGGCGGTCAGTCCGGCCTGCAGCTGGCGCTCGGACTTCTGAAGGACGGCGGCTATGACGTGCGTGTGGTGCAGAACCGCACGGCCGAGGAGATCGCCAAGGGCCGGGTGACCTCGAGCCAGTGCATGTTCGACCAAGCGCTGCAGAACGAGCGCGACATCGGCATCAATTTCTGGGAAGGCGAATGCCCGACGGTCGATTCGATCAACTTCACCGTGCCGGCGCCGGATGCGCCGGGCGTCAAGGCGATCGACTGGAACGGCAAGCTCGACCGCTACGCCCAGAGCGTCGACCAGCGGGTGAAGTTCCCCGGCTGGATGAAGGCGTTCGAGGAACGCGGCGGCACGCTGGACGTCCACGACGCGACGATCCAGGATCTCGAGCGCTACGCGAACGAGAGTGACCTGGTTGTGGTCGCCGCCGGCAAGGGCGAGATCGCCGGAATGTTCCAGCGCGACGACGAAAAGTCGGTGTTCGACAAGCCGCAGCGCGCGCTGGCGCTGACCTATGTCACCGGCATGGTGCCGCGCTCGCCGCACTCGGGGGTGTGCTTCAACCTGATCCCGACCGTCGGCGAGTACTTCGTGTTCCCGGCGCTGACGACGACGGGGCCGTGCGAGATCATGGTGTTCGAGGGCATTCCCGGCGGACCGATGGACTGCTGGGGCGAGGTCAAGACACCCGAGCAGCATCTCGAGAAATCGAAATGGATTCTCGACACCTTCCTGCCGTGGGAGGCGGAGCGCTGCCGCGATATCGCGCTGACCGACGACAACGGCGTGCTCGCCGGCCGCTTTCCGCCGACCGTGCGCCATCCCATCGGCCGGCTGCCGTCGGGCAAGGCCGTGCTCGGCATGGGCGACGTCGTGGTCCTCAACGATCCGGTGACCGGCCAGGGCTCCAACAACGCCTCGAAGTGCGCGCGGGTCTACATGGATTCGATCCTGGCGCGCGGCGGCGAGGCGTTCGACGAGCCCTGGATGCAGGGGACCTTCGATGCCTACTGGAACTACGCCCAGTATGTCGCCGGCTGGACCAACGCGCTCCTGCGGCCGCCGCCGCCGCATGTGCTGAACATCATGGGCGCGGCGCAGCAGTTCCCGGTGCTCGCCAAGCGGATCGCCAACGGCTTCGACGATCCGACGGACTTCTTCCCCTGGTTCGCCGTTCCGGAAGAAGCCGACGCCTATCTGAAGCAGCTGGCGGCCTAGCAGCCCCGGCACCGCCCCTAGATGTGGGTTCCCTCGCGCCGTTGCGGTCACACGGGACGGCGCGGGGAACCGCGAACCATCCGATTGTCCGACGGACCTCGCTTCGCGCAGCCGCTACCGCACCATGCCGTGGAAGAAGAAGACGCCGAGGCCGGTCGTGAACACGATCTGGCCAGCGAGCGCGTGCATGAGCCAGGCGAACAGGAACGAGCCCTTCTCGCGATAGGCCCAGGCGAAGACCACGCCGCCGAACAGGGTCAGGATGACCGCCGGCCAGTTCCAGTAGAACAGGTGGGCAAGCGAGAACACGCCGGCATTGGCCGCGATCGCCACGTGCCGTCCCGGGAACAGGGCTCCGTACCGGCCGAAGAACAGGGCGCGGAACACGATTTCCTGCGGCAGCGCCGAGACGAACGGATAGAAGATCAGGATCAGGATCCAGAGCCGCTCGTTGTGAAGCGGCAGCATGAACAGCGCGTTGGGTCTCAGCCACAGGACGAGGGCGAGGGCGACCGCGACCGTCAGCACGACGAAACCCGCCAGGACGGCCCAATCGGTGACGACCGGCCGCGCCAGCAGCGACCGCCACGAGAACCCGATCGATCGCGACAGCAGGATCACCGCGAGGATCAGCATGCCCGCCAATCCCGTCCAGATCACGCTGGGGGGCAGGCCGAGCGCCATGATCAGGGGCGTCGCCACGAAGATGAGACCGAATTCGGCCCACAGGCGTGGCAGGGGCGCCGCCGCGGCGCCGGTCGATAGGGAATCGCTCATGCCGGGTTTCGCGCGCAAGTTCTAGTGATTACCGTCGATATGGCGATCAAACGGGCTGCCGTTTCCGACGGTTGCTGTGGCGTCGCCTTCCATCCGGAAACCGCCGGAACCTTATTGAAACCGGAATGCGTCTTTTTCGCGCCTGACGGCGGGGGGGGAACGACGGAAACGGGTGGGAGCCTGCCCCCCGTCTTACCGGTCGATGCCTTCCCCAGTATTCCCTGAGGGAATTTCGTTCACGTCTGCCCTCTACATTCGTCTCGAACACGACTCGTATGTGAGATGCCGGATTGGAGGGATTTGATGATGGCAACAGGTTGGAAAGCAAAGGTTTCAGGGGGCGCGCTGGCAATGGTCATGGGCGGTGTCGTCCTGTCGTCTACGGCGGCGGCGCAGACGTTCCCGGTGAACAATCGAACCGCAACGAACCTGGACTGCCGCGGCTGCGTTAACGCGCGGGACATCGGCAAGAAGGCGGTCACGACCGCCAAGATCCGCGGCGGTGCGGTCGGCACCAAGAAGATCAAGAAGAACGCCGTCACGTCCAGCCGGATCAAGAACGGTGCGGTCGGGCCCGTCGACCTGTCGGCGTCCGCGAAGCCCGCGGGGATTGCGTTTGCGAGCGGTGACCAGGATGTGGCGGTCGGCGGAGTACACGCGGTCTACCGGACGGTCACGCTCAACGCGCCGGCGGACGGCTACGCCATGGTCAATGCGAGCTGGGTCATCTACGGGATCAACATCACCGCACGCTGCTCGATCACCACGGGATCGACCGTCGAAACCGACCACGAGGTGGTCATCGAGGAGTCGGCGGGCAGCCTGATCAATCTTTCGGGATCGGCGGTCCGTGCCTATCCGGTCACGGCCGGCGCGAACACGTTCAATCTCGTGTGCTACGCGACCATCGGCAACCCCAACATCCGTGACAGCAGCCTGGTCGCGCTATATGCGCCGGGCAGCTACTGAGCACCCGAACGGAGCTGATTACGATGGGAAGCGGTTGTTTGCTGCAGGCCTATCGGAGCA
The DNA here is from genome assembly GCF_051390635.1 of Microbaculum mangrovi. NCBI lineage: Bacteria > Pseudomonadati > Pseudomonadota > Alphaproteobacteria > Hyphomicrobiales > Tepidamorphaceae > Microbaculum > Microbaculum mangrovi. Next base: position 660,048 of record NZ_JBPODT010000004.1, read on the forward strand.
ATAACAATGCGCGGGCGTTCGCCCGGCCCCGAAGGGCAGCGCAGCGCCCCCGCTACCTCCTATGGCTGCGCTGCCCCGCCGCAGCTCTGGAATCTGTCCACATTTTTGTGTCCGCTGCGGTATCGGCGCACTCCAGTGCGTATTCTTCCAATACAACGGCGATGCGCAGGGCTAGCGACGCCGCATCACGTTTTCGCTTGGCGGAATCACGCCAGCCGGCCAGCAAGTGGTTCAGTACTGCAGCGACTACACCCGCTACCGTACCGGTGCCGAGTATGCCAGCAGCTGCGACTACCCACTCCATCTTTCTGACCCTACATGCGCTTGTGGCGCTCGTAGTCTTTCAAGCAGTGTACCGTCGAGCTACTCATCGCCGTATTCCTCGGCGGCCGGCCTGACCTCGTAGAAAGACTCGTCATCCTCCAAGGTGGCTGGTTTGACCCCGGCGTACCTCATTCTCTCAATTTCCACTGCCACGTCAGAGAGCTTGCGATGCACGTCTAGCAGCGTCCGGTTCATCGCATTTATTTGGTCCTGTAGTGGCGCCACCGCCTGAGCTATCCACATCTGAATTATCCAAACCCAGAAGCCGGCAGCGATGCCGATGCCAAGAGCCTCCCACTCAGCACCTTTGGCGAGCCAGATCAGAAGGAATACGATGACAACGACCGCCCAGCCGATACCTATCAGCCAGCGACGCAGGTTCGGCTTCGGTAGACGGCGCCAGTGGGTAGGACAGAAGTCGGACTGAAAAGCATAGCCGTTCGGCTGCATGAATGCTTCGGCGGTCGCATCCCACCTACCTAAGAGCGGCGTGCCGGACCCGGAATACTCGTCGATAGCGAGCAGCACTATCGTCGAGCCATCCTTCGGCGCCGACTCTATCGGCTTCCACCTAGCCATAGTAGGTTCCCAGCTTCTCCCGTGCTGATTGTAGCATAGAAGTCGCCTGGAAAGCCCGTCCACCGCTAGCGGCTTACCGCGTGAGTCGGTCCGCGCGCGTTTACCCCGGTGTTTACCCCGGAGTCCGTGCGGGGCCGCCGCCGGGGTGCCTCGTACTAGCTAAGTCATTGGAAGGTAAGTGGTGCCGCCAGGGTGACTCGAACACCCGACCTACGCATTACGAATGCGCCGCTCTACCAACTGAGCTATGGCGGCCCCGTGCGGCGCATGAATAAGCGTGCCGGCGCGACATTTCAAGCGTCACGATGTCAGAACAGTCCGAAGCGCTTTTTCGGCCTGTCCTCGTCGGGCGGCAGCGGACCCGGATCGTCCGGGGCGCGGTCCAGCGCGAAGGGATGCTCGTCGGCCTGCGGCTCGGCGGAGCGGTCTCCGGCCGTCGCGGCGATTGCCGCAGCGGTCGCCGGTTCGGGGGCGGGCGTGGCCGCCTTTTCCCCGGGTTTCCCGTCCGTGGCCTCTTCCTTCGCTTTAGCGGGACGCTTTTTGCTGGTCTCCGGAGGGGGCGCTTCCTCGGCTTCCACGGCTGGCGCGGCGGTGGCCGTGGTTTCTTCCGGTGCCTCCGGTTGCGGCGTCACGTCGATCGGTTCGGCGGTCTCCGGCTGGGCGGTCTCCGGCTCGACGGTCGGGGCTTTTTCCGGGGACTCTGTATCGGGCGCGCCCGGCTGGGCTTCGATCATCGGCGCCGATTCGGTGGCAGGCTCCGGCTCGGGGGCCTCCAGCGGCGCCGACAGCGCCTCGACTGGCACCTTCCATTCGAAGGCGTCGAGGTGGCCGGAGATCGGCGAGACCGGCGCCCAGGTCTCCGAGACATAGCCGTCCGCCGTCCAGGCGGGATCGCGCGGGGCGCGGACGGCGCGGGCGAGCCATTCGCGCACCTTGCCGGCGTCGCCGGTCTCGCCCTCGGCGATATCGGCCATCAGCAGGCAGACGCGCTGGGTCGGCTGCGCGGCGGCGAGCGGCTCCAGCGCGGCGCGCGCCTCGGCCCAGTCGCGGGCGTCGATGGCGGCAACCGCGACGCCGATGCGGCCCTCGACATTGTTCGGCATCTTGTCGAGCAGCGCCTTGGCGCGCTTCAGCCGGTCGCGGCCGGAATCGCCCGGACGGGCATGGGCGTAGATCGTGGCGAGATCGGGATGCGGCGACAGCCGCCAGGTCTTCTCGACGATGCGGGTTGTCTGGCGGGTGTTGCCGGTCGCCGAGGACTGGCGCGCGGCGATCACGGCGGCGGGTACTAGTTCCGGCGCGAGCTTGTGCGCCTCCAGTGCCAGCGCCAGCGCGCGCTCGGGATCGGCATCCTCGCGCGCCATCGCCTGGGCGGTGAGCAGCACGGCGCGCAGCCGCTTGGCGGCCTTTTTGTCGATCAGCCGGTGTTCGGCATTGCGTTCGACCGTCGCCAGCGCGGCTTCCCAGTCGCCCTCGCGGGTCTGGATCTCCAGCAGGGCGCCGGCGGCCCAGGCAAGGCCCGGCGCGCGGGCGGCGGCGCGCTCTATGCAGGCGCGCGCGGTCTCCTCGTCGCCGGCCCGCTGGGCCTCGATATAGAGGCCGCGCAGGCCGAGCAACTCGGTGTCCGGCCGCTCGGTCATGGTCTCGAACGCCTTGGTCGCGGCCTTGCGGTCGCCCGAAAGCTGGGCGGCCTGGGCGTCCAGAAGCAGGGCCAGAGGCTCGTCCCTGAGCAGCTTGTGGGCTTCCTTGGAGGCATGCCGGGCGAGGCGGGCATCGCCGGCTCCGGCGGCGATCATGCCGCGCGACAGCGCCTTGTAGCCGCGCGTCTGCCGGCGCCCCTTGAAGAAGCCGGTGACGGCGGAAGGGCCGTGCAGCAGCCAGCGGACCAGGGTCCACAGGATCATCAGCACGACGACGATGGCGATGACGCCGACGGCGGCCACCATGACGCTGGTCTCGATGTGCCAGCCCTGCCAGTCGACGACGAGATCGCCGGGGCGGTCGGCGAGCCAGGCCGCGCCGAACGCGATCGCACCGACAAGAAGGATATAGAGGGCTACCCGGATCATGCGCGCTCAAGCCTCATCGGATCAGTTGCTCGCGGCCGCGCCCGATAGCGAGGCGTTCAGCGCCGCCGACAGGTCGGCAAGGGCCGAATTCACCGCGATCCGCGCCTTCAGGGCGTCCGCCCAATCCTTGGACGCGGCCTTGGCGCTGTCGTCCAGCGTGTCCCATTCGCCCGCGGCGGTCTTCAGGTCGCCGGCGTTCAGCGCCGCCTCGATGCGCGCGACGATGGCGCCGCGGCCCGAGCCCTCGACCTTGCCGGTCGGGCGGACGCGGACGAGCGTGCGGGCGCTGTCCAGCAGCGAACCGACGATGCCACTGTCGTCCGGGCCGCTGTCCGCCGGTGCGCCGGCGGACAGGATGGCGTTGGCGGTGGTCGCGAACTCAGCCTGGAGGGTGGCGAGATCGGCGACGCCGGTCCCGGCATGGGCGTCGAGCGCGGAAAGATCGGCCTTGTCGCCGACGAGCGGGCGCAGCACGTCGAGCTCGGCGGTATAGGGCTTGCCTTCGTCGACGGTGCGCTCCAGCGCGGTGACGGCCAGCGCGCCGGCGGTCGTGCGGGCCATCTGGCGGGCTTCGCCGGAGGCGCCTTCGGACACGGTTTTCTCGAGCTTGGCGAGCTTGGCGTCGACGTCGCCGCTCAATGTGTCGAGCGCGCCGCGCAGGGCGGACAGCGTCGAATCGATCTCGGTCAGACGCCCGGCCGACTGGGTGGAAACGGTTTTACCGAGCGCGGCGACGGTGTCGGACATCTCCGTCATCTGCGCATTCAGCGCGGCGATCCGGTCGGTCAGCGCCTTCACCGCGGCATCGTCGACCGGCTTGCCGTCCGGCGTCACAACGGCCGGGCGGGCCTCGACGCCGCCGAGGCGTTTCTCGAGGTCGGCGAGGCGCTGTTCGATGTTGCCGCCGATTTCGCCGGCTGCCGAGGCCGCGCCGGTGCCGATGTCGGCGAGCTTGTCCTCGACATAGGTCAGGCGCTCGTCCAGATCCTTGGCGGCCGGGGAGGCCGCTGCAGTCTCGGCCATCGCGTCGATCTTGGTTTCGGCATCGCTCATGCGGCGGACCAGCGAGTTGCGCGGATCGGCGCCGATTTCCTTCAGCGAGCTCTCCAGATCGGCGATCCTGCCGGCGATGACCTTGGAGTTGTCGCGCTTCGCGGCGCGGGCGATGCTCGTCTCGATGCCGGTCAGCCGGCGGTCCATCTCATTGACGATGTTGGTCAATTCGGCGTTGCTGGCGCCGGCGCGCGGCAGGATGCGAAGATAATCGAGGCCCAGATAGACGCCGAGCGCCAGGACGGCGCCGACGATGCCGGCGGCGATGACGCTGGCGCGCCGGGCGGTGGGAAGCGGGGCGGTTCGCGCCGATTCGGCCTGGTCCGTTGCGGCTTCCTCGCCGGAAAACGCGCCTTCCCGCGTCTCCTCGTCACCCTCTGCGGGCGCGTCCGGGGTGGTCTCTTCGGGCCCGCTTTCGTCCGCGGCAGCAGTCGGCTGGGACGTCGTTTCGGGCGTCGTCTCGGCCGTCGTTTCGGTCGGGCCAGCGTCGGCGGGCGTCGTCTCTTCCGCCGCCTCACCGGTCACTTCGGAGGTTTCGTCGCCCGGCGCCGCTGTTTCCGTCGCGGTTTCCGTCGCGGTTTCCTCGGCGATCTCGCGGGCCTCGCCCTCGATCACCGCCGGGCGCACCGCCCGCCGGCGCCGGTCCGCGCGGTCACCGGATTCGCCGCGTCCGGTCTTGTTGCGATCTTTTTCTTCGCCGTTGGTCATGATTCCGGTCCCGTCGTTGCGAGCCGCCCCGGACGCGCCACCCGGGGCGCTCGGCCTTTGCCGGTTTATACACGCTTTGGCTCGGCTGTCGCGAGGCCCAGCGTCCCGGTTATCGGATCGATTGCTTTAAGAAACGCTCAAGTGCGGCAATAAGTGCCGATTCGTCGGGCCGCTCGGCGACGAAAATTTGACCGAAACCGAAAGCGCGGGCCTTCTCGGCGACATTCTCCGATATCACCACGGCGGCCACGCGCGCCAGATCATCGCCGAGGCCGGCGTTGCGGACGAGCGCGCCGAAGGTCTCCGCGCTTCTCGGCGAATAGAGCAGGACCGCCGTGATCTCCGCTCCGTGCAGCGCATCGCGCGCGGCGGCGGGCAGCGCATCGGCGGCGACCGTCTCGTAGACGATGCGCCGCTCGGTCTCGTAGCCGGCGGCGGCGAGCTCGCCGGCCAGGTCGCCGGCCACCTCGCGGCCGCTCAGGTGGACCAGACGCCCTTCCCCGGGCCTGATCTCGGCGCGCAGGAGGCGGGCAAGATCGTGGACGTCGCCGGCGGCCGAGCGCACGTCGGTGAAGCCCGCCCGCCTGGCGGTCTCGGCGGTGTGGTCGCCGACGGCGTAGAGCGGGATGGTCTTGAGCGCCGCCATCTCGGGACGGCCCGCGAGCGTGCGGATGGCGTTGGCGCTGGTGACGATCAGCGCGCGGCAGATGGCGGGGTCTGCGTTCTCGGGGAGGGCGACGTCGGGGAGCGGGCGGATCGCCATGACCGGGGCGGCGATCGCGTCGATGCCGCGTTCGGCCAGGCGGGCAACGGTTTTCTCGCTGTCGCCGGTCGGCCGCGTCACCAGAACTCTCATGGCAGACCCGTCATGCCAAAACCGTCACGACAGCGCCTTGAGCGCTGCCAGGAACTCCGCGCCGGCGCGGGCGACGATATCCTCGCCGGCGGTGCGGCCGATCGCCTCGGCGTCCCCGGCATCGCCCGCCGCGATCGCCTCGAATTCCTGCGCGCCGTCGGGGCTGAGGACGAGGCCGCGGAACCGCAGCCGGTCGCCGTCGATCACCGCGTGGCCGGCGATCGGGGTGCGGCAGGACCCGTCGAGGACGGCGAGGAAGGCCCGCTCGCAGGTCAGCGCCGCCGCCGTCGGGGCATGGTCGATCGCGGCGATAAGCGGAATGACGCGGGCGTCGTCGGCACGGGTCTCCACCGTGATCGCGCCCTGGCCGAGCGCGGGCGGGAAATCGTCGAGGCCGAGCACGCCGGTCGCCTCGTGTTCCGCGCCGAGGCGCTTCAGCCCTGCGAGCGCCAGCAGCGTGGCCTGCACCTCGCCCTCCTCGAGCTTGCGCAGCCTGGTCTGCACGTTGCCACGGAAGGTGACGACCTTAAGGTCCGGGCGCAGGCGGCGCACCAGCGCCTGACGACGCAGCGAGGCGGTGCCGACCACGGCGCCGGCGCTAAGCTCGGCGAGCGATCCGGCGACGCGGCTCAGGAACGCGTCGCGCACGTCCTCGCGCTCTAGGAAGGCGGTCAGCACCAGCCCGTCGGGCAGCACCGTCGGCATGTCCTTGGCCGAATGCACGGCGATATCGGCGCGGCCGTCGAGCAGCGCCTCCTCGAGCTCCTTGGTGAAAAGGCCCTTGCCGCCGGCCTCGGCGAGCGCGCGATCCTGGATCCGGTCGCCGCTGGTCTGGAAGATGACGACCTCGGTCATCTCCTCGGGCAGGCCGTGGGCGGACCTGAGCCGGGCGGCGACTTCTTCGGCCTGGGCACGGGCCAGCGGACTGCCGCGCGTGGCGATACGGATGGGCGTGTCGGACAAGTCTGGCTCTTACGGGTGACAGTCGGGGTCGGCGGCGACTATAGAGACGGGCGAAGTGGAATGAAATCCGCCAATCGACCGGAACCAGAGATGCGCGTCCTCGGTATTGAAACGAGTTGCGACGAAACCGCCGCGGCGGTGGTCGCCCGCACGGGCGACGGCGACGACTTTTCGGGCCGCATCCTGTCGAACGTGGTCCTGAGCCAACTCGCCGAGCACACACCCTATGGCGGCGTCGTGCCGGAAATCGCCGCGCGCGCCCATGTGGAGACACTGGACGGCCTGATCGCGCAGGCGCTGGCGGAGGCCGGCTGCGGCCTCGACGACCTCGACGGCGTCGCGGCGACGGCCGGGCCTGGGCTGATCGGCGGACTGCTGGTCGGGCTGATGACCGGCAAGGCGATCGCGGCGGCGGCGAACAAGCCCTTCGTGGCGGTCAACCATCTGGAGGCCCACGCCCTGACCGCGCGGCTGACCGACGGTCTCGCCTTCCCCTATCTGCTGCTGCTCGTCACCGGCGGCCACACCCAGATCGTCAAGGTCGAGGATGTCGGCCGCTACCGGCGCTGGGGCACGACGGTCGACGACGCCGCCGGCGAGGCCTTCGACAAGGTCGCCAAGATGCTGGGCCTCGGCTGGCCGGGCGGACCCGCGGTCGAGGCGCAGGCACTGAAGGGCGATGCCGCGCGGTTCGCCTTCCCCCGGCCGATGACCGGCCGGGCGGGCTGCGACTTCTCGTTTTCCGGGCTGAAGACGGCGGTCCGGATCGAGGCGCAGCGGATCGCGCCGCTGTCGGAAACGGACGTTGCCGACCTGTGCGCCGCGTTCCAGGCGGCGGTCGTCGACAGCCTTGCCGACCGCACTAAGAATGCGTTGTCGCGGTTTACCGGTGAGACCGGCGCCGCGCCGGTGCTGGTGGTGGCCGGCGGGGTCGCCGCCAACCAGGCCGTGCGGGCGCGGCTCGAGGCGCTTGCCGTCATGCACGGGGCAGCGCACGGGGCCGGGCTGGTGGCTCCGCCCCTGAATCTGTGCGGCGACAATGCCGCCATGGTCGCCTGGGCCGGCTGCGAGCGGCTGGCACGCGGAGCGACCGACACGCTCGACGCGCCCGCCCGGGCGCGCTGGAGCCTGGAAGACGTGGAGGCGGCATGAGCGCTGTCGGAACGGTCGGGGTCATCGGCGGCGGCGCCTGGGGAACGGCGCTCGCCAGCGTCGCGGCGCGGGCCGGGCGTCCGGTCCGCCTCTGGGCGCGCGACGCCAAGACCGTCGAGGACATCAACAGGCACCACGAGAACCGGATGCGGCTGCCCGGCGTCGCGCTCGACGCGGGGATCGTCGCGACCCGGTCGCTCGAGGAGACCTGCGCCGCCGACGCGCTGATCCTGGCGGTGCCGGCCCAGGCGGTGCGCGGCGTGGCGCAGGAGATGGCCGGCGTGCTGCCGGCCGGCCGCCCCGTCGTCATCGCCGCCAAGGGCATCGAGCGCGGCACCGAGGCCTTCATGTCCGACGTCGTCGCCGAGGCGCTGCCCCAGGCGGTGCCGGCGGTGCTGTCGGGACCGAGCTTCGCGGACGACGTGGCGCACGGCCTGCCGACCGCGGTGACGCTTGCCTGCGCCGACGAGGCGGTCGGCAGGACGCTGGTCGAGGCGATCGGCTACAGCGCCTTCCGCCCCTACCGGTCGAGCGACCTGACCGGCGTCCAGGTCGGCGGGGCGGTGAAGAACGTGCTGGCGATCGCCTGCGGCGTCGTCGTCGGCAAGGCGCTGGGGGCGAGCGCGCACGCGGCGCTGGTGGCGCGCGGCTTCGCCGAGCTGACCCGGTTCGGCCGGGCGCTCGGGGCGCGGCCCGAGACCCTGTCCGGCCTGTCGGGCCTCGGCGACCTGGTGCTGACGGCGACCAGCCCGCAATCGCGCAACTATTCCTTCGGCGTCTCCCTGGGACGGGGCGACACGGTCGATACCATCCTCGGCGGCCGCAAGGCGGTCACCGAAGGCGTGTGGACGGCACCGGCGGTCGTCGACCGGGCGGCGAAGCTCGATGTCGAGATGCCGATCTGCGCGGCGGTCGCCGCCGTCGTCGCCGGACGCGCCAGCGTCGACACGGCGATCGAGGCGCTGCTGTCGCGTCCGTTCCGCGAGGAAGACTGACGGCGCCGGAGGCAACCCGGTTCGACCAATCGAAACAAACGGAGAGGCGGCATGGCCTATTGGCTGTTCAAGTCGGAGCCCAACACCTGGTCCTGGGACGATCAGGTGAAGAAGGGCAAAAAGGGCGAGGAGTGGGACGGGGTGCGCAACTATCAGGCCCGCAACACCATGCGGGCCATGAAGAAGGGCGACCTCGGCTTCTTCTATCACTCGGTGAACGAGAAGCGGATCGTCGGCATCGTCGAGGTGGTCGTCGAGGCGCATCCCGATTCGACCGACGGCTCGGGCACCTGGGAGTGCGTCGACATCGCCGCCGTGGAGGCGGTGCCGAACCCGGTGACGCTGGACGACATCAAGGCCGAGCCGACGCTGGCCGACATGGTGCTGGTCAACAATTCGCGGTTGTCGGTGCAGCCGGTCACGGCGAAGGAATGGACGATCATCCGCAAGATGGGCGGCCTGACGTGAGCCCACCGGCCCCGGACGGGGCCGTGCGGGACACCGAAGACCGGACCGCCTTCATTCTCGACAACACGCGGCCGCGGCCGGTGCCGCTGTGCCCGGAGATCACGGTGCGGGTGGCCGACGAGGCGCTGCCGCTGTGGCGCAAGACCGAGGAGGAACTCGGCGAGATGGGTCTGCCGCCGCCGTTCTGGGCGTTCGCCTGGGCCGGCGGGCAGGCGCTGGCCCGGTACGTGCTGGATCACCCCGAAACCGTGCGGGGCCGTCGCGTGCTCGATCTCGGCGCCGGCTCCGGGCTGGTGGCGATCGCCGCGATGCGCGCCGGCGCGGCCCGCGCGACCGCCACCGATCCCGACCGCTGGGCGGTCGCCGCGATCGGCCTCAACGCCGCGCTGAACGGCGTTCGCGTCGACGTGGTCGCGGCCGATCTGCTCGACGGGCCGCTCGATATCCCCGGTGATGCGCCCGAGGGTGGCGCCCCGGAGACGATCCTGGTCGGCGACCTGTTCTACGAAAAGCCGCTTGCCGGTCGGGTGCTGCGGTTTCTCGACCGCTGCCGCGACGCCGGCGCCACCGTCCTGATCGGCGATCCGGGCCGCAGCTACCTGCCGCGCGAGCGGCTCGAGAAACTCGCCGAGCACGGCGTGCCGACGACGCGGGCGCTGGAGGACGCGGAGATCAAGCGCACGGCGGTATGGCGGCTCGTCGCCCAGGCGTGACCGACCGAAGGCCGAGGTGCCGGGTGTTCAGGCGCCGGGCGTTCAGGTGTGGGGCGTTCTGGCCCCGGGTGGGGGAATCGCGCCGAGGCGCTTTCGCTCGGGCGCCGGCCTGGGCTACACATCGACGGCAATCTCGTTCCGAGGGGAGACACCGGACATGGTATTCGACGGCATCAACTATCTCGCGGTGGTCATCGCGGCGGTCGTCGGCTTCGTCGCCAGCGCGCTGTGGTACAAGGCGTTCGGCAATGCCTGGCTGATGGCGCAAGGGCGCGCGCCCGGGGACACGACGCCGAAGCCGGGGCCCTTCGTCGTCGCCGGCGTGGCGCAACTGCTGATGGCCTTCATGCTCGCCGGCGTGCTCGGCCATCTCGGCCAGATCAACCTGCAGAACGGCATCATCGGCGCGGCGTTCCTCTGGCTCGGCTTCGTCGCCACGACGATCGCGGTCAACGATTCGTTCCAGGGCTCCAAGGTGACGCTGACGCTGATCGACGCCGGTCACTGGCTGGTGGTTCTGGTGCTGATGGGCGCGATTATCGGCCTGTTCGGAGTCTGAACTTCGGCCGGGCGGGCCGATAACGGGGCGAATCGTCGCCGTCGACCAAAGTTCGACGGTTCCGACATTGCCCGCCCCACGGCCGATCCGCATAATGCCCGCGATACGCGGCGCCGCCGGACAACGGCGAGCGCGACGATGGAATACCAGGGGAATACCAGGGAAATACCAGGGAGGTCTGGCCAATGGATCAATCGCTCTTTCCGGTGCCCGAGGCTTGGGCGAAGCGCGCCTACGTGGACGACGCGAAATATCAGGAGATGTACAAGCGCTCGGTCGACGACCCGGCGGGATTCTGGGGCGAGCACGGCAAGCGCGTCGACTGGATCAAGCCGTACACCAAGGTCAAGAACACCTCCTACGACCCGCACAACGTCTCGATCAAATGGTTCGAGGACGGCACGCTCAACGTCACGGCGAGCTGCATCGACCGGCATCTGGAGACGCGCGGCGACCAGGTGGCGATCCTGTGGGAGGGCGACGATCCCGCCGACGACGCCAAGATCACCTACCGCGAGCTCTACGACAACGTCTGCCGTTTCGCCAACGTGCTGAAGAAGCTCGGCGCCAAGAAGGGCGACCGCATCACCATCTACATGCCGATGATCCCGGAGGCCGCCTACGCGATGCTGGCCTGCGCGCGCATCGGCGCGGTGCACTCGGTGGTGTTCGGCGGGTTCTCGCCGGATTCGCTGGCCGGGCGCATCCAGGACTGCGATTCCAACATCGTCATCACCGCCGACGAGGGCCTGCGCGGGGGCCGCAAGATCCCGCTGAAGGCCAATACCGACACGGCGCTGGAGAAGTGCCCGAGCGTGACCGGCGTCGTCGTGGTGCGGCGCACCGGCGGCGTCATCGGCTGGAAGGACGGCCGCGACGTCTGGCTGCACGAGGAGATGGAAGGCGTGGCGGCCGACTGCCCGGCCGAGGAAATGAACGCCGAGGACCCGCTGTTCATCCTCTACACCTCGGGCTCGACCGGCCAGCCGAAGGGCGTGCTGCACACCACCGGCGGCTATCTCGTGTTCGCCGCGATGACCCACCAGTACGTCTTCGACTACCATGACGGGGACATCTACTGGTGCACCGCCGACGTCGGCTGGGTGACCGGCCACAGCTACATCGTCTACGGGCCGCTGGCCAACGGCGCGACCACGCTGATGTTCGAGGGCGTGCCCAACTACCCGACCGCGGCGCGGTTCTGGGAGGTGTGCGACAAGCACCAGGTCAACATCCTCTACACCGCGCCGACGGCGATCCGCGCGCTGATGGGCGCCGGCGAGGAGCTGGTCAAGACAACCAGCCGCGCCTCGCTGCGGCTGCTCGGCTCGGTCGGCGAGCCGATCAACCCGGAAGCCTGGCTGTGGTACTACAACGTGGTCGGCGACGGCCGCTGCCCGATCGTCGACACCTGGTGGCAGACGGAGACCGGCGGCATCCTGATCTCGCCGCTGCCCGGCGCCACCGGGCTGAAGCCGGGCTCGGCGACGCGGCCGTTCTTCGGCGTGCAGCCGGGCCTCGTCGACGGCGACGGCACGCTGCTCGAGGGCGCGGCCGAGGGCAACCTGGTGATGCTCGACTCCTGGCCCGGCCAGATGCGCACCGTCTACGGCGACCACGAGCGCTTCGTGCAGACCTACTTCTCCGCCTACAAGGGCCTGTACTTCTCCGGCGACGGCTGCCGCCGCGACGAGGACGGCTTCTACTGGATCACCGGCCGCGTCGACGACGTCATCAACGTCTCCGGCCACCGCATGGGCACGGCCGAGGTCGAATCCTCGCTGGTCGCCCATCCGAAGGTCTCGGAGGCCGCCGTCGTCGGCTACCCGCACGACATCAAGGGCCAGGGCATCTACGCCTATGTCACCCTGATGGCGGGCGAGGTGCCGAGCGAGGACCTGCGCAAGGAACTCGTCCAGTGGGTGCGCAAGGACATCGGCCCGATCGCCTCGCCGGACCTGATCCAGTTCTCGCCGGGCCTGCCGAAGACCCGCTCGGGCAAGATCATGCGCCGCATCCTGCGCAAGATCGCCGAGGACGAGTTCTCCAATCTCGGCGACACCTCGACGCTCGCCGACCCGGCCGTCGTCGACGACCTGATCGACAACCGGCAGAACCGCGCCAAGACGGCGTAGGCGGGCGCAGCTCTCCGCCCGCTCTGCCAGCTCTCCGCCCGCTCTGCCGGCACGGCTCAGACGTTGCCGCTCAGTCCGGACACCAGCTTCAGCGCCCGGCCCCGTGATGGGGCCGGGCGTTGCCGTTTGCGCGCCCCACCGCCGTATCGCCGTCCCGCCGCCGCCGTTCGGGGATCGCCCGCGCGCGCTAGCCGAATTGCGTATTCGAAATCGCAGCCGGTCCTTGATACAAACACCGATATACAAACACCGGTTGTGGCCGGTGCGCCGCTATCGTTGAACTTTCGATCATGGTCAGGGACTTGATAAAAATACTAATAACCCCATAATATGGGCTTTGTGATATAATGCCTTCGAAGCGTCGGACGGACCCGCTGTTCCTGGATGACGTCAAGACCATTCTGGGCGATCCGGCCGGCATTCTGCGAAAACCGCCGACCAGGGCCGAGCTGGAGGAGCAGCGGCAGCTATGCGGTCTGCTTTGGGGCTATGCCGATGCGGGCGACGCCGAATGGGGCCCCGACAGCGATCGCGCCGGCCTGCTGCATACCGCCGCCGGGGAGACGATCGAGGTTCGGTACATCAATTGGGGCGGCCAGATACTCGACCTGTTTCCGGTCCCCAAGCGGGTGCCGCGATGCCGGATCTGGTTCCTGCGCCACCCAGATGGAACCGAGTACCTGATCGCGATGACGAACGTAACGGAGATCGCGGAGGGCCATTTCCCGGATCTGAACGGGGTGGTGAGCCCGCGCGTCGCCGCGCTGCTGCCGGGCAGCTACATCGAGCAAGTGTCGTGAGCGTACGAGGCCGCCATGCGTGAGACGAAACAGTACAAGTCCTTCGACAGCCTGATCGCGGATCGCGGCCAGGCCTTCGAAAGCGCGGCCGACGCGTACCGGTTGCTTACCGAAACCGCCATGTCCGATGCCGAGTTCGCGGACGCCTTCTGGTACGAGCACCTGCGCCGCCGCATGGTCGCCGCGCGAAAGGCAAACCATACGCAGGCCGATCAGGCGCGCGCCATGAAGACCAGCCAGAGCGAGGTCTCGCGCCTCGAGAACAGCCTCGGGCCGGGGACGCGGCTGGGCACGCTGAGAAGCTATCTGGCGGCATGCGGCACGTCCCTCGAGGCCATGCTGGCGGTGCCGGCCGCGGCGCCGGACCCGGGGCGCGAGCCCGGCGAAGTGGTCGGCGAAGAGGCTGGCGACCCGGCCGGCGAGAACGTCACGCTCGTCATCGAGGGCGCCAAATTCGCCGGCCGCGAGGCCATCGGCGTGCTGCAGGCCATCCGGACCGTCATGAAGACGGTTCAGGAGGCGCCGATGAGCGCCGCCGACCGGACGGCGTTCTTCCGGGCCTTCATCACGAATCTCGTCGACGCCAGGCTTCCGGCGCGGCTGTACGGCGACCATCCGGTCAAGCTGAACATGTCCGTTCCCGGCGACCAGACCGCGCCGGTGACGGGGGCCGGCGATCTGCAGGTGGTCACCGGAGACGGGCAGCCGTCGGACGACCTGATCACCGTGGCCGGCGCCAGACCGGCGGGCTCCGAAACCGCAGGCTCCGGAATCTGATCCTTGATGGACAAGGCGTAATCCGACATGGCCGTGCTCCACGCAGTGATAACGCTGATCTTCTGGGCTCTCTGGGTGCCGCTGGTGTACCTCGTCTCCAGCTGGCTGGTCGCGCGGTGGTCGTGGTCGGGCGACGTGCTCGGCGTGATCGGAACCCTGATGCTGTTCTTTCCGACGGCCTCCGGCCTCGCCTGGGACGTCATCTCGCGGACGGGGCGGCCGCCCGTCGATCACAACGGCAATCCCGTCCCGCCCATCCAGGGCTATGCCGGCTTCTCCTGGGTGCGGATCTGCATCAACGCCATCGGCATTTCGCTGATCGGGGTCGGCTTCTTCGTCAATTACCTGGCACGATCGTAGGTCCTGGCACGATCGCAGCCGCCCGGACACCCCGGACGCGGGGGTGCCAGGTGCGGGCACCCTGATGCGGCGATCCGGATAGGGCGATCCGGATGCGGCGATCCGGATACGGGCCGGCCCTCACCCGGAACACCAGCCCTTGCGCCCGGCCCCGCCATAGGGCCGGGCATCGCCGCTTGCCAGCATCACCGCCGCCAGGTCGCGGCCGTCGCCCAGGCGCACGTCGGCGAGCACGCGGCCATGGTACTTGTCGCCCGAAATGCGCCACAGCGTGACCGGTCCCGCCGCCACCGCGGCGGCGGCGCGGCGCGTGGCCGCCCGGGCGCGACGCGTCTCCTCGGCGCAGCGGCCGCGCAGCTCCGGCGCGTCGATGCCGCGCACCCGCACCAGCACATGCACGTCCTGGCCCAGCCAGACCCGGGCCGTGACCGCGATGGTGTCGCCGTCGACGACCCGCTCCACCCGCGCGGCGACCGGCCCCGGCAGCGTCTCGGCGGCGGTGGCGGTCGCCACCCAGCCGGTCGCCGCCCATATGGGCGCCACCCAGGCGGGGGCCACCCCAGCGGGGGCCAGCCAAGCGGCTGCCGCCCATGTGACGGCCATCCACAGGGCCGCCGTCACGACGGCGACGGGGAGCGACAGGGCGAGGCGCGCGACTCGGTGCATGTCTCACGCATAGGAACAAAACCGGAACATGTCCAGATTTTATTCCTAAATGTGCGCTTTGCAGCACGGTAAGACTATTTCGCTAGAATAGACAGGCCAGCGTAAGGTTCGCGCGGGGGCTTTGGATTCGATTAGGTATCGAGGCGAACCATCGAGTGCGCCCACTTTGGGAGCGGGATGGAAGAGCCGACATTAAACCGGCGGTCGACGACATGGCAAAAGCTGGAATGCTGCTATGCGCATCATTCCAGCTCAGGGGCTATATGACATCACGATGACATCATGCACCGCAGTTTCTCCTAAACATCGCTGGGGTGCTATGTCTTGCTGGCGATCGCCTTAAGCGTTGAATTAATACCTTCGATTGCCTCACGAATTTTGTACAATTGGAAAGCCGCGTATTCGGTGGCGTTCGCAATGCGCATATCAGAATCAGGGTATGCGTTAGGTGAATAATTCGGATTGAATTCGGCATTCATTGTATTATTCCATCGTTCTTCGTTAGTTGCCATTATATTTCCCCTATCGGCAAGGGTGCCTGTCTGGCTTTTCATGTTCTTTATTTTGCTCCATCCTACGGTCACTTTGCTCGTGGAGGAAGCGATGAACGACAGCGGGGTTGGCGGGGAACTAAGCGGCTTGAAACATACACAAGCCGTATTGATCGCCGCGATAGGCATCGTTGGAGCTGGATTGTGGACGGCTTTCTTCTACCAAGCGAGCCGCATTGACGGCTTGTCTTTGCGCGTCGATGCCGTAGTCGACACGCAGGGAGACATGCGCGCAGATATAGCCGTAATCCGCGAGAAAGCGTCTAATATAGAACAAGATATATTTGATATGAAACGCGATATAGCTGAAATAAAGCAATTTCTTATCCCGGCTTCCGCGCCCCCAAGAAACCTACCTAGGAAAGTTGAGTAGTGTGGCTTTTCTTTTCCAGCGCCTTAATGGTCTCGCCTGATCCGCCCCCCGGCTACAGCCGATAAATCCGCACCGCGTTGTCGTGGAACAGCTTGCGCTGCTCGGCGAGAGGAAGATCGGAAACGGCGGCGCGAAAGCCGTCGAAGATGGTGGTGAAGGGGGCGGCGAGGCGGTCGACGGGGTAGTTGCTGGCGAACAGGCAGCGGTCGGTGCCGAAGATCGCGATGGCGTCGCGGATGACCGGGCCGTTGGCCGCCACCGTCCAGGGCCGGCCCGGCAGGCCTAGGCCGGAGATCTTCAGCGCCACATTGGGCCGGGCGGCGGCCGTCTCCAGTGCCGCGCGCCAGCCGGCGAGCGCCTCGGCGGAGCGGTCGGCGGGCAGGCCGGTGTGGTTGACGATGACGGGGATCGCCGGAAAGTCGGCGGCAAGCTCCGCGGCGGCGTCGAGATGCCACCACGGCGTCTGCAGGTCGTAGGAAAAGCCGTGCCGTTCGAGCAGGGCGTAACCCGCGCGCCATCGCGGATCGTCCATCGAACCCCGTGCGCCGCGTACGGCGTCCCGCGGGCGGGCGGCGGCGGCGGGCTTGTGGCGGATGCCGCGCATGAGCGGGCTTCGCGCGTGGCCGGCCAGCACGTCGGCGATATCGGCGCGGTCCGGCTCGGCATGGCCGATCAGCGCGCTCGGCAGCCCGTGCCTGGCGGCGACGCCCTCCAGCCAGCGCGTCTCGGCGACCGGATCGGCGCGGTCCCACTCCGCCTCCATGTGCACCGTCCCGACGACCCGGTTCGGCCCGATGTCGCGGCGGTAGTCCGGCGGCAGGTAGTTGCGCTTCAGCGCCGAATAGTCGCCATAGCGGAACGGGATCGGCTCGGGATCGCAGAGCCAGGGATAGTAGTTTTTGTCCAGGTCCCAGAAATGCTGGTGGGCGTCGATGATCGGCAGGTCGGCGGCCGTCTCCTCGGTCATCGCCATTTCCTCGACCGGTCCCCTCGTTGTTTCCATGGCCCCCGTTTCCATCGCCCCGTTGCTATCGGCCCCGTTGCTATCGCCCTGTTGCCATCGGGCGCACGATGCACCGTAATGCATACATTGTGCGGCTGCACGCCAAGAGGGAATGGCCATGAGCGAAACGGTGGGATTCATCGGGCTGGGCCTGATGGGGGAAGGGTTCACGCGCCGGCTGATCGACACCGGGCGCCGGGTGGTCGGCTACGATATCGACCCGCGCCGGACCAAGGCGGCCGCCGGCTGGGGTGTCGAGGCGGCGGCGTCGCCGGCCGATGTCGCGGCGCGGGCCGACACGGTGCTCGTCTGCGTGCTCAACACGGCGGCCGTCGCCGACGTCATCGCTGGTGACAACGGTATCGCGACGGCCGCCGCCAACGGCGGGGGGCTGGAGGGCAAGGTGCTGGTCGATCATTCGACCACCGAGATCGCGGCGACGCTGGACCTCGCGGCCGTGCTCGCCGAGCGCACCGGCATGGCCTTCGTCGACGCGCCGGTGTCGGGCGGGCCCGACGCCGCGCGTGCCGGCACGCTGGCGATCATGGCGGGCGGGGACCTGCACGCGATCAGCCGGATCGACCCGCTGATGACCGATCTCGGCACGCTGACGCATATGGGCCCGGTCAGCGCGGGCCAGGCGACCAAGCTGGTCAACCAGACCATCGTGCTGACAAACTACTGCGTGCTGGCCGAGGCGCTGCGGCTGGCCGAGGCGCACGGCGTCGACACCGGCAGGATCCCCCAGGCGCTGGCCACCGGCTATGCCGGCTCCAACCTGCTGCCGGTCGCCTTCGAGCGGATGGTCGCCAGGGACTTCGTGCCGCGCGGCTATGCCCGGCAGGTGCTGAAGGATCTGGAGATGGTCAACGAGGACGCCCGCCATCACCACGTGGCGATGCCGATGGTGGCGCAGGCGCTGACGCTCTACCGGATGATGATCGCCGCGGGAAAGGCGGATCTCGACGGCACGGCGATCGTTGAGATGCTGCCGGAGATCCTGCCGGGCCACTAGTGGCGGCCACTCGTGGCAGGCCACCAGGCGCGCAGATAGCGGGCGCCGAAACGGCGTCGAATCGGTGCCGAAACGATCCCGAGACGGGGGCGCCGTCAGAAATCGCTGGCGATTCCCTTCTTTTCCCAGTCGCCGTAGCGGGTCGGCTCGGGGCCCCGCGGCCCGTTATATTCCGTCGGCCGCTCCTGCGCCTTTTGCGCGGCGCGGCGCGCCTCGGCCTCGGCCAGCGCGCGTTCGGCGGCCTCCTGGCGCCGTTTTTCCTTTATTTCGTCGCTGGTTTCGTTACGCGTGGCGTCGTTCATCGCGATTCGGTCTCGTCTTGTCGCCGGAGGGGATCGAACCAACATATAGGACGCAGATCGCCTGCGGAGGCAAACCGCGGAGGCAAACCGGGGAGGAAAACCCGGGACACAAATCCATAGGGATCAATCCGCGGCAGCGCGCAGACACCGGACCAACACAGGCCAGGGAACCCATGTCGGGCTATTTCAGGACAGCCATTCTTCTCGCCGCGATGACGGCGCTGTTCATGGGCGTCGGCTACCTCCTCGGCGGCAGCGGCGGCATGATCATCGCCTTCGTGGTGGCGCTGGGCATGAACGCGTTCAGCTACTGGAACGCCGACAAGGTCGTCTTGAAGATGTACAAGGCGCACGAGGTCGACGAGGCCACCGCGCCCGAGTTCCACGCGATGGTGCGCGACCTGGCGCGGAACGCCGACCTGCCGATGCCGAAGGTCTACATCATCGACGATCCGCAGCCGAACGCGTTCGCCACCGGGCGCAACCCCAGCAACGCCGCCGTCGCCGCGACCACCGGCATCCTGCAGACGCTGTCCTACGAGGAACTGGCCGGCGTGATGGCGCACGAACTGGCGCACGTGAAGCACCACGACACGCTGATCATGACGGTGACGGCGACGATCGCCGGTGCGATCTCGATGCTCGCCAACTTCGCGCTGTTCTTCGGCGGCAACCGCAACAGCAACATGGGCTTCATCGGCACGCTGGCGCTGATGATCCTGGCGCCGCTGGCGGCCGCGCTGGTGCAGATGGCGATCTCGCGCTCGCGCGAATACGAGGCCGACCGGATGGGCGCGGAGATCTGCGGCCAGCCGCTGTGGCTCGCCTCGGCGCTGGGCAAGATCGCCGGCGGCGTCCGCCGCGTGCCCAGCGAGGCCGCCGAGCGCAATCCGGCGACCGCGCACATGTTCATCATCAACCCGCTGCACGGCGAGCGCATGGACAACCTGTTCTCCACCCACCCGGCGACCGAAAACCGCATCGCCAAGCTGCAGGAGATGGCAGCCGGGATGGGAAGCGGCATGGGTGGCGGTTATACGCAGGCTTATGACGATGCCGGATCCTCGGGCGGCCCGTCCGGCGGATATGCGGGCGGTTCCGCTCGCGGGACGGGCGGCAGCGTGCCCAATGCCGGGTCGCGGCCCGGCGCCGGTCCGTGGGGCTGATCGCGCACCGTGAGCACTCCCCGTAGAAGACAGAAACCGGCGCGCGAGCCGGCCGGGCTCGCCGCGCGGCGCATCGCCGTCGAGATCGTCGACGACGCGCTCCACCGGCGCCAGACGCTGG
The DNA here is from genome assembly GCF_051390635.1 of Microbaculum mangrovi. Lineage (NCBI taxonomy): Bacteria > Pseudomonadati > Pseudomonadota > Alphaproteobacteria > Hyphomicrobiales > Tepidamorphaceae > Microbaculum > Microbaculum mangrovi. The sequence continues at coordinate 679,756 of NZ_JBPODT010000004.1, forward strand.
ACGCCGCCCTCGATGTCGAGCACGGCCAGGCCGGCCTCGCCGCGCTGGAGCCGCGCGACCGCGCCTTCGTCAAGGTGCTGGCGACCGAGACGATCCGCCGGCACGGCCAGATCCGCGCCCTCTTGAGCGCCTATCTCGACAAGCCGCTGCCGAAATCGGCCGGCCGGACGATGGCGATCCTCGAGGTCGGCGCCTGCCAGATCCTGTTCCTCGACGTGCCCGCGCACGCCGTCGTCGATACCGCCGTGGGCCTTGCCGCGGCCGACCGGGCGGGGCGGCACTTCCGCGGCCTCGTCAACGCGGTCCTGCGCCGGGTCGCGGGCGATCGCGAGGCGCTGCTGGCCCGCCCCGACGGGGTCCGCGCGACCGCGCCGGACTGGCTGGCGCAGCGCTGGATCGCGGCCTATGGCGCCGACACGGCGCAGGCGATCATGGCCGCACATCTGGCCGAGCCGCCGCTCGACCTGACGGTGAAATCGGATCCGCAGGGCTGGGCCGACCAGCTCGGCGGCGCGGCGCTGCCGACCGGCTCGGTGCGCATTCCCAAGGCCGGCGACATTGCCGCGCTGCCGGGATTCGGGGACGGCGCGTGGTGGGTGCAGGATGTCGCCGCGGCGCTGCCGGCGCGGCTGCTCGGCGACGTCGCCGGGCTGCGGGTCGCCGATATCTGCGCCGCGCCGGGCGGCAAGACGGCGCAGCTGGCGGCCGCCGGGGCGTCGGTCACCGCGGTCGACCGGTCCGCCTCTCGCATGGCCCGGCTGGAGGCCAATCTCGTCCGGCTCGGCCTCGCCGCCGAACCGGTCGTCGCCGACGCGGCGGCCTGGGAGCCGGGAACCCGCTTCGACGCGATCCTACTCGACGCGCCGTGCTCGGCGACCGGAACGCTGCGGCGCCATCCCGATATCGCCTGGATCCGCCGGGAGGCGGAGATCGCCCGCCTCGCCGACCTGCAGGGGCGGCTGCTGCGTCGGGCGTTCGACCTGGTGAACCCGGGTGGAACGGTGCTCTACGTCACCTGTTCGCTCGAGCCGGAGGAGTGCGAGGCGCAGATTTCCGCGATTCTGGGCAGCGGCCTGGCGGTCGCGCGCAAGCCGATCGCGGCGTCCGAAATCGCCGGCCTGGGTCAGTGCATCACCCCCGAGGGCGACCTGCGCACGCTGCCCTGCCACGCGCCCTGGCCCGAGGGCGTGGCCCCGGGCGACGGCGGGATGGACGGATTTTTCGCCGCCCGACTTGTCCGCACCGCCTGAGGCGGGGCAGTCTGTCTGCGGGATTTCGAGCGGTATGCTTGCTTAAAAGTCAATTATATTAAACTTTTACGGACAGTATGGAGCTCGCGGGGGCTGGGCGGCACCGTGTCGCGCGCCCGGCGATCCCCGGCGATCGAGGAAGAGTAGGCGGCGCGTATGGCCGGAATTGCAATCGGCGACCGTTTGCGGATTGGCGCGATCATGGCCGGGCATCAGGTTCGCTCGATGCTCACGGCCTATGCGAGCCCGTTTTATCGCTGGCGTTTTTCCGCCGGCGCGCCGGAGCGTCTCATCGTCGCCCCGCAGGACCTGCGCACCGCCGACCCGATCATCGCCGCCGATTTCTATACCGGCCATTTCGCCCTGGCCGGCGCCGCCATCGACGTGGGCGGCAAATCGCCGTTCTCGGCGCCGCCGCCGTCGCCGGACTGGCAGCGGGCGCTGCACGGGTTCGGCTGGCTACGCCACATGCGCGCCGCCGACACCGACCTGACGCGGCTGCACGCGCGCGCGCTGATTACCGACTGGATCGAGGACTACGGCGGCTGGGACCCGGTCGCCTGGGCGCCGGAGGTGGTGGCGCGGCGGCTGATCTCCTGGTTCAGCCACTCGCCGCTGATCCTGCGCGGCGCCGACATCGGCTTCTACCGCCGCTTCATGCGCTCGCTGGCGCGGCAGGTGCGCTATCTCATCCGCACCGCCGACGAAGCGCCGGACGGGGTCGGCCGCATGGTCGCCGTCATCGCGCTCTGCCACGCGGGCCTGTGCATGTCCGGGCGGCAGCGGCTGATGCGCCAGGCGGCGCGCTGGCTCGACGACGAACTCGTGCGCCAGGTGCTTCCCGACGGCGGGCATCTCTCGCGCAATCCCGAGGCGGTGGTGGTGCTGCTCCTGGAGCTGCTGCCGCTGCGCCAGACCTTCGCGGCGCGCGACGTGGCGCCTTCGAGCGCGCTGATGTCGGCGATCGACCGGATGATGCCGATGCTGCGCTTCTTCCGGCACGACGACGGCGCGCTGGCGCATTTCAACGGCATGGGGCCGACCTATCCCGACGTCCTCGCGACCCTGCTCGCCTACGACGAGACGCGCGGCGCGCCGGTGCTGAACGCGTCGTATTCCGGCTACCAGCGGCTCGAGGCCGGCGACACCGTCGTCATTGTCGATACCGGCGCGCCGCCGCCGCCGACGGTGAGCCGCGAAGCCCATGCCGGCTGCCTGTCCTTCGAGATGTCGGCGTCGGGGCAGCGCATCATCGTCAATTGCGGCGTTCCCGCCTTCGGCTCGGCCCAGTGGCGGGCGGTGTCGCGCGCGACCGCCGCCCATTCGACGGCGACGCTGGACGACACCTCGTCGTGCCGGTTCGCCTCCAACGCGCTCGTCCTGAAGACGCTCGGGCCGGTGATGCTGTCGGGCCCGCGCACCGTCTCGGTGGAGCGGCAGGACGCCGACGTCGTCTCGCTGGCGGCGAGCCATGACGGCTATCGCAGCGATTTCGGCATCATCCACGAGCGGCGCATGGCGGTCAGTCCGGACGGGCGCCGGGTCGAGGGCGAGGACGTGTTCTCCGCCGTCGGCGGCGGCAGCGGCAATCCGCCCTACGCGGTGCGGTTCCACCTGCACCCGCTGGTGCGGGCGAGCCGGACCCGCGACCACAACCGCGTCATCCTCGCCCCGCTGCACGGCGCGTCCTGGGAGTTCTATGCCGGCGGCGCGGACGTCGCCATCGAGGAAAGCGTCTATCTCGGCGGCCTCGACGGGCCGCGCCGCAGCGAGCAGATCGTGCTGCACGGGCGCTGCCGCCACGCCCCGCGCGTCAACTGGCGCCTGCAGCGGATCGATCCGAAGCGGCAGGCCGCCGGACGGGCGGCGGACGCGGACGAACTGCCGCTCGACGCGGAGCCGGACGCGTCCGAACCGGCGGACATGTCCGCTCCCGAAGACAATGGCAATGATGGCGGCGACGGCGGCCGCGGGGATGGCGGCGGCAATAGCGGCGGCACGGCGTGACCTGAGCCGGCAGTCGTGCTAAGCGGCGGGCCACACGCTTTCTCCCGCTTCAGGATCTTCCGATGACGAACATGCCGACGCCCGTTCGCCGGGCTCTCATCTCCGTTTCCGACAAGACCGGAATCGTCGACTTCGCCAAGGCCCTCGCCGACAACGGCGTGGAGCTTTTGTCGACGGGCGGCACCGCCCGCGCGCTGAAGGAGGCGGGGCTTGCGGTCACCGACGTCGCCTCGGTCACCGGGTTCCCGGAAATGCTCGACGGACGGGTGAAGACGCTGCATCCGAAGGTGCATGGCGGCCTGCTCGCCGACCGCTCCAAGCCGGAGCATGTCGCGGCGCTGAGCCAGCACGGCATTCCGGAAATCGACCTGCTGGCGATCAATCTCTATCCCTTCGAAGAGACGCTGCTGCGCGGCGCCGGCTTCGAGGCGTGCATCGAGAACATCGATATCGGTGGCCCGGCGATGATCCGCGCGGCGGCCAAGAACCACGGCTCGGTGACGGTGCTGGTCGATCCGGCCGACTATGCGGGCGTGCTCGAGGAACTCGGCACGGGCGGCGTCAGCGCCGGCACGCGCCAGCGGCTGGCGGCCAAGGCGTTCGCGCGCACCGCGGCCTACGACGCGGCGATCTCGCGCTGGTTCACCGACGCGGTGGGCGACGGCGAACCGACCTGGGTCAGCTTCGGCGGCACGCTTGGGGAATCGCTGCGCTACGGAGAGAATCCGCACCAGCGCGCCGGCTTCTATCGCACGCCCGAATCCCGGCCCGGTCCGGCGCGGCCGGGCGTCGCCACCGCCCGCCAGCTCCAGGGCAAGGCGCTGTCCTACAACAACATCAACGACACCGACGCGGCCTTCGAGCTCGTCGCCGAGTTCGATCCGAACGACGCGGCGGCGGTGGCCATCATCAAGCACGCCAATCCCTGCGGCGTGGCGACCGGGGCGAGCCTGCGCGAGGCCTACGAGCTGGCGCTGCGCTGCGATCCGGTGTCCGCCTTCGGCGGCATCGTCGCGATCAACCAGACCCTCGACGCGGAGGCCGCGGAGAAGATCGTCGAGATCTTCACCGAGGTGATCGTCGCCCCGGCGGCGAGCCCGGCGGCGATCGAGATCGTCGCGGCGAAGAAGAACCTGCGCCTGCTGGTGACCGGCGGCCTGCCGGATCCGGCCGCGCCCGGCCTGACCGTGCGCTCGGTCGCCGGCGGCCTGCTGGTGCAGTCGCGTGACAACGGCCGGCTCGGCGCGACCGATCTCCGGGTCGTGACCAGGCGGGCGCCGAGCGAGCAGGAACTGCACGACCTGCTGTTCGCCTGGCGGGTGGCCAAGCACGTGAAGTCGAACGCCATCGTCTACGCCAGGGACGGCGCCACCGCCGGCATCGGCGCGGGCCAGATGAGCCGCATCGATTCGGCCCGCATCGCCGCGCACAAGTCCGAGGAGGCGGCGAAGGCGGCGGGGATCGCCCGGCCGCTCGCCGAGGGCTCGGTGGTCGCCTCCGATGCGTTCTTCCCGTTCCCGGACGGCCTGCTGGCGGCGGCGGCGGCGGGCGCGACCGCGGTGATCCAGCCGGGCGGGTCTATGCGCGACGAGGACGTGATCGCGGCGGCGGACGAAAAGGGGCTGGCCATGGTATTTACCGGAATGCGCCACTTCCGGCATTAGGTCCCGGGTGATACAATCTATAGATGCGGCGAATACTCGTATCTATCCTGATCGCGGTGATCGTTGTCGTTGCCGGCGGCGGTGCGTATGTATGGCTGTCGCTGACCGGGGCCTTCACCGACAAGCGCAGCCCCGACCAGCTGCTGGCGCTGCTGGAGCCCGATATCGTGATCGTCAAGCCGGACGGTGACGGGCCGTTCCCGGCGGTGCTGCTGTTTCACGGCTGCGAGGGCCTGTGGAACGGCGACCAGCGCCGGCCGCTGATGGGCATCTACGCCGATATCGCCAGGTCCGAGGGGGTCGTGGCGATCATCGTCGACAGCCTGAAGCCGCGTAACATCGATTCCGAGGAAGCCTATGCCGACGTCTGCCCCGGCTGGGTGCTGCGCGGCTCGGAGCGGGCCGGCGACGTGGCGGTGACGGTGCCGTTCGCCCGCAGCCTTCCCTATGTCGACCCGGACCGGATCGCGATCGCCGGCTGGAGCCACGGCGGCTGGACGGTGATGGACTTTCTGGCGATGCCGCCGAACGAGACGGTGCCCTACAGCCTGACCCGGTGGCCGACGGCCGCCTTCGCCGGCCTGACCGCGGTCTACCTGACCTATCCCTATTGCGGCTTCCCGGCGCTGGCGCCGGAGGCCGGCGAGATCGAGCCGCGGCCGACCTGGGCGATCCACGGCACCAAGGACGTCACCGCCGATCCGGCGCCGTGCAACCAGGCCTACGCGCTCGCGGTCGAGGAGGGCGCGCCTGTCGACGTCCAGACCATCGAGGGGGCGACGCATGCCTTCGACCGTCCCGACGTGCTGCCGAATTCCACCTCCGTCTACGATCCGGCCTTCGCGCAGATCGCCTACGACCGCTTCCGCACGTTCCTGCGCGAGGTGCTGGTCCCGTCGGGGCAGTGACTATCCGCCCGCGAGGTCGTTGAACAGGCTCGCGGCCACCGCCAGCCGGGACAGGCTCATGGGGCCGCGCTCGATATCGGCGATCGCGCCGGCCGTGCGCGTCACGCTGCTACCGCGCGTGGCGATCCAGGCGTCCAGCGCCGGCTTGCCCTTCTTGCCCGTCGCCAGCACCTCGGCCACCAGCTTGCGCTGCGCCTCGTGGATCAGGTCGAGGGTGCGGTTGAGCGCCAGCCTGTCGTAGTAGTCGACGGCGCCCAGCGCCCGGGTCGTCTCACCCAGCTCGTCGACGCGGAAATGCGCGGAGAAGGCGAAGAAGGTCTCGGCGACGGCGCTGAGCGATTTGCCGGTGCGATCCGAAACCAGGACGATGTCGGGCACGCGCGACAGCCACTGCGCGCCGGCGGCGCGGGTTGCCAGGCCCTCCGGCAGCCCGGCCCCGACAAGCTCGTCGCGGCGCGCGGCGATGCGCCCGGCGGCCTCGCCCGGAACGATCCCGGCGAGATCCTTGGAGAGCGTCGCGGTCGCCTTGCGATAGTGGTCTATGACCTCGGCGAGACCGTGCTCGATGTCGATGTTGCGCAGGAACCAGGCGGTGGCGCGCAACAGCAGGTCCTGCAGGCTGGCGTAGAGCTCGAGCTGCAGGTCTCCGGATATCCTGTTGTCGAGCGCGTCGATCTCGCCGTTCACCTCGGTGAGGCCGAAGGCGTTGCGGGCGGCGGCGAAGGCGGCGGCGATCTCGGGCACGTCGGCGCCGGTCTCGTCGGCGAGCCGGACGATCATCGTCGGGCCGCAGCGGTTGATCATCGAGTTCGCCAGCATGGTCGAGATGATCTCGCGGCGCAGCCGATGATCGGCGATCGCCCCGGGGAAGCGCGCCTGCAGGGCTTCGGGGAAGTAGCGCATCAGCTCGCGGCCGAGATAGGAGTCGTCCGGCACGGCGCAGTCCAGGAGCCGTGAATACAGGTCGATCTTGGCGTAGGCGAGCAGCACCGCGAGCTCGGGTCGCGTCAGCGGCTCGCAGCGCGTCTCGCGGGCCTGCAGTTCGGCGTCGTCGGGAAGGTCCTCGACGGCACGGTCGAGGTCGCCGCGCGATTCCAGGTCGCGCATCAGGCGCTGCTGGAAGCCCAGGTCCTCGAGCCCGCGACGCTCGGTCAGCGACAGCGCCAGGGTCTGCAGATAGTTGTTGCGCAGGACCAGGCCGGCGACCTCCTCGGTCATCTCGACGAGCAGGTCGTTGCGCTGGGCCAGCGTCAGCGATCCCTTCCGCATCTCGCTGCCGAGCGCGATCTTGATGTTGACCTCCATGTCGGAGGAGTTGACGCCGGCGGAGTTGTCGATGGCGTCGGAGTTTATCCGGCCGCCGGCGAGCGCGAACTCGATGCGGGCGCGCTGCGTCATGCCGAGATTGGCGCCTTCGCCGACAACCTTCACCCGCATCTGCGCCGCGGTGATGCGGATCGCGTCGTTGGCGCGGTCGCCGACATGGTCGTCGGTCTCCTCGCTGGCGCGCACATAGGTGCCGATGCCGCCGAACCAGAGCAGGTCCGCCTCGAGCCTGAGGATCGCCGAGATGAGCTCGGCCGGCGTCGCCGTCTTGCGGTGGATGCCGAGCAGCTCCTGCATCCGCGGCGACAGCGGGATCGCCTTCATCTGGCGCGAGAACACGCCGCCACCCGCGGAGATCAGGCTGGTGTCGTAGTCCTGCCAGCTCGAGCGCGGCAGCGCGAACAGGCGCGTGCGCTCGGCGTAGCCGATGGCCGGGTCCGGATCGGGGTCGATGAAGATGTCGCGATGGTCGAAGGCGGCGACGAGGCGGATCTGCTCGGACAGCAGCATGCCGTTGCCGAACACGTCGCCGGACATGTCGCCGACGCCGATCACCGAGAACGGCGTCGTCTGGATGTCGACGTCCATCTCGCGGAAGTGGCGCTTGACCGCCTCCCAGGCGCCGCGGGCGGTGATGCCCATCTTCTTGTGGTCGTAGCCGGCCGAGCCGCCGGAGGCGAAGGCGTCGTCGAGCCAGAAGTCGTGCGCCTGCGACAGGCCGTTGGCGATGTCGGAGAAGGTCGCCGTGCCCTTGTCGGCGGCGACGACGAGATAAGGGTCGTCGCCGTCGTGGCGCACCGTCAGCGCGGGCGCGACGATGGCGCCCTCGACCAGGTTGTCGGTGAGATCGAGCAGGCTGCCGACGAAGACCTTGTAGCAGGCGATGCCCTCCGCCAGCATCGCCTCGCGGTTGCCGACGGGCAGGTGCTTGGGCACGAAGCCGCCCTTGGCGCCGACCGGCACGATGACGGCGTTCTTGACCTGCTGCGCCTTGACGAGACCGAGCACCTCGGTGCGGAAGTCCTGCGGCCGGTCGGACCAGCGCAGGCCGCCGCGGGCGATCTCGCCGAAACGCAGATGCACGCCCTCGACGCGCGGGCTGTAGACGAAGATCTCCATGTGCGGGCGCGGCTCGGGCAGGTCGTCGATCTGCCGGCTGGACAGCTTGATGGAGAAGGCCTCGCGCGTCTCGCCATGGGTGTCGGTCTGGTAGAAGTTGGTGCGCAGCGTCGCGCGGATGAGATTGACGAAGCAGCGCACGATGCGGTCCTCGTCGAGGCTGGGAACGGCCTCGAGCGCGGCCTCGATCTTGTCGACGAGCGCCTGTTCGGCGGCCAGTCTTTCCGTCCGGTCGGTGACCTGCGGGGAGAAGCGGGCATGAAACACGTCGACCAGCAGACCGGCGATGTCGGCGTGATGCTGCAGCGTCTGCCACATGTAGTCCTGGGAGTAGGGGATGCGGGCCTGGCGCAGATAGCGCGAATAGGCGCGCAGCGTGGCGATGTCGCGCCAGGCGAGGCAGGCCTTGACGATCAAGGCGTTGTAGCCGTCGTTCTCGGCCTGGCCGAGGGCCACGGCGAGGAAGCCGTCGGCCAGACGCCCGTTGAGACGGTCGAGGTCGATCGCCGCCCCGTCGGCGCGTTCCAGCACCATGTCGTGCATCCAGATGTCGGCGACGGCGTCGGTGTCCGGCCGGGCGATGCGGTAGGTGCGCTCGCTGATGACCTTGAAGCCCATGTTCTCCAGGATCGGCACGCGCTCCGACAGCGGCACCGGGCTGTCGAGCCGGAACAGCTTGAGGCCGAGCCGGTCGGGACGGTCGGCGTCCGGCCGGTGGAAGTCGATCAGCAGGCGGCGCTCGCCGACCAGCCGCTCGACGACGGAAATGTCGTGCACCGCCACCTCGGCGGAGTAGGCGGCCTGGTAGCCGCCGGTGAAGGCGTCCTTGTAGCGGTGGTATAGCTCGGCGGCGTGGAAGACGTCGTGAGCGTCGTCGAGCGCCTCCTTCAGATTGTCCGACCAGATGCGGATCAGGCCGGCGATCTCCGCCTCCAGCGCGGCCTGGTCCGGCGTCGGGGCGGTGCCCTCGTAGCGGCCGATGATGAAATGGACGCGGGTCAGCACGCCTTCCGGATAGAAGGGATAGAAGGCCGACACGCGCCCCTCGAAGGCGCGCGCCAGCAGGTCGCCGATCGCCAGGCGGACGCGGGTGTTGTAGCGGTCGCGCGGGACGTAGACGAGCGCGGAGACGAACCGGTCGAACTTGTCGGCCCGGTAGAGGACGCGGATGCGCGGGCGCTCGCCGAGCTGGAGGATCGCCAGCGACCATTCGTACAGCGTCTCGATATCGATCTGGAACAGCTCGTCGCGCGGGAACGTCTCCAGCACGTTCGTCAGCGCCTTGCCGTTGTGGCTCTCCGGCTCGAAGCCGGTCTTGCGCATGACCAGGTCGACCTTGTGCCGGAGATAGGGGATGGAGCGGATGCCGCGGTTGTAGGCGGTCGAGGTGAACAGGCCGATGAGGCGCAGCTCGCCGGTCAGGGCGCCCTCGTCGTCGAAGGTCTTGACGCCGACATAGTCCATGTGGACGCGGCGATGGACGAGCGACTTGACGTTGGCCTTGGTGACGATCAGCGGCACGGGCTGCATCAGGAAGTCGCGCAGCTCCGGCGTGTAGGTGACCCATTCGCGGCCGCGCCGCAGGACCATCACGCCGGGATCGCGCAGGATGCCGAAGCCGGCGCCCTCGTCGCGCGCGACGCGCTCGAGCCGGCCCTCCTCGACGCCGCCGACGAAGGCGTACTCGCGCAGGCCCAGGAGCGTGAAGTTGTTGTCGGCGATCCAGTCGAGGAACTGCACGGCCTCGGCGATCTCGTCGGCGGGAATCGGCGGCGGGTTGGAGCGGTAGACCTCGATCTCCTGCTTGAGCCGGGCGAGCATCGGCTGCCAGTCGCGCACGACGATGCGCACGGCGTCGTCGACCCGGCCCAGCGCGGCGGCCAGCTCGCGCCGCTCGAGATCGGAATCGATGCGGTCGACATGGATCTGGATGACGCTCTCGCGCAACACCTCTGCCTGGGAGGACGGCCGCTCGATGCCATGGAATTTCTTGCGCTTGCCCCGGCCGTCGCGCTCGACGCACACGATGGGATGCAGCACGAGGCGGACCTCGTAGCTGCGGTCCTGCAGCTCCGCCATCGCCGAATCGAGCAGGAACGGCATGTTGTCGTTGACGATCTCGACGACGGTGACCGAGTTGAGCGGCGACTCCGGCGCGGGATCGATCGGATCCGGATCGAAGACGTGGATCTTGTGCTTGCCGGGCTGCCGTGTCGCGGTGAAGTCCCACGCGCCTTCGGCCAGAAGCGCCAGTTCACCGGGCGAATAGATCGCCAGATCCTCGTAGGCGGCGTCGGAATACAGGCAGTCCGTGAAAGCGCCGAGCGCCGACTTGCGGGCGGCGCCGGGAAGCGCCTTCAGGGTCGCCTCGATCAGCGCACGCCTTCTGTCCTGGTCGCGTTGGAGCATTGCGTTTCCTCGTATTCCGTTTTCCGTTCTTGCGACTCACGGCTTGCCCGGAAGTGTTCGACAGATTGACGACGGTGTCGAGACATCGGTTATCGGGCTGCGGTTACCGGGCTGCGGATTCCGGGCGCGGCTGTGCTAGCGTTGCGTCCTTGGACCCGAAACGCGCAACAGCCGGAGGACATGAATGTCGGAAGACCGCGTGATCGCGCTCGATCTCGAACAGGAAGACGATCTCACCGATCGCCAGAAGGCCTATTTCGACAAGTGCATGGAAAAGCTTGGCATGGTGCCGAACGTGTTGAAGGCCTACGCGTTCAATCCGGTCAAGCTCGACGCCTTCACGGCGATGTACAACGATCTGATGCTCGGCGACTCCGGGCTGTCGAAGCTGGAACGCGAGATGATCGCCGTCGTCTGTTCCAGCGTTAACCACTGTTTCTACTGCCTGACCGCCCACGGGCAGGCGGTGCGCCAGTACTCCGGCGACCCGGCGCTCGGCGAGACGATGGTGATGAACTACCGCGCCGCCGATCTGACGAGCAAGCAACGGGCGATGCTCGATTTCGCCTGGAAGCTGACGGAAACGCCGTGGGCGATCGACGAGCCGGACCGCCAGGCGCTGCGCGATGTCGGCTTCAGCGACCGGGACATCTGGGACATCGCCTCGGTGGCGGCGTTCTTCAACATGACCAACCGGGTGGCGACGGCGACCGACATGCGGCCCAACCCCGAGTATCACGGACAGAACCGGCAATCGTGAAACAAATGAATCGATGACCATCGGCCGCGGTAACGGCATCGCAATGAAATTTCCGTATGAAACCTTCCACAGTGAGGTGCGTTAAACCAGATATCGCATGTGGATTGACGCACGTTGTCGGATGTTCCATCTTTGTTCCTATGACCGCGCCCATTAGTGTCGTCGATTGCGAACCTGCCGTGCCGAGCGTGCTCGACGGGATTTCGTTTGCCTCGGAGTTCCGTCACTGGACGGGAGAGAGCGGGCGCCGCTATCTGACGCGGGCCTTCCCGCTCGACGTGGCGGCGGAGTTTCCCGGCGCGCCGGTGATCCTCGCCGCCGTGCATCCCGACGGTCGCAGGGAGGCGGTGTGGATCGGCCTCTCGGTTGGCCGGCGCTTCGATGATGCGCTGGCGGCGGCGCGCGCTGCTGGGGCAAGCGAGGCGCACGTGCATCTGGTGACGATCGGCGCGGTGGATCGGGTCAAGGCGCTGCGCGACCTGCGCGCGGCAATCGGGCCGCGTCCGGCGGACCGCGACGGCGCGCGCAACCGCGATCGCCAGGGCGTCGCGGCCTGACTTTTGGCCCCTGACTTTTGGCCCCTGACTTTGGACCGCCTGATTTTGGGCTGGCTGATTTTGGGCTGGCCGACTTCCCGAACAGACTGACTTTCTGAACAGGTCTATTTTCTCAGCAGGTCGCGGGGACGGCTCCGCTGGCTAGACGGATTCCGTCAGGGCCCGGCCGAGAACGGCGAGCCGCTGGTCGACCACGCCGATCTCGTCCATGTGGTCGAGGGTGGCCCGCACGTAGTCGACATTGGGGCCGGACATGCCGTGCCCCTGTCTGACCAGCTCGACCTGGCGCTGGACGGGCAGCGCGCCCGCGTATTGCTGATGGGCGCGGTCGACGACGTAGCACAGCGCCGGCGCGGCGCGTCGGCTGCCGTCGAGAAGCTCGATCTGGCGGGTGACCTCCCGATAGACCATCGTCACCTGCTCGCGGGCGCGCAGATAGGCGACGACCTCCTCGCGGGCCTGTGGCGCGACGCGGAAGGCGACGCCGAGGCAGGCGCCGCCGCGGTCCAGGCCGAGCACGAGGCCGGGCCTGTCCGGCGTGCCGCGATGGACATGGCTGTAGACGCAGAGCGAGCGGTGCAGGCCGCGCAGGCGGGCGGGCACCCGCTCGACATGGTCGAAACCGGGCCGCCACATCAGCGAGCCGTAGCCAAATACCCAGAAGTCGCTCATAGTCCGGTCACTCGAAACAGTCCGTCGTCCGACGCCGTGCCGATTCGGGGCACCCGATGGAGGGTCCCATCCGGGACGTCCTTTCGGGGGCGATGCGGGCGGTTGCCCTACCAGCGCCGCGATCGGTTGGCAATGTTCGGGTCCAGATCCCGCCGCAATCCCGTTTTTTACCGACCGGTACGATACGCCCATGACTGAGCCAGACTCCGCCCCGGCCTCTCCCGACAGCCCCGGATCCGGGAAACTCGGCCGACCGCCGCGCTTTCTCGTGCTGGTGGCTCTCGCCGTCGTCGTCGTGGCGGCGGGCTGGAGCGCCGTCTGGTATTTCGGCACGCAGAAGGCGGACGCGATGATAACGGCCTGGCTCGCCGAAGAGGCGGCCAGGGGACGGACCTACGCCTGCGGCGAAAGACGCGTCGGCGGCTATCCGTTCCGCGTCGAGGTGCGCTGTTCGGAGCCGAGCGTCGACATCGCCGACGCCAAGCCGCATGTCCGCGCGACCGCGAGCGGGTTCCGGGCCGTGGCGCAGGTGTGGAACCTCACCCACGTGATCTACGAGATCGACGGACCGGTCCGCATCGAGGGCGGCAACAAGCGGCGGCCGGCCTTCGCCGTCGATACCAACTGGACGCTGCTGCAGGGCTCGCTGCGCGCGCCAGGCGGGCAGATCGTGCGCGGGGACCTGGGGATCACCGGCTTCACCGCCACGCCCGATCCCGCCGCGACCGCCCCCGGCGGCGGCGCCACCGTGACGGCGAGCCGGGTCGGCATCCATGGCCGCCGCGCCGACACGCCCCCCGACGCGCACGACGTCGACGTTGCCGTCGACGCCATCGATCTGGTGGTGACGCCGGACGGCATGGGGCCGTCCGATGCGGTCGACCTGAGCTTCGTCGGCCGCCTCGGTGCCCTGCCCTATCCGCCGCCGCGCGACCCGGAAGCCTTTCTCGCCGCCTGGCGCGCCAACGGCGGCAGCATCGAGGTCGGCAAGCTGAGCGCGACGCAGGGCGAGACGGAACTGCGCGCCGAAGGCACGCTCGCTCCGGATGGCGCCGGCCGGCCGGAGGGCTCGGTGACGATCAAGCTCGCCGGGCCGGACCTCACCACGCCGGGGTCCGCGGGTGCCTTCGGCGGGCTTGCCCCGGTCATGGCGCTGGCGCTGCGCCTCGCCGGCCGGCCCGCCGACATCGACGGGCGCGAGGCGGTGTCGGGAACGATCGAGATGCGCGAGGGCAAGGTGTTCCTCGGGCCGATGCCGATCACCGAGCTGCCGAAGATCTTCTGAGGTGACCTACATCTTCTGCGCCTGCCAGACCCCGTCCCAGTCGGAGGGGGGCGGCGTCTGGGCGAAATAGGCGCAGCGCTCGGCGAACAGGCCGGTCAGGTCCGAGAGGCCGTATGCCGCCGCGGCGCGGGAGAGCGAGGCGAACTGCTGCTGCGCGCCGGCCCAGTCCTGCCGGCGATAGGCGGCGAGGGCGGCCGAGAACTGTTCCATGACCGATCGCAGCGAGGAATCGACCTGCAGCTCGGACCCGCCCAGGATCGCCCAGATGCGTTCGGGATGCTTGCGGCCCTTGACGCGGACCGTATCGATCTCGAGCACCGTCATGTCGGATGTGCCACGCCGGCGCGTTTCGTCCGAGATCAGGGTGGTCACGCCATAGTAGGAGGTGAGGTTCTCCAGACGCGAGGCGAGGTTTACCGCGTCGCCGAGCGCCGAATAGTCGAACCGCAAGTCCGATCCCATGTTGCCGACGATCGCCATGCCGGTCGCGATGCCGATTCCCAGCCTCAGTTCCGCGATCCGGCCGCCCCCCTGCACGGCGGCCTCCGACCGGCGCGCCGCGTTCAGCGTGTTCAGCCGGTCGATCATCTCGAGAGAGGCCTCGCAGGCCCGGCGGGAGTGGTCGGGATCGTCGAGCGGCGCGTTCCAGAACGCCATGATCGCGTCGCCGATATACTTGTCGATGGTGCCGGACCGCTCGGTGATCGCGTTGGTGAGCGGCGTCAGCAGCCGGTTCATGAGCGCGATCAGTTCCGGCGGATTGTCGCGGTAGCCCTCGGCGATGCTGGTGAAGCCGCGCACGTCGCTGAACAGCACCGTGAGCTCGCGGGTCTCGCCGCCGAGCGTCAGCTGCTCGGGGTGCTGGGCAAGCTGCTCGACCAGGCTCGGCGCGATGTAGTGGCTGAACGCCTGCCGCACGCGATTGCGCTCCCGCTCCGTCTGGAAATAGAAGAAGACGGTGGCGAAGCCGTAGACGACGGTCAGGACGACCCAGGGAAAGGTCGGATCGAGCAGGATGCCGAACCGGAGGTAGCCCACCCACGATACCGTCAGCACGATGATGACCGCCACCCCGCCGGCCAGCGCGCCGGTGAACGCGCCGAGATAGTAGATCAGCGCCGCGAGCGCGATGCTGCCGACGGCCGTGTAGGCGATCTCCAGCCCGGTGGAATAGTCCGGGCGCAGCATCAGGCGCCCCTGCAGCAACTGCTCGAGCGCCTGCGCGTGCACCTCGACGCCGGGCAGAACCGCGTCGAGCGGCGTCGCCCGCAGATCGAACAGGCCCGGCGCGCTGGTGCCGATCACGATGATCCGCCCGGCGATGTCCTCCGGCTTCACGGTGCCGTCGAGGACCGAGGCGGCGGGGATGTACCGTTCGGTGCGGTGCGGCGAGAACGCGAGCCACATCTGGCCCGATTCCTCGGTCGGAATACGGTGATTGCCGATGCGCACCGAGGTGATGCCGCTTTCCACCGAACTGCCCTCGCCGCCGGCGGTGGACGAGCGGATCGCGATCGTGTCCGCGCCTTCGGCCAGGCGCAGCGTCTCGGCGACCAGCGAGGGATAGAGCGCGTCACCGAAGCGCACGACCATCGGAACCTTGCGGACGATCTGGTCGGACTCCGGAAACCAGTTGAGCGAGCCGATGCCGGCGGCGGCATCGTTGAGCACCGGGGTGTTGAGCGTCGCGGTGCTGAATGTGGGAACGTGCCGCGAGGGATCGGAGCCCAGCAGGGCGAAGGCGGTCGGTGCCGGCGGAATCTCGGGGCCCGCGTCGGCGCGGCCGATCGCGCCGAGCACGACGCTACCCTCGCGGATCGCCTCGGCAAAGGCGTCGTCGCCCGAGCGCGGCTTCGGCAACCGGTCCAACAGCGCGCGCGCGTCGGGCCTGTCCTCGAGCGCGGCGTAGAGCGCGACCAGCGGGTCCGGTTCGGGATCGGGAAACGCGAAGTCGAAGGCGATGACGACGGCGCCGAGCTGCTCCAGGCGGACGACGAGGCGCCCGATCAGATCGCGCGGCCAGGGCCAGCGGCCATAGGCCTTGAGGGAGGCCTGATCGATATCGACGATGCGGACGGGGAAGGACGGATCGACGGGGCGGGGCGCGAGGCGCTGAAACACGTCGAAGGCGAGCAGCCGCAGCCTGACAAGCGGATCGGGATCGAGAAAGCGGACGCCGGCAACAGACAGCAATATAATTGCAATCGCAAGCGCATAGGTGGCGCGCGTGCCCAAGTTCCCCTACCCCCCGTCTTCGGTTCGACCCGTTAAGTCTATTGCCGCGCAGACACTATCTGATATCAGCCGACTATGCTAACTTTCCGCAAGCGGCATGGAGGGTTCAGGTATGCACGGCGTGAGCGCCATTTTTGATGCATTGCGTTGCGCGGCGAGCGCGCGGCGCCTGTTCGTGGCAACGGCGATCGCAGCGGCGGCGGTGGCGGGCGCCACCGCGCCGGCGCAGTCAACCACGGAAAGTGGAATCGGCACGACCGTCGTCACCGTCAGGAGCGTGACCGGGCAGCTCGGCCAGCTCGAACGCGACCTCGGCGTGGGCGACCGCGTCTTTCTGAACGAGCTCCTGGAAACGGGCTCGGATTCGCATGCCGAGCTGCAGCTCGACGACGATACCAAGCTCGCGCTGGGGCCGAACGGTAGCCTCACCCTTGACGACTACGTCGTCGGTGGCGGCGAGGGTAACGGGCGCGTGGTCCTCAACGTGCTGAAGGGCGCCTTCCGCTTCATCACCGGCGAGAACGACAAGGACGCCTACCGTATCGATACGCCGTCGGCGACCATCGGCGTGCTCGGCACCGTCTTCGACCTCTACGTCTACGACGAGGACGAAACGCTGCTGCTGCTGCTGGAGGGCGAGGTCGAGATCTGCTCGCGGACGTCACCCGGCTCGATGGGCGGCTGCAAGTCGCTGTCCGAGCCGAACCAGATCATCTACTCGTGCGGCCAGGGCGTCCTGTCCGACCCGATCAAATGGTCGGACACCCTGCTCCCGGACACTCCGGTGACGACCGCGTTTCCGTTCCTTGAGGACTCGCCACAGATCGATCCGGTCAAGCGGTCGGAGTATTCGCAGATCAGCGACGAATCGGCCGAGGCCCGCAGGCTGATCGCCGCCGCCCGGGAGCGCTGCAGCGCGCAGTAAGCTTTCCCGCCCGGAAAGCAGCCGATCCACAAGGGATGGACGTCGATGAAGTCCCTGATCCGATACCGATGGCCGCGGGCGGCGCTGATGGGCGCCGCCGTCCTGCTCGGCGCCGGATCGCCGAGCCTGGCCGACGAGGCGACGGCCGTAACGCTGGCGGTCGCCGACGGTTCCGGTGCCCGGGCGGACGCTTCCAGGCCGTCCGACCTGAAGGTCGGCATCTACGACCCCGACGGCGCGTTCGCCGATGCGTCGCAGGTTCAGATCGAGCATGTCTTCATGCCGTGGCAGACGATCGATCTTGCGTCCCTGGACGTCGCCGACCGCTATGCCGCCGACCGCGGCCGCACACTGCTGCTGACGGTCGAGCCGTGGTCGTGGTCGCCGCTCGAGCCGGTGTTTCCCGACGAACTGAGAGAGGGCATGCTGTCGGGGCGCTACGACGAACGGATCGGCGAGCTGTGTGGCAGGATCGCCCGGTTGCAAAGCCCGGTAACGGTTCGCTGGGCGCACGAGATGGACCTCAAGAACGGCCGCTATCCGTGGTCGGACTGGCGGCCGAGCGACTACGTGGCGGCCTATCGCCATTTCGTCGACATATGCCGCGAGAAGGCGCCGGACCTCACCTTCATGTGGTCGCCGCGCGGTGAGTTCGACCTCGGCCTCTACTATCCCGGTGACGACTATGTCGACGAGATCGGGCTTTCGGTCTTCGGCTTCCAGGCCTACGACCTCGTTGCCAACGGACACGAACGGGACCTGACCGCGCTGCTGAAGCCGAGCTACGATCGGGCGGTGAAGTTCGGCAAGCCGATCTACATCTCGGAATTCGGCTGCGCCGGCGACCCCTCCTACGTGGCGCGCTGCAACGATTTCTCGGCGGCGACGCTGCAGCAGTTTCCGATGCTGGAAGGCGTCGTCTACTACAGCGCCGTCGAACCGGGCGAATGGCCCGACGTCTACGGCAAGCCGGACTGGCGCGTCGCGCCGGGCTCGGGACTGCTGTCCGGGATCAACTGACACCTTCCGCCCAACGCCCTAAGCCTCGTCCGTCCGCGCCGCGCGCAGCGCCGGCAGGCCGACACCCGTCGCCTCGAAGCCGCCGTCGGCGGCGATCATCTGGCCGGTGACGTAGCCGGCCTTGTCCGAGCAAAGGAAGACGATCACGTTCGCGATCTCCTCCTCCGATCCGTAGCGGTTGAGCGGTATCGCGTCGTGATAGGCGTCGACGATCTCCTGCGTGTGCACGGCGGCGGCGAGCTTGGTGCGCACCGGCCCCGGCGCGACGCAGTTGACGCGGATCCCGTATTCGCCGAGTTCGGCGGCCTGCTGCCGGGTCAGATGGATCACGGCGGCCTTCGAGGTGCCGTAGGCGACGCGCAGGGTGGAGGCGCGCAGGCCGGAGATGCTGGCGACGTTGACGATGCAGCCCCTGGTCTTCTTCAGCTCCGGGATGGCCGCCTGCGCGCACAGGAAGACGCCGTCGAGATTGGTCGCCATCACCGCGCGCCAGCGCTCGAAGTCCGTCCTTTCCAGGGGGCCGAAATCGGCGACGCCGGCGTTGTTGATCAGATAGTCGATGCGGCCGAACCGCGCCCGCGTATCGGCGATCATGGCGGCGACCGCGTGCGGCCTGGAAATGTCGTAGGGCAGCGCAAGGACATCGCCCAGGTCCCGGGCGGCCTGCTCCAGGGCCGGGACGTCGCGGTCGACCATCGCGACCGAGACGCCGTCGGCCAGGAACAGTTTCGTCGTGGCCAGCCCGATGCCGCGCGCGGCCCCCGTCACGATTGCCGTACGTGCCGTCATGGTCACTCCCTCGACGCTCGTCCTGTCCGCCCGCAGCGTATACCGCCCGACCACACCGCGCGAGACGGATCGAGCGCCGGGCGGCTTTGGCAACGCCGCGGAATTGCCGGGATTGTGTTAGAAATCGAAGGCCATGAAACGCCTCGCCGCCGTTCTTCTGCTGGTTTCGGCCGTGGCCGGGCCTGTCCTTTTCGACCGGCCGGCGGCGGCGCGGCCGCTGGGCGATGCGGTCGTCGCGAAGGTCCCGACCCACCGCGAGCGGATCTGCGCGCATATCGAGGCGGCAGCGGGCGATCACGACCTGCCGGTCGCCTTCCTGACGCGGCTGATCTGGCGCGAAAGCAGCTTCCGGCCGGGCGCGGTGAGCCCGAAGGGGGCGCAGGGCATCGCCCAGTTCATGCCGTCGACGGCGGCGGAGCGGGGGCTTGCCGACCCCTTCGAGCCAGAGGCGGCGATCGACGCGGCGGCCTCCTTCCTCACCGACCTGCGCCGCGCGTTCGGAAACCTGGGCCTTGCGGCGGCCGCCTATAACGGCGGGCCCAACCGTGTCGCCGACTGGCTTTCGGGCAGCGGCGCGCTGCCTGCCGAGACGCAGCGCTTCGTGTCCTTCATCACCGGGCGCACCGCGGGCGACTGGAAGGGCACCGCCGAAACCGGCCCGGTCGCCGACACCCGCGAGAGCGCGCGGCCGGTGCGCTGCGCCACCGTGGTCGCGGCCCTAGCGACACCGGCGCGGATCGTGCCGGCCGTCGGCCCGGGGCCGACGGCACCCTGGGGCGCGCAGGTCGCCGGCCATTTCTCCAAGGACCGGGCGCTGGCGATCTACGCCCGCCTGCAGCAGCGCTACGAGGACGTGCTCGCGGGCCGGCCGGCGATGGTGGTGGGCACACGCAACCGTTCGCGCGGC
This sequence comes from Microbaculum mangrovi, assembly GCF_051390635.1. NCBI lineage: Bacteria > Pseudomonadati > Pseudomonadota > Alphaproteobacteria > Hyphomicrobiales > Tepidamorphaceae > Microbaculum > Microbaculum mangrovi. The sequence continues at coordinate 699,589 of NZ_JBPODT010000004.1, forward strand.
GCCGCGGTGTTCTTCAACGTGCGTGTCCCCGCCGAGACCCAGGAGGCCGCCGGCGACGTCTGCGCGCGGCTGAAGAAGGCCGGCGCGGCCTGTATCGTCCGCAAGAGCTGAAGGACGCCGGAGAGCCCGGGGCCACCTATTCGCCGGCGTCCGCCGGCTTGCCGGCGCCGGGGGTGCGGCCGAAGTCGGGCGCCTCGGTCTCCTGGCCGGCCTCGATGATGCCGCGGCGGATGGCGCGGGTCTTGGTGAAGAGGTCGAACAGCGCGTCGCCGTCGCCATAGCGGATCGCCCGCTGCAGGGCCGAGAGGTCCTCGGAGAAACGGGCCAGCATCTCCAGCACCGCCTCGCGATTGTGCAGGAAGACGTCGCGCCACATGGTCGGGTCGGAGGCGGCGATGCGCGTGAAGTCGCGGAATCCGCCGGCGGAATACTTCATCACCTCCGATTCGGTGACCTGTTCAAGGTGGGCTGCCGTGCCGACAATATTGTAGGCGATCAGGTGCGGCACGTGGCTGGTGATCGCCAGCACCATGTCGTGGTGCTCGGGCGTCATCACCTCGGTGTCGGCGCCGCAGGCTTCCCAGAAGCGCCGGACCAGATCGACGGCGTCTGCATCCGTGCCGGGCGGCGGGGTGACGATGCACCAGCGGTTGCGGAACAGGTCGGCGAAACCGGCGTCGGGGCCGGAATGCTCGGTGCCGGCGATCGGGTGGGCCGGGACGAAATGGATGCTGTCCGGCAGGTGCGGTGCCACCTGGGCGATGACCGAGGCCTTGGTCGAGCCGACGTCGGAGACGACGGCGCCGGGCTTCAGCGCGGGCCCGATCGCCCCGGCAACCTGTTCCGACGCGCCGACGGGAACGCAGGCGATGACGAGGTCGGCGTTCCTGACCGCTTCGGCCGGATCGGTCGTGTAGCGGTCGCCGAGGCCCAGGTCCTCGGCACGCGCGAGCGTCTCCGGCCGCCGCGTCTGCACGACGATATGGCGGGCCAGCCCCTCGCGCTTCGCCACGCGGGCGATGGACGAGCCGATCAGGCCGATGCCGATCAGGGCCAGTGTGTCGACGAGCGGTTCGGGCATGCGCTCGCCGTTCAGCCGTTCCGCATGAAGGCGGCGAGCGCCTCCACCACGAGGCGGTTCGCCTCTTCCGTGCCGATGGTCACGCGCAGGGCGTGCGGCAGGCCATAGGCCTCCATGCGGCGCACATAGACGCCCCTGTCCTGCAGGCAGGCGTCGGCGTCGGGCGCGCGCTTGCCGTCGGTGTCGGGGAAATGCACGAGGATGAAGTTGCCGACGCTCGGCGTGACGCTCAGGCCGAGCGTTTCAAGCTCGCCGGTCAGCCAGGGCAGCCAGCGCTCGTTGTGGGCGATGGCCTTGTCCATGAAGGCGGCGTCGCCGATCGCGGCCACGCCGGCGGCGATCGCCGGGGTGTTGACGTTGAAGGGTCCGCGCACGCGGTTGAGGATGTCGGCGATCGCCTCGGGACAGAAGGCCCAGCCGAGCCGCACCGCCGCCAGGCCGTGGATCTTCGAGAAGGTCCGCATCATCACGACGTTGTTGGCGTTCGCCACCAGGTCGATGCCGGCCGAGTAGTCGTTGCGGCGGACATATTCGGCATAGGCCGCGTCGAGGACCAGGATGACGTCGTCCGGCAGGCCGGCGTGCAGGCGCCGGACCTCCTCGAAGGGCAGGTAGGTGCCGGTCGGATTGTTGGGGTTTGCCAGAAAGACCAGGCGCGTGCGGTCGGTGACGCAGGCGAGCATCGCGTCGACGTCGGTCGTCAGGTCCGTTTCCGGCGCGACGACGGGTACGCCGCCCGAGGCCAGCGTCGAGATCTTGTACATCAGGAAGCCGTGCTGCGAGTACACCGTCTCGTCGCCGGGCTCCAGGTAGGTTTGGCAGAGGAGCGAGATCAGCTCGTCCGAGCCGGCGCCGCAGACGATGCGGTTCGGATCGATGCCGTATCTGGCGCCGATCGCCTGCCTCAGCGCGGTCGCGCCGCCGTCGGGGTAGAGCTCGAGATGCTCAGCGGCCTCGACATAGGCGTGCCGCGCCTTCGGGCTGGGGCCCAGCGGCGTCTCGTTCGACGACAGCTTGTATACCTTGCCCGCGCCTTCCCTGGCCGTTCCCGGCACATAGGCCTTGATCTGCAGGACGCTGGCGCGCGGCTGCGGTCCGGATTTGGTCTCGCTCATCGTCTTTCGTCTCAGGTCCAGTCGGTCGGCTTCGCGAAGCAGCCGAGCCAATGCGATTGCAACGTCGTCGTCTTGCCGAACCCGGCGGGGTCGCGCGGCGCGGCGATCAGGGCCGCGGCGGCGGATCGCGCGAGGATCGTGCCGAGGCCGTCAATCGAGCCGGTATCGGCGAGGTCTACGGCATAAAGATGGAGATCATCAGGGGCTTCGACGTTTTTCGGGCCGATGACGACGGCGCGGGGCAGGTCGAGGCCGGACTGCAGTGGAAGAAAGGGGAGGTAGGCGATCACTTTCGCCCCAAAACCGGGGGCGTCTGCGGACGGCGTGAGGCTCTCCCACCATCGCTCCTCGAGCGGATCGTCGAGCGCGACGACCGCGAGATCGGTGCCCGTGCTCGCCACGGTGTCGATGGCCTCGCGGTTGGAGGCGGTGCCGACCAGCGGCGAGGAGAAGCCGAAGTAGTAGCGCAGGAGATCGCGCATCGCCGGATCGGCGGCACGCGCCGCTAGCACCCGGTAAGGCGCCTGAAGCTGGGTGAAGGTACCGATGATCTCGCGCCAGATGTGCTCGACCGTCGACAGCGGCAGCCGGCCGGTGTGGCGCGCGGCGATGCGGCGCATCATCGCCGCCTCCCGGTCGGGACGGAACGCGGCGCCGCCGTTGGCCGACAGCCGCTTGGCGTCAATCAGCCGTTCGATGACCTCGCCGCGATGGATCAGCTGGCGGTGCATCTCCTCGTCGGCGGCGTCGATGTCGCGGCGCAGCGCGTCGAGGCTAACGGTATCCTGTGCGGGCGTGTCGGACATCGCGGGCGGGCGCCTTTTCTCCGGCGGATTCTTTAAGCTTGAACGGCCTTGCGGCCGGCGCGCAGTCTTAGAGCCTTTCACGGCGAAATGGAACCATTCAGACGGGCGCGCGGCTCGGTACCGGCCGACCCGGCCCTCGCCCCCGGACGGACGTGTCGCCGACGGGCCCGCCTGAGGCCGGCCGTCAGACGCCCGCGCGCAGGCGTCGCGGGACATCAAACTAAGCCCCGGTACGTCAAAGAAAACATTGACATGGCGCCGGTACCGGCCCAACTAGATCGAGTCCCGGGCGCAGGGTCCCGGGGATCGCATTCGCCCCGTAGAAGGCCGGCAAACCGGCTGAGCAGCAAGATGATACCCGGGATCAAGAGCCGGTCGACCACCTACCGCCAGATCGCGGCACCCGACAGCCAAGTGGTCCAGTTCGGGCCGGACCAGCCGTTGCGGCTCGACTGCGGTATCGATTTCGCGCCGCTGACGATCGCCTACCAGACCTATGGCACGCTCGATCCGCAGAAGACCAACGCCATCCTGGTGGCGCACGCGCTGACCGCCGACCAGCATGCCGCCAACATCCATCCGGTGACCATGAAGCCCGGCTGGTGGGACAAGATGGTCGGGCACGGGAAGCCGATCGACACCGACCGCTACTTCGTCATCTGCGCCAACGTGCTCGGCGGCTGCATGGGCTCATCGGGACCGGGCAGCATCGACCCGGCGACCGGGGAATCCTACGGCCTCGATTTCCCGGTCGTGACGATCCGCGACATGGTGCGGGCGCAGACGATGCTGCTCGATCACCTCGGCATCGAAACGCTGTTCTGCGCGATCGGCGGCTCCATGGGCGGCATGCAGGTGCTGGAATGGGCCGCGAGCCATCCCGACCGGGTGTTCTCGGCGATCCCGATCGCCACGGCGGCACGCCACACCTCGCAGAACATCGCCTTCCACGAGGTCGGCCGCCAGGCGGTGATGGCCGATCCCGACTGGCGCGGCGGGCGCTACCTGCGCGAAGGCACCAGCCCGAAGAAGGGCCTGTCGGTGGCGCGGATGGCCGCGCACATCACCTACATGTCGGACGAGGCGCTGCACCGGAAGTTCGGGCGCAATCTGCAGAACCGCGCGGCGATCACCTTCGGCTTCGACGCCGACTTCCAGATCGAGAGCTATCTGCGCCATCAGGGCTCGACCTTCGTCGACCGGTTCGACGCCAACAGCTACCTCTACCTGACCCGGGCGATGGACTATTTCGACCTGGCGGCGGACTACGACGGGCAGTTGGCAAACGCGTTCCTCGGCACGAACACGCGCTTCTGCGTCGTCTCGTTCACGTCGGACTGGCTGTTCCCGACCGAAGTCAACCGGCAGGTCGTGCACGCGCTGAACGCGGCCGGCGCCCGCGTCAGCTTCGTCGAGATCGAGACCGACGCGGGGCACGATTCCTTCCTGCTCGACGAGCCGGAACTGTTCGGCGCTGTTCGCGGGTTCCTCGATTCGGCCGCGCATGCGCGCGGATTGCCGGCGCCGCCCGCCCGTCAGCTGTCGTCCACCATGCTATGACGGCGGCGGGGAACGGGTACAGCGCGCCCCCGCAGTCGCGCCGTGTCGATCTGAATCTGGTCGCCGATCTGATCCGGCCGGGCAGCCGGGTGCTCGATATCGGCTGCGGCGACGGCACGCTGCTCGAGATCCTGGAGAACCGCTACGGCATCGACGGGCGCGGCGTCGAGCTGAGCCAGCGCAACGTCAACGAGTGCGTGGCCAAGGGCCTGGCGGTGGTGCAGGGCGACGCCGATCGCGATCTCGTGGACTATCCCGACAACGCCTTCGACTATGTGGTGCTGAGCCAGACGATCCAGGCGACGCGCGACCCGCGCGGCGTGCTCGATCACATCCTGCGCATCGGCCGGCGCGGCGTCGTGTCGTTCCCGAATTTCGGCCACTGGCGGATGCGCTGGCAGCTGCTGACGCGCGGCCGCATGCCGATCACCGAGCACCTGCCGGTGAGCTGGTATGCGACGCCCAACATCCATTTCTGCACGATCCGTGATTTCTGCGCGCTCGCCGACGACATGGGCGTCGTGATCGAGAAGGTCATCGCGCTCGGCTCGAAGGGCGACCGCCTCTCCGAGGGGGCTTCACTGCGGACGCTCAACCTCTTCGGCGAGCAGGCGATCTTCGTGCTGGCGAAGCCGCGCTGACGGTCCAGGGAGACGGCGTGCCGCGCGACCGTTTCGCGAAACCCGCAAAAAGAACCCGGGCCATGGGCCCGGGTCAAATCCCTACACAGACGTGTTCGCCGTTCCCTAGTCCTGCGCGGGCTGGGTCGTCGGGGTCTGCGTCGGAGTGCTGATTTGCGCGGTCTTCACCGGGGTCTGCTTGGCGGCCGTGTGACCGGCCGAGCAATCCGCAAACGCGGCGCCCGCCGACATGGTCAGCGCAACCGCGGCGAGACCTGCGAGGAGTTTGCTTGTCATGCGAATTCTCCCCTCAAGGAACGACGTCAGGATGAATCGTCGCACCCGAAAGGCTAGCACCGTTCGCGGGGGCGGCAAGAGCGCGGGCGCTCACGAACGCGTTATCGCCGCGGCGTACTGGCCCGGTCAGGCGCGCGGATGGGCCGCGTGATAGGCCTCCAGCAGGCGGCTCTCGTCGATTTCCGTATAGACCTGCGTCGTCGACAGGCTGGCGTGGCCGAGCAGCTCCTGGATGGCGCGCAGGTCGCCGCCATTCATCAGCAGATGGGTAGCGAAGGAATGGCGCAGCGCGTGCGGCGTGGCGCTGTCGGGCAGGCCGAGCGCGCCGCGCAACCGCGCCATCGCCCGCTGGATCAGGCGCGGATTGAGAGGTCCGCCGCGGGCGCCGACGAACAGCGGGCCGTCCGCCGCAAGGGCGTAGGGGCACAGGCGCAGGTAGTCGGCGACCGCCTCGGCCACCGCGGGCAGCACCGGAACGAGCCGCGTCTTGCCGCCCTTGCCGGTGATGCGCAGCGTGGTGTCCGGTTCCGGCGCCTCCGACCGCGTCAGGCCGAGCGCCTCGGAAATGCGCAGGCCGCAGCCATAGAGCAGGGCGAAGACGGCGGCGTCGCGGGCGGCGATCCAGGGTTCGGCCGCGCCGGGATCGATTTCCTCGGCATCGATGACGCGCAGCGCCGCGTCGCGCGACAAGGGCTTCGGCAGGGCGTGGCGCTTCTTCGGCCCGCGCACGACGGTGAGCGCCGTCGTCCTGGTGCCGGTGGTCTTTTCCAGAAACCGCGTGAACGAGCGGATCGCGGCAAGCGCCCTCGACAGCGAGGGACCGGCGAGGCCGTCGGCGCGGCGCGCGGCGAGCCAGGCGCGGATATCGGTCGGCCTCAGGTCGGCGAAGTCGGCGACGGCGGGCGGATCGCCGAGATGGTCCCTCAGGAAGGTGAGAAACTGGCGGAGATCGCGGCCGTAGGCCTCGACCGTCTTGTCCGACAGACGGCGCTCGGTCGCCAGGCTAGTGAGCCAGGCCTCGGCGCCGGCGCGCAGGTCTGCGGCCGCCAGCAACGGGCCGATCACCGGTGCGGCGTCTTCGCGTGTCCGTGCCTGGCGTCCGGGCGGCATCGTGCGGGCGGCCTTCCTCGTGAGGGTCTCGAAGCCAGTCTTGCCCGCGCCGCGTTAACCTTTCGTTTAGGCCGTGGCGACGGGCGCGCCGTAGTGCTCCACCACCGGAAACGGATCGTAGAAGTGGTGCAGCAGCGCCTTCCAGCGCGGATAGCGGTCGGAGCCGCGAAATCCCGGATCATGGGCCTCGACGCTGTCCCATGTCACCAACAGCACGTAGCGGTCCGGGGACTCGATGCAGCGGCGCACCTCGAGCCCCCGGAAACCGTCGCTGGCGGAGATCAGCGGCAGCGCCTCGCGCATCGCCGCCTCGAAGGCCTCGGCCTGACCCGGCTTCACGTTCAGGATGGCGTGCTCGAGGATCATCGGTCGTGTCCCGTTCAGAATGCCTTTTCGGCCAGCGTATGGGCGTGCTCGCGGATGTCGCCCGGCCAGAAATCGACCATCTCGTCGAATTTGTCGCGGTCACCGGCGAAAAGCGCCCGCGAGGCCTCCTCGAAATTCGGAAGGTTGCCGGCCATCGCGCTCATGAAGCGATAGCACGAGTCGCGGCCCACCCTTTGGCGGTCGGTCCGGTCGCTGGCCTGCCGGGCCTTTTCGACCAGCTTGCGCAAGGCGACGGAGGCGCCGCCCGGCTGGCCGTTCAGCCACGCCCAATGGCGCGGCAGAAGCGTCACCTCGCGGCCGACGACGCCGAGTTTCGGCCGGCCGGGGCGTTTCGGGCGCTCGTCTGCTTCGGGGCTGGCGGTATCGGGAGGGGCGGCTTCCGGCCCGGGGGTGACCGGTCGGGCGCCATCGGCGGCGTCGATCAGGCGCTTGCGGACTTCGTCCAGCGTGCCGCGCAGGTCGAACTCGACCGGCCGGCTCGTTGCCGTGTCGAACACCAGGATCTGGGCCGTCTCGTCGCGATCGATCGCCTGCTTCACCGCGAGCGCGACGTCGATGCGCGGGCCGGCGGCGACGCGCGTCGGGCCGTTGAAGGCGATACAGAGGTTTTCAGTGGTCATGTTCGGGGGCCTGCGGTGGTGATGTCCGCATGGATTTACCCCGGTAAAATTACGGTGTCAATTATGCCCGGGTAAAAATATCCGGACGGCCCCCGCCTGGCCGGGCTAAAGGATCGTTTCGCCGGTCTTCGCCCAGTCGGACAGGAAGGCGGCAAGGCCCTTGTCGGTCAGCGGATGCGCCACGAGCTGGCGGATGATCGCGGGCGGGATGGTGGCGACGTCGGCGCCGGCCAGCGCGCAGTCCCTGACGTGGTTCACCGTGCGGATGGAGGCGGCGAGCAGCTCGGTCTCGAACCCGTAATTGTCGTAGATCGCGCGGATCTCGGCGATCAGCTCGACGCCGTCGAGGCCGATATCGTCGAGACGGCCGATGAAGGGCGAGACGAAGGTGGCCCCGGCCTTGGCGGCGAGCAGCGCCTGATTGGCCGAGAAGCACAGCGTCACGTTGACCATGATGCCGGCCTGGGTCAGCGCCCGGCAGGCCTTGAGCCCGTCCATGGTCAGCGGCACCTTGACGGTGACGTTGTCGGCGATCTCGGCCAGGCTCCTGCCCTCGGCGATCATGCCGTCGACATCGGTGGCGGTCACTTCGGCGGAGACCGGGCCCTCGACGACGGCGCAGATTTCGGCGACCGCCTCGCGGAACGGCCGGCCGGCCTTGGCGACCAGCGAGGGATTGGTGGTGACGCCGTCGAGCAGGCCGGTGTCGGCGAGGGAGCGGATCTCGTTGATATCGGCGGTGTCGACGAAGAATTTCATGGGACTACCTTGACTGTGTTCCGGCGACTGTGTTCCGGCAAGCGGCTGACTGGCGCCCTGTTTAGCGTACTTTGAGGCCGATGACAGTCCCGCGATTCGCATGACCGACCTTTTGGAGAAACCGGCAACCGTCTCCGTGCTCGTCCCCGTCGCGGTCGAGCGGCCCTATACCTATGCGGTGCCGGCGGGGATGGCGCTGGCGCCGGGCGACGTCGTTGTCGTGCCGCTGGGGCCGCGATCGGTGCTCGCCGTCGTCTGGGACGGCGCGCCGGATTCGGTGCCGGCGAAGAAGCTCAGATCAGTCGAGGACAAGCTCGACGGGCATATCGGCGAGGAGATGCGCCGATTCGTCGACTGGCTGGCCGACTACACGCTTAGCCATCGCGGCACCGTGCTGCGGATGGTGCTGCGGGTGCCGGAGGCCTTCGGGCCGGAAAAGCCCGTGATGGCCGTGCGGCTGGCCGGCGCGGCGCCGGAACGGATGACGTCGGCGCGCACACGGGTGCTCGAAATCGCGGCCGACGGGCTTGCCTGGAACAAGGGCGCGCTGGCGGAGGCCGCCGGCGTCGGCGCCTCGGTGGTCGAGGGGCTGGTCGATGCGGGAACGCTGGAGCGGGTGGCGCTGCCGCCAGCGCCGGTGGTGGGCGTGCCCGATCCGGATTTCGCGCCGCCGGTGCTGACCGACGGACAGGTGGACGCGGCCGCGCGCCTGCGGGACGCCGTCGCCGCCGACGCCTTCGCCGTGGCGCTGGTCGAAGGCGTCACCGGGGCGGGCAAGACCGAGGTTTATTTCGAGGCGGTCGCCGAGGCGCTGAGGCGCGGCCGGCAGGTGCTGGTGCTGGTGCCGGAAATCTCGCTCACCACCCAGTTCCTCGACCGCTTCGAGGCGCGATTCGGAACCCGGCCGGCCGAGTGGCACTCGGGCATGACGCCGCGGGTGCGCGAGCGCACCTGGCGGGGGGTGGCGAACGGCCAGGTCCGCGCCGTCGTCGGCGCGCGCTCGGCGCTGTTCCTGCCGTTTTCCCAGCCCGGCCTGATCGTCGTCGACGAGGAGCACGACCCCGCCTACAAGCAGGAGGAGGGCGTCATCTACTCGGCCCGGGACATGGCGGTGGTGCGTGGCATGATCGGCGGCTTTCCGGTGATCCTGTCGTCAGCGACGCCGTCGATCGAGAGCCGGGCCAACGCCGAGCGCGGCCGCTACATCCACGTGAAGCTGCCCGACCGATTCGGCGCCAGCCTGCCCGACATCAAGGCGATCGACATGCGCGCCGACGGGGCCCCGTCCGGCCGGTTCCTGAGCCCCGTCCTCGTGGACGCGATCAAGGAGACGATCGGCGGCGGCGAACAGGCGCTCTTGTTCCTCAACCGGCGCGGCTATGCGCCGCTGACGCTCTGCCGCAAATGCGGTTTCCGGTTCGAATGCCCCAACTGCTCGGCCTGGCTGGTCGATCACCGCTTCCGGCGGGTGCTGTCGTGCCACCATTGCGGCCATTCGATCGCCCGGCCCGAGCGCTGCCCGAACTGCGACGCCGAGGACAGCCTGGTCGCCTGCGGACCGGGAATCGAGCGAATCGCCGAGGAGGCGGCCGATCTTTTCCCCGATATCCGCATCCTGATGCTCTCCAGCGACCTGGTGCAGTCGATTTCCGAATTGCGGACGCGATTCTCGATGATCGAGCGCGGCGAGGTCGACCTGATCATCGGCACGCAGCTCGTCGCCAAGGGCCATAATTTTCCACATCTGGCCCTCGTCGGCGCGATCGACGCCGATATCGGGCTGGCAACGGCCGATCCGCGCGCCGCCGAGCGCACGTTCCAGCTCCTGCAGCAGGTCACCGGACGCGCCGGCCGGCAGAAGGACGGCGGACGCGGGCTGATCCAGACCTTCGACCCCGACCATCCGGTCATGCAGGCGATCATCTCGGGCGATCGCGAGGCCTTCTATGCCCGCGAGATGGAGCAGCGCGAGCGCTCCGGCCTGCCGCCGTTCGGACGACTGGCGGCGATCGTGGTGTCGGGGCGCACGCAGGCCGAGGCCTCCGGCTACGCCCGGGCGCTGGCGCGCGCCGTGCCGAAAGCGGACGGCGCGCAAAGGACGGAATCCCGGGGATCGGACGCGGTCCGTGTGCTGGGGCCGGCAGAGGCGCCGTTGGCGGTGGTGCGCGGGCGGCACCGCTTCCGGCTGCTCGTCAAGGCGCCGCGCGGCTTCGACCTTCAGGGATGGCTGAGGCGATGGCTGGCCCAGGCGCCGGCGGCCAAGGGAGGCTTGCGGGTCTCGATCGACGTCGATCCGGTCAGCTTTCTGTAGAGCACTTCGACATTGGCGCAGAGTCAGGCCGCTGGCGTGTTGCAAGGGCAGGTTTGGTGTGCTAGCGAAGCGCCGGCTTCCGGGCACCACCATTTCCTGAGGCCTTTGGCCGGTCGCCGCGACGGCTCGGAGACGGGCCAAGCGGGGACAAGCAGCGCCGTCAATCAGGTCGCATCAGAGAGCACGACGCGTGAACGCAGAAGATTCGATCGTATCCGGCGTCGCGGGCCGCTACGCCACGGCACTGTTCGAACTTGCCGCCGAGGCGAAGGCCATCGACAAGGTGGCCGGCGAACTCGAGCAGGTCGGAAAGATGATCGACGAGAGCGAGGATCTTACCCGTCTCGTCAGGAGCCCGGTGTTTTCCGCCGAGGACCAGGTCCGCGCCATGGGCGCCATCCTGGAGAAGGCCGGCATCACCGGTATCACCGAAAACTTCGTCAAGCTGACGGCCAGGAACCGGCGCCTGTTCGCGCTGCCCGGCATGATCAGCGGCTTCCGCAAGCTGGTCGCCCAGCATCGCGGCGAGGTTTCCGCGGAGGTTACCTCCGCGCACGAATTGAGCGCCGATCAGGTCGCGGAGCTGTCCGCCGCCCTGAAGGCGTCTCTCGGCAAGGACGTGCAGCTCAACCGCACGGTTGATGCGGGCCTGCTGGGCGGTCTCGTCGTCCGCATCGGCAGCCGCATGATCGACACGTCGCTGCGCACCAAACTCAACAGTCTCAAAATCGCTATGAAAGAGGTCGGCTGATGGACATTCGGGCCGCTGAAATCTCCTCGATCCTGAAGGAGCAGATCAAGAATTTCGGCAAGGAAGCCGAAGTCACCGAGGTCGGCCAGGTGCTGTCCGTGGGCGACGGCATCGCCCGCGTCTACGGGCTGGACAAGGTCCAGGCCGGCGAGATGGTCGAATTCCCCGGCGGCGTCCGGGGCATGGCGCTGAACCTGGAGAATGACAACGTCGGCGTCGTCATCTTCGGTTCCGACCGCGACATCAAGGAAGGCGACACCGTCAAGCGGACCGGCGCCATCGTGGAAGTGCCGGTCGGCAAGGAGCTTCTCGGCCGCGTCGTCGACGCCCTGGGCAACCCGATCGACGGCAAGGGCCCGATCAAGTCCAAGGAAAAGCGCCGCGTCGACGTCAAGGCGCCGGGCATCATTCCCCGCCAGTCGGTGCACGAGCCGATGGCCACCGGCCTCAAGGCCGTCGACGCGCTGATCCCGATCGGCCGCGGCCAGCGCGAGCTGATCATCGGCGACCGCCAGACCGGCAAGACCGCCATCATCCTCGACACGATCCTCAACCAGAAGCCGCTCAACGCTTCGGACGACGAGAGCCAGAAGCTCTACTGCGTCTACGTCGCCGTCGGCCAGAAGCGCTCCACCGTCGCCCAGTTTGTGAAGGTGCTCGAGGAGCGCGGCGCGCTGGAATATTCCGTCGTCATCGCCGCCACCGCCTCCGACCCGGCGCCGATGCAGTACCTGGCGCCGTTCTCGGGCTGCGCCATGGGCGAGTTCTTCCGCGACAACGGCATGCATGCCGTGATCGCCTATGACGATCTGTCCAAGCAGGCCGTCGCCTACCGCCAGATGTCGCTGCTGCTTCGCCGCCCGCCGGGACGCGAGGCGTATCCGGGCGACGTGTTCTACCTGCATTCGCGCCTGCTCGAGCGTGCCGCGAAGATGAACAAGGAGAACGGCTCGGGCTCGCTGACCGCGCTTCCCGTGATCGAGACGCAGGCCAACGACGTGTCGGCCTACATCCCGACCAACGTGATCTCGATCACCGACGGCCAGATCTTCCTGGAAACCGACCTGTTCTACCAGGGCATCCGCCCGGCGCTGAACGTCGGCCTGTCGGTCAGCCGTGTGGGCTCGTCGGCGCAGATCAAGGCGATGAAGCAGGTCGCCGGCAAGATCAAGGGCGAGCTGGCGCAGTACCGCGAAATGGCGGCGTTCGCCCAGTTCGGCTCCGACCTCGACGCCACGACGCAGCGCCTGCTCAATCGCGGCGCCCGTCTGACCGAGCTTCTGAAGCAGCCGCAGTTCTCGCCGCTCAAGGTCGAGGAACAGGTGGTCGTGATCTATGCCGGCGTGAACGGCTATCTCGACGACCAGCCGGTCTCCGCCGTGCGCCGCTTCGAGGACGACCTGCTGCGTCACATCCGTGACAAGCACATGGCCATCCTCGACGCGATCCGCACCGAGAAGGAAATCTCGGACAAGACCGAGAAAGAGCTCGAAAAGGCCGTTTCCGAATTCGCCAAGGCCTTTGCGGCCTGATCTTCGGACATTGGACGAGCTTAGCGGAGCCGCATAGATGGCGAGCCTCAAGGACCTCAGAAACCGCATCGCCTCGGTCAAGGCGACGCAGAAGATCACCAAGGCCATGCAGATGGTGGCCGCGGCGAAGCTGCGCCGCGCGCAGACCGCAGCCGAGGCCGCGCGTCCCTATGCCGAGCGCATGGAGCAGGTATTGGCGGGCCTCGCCGGATCGCTGGCCGGCGCCGAGGGCTCCTCGCCGATCATGGTCGGCACCGGCAAGGACGACACCCACCTTCTGGTGGTGTGCACGTCCGAGCGCGGCCTGTGCGGTGGCTTCAACTCCTCGATCGTGCGCATGGCGCGCGAGCGTATCGCCCGCCTCCGGGCGGACGGCAAGACGGTCAAGATCCTCTGCGTCGGGCGCAAGGGCTACGACCAGCTGCGCCGCAACTACAGTTCGATGATCATCGACATGATCACGCTGCGGGAAGTGAAGCAGGTCGGCTTCTCCAACGCGCACGCGATCGGCGAGAAGGTGCTGTCGCTGTTCGACGCCGGCGAGTTCGACGTCTGCACCCTGTTCTTCGCCGAGTTCCGCTCGGTGATCAGCCAGGTGCCGACCGGCCTGCAGCTGATCCCGGCAAACATCCCGCCGGCGGAAGAGGCGGAGGCCGCGGCGGCGCTGGCGGCCTACGAGTTCGAGCCGGACGAGACCGAGATCCTGGCCGACCTGCTGCCGCGCAACATCTCCGTGCAGATCTTCCGCGCGCTGCTCGAGAACGCCGCGTCCGAGCAGGGCGCCCGCATGAGCGCGATGGACAGCGCCACGCGCAATGCCGGTGAAATGATCGATAAGCTGACGCTGGTCTACAACCGCTCGCGTCAGGCCCAGATCACCAAGGAACTGATCGAAATCATCTCGGGCGCCGAGGCGCTCTGACCCATAGAGAAGACAGGGTATATTCCGATGGCACGCAAACCCGCCACGTCAAAGAACAAGAACGTCGGCCAGATCACGCAGGTGACCGGCGCCGTCGTCGACGTCCATTTCGAAGACAAGCTTCCGGAAATCCTGAACGCGCTGGAGACCGACAACCACGGCACCCGCCTGGTTCTCGAGGTGGCGCAGCATCTGGGTGAGAACACCGTGCGCACTGTCGCGATGGACGCGACCGAGGGCCTGACCCGCGGCCAGGACGTCACCGACACCGGCGAATCGATCGAGGTTCCCGTCGGCGAGGAGACGCTGGGCCGCATCATGAACGTCATCGGCGAGCCGGTCGACGAGGAAGGCCCGATCAAGACCCAGCAGCGCCGGCCGATCCATGCGCCCGCACCTGAGTATGTCGATCAGTCCACCGAGGCCGAGATCCTCGTCACCGGCATCAAGGTCGTCGACCTGCTCGCCCCATACGCCAAGGGCGGCAAGATCGGCCTGTTCGGCGGCGCCGGCGTCGGCAAGACGGTGCTCATCCAGGAACTGATCAACAACATCGCCAAGGCGCACGGCGGCTACTCTGTGTTCGCCGGCGTCGGCGAGCGTACCCGCGAGGGCAACGACCTCTATCACGAGATGATCGAGTCCGGCGTGAACAAGAAGGGCGGTGGCGAAGGCTCCAAGTGCGCGCTGGTCTACGGCCAGATGAACGAGCCGCCCGGTGCGCGTGCCCGTGTCGCGCTGTCCGGCCTCACCGTCGCAGAGTACTTCCGCGACCAGGGCCAGGACGTGCTGTTCTTCGTCGACAATATTTTCCGCTTCACCCAGGCCGGTTCCGAACTTTCGGCCCTGCTCGGCCGTATTCCCTCGGCCGTGGGCTACCAGCCGACGCTGGCCACCGACATGGGTGCCCTGCAGGAGCGGATCACCACCACCACGAAGGGATCGATCACCTCGGTGCAGGCCATCTACGTGCCGGCCGACGACCTGACCGACCCGGCGCCGGCCACCTCGTTCGCCCATCTGGACGCCACCACGACGCTGTCGCGGTCGATCGCCGAAAAGGGCATCTACCCGGCCGTCGATCCGCTCGACTCGACCTCGCGCATGCTCGACCCGAACATCATCGGCGAGGAGCACTACGAGACCGCCCGTCGCGTGCAGGAGATCCTCCAGCGCTACAAGTCGCTCCAGGACATCATCGCCATTCTGGGCATGGACGAGCTGTCGGAAGAGGACAAGCTGGCGGTCGCGCGCGCCCGCAAGATCGAGCGCTTTCTGTCGCAGCCGTTCTTCGTGGCCGAGGTGTTCACCGGCTCGCCGGGCGTGCTCGTCGAGCTCGCCGACACGATCAAGGGCTTCAAGGCGCTCTGCGACGGCGACTACGACCACCTGCCGGAAGCCGCCTTCTATATGGTCGGCACCATCGATGCCGCCGTCGAGAAGGCACAGCGCCTGGCGGCCGAAGCGGCCTGAAGATTCGAAGGAGCCTGAAGCCCAATGGCCGACACTATCCGCTTCGAGCTGGTCTCGCCGGAACGGCTGCTGATGTCCGAGGACGTCGCACAGGTCGACGTTCCCGGCGCCGAGGGTGATTTCGGCGTGCTGCCACAGCACGCGCCGGCAATCGCGACCCTGCGCGCCGGCATCCTGAGCGTGCGCGGCAGCGACAACGCGAAGCGCGATGTGTTCGTACGCGGCGGTTTCGCCGAGGTGCGGCCCGATCTGATCACCGTGCTCGCCGAGCAGGCGATCCCGGTCGAGGAGATCGACGAGACGATCCTCGCCCAGGAGATCCAGAACGCCGAGGAAGACGTCGCCGACGCCAAGGACGAGCTGGCCCGCGAGAAGGCGCAGCACCATCTCGCCCGTCTCAAGGAAGTGATCGCCGCGCTGAAGGCCGCCGGTCACGGCTGATAGGGGCCGGTCTTGCCGTGTCGAATACGACACCTTTCAGCGCCGAGGCGTGGCGGCGCAACGCGGTTCTGTACGAGGCGATCCGGACGCTTCCGTTCAATACGGATCTAGCGGCCGGCAGCCTCCGTCAGGACCGGTTCCAGCATTATATCGTTCAGGACGGCCACTACCTGGCCGACTATGCGCGCGCCCTGGCGATCGCGGCCGCCAAGGCGGATGACGCCAGCGGAATCATCCAGTTTTCCAAGGCGGCCACCGAAGCCATCGTCGTCGAGCGCGCCCTCCACGAAGACTATTTCGCCCGGTTCGGAATCGACAGGCAGGCGTTCGAGGCGATCGCCTTGTCACCGGCCTGCCACCACTACACCGCGTTCCTGCTCGCGACCGCCTACGCCCAGCCCTATCCGGTCGTGCTGGCGGCGCTGTTGCCCTGCTTCTGGGTCTACGGTGAGGTCGGCAAGGACATCCTCGCCAACGCCACGACACCGGACAATCCGTATCAGGCCTGGATCGATACCTATGGCGGCGCGGAATTCCAGGCCGCCGTCGATGGGGCCATCGCCACGACCGATCGCGTCGCGGCGGGGGTAACGCCGGCGACGCGCGAGGCGATGCATCTCGCGTTCCAGCGTGCCATGCAGCTCGAATGGATGTTCTGGGATTCCGCCTACAACCTCGAATCCTGGCCTGTTTGAGCCACGCACATCGGATCGATCGCTCTTGATGCCCGGGCCCCTGCCCGGGCATTTTCGTTTTTGGGCGCCCGATCGTGGGCGCACTTGCCCCCGGCCGGCGGCTGCCCGATTGATGGTTTGACTACAAACTGTTATCAACGGCGTCGACACCATCGGGAGGAGTTGTGGCGTTGCACGGACCGGGAAATCCGTCATCGGACCTGCCGGACCTGCCGGCATCGCTTGCCGCCGAGGTCGACGGCGACATCGCCGTGCTGCGGCTCGCCCGGCCGCAAAAGCGCAATGCGCTCGACGATCCGACCGTGCTCGGGCTGGAGATCTTCTTCACGCGGCTGCCGGACGGCGTGAAGGCCGTGGTGCTGAGCGGGGAAGGCCCGCATTTCTCCGCCGGTCTCGACCTGTCCGAACTGCGCGAACGCGACCTGGCCGAGGGCATCGAGCATTCGCGGATGTGGCAGTCGGTCTTCGAGAAGATGGAGTTCGGCCGGGTGCCGGTCGTATCCGTGCTGCATGGCGCCGTCGTCGGCGGCGGCCTCGAACTCGCCTGCGCCACGCATATCCGTGTCGCCGAGCGCTCCGCCTATTACAGCCTCCCGGAGGGCCAGCGCGGCATCTTCGTCGGCGGCGGCGGATCGGTGCGGGTGTCGAAGCTGATCGGCGCGGCGCGGATGATGGACATGATGCTGACCGGCCGCGTCTATGACGCGGCCGAGGGGCAGGCGATAGGCCTGTCGCACTATCTGGTCGACGACGGGGCGGGGCTCGACAAGGCGAAGGCGCTGGCCCGCGGAATCGCGACGAACGCGCCGCTCAGCAACTACGCCATCCTGCAGGCGGTGCCGCGCATCGCCGAGGCCGCCGGCGGCAACGGCTATTTCACCGAAGCGCTGATGGCGGCGATTGCCCAAAGCCAGGAAGAAGCCAAGCAAAGGCTGCGCGATTTCCTCGAAAAGCGCGCGCCCAAAGTCGAGAAGGAGTGATGACCGGCGCCGACGTGGCCAAGAGGCAGACCGATCCGGACCGCTTCCGGCCCGTCGATCTCGGGCCGCGCGATGTCGTGGCCGAGCACCGTGCCGACGGATCGATCCTCTATCGCTCGCCGCTTCCGCTGCCGGACTACCCGCCGCGCCTGACCGACCGGCTGATCCACTGGGCCGGGGCCACGCCGGACCGGCTTTTCCTCGCCGGTCGGCCGGCCGGCGGGGGCGACGGCGACGGCGAGGGCTGGCGCAGGTTCACCTACGCCGAGACGCTGGACATGGTGCGGCGGATCGGCGCGGCGCTCCTGACGCGGCACCTGACCCGGGAGCGGCCGATCGTCATCCTGTCGGGCAACGATATCGAGCACGCGCTCCTGGGGCTGGCCGCCCAGTATGTCGGCATCCCCTATGCCCCGGTATCGCCGGCCTACTCGCTGATCTCCACCGACTACGCGAAGCTGCGCTACATCGTCGAACTGGTGACGCCCGGCCTGATCTTCGCCGCCGACGGCGCGGCCTTCGCCCCGGTGCTCGAAGCCGTGACGCCCCGGGGCTGCGAGGTCGTGGTCGCCCGCAACCCGGGCCCCGGCCAGACCCTGTTCGACACGCTGGCGCCCGGGGCGGATCCCGAGGCGGCAGACGCGGCGAACGCCAAGGTGGGGCCGGATACGATCGCCAAGATCCTGTTCACCTCCGGCTCCACGGGCATGCCCAAGGGCGTGGTCAACACCCAGCGCATGCTGACCTCCAACCAGGAGATGATCGCCTGCGCGTTTCCCTACTTCCGCGAGGAGCCGCCGGTGATCCTGGACTGGGCGCCGTGGAACCATACTGCCGGCGGCAACCACAATTTCGGGATCGCGCTCTACAACGGCGGCTCGTTTTATATCGACGACGGCAATCCGACGCCGGCCGGCATCGAACGCACCGTCCGCAACCTGCGCGACGTCTCGCCGAACTGGTACTTCAACGTGCCGAAGGGCTTCGACGCGCTCGTTCCCTATCTGCGCGACGACCCGGGCCTGCGCGAAACGTTCTTCAGGGACCTGAAGGTGCTGTTCTACGCGGGCGCCGGGATGGCCCAGC
This sequence comes from Microbaculum mangrovi, assembly GCF_051390635.1. Taxonomy (NCBI): domain Bacteria; kingdom Pseudomonadati; phylum Pseudomonadota; class Alphaproteobacteria; order Hyphomicrobiales; family Tepidamorphaceae; genus Microbaculum; species Microbaculum mangrovi. The sequence goes on from NZ_JBPODT010000004.1 coordinate 718,135, forward strand.
ACGTCTGGGACGAACTCGACGACATGGCGACCGAGACCTGCGGCGCGCGCATCCTGCGGCTTTGCGGCTTCGGCGCGACCGAGACCGGGCCGTTCGCGCTCGTGCTGTTGTGGGATGCGCCGGCCGGCCATGTCGGCATCCCCGCGCCCGGCGTCGACATCAAGCTGGTGCCGAACGGCGCCAAGCTCGAGGCGCGGATCCGGAGCCCGAGCGTGCTGCCCGGCTATTGGCGCCAGCCGGATATGACGGCCGCGGCGTTCGACGCCGACGGCTACTACATGCTCGGCGACGCCATGCGGTTCGCCGACCCGGACGATCCCTCCGCCGGCCTGGTCTTCGACGGCCGCGTCAAGGAGGACTTCAAGCTCGATACCGGAACCTGGGTCAATGTCGGGCCGCTGCGCGGCGCCTTCATCGACCATTTCGCGCCCTACGTCTCCGACGTGGTGATCGCCGGGCTGAACCGCGACTACGTGTCGGCGCTGGTCTTCGTCGACCCCAACGCCTGCCGCCGGCTGGCCCGGCTTCCCGCCGACGGGGGACTGGCCGCCCTCGTCGCCGACGATGCCGTCAAGGCGGCGTTCCGCGACCGGCTGGAAAGCTTCGCGCGGACGGCGACGGGAAGCTCCAACCGGGTGGTCCGGCTGCTGCTCATGCCCGAGCCGCCATCGATCGACCGCCACGAGATGACCGACAAGGGATCGATCAACCAGCGCGCGGTGCTCGAGAACCGCGCCGCCCTGATCGAAACCCTGTACGCCGAACCGCCGGGACCCGACGTCCTGGCGCTTGCGTGAGGAGAAACGAGACATGAGCGGGACGGAGCGCGCGGTCTGCGCCGAATGGAGCGACGTCTGGCTCCTCGACGGGGTGCGCACGCCCTTCGTCGACTACAAGGGCGCGCTGTCGCTGGTCTCGCCGATCGATCTCGGCATCAAGGCCGGCCGCGAGGCGCTGGCGCGCGCCGCCGTCCCGCCGGAGGACGTCGGAACCGTTATCTGCGGCTCGATGGCCCAGGCGAGCTTCGACGCCTACATGCTGCCGCGCCATGTCGGCCTCTATTCCGGGGTGCCGATGGAGGTGCCTGCCCATCTGGTACAGCGTATCTGCGGGACCGGGCTCGAGGTGATCAGCCAGGCCGCCGACGCGGTGTCGCTCGGCCGGGCGAACGCGGCGCTGTGCGTCGGCGCGGAATCGATGAGCCGCAATCCGATCGCCGCCTACACCCATCGCGGCGGTTTCGACATGGGCCGAGTCGAGTTCAAGGATTTCCTCTGGGAAGCGCTGCTCGATCCGGCGGCGAGCGTCACCATGGGCGGCACGGCGGAGACCCTCGCGACGCGCTATCAGATCGGCCGCGAGGCGGTCGACGCCTATGCGGCGCGCAGCTTCGAACGGGCCATGGCGGCCAGGGACAGCGGATTCCTCGACGGCGAGATCACCCCGGTGACGAGCGAGGTGTTCGCGCTCGAGGGCTACAACGACCGTGGCATCAGGCTGCCGCGCAAGGTCGATGCGGTGCGTCAGGATACGCATATCCGGCCATCATCGGTTGAGGCGCTCGCGCGGATCCGGCCCGCCTTCGGCGGGGTGCAGACCGGCGGCAACTCGTCGGGCGTGGTCGACGGCGCCGCGGCGGCGGTGGTCGCCTCCGGGGCCTATGCGCGCGACCGCGACCGGGCGCCGCTGGCCCGTCTCGTCTGCGCGGCGGCCGTCGGCGTGCCGCCGGAGATCATGGGCATCGGACCGGTGCCGGCGATCCGGGCGGTGCTGGACCGCAGCGGCCTGTCGCTCGCCGACATCGACCGCATCGAGATCAACGAGGCGTTCGGCGCCCAGGTGATGGCCTGCGCGCGCGAACTCGGGCTCGACGAGGACAGGCTCAACGTCAACGGCGGGGCGATCGCCATCGGCCATCCGCTCGGCGCGACCGGCCTGAGGCTCGCCGTCACGCTGGCCCGGGAACTGGCTCGATCAGGCCTGCGCTACGGCATCGCATCGGCCTGCATCGGCGGGGGACAGGGAATTGCGCTACTGATCGAGACCGCCGAAAGCGCGGGATGAACCGCCGTTTCCGGCCCCCTATCCGAAAGTTTGAGGGCAAACAGTTGCGGAAGCAAACAACATTCTTGCCCCCGCCTCTTGGCTCGGTCTAGGCTACGCCCAACAGAGCCGCCAACGCAGTGCGCGTCAGGCGGCCAAGCCGATCGCCAAAGATCCGCTGTCTGAGGGAGGACCGCATGAAAGCGCATACCTGGCTTGCCAGCACCATTGTCTCCGCCGCCATGTTCGCGGCGGGTGCCGCCTACGCGGACGACCCGGTCGAAATCCGGTTCGCGCACTGGGTGCCGCCGACACATCCGCTGCAGCAGGCGATCACCGAGTGGGGCGCGTCCCTCAACGAAGCTACCGGCGGTACGATCTCGGTGACGATCTTCCCGGCGCAGCAGCTCGGCGCCGCGAAGGACACCTACGACATGGTCCGCGATGGCATCGCCGACATGGGTTACATCAACCCGGGCTACACGCCGGGCCGCTTCCCCGTCTTCGACGCCGCCAATCTGCCCTTCAACATCACCAACGCCACGGACGGCTCCGCGGCGATCGACGAGTGGTACGGCAACTACGCCGAAAAGGAGATGGGCGACATCTACGTCTGCCTCGCCAACGCGCATGACCCGGGCACCTTCCATTCCAAGGAAAAGATCGTCGTTCCCGGCGACGTCAACGGCCTGAAGGTGCGGCCGGCCAACGGCACGATCTCCAAGATGGTGACCCTGCTCGGCGGCCAGCCGGTCCAGGTCAGCGCGCCGGAATCGCGCGAGGCGCTGGAGCGCGGCGTCGCCGACGCGATCACCTTCCCCTGGGGCTCGATCCTCCTGTTCGGCATCGACAAGACCGTGAAGTACCACCTCGACATGCCGACCTATGTCGTCGGCTTCGTCTGGGGCATGAACAAGGACTTCTACAACAACCTGTCGGATGCCCAGAAGAAGGCGGTCGACGATCACTGCAATCCCGAATGGGCCAAGCAGACCTCGATCGGCTGGGCCACGTACGAGAGCGGCGGCCGCGACAAGATCAAGGCGATGTCCGACCACACCGTGACCACGCCGACCGACGACCAGGTCGCCGAATGGCGCAAGGCCGTCGCGCCGATGGAAGACGAGTGGAAGAAGGCCGTGAACGACGCAGGCTACGACGCCGACGCGGTCTGGAACGACCTTCAGGATACGCTGAAGAAGTACAACTCGAAATACTGAGGCGGACCGATGACCGGCCGTCCCGGCACCAATTGGCCGGGGCGGCGGCTTCGGCGTCTCGGCGATCGTCCTGTCCGAATCTCTCGCCGGCGGGCGAGGGCGCGTGAGGTCCAGGCTCTTCGATGAACGCGTTCGAGCTGCTCATCAAACGGATCGTCACCTTCGTCGACGGGGCGGCGGCGATGTTCCTGGCGATCATCACCGGGCTGACCTTCCTGACGGTCGTCCTGCGTTATGGGTTCAACGCGTCGCTGCCCGGATCCTTCGACATCGGTCGCCTGCTGCTCGGCGTCGCCATTTTCTGGGGCGTGGCGGTCGCCGCCTACCGGCAGGAGCATATCCAGGTGGACATCCTCTGGTCGGCCCTCCCGCGCAAGGCCCGGGGCTATCTCAACCTGTTCGCCGATCTGGTGTTCTTCGGCTGCGCGGCCGTCTTCACATGGATGTTCCTCGTCCGCGTGATGGCGACGGCGGCGTCCGGCGAGACCACCTTCGAGCTCGACGTGCAGATCTGGCCGTTCCACCTGCTCGCCTGGCTCGGCATCGCGCTGACCACCGTCGTGCTGCTGGCCCGCATCGCCCATGTGATCATCACCGGCAACTTCGACGTTCCTTCGAATCTCGGCCCCGACGATGACGGGCCGCAGGACTATCCCGCCGGAGAGCCATGAGCTATCCCGATCTCGTCGCCGTCGGCGGCTTCGTCGTCCTGTTCATCCTGCTGCTCCTGCGCGTGCCGATCGGCGTCGCCATGGGCCTGGTCGGCGTCGGCGGTTTCGCCATGATGGTCAGAACGTCGTCGGCGCTGAACCTGGTCGGCCTGTCGCCGATCCGCACCGCTACGGAATACTCGCTGGCGCTGATCCCGATGTTCATCCTGATGGGCTCGCTGGCGACCGCGTCCGGCCTCAGCAAGGAACTGTACCGGGCCTCCAACGCCTGGATCGGCCACCGGCGCGGCGGGCTCGCCATGGCCACGATCGCCGCCTGCGGCGGCTTCGCGGCGATCTGCGGATCGTCGGTGGCGACGGCGGCGACGATGACCCGGGTCGCGCTGCCGGAGATGAAGCGCTACGGCTATCCCGACACGCTGGCGACCGGCTCGATCGCGGCCGGCGGCACGCTCGGCATCCTGATCCCGCCGTCCATCGTCCTCGCCATCTACGGCATCCTGACAGAGCAGGACATCGGCAAGCTGTTCATCGCCGGCGTCATTCCCGGCATCCTGGCGCTGCTCCTGTATCTGGTGACGGTGCGGCTCTACGTGATATTCTCCAAGAGCGACGTACCCGTCCAGGAGAAGGCTGACTGGACCGAGCGGATCCATGCCTCGCGCGGCGTCTGGGCGGTGGTGCTGCTGTTCGTCTTCATCATGGGCGGCATCTACGGCGGCGTCTTCACGCCGTCCGAGGCCGCCGGCATGGGTGCCTCGGGCGTGCTGATCATCGGCCTGGTGCGCCGCCGGCTCGACCGGAAGGCGATCTACCGCTGCCTCGTCGACAGCATCCAGGTCTCCGCCTCGATATTCTTCATCCTGATCGGCGCCCTGCTGTTCGGCTACTTCCTGACGGCGACGCAGACGCCGCAGAAGATCGCCAACCTGCTGCTGGCCCTCGACCTCGGCCCCCACGGCACGCTGGTGCTGATCCTGCTGTTCTTCCTGATCCTCGGCTGCATCCTCGACGCCATGGCGATGATCGTGCTGATGATCCCGATCATCTATCCGGTCATCCTGCAGCTCGGCTTCGATCCGATCTGGTTCGGCGTCATCATCGTCATGACGGTCGAACTCGGCCTGATCACCCCGCCGGTCGGCATGAACGTCTTCGTGCTCAATTCGCTGGCGCGAGACATACCGCTTCAGCGCGTGTTCGCCGGCGTCATGCCGTTCGTGCTGATGGACGTCCTGCGCCTGTCGCTGCTCGTGGCGTTCCCGATCCTGGTCCTGTTCCTGCCCAACACGATGCAGTGAGCCCCATGCTCGTCGCGCAATCACCGTTCATGCACATTCACGCCGAATTAGCCGACAGTCTGGAGTTCGGCCTGACGCCGATGGGCACGCGGCGGGTGATCAACATCCTCGGGGGAACGGTGTCCGGCGAGCGGGTCAACGGCCGCATCCTGCCCGGCGGCGCCGACTGGCAGGTCATCCGGTCGGATGCGCTCGCCGACATTTCGGCGCGCTACACCATCGAGACGGCGTCCGGCGCGCTCGTGCTCGTCAACAGCGACGGCGTGCGCCACGGGCCGCCCGACGTGATCGCGCGGCATGCACGCGGCGAGGCGGTCGATCCCGCGCTCTACTATTTCCGCACGGCCATGCGGTTCGAGGCGCCGGTCGACAGCGACGTCGCCTGGCTGAACGGTATCATCGGCGTCGCGACGGGCCGGCGCGAGAAGAACGCTGTGCTGCTCGACATCCACGCGGTGGTCTGAGCCCTACTCGGTGGTCTGAGCCCTACTCGGCGGCCTGACGGTCCGGCGCGAGCGAGGCCCAGAGGCTCCGGATCGTCTCGTCGAGGGCCGTTCCCTCCGGATCCTTCAGCGCGGCAAGCCGGGCGTTCAGCATCGCGTCGGCGAAGGCCGAGGCGGGCAGGTCGCCGGCCAGGGCGGGCTCGACGACGCGCGCGACGATGCGATCGAAATTGCGGCGACCGCGCTTGTGCGTGTCGGCATAGCCCTTCACCAGTCCGCCGATGGCGACGACCTCGCGGGCCGCGTCCGGATCGACCGCGAGCGTCCTCTCGATCAGGTCGAGCCAGTGCTCGATCCAGGCCTGCTCATCGGCATAGCGCAGGGTGCGGCGGCGCCAGCCGCGCAGGCTCGCGAGGACTTTCAGCCGGATGAATCCGCCGAACCGCGTCGCCGTCACGTTCATCGGGATCGACCACGTGTCCCAGCCGCGGCCGGCGAGAAAGGCCAGCGCGCGCCGCGCCAGCGCGGGCGGCAGCAGCGAGAAAAGCTCCTCGGGCCCCGGCTTCATGTACTCGATCACATCGACGATCTCGCCGGGCCGTGCCCCGGCTTCGGCCCGGACCTGTTCGAGCCTTGCCGCGGCGAGCTTCAGCTGGGCGACGCGGATCGTGTCCTCGAAGGCCATGCGCAGCGCCAGGATGCGGGCGAGCTCGGACAGGAACGCCGCATCCGCCCCGGGCCGGCCGGCGAAGCGCTTCAGCCGGTCGGCGTAGAGCGCGACGTAGCCGTCGTCCTGATAATCGGCGAGGCGCTGCGATCCCGCCTCGATCATCGGCAGCGCGGCCTCGGGATAGAGCGACCAGGATTCGGCGACCGGCCGCATCGTGTCGTCGGTTTCGGCGGGTGGGGCGGGCTCGGACCTGCCGGTTCGGGCGAACTCGAGTCCGGCCTCGAACCCGCGCAGGTTGGACTCGACCGCCTTGGCGCCGGCGCGGATCGCGTGGCGATAGCGGTCCGGCGGGATCGGCTGGGTGCCGGAGCCGGCGAGCGCGCCGAGCAGGACGGCGTTCAGATGACTGCCGGCGGCCTGGGCGATCGCGCCGAGATCGCCGAGCAACGCGGCTTTCGAGTACCGTTCGGCGATCGCCTCGAGCCGGTCGGGATCGAGGCGTCCGTCGCCCATGGAAGCCTTCTCCGCGACGGTATAGACGCGGCGGACGACGCCGATCAGTACGGTCCGATCGGGCGTCGCGTAGCCCGCCTGCACCATGCGCGCGGTCTCGAGCAGCTCCGTGCCGATCAGCACGTCGACGCGGCCGGGCGCCGGATTCAGCGCCAGCACCGGCTTGCCCGGCCCGCGCCCGGCGGCGGGCGGCAGGATCTCTAGGTAGTAGGTCGTGGCGCCGGTGCGCTGGGCGACGCCGGGGATCGACGTTCGCTGGGCATGGAGGCCCTCGGCGACGGCGGCATCGGCGATCCAGCCGGCAAGCACGCCGCCGCCTTCGCCGCCGAGCGCGGAGATCAGGACCGTGATCGGCGAGCCGGCCGACATGTCACTCGGCCGGGACGGGGTGCGGCGCCGGGCGGGCGTCGGGTGCGGATGGTGCGGCGTAGCCGCCGAACAGCCGGATCAACGCCGAGGACAGCCGCGCGCGGAACCGGTCCCAGCCGTTCGGGTTGCGGATGATCTCGATGCGCGCGAACGAGGGGCAGAGCTGGGCGGCATGGGATACCTCGCCGCACAGGCCGCAGCCGACGCAATCGTTGTTCACATGCGCGACCGGCTCGGGTTTCAGCGGGTCGGCGCTCGGCTTCACCGTCAGCGAGGGGCAGCCGGACAGGCGGATGCAGGCATGGTCGCCGGTGCAGACGTCGGGATCGACCCAGAAGCGGGTGCGCACGACGCGCCTGCCTTCGGCCACGGCCCTGGCCTCGGCCGGGCGGACGCGGCGCTGGCGGGCGAGCTGGCATTCGCCATCGGCGATGATGACCTTCGGGCCTTTCTCGCCGCTGCCAAGCGCGTCCCGCAGCGTCTTGCGCATGGTCGACACGGAATAGGAGTGGACGGTGCGGACCCAGCCGACGCCGAGGCTCTTCAGCGCGCTCTCGATATCGAGCCCGCGGCCGCGCCCTTCCCCCTGCGGACGCGACGAGGGCACGTCCTGGACGCCGGTGGCGCTGGTGTAGCCGTTCTTGAAGATGACGAGGACGGAGTCGTCCTGGTTGAAGACCGAGCCGGCGACGCCGGTGAGCAATCCGTTGTGCCAGAAGCCGCCGTCGCCCATGACGCTGAGCGGGCGTTTCGCCTGGGTGCCCGATACCGCCGCGTTCGAGGCGAGCGACATGCCGTAGCCGAGGATCGAGTTGCCCTGGCTGAAGGGCGGGAAGGTCGCAAAGGCGTGGCAGCCGATGTCGGCGGCGACATGGACCGGACCGGCTTCCTCCCGCAGTAGCTTCATCGCCGAGAAGACGGGGCGCTCCGGGCAGCCGGTGCAGAAGGTCGGCGGCCGCGGCGGCAGCGGCGCCGTCAGATCCCTGGCAACGGTTCGCGAATGGGCCTCGACGGCCTCGACCCATTCGTCGAGGCGGGCCGCTTCGTTGCGGCCGTAGCGCGTCAGGAAGGCGGACAGGCCGCTGGCGACCACGACCGGCGAATACTCGCCGGCCATCGGCAGCACGTCCTTGCCGTGCAGTTTCGTGCCGAGCTCGGCGTGGCGCAGGATCTGGCCGATCTCCTTCTCGATGAAGTCCGGGCCACCTTCCTCGACCACCAGCACGGCGCGCTTGTCGGCGCAGAACGCCGCGATCTCCTCGGGAACCAGCGGATAGGTCACGTTGAGGACGTGGGTCGGGACGCCGATATCCCCGTAGGCGTCCGAGAGACCGGCCTCGGCGAGGCGGCCGTTGAGGACGTTGAACATCCCGCCCTGGACGATGATGCCGATGTCGCCGTCTTCCGGTCCCAGCGTCTCGTTGAGCCGGTTCTCGCGGATGAAGGCGCGGGCCGCCGGCAGGCGGCGGTTCACCTTGTCGGCCTCCTGGACGAAGGTCACCGGAGGATGGCTGAGGCGGGCATAGTCGAACCGGGCGGGTTCGGCGAAGCGGTTCGCCGACGAATGCTCGGACCGCCGGTTGTCAGACGCCTCGAATGTACCGAAGACATGGCAGGCGCGGATGCGCAGCTCGAGAATGACCGGCGTGGCGCTCGCCTCCGACAGCTCGAAGCCCTTCTCCACCATGCGCACGATGGTCGGCAGCTCCGGGCGCGGGTCGAGCAGCCACACGGACGACTTCACCGCGTAGGCCTGGGTGCGCTCCTGGATAACGCTTGCGCCTTCGCCGTAGTCCTCGCCGACGATGATCATGGCGCCGCCGATGACACCGGCCGACGACAGGTTCGACAGCGCGTCGGCGGCGACATTGGTGCCGACGATCGACTTCCAGGTCACGGCGCCGCGAACGGGGTAGTTGATCGAGGCGGCGAGCATCGCGGCGGCCGCGGCCTCGTTGGTGCACGTCTCCAGATGAATGCCGAGCTCGCCGAGCAGGTCCTCGGCCTGCAGCAACACGTCGAGCAGGTGGCTGACCGGCGCGCCCTGATAGCCGCCGACATAGGCGACCCCGGACTGCAGCAGCGCCTTGGTGACGGCCATGATGCCCTCGCCGTGGAAGGTGTCTCCGGCACCAAGCCTCAGCGTCTCGATCTCGCGATGAAACGAGACTTCCATCCCTGCTCCCTTCCACCGCGCCACGGGCGGTGATCGACGGCACTGTACGAATGCGGTAGTAGCGACGTCAAACAGTTGTGGCCCCGCACTATCGGTTCTAGGTTGCCTTGCGGGATTCGGTCCGGCCGGCATGAACTGACATGGCTGCCGGCCCGGACAAGCCGCGGCGGAAGCGAGGGTGTGTCGATCGAGATGGATATTCCGGTACAGGCGGCGGACAGCGGGCGTGACATCGACTACGACGAACTGCCAAACTACATCGGCTATCTGCTGCGCCGCGCGCAGGCCAACGTCTTTCGCGAGTTCGAGCGGTCGCTGGGGGATATCGGGCTGACGCCCGGCGCGTTCGGCCTTCTGATGCTGATCCGCGCCAATCCCGGCATCACGCAGATGGAACTCGCCAATGCCTTCGGGATCGACAAGTCGACGCTGACGCCGGTTCTCAACCGGCTGGAGCAGAGCACGCTCGTGCGCCGCGAGCAGCTCGCTCACGACCGGCGCTACAACGCCCTCTTCTTCGAGGATGCCCAGGAGGCGTTCTTCGATCGCGCGCGGACGCGGGTTCGTGATTTCGAGCAGTCGGTCGCCGATCGGCTATCGCAGGACGAGCAGCGCGAACTGGTGCGTCTGATCGGCAAGATCCAGGCGGACGCCTGAGACGCCTGGCCTTCCTGACCCGCCGCAACGCCGCGCTTCGGCGTTCACGCCAGCGAACTCCCCGATCCTATCGATGCCCGATCATGCCGTTACGGTAGTGCCGGCAGCCAAACGTAGGCGTGCGCCAATGCCATTCGGATGGTCGGGATCAGCTGTTTTGGTGACCTTTCGCGGCATTCCAGACATACGGATTTTGCCTAATTGCAGCCTTGGTTAACATTAATAATTATTGTTAGCAGACCTACACTTACGCCTCATTCGACGGATCGAGCAAAGCCCTTTGGGGGACGAAAAACAACCTATCGTTTTGGCTTCAATCGATAAATCGATGGCAGCGGATAGTTCAAAATGATAGTATTTCATTAAGCTTAATAAGGTGCGGACGATGTCGAGTTTTGTGTCGGTAGTAGATCGCTCGTTTTCTCGCAAACAACCTTCCCCTTCCAAAGACCGGCTGGCGCCAGTCCAGCCGGCCGCGCCGGCGTCGGATTCAACCGAGCGACCGCTCTTCGGCCTCGAGCAGCTCGAAGTGAACTGGGAGGAAGACACGGGAACGCTGTGGACGTTCATGCGTCCGCATAACCGGCCCAGCTACAACCCTGAGTTTCTGAAGGATTTCGAGGCGTGGCAGACCGGCATCCAGTCGATGTTCGCCGGTCAGGAGGGCGACCTTCGCTATCTCGTTCTCGGGTCACGCTGGCCCGGCGTCTACAGCCTGGGTGGTGATCTCGACCTGTTCGCCAGACACATTCGCGACCGCGACCGCGAGGCCCTGGTCGACTATGGCCGTACGTGCGTGCGCATCCTGCATCGCAATATCGAGACGCTGGATCTGCCGGTGGTGACGATCGCGCTGGCGCAAGGGGACGCACTGGGCGGCGGCTTCGAGTCGCTGCTGTCCTTCAACGTCATCGTCGCCGAACGGGGCATCAAGTTCGGCTTTCCGGAAAGCCTGTTCGGGTTGTTTCCCGGCATGGGCGCCTACAGCCTGCTGGCGCGCCGCATCGGCGCGGCGAAGGCCGAGGAGATGATCCTGTCCGGCAACTCCTTCACCGCCGAGCAGATGCACGAAGTGGGTCTCGTCCATATCCTGGCGGAACCCGGCGAGGGCGTGGAGGCGACGCGGGCCTATATCCAGAAGCAGAAATGGAGGCGCAACGGCTCGCGTGCGGTCTACATGACCGGACGCCAGGTCGATCCGCTTCCGCTCGAGGAGCTCGAGCGGATCGTCGAGATCTGGGCCGATGCGTGCCTGCAGCTGAGCGATCGCGATCTGCGGCTGATGGAACGGCTCGTCGCCGCGCAGGACCGGCTGCGCAGCTTCCCGTTGGCCGCCGAATAGGGGCCGCCGAATAGGGGCCGCCGAATAGGGGCCGCGCTCAGGCGACCGCCACGAGGTTGGCGCGCTGCGCCGGCGAGGCCTGCAGCTTCTCCAGGATGGCGTCGACAGGCATGGCGCGGCCGAAAAGGTAGCCCTGCCCCTCGTGGCAGCCTTCTTCCTTGACCTGACGCAGCTGTTCCTCGGTCTCGATGCCTTCCGCGACCACGATCATATTCAGGCTGTTGCCGAGACCGGCGACGGCGCGGACGATCGACGGGGCGTCCTGGTCGCGACCCAGATCGGCGATGAACGACCGGTCGATCTTGATCTTGTTGAACGGGTACTTGCGCAGATAATTCAGCGACGAGTAGCCGGTGCCGAAGTCGTCGAGCGAGATCCGCACACCGAGCACCTTGAGCTGCTCCATCGTATAGAGCGTGCTCTCGCTTTCCTCGAGCAGAACACGCTCGGTGATCTCGAGGTCAAGGCACTGGGCCGGCAGGCCCGACTTGGCCAGGGCCGAGACCACGCGGGCGCCCAGCGACCGATCGCGGAACTGGACCGGCGACAAGTTGACCGCGACCTTGGTCCCGGTCGGCCAGCTGGCCGCGTCCTGGCAGGCGCGCTGTAGGACCCATTCGCCGATCGAGATGATGAGTCCGGTCTCCTCCGCGATCGGAACGAACTCCGCCGGCGAAATGTAGCCGCGCTCGGGATGGTGCCAGCGCAGCAACGCCTCGCAGGTGGTGATGGCACCGGTCTTCAGGTCGATCAGCGGCTGATAGAAGACCTCCAGTTCGTTGCGCGACAGCGCGTCCCGCAGGTCGAGTTCGAGCGCGCGCCGGGCCTGGGCGCGCTCCTCCATCTCGGCGGCGAAGAAGCGATGCTCGCCGCCGCCGTTGCCCTTGGCGGCGTAAAGCGCCATGTCGGCGTTCTTGATCAGCTCGTCGGCATCGATGCCGTCCTGCGGCGCGACCGCGATGCCGATCGAGGCGCCGATGTCGATGCGGTGCCCCTCGACGTCGAACGGCACCGACAGGGCCTTAACCAGCCGGCGGGCGAGACGGCCGGAATCCTGACGACGCGACGGGGTCGACTGCAGGATGACGAACTCGTCGCCGCCGAAACGGGCGATCATGTCTCCGGTGCGCACGACGGAGCCGAGGCGCCGCGACACCTCCTTTAGCAGCTTGTCGCCGATCGGATGTCCAAGCGTGTCGTTGACCTGCTTGAACCGGTCGATGTCGATCAGGTGCAGGGCGATCTGATTGCCGCCTTCGCGCACGATCTCCAGCATCTCGTTGATGCGCTCGCGGAAGTGGTTGCGGTTCGGCAGGCCGGTCAGGTCGTCGTAGCGGGCGAGATAGGCGATCCGCTCCTGGGCGGCCTTGCGCTCGGTGACATCCTCCAGGATGACGACCGAGCCGCCGTCGGCCATCATCCGGCGCGACAGGGCCATGATGCGCTCGCCGTCGACGGATACGAAGACCTGGCCGTGGTGGTCCTGCCTCAGGCCGCGGGTGAGCTCGTAGACGATCGAACGGACGCCGAGGCCGGAATGATTGCCCGCCCGGATCGAATACCGGACCAGCTCGCGGATCGTCGTGCCGACCTTGATCGGCGCGTCGTACAGATTGAGCAGCTCGATGAAGCGGGCATTCCAGACCTTGAGCCTGTCCTGATCGTCGAACATGCACAGGCCGTGCGACATGTTGTTGAGCGCTATGTCGAAGCGGTTGGCCTGCTCCTCGTAGCGGGCCGCCAGCGCCGCTTCCTTGCGCGTCATCGTCAGCGCCTGGATGATGATGTCGCGAATGGACAGGGTGATGTCGATCATCCCGTAGATGAACATCAGGATGACGAAACCCAGCGCCTTGTGGAGCCAGTCCGGATAGATGAGCAGCGCGATCGCAAGCGGAAGCGTGGTGAGGGTGAGCTGGCCGACCGCGATGATCGGCCGTCCCGCGTTGCGGCCCGAAATGGCGGCGGCGTATCCGGCGGCGGTGGTGGCGACCGCCAGATGCAGCGTCGCGTCCGTGGTATGCGTCAGCGTGATGTAGCAGAGCAGTCCGAGAAGCGCGGAAAAGCCCCAGGCGCCGTATTCGTAGATCCGTTCCCAGATCTGCGTGGCGACATCCGCGGCAAGCTTGCGCCGCTTGTAGATGACGGCGGAAACGACACGCAGCAGGCCAACCGCGAAGATCGCGATCGAGATCGCCATGATCGCGGAATCGTCGGCCTTGATCGCGACCGCCGCGCCGATAATGCCGCACGCGATCGCGCCCACCGCCAAGGACGACAGCGGTGCGAACAACGACTCAACCAGCGCTGCGCGAATTTCAGGCGAGAGTTGCGCATCGTCTTGGCGTGTCGCGAGGAGTCTGCGTAAAAGCATTTACGTCCCAAGGCTCGCGTCGACCGTCCCGAATCTGAAGGCAGTTGGTCAAAATTTCGCAAACTTGGACCATCTATCCGCGATTTGGTAAAAGGAACGACATCAGACGCGCTTAATTTTTACCTAAGCGAACAAGGAAACCGTAAATATGATTTGCCGGCATTGCTTTCCGGTGCCGTCCTTGTATCGGCATGATCGCTGACTTCCATGCGATCCCCTTGGCAATTTCGCAGAAGCGGCATCTAGGCCCGCAGGCGCTCTTTCATCGCAAAACGCGCACGCGGCGGCGCGATTACGACCGCGATCCCACCGAACCAGGCCGGACGGACACGAAGAAAGTGGTTTATGACCGATAACCAGCGCCCCGATCCCATGCGCCCCGATCCCATGCGCCAGGATACTGTGCCACAGCGGGCCGTCACGGTCGGGTCGGCCACGGTCGACATCATCACCGTGATCGCCGACCGCGATATCGAGCGCGTGACCATGACGAACGTTACCGCCTCGTTCCTGCTGCTCGAGGAGGGGCGCAAGATAGAGGCCGAAAGCATCACCATCCATCCCGGCGGCGGCGCCGTGAACACCGCCGTCTGCCTGGCGCGGCTCGGCTATGCGGTAGCACCGGTCGTCAAGCTCGGCACCGATCTGAACGCGGCCAAGATCCTGGAGACATTCGACGCGGAGGGCCTGTCCGGGGACCTGGTTCGCCAGAGCGAAAGCCTCGATACCGGCATCACGGTGATGATCTCCTCGCACGACCGCAATGCGTCGATCTTCACGTTCCGCGGCGCCAATACGTTGATTTCGCGCGAGGACGTGCCCGAAGACGCGTTCCACGGCGCCCAGCTCGTCCACGTTTCCGGCCTCAGCAACACCTCAGCCGATCAGCATGGCCATATTGTCGGCGCCGCGCGCCGCGCCGGCGCGTTCGTCTCGGCCAATCCGGGCATACGGCAACTCACCTCGCGCCGGGAAGCGTTCTTCGCGGCGCTGGCCGATATCGATCTGATCAGCATCAACCGGGTCGAGGCCGAGGCGTTGATGCCCGGCCTGGCGGCGCGACTGCCGGACAAGGCGGCTCCGCACATTCCCCACGACGCGCCCGATCTGATGCGCCGCGGCCTCGACGGCTCCGGCTTCGACATGTCGCTGGAAGGGTTCTGCGCCGCGGTCGGCAGCATGGGGCCGAGCTACGTGGCGGTAACCGATGGAACCCGGGGCGCCTATCTTTGGGCGCGCGACGCCCTCTTTTTCTGTCCGCCTCTGCAGGTGGCGGTGGCCGGCACGGCGGGCGCCGGCGATGCGTTCGCCGCCACGCTCGCCGCCGCGCTCGTGCGCGACGACGGTCCGGAACGGGCGCTGGCGGCCGCGGCGGCCAATGCCGCATCCGTCGTGCGGCACATCGACACCCAGACGGGCCTCCTCACCAGGGCGGACCTTGACGGGTTCGTCGCGGAGGCCGGGGAGGCCCTGCATGTGCGCCGTTTGCTCTGATGCGCCACAGTTCGTGGCGGCGGGATCCGACACCGAAACCATGCAGGGGACGGCCGGTTGATGTAAACTGCCGCTTGTGATCACAAATTTCGCTCTCGGGCCGCTACGCAGGTCACGGCGAAAGCCATTGTTAAGTCAGCAAAACCGGCGGTGCCTCTTGCGCCGACCCGGTTCCGTGATACCATTTTCCGAAAAGTTGACGGATTGGGGGGTGTTCGGTTGGCCAAGACGGCTGTCGAAGCGCGCAACGTGACCAAGGCTTTCGGCGAGGGAGCCGATCGCGTCCTGGCACTGGACAATGTCAGCGTTGAAATCCGCGAAAACGAGTTTTTCACGCTGCTGGGGCCGTCGGGCTGCGGCAAGACCACGCTGTTGCGGCTGATCGCCGGCTTCGATCACCCCACCGCCGGCACGATCCTCCTGAACGGCGAGGACATTTCCGGCCTGCCGCCGTTCAAGCGACCGGTCAACACCGTCTTCCAGAACTACGCCCTGTTTCCGCACATGACGGTCGCCGGCAATATCGGCTTCGGGCTGGAGATGCTGGGCAAGGCGAAGCCGGAGGTCGCCGCCACGGTCGACGACATGCTCCGCCTGGTGCGGATGGAGGCGTTGAAGAACCGGCGGACCAGTCAGATTTCCGGCGGCCAGCAGCAACGCGTGGCGCTCGCCCGGGCCCTGGCGCCGCAACCGAAGGTGCTGCTGCTCGACGAACCGCTTTCGGCGCTCGACCTGAAACTCCGCAAGGAAATGCAGATCGAGCTGAAGCGGCTGCAGAACGAGACCGGCATCACCTTCGTCTTCGTCACGCACGACCAGGAAGAGGCGCTGACCATGTCGGACCGCATCGCGGTCATGAGCAACGGGTCGATCCTCCAGGTCGGGCAGCCGCGCGAGATCTACGATCACCCCTCCGACCGGTTCGTGGCCAACTTCATCGGGGACACCAACCTGATGGAGGCCGACGTGGTGTCGGCGGCGAACGGCACCGCGCGGCTCAGACTGCCCTCCGGGGTCGAGATCGACGCGGACGTTCCCGACGGCATGAGGCCGGCCGGGCGCGTCACCGCGGTGGTGCGGCCGGAACATGCCGCGCTCGCCGAGGACGCGGGCACCGCGATGCTGTCGGGAACGCTGGAGACCGTCGTCTATTTCGGTACCGACACGCATTATCACGTCCGTCTCGCCGACGGCGGCCTGTTCACCGTCCGCGCGCAGAACGCCCGCGGGTACGCGGAGGCGCGGCAGCAGGGTAGCCCCGTCGGCATTCACCTGAGCGCGCACTCCGTGCAGGTGCTGCGGGACTGACATGGCGGCGCAGGAGGCAACCTCGACCTCGCAATCCGGCGCGTCGGCGCCCGACCCCGCGACGCCTGATCCCGCACGGTCCAAACACGCGTATGTCGAAGAAGCGCGGCGCCGGGAGGTGCGCGGCAAGTGGCTGCTCGCGGTGCCGGCGCTCGTCCTGCTGCTGGCGGCCGCGTCCGGACCGCTGCTGATCGTCCTAGTCTATTCGTTCCTGACGCCCGATCCCTACGGCGGCGTCGAATGGCAGTTCTCGTTGCAGGGCTGGTTCCAGGTCGTGTTCGCCCGCGATATCTTCGACGAAACGATCGGCCTCGCCGACGCGCATCTGTCGATCCTCTGGCGCTCGGTGCAACTGTCGTTCCTGACGACGGTGCTGACGCTGATCTTCGGCTTTCCGACCGCCTATTTCATCGCCACGCGGCCGCCGCAGTACCGCGAACTTTGGCTGTTCCTGATCACGATCCCGTTCTGGACGAACCTCCTGATCCGGACCTTCGCGATCATGGAGGTGATCCGCAACGAGGGCATCATCAACACCATCCTGATGACGACCGGGATCATCGAGCAGCCGATCCAGATGCTGTTCACCGATTTCGCCATCCTGCTCGGCATGGCGTACGTCTATCTGCCTTTGATGGTGCTGCCCCTCTACGCATCGATGGAGAAGCTCGACTTTCGACTCGTCGAGGCCGCCTACGATCTCTACGCGACCCGTTTCCAGGCGCTCAGGCGCGTGATCGTTCCGGCGGTGAAGCCCGGCATCGTGGCCGGCGCCATTCTCGTCTTCATTCCCTCGCTTGGCGCCTATGTGACGCCGCGGGTGCTCGGAGGCGGGAAGAACCTGATGCTGGGCAACCTGATCGAGCTGCAGTTCGGGCAGGGGCGCAACTGGCCGCTCGGGGCGGCGCTGTCGATCACGCTTCTGGCGATCGTCATGGTGGCGCTGGTCACCTATGTGCGTAACGCGGCGCGATCGGATGCCGGCCATGGCTGAGGCCCGCGCCCGTACCCGGCCGTTCTCGGTCAAGCGGCTGCCCGGCTTCACCACGGTCGCGATCATCTGTTTCGTGGCGCTCTACGCGCCCATCATCACGCTGGTCGTCTATTCGTTCAACGCCGGCACCTCCGTTGCCGTTTGGGAAGGGTTCTCCTGGCGCTGGTACGCCGCGGCCTGGGAGAACGAGCAGGTGCAGGACGCCTCCATCCGCTCGGTCATCATCGCAAGCTGGGCCGCGGCGATCGCCACGACGCTCGCCACCATGGCGGCGTTGGCCACGACGCGAACCCGGCCGTATCGCGGATTGACCGTGATCTACGCGCTCATCAATCAGCCGCTGATGGTTCCGGAGATCGTCAGCGCGGTCGCGCTGCTGATCTTCTTCGCGATGATCAAGGTCGCGACCGGCTATTCCGGGCTCGGATACCTGATCGCCGCCCATAGCGCCTTCTGCATTCCATTCGCCTATCTGCCCATCCGGGCGCGGCTGGAAAGCATGGACCTGACGCTGGAGGCGGCCGCGGCCGATCTCTACGCCACGCCGTGGATGGCATTCCGGCGGGTCACGCTGCCGTTGCTATGGCCCGGCATACTGGCCGGCGCCATGCTGGCCTTCGTCATCTCGCTGGACGACGTGGTGATTACCGAGTTCGTCAAGTCGGCGGGGCAGGACACGCTGCCGACCTACATGCTGGGGCAAATTCGGCGAACGCTGACGCCCGAGATGAATGCCATCTCCACGGTTTTCCTGGGGATATCAATCGGGCTGGTGACGGTTTTCTTCTTCCTAAATCGAAGAAGGAAGTAGAGGCCCCCTGTCGCCCGGCGACGTCCGGGCGGGGCCAATCAACGAGGGAGAATGAATATGAAGTGGAACCTGACCACGAGCGCCGCGGTCGCTGCGCTGCTGGCTTCGACGGCGATCGCCTCGGCGGCCGGCGAACTGAACATCTACAACTGGGGCGACTACACCAGCCCCGAACTGATCAAGAAGTTCGAGGAGAAATTCGACGTCAAGGTCACCGTCACCGACTACGATTCGAATACCACCGCGCTCGCCAAGGTGAAGGCGGGCGGCCACGGCTTCGACATCGTCGTCCCGTCTGCCAGCTACGTGCCGGTCTGGGTTCGCGAGGGGCTGCTGCTGGAGTCGCGCCCCGACCAGATGGAGAACTTCAAGAACGTCGACGAGCGCTGGATCAACGTCGATTGGGATCCGGGCCGCCACTACACCGTGCCGTGGCAGTGGGGATCGACCGGGGTCGCGGTCAACACGTCCGCCTATTCCGGCGACCCGAACACCTCGGCGATCTTCATGGACCCGCCGGAAGAGCTGGCCGGCAAGGTCAACATCATCCCGGAAATGGGTGACGTCCTGCATCTCGCGATCTTCTATGAAGGCGGCAAGGTCTGCGAAGACGACAAGACCATTCTGAAGAAGGTCCGGGACGGTCTGGTCGCCGCCAAGCCCAAGTGGCTGTCGATGGACTACGGCATGTCCGACAAGCTCGCCGCCGGCGACGTGATGGCGAGCGTCAACTGGAACGGGTCGTCCCTGCGTGCCCGGCTGCAGAACCCGGACATCGTCTACGGCTATCCGAAGGAAGGCTACATCCTGTGGATGGACTCGGTCGCCGTTCTGGCCGATGCCAAGAACGTCGAGAACGCCAAGCTGTTCCAGAACTTCATCATGGAACCGGAGAACGCGGCGCTGATCTCCGCCTTCGCCCGCTACGGCAACGGCATCAAGGGCTCGCAGGAGTTCATGCCGGATGACATGAAGTCGGCACCGGAAATCAACGTTCCGGCCGAGTTCGCGGACAAGGGCCGGTTCATTCCCGACTGCCCGCAGGACGTTCGCGCGCTCCACACGGCGATCTGGACCGAGCTGCAGAAGTAACTGCTTCGGCTGCCGAAGGCCCGGCACGGGCCTTCGGTTCGCCCGCAGGCCCGCTCCGCCCTATAAACCCCAGCCAGAGACGACGGAGGCAGAGCCAGACGTGAACGACACACTCACCATTGCCCTGTGGGCGACCAATCTGTCCGTGCCGGTAAACGGGCTCGCCGGCTGGGCGGCGCGCGTCGAGGCCAAAATGGCGGAGGCGGCGGACGCCGGGGCGAAGATCCTGGTGATGCCCGAGTATGCCGCCGAGCAGTGGCTGAGTTTCAAGCCGGAGGGGCTGAAGCCGACCGAGGAAATCGGCTGGATGGCCGATCAGGCCGCCGAGGCCCTGGCGCTGTTGACGCCGCTGCCGGAAAAGTACGGTGTCGCGCTGCTGGCGGGCACCATGCCGTGGCCGGCGGAGGCGGGCTGCCGCAACCGCGCCTGGCTGCTGTTGCCGGACGGCCGCGCCATCCACCAGGACAAGCTGGCGCTGACGCCGGGCGAACAGGACCCGGACAGCTGGCACCTTGCGACCGGAGACGAGATCCGCATCGTCGAGTGGGAGGGCCTGCGGCTCGCCATGCTGGTCTGCCTCGACGTCGAGATGCCGGCGCTGTCGAGCCTGCTCGCGCCGCAGAACGTCGATCTCCTGATGGTGCCGTCGATGACCTACTATCTGTCGGGCTACAGCCGCGTGTTCGGCTGTGCCAAGGCGCGCGCGGTGGAGCTGATGAGCGCGGTTGCCGTGACCGGCTGCGTCGGTGCGGCGCCGGGAACCACCCAGAACGACCAGAACGTCTCGGGATGCGCCGTCTACATGCCCTGCGAGACCGAGCTCGGCTTCACCGGCATCCATTCGACGATCGGCCCGGTCGACAACGACTTGGTCGACGGCAATCAGGGCGACGGACCGTTCCTGATCGCCCGCGACATTCCGATCGGCGTCATCCGCCAGAAGCGGGCCGGCGCCGCCGAGGTCTGGCCCGGCTCCTGGAGCGCCAAGCACGTCAGCGTGTCGAGCGCGTAGACGACTGTCGGACAGGCGACGACCATTCCCGGGAAGCCAACCATAGCAGCTTTCCCGGGACGATCGCCGCCTGAGCCCGATGGCGGGGCGTCCACCACGGCTCAGGGGCGGCAGACGTAGTAGACGTTCATGATGTCGTGCTCGAGCTCGTACTGTGTCACCGACGAGAAGCCGGCATCGGCCATGTAGGACAGGGCCGTCTCGCAGCCCCACATGGTGCCGAGGCCCTCGCCGCCCTGGGCGAGCGATACGGTCATGCAGTGCATGGTCGAGACCGTGTAGAGAAACGGCGCCAGCGGGTGGTCCATGTTGCCGTGATGATGGTGCGAGCCCCTGATGTCCTGGCAGATGTAGACGCCGTCGTCCTTCAGGGCCCGGCGGATGCCGCGCAGCACCGCCATCGGATCGGCCTGGTCGTGGATGGCGTCGAAGGTCAGCACGAGGTCGAACGCCGTCGCCTCGACGGTTGCCTCGAGATCGGTGACGTCGCGGCTGTAGAACGCGACGTTGGTGCTGCCCTGCTGCCGGGTTTCCGCGCGCGCAAAGGCAATGGCGTCGTCCGACAGGTCGTAGCCGACGAAGGTGGAGTTCGGGAAGGCGGCGGCCAGACTGTTGAGGGCGCGGCCGCGGCCGCAGCCGACGTCGAGAACCCGGATGCCCCTCTCCAGCTTTCCGACCAGCCCGTCGACGAGGGGCAGGATCTTGTCGACGAGGTTGGGAACGACCGTCTGGTTCGAGTCCTCCATCATCACCTCGTGGAAGCGATCGAACCTCTCGTAGGGCACGCCGCCGCCCTCGCGGAAGCAGTCGACGATGTCCGTCTCGACGTTGGCGAGAACCGGGATGATCTGCGCCGCGACCGCCATGTTGTCGCCCTCGCCGTCGCGCGTGAGAACGCGGGCATGCTCGTCCGGAAGCCGGTACGTGCCGGTGTCGGGATCGTGGTCGACGATGCGCCCGACGGTCATGGCGCCCAGCCATTCGCGAACGTAGCGTTCCTGCAGGCCGGCGGCTTCGGCGATTTCGGCGCTGTTCGCCCAGGCCATGCCCGCCATCGTGTCGAACAGGCCGGTGCGATGGCCGATCGCCACCATCAGGCACAGGGCGCCGTCGTTGATCATGCCGACCACGCGGCCCTCGAATTCCTGGGCCCGGTCGGTATCCGGTCGAAACATCTGGTTCATGTCGTGTGTGCCTTTCCTCGTGTTGGGCCACTCCCCGTGTTGGGACGGGGCGCGAGCAAACCGGATGCGGTTTGCAGAACGACATCGCCGACGTTTCCGTCCGGCCGCTGACCGTTTCGATTGTTTCTCGGCTAATGTGGCGGCGCGGCTGGGCGCGCCCGCCTGAATTCGCTAGACAGGGCCGGTCGCAGCCCAGCCGAGGATCCCGATCCATGAAAACCGTCTATTCCGACGATCACCGCCTGCATGCCGCGAAGAAGGAGCTGGTCGACGGGACATTGATGCCCGCGCACGAAAGGCCGCAGCGCGCCGACATCATCCTGGCGCGCGTCAAGGAGGTGGGGCTCGGCGAGATCCTGGCGCCGGAGGATTTCGGGGTCGCGCCGCTGGCGCGGGTACATGACGGGCGCTACCTCGCGTTCCTCGAGACGGCGTGGGACATGTGGAAGGAGACGGGCCGGGAGTGGGACGCGCTGCCGCTCGTCTGGCCGGTGCGCGGCCTGCGCGCGATCGAGCCGGAGGAGATCGACGGCAAGCTCTCCTACTTCTCCTTCGACGCCGGCGCGCCGATCACAGCGGGCACCTGGCCGGCGGTCCGGGCGAGCGCCAACGTGGCGCTGACGGCGGCGCGGCTGGTCAAGGATGGCGAGCGGGTGGCCTTCGGCCTGTGCCGCCCGCCCGGCCATCACGCCGCCGGCGACTATTGCGGCGGCTACTGCTTCCTCAACAACGCCGCGATCGCCGCCCAGTGGCTACGCGACCAGGGCGCCGAGAGGATTTCCGTCCTCGACATCGACTATCATCACGGCAATGGCACGCAGACGATCTTCTACGAGCGTGCCGACGTGCAGTTCCTGTCGCTGCACGGCGATCCCAGGCAGGAATATCCCTACTTCCTCGGCTATGCCGATGAGATCGGCGCCGGGCGGGGCGAAGGCTACAACGTCAACTACCCGATGGAATGGGGCACGGCCTACGACGCCTGGGGGCAGGCGCTGAGGGATGCCTGCCACGAGGTCGCCTCCTACGCCCCGGACGCGGTCGTCGTGTCGCTCGGCGTCGACACGTTCGAGAAGGACCCGATCTCGCAGTTCAAGCTGACGAGCGCCGACTATCTGGATATCGGCAAGACGATGGCCGGGTTGGGCCTGCCGACCGTGATCCTGATGGAGGGCGGCTACGCGGTCGACGAGATCGGCATCAACGCCGTCAATGTCCTGACCGGCTTCGACGACGCGTTCTAGGAGACCGACGGCGGTGCTGTGGCGTCCCGTGGACCTCAGCCGAGCGTCACGTCGAGGAACATCATGACCACAAGGCCGACCACCAGACCGGCGGTGGCCTGGTTCTGGTTTCCCCGGCTGTGCGTCTCCGGGATGATCTCGTGGCTGATGACGTAGAGCATGGCGCCGGCGGCGAAGGCGAGGCCCCAGGGCAGGAGCGGTTGCGAAAAATAAACCGCGCCGGCGCCAAGCAGTCCGCCGACCGGCTCGACGATTCCGGTCGCCGACGCGATCAGAAAGGCGCTCGTTCGCGAATAGCCCTGCGAGGCCAGCGCGACGGCGACCGCAAGGCCCTCCGGCGCATTCTGCAGTCCGATGCCGGTGGCGAGCGACAGCCCGTTGGCGAAATCACCGGCGCCGAAACCGATGCCGACCGCCAGGCCTTCGGGGAAGTTGTGGATCGTGATGGCGATCACGAACAGCCAGATCTTCCTGAGGCTCGGGGAGGCCGGCCCTTCCGGGCCGAGCAGGAAGTGCTCGTGCGGGACGGATTCGTTGATCCAGGCGATCGTGGCGACGCCGAGAACGAGGCCGCCGACGCAGATCGTCGCGGCCGCGAACGTACTGTCGTAAAGCTGCCCGGCGGCGTCGAGGCCGGGAATGATCAGCGAGAAGAACGAGGCCGCCAGCATGACGCCGGCGGCAAACCCGAGCAGGGCATCCTGCGTTCGCGTGGAAATGTCCCGGCCGAAAAACACCGGAAGCGCGCCGACGGACGTCATCGCCCCGGCGAGCAGGCTGCCGATCGTTCCGAGCAGGACAGGATGCGCGTCGAGCATTGAGCGGCCCTTCGGCCGTCGAATCAGTGAACCGACGCGAATCCTAGCTCAGATCACGCCGGAATCGCGCAGCTTGTCGCGTTCGGCCGCATCGAGGCCCAGCACGTCCGCGAGCACGTCGTCGGTATGCTGTCCGAGATACGGCGGCGGATTGCGATAGCTGACGGGCGTCTCCGACAATTTCAGCGGATTGCCGATCAGATCCACGGCGCCGGACCCGGCGAGCGGATGGTCCATCGCGATCTTCATGTCGCGCGCGGCCACCTGCGGCTCGGCGAAGGCGTCGGCGATGGTGTTGACCGGACCGGCCGGCACGCCGCGTGCCTCCAGGCCCTGCAGGATGTCGTCGCGTTTGCGGGTCTTCAGCCGTTCGGCGATCTTGGGCACCAGCTCGTCGCGATGGGAGACGCGGGCGCTGTTGGTCGCGTACGGCTCCGCGGCAAGCTCCGGGGCGCCGAGAAAATCGCAGAAGCGCCTGTACTGGCTGTCGTTGCCGACGGCGACGATGACATGGCCGTCCGCGGTCTCGAACACCTGGTAGGGCACGATATTGGCGTGGGCGTTGCCGCGCTGGACCGGCACCTGTCCTGAGGTTAGGTAGTTGGTGCCCTCGTTGATCAGCCAGGCGACCTGGGTGTCGACCAGGCCGATGTCGATGTACTGGCCCTGGCCGGTGGCGTCGCGGTGGCGCAGCGCGGCGAGGATCGCGGTGGAGGCATACATGCCGCACATCACGTCGGCGATGGCGACGCCGACCTTGACCGGCTCGGTGCCGGGCACGCCGGTGATCGACATGATGCCGCCCATGCCCTGCGCCAGATAGTCGTAGCCGGCGCGCATCCGGTTCGGGCCGGTCTGGCCGAAGCCGGTGATCGAGCAATAGACCAGGCCCGGCAGCTCGTCCTTCAGGTGGTCGTAGGCGAGACCGTACTTCGCCAGCCCGCCGACCTTGAAGTTCTCGACGAAGACGTCGCATTTCGCCGCCAGCCGCTTCACCAGCGCCGCGCCCTCGGGCCTGGCGACATCGACGGCGAGCGAGCGCTTGTTGCGATTGGCCGAGAGGTAGTAAGCGCTTTCGTCCGTGTCCCGGCCGTCGGCGTCCTTCACGTAGGGCGGACCCCACTTGCGGGTGTCGTCACCCTCGCCGGGCCGCTCGATCTTGATCACGTCGGCACCGAGGTCGCCAAGAAGCTGGGTACAGGTCGGCCCGGCCAGGATGCGGGTGAGGTCAAGGATGCGGATGCCGGCGAGTGGGCCGGTGTTCTGCCGATTTTCTTCTGTCATCATTTCCCGTCCGGCGAAAAAGGACCGCCATCCTAGCCGGGCGCGGCCAGGATGGAAGTGGTCCCGTCGTCATAGGCGGGTTGCAGGAATGGAGGCTGCTTCGGCCGCCTGCTCGTGTCGCTTCGCCGACGCCTCGTCGAAACAGCACAGGACAATGCCGTCGAAGGCGTCCGGCGCGGCTTCGGCCACGTCATGCACCGTCCGGACCGCGATCTCCGCGGCACGGTCGGGCGGGAAGCCGAAGATGCCCGTCGAGATCGCCGGAAAGGCGACGGTCCTCAGGCCATGGTCTCTGGCGAGGTCCAGGGACGCCCGGTAGCAGCGTGCCAGCAACCCGTCCTCGCCGGCAGAGCCGCCTTGCCAGACGGGGCCGACCGTATGGATGACGTGGCCGGCGGGCAGGCGGTAGCCGCCGGTGATGCGCGCCTCGCCGGTCGGGCAATTGCCGATCGTCCGGCATTCCTCGGCAAGTTCGGGACCGGCGGCGCGGTGGATCGCGCCGCAGACGCCGCCGCCGGGCATCAGCGCTTCGTTCGCCGCGTTGACGATCGCGTCGACGGGCAGCGTCGTGATATCGGCGACACGGATCTCGATTGCTGTCATGCGCCGATTTCAGCACGCGGGAGCGCACCCGCCAATCCCGCGCTACTCGAATATGCGGCGCATGTCGGCGGTCGATTGTTCCCCGCGGTTCCGATGGAACTGCTCGACGAAGCGCTCGGCGGCGGCGCGGCCGCTGTCGCGCAGGAAGGTAAGAAACTTCCACTCGGCGTTGAACTTGCTGGAGGCGGTCAGGCCGTTCAGGGATTCGCCGCCGTCGATCACGTGAACGCGGATCTGCCGGTAGCGGTCAGCGGGCAAGACGCCCTGTTCGACCAGCCGGTCGACGAACTCGATCGCCCTCAGCTCCTTGAGGAGCGAGGAGTTGAAGGTGATCTCGTTCATGCGATTGAGGATCTCGCGGGCGGACTTGGGCGTTTCGGGCCGTTCGATCGGGTTGATCTGGATCAGCAGCAGGTCGCGAGTCTCGGTCTCGTAGAAGAACGGCCACAGCGCCGGGTTGCCGGAGTACCCTCCGTCCCAGTAGGGAACGCCGTCGATCTCGACGGCCTGGAACATCAGCGGAATGCAGGCCGAGGCCATCACGTGGTCGGCCGTGATCTCCCGGTTATGGAAGAGCTTCACCTTGCCGGTGCGCACATTCGTCGCCGACAGGAACAGCCGGACCGAGTCGCAGGCGCGGACCGCGTCGAAATCGACGATCTCCTCGAGCAGGTCCTTCAGCGGGTTGAGGTTGAGCGGGTTGAACTCGTAGGGCGACACGAAACGGCTGATGAGATCGACCATCATGAAGCCGGGCGACCAGTCCAGGCTCCAGTTGCCCATCATCCGGTCGACGACGGTGCGCTGGACCGGCGACATCCGCGAGCTGCGGCTGACGGCGCGCCAATAGTCCTCCAGCGCCTGCCGGGCTCCGTCGGGGCCGCCTTTGTGGTAGCCCGACACCAGCGCGACGGCGTTCATGGCGCCGGCGCTCGTGCCGCTGATGCCGTCGATCTTCAGCGGCCCCCGCTCCAGGATCCAGTCGAGCACGCCCCAGGTGAAGGCGCCGTGCGCGCCGCCGCCCTGCAGGGCGAGATTGATCGGCGTATGACCATCGACGGGGGCGTCGATGTCGAAGGGCTGCGGCGCCGGCTTCGCCGGCTGCGCGGCCCGTGCGCCTTTGGCGGCGGCCTTTCGGGGGGCCTTTCGGGCGGCCATCGGACTACTGCGCCGTCCAGCCGCCGTCGACCGGCAGCAGCGAGCCGGTGATCGAGCGGGCGCCGTCGGAACAGAGGAACACCGCGATGTCGGCGACCTCGTCCACGGTGACGAACTCCTTCGTCGGCTGGGCGGCGAGCAGGACGTCGCGTTTGACCGCCTCCTCGCTGATGCCGCGGGCCCTGGCGGTGTCGGGGACCTGCTTCTCGACAAGCGGAGTCCAGACGTAGCCGGGGCAGATGGTGTTGACCGTGATGCCGTGCTCGGCGGTCTCCAGGGCGACGGTCTTGGTGAGGCCGGCGAGGCCGTGCTTGGCCGCCACGTAAGCCGCCTTGTAGGGCGAGGCGACGAGGGCGTGGGCCGATCCGGTGTTGATGATGCGGCCCCAGCCGCGCTTCTTCATGCCGGGAACCGCGGCGCGCATGCCGTGGAAGGCGGCGGACAGGTTGATCGCGATGATCGCGTCCCATTTCTCGACCGGAAAGTCCTCGACCGGCGAGACGAACTGGATGCCGGCATTGTTGACGAGGATGTCGACGGAACCGAACGCCTTTTCCGCGTCGGCGATCATGGCGGCGATCTCGTCCGGCCTGGTCATGTCGGCCGGCGAATGGCGCACCTCGACCTTGTGCTTGTCCGCCATTTCGGCGCGTGTCGCCTCGATTTCCGCCGGGTCGCCGAACCCGTTGAGCGTGATGTTGGCGCCATGCCTGGCCAGGCCGTCCGCGATGGCGTGGCCGATGCCGGAGGTGGAGCCGGTGACGACGGCGGATTTACCCTTGAGAGTCATTCGAAGCCCTTTCTACTGGCAGCGCGTCCGTGACGGACTACATAGGATATATTGCGCTGCAGCAAAGGCGTGAAGCCGGGACGTCGCTGTATCGCGGCCTCCGACCGGCTATACTGAAGCCCCTGCACTGGTTTGGCGCCGGAAATGGCGTTAAGGAACGCGATATGTCGGACTTCCCGAATCCCGGCCACGATCACGACGTCTGCGCCGACCGCGTGGTGCGGGTAGCGCGCGCGGTGTGCCGGCGGCGCGGCGTCCGGCTGACGAGCCAGCGCGAGAAGGTGCTCGACGTGCTGGCCCAGAGCCATCGCCCGATGGGGGCCTACGAAATTCTCGACATGATGGCCGAGAACGGGAAACGACCGGCCCCGATCACGGTCTACCGGGCCCTCGATTTCCTGCTTCAGCAGGGGCTCGCGCACCGGATCGAGAGCCGCAACGCCTATGTCGCCTGCATGATCGGCGACGCGGCGCACGAGGGGACGGTGTTCCTGATCTGCCGGGACTGCGGCAATGTCGGCGAGGCACCGGCGGAAGACGTCGAAGCGGCGATCGGGAAGGTGGCGCGGGACAGCGATTTCAGCCCCGATCTGGCGGTGGTCGAGATCGAGGGCCGGTGCAGCCATTGCGCGGGCGTCTCGCGGCCCACGTCGGTGCAATAGGAAGCGATACGCAATGGACGCAGCAGAGTTCGAAGAGTTTGGTCCGGCGCCGCGGCACAAGACGGTCGGCGTGCTGGTCGGGCAAGCCGATTACGGGGTCTTCGTCGGCGGCGACCATCCGGTCGTCGTCCAGTCGATGACCAATACGGACACCGCCGATATCGACGGCACCGTCGCCCAGGTCGCCGCGCTCGCGCGGGCCGGCTCCGAGCTCGTGCGCATCACGGTCGATCGCGACGAGGCCGCCGCCGCCGTGCCGCATATCCGCGACGCGCTACTGGCCCGCGGCGTCACGGTGCCGCTCGTCGGCGACTTCCACTATATCGGCCACAAGCTCCTGGCGGAGCATCCGGCCTGCGCCGAGGCGCTCGACAAATACCGGATCAACCCGGGCAATGTCGGCTTTCGCGAGAAACGCGACCGGCAGTTCTCGGCAATGATCGAGACGGCGCTTAAGTACGGCAAGCCGGTGCGCATCGGCGTCAACTGGGGCTCGCTGGACCAGGAACTGCTGACCCGGCTGATGGACGAGAACGCGGCCTCCGCGACGCCGAAATCGGCGCGCGCGGTGATGCACGAGGCGATCGTGCAATCGGCGCTGCTGTCGGCCGAGCGGGCCGAGGAAATCGGGCTGGCGCGCGACCGCATCATCCTGTCGGCCAAGGTCAGCCAGGTTCAGGACCTGATTTCCGTCTACCGGATGCTCGCGCGCCGCAGCGACCATGCGCTGCATCTCGGGCTCACCGAAGCCGGCATGGGCTCGAAGGGCATCGTCGCCTCGACGGCCGGCATGGCGGTGCTGCTGCAGGAAGGCATCGGCGACACGGTCCGCGTCTCGCTGACGCCGGAGCCGGGCGGCGACCGCACCAAGGAGGTGCAGGTCGCCCAGGAGATGCTGCAGACGATGGGGCTGAGGACCTTCCTGCCCGTCGTCACGGCCTGCCCCGGTTGCGGGCGGACCACCTCGACGGTGTTCCAGGAGCTTGCCCGGGACATCCAGGACTTCATCCGCGACGAAATGCCGGCGTGGCGGGAGAAATATCCCGGCGTCGAGGCGATGAACGTCGCGGTGATGGGCTGCATCGTCAACGGTCCGGGCGAATCCAAGCATGCCGATATCGGCATCTCGCTGCCGGGCACGGGCGAGCAGCCGGCCGCGCCCGTCTTCATCGACGGCAGCAAGGCGATGACCCTGCGCGGGGCGACGATCGCGGCCGATTTCAAGCAAATCGTGATCGACTACATCGAGCGCCGGTTCGGGCAGGCGGCCGGTATTGCTCGGGACGCCGACGCGGCCGAGTAGCCCGGTCCGCTTCCCTGGGTGTTCCGCCTCAGTGCGGGGTGAACAGCTTGAGCCCGACGATGCCGGCGAGGATCAGGCCGATGCAGAAGAGCCTTAGGGCGTCCGACGGCTCGCCGAACAGGATCATGCCGAGGACTGCCGTTCCGACAGTCCCGATTCCCGTCCAGATGGCATAGGCGGTGCCGAGCGGCAGGTCGCGGAGCGCGAGGCCGAGCAGGATGAAGCTGATGACCATCGATGCGGCCGTGCCGAGCGACGGCCACAGCCGCGTGAATCCGTCAGTGTATTTCAGGCCGAGTGCCCAGAAGATCTCGAAGACCCCTGCGCCGAAAAGGAAGAGCCACGGCATATCCCACCTCAATTGCTGTCAATGAGGTCGTCCTCATCCGGAAGTCGCGCAATGCGTGGGGCCGTCCCCGGTCCGTATAGATGAGACGTCTTCATCCTGTTTCAAGGCGATACTCTGGGTCCCGTTCGACCGAGCCGCCTAATTCCGTCTTGTCGCCGCGAAATCGGCCGCCGCCAGCAGGCGGGAGGCCCGGTCGCCATAGGGCACGAGCGCTTCGCGGGCCGCCGATACGGATTCGGCCAGCCTCTCCCGCGCCGCGCCCTTGCCGATGACGGCGGGCAACGTCGCCTTGCCCCTGGCCCGATCCTTGGCGGTCGCCTTTCCCAGCTCCTCCGGGCTTGCCTCCTCGTCGAGCAGGTCGTCCGCGATCTGGAAGGCGCGGCCCAGCGCGGCGCCGTAGCGGGCGAGGCGGACGCGGTCTTCCGGGCTTGCCTTGCCGAGGATCGCGCCGGCCTCGGCGGCGAAGCGGAA
This sequence comes from Microbaculum mangrovi, assembly GCF_051390635.1. Lineage (NCBI taxonomy): Bacteria > Pseudomonadati > Pseudomonadota > Alphaproteobacteria > Hyphomicrobiales > Tepidamorphaceae > Microbaculum > Microbaculum mangrovi. The sequence continues at coordinate 748,491 of NZ_JBPODT010000004.1, forward strand.
TAGGGAGCCGGTCTTCAGCGATTGCAGATGGCTGACCTGCGATTCCGACAGCGACAACGGCTTGCCGCCGTCGAAGCGGCCTTCGGCCTCGAGATCCAGGATCTGGCCCGCGGCCATACCGGTGGCCCCGGCGGCGCGGGCAAGCGTGTGCACCAGCGTCGCGGCAATCGCCGGATCGGCCTGAGGTGCGGGAGTGGACACGACTTCGAACGCGAGCGTCAGCAGGGTGTCGCCGGCGAGGATCGCGGTTGCCTCGTCGTAGGCGCGGTGAACGGTCGGGCGTCCGCGGCGCAGATCGTCATCGTCCATGGCCGGCAGGTCGTCGTGGATGAGGCTGTAGCAATGAAGCAGTTCCAGCGCGCAGGCCGTCGGCATGGCGGCGGCGTCCGGAATGGCGAACAATTCGGCGCTGCGCAGCACGATGTAGGGCCGCAGCCGCTTACCGCCGCCAAGCACGGCATGGCGCATGGCACCGCCGAGGCGGCCCTTGGGCAGGGCCCCTTCGCCGAGAAGGGTCTCGAGCGCGGCATCGACCTGTTTCCCGGTCGTCGCCAGGTCGGCTTCGAAGTCTGTTGTCGCCATGCTTTTCCGGTGTCCCCGACCCGACTCTGTCGCTGTTCGCGGCGACTGTGGCCGAGGCGGACGACGATGGCAACTGCTGTCCGGCGCGATCGATGAAATCGCCAGAAAGGTTGCCGGCTGACCGGCAGAGGCGCTATTGCCAGCCGATGGCAACGGCAAAGTCCTCCCGGAAGCCGGCCCCGAAAGGCGGGACGCCGGAGGCGGGACAGAAACGCAACGGCGGCAAGAGGAAGCGGAAGCGCGGCCCGCTGCGGCGGATCGTCCGCCTTGCCGTGACCGTCGCCGTGGTGCTGGTCGCTCTGCCTCTCGTCCTGGTTCCCCTCTATGCCGTCGTGCCTCCGCCGTTCTCGACGCTCGAGGTCTGGACGCGCCTTTCCGGGGGGGCGGTGAAGAAGCAGTGGGTGCCGCTCACCGACATCGCGCCAAACCTCGCCTATGCCGTGATCATGTCGGAAGACGGGAAGTTCTGCGAACACGCCGGCGTCGACTGGTCGGCGGTGCGCGAGGTCATCGATTCCGACGCGTCGCGGGGGGCGAGCACCATCCCCATGCAGGTCGCCAAGAACCTGTTCCTGTGGCAGTCGCGCAGCTACGTGCGCAAGGCGCTGGAGGTGCCGCTGGCCTATTACATGGACTTCGTCTGGTCGAAGCGGCGGATGATCGAGATTTACTTGAATGTCGTCGAATGGGGCCCGGGCGTGTTCGGCGCAGAGGCGGCCGCGCAGTACTGGTTCGGTGTACCCGCCGCGAAGCTGTCCCTGCGCCAGTCGGCGCGCCTGGCCGCGATTCTGCCCAATCCATTGGAGCGAAACCCGGTGAAACCCGGTCGCTCCACCGCCCATCTTGCCGGAATTGTCGAAAAGCGTACCCGCCAGGCCGGCGCCTACGTGACATGCATCCAACCGGACAAATAAAGATTCTGCGTCGATGTGGACTTCCGTTTTGCTCTACTTGGCGCTATAAGCCTGCCGACTTCCGTACTTTCGCCGAGGCTGCCGGGAGCGGATCGCTCTTTCGGGCGCCTGCGGCGCCGCCGTTTGCAGGAGATTAGAAATGGCCGTACCGAAAAGGAAAACCACGCCTATGAAGCGCGGTCACCGGCGTTCCGCCGATGCGCTGAAGGCTCCGACCTATGTCGAGGACAAGGAGTCGGGTGAGCTGCGCCGTCCGCACCATGTCGATCTGAAGACCGGCATGTATCGCGGCCGGCAGGTGCTGCAGCCGAAGGGCAACGACTGAGGTCGTCCGCAGCCTACGACTGACCGACAAGGCCGGCCTCGAGCCGGCCTTTTTCGTTTCGCGGGCCGAGTCGGGGTTTGCCCCGGCATCGCCGGTCTGCAAGATGTCTGGAAACGCCAACCAATCGATTCGTGACGGAGACAGGCCATGTACGGCGTCCCGCTGATGATACTGCCGCTGATCGGCTACAACGTCCTCGAATTCGTTTTCGGCGGCGTCGACTGGCAGGCGCCGGTCTTCTCGCTGACCATGTCGTCGGGCGCGGTTTGGACGGCGACGTCCTCGGACATCTTCCTGCTGGTCACGCTGGTCTTCCTGTTCATCGAGATCCTGAAGGCGACCCATACCGGGTCCGGATCGATCGTCGACCATATCCTGTCGACCGTCGTCTTCGTCGGCTGCGTCATCGAATTCCTGCTCGTCCCGCGGGCCGCGACGTCGACGTTTTTCCTGATGACGGCGATCGCCTTCGTCGATGTCGTCGCCGGTTTCTCGATCACGATCCGCGGAGCCCGGCGCGATTTCGCCGTCGGTCCGCACGGGGACGCCTGACCTGCATGACCCGGGACTTCCAGAAGCCTGGCCGTTCGGCGGTCTACGCCACCGGCGGCCTTGTCGCGACCTCGCATCCACTGGCGTCCGATGCGGCGCTCGATGTCCTGAAGCGCGGCGGCAACGCGGTCGACGCGGCGATCACCGCCGCCGCGATCCTGCCGCTCGCCGAGCCGCAGATGACGTCGATAGGCGGCGATTGCTTCGCCATCGTGGCCGAACCGGACGGCACGCTGCACGGTCTCAACGGCTCGGGCAGGGCGCCGGCCGCGCTGACGCCGGAGCGGGTGGCCGCAGCGGGGCCGGAGGCGCTGGCGGGCAGACACGGCTGCTCAGTGACGGTGCCTGGTGCCATCGACGCCTGGGCACGGCTCCTGGAGCGGTTCGGCACGATCGGGCTCGACGGTGCGCTGGCGCCTGCGATCGACCTCGCCGAGCGCGGGGTCGCGGTGGCCCCGCGTGTCGCCGCCGACTGGGCGGGCGAAGTCGACCGGCTTTCGCGGGACGTTGGCGGGCGCCGGCATTACCTGACCGCGGAGGGGCGCGCACCGTCCGTCGGCGACGTGATGGCATATCCCGCGCTTGCCGCGACGTTGCGCACGGTGGCCGCCGAAGGGCCATCCGGGTTCTATACCGGGACGGTTGCCGAGGACCTGGTCGCCGCGATCGGCCGCCGCGGCGGTTGCATGGCGCTGGAGGATCTGGCGGCCGTCGAGGCGGACTGGGTCGAGCCGATGCTGTCGCCCTATCGCTCGGTGTCGGTCGGCGAGCTGCCGCCGAACGGGCAGGGCATCGTCGCGCTGCTGATGCTGTCGATCCTGTCGCGCTTCGACCTGTCGGGTCTCGACCCGGTCGGCGCCGAGCGGCTGCATCTGGAAATCGAGACGGCGCGGCTCGCCTATGCCTGTCGCGACCGGTTCGTCAGCGATCCGGCGACCGCGGACGTTCCGGCCGCGATGCTGCTCGATGAGGCCTATGTCGACCGGCTGGCAGCGCGAATCCGGCCCGACCGCCGCATGCCGGATCCCGGTCCCGTGGACCCGCGCGACGCGACCGATACGGTCTATCTCTGCGTGGTCGACCAGGACGGCATGGCCGTCTCGTTCATCAATTCGTTGTTCGACTCCTTCGGCTCGGGGATCATCGGGGTGACAAGCGGCGTCGCGATGCAGAACCGGGCCAGCGGCTTCGTCACGACGCCCGGCCATCCCAATCAGGTCGGCCCGCGCAAGCGCCCGATGCACACGCTGATCCCCGGCCTGCTGATGCGCGACGGGCTGCCGCTCGCCGTGTTCGGAGTGATGGGCGGCCAGTACCAGGCCTGCGGCCACGCGCATGTTCTCGGAAACCTGATCGATTTCGGCATGGACCCGCAGGAGGCGATCGATGCCCCGCGGGCCTTCTTCGACGGCGAGTTGACCATGCTGGAGACGGGCATTCCCGAGGCGACCGCCGCCGGGCTTGCCGAACGGGGCCACGAGATCGGGTGGCGCACGATGCCGCTCGGGGGCGGCCAGATGGTGCTGATCGACCGCGAACGCGGGGTTCTGATCGGCGGTTCAGACCCGCGCAAGGACGGCTGCGCGATCGGTTTCTAGGATGGAATGCTAGATCCGGCGGTCGCGGCGGCTGGGCGCCACCGGGCCGAGGGTCGCGGCATCACGATAGGCCGTCCGGGCCTGGTCATTGCCGGCGCGGCGCAGATTGCGCGTCTGAGGCAGGCCCAGATGGGTCGCGATGAGTTGTGCGACGAGCGGCGCCTGGGGCCGCAAGGATGCCGAGAATTGTCCGGGAACCGGGGCCTCCTGTTTACCAGCCGGGACGGGGAGGTGGGCCTGTTCGGCCGAAGTCGCGTTGCCCCGTGACGGCCGGTCGCGGTCATCCGTGCCCGGATCGGCCGCCGGCCGGATTGCTGGAACCGTCCCGATTTCGATCATCTTTGGCCTGACGGACGACTGTGTCGGCGTCATTCTTTGTCTCCGTTCCAGATCGGGACCGGCATCGGCCCCTTGCCCGTACAGGAGCAAGCCCCGCGCCAACCGCTAACGGAATCTTAATCATATTTTGCCGCGGAATGGTCTCAACCCGAGATAGTTTGTTGGGGAAATTTTAACCTAACGGCGGGACGATGGACGATCGGACTAGGCCGCCTTTGCACGTTCTGACCAAAAGGGGAGCAGGATTTGGCGAAGATCGCTGGACTTGCCGACCAGTCGACCGTGGCCGGTGCGCATCGCTCCGTCTCCGAGTCCCTGGACTCGACGGAGGTGCTGCCGCTTGCCGGCGTCGTGGCCTATGACTGGGACCTCGCCACCGATCGGCTGATCTGGAGCAACAAGGCGCCCGAAGTGCTCAAGGTCGCTCCCGAGGCGCTCGCGTCGGGTCGCGGCTACGCGCGCCTGATCGACCCCAAGGGCCCCTCCGGACGCTACGACACCGTCACCGGCACGGGACAGCGAGACGAAGGCGAGGGCGTTGTCTACCACATCGAATACCGGATCCTGACCGAGGACCCCGACGAGAAGGAACTGTGGATCGAGGACAACGGGCGCTGGTACGCCGGTCCCGACGGCAGGCCTGCCAGGGCGCGCGGCGTGGTGCGCGCGGTCAACGAGCGGCGTGCCCGTGACGAACGGCTGATCTATCACAGTGACCAGGACGAGCTGACCGGCGGGTTGAACCGGCCGCGGCTGATAGAGGAGTTGGCCGCCGCGATCGACGCGGCGGACCGCTTTCAGTCGAGCGCGGCCTTTGCCGTGGTGGCGGTGGACAATCTGGCGATCCTGAACGACGCCTACGGATTCGACATCGCCGATGAAGTGATCGCGGGCGTCGCCAGTCGGATTCGCCGCGAGATGCGCGCCGACGACTGCATCGGCCGTCTGTCGGGCAACAAGCTCGGGATCGTCCTCAATGCTTGCTCCGACACCGACCTGTGCGTGGCCATCGCGCGGTTCTCGCGCGCCGTGGGCGCCGGGCCGATCTCGACCGGCACCGGTTCTGTGGCGGTCACGGTATCCGTCGGCGCGGTTGTGTTGCCGCGCCACGGACGCACCGCGAACGACGCGATGATGCATGCCCAGGAAGCGCTCGACGAGGCGCGGGTGCGCGGCTGCGCGGGCATCGTCGTCTATGAGCCCTCACCGCAGCGCGACGCCGTCCGCAAGCACAACGTCCAGGTCGCGGCCCAGATCGTCGCCGCGCTCAACGAGGGCCGCATCGCCCTCGTGCTGCAGCCGGTCGTCGCCGTCGGCGACCGCACGCCGATCTTTCACGAGGCCTTGTGCCGTATAAATCTGGACGACGGCTCGCAAGTCGCCGCCGGCGCGTTCATCGAGACCGCGGAGCGGCTGGGCATCGTCCGCCTCGTCGATCACCGCACGCTCGATCTGGCCGTTGCCAGGCTGGTGCGGGATTCGTCTCTCGTCCTGTCGATCAACGTGTCCGCCGTCAGCGCCTATGACGGAAGCTGGTTCGGCCGCCTGCACGCCCATTTGCGCCGCCATCCGGATATTGCGCACCGGATGATCGTCGAAATCACGGAAACCATGGCGATCCGCGACATGGAACGGGCGGTGGCGTTCGTCCGCTCGGTGCGCGACCTGGGATGCAAGGTCGCGATCGACGATTTCGGCGCCGGCCATACCTCGTTCCGCAACCTGCGATCGCTCGGCGCGGACATCGTCAAGATCGACGGCGCCTTCATCGAACGGATCGCGGAGACCGAGGACGATCGCTTCTTCGTCGCAACGCTGGTGTCGCTCGCCCAGCGCATCGGGCTCGAGACCATCGCGGAAAAGGTCTCGACGGAGACCGACGCCCGCATCCTCGAGGAGCTCGGCGTCGATTACCTGCAGGGCCACCTGTTCCCGACCCTCGAGGACGTCCCGGCGCCAAGCCCGATCCAGGCGGCCGTATAGCCAGCGTCCCGGGCGCCGCTCAGCGCTTCTTCGAAATCTTGTCGAGACGATCCTGAACGTCGGAGAGCTGCCGCTTCAGCGATTCGATCTCGGGATCGCCCTGCCCGGTCTTTTTCGGCTCTTCGGCTTTGGCCATGCCCTGGGGCTGCGCCTCGCCCTCCTGGCCGAAGGGCGAGAACATGCGGAAGGCCCGTTCGAACATCTGCATGTTGCGGCGGACCTGATCCTCCATCGCCCCGATCGCGGTGGCGCCGATGGTCTTGGCCATCTGTTCGCGGAACTTCTCCTGCTCGCGGGTCAGCGAACTCATCGAGAAGTCGAGATAGCTCGGCACCAGGTTCTGCATGCTGTCGCCGTAGAACCGGATGAGCTGGCGCAGGAAATTGATCGGCAGCAGGTTCGGCCCGCGGCTTTCCTGCTCGAAAATGATCTGGGTGAGCACCGAACGGGTGATGTCCTCGCCGCTCTTGGCGTCGATGACGACGAAGTCGTCCTCGGACTTCACCATTTCGGCAAGGTCGTCGAGCGTCACGTAGGTGCTGGTGCCGGTATTGTAGAGACGCCGGTTGGCGTACTTCTTGATTACCGTCGGCTGGTCTGCATTGCTCATTGTTGTCATTGCCGCCTGGAACGGCGCCCCCCGCAATCGTTAGTTGACGTCCACGATAGGAAGTTTTCGTCCGCCGGGCCACCGTTTTTCGCCGCGCCGCAACAAGAGGCGGCGCAAGTCGAATTGACTCCGTGCACTGCAATGCAGCAAACAAGGCGGGATGCGACAGCAGTGTCGTCGCAATTGCGCTATACAAACCTTTCCCACGCGGGTCCGGCGGGGCCGGATACGCAGGAAGGCCACAGAACGTGAACCCGGCTATGGATGCCCGGAACAGGAGACCTGATCCCATGAGTGCCGAAATCGTCATCGCCAGCGCCGCCCGCACGCCGGTCGGTTCGTTCAACGGTTCGCTGTCTTCGGTGCCGGCGTCCTATCTCGGCACGGTCGCCATCAAGGCAGCCCTTGAGCGGGCCGGCGTCGCGCCGGAGGATGTCGGCGAGGTGATCCTGGGGCAGATCCTGACCGCCGCCGCTGGCCAGAACCCGGCGCGCCAGGCTTCGATCGGCGCCGGCATTCCCGTCGAGACGCCGGCATGGGGCATGAACCAGCTATGCGGCTCGGGCCTGCGCGCGGTTGCGCTCGGCATGCAGCAGATCGCCGACGGATCGGCCGGGGTCATCGTCGCCGGCGGTCAGGAATCGATGAGCCAGGCGCCCCACGCCGGGCATCTGCGCAACGGCGTGAAGATGGGCGACTACAAGATGATCGACACGATGATCAAGGACGGCCTCTGGGACGCCTTCAACGGCTACCACATGGGCAACACGGCCGAGAACGTCGCCAAGCAGTGGCAGATCACCCGCGAACAGCAGGACGAGTTCGCCGTCGCCTCGCAGAACAAGGCCGAAGCGGCCAAGAAGGCCGGCAAGTTCAAGGACGAGATCGCACCGGTGACGATCAAGGGCCGCAAGGGCGACGTCGTCGTCGATCAGGACGAGTACATCCGCGAAGGCGTGACGATCGACTCGCTCTCCGGGCTGCGGCCCGCCTTCGACAAGGAAGGCTCGGTGACGGCGGGCAACGCCAGCGGCATCAACGACGGCGCGGCCGTGGTGGTGCTGATGTCGGCAGAGGAAGCCGCCAAGCGCGGTATCACGCCGATGGCGCGCATCGTCTCGTGGGCGAGCGTCGGCGTCGATCCGGCGATCATGGGAACCGGGCCGATCCCGGCGAGCCGCAAGGCGCTGGAGAAGGCCGGCTGGAAGGTCGAGGACCTCGATCTCGTGGAGGCCAACGAGGCGTTCGCCGCTCAGGCCTGCGCGGTCAACAAGGACCTCGGCTGGAACCCGGAGATCGTCAACGTCAACGGCGGCGCCATCGCCATCGGCCATCCGATCGGCGCTTCGGGCGCGCGGGTGCTCAATACGCTGCTGTTCGAAATGCAGAAGCGCGACGCCAAGAAAGGCCTGGCGACGCTTTGCATCGGCGGCGGCATGGGTGTCGCCATGTGCGTCGAGCGCTGAACCGCGGAGACGGCTCCGCATTCGCATCGAACCGTCGCGCGGCCCGCGTCGAAATCCAGTCCGGCGGGCCTCGCGACAGGTCGGTTTAAAGGGAGGGACGAAAAGTGGGACGAGTTGCACTGGTCACCGGTGGGACGCGGGGTATCGGCGAAGCCATCTGCAAGGGCCTGAAGGCCGCGGGATACACGGTTGCGGCCAACTACGGCGGCAATGATGAAGCGGCCAACAAGTTCAAGGACGAAACCGGTATCCCGGTCTACAAATGGGACGTCTCGGACTTCGAGGCCTGCACCGCGGGCATTGCGAAGGTCGAGGCCGATCTCGGGCCGGTGGAGGTTCTGGTGAACAACGCCGGAATCACGCGGGATACCACGCTGCACAAGATGACGGTGGAGCAGTGGAAGGCGGTGACCGACACCAATCTCGGGTCGCTGTTCAACATGTGCCGCCCGGTGATCGAGGGCATGCGCGAGCGCGGCTTCGGGCGCATCGTCAACATCTCGTCGATCAACGGCCAGAAGGGCCAGATGGGCCAGACCAACTATTCCGCCGCCAAGGCCGGCGATATCGGCTTCACCAAGGCGCTGGCCCAGGAGAACGCGCGCAAGGGCGTCACGGTCAACGCGATCTGCCCGGGCTATATCGGCACTGACATGGTGCGCGCCGTTCCCGAAAAGGTGCTGGACTCGATCGTGGCGCAGATTCCGGTCGGTCGCCTCGGCGAGCCGGAGGAGATCGCGCGCTGCGTCGTTTTCCTCGCCGCCGACGATGCCGGCTTCATCACCGGTTCGACGCTGACCGCCAACGGCGGCCAGTACATGGTCTGAGCCGGAACGGGCTCGAAAGACGGCGCCCGCCCTTCGCGGGGCGGGCGTTTCTTTGTCGCGCAGGGACGGCCTAACCCTCGGGGAGTGGGGCGCGCCCTCGCTGCAAGCCCGGCGGCAGGCCTTGCGCCCTGGCCGGCGAAACCACATATCCGCGCCTATCCCGAACTACGCCATTCCGGAGCCAGCTTTCATGACCACCGCTTTGTTCCTGCTCGGCGGGCTGGTGCTGCTGTTCCTGGCTGGCGAGATCCTGGTGCGCGGTTCGGTGCTCCTCGCCCTTCGTCTGGGTGTCTCGCCACTGATGATCGGCCTGACGGTCGTGGGATTCGGCACGTCCATGCCCGAACTGGTGACGAGCCTGCAGGCGGCCTTCGCCGGCGCGCCGGGCATCGCCATCGGCAACATCGTCGGCTCCAACATCGCCAACGTGCTGCTGATCATCGGTATCGCCGCGCTCGTCTCGCCGATTCCTTGCCCCACCCGCAGCGTCATGCGCGACGGCGGCATCATGGTGGCCGCCGCGCTGGCGCTGGCGGCGCTGACCATGGGCGGTGTCCTGACCCGGACCGACGGGGCGATCCTGGTGCTCGGCCTCGCCGTGTACCTGGTCCTGGTCTGGCATCAGGAAAGACGCAAGGTGCAAGGCCCCGCCGATGGCGCCGGCGACGACGCGCCGAAAGCCGGGGCGATCGCCGTTGCGCGCGAGATCGGCCTCGTTCTCGCCGGATTCGCCGGCCTCGTGGTGGGGGGACGGCTGCTGGTCGACGGCGCCGTCGATCTGGCTCAGACCGCCGGGGTCTCCGACACGGTGATCGGTCTGACGGTCGTGGCGATCGGAACCTCGCTGCCCGAACTCGCGACCTCGTTCGTTGCCGCCATGCGCAAGCAATCCGATATCGCCTACGGCAACATCGTCGGCTCGAACGTCTTCAACGTACTCGGTATCGCCGGCGTCACCGCGCTTACGCATCCGATCGCGGTGCCGGCCGAGGTCGTACGCTTCGATATCCCGGTGATGATCGGCGTGATGCTGCTCATGACCGTGTTCGCGGCGACCGGCGCGCGGCTGAGCCGGTCGGAGGGCGCGGTGCTGCTCGGCGGCTATGCCGCCTATCTGCTGGTCGTCGTCTGAGACGCGGGCCGTCGCTGCCGCCACGGCCTCATCAACGGCTACGCGATCCGGGCCCGGTCGCCGAGTTCCGACGTGACGATCCCCGCTTGTCTGCTCCGCCCGGCTGTGGCAATGCGCTAGCCCCATGGACGCATCCACGCTCACGATCGATCGCCGTGTCCGGCTGCGGGCGACCGCGATCGGCTTCAGCGCCGTCTTGATGTGGTCGCTGCTCGCGCTGTTCACGGCGGCGAGCGGCAAGGTGCCGCCGTTCCAGCTCGCGGCGATGTGCTTCCTGATCGGCGGATCGATCGGGCTGGTGCGCTGGGTCGGCGTGCCGTCGGCGCGCGCGAGCCTCAGGCAGCCGGTGATCGTCTGGCTGCTCGGCGTCGGTGGCCTGTTCGGCTATCACTTCTTCTACTTCACCGCGCTGCGCAACGCGCCGGCGGTCGAGGCGGGTCTCATCGCCTATCTGTGGCCGCTCCTGATCGTCCTGTTTTCGGCACTGCTGCCCGGTGAACGGCTCAGGCTCCATCACGTGATCGGCGGCCTGCTCGGACTGGCCGGCGCGGCGCTGATCGTCACCGGCGGGCGCGGCCTGGCGTTCAACCAGGACTACGCGTTCGGCTACGGCGCCGCGCTCGCCTGCGCCCTGATCTGGTCCGGCTATTCCGTGCTGTCGCGCCGGTTTTCCGGCGTGTCGACGGACGTGGTGACCGGCTTCTGCCTGTTGGCGGCGGCGTTGTCGGCGATCGCGCATCTCATGCTCGAGACGACGGTGTGGCCGGCCTCCGCGACCGAATGGGGCGCCGTCGTGGCGCTCGGACTGATGCCGGTGGGCGCGGCCTTCTACGTCTGGGACTACGGCGTCAAGCACGGCGACATCCAGGTGCTCGGGGCGAGTTCCTACGCCGCCCCCCTGCTGTCGACGGTGATCCTGATCGCCGCCGGGTTCGCCGAGGCGACCTGGGCGATTGCACTGGCCTGCGTTCTGATCACCGGCGGCGCGGCGGTCGCGGCCAGGGACCTAATCTGGCGGCGGACGCCCCGGTAGTCCGCTTCGATCCAACTTTGTCGGCCGGTGGAACTATTTCTTCAGCGGTTCCGTGTCCTATGTCCCGATTCATTGGTAAACAGGATGACCTCCATGTGTGAGAAATGCGCGACCACCGGTCGCACCAGTCTGTCTCGGCGCGGCTTCGTTACCGGCATTGCCGGGCTTGCGGCCGCGTCCATGGCCTTGCCGGGTCTGGCCATGGCCGAGCAGGCGGGCACGCCGCAGAACGCGATATCGCCGTCCGACGCGCTGAAGCGCCTGCTCGAAGGCAACGAACGCTACGCCTCCAACCAGGTGGAGCCGCGCGACAACTCCGCCGGGCGGGCGGCCCGCACGCTCGGCCAGCATCCGATCGCCGCGATCCTGAGCTGCGCGGATTCGCGCGTCGCGCCCGAACTCGCCTTCGATCAGGGCCCCGGCGATCTGTTCGTCGTCCGGGTGGCCGGCAACATCGTTTCGCCGGACGGGCTGGCGAGCCTCGAGTTCGGCGTCAAGTTCCTGTCGACGCCGCTCGTCATGGTGCTTGGGCACACGAGCTGCGGTGCCGTCAACGCGGCCATCAGCACCGTTCGCGACGACGCTGTCCTGCCGGGTCACCTGCCCGGCCTGATCAACGCGATCGAGCCGGCCGTGATCGCGGCCAAGGCGAACGATCCGAAGGATCTTCTGGCCGAGGCGACGAAGGAAAACGTCCGCTTGACGCAGAAGGCCCTCGTCAAGGGCAGCGCGATTATCGCCGAAGCCGCCGATGCCGGTCGCATCGAAATCGTCGGTGGGGTCTACGACCTTGCGACGGGCCGCGTGGCGATGCTCTGAGGCTCTTTTCGGTGCCGGTGTGAAAGCCGGCACCGATCAGGTTAGCAAGTTGCATATACCAGCCATTCGATTTCGCGGATCGGCGAAACCGAATTTTTAAAATCCTGGGTTGTTATTGGATTGTAGGATAACAACCCTTGGGGCAGTTCATGTCCGCCAATCTCATGCGCGCGGCGTTGGCCGTTCTTGTTCTTGGATGGTCCCCGATCCTGCTCTACACCGCGTTCGGGCCGCTGGACGGCAACCCGATCGGGCTCGGCCTCCTTGCCTGGGCGTCGATTCCCTTCTCGCTGATCCTGGCAGTCCTGGCGGGACTCACGTTCCTCGTAGGGAATGGGCCCGACCGCCGCGCGTAGACGGCTTTGCGTGTCAGCCCGGACGCCAGTTCTTCGGGGCCAGTTCGAAACCGGCGAAATCGAAGCCGGGGGCGACGGTGCAGCCGACCAGCGTCCACGCGCCGAGGCTTTCGGCGGCCTGCCAGGCATGCGGCGGAACCACGGCCTGCGGGCGCTCGTCGGCGGCAAGGTCGTTGCCCAGCCGGTGTGTCGTCACCGCCTTGCCGTCGGTGCTGATGTGCAGCGCCAGCGGCGCGCCGGCGTACCAGTGCCACATCTCGCTGGCGTCGACCTTGTGCCAGTGGCTGAACTCGCCCGATCGCAGCAGGAAGTAGATGCCGGTCGAATGATCGCGCGCACCGGCGGGATGTGCGTCGCGGAAGGTCTCGACGAAATGGCCGCCTTCGGGATGCGGCTGCATCTTCAGCAGCGCGATGACGTCCTCGGCGGTCATCGTCGACTTTGCCCCTCCCATCAGAAATTGTCCTTGCGCCGGCGGATCTCGGCGAAGACCGCCGCCGGGTCCGCGTTCGGCATGCCGACGGCCATCTTCACCTCGTCGCGGTCGGCGCGCAGGAACGGATTGGAGTCGCGTTCGGCGCCGATGGTCGAGGGGATCGTCGGTTCGCCGCGGGCGCGCTTTTCGTCGATCTCGCCGACGCGGGCCTGAAGGTGGACGTTGGCCGGTTCGATGGTGACGGCGAATTCCGCGTTCGCCTGGGTGTACTCGTGGCCGCAATAGAGCAGCGTCTCGCGCGGCAGCCGTGCGAGCTTCTCCAGCGAGGCCCACATCTGGTCCGTCGTGCCTTCGAAGACGCGGCCGCAGCCAAGCGCGAACAGGGTGTCGCCGGCGAAGACGACACCGGGGTCGGGAAACCACCAGGCGATATGGCCGAGGGTATGGCCAGGCGTGTCGAAGATTCGCGCCTCGTAGCGGCCGAATTGGAAGGTATCGCCTTCGCCCAGGCTCTCGTCGACCCCCGGCACCTTGCCCGCCTCGCCGCGCGGTCCGACGACCTTGCAGCCGTACCTGGCCTTCAGGGCGGGGATGCCCTGGGTGTGGTCGGCATGGTGATGGGTGACGAGGATGTGGGTCAGCGTCCAGCCCGTTTCCTCGAGCGCCTTTTCGACGGCCTCCGCCTCCGGGGCGTCGATCGAGGCGGTGACGCCGGAGGCCTCGTCGTGGATCAGCACGCCGTAATTGTCGCTGAGGCAGGGGAACAGTCGGATCTCGAGGCCTTGCATGGCGTCTCTCCTCGGCGCTGGCCCCTTGAAACCGGTCCGCGTGGGGCACTTCAGAAAGGGTTCCAGGTTACCTATCATCCGGGAGCGAAACGGGCCAACCCCGAACGACCGGATATCGTCGAGGTGCAATGTATATAGATATCGTCGATCTCAGGGACTTCTATGCTACCGGCCTGGGGCAGACCGCGCGGCGGCTGCTGGTGCACCGGCTGCGCCGGCTGTGGCCGGATCTCTCCGGCCTGACGGTGGTCGGTCTCGGCTATGCCGGGCCGATGCTCGGCGTCTTCCGCGAGGAATCGGAATGCACGCTCGCCTTCATGCCGGCGGAACAGGGCGTGGTGAACTGGCCGGCCGACGGGCCGTCGTCGTCCGCGCTCGTCGACGAGACGCAGCTGCCGCTCGGCAATAGCACGGTCGACCGGCTCGTGCTGATGCATTGCCTGGAAATGTCGGAGCAGCCACGCGACCTGATGCGGGAAGCCTGGCGGGTCCTGGCGCCTGGGGGCCGCCTGGCGGTGCTGGTGCCGAACCGGCGCGGCCTGTGGGCGCGGTTCGAGCACACTCCGTTCGGACACGGGCGTCCCTACAGCCGCTCGCAGATCGTCAGGCTGCTGCGCGACACGCTGTTCACGCCGAACAGCTGGGGCGAGGCGCTTTGGGTGCCGCCGTTCCGCGGACGCTTCATGATCCGCTCGGCCGCGGCCTGGGAGCGGGCCGGCACCGTCATCCGGGCGATGCCGCCGGGCGTGCTGCTGGTCGAGGCGACGAAGCAGCTCTACGCGGCCGTGCCGGCGAAGGAGCGCAGCCGCGCGCGCGTGCGGTTCGTGCCCGCGCTCGCGGGCAAGCCGGTGCAGACGCGGAGCATGGGGGGCGCGACCCGTCGCATGCCGCTGCCGCGGCCCGAATAGCCACCCTGCGTTTTCCGCGCTGGCCGGGTCCGTGAAGCCGTGATACGCGATTTTGATGACCACTGTCCCGTCCGGCCGGCAGCGGGATCTCCGCGACGAGACCGTACCGCCGCAAACCGCCGCACCCGAGGTTCCGGTCGTCTTCCGCAAGGAGCCGAAGCCTTCCGGCCCGCCGCGCAGCCTTGTCATCGGCTACGTCCTTGCCGTTCTCGGCGCCCTGACGTTTTCCTCCAAGGCGATCTTCATCAAGCTCGCATACGCCGAGGGTATCGGGGTCGAGGCACTGCTGGCGCTGCGCATGATGCTGTCGCTGCCGGTCTATCTGGTCGTCGGCGCGCTGTCGCTGCGCGACCGGCGTCGACGCGGAGAGGGGCTGCCCGGCTTCGACCTGTTCGCCAAGGCGGTGCTGGTCGGGGTGCTCGGCTATTGGGTCGCGATGTATCTCGATTTTCTCGGGCTCGACCTGATCCCGGCGCAGCTCAACGTTCTGATCCTGATGACTTATCCGCTGTTCGTGGTGATCTTCGGCGCGCTCTTCTTCCGCTTTCCCGTGCAGGTTCGCGCCGTGGTCGCGTTCGCGATCAGCTATATCGGCCTGGCCATCATCTTCTACGGAAAGCTGGGAACGGCGAACGGCGATGTCGCGCTTGGCGCCGGCATGGTGCTTGGATCGGCGATCTGTTTCGCGATCTACATGCTGTACGCCCGCGAGATAATCGGCCGCATGGGGCCGCGGCTGTTCACCTGCGTGACGATGATCGCGGTGGCGGTGCTGGCGATCGCGGGTTTCCTCGTGAGCGAGCCCGTTTCCGCGCTCGTCATAACGCCGGCGGGATGGACCTACGCGATCCTGCTCGCCGTTGTGGCGACGATCCTGCCGACCTTCATGATGAACGCGGCGCTGCAGCACATCACCGCGCAGGCCAACGCGACCATCGGCATGCTGTCGCCGGTCGCGACGATCCTGCTTGCCACGATCGTCCTCGGCGAGGTGCTGGGCACGCGCGACATGATCGGCGCCGTGCTGGTCATCGGCGGCGTGGGATGGTTCACGCTCAGCGGCCGGAGGTAACGCCCGGCCGCTGCTAGTCAGAGGTGGCGCGCGTCAGATGTGGATGGCGCGCTTGCCCGCCGCCAGGGCCGCCTCGCGGACGGCTTCCGACAGGGTGGGATGGGCATGGCAGGTGCGGGCCAGATCCTCGGCCGAGCCGCCGAACTCGATTAGTACCGTCAGTTCCGCGATCAGCTCGCCGGCGACGGGGCCGACGATGTGGGCGCCCAGGACCCGGTCGGTCTTCGCATCGGCGAGAACCTTCACGAAGCCGTCGGTCGCATTCATGGCCCGGGCGCGGCCGTTGGCGGAGAAGGGGAACTTGCCGGTCACATAGGCGATGCCGGCCTCCTTCAGCTCCTCCTCGGTCTTGCCGACCGAGGCGACTTCCGGGCGCGTGTAGACGACGCCGGGAATGGCGTTGTAGTTCACGTGACCGGCCTGGCCGGCAAGGAGCTCCGCGACCGCGACACCCTCTTCCTCGCCCTTGTGGGCCAGCATCGGTCCGACGATGACGTCGCCGACCGCGTAGATGCCGTCGACTGTGGTCTTGTAGTGGTCGTCGGTCTTCACCCGGCCGCGTTCGTCGAGCTCGACGCCGACCTCCTTCAGGCCGAGGCCCTCGGTGTAGGGGACGCGGCCGACGGCGACCAGGACCACGTCTGCGTCCAGCTGCTCCGCGTCGCCGCCCTTGGCCGGTTCGACGGAGACCTTCAGCGTCTTGTCCGTGGCGTCGACGCCGGTGACCTTGGAGCCGAGCTTGAAGGTGAAGCCCTGCTTCTGAAGCGTGCGCTGGAACTGCTTGGCGACCTCGCCGTCCATGCCGGGCAGGATGCGGTCGAGGAACTCGACGACCGTTACCTCCGCGCCGAGGCGGGCCCAGACCGAGCCGAGCTCGAGGCCGATGACGCCGGCGCCGATCACCAGCAGCTTGCCGGGCACCTTCGGCAGCGACAACGCGCCGGTCGAGGTGACGATGCGCTTCTCGTCGACGTCTATGCCGGGCAGGCGCGTGGAATCGGAGCCGGTGGCGATGACGATGTTCTTGGCCTCGAGGACCTGCTTGTCGCCCGTCTCGGGCGTCACCTCAACCTTGCCGGGCGCGACGATGCGGCCCGTTCCGATGACGCCGTCGATCTTGTTCTTCTTGAACAGGAAGGCGACGCCGTCGACATTGCCTTTCACCGTGCCGTCCTTGTGAGCCATCATGGCCTTCAGGTCGAGCTTCGGCGCACCGACCTTGACCCCGAGCTTCTCGAGCCCGTGGCCGGCCTCCTCGAACATCTCGGAGGCGTGCAGAAGCGCCTTCGACGGGATGCAGCCGATATTGAGGCAGGTGCCGCCGTAGGTCGCGCGCTTCTCGACGACGGCGACCTTCATGCCGAGTTGCGACGCGCGGATGGCGCAGACGTAGCCGGCCGGGCCGGAACCGATGATGACGAGATCGTAGGAAGCCATTGAACTGCCTCTTTGCGTTTGTAGTCGTTGCGACTGATGTCGCTCCGGCCGCCGGTCAGCGGCCTGCGAAAGCGAGACGCAGCCCGAAGCCCGCGAAGGCGGCGGCAACGGTGCGGCGCATCCATTTGAGAACCGTCTCCGAGCGCAGGACGCGCTCGCCGACGAGGGCGGCGAACATCCCGTAGCCAACGAAGACGACGAAGGTCATGGCCATGAAGACCGCGCCCAGGAACAGCATCTGCGCGGTGGGAGAGCCTGCCGCGACTCCGTCGCCGACGTGTATGAACTGGGGCAGAAAGGCGAGGAAGAACACCGAGAGTTTCGGGTTCAGCACGTTTATCAGGCAACCGGTGCGGGCGATGGCTAAAAGGCTGCGGGGCGCTGGTTTCTGATTGCCGATCTGCATAGGCCCGGATTCTTTCAGGGTCTGCCAGGCGAGATAGAGCAGGTAGGCCGCGCCAATGTACTTCAGGACCTGGAAGGCCAGCGCGCTCGTATGGAAGATCGCGGCAAGGCCGACCACGGACGCAACAAGCGCCGGCACGATTCCCAAGGTGCACCCCAAGGCGGCGGCGATGCTTTCCCGGCGGCCGGCGGTGAGACCGGTCGCCACCGTGTAGATCACCCCGGTTCCCGGAATCAGCACGACGACGAGCGCTGTGAGGAGGAACTCCGGGGACATTGCTCCAACCTGTTCTCGGACTACAGATCCAGCACGAGCCGCTGCGGGTCCTCGATCGATTCCTTGATGCGCACGAGGAAGGTCACGGCTTCCTTGCCGTCGACGATGCGGTGATCGTAGCTGAGCGCCAGATACATCATCGGGCGGATCACCACCTGGCCGTTGCGGGCGACGGGACGCTCCTCGATGCGGTGCATGCCGAGGATACCCGACTGCGGCATGTTGAGGATCGGCGTCGACAGCAGCGATCCGTAGACGCCGCCATTGGTGATGGTGAAGGTGCCGCCCTGCATCTCGTCGATGCCGAGCTTGCCGTCGCGGGCGCGCCGGCCGTAGTCGCCGATGGTCTTCTCGATCTCGGCGAGGCTCATCTGGTCGGCGTCGCGCACCACCGGCACGACGAGGCCCCTGTCGGTGCCGACGGCGACGCCGACATGGTAGTAGTTCTTGTAGACGAGATCGGTGCCGTCGATCTCGGCGTTGACCGCCGGGATCTCCTTGAGGGCCTGGATCACCGCCTTGACGAAGAAGCCCATGAAGCCGAGGCGCACGCCGTGCTTCTTCTCGAACAGCTCCTTGTACTGCTTGCGCAGTTCCATCACCGCGCCCATGTCGACGTCGTTGAACGTCGTCAGCATGGCCGCCGTGTCCTGGGCGTCCTTGAGGCGGCGCGCGATGGTCTGGCGCAGCTTGGTCATGCGCACCCGCTCCTCGCGGGCGGCATCGTCTTCGGCGACCGGCGCGCGGGCGGCCTGGGGCTTCGCGACCGGGGCGGTGATGCCGGTCTCCAACGCCTTCAGCACGTCTTCCTTCAGCACCTGACCGCGCTTGCCCGAGCCCGATACCTGATCGGCGGACATGCCCTTCTCGGCGAGCATCTTGCCGGCGGCGGGCGAGGGCGGCATCTCCGGCCCCTTGGCCGCAGCCGGTGCGGCCGCCTCGGCCTTCGGGGCCTCGGCAGGCTTCGCGGCCTTCGGGGCGGGCGCGGCGCCGGCGGCGCCTTCGGCGAACTGGGCCAGCAGGGCGCCGACCTCGACGGTCTGGCCTTCCTCCACGACGATCTCGGACAGGGTCCCGGCCGCGGGCGCGGGCACCTCGACGGTGACCTTGTCGGTCTCGAGCTCGACCAGCGGCTCATCCTGGGCCACGGCGTCGCCGGGCTTCTTGAACCATTGGCCCACCGTCGCTTCGGTTACGGATTCACCAAGCGTCGGTACGCGGATTTCCATCGCCATTCTCGTCGTCCTTGAGGGTCGGGCTTATTCGGTTAGGGCCTCGTCGAGGAAGGCCTCGAGCTGAGCCAGATGCTTCGACATGAGGCCGGTTGCCGTCGCGGCGGCGCCGGCGCGGCCGACATAGCGCGGCCGGCGGTGCTTGGCCTCGATCTGGTTGAGCACCCATTCCAGATAGGGCTCGATGAAGTTCCAGGCCCCCATGTTGCGGGGCTCTTCCTGGCACCAGACCATCTCGGCATTCTTGAAACGGGCAAGCTCGGTCACCAGCGCCTTGGCGGGCACGGGATAGAGCTGCTCGAGCCGGAGCAGATAGACATCGTCGATGCCGCGCTTCTCGCGCTCCTCGTAGAGGTCATAGTAGACCTTGCCGGAGCACATGACCACGCGACGGATCTTGTCGTCCTTGGCGAGCTTGATCTTCTCGCCCTCGCGGATCTCCGCATCGTCCCACAACAGACGGTGGAAGCAGGACTCCTGGACCAGTTCCGACAGCTTCGAGACCGCCCGCTTGTGGCGCAGAAGCGATTTCGGCGTCATCAGGATCAGCGGCTTGCGGAAATCGCGCTTCATCTGCCGGCGCAGGATGTGGAAGTAATTCGCCGGCGTCGTGCAGTTGGCGACCTGCATGTTGTCCTCGGCGCACATCTGCAGATAGCGCTCCAGACGGGCGGAGGAATGCTCCGGGCCCTGGCCCTCGTAGCCGTGCGGCAACAGCATCACGAGACCGGACATGCGCAGCCACTTGCGCTCGCCGGCCGAGATGAACTGGTCGACCACCACCTGGGCGCCGTTGGCGAAATCGCCGAACTGGGCCTCCCATATGGTCAGCGCGCGCGGCTCTGCCAGCGAAAACCCGTACTCGAAGCCGAGCACGGCCTCTTCCGAGAGCATCGAATTGATGACCTCGTAGTGGGCCTGGTCGTCCGACAGGTTGTCGAGCGGGATGTAGCGGTCCTCGGATTCCTGGTCGTACAGGACCGAGTGGCGTTGCGAGAAGGTGCCGCGTTCGCAGTCCTGGCCGGACAGCCGGACCGGAATGCCCTCGACGCAGAGGCTGCCGAAGGCGAGCGCTTCCGCGGTCGCCCAGTCGATGCCCTCGCCGGTCTCCATCATCGCGCGGCGATTGTCGAGGAAACGCTTGACGGTGCGGTGGACCTTGAAGTCCGGGGGCACCTCGCACAGCTTCACGCCGATGTCCTTCAGCGCATCTTCCGGGACGCCGGTATGGCCGCGGCGCGGGCCTTCGTCGTTGGCGACCTTGTAGCCCGACCAGCGACCGTCCAGCCAGTCGGCCTTGTTGGGCCTGTAGCTGGTGCCGGCATCGAACTCGGCTTCCAGCTTGGCGCGCCAGTCGGCCTTGAGCTGTTCGACCTCGTCGGCGGTGACCAGTCCCTCGGCGACCAGCTTGTCGGCGTAGATCTGCAGCGTCGTGGGATGCGAGCGGATCTTCCGATACATGATCGGCTGGGTGAACGCCGGCTCGTCGCCCTCGTTGTGGCCGAAACGACGGTAGCAGAACATGTCGATGACGACCGGCTTGTGGAACCGCTGGCGGAACTCGGTCGCCACCTTGGCGGCGAATACCACGGCTTCGGGATCGTCGCCGTTCACGTGCAGGATCGGCGCCTCGATCATCTTGGCGACGTCCGAGGGGTAGGGCGAGGACCGCGAGAAGCGGGGATTGGTGGTGAAGCCGATCTGGTTGTTGACGATGAAGTGCACGGAGCCGCCGGTGCGGTGGCCCTTCAGGCCGGACAGGCCGAAACACTCGGCCACGACGCCCTGGCCGGCGAAGGCGGCGTCGCCGTGGATGAGCAGCGGCATCACCGTGGAGCGGTCGGGATCGCGCAGCTGGTCCTGCTTGGCGCGCACCTTGCCGAGCACGACCGGATCGACGATCTCCAGATGCGACGGGTTGGCGGTCAGCGACAGGTGTACCTTGTTGTTGTCGAACTCCCGGTCGGAGGAGGCGCCGAGGTGGTACTTGACGTCGCCGGAGCCTTCGACCTCGTCGGGGGAGGCCGAGCCGCCCTTGAACTCGTGGAAGATCGCCCGGTGCGGCTTGGCCATCACCTGGGCCAGCACGTTGAGACGACCTCGGTGGGCCATGCCGACGACGATCTCGTTCACGCCTAGATGACCGCCGCGCTTGATGATCTGCTCGAGCGCGGGAACCATCGACTCGGCGCCGTCGAGGCCGAAGCGCTTGGTGCCGGTGTACTTGACGTCAAGGAACTTCTCGAAGCCCTCGGCCTCCACCAGCTTGTTGAGGATCGCCCTCTTGCCTTCCGGCGTGAAGCTCACCTCCTTGTCGGGGCCCTCGATGCGCTCCTGGATCCAGCCCTTCTCGGCCGGATCGGAGATGTGCATGAACTCGACGCCGATGGTGTTGCAGTACGTGCGCCGGAGGATTTCCAGCATCTCGGGGATCGTGGCGAACTCGAGCCCGAGCACGTGATCGATGAAGATCGGCCGCTCGTAGTCCGCCTCGGTGAAGCCGTAGCTTTCCGGCTCCAGCTCGGGATGGCTGACCGGCGGGTTGACGCCCAGCGGGTCCAGGTTGGCTGCCAGATGGCCGCGCATGCGGTAGGCGCGAATCATCATCAGGGCGCGCACCGAATCGCGGGTGGCGCGCATCACCGCTTCCTCGGACATCTCGACGCCCTGGCCCTGGGCCTTGGCGCGGATCTTCTCGCCAACCGCGGATTCGACGGGCATCCAGTTGGAATCGAGGGCGCTGACCAGCTCGCCGTTCATCGGGATCGGCCAGTCGTTGCGTTCCCACGAGGCGCCGCGCGCCTCGGCGATCACAGTTTCGCGATCGTCCTGGAGCGCCTCGAAAAACGACCGCCAACCGGCGTCGACGGACTCGGGATTGCGCTGGTAACGCGCGTACTGATCTTCAATCCACCCCGCATTGGCGCCGTAAAGGAACGACGTCAACGCGAAGGCTTCATTAGCCTCTTGCTTGGCCATGATCGGCTCCGGCGGGGCATCGGCGCCCCTTCATCTGAACTACGGGACCACTCTCGCGGTCGACTCAATTGGGTACTGAGCGCACTAAAGCCAACCTTTGTTCCAATTTGGTTAGCCTTTCAACACCTCAACGAGCGTCTTTCCCAGACGTGCCGGCGAGGGCGATACGCGGATGCCCGCCGCTTCCATCGCGGCGATCTTGTCTTCCGCGCCGCCTTTGCCGCCGGAAATGACCGCGCCGGCGTGGCCCATGGTGCGGCCGGGAGGTGCGGTGCGTCCGGCGATGAAGCCGACCATAGGCTTCTTCCGGCCTGCCTTCGCCTCGTCCCTGATGAACTGGGCGGCGTCCTCTTCCGACGAACCGCCGATCTCGCCGATCATCACGATCGACTGGGTCTCGGGGTCGGCGAGGAACATCTCCAGGACATCGATGAAGTCGGTACCCTTGACCGGGTCGCCGCCGATGCCGACCGCGGTGGTCTGGCCCAGGCCTTCCATCGAGGTCTGGTAGACGGCCTCGTAGGTCAGGGTGCCTGAGCGCGAGACGACACCGACGGAGCCCTTGCGGAAGATCGAGCCCGGCATGATGCCGATCTTGCATTCGTCCGGCGTCAGCACGCCGGGGCAGTTCGGCCCGATCAGGCGGGAACTGGACTTGTCGAGCTTGGCCTTGGCCTTGACCATGTCCATCACCGGGATTCCCTCGGTGATGCAGACGATCAACGGGATCTCCGCGTCGATCGCCTCCTCGATGGCCGCGCCGGCGCCGGCCGGCGGCACGTAGATGACCGAGGCGTTGGCACCAGTCGCCGCCTTTGCCTCGGCGACGGTCGCGAAGATCGGCAGGGCCTTCTCGGCGCCGTCGACATGGCCGACCCAGCTTTCGCCGCCCTTCTTCGGATGAACGCCGGCGACCATCTGGGTGCCGTGGTAGGCGAGTGCCTGTTCGGTATGGAAGGTACCGGTCTTGCCGGTCAGGCCCTGGACGATGACCTTGGTATTGCGATCGACGAGAATAGACATGAATTTCCTAACTGAAACGCTCTCGTTGCGTGACCTGGCTCGCGTTCCGCGTCCCCGGCTCAGCCGTTCACGGCCTTCACGATCTTCTGGGCGGCGTCGTCGAGGTCGTCGGCGGCGGTGACGTTCAGGCCGCTTTCGTTGAGGATCTTCTTGCCCTCCTCGACCTTGGTGCCCTCCAGCCGTACGACCAGCGGTACCTGCAGGCCGACTTCCTTGATCGCGGCGACGACGCCCTCGGCGATCGTGTCGCAGCGCATGATGCCGCCGAAGATGTTGACCAGGATGCCCTTCACGTTCGGATCGGCGGTGATGATCTTGAACGCCGCGGTGACCTTTTCCTTGGAGGCGCCACCGCCGACATCGAGGAAGTTCGCCGGCTCGGCGCCGTAGAGCTTGATGATGTCCATGGTGGCCATCGCCAGGCCGGCGCCATTAACCATGCAGCCGATGGTGCCGTCGAGGGCGATATAGGCGAGATCGTGCTTGGAGGCCTCGATTTCCTTCTCGTCCTCTTCCGTCTCGTCGCGCAGCTCAACGACGTCGGGATGGCGGAACAGGGCGTTGTTGTCGAAGGAGACCTTGGCGTCGAGAACGCGGATATGCCCGTCCTGCATGACGATCAGCGGGTTGATCTCGAGCAGGCTCATGTCCTTGCTAGTGAAGGCCTCGTACAGGATCCTGGCGAGGTCGAGCATCTCGGCCCGTGCCGGATCCTTCAGTTCCAGCGCGTCCGCCAGCTTAGCGGCGTCGGCGTCGGTGACGCCGGCTTCCGGATCGATCGGCAGCGTCAGGATCTTGTCCGGGGTCTCCTCGGCGACCGTCTCGATGTCCATGCCGCCTTCCGTGGACACGACGAAGGCGACCTGGCCGACGGTGCGGTCGACGAGCAGGGAGAGATAGAGTTCGCGGGCGATGTCGGCGCCGGCCTCGATATAGAGCCGGTTGACCTGCTTGCCGGCGGGACCGGTCTGCTTGGTCACCAGCGTCGAGCCCAGCATCTGCCTGGCGTTGTCGACGACTTCCTCGACCGACCTGGCCAGCCGGACGCCGCCCTTGTCGCCTGCCACCGACTCCTTGAAGCGGCCCTTGCCGCGGCCGCCGGCGTGGATCTGCGACTTGACAACCCAGAGCGGGCCGCCGAGTTCGGTTGCGGCCTTCTCGGCTTCGTCGGCCGAGTAGATGGCGATGCCGGATGCGACGGGGGCTCCGAATTCCTTCAGAACCGCCTTCGCCTGGTACTCATGTATGTTCATCGGTCAGTTAAGCTCACTTGCTCTTGCCGAGATCGGGGGCGATCTTCTTGCAGGCGTCGACGAGGCCGCGGACGGCTTCGACGGACTTGTCGAACATCGCCTGTTCGCTGCGGTTCAACTCGATCTCGACGACCCGCTCGACGCCCTTGGCGCCGATCACGACGGGAACGCCGACATAGAGGTCCTTCACGCCGTATTCGTTCTTGAGATAGGCGGCGCAGGGCAGAACCCGCTTCTTGTCCTTCAGATAGGACTCGGCCATGGCGATCGCCGACGCCGCCGGGGCGTAGAAGGCCGAACCGGTCTTCAGAAGGCCGACGATCTCGGCACCGCCATCGCGGGTGCGCTGGATGATCTCGTCGAGGCGCTTCTTGGTGGTCCAGTTCATCTTGATCAGGTCGGTCAGCGGGATGCCGGCGACCGTCGAGTAGCGGGCCAGCGGAACCATCGTGTCGCCATGGCCGCCCAGCACGAAGGCGGTGACGTCCTCGATGGAGACGTCGAACTCCTCGGCCAGGAAGTGGCGGAAGCGCGAGGAATCGAGCACGCCGGCCATGCCGACCACCATGTGGCGCGGCAGGCCGGAGGCCTTCTGCAGCGCCCAGACCATGGCGTCCAGCGGGTTGGTGATGCAGATCACGAAGGCGTCCGGAGCGTACTTCTTGATGCCCGTGCCGACCTGTTCCATGACCTTCAGGTTGATGCCCAGCAGATCGTCGCGGCTCATCCCCGGCTTGCGCGGCACTCCGGCGGTGACGATGACCACGTCGGCGCCCTTGAGCGCGGCGTAGGACTGCGTGCCCGTCAGTTTCGCGTCGAAGCCGTCGACCGGCGAGGACTGCGCCAGATCGAGCGCCTTGCCCTGCGGGGTGCCTTCCGCGATGTCGAAGAGAACGATGTCTCCGAGTTCCTTGAGGCCGGCGAGATGGGCGAGCGTGCCGCCGATCTGTCCGGCGCCGATCAATGCGATCTTGTTGCGCGCCATTGGATGAAAATTCCCAGATTTTGCCTGCGGCGGACCGTTCCACGTGCGGGCGGTTGGTCTGTCCGCGCAGTCACTAGCCCGAATGCCCGACCCATTCAAGTGAACCTCTGTTCTGGGTCGGCGATTTGATCGTTTCAGGTGTCGCTATCGGGTCCAAGGCCGTTTTCGCGCGCCTCGTAGGCTGCCGCCAGGTAGTCGCCGGAGCGCATTTCGTGAAGTCGCGAGACGGTGCGCCTGAATTCCGCGGCGCTGTCTCCGCTCGGATACAGCGCATCGGGCTCGGCATCGGCGGAGACGACGAGCTTGACCCTCTGGTCGTAGAGCGTGTCGATCAGGAGAACGAAGCGGCGCGCCTCGTTGCGCTGGCCGGGTCCGAGTTGTGGCACGGCATCGAGGAACACCGTATGGAAGGTCGCGGCGATCTTCAGGTAGTCGTTGGCACCGAGCGGCGCCTCGCACAGGTCGGCGAAGGAAAACCGCGCAATCCCGTCGAAACTCTCCGGCACCGGAACCCGCCGGCCCAGGACTTCCAGGGTCGTCGGGCGACCGTGCGCGGCGCCGGTCAGGCGCCTCCAGGTCTCGTCCATGGCGTGGCGGGCATCGCCGTCGGCGGGCGAGAAATAGAGATCCGAGGAGCGCAGGCGGCCCAGGCGGTAGTCCGATATCGCATCCAGGCAGACGACGTCGGTCCGTTCCTTCAGCAATGCGAGGAAAGGCAGGAACAGCGCCCGGTTCAGCCCGTCGGCGTAGAGCCCGTCCGGTGCGGCGTTCGAGGTGGTGACGAGCACCACGCCGCGGTCGAACAGCCGGGTGAACAGGCGGCCGAGGATCATGGCGTCGGCGATGTCGTCGACGTGGAACTCGTCGAGGCAGAGAAGCCGGGTCTCGGCTGCGATCTCGGCGGCGACCGGCCCGATCGGATCGTCTCCCTTGACCGCGCCGGCCCTGGATTTCTGGCGCCAGGCATGGACGCGGCGGTGCACGTCGGCCATGAAATCGTTGAAATGGGCGCGGCGCTTCCGCTTGAGGCCGGTGGCCTCGTAGAACAGGTCGACGAGCATCGTCTTGCCGCGGCCGACCTCGCCGAAGATATAGAGCCCCTTGAGCGGGGCCGCCTTCTGGCGGCGGGCGAACAGCCAGCCGAGATTCGATCCCTTCTCCGCCAGGCGCCGGTTGACGAGCTCGGTCGACAGGCGCGTCAGGCGCTCGACGAGCCGGGCCTGCGCCGGGTCGTGGGCGATCTCGCCGGCCTCGACAAGGGCGGCGTATCGCTCCCTGGGCGTTTGCGTCATCGGTGCGTCTTCGGAGGAAAGGTTACGAGTCCGGGATAAGCGGCTGTTTTCGGGGGTTATTTGAACGCCTCGTCGACCGGCACCTGCAGGCCGTTGACGAGCCGGTTGGTCTCGTTGGCCATGCCGACCACGGCGATCAGCTCCATCAGCATCTCGTCGGTCATGCCCTTGGCGCGGGCCGACGCGGTGTGCGAGCGGATGCAGTACTCGCAGTTGTTGGTGGCGGAAACGGCCACGTAGATCATCTCCTTGACCAGCGGGTCGAGGGCGCCGGGGGCCATCACTTCCTTGACGCTCTCCCAGGTGCGCCTGAGCAGAACCGGATCGTGGGCGAGCGCGCGCCAGAAATTGTTGACGAAATCGGTGTTGCGGGTCTTGCGGATGTCGTCGAACACGGCTTTCGCCTCGGGCGAGGCGGCGTCGTCATCGAGGATCGGCACGATGGTCATTGCGGTCAGCTCCCTGGTCGGTTCGGTCGGCGAAAGGTCGGGCGTCGTCGGCTCTATTTAAGCGCATCGGCGAATTCGGCGACAATGCGACGATAGACATCGCGCTTGAACGGAACCACCAGTTCGGTCAGCGCCTCGAGCGGGGCCCATTTCCAGGCATTGAACTCGGCCTTGTGGTGGCCGCCGCCGGGCGTGAGGATGTCGATCTCGGTTTCCTCGCCGGTGAAGCGCAGCAGATACCATTTCTGCGTCTGGCCGCGGTAGCGCCCCTTCCAGGCCTTGCCGACCAGGTCGGGAGGCAGGTCGTAGCGGATCCAGTCCCGGGATTCGGCGACAAGGTGCACCGAGCGGATGCTGGTTTCCTCGTAGAGCTCCCGGTAGACGGCCTCCAGCGGGTCCTCGCCGTCGTCGATGCCGCCCTGCGGCATCTGCCACCAGGTTCCGGGGCCCTCCGGCTCCTCGGGACCGTCGGCGCGGTGGCCGATGAAGACGAGCCCGTCGCCGTTGACGACGAGCGCGCCGACGCAGGGGCGGTAGGGAAGGGCTTCGGGGTCGGTTTTCGCCATGGCTGATCCTGTTGGCCCATCCCGCGGGCGGATGTGGGCCTTCACCGGGGAATTCTGACGGTCCGGGGAGTTCTGACAGTCCGGGGCGATCTGTCAACCGGCGTGTGCCATCGCGGGCGCAGACGCGGGGCTGGATGGCGCCCTCAGGTCTCGCCGCCGCTTGCCGCCGCGCTGGCGGGGATCAGCACGATGCCCTTGCCCTGGAGTCCGTCGGCCCAGGCGTCGATGGCGTCGATGGCGATCGGAAGGCCGGAGGCGACGCCGACGGCGACGCCCTTCTGCCGGGCGATGTCCTCGAGCCGGGCGAGCTGCGCGTCGATATCGGCGCGCGCGGGCACCGCGTCGACGACGATATCGGCCTTTGCGAAGGGCAGGCCGACCTCCGAGGCGATGTGCCCGGCGACCGAGCGCGACGACGAGCCGTCATCGACATAGATGAGGCCGCGGTCGCGCAGTTCGCCGAGGATCGGGCGCAGCGACTGGTCGGACGCGGTGAAGCGGGCGCCCATGTAGTTGACGATGCCGACATAGCCGGTGAAGCGGCTCATCACCCAGTGCAGGCGGTCCCGGTTCTGGTCGACGCTGAGGCCGGTCAAAAGCGTGTGCGGGCCGGGATCGTTGTCGGGATAGTCATAGGGCTCCAGCGGCACCTGCAGCGCGAGCTCGTGCCCGGACTGGCGGGCCCGGCTGGTCAGGCGATCGGTCTCGTCGCCGTAGGGCGCGAAGGCCAGCGTCACCTCGCGCGGCAGCCGGTCGATGGCCGCTTCCGTCGCGGTGATCGACAGGCCCATGCCGCCGATCAGTATGGCGATCCGCGGCTGTTCCTCGCTGATCGTTCCCGTCGCGGCGGAATAGACCTCGGCGGCGCGGCGGCCGTCGCGATCGATGACCGGCAGAGGCCCGTAGGGGCCGCTTTCGAGAAGGCTCGTGTCGAGCGAGGCCACCACGGTCCCGCCGGACGCGGGGCCAGAGGATTGGGCGCCCGGGGATCTGGGGCCTGTGTAGTTGGAGGGTGCGGCGAGCGGATCGGAGATGACGATGTCGGCGGGCGGCTGGCTGTGGCCGCTCGGCAACGGCGCGGCCTCGCGGGAATCCACGGTCGGCCGAATGCCCAGATCGTCGCCGCTGTCGGCCTGGATCGCGGTGGGATGGTCGAGCGCGACCACCACGACGGGCTCGCCGCCATGCGGATCGTCGACGAAGATCAGCCATCCGGCCACGAAAAGGGCGAAGGCGCCCGTCAGGACAAGCAGGGAGCCAAGCACGGTGACGCGGCGCAGCCGCTTTCGCCACACCTGCCAGAATCCGCCTGGCGAAGTCAGATCATCCGCCGCCATGATCAATTCCGTTGAAGCGGGCCTCTCAAGGCCCGGGGGCTGGCGCTTCGCGGCGTGCCTCTCGCCGCGAAGTCGCCTGAAGCCTCAGCCCGTCAGTTGGGCACGCCCGCGCCCGGATCCGGCGGGAACAGGCTGTTGACCTGAACGCCGCGCAACAGATCGAGCGCATAGTTCAGTTGCTTGTCCTTTTCCTTCTCCGGCGGGATGTAGGCGGACGATCCGCCCTCTTCCTTGCCGGCTTCCGACTGCAGATGCCCGCGCAGCGACGACTCGCCCTTCGACGTGGTCGCGCCCTTCAGCTCCTCGGGCACCTCCTGCTCGACGATGATATCGGGCTCGATGCCCTTGGCCTGGATCGAGCGGCCGGACGGGGTGTAGTAGCGCGCGGTGGTGAGGCGGAGCGCGCCGTTGGAGCCCAGCGGGATGATCGTCTGCACCGATCCCTTGCCGAAGGAGCGCGTTCCCACCACGGTCGCACGGCGGTGGTCCTGCAGCGCGCCGGCAACGATCTCGGACGCCGAGGCCGAGCCGCCGTTGATCAGCACGATGACCGGCTTGCCCTTGATCAGGTCGCCGGAGCGAGCGTTGTAGCGCTGGCTCTCGTCGGTGTTGCGGCCGCGGGTCGAAACGATCTCGCCGCGATCGAGGAACGTGTCGGAGACGGCGATGGCCTGGTCGAGCAATCCGCCGGGATTGTTGCGCAGGTCGATGACGAAACCCTTGAGCTTGTCGTTCGGGATCTCGGTCTCGAGGGACTCGATGGCGGTCTTCAGATTGTCGAAGGTCTGCTCGTTGAACTGGGTGATGCGGATGTAGCCGACATCGTCCTCGGTGTTGGAGCGCACGGCGCGGATCTGGATGATGTCGCGCACCACGGTGATATCGACCGGCTCGTCGGCGCCTTCGCGCCGGATCGTCAGCTCGATCGGGGTGTTGACCCGGCCGCGCATCTTCTCGACCGCCTCCGAAAGGGTCAGGCCGAGCACCGCCTCGCCGTCGAGATGGGTGATGAGGTCACCGGCCATGACGCCGGCGCGGGCCGCCGGCGTGTCGTCGATCGGGGTGACGACCTTGACCAGGCCATCCTCCATCGTGACCTCGATGCCGAGGCCGCCGAACTCGCCGCGCGTCTGCACCTGCATGTCGCGGTAGTTCTTGGGCGACATATAGCTGGAATGCGGATCAAGCGCGGCCAGCATGCCGTTGATCGCCGACTCGACGAGCTGCGCGTCGTCGGGCTGCTCGACATAGTCCGCCTTGACGCGTTCGAAGACGTCGCCGAACAGGTTCAACTGGCGATAGGTGTCGGCATTGCCGGCGGCTTCCGCCGCTCCGCTTACATGCCAAGGCTGCGAAGCCGCGAAGGTCGCGACCGCACCCACCATCATTCCCAGCACAAGTATCGTCGTTCTACGCATTATCCGCCTGCTCCTGTGCGGCCTTCCGCCCACCATGGGGCGGGGTCGATGGGATGCCCATCCTTCCGAAATTCGACATAAAGGACCGGCTGGCTCCGCCCGACCGTCACGCTTTCGGCGCTCGCCACTTCAAGCCCGCCCATCTGTCCCACTGGTTCACCGGTCAATACGAACTGACCCAAGTCAACCGCGATAGTATCCAAGCCGGCGAGCAATACATGATATCCGTCGCCGGCGTTCAGGATCAAGAGTTGCCCGTATGACCGAAACGGCCCGGCATAGACGACCCAGCCGTCGCTCGGTGCCGTCACCTGGGCCCGCGAGCGCGTCGCGATCGAGATGCCCCGCGCCGGGCTGCCGATCTCGTCCGGAGTGCCGAAATCGCGCGTCACGGCCCCTGTAACCGGCATCGGCAGCAGGCCAACCGCTTGCGGGAAGGCCATCGCGGGCTCCAGCCGCGTCGGGTCGCGCAGGGCGCCGAGCGCCTGTTCCGGCGTCGCCGGCGGCCTGGCGGCGGCTTCCCTTTCGCGGCGGGCGACGGCGATCTCGCGGTCGATCGAGGCGATCAATTCTTCGAGATTGCGCGCTTCCAGGGCGAATTTCTTCGCCTTCTCGCGAATCGAACCGAGCTCTTCCTCGCCCTTCGCGACGGACTCGCGCTTGGCCTCCACGAGGGCGGCGATGCGTCGCCGATCACCGGCAAGGTCGCGCGAACGGGCCAGTAATCGGGCCTTTTCGGAGTCGATTTGCCGCTTCAGCCGGCCCATTTCCTCAAGATCCCATGCCAGCGCCTCGGTTTCGATGCGAACGCCCGGCAGAACGGCGCCGAGCAGGATCGCCGTGCGCACGGTCTTCAGGGCGTCCGAGGGCTCGACCAGCACCGCCGGCGGCGGCCTGCGGCCCATGCGCTGCAGGGCGCCGAGCAGTTCGGACAACAGGCCCGAACGGGAGCGGAACGAGGCGCGCAATTCATCCTCGCGCTGCTCAAGCCCATCGATGCGTTCCTCGACCTCGTCGATGGAGGCCTCGATATCCTGCACGCGCGCGGCGGTCTCGATCAGCTGCTCGTTGAGCGCGGCGCGGTCCTTGCGCAGGGTTTCGATCTCGGTGGCGAGCGCGGCTTCGGCGGCGTGCTGGGACTCGATGTCCCTGCGCAGGGCTTCCAGCGCCTTCTCCTTCTCGACCCGCGTGATATCGGCCGGGTGCTCGGAGGCCGGCTGTTCGGTGACCGTCTGCTCGGCGTTCACGACCGGAATCTGGACGCATGTCAGCGCGGCCGTGGCGAGGATCGCCGCGACCGCCGGAACCCGGTGCGTCGAAACACGGAATCGCATGAGGCCGATACTAGGGTCCTGAGCGTTAACGGGTTGATAACCGTAACTTTGCGGCGAGAACGCGGCCGCGCCAGTTAAGATCCGTCCATGCTCGCGACCGGCCGTGCTCGCGACCGGCCCTGGGCCTAGGCGCGATGATAGGGGTGGCCGGAGAGGATCGTCACCGCCCGGTAGAGCTGTTCGGCGAGCATGGCGCGCACGAGCTGGTGCGGCCAGGTCATCGCGCCGAAGGACAGCATCAGATCGGCGCCGTCGCGCGCCGCCCTGCCGTGGCCGTCCGGGCCGCCGATCAGGAAAGCGGCGGCGGGCGCGCCCTGGTCGCGCCAGTCGGCGAGGGTGCCGGCGAAGGTCTCGCTGGAGACGGTCTTGCCGCGCTCGTCGAGGACGATGCGCCGCGATCCGCGCTTCATGCGGGCAAGCAGGGCGTCCGCTTCCCAGTCGGCGCTCTTGCCGTCGGGAAGCTCGCCGACGGCGAAGCCGCTCAGGCCGATCGCCCGCCCGCCGCCGCGGGCGCGCTCCAGATAGCGCTCGACAAGGATGTGTTCGCCGCCTCCGGCCTTGAGGCGCCCGACGGCGAGGATATCGATTCTCATGGTGCCGCCGGCGGCGTCAAAACCGCCGGCCCGGTCAGTGGCGCGTCAGATCACCGCCCGTTCGCGCGGAATCTCCGAGGACCACATCTTCTCCAGATTGTAGAAGGCGCGGACTTCGGGGCGGAACAGGTGGACAATGACATTGCCGGCGTCGATCAGCACCCAGTCGCAGGTCTGAAGGCCCTCGACGGCGGCCTTGCCGAAGCCGGCCTCCTTGAGCGCCCGCAGCACGCGATCGGCGACCGCGCCGACATGCCGGTCCGACCGCCCGGAGGCGACGACCATGGTGTCGGCGATCGACGATTTTCCAACGAGATCGATGGTGACGATATCTTCGGCCTTGCCGTCTTCCAGCGCGACCACGATCGTCTCTAGCAGACCGTCCGACGGATCTACCTGCCGGCCAGCCGCAACGGGAGGCGCGCCGCGGACGACGCCCTCAGCGGTGTTCGATGGTGTCAGGGGTTCTACCTCTCGTCATACCATCCGAGATCAGCGGCGGCTCCGCAGGGGCGAAGCACTACCGTGTCCCTAAGATAAGTCACGTCATGTAACAATTTCAATAAGCGCGATACGCGGGCGCCTTTCACGCGGACGGCGCCGTTTCCGCCCGCCCGGAGCCGCGGAGCTGGGTGGAGGACAGCGGCGAGCGGCGCCCGTGCAGGAAAACCCAGGCGGGCGGGGCGCGGTCGGCGAGCGTCGCGGCGTCGGATTCGTCGACCCGGTAGCGGGAGAGCCAGCTCGCCGCGCGCCCGGCGGCGGCATGCAGGGTGTTGCCGGGCCGGTCGATCACGGCGATCGGCACCATCCCGGCGATTTCCTGCCAGGCGTGCCAGCGGTGGAAGCTCGGCAGGTTGTCGGCCCCCATCAGCCAGACGAAGCGCAGCGTCGGGCAGCGCTCGGTGAGGAAGCGCAGGGTGTCGCGGGTGCGGCTGACGCCGACGTCGGCCTCGACCGAGGTGACGCGGATGCGGGGATGGCGGGCGATCAGGCCGGCCTCGGCGATGCGCTCGGCCATGGGCCTGAGCGCGGCGGGATCCTTCAGCGGATTGCCCGGCGTCACCAGCCACCAGACCGCGTCGAGGCGCAGCCGGTGCAGGGCGAGCTCGCTGATCAGCCGGTGGCCGGCGTGCGGCGGATTGAACGAACCGCCGAGCAGGCCGATGCGCTGGCCCGAGCCGTAGGGCGGCAGCGCCGGCCAGACCGGGCTCGTGTCGGGCCTGCGCGCCCGGCGCGTCGCGGACTTCCGGTTCACGGGCCTGTCAGCTCACGGGCGGGTCTGCCCGGTGCCGCGGACCCGGTACTTGAAGCTGGTGAGCTGCTCGACGCCGACCGGCCCGCGCGCGTGCATGCGGCCGGTGGCGATGCCGATCTCCGCGCCCATGCCGAACTCGCCGCCGTCGGCGAACTGGGTCGAGGCGTTGTGCAGCAGGATCGCCGAATCGACGCGGGCGAAGAACGCGTCCGCCGCGGCCTGGTCGTCGGTGATGATCGCCTCGGTGTGGCCGGAACCATGGGCGGCGATATGCGCGATCGCCGCGTCGAGGCCGTCGACGACCCGGACGGCGATGATCGCGTCGAGGAACTCCTTGCCGAAGTCCTCGGGCGTCGCCGGGACGACGCGGGCGTCGGCGGCCTGCACGGCCTCGTCGCCGCGCACCTGGCAGCCCGCGTCGATCAGCGCGCCGACGATGGGCGCCAGGTGGGTGCCGGCCAGCGCGTGGTCGATCAGCAGCGTCTCGGCGGCGCCGCAGATGCCGGTGCGGCGCATCTTGGCGTTGACGACGACGGATTTCGCCATCTCCAGGTCGGCGGGGGCGTGGACGTAGACGTGGCAGATGCCTTCCAGATGGGCGAAGACCGGCACGCGGGCCTCCGTCTGGACGCGGCCCACCAGGCTCCTGCCGCCGCGCGGCACGATCACGTCGACATTGCCGTCGAGCCCCTTCAGCATCTCGCCGACGGCGGCGCGGTCGGTGGTCGGCACGATCTGGATCGCGTCGGCGGGCAGGCCGGCGGCTTCAAGCCCCTCGGCGAGGCAGGCCTGGATCGCGCGGGCGGAGTGGAAGCTCTCGGAGCCGGGGCGCAGGATCACCGCGTTGCCGGCCTTGAGGCACAGCGCGCCGGCGTCGGCGGTGACGTTGGGGCGGCTCTCGAAGATGACGCCGATGACGCCGAGCGGGGTGCGCACGCGCTCGATGTGCAGGCCGTTGGGTCGGTCCCATTCGGCGATCACCGCGCCGACCGGATCGGCGAGGGCGGCGATGTCCTCGATGCCCTTCGCCATCGCCTCGATGCGCGCGGGGTCGAGTCTGAGCCGGTCGAGGAAGGCGGCGGCCGTGCCCCTGGCCTGCGCCGCCTGCACGTCGCCGGCATTGGCTTCCAGGATCTCGGCGGTGCGGGCGCGCAGGGCGGCCGCCATCGCGGCCAGCGCGGCGTTCTTCTGCTCCGCCGGGGCGGTGGCGAGGCGGTTTGCGGCGGCGCGGGCGCGCCTGCCGAGACCGGCCATGACGGTCGCGATGTCGTCGTCGCGGGTCAACTCGTGCACTTCGGCAGCCATCTCGTCCCTCATACCTTCTTTACCGTCAGATCGTCGCGGTGGATCATCTCGGCGCGGCCAGCATAGCCCAGAATGCCGGAGATTTCCCGGCTGTTGCGGCCGAGGATCCGCTCGGCGTCGGCGCAGTCGTAGGCCGACAGGCCGCGGCCGATCTCGTTGCCGTCGCCGTCGCGGATCACCACGGCGTCGCCGCGGGCGAAGGTGCCCTCGACGCGGCGCACGCCGGCCGGCAGCAGGCTACGGCCCGCCTTCAGCGCGGTGACCGCGCCGTCGTCGACGATCAGCGCGCCGCGCGGCTCGAGCGCGCCGGCGATCCATTTCTTGCGCGCGGCGACGGGATTGCCGTGCGGATGGAACCAGGTCGCCCGGCCGCCGGCGTCGATGGCGGCGAGCGGATGGTCGATATGGCCGGAGGCGATCGCCATGGCGGTGCCGGCGGCGGTGGCGATGCGGGCGGCCTCGATCTTGGTCTGCATACCGCCGCGCGACAGGTCGGACCCGGCGGCACCCGCCATCGCCTCGATGCGGGGCGTCACCGTCTCGACCTCGGCGATGAACTCGGCGTCGGGATCGGTCGCCGGCGGGGCGGTGTAGAGGCCGTCGACATCGGACAGCAGCACCAGGCAGTCGGCGCTCATCATGGTGGCGATGCGCGCGGCGAGGCGGTCGTTGTCGCCGTAGCGGATCTCGCTGGTGGCCACGGTGTCGTTCTCGTTGATGACCGGCACGGCCTTCAGCTTCAACAGCGTCGCCATGGTCGAGCGGGCGTTGAGATAGCGCCGCCGCTCCTCGGTGTCGCCGAGCGTGACGAGGATCTGGCCGGCCTGCAGGCCGTGGGCGCCGAGGGCCTCGGCCCAGGCGCGCGCCAGCGCGATCTGGCCGATGGCCGCGGCCGCCTGGCTTTCCTCGAGCTTCAGGCCGCCGCGCGGCATCCCCAGCACGGAGCGGCCGAGCGCGATGGCGCCCGAGGAGACCATGATCATCTCGGCGCCGCCCCCGGCCAGCGTCGCCACGTCGGCGGCGAGCGCCGCCAGCCAGTCGCGCCGGAGGCCCTTCGCCGGATCGACCAGCAGGGCGGAGCCGATCTTGACGACGATGCGCCGATAGGCCGACAGGCGTTTCTTCAGGTCCCCGCTCTTCTCGGTTCGGGCCTTGCCGGTTCGGGTCTTCGCGTCCCCTGTCCTCGTGTCCCCGGACATCGCCTCAGGGCCTCCAGCCTTCGCGCCGGGTCACCTCGGCCGTCGCCTTGGCCTCGTCCTCGGCGCGCGCCTCGTCGATCACCTTGAGCATGAGGCCGAGCGCGTCGCGCGTGCCCGCGCCGGTCGCGGCGGAAACGAGCAGCACGTCGCTTCCCGAGGCCGCGGCCAGGGCGCGGCGCTTCTCTGTCAGCGTCTCCTCGTCGACGGCGTCGCATTTCGACAGCGCCAGCAGCTCGGGCTTCTCGTCGAGGCCGGCGCCGTAGGCCGACAGCTCGTCGCGGATGATGCGGTAGGCCTCGACGACATCCTCCTGCGTGGCGTCGACCAGGTGCATCAGCACGCGGCAGCGCTCGACATGGCCCAGGAACCGGTCGCCGATGCCCGCGCCTTCGTGGGCGCCCTCGATGAGGCCGGGAATGTCGGCGAGCACGAACTCGCGGTCGTCGAGCCGGACCACGCCGAGATTGGGGTGCAGGGTGGTGAACGGATAGTCCGCGATCTTCGGCTTGGCCGCGGTGACGCTGGCCAGGAAGGTCGACTTGCCGGCATTGGGCAGGCCGACGAGGCCGGCATCGGCGATCAGCTTGAGGCGCAGCCAGATCCAGCGTTCGTCGCCGGCGAGGCCGGGATTGGCGCGGCGCGGGGCCTGGTTGGTCGAGGACTTGAAGTGGGTGTTGCCGAAGCCGCCGTTGCCGCCGGTGGCGAGCTTCACCCGCTGGCCGACCTCGGTCAGGTCGGCGATTACCGTTTCCTGGTCTTCTTCCAGGATCTCGGTGCCGACGGGCACCTTGAGGACGGCGTCCTCCCCGCCCCTGCCGGTGCGGTTCGCGCCCTTGCCGTGCTCGCCCTTCGCGGCCTTGAAGTGCTGCTGGTAGCGGTAGTCGATGAGCGTGTTGAGCCCGTCGACGCATTCGACCCAGACGTCGCCGCCCTTGCCGCCGTCGCCGCCGTCGGGGCCGCCGAACTCGACGTATTTCTCGCGCCGGAAGGAGATGCAGCCGGCGCCGCCGTCACCGGACTTCACATAGACTTTCGCCTGGTCGAGGAACTTCATGGGGGCGGCTTTCTCAGGCGGTTTCGTCGGGCGCGAAGACGAACAGGGGGGCGTTGCGAACGGTCCTGCAGTCGCGGGCGGGTGCCTCGCAGACGCCGACGCCGTCGCGGCGGAAGCCGGCCTTCTCCAGCACGCGCTGGGAGGCGACGTTCTCGGGAAAGGTGTGCGCGGCGATGCGTGCGCCGGGGCGCCATTGCCGCGCGAACGAGACGACCGTGGGCACGGCCTCGCTCATCAGCCCCTGGCCCCAGGCGGGAACGCCGAGCCAGTAGCCGATCTCGACGGTGCCGGCGTCATCGGCCTCGAGCCCGATCACGCCGAGCAGGGCGTCGGGCTCGTCCTGTCGGGTGATCGCGAACCAGCGGCCGGCGTCGGCGCGCGCCTGCCCGAGGGTCATGGCGATGAAGTCCTCGGCCGCGCCGGCGGGATAGGGATGGGGGAGGCGTGCCGTGAGGCGGGCGACCCGCTCGTCGCCCGCCAGCCGTTCGATCGCCGGCGCGTCAGATGCCGCGAGCGGCCGCAGCAGCAGCCGTTCGGTGCGGATCTCGGTTTCCAGCGGGGCGGTCATGACGACGATCGGGCTTCAAAAACGAAAACAGGGGAGACGGCGGTCCGTCTCCCCTGGCTTCGTGACGTGCGTGCGCCGGGGTCGACGAGGACACCGGCGGGAAAGCGCCGGTTACTCGGCCGGGACCGGCGCCGGCGAAACGACGGACACGTACTGACGGCCACCGGTCGAGGTGCGGAACTCGACCACGCCGTCGGCGGTGGCGAAGATCGTGTGATCCTTGCCAAGGCCGACACCGCTGCCGGGGTGCCACTTGGTGCCGCGCTGGCGAATGATGATGTTGCCGGCGATGACCTGCTCGCCGCCGAACTTCTTCACGCCGAGGCGGCGGCCGGCTGTATCGCGACCGTTGCGGGACGAACCGCCTGCTTTCTTATGTGCCATTGGTCAGTCTCCTTATTCTTTCTCGGCCTTAGGGGCGGCCTTCTTCGCGGCGGGCTTCTTAGCCGCCGGCTTCTTGGCCTCGGATTTCGTTTCGGCGGCCTTCGCCTCGGCAGCCTTTTCCGCCGTCTTCTCGGCGGGCGCGGCCTCGGCCTTCTCGGCGGCCTTCTCGGTCTTGGCCTTCTCGGCCGCTGCCGCCTTCGGCGCCGCCGTCTTGCCGTCGGTGAGGATGTCGGTGATCTTCACCACGGTCAGATACTGGCGGTGACCGGCCCGGCGGCGATAGTGCTTGCGGCGCTTCTTCTTGAAGACGAAGATCTTGTCGCCACGGGTCTGCTCGACCACTTCGCCGGCGACGCTGGCACCGGCCACGAGCGGGGTGCCGACGGTCGCCTTGTCGCCGTCGCCGACCATCAGCACTTCCTCGAAGGTGATGGTCGAACCGGCCTCGGCCGGCAGCTTCTCGATGGTAATCTTGTCGTTGGCGGCGACGCGATACTGCTTGCCGCCCGTCTTGATGACCGCGAACATCGGGTCTGTTCCTTCTGTCGTCTCGCGTCCTTCGGCGCCGCGCAACGGCGGACTTTCGAGGGGATCCGGCCTATCGGGCGGATCCGGGCCTCGGACAGCGCAATTGAGCGCGGCGGCGTCAGGCCCCCGCGCGATCCGGGGCGAAATATACGAAGCGCGGGCGCGGAGTCAATCCTGAAACGGGGCATAAGCGGCCAAGAAACCGGGAGCAAACAGCCGGTTAGCGGGTGGTGTCCGCCGCTCCCGCCCCCCACGGGGATACAGCCCGCTGCGATGCCGGCCTTCTGGGCCAGGGGCCCTTTGTGCGCCTGGCCTTCTGTGCCAAGGCCACCGACAGCGCCGCCGCGGCGGTCTGGCCCCGCCCCGGCGCGAGCCCCCCAAAGGGATACAGCCCGCGGCCTTCGGCCCGGCGGCGACACGGGACACGGTTTCGGGACGCGGCCGATCGGCGGCGTGCGCGTCGCTCATCGTCACGTGCGTGTCGCCGACATGCGGCGCGGCGGGCCCGTGTCCGACGGCGAGCGGGCGGACGGGGATTGCCGCGGGGATCGCAGGGGCGGGATTGCGCAATTGGGATTGCGCCGGGGACGGCTTGTCCCCATTTGCGACGACGGTGCTTGTTCGACGCGAACGTGTCGTGTAGGAAGTGCCCGCTCGTCGGCCGCAACAGCCGACGCCCCGACCGCGGAGAGGTGCCGGAGTGGTCGAACGGGGCGGTCTCGAAAACCGTTGAGCGCGCAAGCGTTCCGAGGGTTCGAATCCCTCCCTCTCCGCCATTTCTAAGAATCCGATTTCTGCTCTTGAGTTGGTACGGCTGCGAAAGATGTAGTCTTGCCGGGGATCGCTGTAAGCGTGGCTGTTGACCACGATCACACGAAGATTGGCTAGACTCTACTCTCTGTATCGGGATTTCTCCGAAGCTCATGACCTTGGCAAAATAGTACGTGCTGATAAATCGCTGATATTGAGACGATTCACCGTGCGCTTCATATAAATAGTTTGAAACCCTTACGGTGGCCGATAAACCGAGAGATGACGCTTTGGTGCCCGTCAATGCGGAAGGCGCATGGCTTGGATCAGGACGCCGCTACTGGTGGATACGGGAGGAAGTTGGCGGCGTCGAGAATGTGGGTACATAGCTCCTCAAGGCTTCCTGAGCGCTGTCCTGCCTCCCAAGCGAACGCGAGACTTGCTCCGATGTGGCGGGAGTTCTTCCGCAGGCCTCCAGCGTGGCCGTAGCGCTTGTCGGCTTCGGCACGGTACGTGGCCCAATCGGTCGCGCCGATTTCCGATTCGACGACTGTCCCGATATCGGAGTGCCACATTGTGAACCCCTTTCCCAGAACGGTCGCAGGCGGCATCGGGTCCGCGCCGGGATTGCCGGCAAGCGTGAGAAGCGCCGTGTTGTCCTTCTCATGCTTGGCCTTGCTGCCGTTCTTATCAGGCTTGTCAGCATCTGAATCGAAAACCAGGTAAGTCGGAATCCGCATGTGCCTCGCGATGACGAGTGGCTGTAGCAGCTCGCTCTTACCATTAGCCGGCACGATGTGGCAGCCGAGGCGTCGATAATCATCCGACCGGTCGAGAAGATTGAGGTAGGCCAGTATATAAGCCACATCCTCCAGCCCCTCTACCAGTACAAGACGGCGGGTGAAGAACATTTCGTTTAGGCCCGGTTGCAGGGCCTGGTGTATTTTGGCAAGAGCGCCGGCGGGCTTGGTCGGTGGCTCACCCGTGGCGCCGGCGACCGCTGCAGCGATCTCCGCAAACGTCATGTGCGAAACGGTGGAACACGGGTCGCCCTGTTCTTTCCTTACCATCCGCACGTCCTCAAATCCTTCGCCCGACACAAATAGCGGATTGTGGGTACACACGATAACTTGAGAGTTGCCGCGGCTAAGATTGTGAAGAACGGAAGCCAGATGACGCGCCTGTGGCGGATGCTGGTAAAGCTCTGGTTCTTCGCATGCGAGGATGAGTGTAGGGGCGCCTTCGGCGTCCGTGCCGGCGAGTTCCTGTAACAGCGCAAGTAGATACGAGCGCTGTAGGCCGTGACCGAAGCGCGCCAGCTCACCTTCAAAATCGCCTTCGCCGGCGAGAATGTGTGCCCACGGCTCTTCGACGCGGACGGATTTATCTGGGTCCTGCTTCCATTGCAGGCGCAGACGTGCGTCCGGATGCGCCCATTCGGAAAGCCGTGTCTGAAGAGCTGTAGAGATATCATCCAAGGCGTTCTGATTTTCGTCGAGAAGGGCCTGGTATTGCTGCTGCATATCGGAGCGAAGGGTTTTCACCCTCTCATCGAAATTCGTCTTTGAGCGGACGGTGCGGGCGAGAAGCTTGCCAAGCGCCGAGTTCCGCGCCTCGACCTGCTCGGAGGTCGCGTCCTTCACGGCCGGTACATAGACCCACTGGATGTGTTTCGCGAGGCGGTTCGCGCCCTTGGAGAAGCCGTAAAACTGATCCTCGCTCCGAATCAGCTCGCATTCGCCGGGCCGTGCCGCTTCATATTCGCGCAGAGCTTGGAACATAGCGTCTTTCGTACCGGCCGCCGGCAGGTCGGCATAGGTCAGTCGCAGTTTGGAATAGACGTCTTTCAGTTCCGCCACTTTCGTGCCCGCGTCGGCAGCCTCGAAGAAGGGCGCGAAGGCGCGCATGGCAAGCCGCTGCCCGTATTGCTTCACCTGCGCCTTTCCTGTGGCAGCATCGAACGTGGCGACTGCCGAGATGACAAGCTGATCCTGCCGCACGTAATCGGCAAAGTCCTGCTTTGCTCCGTCGCTGAGATCGCAGAAGGTGAGCGTGATATTGATCGGCTCACCGATGTTCTTGCAGTGGAAGTCTTCCTGGTCCAATTGACTCAGATCCGTCTGGAGGTTCTCTGACTCGCGGAAGAATACATTTAGGGCGGTGAGCACGGTTGATTTGCCAGCACCGTTAGGACCGACCAGACAGCCGTAATCGTTGAAAGGAATGGTGGCGTCCGCGAAGGATCTGAAATTTTCGATTCTGACAGTCTCTATCCTCATTGTTCATTGCCCCCATTTGCATAATCACGCCGACAACAGCTCTTCGCTGTTGCCTGGCGTAAGCGACAGTGCCCGTCCCCCAAGCTCTTCGAAAAGCTGCTCGCGGCAAGAGAGGATGAGCACCTGTACGTTGCGCGCCGCCATATTGAGAATGTCGAACATACATTGCATGCGGCGGTCGTCAGAGAAGACAAGCGCATCGTCAAGAATGACCGTAGCCGGATGGCCTTGTTCGACGAGCATTTCGGCAAAGGCCAGCCGGATCAGCACTGCGATCTGTTCCTGCGTCCCTACGCTGAGGTGACTGAAGGCTTCCTCGTAGCCGGCCTCGCGTACAACGCCGGCAATCCGGAGATCCTCATCGATCCGGATATCGGCGCCGGGAAACAGAAGCTGCAAATAGGGACGTACGCGCCGCAGCACAGGCGACAAGTAACGCTCTTTGGCCTCCTGCTCCGCATTTCGTAGGGTCGTCAACAAAAGTCCGAGAACCTTAACCTCCCGGTCAAGGCGCTGGCGCTCTCTCTCGCGCAGCGCCAGTTCGCGGCCCTTTTGCGCGATCGCTTCATCAAGCCCGGCCGCTTCGGCCGCCTCGACACGCGACCGCCAGCCCGCGATCTTCTCCCTGAGGGTGGCGCGCTTGTCGCGGCGGTCCTGTAGCGCTTTTTCAAGGCGCCCGATCCGGGCTTCCAACTGTGGCAGCGTCTCATCGGTCCGCTGCCCTTCGAGGGCCGCGATAGCGCGCTCCTGCTCGGAAAGGACGTTGCGGGATACCTCAATCGCCGCTGCAAGCTGATCATCGGCACACGCGACCTCGGCGTCCGTGAGCTGACGGCGGAGTTTTCCGGCGCGCTTTTCAGCTTCCTCATGCCGGGCGTTTACGGTCGCAAGTTCACTCTGGAGCCGTGTCAGAGTTTCTTCCGGGCCAGTAAGGACGGCACGCGCCGTTTGCAGTGAGTTGCGCGCTTCTGCTGCCTGCTCCCGGGCCGCCCGTAAGGCCGCCTCCGCTTCGGAGCGCAATGGTAACCGCCCAAGGTGAAGCTCGGTCTTCTCACGCTCCAGGACTGTGCGCATTCCCTCGATATAATCAGAAAGAGACTGGGCGCCCCCATCATGGTCTTCCGTTGCCGGGGCGTGCAGCGCCGCTTCATGGCGGGCAAGTTCTGCCTCTTGCAAGAGGCTCCGGCGCGTGGCGTATTGCTCTTCGGCGTCGGCCGCGGCGGCGACGCCAACCTCCGCGAGGGCGTCTTTAAGTTCTGCCGTCGAGTCTCGTTGTTGGCGGAGTAAATTATCCCGGTCCTTGATCGCGGGCTCGACCGTAATCCGGCCGCGATCGGGAATAAAAATAGTGGTGGGCTCGACCGCCTGAATGGATGACTGCCCGGCCTTGAGTGGCTGCCCGTCAATCTCGATGCCGGTTCGTCGTTCCGATGCGATGTCGAACGAGACGAGCGTAGCCGTGGCGCTTAGCTGGCTGGTGACGACATCTAGTTCCTTAACGGCCTTGAGGATTGCCGCAAGCGATTTGTCTGTCACCAGAATGGCGGCGGCTTTTTGCTGAGCCTTTCGCTGGCGGTCTTCGGCCGCCTGCGCCTTTGCGCAGCGGTCCTCAAGTTCGCGAATGCGGGCTTCTC
Source organism: Microbaculum mangrovi (assembly GCF_051390635.1). Lineage (NCBI taxonomy): Bacteria > Pseudomonadati > Pseudomonadota > Alphaproteobacteria > Hyphomicrobiales > Tepidamorphaceae > Microbaculum > Microbaculum mangrovi. The sequence continues at coordinate 791,767 of NZ_JBPODT010000004.1, forward strand.
GATCGACGATCGTGGTGATGCGCTGCGCGCGGGAAACGGCATCGTCGGTCGTTGCAACTGCTGCTTCAGATTCCCGCACTTGCGCGCGCCGTGCATCAAGCTGCGACCGGGCCCCCTTCTCCTGGCTGCGCGTTTCGGAGAGCTGCTGCCCGGACTCTCTAAGCGCAGCCTCTTCGGCCTTGATGTCTTCCTTGAGGCGTTGCCGGTCTTCGGCCGCCTTCTCGGCCTGGACGAGATTTCGCTTTTTTAGCTCCAACTCCGCGGATGCCGCGCCTATGCGCGCCTCTAACTCGGCAAGTTGGCTATGACGCTGCCGCGCTTCATCAAGCCCCTTCTGGTCCGCCTCGTCGCGGTCAAGGGCAATCAGCCGAGCGAGGCTCTCTTCAGCCGTTTCGAGTTCCTCTAGTGTCTGCGTCAGTTCCTGGCGGCGCCCTTGGATTTCCCCAAGCTCGTTCTGCAGAGCATCGATGCGGTCGATCAGCTCCTTATAGCTGCCGCGCGGCTTGCCGCCACTGGTCACAAACACGCCGAGCTGTGCTTCCACGGCCTGCGGCAATGCCCTGCCACGCCGTCCCCCCAGGACCATGCCAACTTCTGCTTCAAGGGCACTGTGGAGGCTCGATCTGGCGGTACTCGGTATATCCAGCGCGCCGAACGACTGCCCCTGCTGCACCCAAAGAACATTCCACATACCAAGCGTTTCCGCTTTGGCTCCGGTCTTGCCGGGTTCATCGAAGCCCAGCAAGGTGCGCAGCGTGTCCTCCGCGGCATCGCCTTCCAGTGTCCTTCCGTCGGGGCAGGACAGGCGCGCGTAAGGCTTTTTGATGAAGCGCTTCGTGATCCGGTACAGCCCGTCATCAAGCTCGAAAGTAAGTTCAACTACTGGCGCAGCCTGGTTGCGGTCGTTCTGCAAGGCGGAGATGGGCTGCGCCCTGGAGCTGTATTTTTCGAAAAGCGCCGCGCGGAGCGCATCGAGCAAGGTTGACTTACCCATCTCGTTCGGGCCGACGACTACATTGAGGCCGTCGCCGAGGCCATCGAGCCGGATAGGACTGGTGAACTTCTTGAACTGATTGACAGCTACGGACCGTAGCTTCATTTCTGCCCCACCTGAAGTTTCATGTGCTCGATGTAGAGCCGCTGAAGCGCCTCGGCTGCGATGGCCCGCTCGGACTCGCCACCCTCTTCTGATTGTCGCATCAACTCTTCTGCCGCTGCCCGCACAAATCCGCCGCGGTCGATCTGATCAAGATCCTCCGGAGTAGGGCGCGGAAAGAGGCGGCGCTCATCGATACGCAGAAAACACAGCGCAGCCGAAACGCTTTCGACTATCCGCTCCTCGAAATAGTTGCGGTCTTGCAGGGACAATGCGCCTTCGACCGCAAGATGAACGAGGACGCTATTGAGGTCTTCGGTGACACCGCGCAGCTTGGCGTCAAGGAAGTCGATATCTTCGCGGGTGTTGATTTGCTGGGACAGGCTAAACCAAGTGTAATGGCCCGTGGCCACCGGCGTAACTTTGGGGAGAGCACCCGGTCCCTCGATTTCGACAAGTAACGCCTGTCCGCCGCCGATAACGTCGAAGGCGTCGAGCTCGGGCGTGCCGCTGTACCAGCACCGGTAGTTGATTTTCTTCTGGCCGTGCCAGTCGCCAAGCGCAAGATAGGAAAGCCCCGCCTTGTCTGGGCGATCCGGCGCAATGTAGTTGGGCATGTCCGCGTCATCGGAACCGAACCCGGCTATTGTGCCGTGAGCGAGTCCAATCCGGATCAGCCCATCCGGAACGGTGGCGTCGTCCATATAGGTAGTAGGATCGCCGATGGTGCGCCGATGTCGCAACGGCGCCGGTAAGAGGACGGCAGTGTCGTCTTCCAAAATTGCGGGTTCGGGCGCGGCGTGAACGTGAACGTTGTCGGGCAGGCCCCTGCGAAGGAGCTGATCCCAGAGACCATTCGGACGATACGGATCGTGGTTTCCTGGCAGAAGATGCCAGCGAAGATGAGGAAAAGCGCGCATGCGCTCGATCGGCTGGTTGATCGAGCGCGGCGAGAGCACCTCCATGTCGTAGACATCGCCAGCGACCAGCACATGTCGTGCACCGTGAACGGCCGCCAATTCGCCGAGGCGGGCAATCGCGCGTAGGCGGGCATCCTGCAGAAGCCCCATAATGGCGTTGTCCACGAACCGGAAAACTTTTCCGATTTGCCAGTCTGAAGTATGGATTAGCTTGATGCTCACTTCGAGACCTTCGTCTGCACCGATACAGCTAATAGTAGAAGATGGCTTTAGTAACACACTAATACGATTAGAAAACCCAATTTCCATTGAGTTGCGCTAATTTGAGCGGTTCATTGCCATTATGGTTATTTGCGAAAGTATTGGGTGCGCGGCGCGCCCACATGACTACGGTCGGCTGCGTTGTAACGCGCGCCTCAGGTATACTCTTCTATTTTAGGTACAATGTTGGGGTAGAGGATAACTCTCAAGTTGTGCCATCCTAATGGAAGGAAGAAAGTGACTGGATTTCTAGCTGGAGCGACCCGTGGAGTGGTTGGTCGTTGGCGCTATTGCGCTGTTCGTCTGGGTCTGGATTAGGCGCCGCAACTCCCGCACCGCGCGTGGAGGCGAACCTGTAGCGGTCCACCTAACGCATGACGCAATCTCTGGACGTCTACCTAGCAATCAACAACAAAAACCGTCGCGCGCCGAACGGCCAAAGGCACGTTGGGTGCCCGCCGGAGAGACTCTTGAGATTGCCGGGTTCCTTATTCCGGGCGGCATGATCTATGTCGGCGGTCGACTTTCCTCGAACCGAACAGGGTTCGAAGAGAATTGTCTAATCGATCCAAAACTCCCGGTGTCGCGGCGCGACGTGGACCCGGCGGGCGATACGATGTCGTACTGGCCGTCCTACTCAAGCATCTCGCCGAGCGCACGGCGATCCTATCTCGAGTGGTTGGCAGATCACAGGCAGGATCCAGACATAGGCATCGGCCACGTCTTCCTGTTTTTCTACGGTCTGGAACGACGGCTCTTCGTCGACCGATCGGCTGAAGAGGCCGCGGCGATTATCGCTGAAGTGCGCCGTCTTCTCGGCATCTACGGAGGGAACGGGTCCTTCAATAGCTACGCGCGACGATTGCTCGATGCCGGCGAGCTGCTAATCGGCACACCGAACGCCGCTCCCGAACCCGCGCCCGACTTGCGCGACGGCTATGAAATTCCGATCTCGATTAAGGTGCACCTCGGCACACGTTTGGCGGCTGGGCACCCACTATCTAGCGAAGATGCGTTGCTCTGGGTGCTGTCCCTGCCGGACACCTCCTTACGAACGCCGGCCACGCGCTGCTTCGAGGAGTTGCGGGCACTCTGGCACATCCGTTTCAGAGAGCGATTTCCAGACGGGCTTCGAGTCCGGGTCCCTAAGCGACGGATCAGCATGCACTACCGTGCGGCCAGCGGAACATTTGACGTCGCGATCCCCGTAGCAGGGGGCGACCTACCGGATATATCAGCCGTCACCGCTCCGCTCGATGGTTTGCGCGATCTCTTGTCTGGATGTACCGACGAGCTCGACTCCTATAGCCGTCTCCTCGGCAGGAGACCCGAGGCGCGCGGCACGCCTCAAGCCGTCCTCCTTCTTCCGAACGCCTTATTCGGTGCGGTGGACCTACAAGGTTTGAGAGAGACCAGACAACAAGTCGAGCACCTGTTTGCGGGCGGATCCATAGCCGCGGCCCGAGCGGAACAGTTGTTTGAGATGCTTGGCCTCGACGTCCCCGCCAACGGGAAGCTCTCCGCGGCAGCTATGACTCAAATGGGAGAGCTGTTCGACCGCCTGGATATTGGCTACGAGCCCGACCGGCGCTACGGCCCAGTAGCGATCGGTCCGGACAATGGCGTGGTGCTGTTCAAGGCGCCGCGCGGAGGTCCGGTTGATCCCGACCGGACAGAGTATGTGTCCGCGAGGATCAATGTCGATGTTACTGCTCTCGCCGCGGCCTCGGACGGGGAAGTGACGCGGGCGGAGATAGAGTTGCTGAATGGAGATCTGCGCGCGGCGCCCGGACTTTCCCCACAAGAACGCACGCGTCTGCTGGCTTATGCGGCGACACTGCTTAAGGACACGCCGAAGCAAAAGGCGATCATGTCGAGGCTGGCCAAGTTGCCTGAAGATAAACGCAATCGCGTCGCTCAGTCGGCAATTGGCGCTGCTCTGGCGGACGGACATGTGTCGCCCGAGGAAGTGAAGTTCCTCGAGAAGCTCCTCAAGACGCTCGGCTTCCCCAAAGATGACGTCTATTCCGCCATCCACCGGGGCGCCGTCCGGGTCGATGAACCGGTCACGGTCTCACCTGAGAAATGGGTCCCCGGTGTACCGATCCCTCCGAAGCCGGCCGGTCCGGTCTCCGGAATCGCCATCGATGAGGCACGATTGGAACGGATAAGGCGGGAGACAGACGCCGTTTCGGCGCTCCTTACGGAGATTTTCGTCGATGAGGAAGCAATCGAAGCAGTCCGCACCGATCCGGTCCCGCCTGCTGTTGCCGGCGAAGGGCCGGCATATCCGGGACTCGACGCCGCGCACACACGTCTGCTTACGCTTGTCCTTTCGGCGGGGGAGTTGGACGAGTCGGTATTCGAGCGCTACGCGCGGGACCTCCGGCTGCTGCCCGACGGCGCGAGAGAAACGATCAATGAGTGGGGATTCGAGCAATTTGACGAACCGGTGCTCGAAGGAGACAATTCAATCGTGATCGTCGAGCATATTCGATCGGAACTCGAAGTAATGGGAGTGAACCGGTGAATACTAAGAAGACGATCCGGCCAAAAGAGCGCGACGTTATCTTGCAGGCGTTGGCGGCGGGCGTGGTTCCGAGAGCGGGTTTACACCATATCCAGGTCGGCCGGGCGAACGAGGTGACAGCCCTTGTCCGGGACATCGATCGGATAGCGGACAATGGTTCGGCGGTTCGTTTTGTCATAGGGGAATACGGCGCCGGCAAGACCTTTTTCTTGAACCTCGTCCGGCTGATTGCGCTCGAACGAAAATGCCTCACGATCCACGCGGACCTCGCTCCTGATCGCAGGATCCACGCCACGGGGGGGCAGGCGCGCGGGCTGTATGCCGAAGCCGTCCGGAACATGGCGACGCGCACGAAGCCGGAAGGCGGGGCCCTACCGAGCGTTGTCGAGCGCTTCATCACGGAATGTGTCAAACACGCCGATCAGCGAGGCATACCCGTCGAGCACCTCATCGAAGAACGGCTCGCCTTCCTGCAAGAGCACGTCGGCGGCTACGATTTCGCGACTGTGATCAAGGCCTATTGGACAGGCAGCGAGACAGGCGACGACGCCCTCAAGGTTTCGGCCCTCCGTTGGCTACGCGGCGAGTATTCAACTCGAACAGAGGCGAGGCAGGCTCTCGGCGTCCGAACCATCATCGACGACAGCAACGTTTATGACTCTTTGAAGCTCCTGGCGGCGTTCGTTCGCCAATCCGGATATGTCGGCCTGCTTGTCGTGCTCGACGAAATGGTGAACCTCTACAAGCTTCAGAGTTCCCAAGCTCGCAATCAGAATTTCGAGCAGATCCTGCGTATCGTCAACGATGTCCTCCAGGGCAATGTCGAGGGGATCGGTTTCGCATTCGGCGGGACACCCGAGTTCCTCATGGACACACGTCGGGGCCTCTACAGCTATCAGGCGCTGCAATCGCGCCTCGCGGAGAATGCATTCGCGACGAACGGCCTCGTGGATATGTCCGGCCCGATCCTGCGGCTTCAGAGTCTGACCCCCGAAGACCTGTACGTGCTTCTATCTAACCTTCGTACGGTGTTCGCTCAGGGCGACCCCGCGAAGTTCCTCGTCCCGGACGAAGCACTGCAGGCATTTATGGTGCATTGCAATCAACGCATTGGAGAGGCTTATTTCAGGACGCCGCGAAACACGATCAAAACGTTCGTTCAGTTCCTTGCGGTCCTCGAACAAAACCCGGGCGCCGAATGGCGGGAGCTGCTAGGCGAGACCGAAGTACTTCCTGATCTCGAGGGAACACGCGACACGGAGCTGACCGAGGACGGCACCGACGACGACCTGACAACCCTTCGACTGTGAGCGGACGTTGTCCTTCGATAGGCTCCACCCTGAAATCCGACGCTGGATCTGGGAGCAGAAATGGGAGGAGTTACGGGACGTTCAGGACCAAGCCATTCGAGCGATATTGGATGGTACCGGCGATGTTCTGATCGCTGCGTCAACAGCAGCGGGCAAAACAGAGGCGGCTTTCCTACCAATACTCACTGCAACGGCAAGTAAGGCTAACTCCGATCTCTCCATACTTTATGTCAGCCCACTCAAGGCGCTGATCAATGATCAATTCCGTCGCCTTGATCTCTTATGTGAAAGGATGGAGATCAACGTCGTGCGTTGGCATGGCGATGCCCCTCATTCCGCAAAGAAGAAGTTATTGAGAGACCCGCGCGGCATAGCGCTGATAACCCCGGAATCTGTCGAGGCAATGTTCGTGCGACGCGCTACAGATGCGCTCCGGCTATTTGGCAAGCTGGAATTTGTCGTAGTCGATGAGCTCCACGCGTTCCTTCAGGGGCCTCGCGGCCTGCACCTTGCGAGTCTCCTCAGACGTATCGACGAAATTTCCAAGATTCGCCCTCGGAGGATTGGGCTGTCGGCGACCATCGGCGACCTCGATGCCGCGGCCAGATGGCTCAATCCGGAGCATCCGGACTCCGTTGCGCTCGTTGAATCCTCGGCGGCCGGTTCTGAACTCCGACTCCAGGTTCGAGGCTACGTCGAGCCTCCCGGTGAGGATGGAGTCGACGATCTCGAGTCGGTCACCGGAGAGGCTGATGCTTTGGACCGTATCGCCGATCACTTATTTTCGACATTACGCGGGACTAACAATTTGATATTTGCGGGGTCTCGCCGAAGCGTTGAATCATTGGCGGATCGTTTGCGCTTTCGGTCCGAAGGAGCCGGTGTCCCGAACGAATTCTTGCCTCACCATGGCAGCCTTTCTAGGGAACTACGGGAAGAACTCGAGGCTCGGCTGAAAAAGGGAGATCTCCCGACCACGGCGATCGCCACGACAACCCTCGAGCTGGGCATAGACATTGGCTCCGTAAACTCAGTGGCCCAACTCGGCGCGCCACGATCGATCGCGTCACTTCGTCAAAGGCTCGGGCGGAGCGGGCGCCGAAAAGGCGTTCCCGCTGTTCTCCGCGTTTACGTGCGTGAGAAACACCTCACGCCAGACACCGATCCTCTCGACAGGTTGCGGCTCGAAGTCGCTCGGGCAGCCGCAGCAGTGCGCTTGCTCGTAGAGCATTTCGTCGAGCCGCCGAGGATCGATCCCGCGGTAGCGACCGTGGCTTTGCATCAAACGCTGTCGATCATCGTCGAACGCGGAGGCCAGCGGGCCAAGAGCCTCTACGACACGATCTGCGGCGGCGGGCCGCTCTCCATCATCGGCCAGTCCGGATATGTGGACATGCTTCGCGGCATGGCTTCCCCGGAAAGCCGCCTAATCGAGCAGGCGCCCGACGGGACGATCATGCTTGGTGAGGTTGGCGAGAAACTCACTTCGCAACGCGACTTCTACGCTATTTTCGAAACAGATCAGGAGTGGCGTTTGGTGCATGCGGGCCATGCTCTGGGCACGATTCCAATCTCGAATGCAGTTGGAATTGGTAGCATGCTGGCGTTCGCTGGACGGCGGTGGCGGGTTGTGGTTGTCGATGACCGCGCCAAGGTTCTAGAGGTGACCCCGCATCCCTTGGCGCGCATTCCGCGATTTGATCGAACTGCGTTCGAGCCTCTCCATGACCGTCTCGTAGCAGAGATGAAGGCGGTCTATCTGACGGCTGAGGTTCCGCTATATCTGAATGAGCAGGCCGCCGATCTGCTCCAAGAAGGGCGCAGAGCATTCAGAGCGTTGGGGCTTGATCGCGAACGGCTAGTTCAGTCCGGCAAGGACACGCACGTGCTTCTATGGCGCGGTACCGCCTTCAACTCCGCGTTTTCCATTGGTCTATCGGCGGTTGGTTTTGAATGCAGTGTTCACGACATTGGTTTGACCGTATCCGATGCGGCGCCAAACGAAGTTCTCCTCGCTCTACAACAGATGGCCGCAATGCCTTCTATTTCTCCTTATGATTTGGCTGAGAAGGTGGGAAATCTAAGAACTGCTAAATACGACAACTATGTGCCAACTCGAGTTTTACGGTATCTTTGGGCACAAAGAAACGACGCCATTGTTGGGGAGATAGCAGGAGTAGCGTCGTCATTGACGGCATAGCTAAGAATTCGCGTCCGGGATCATATCTGCGGTGTATGGGTGCCGACTGTTCGCCAAAGCTAATGGGCGTCGGCGTGCAAAACTGCTCGCTACACAAGCGTCAATGAGATGGTAGAGATCGTAAGATCTCTCTCTGCCGCTCCCATTCAGCCGGAAATGGCAATATCAATGCTTTCAGTGTCACCTTGTCAGGCTGCCGCCCATCGAGGATCGCCTCGATTACATCTGGGGCGAGCAGGGTCAGCCGCAGGACTCGACTAACATAGGAGCAGTTGAGGTTCTCGGCATCGGCGAGCTCAGCGATCGATCCATACTCCCCGCTATCGAGAAGGCGTTGCCACCTAAACGCGCGGGCAAGTGCCTTGATCATCGTGTTGTCGATGCGCGACCGTGGTGTTATGACGCCAGGGCTGTCAGTCGATCCATCCGATGCGACGATCGCCTTGCGACCGCCCCGGCGAACAAAAGCCATAGGCACGCGGAACGTCACAGTGTTACCGTTGCGGGTGAGAATGGTCGCCGAATTAGGGTCCGACTCCGCCATCAAGCCGCATCCTCCGGACAGCCTTCGTCAATTCGCAGATCCTCGAGCAGGCTGCGGATGCCGGCGGTGCGAAGCCGTATGTCGAGACCGTCTTCATCAACTTCGATACGTTCGACTAGGAGTCGAACGATGCGCGCCTGTTCGGCCGGGAAGAGCTCAGCCCATAGGTCATCGAAGGCGACCAGACTCTCGCGCACTTCGGCTTCGCTGATGTCGTGGCCTTCACCGCGAAGCGTGCGCCAGACATCGACTATGACCTCCGGCGACTGAAGGACGGCTCGCATCTGGTCGACGACGGCGGCCTCGACCGGTGCGGCGGGAACACGGTCGACGGAGTCGCCAGACTGCTCACCTTTGAGAACCCGGGTCGAGACATAGTAGCGGTAGAGCCGCCCACGGCGGCGGGTGTGCGTCGGCGTCATCGCCTGGCCGCAAGCTGAGTAGATCAACCCCTTAAGGAGAGCGGGCGTCTGGGCCCGGTTCTTGTTGGCCCGCTTGCGCGGGCTCTCCTTCAGGATCGCGTGGACCCTGTTCCAGAGCGCCTTGTCGATGATCGCTTCGTGCTCACCGGGGAAGATATCGGTCTTGTAGGCGATCTCCCCAAGGTAGATGCGCTTCGAGATTAGCTTGTAGATCGACCCCTTATTGAAGGTCTTTCCCTGCTTGTTGGTGACGCCCTCGGCGATCAGCTCGCGAGCGAGGAGGGTGGCAGAGCCGAGCTTGGCGAAGCGCTCGAATATCATGCGGACTTTGGCGGCTTCTTCCTGGTTGACGACGAGCTTGCGGTCCCTGACGTCGTAGCCAAGCGGAACAATACCGCCGGTCCACATGCCGCGGCGCTTGGAGGCAGCGATCTTGTCCCTGATCCGCTCGCCGATGACCTCCCGTTCGAACTGCGCAAACGACAGCAGGATGTTAAGCGTCAGCCTGCCCATCGACGTTGTCGTATTGAACGACTGCGTGACCGAGACAAATGTCACGTCGTGGCGGTCGAACACCTCCACCAGCCTGGCGAAGTCCATGAGCGAGCGGCTTAGCCGGTCGATCTTGTAGACGACCACGACATCGACGAGGCCCGCTTCGATATCCTCGATCAGCCGCTTCAGCGCCGGACGCTCCAGCGTCGCCCCGGAGATGCCGCCGTCATCGTAGTAGTCGGGCACCAGCGTCCAGCCCTCGGCGCGCTGGCTCAGGATATAGGCTTCGCAGGCCTCCCGCTGGGCGTCCAGCGAGTTGAACGCCATGTCGAGGCCTTCCTCGGTGGACTTTCTCGTGTAGACCGCGCAGCGCTTCCTCACCGGCAGTCTCCGGTCGCGCGGTCGCTGGATGGACGCAGACTTGCGACCCGTCTTTTGCGTGCCGTCGTTGTTCTTGCCACTGGTGGCTCTGGCCATCACGGACGCGTCCTGTTCTGGAGCCCGAAGAAGGTCCAGCCGTTCCATCGCGTCCCGGTGATCGCGCGGGCGATCGACGAAAGCGACTTGTAAGGCTGGCCCAGATACTCGTAACCGGCGTCGAGGACGGTCACGCAGTGCTCGACGCCCTGCCATTCGCGGATGAGTTTTGTGCCAGTGATGGGACGGTCGTCGACCCGGGTGCGTCGGGTGACCGGATTACCACCGTCGAGTCGTTCCCCGAGCGCCTGTAGTCTCTCGATCGTTTCCTTCCTGAGGCCACCGTATTCCAGTTCCTGGATGCGGTAGGCGAGACGGCTTTCGAGGAAGCGGCGATTGAAGCGCGGCGGCTCGGTGTCGAACAACTCACGCCACTGATCGCGCAGCTCCGAAGTCGGAGTCGTCTTCAGCTTCGCCAGCCGTGCCAGCACGCTGTTGGTCATTCGTCATGCCTCCCGAGTCTCTTCATCACCGGTTTCGCATGCACGCTCTGGTCGGCGGCGAAGTCCAGCGAACTCTCTCCGTTCTCGCTGCTGTTCGCGCTTGACTGCCGGGCGCGAAGCCGCAGCACACCAGCGGCGAGGATCTCGGCGAGTTCGGCTCGCAGATCGCCTGTCGAGCGGAGGGTTGGAAATGCGTCTGCCATGCAATCGAGACTGACAAATTCTCGATGCGATTCCAGACGCTTTGAGATCAGTGCGCATGCGGTCGAAGCTGGTCGCAAGTCATCGTAGACAAAGGCAATTGATACCTGTGCAAAACTTCCTGGAGATTCGTCCGCGACGCGTTCCGGTGGCACCCTTTTGAATATTGATTCGATTGCGAGCGCGCTGATGGCTCAAGATTTCGTCGGCTGGACACTGGCCGAGGCGATCGAAAGGGTGACGGGGGCGAAGCGCCCCGAGGACGGAGCCGATCGATTTTGGACCATGGTCCAGGAGAACCGGTTGCGGCTGTTTGGACGCCCCGCAAGCCGAGCTGAACCTCAACCAATTCCGGCGGCAGAAATCGCTTCACTTGAGATTCGTGACTACGAAGGGTCCGAACTGGCGGGTGTTGATCCGCGCTCGCCCGCTTACCGGACTGTCGTCTGCTTCCCGACGATACATTCGCCGGACGCGATCAATGTCCTGGATCGGATGTCGATCCGCGAGGCATTCCAGAAATTTGTACTAGATGATCCGGAGCTCGTAGTGGCTCACGCCAAAGCCCGGAAGAGTGACGCCCAATATGATTCGATTGTGAGACTTTTCCATCATGCGATGGTGCAAAGCGGAAAGTGGCCGCTAAATCTCAGACGCAGCTGGGTTGTGCGGGATCCTAAAGACCGGGACTCCTGGCCCTACCTAATAGACGGTCCCGTCAATCGTTACGTTGCGCGCGCTCAGCAGATCCTGTTCGAACGCCAGCTGGCGTTCTTCGCTCCGCTTGTCGCCGGTCGCCTCATCGCCGTTGGGGACCCGGCACGCCGAGGCGATGCCGAAGCTATCCTGTCGACGATATGGTCGCATCAATCTTACTACCTCGACTTTTGGAAAGGCGACGTCATCCAGATTGACGAGAACTCGCAGAACCCACCCACCGACATGTTCAAATGCCGATGGCGAGCAGTGCAATTCCGCCGCGCAGCGCCCGATCTAGCAGACGGACTTCAGCCGGCTCTGGGTAAGGCGAGAGGTGAGTGGACTGTGGTGATTGAGCTCACGGAAGGCGAAGATGCCGTCTTCAGGGCGCTGCAGACCGAGTTTCCGTTCGGTACCAGAGGGGAGCCCAAGGGCGCCATAAACGACAGGGTCCGCGCATTCCTGGCCGCTAGCGGACTGCGTAAAACAATCAGTGATTCTACTATCAAGCGCTGTAGGTCGAAGGTCCGCTTTTCCGAGTTCAACTGACCCCGATTGACCCGAACTGACCCGAACCGGGTCAGCGAATCATTGCCATGCTTCCCAACCTCGAAAGGTGAGGCATGCGCAACACGATCCATCTTCCGGACCCTGACGTCCTGCTCCGCGAGACTGAAGCAGCCGACTTCCTGAAGTTGTCGGCTCGGACGCTTCAGGCTTGGCGTCGTACCGGCAAGGGCCCCGCGTACTGCACCGCAGGAAGAGCAATCCGCTATCGTCGCTGCGATCTGATTGACTGGATCGAGGTGAACATCGTCGGCGCGCCTTTCTCGACGCAACGGGACGGTGACGATGGCTAACGAGGCTTTCCCCTTGAGGGAGAAACTCGCGTGGCTCGATCGCCTGCTGTTCGACCGCGAACTCACGCCGATCGTTGTGCGGGTCGGCCTGGCGATCGTCTGGCACGTTAACCGCAGAACCGGTGTAGCGATCATTAGCCGGGAGACGCTCGCCACCAAGATCGGCGCCTGCACGAAAACTATCGACAAGTCGATCAAGGTTCTTGAGGCCGGCTCCTATTTTGAAGTCAGGCGGCCGCGGCAGCGAGCCGTGGGCTACGAGCCCGCCTCCGGTCGGGCAAACGTTTATCGGCCGCTACTGGATACATCGAACGAGAGTACGCCTATTTCCGCGACCGATAGGTCGAACGTTGTTCCTGGAAAGGGGCACTGCCAGGAACCAAAAGGTCGAACGTCGTTGCCCTCCTACCCTTGTAGTACCCAGAGTCTTACCCAGGACACTGGCCCGACCAGCGCCACGTCCGTTCCGCCCGATCTTATTGCGAGTGCGGTGTCGGCGAGCAGGACAGTGTTTGTCGCCAAGACCGACGATCGGTGGGCCAGCCTCGTCACGCGGTGGCGTCTCGAGCGCAACCCTCATGGCGTTCCCGTGTACACGTCCAACACCCACGGCAATCAGACTGGCTGGAACTTTCCGGCCGAATGGCTCGACGACCTCGGACGCGACGCGGCCGCCGGTCACAGCGATGGTATGACCGAATCGGAGGCGCAGCCGTGAAACGCGAAATGTGCCTCGCTCGCGAATGCGGGACGCACGCCATCCGGGGCGCCCGCAGGACCCCCGGGGGTATCCAGATCTTTGGCGCCTTCGTGCTTAGACCGGCGGGCTAAGGGCGTGTGCATTTTCGCGGAAATCAGAAAACTTTTTTCAGCACTTCGGTTGCCCGTCACGCGTCGCTTCGGATTCACGATGCGACCCTGGGGGGGCGGGTCGAAAGTTCGGAACCCTCGAAGCGCCGTACCCGCTCCCCCCTCATTCAGAGATTTTTTTCCGGTGCGGCGAGATTTCAGACGGAGCGTGTTCTGGCCGGTTGCGGAAACCGACTGCTTCGGTGCGGTTTTGGCTCTCGGGGGCGGGGGGCGGGTCAAAAGTCCAAGGATTCTCGATCGCGGACCGGTGGCTCCGCGAACTTTTTCTGCGCGCAGGTTTCGGAAGAACTTTTTTTTCCATCGGCCGGACCGTCGTTGCGGGACGGCTCGGCCACTCCGCAAAAACGTCGCGAAATTCACCCCGGGGGGGGGTAGCTGATGGCTAACGCCAGCGCGAAACGGTCCCGGCGCAAACCGGTCGAGGCGGTCGACGCGAAGGGGGCGCTCGAAGTCACCTACTGGCCGATCGACCGGCTGGTTCCGTATGGCCGTAACGCGCGGACCCACAGCGAAGCGCAGATTGCGGAGATCGCCGGATCGATCCGTGCCTTCGGCTTTGCGAACCCGATCCTCGCCTCTCCCGACGGCGATGTCATCGCCGGCCATGGGCGGCTTGCCGCTGCGCGGCAACTGCGCCTGAGTGAGGTCCCCGTGATCGTGCTGGACGGCCTCTCGGAGATCGAGCGCCGGCAGCTGGTGCTCGCCGACAACCGCATCGCGCTGAACGCCGGGTGGGACACCGAAATGCTCACACTCGAGCTGAAGGACCTGAGCGATCTCGGCGCCGACCTGTCAGCGCTCGGCTTCACCGAGGCCGAACTGGCCTCGGCCTTCAGTGACACGACTGCGGGTCTGACAGACGAAGATGACGTCCCCGAGGTCGAGACAGTCGCCGCTACCCGTCCCGGCGATACCTGGCTCATGGGCGACCATCGGCTCGCCTGCGGCGACTGCACCGACGCTGAAGCGGTCGAGGCACTCCTCGGCGACGTGAAGCCGCTGCTGATGGTCACTGACCCGCCTTACGGCGTTGACTACGATCCGGAGTGGCGCCACCAGCGGGGCGTCAGTACCTCGAAGCGTACCGGCAGAGTCAGGAACGACGACCGGTCCGATTGGCGCGAGGCCTGGGCGCTGTTCCCGGGCTCCATCGCTTACGTCTGGCACGGCGCCCTCCACGCCACGACCGTCGCCGCGAGCCTCCAGTCGGAAGGCTTCTCGATCCGCGCCCAGATCATCTGGGCGAAGGACCGGCTGGTGATCGGGCGCGGGGACTATCACTGGCAGCACGAGCCTTGCTGGTACGCCGTGCGGAAAAAGGGTCACTGGACCGGCGACCGGAAGCAGACCACAGTCTGGAATATCCCCAACAAGAACGAGGACGCGGAGACCGTTCACGGGACGCAGAAGCCGGTCGAGTGCATGCGGCGGCCGATGCTGAACAACTCCAACGCGGGCCAGGCCGTCTACGAGCCGTTCATGGGCAGCGGCACGACGCTGATCGCCGCCGAATCCTGCGGCCGGGTCTGTCTGGGAATGGAGCTCGACCCGCTCTATGTCGACGTCGCCGTCAGGCGCTGGCAGGCGTTCACCGGCAAGGCCGCGATGCGCGAGGCGGACGGCAGAACCTTCGAGGAGATAACCGCCGATACCATTGACGCCACCGAAGACGAGGGCTCCTGAAATGCGGGGACGCAAGCCTAAGCCGACCAAGCTGAAGGTCCTCACGGGCAACCCCGGCAAGCGCCCGCTCAATCACCATGAGCCGCGGCCCGAGCCTGCGGTCCCCGACTGTCCGCCGGAACTGAGCGACGCTGCGAAGCATGAGTGGGACCGCCTCGTCGGAGAACTCAGCAAGCTCAACCTCTTAACCCATCTCGACCGGGCCGCGCTCGCAGCCTATTGCAACGCCTACGCGATGTGGGTCGAAGCGATCGAAGCGATCCAGAAGTATGGCGCGATGGTGAAGTCGCCGAGCGGCTTTCCGATCCAGTCGCCCTACGTCGCGATCGCCAACCGTCAGGCCGAGCTCATGCTCCGGATCTCCGCCGAGTTCGGGTTCACACCGGCGAGCCGGGGAAGGATCGCCGCGCCGCCCAAGGAGCAGGGGGAGCTGTTTGAGGGGGATGCCGATCTTGTACCGAAGAACTGAAAGATTGCCGCTGAAATAGGGCGGGAACAATATTTACGGCTTCAATCATTAAATGTCCGATAGCCTTAAAGCGATCGTTTTCCTAACGGCGGTCAGAAATATCGAACGTCGACAAGCGTGTTCATAGGTGGCCTCGCATGAGTGGCTTCACCCCAACGGTGAAGCATTCCTATCAGGGGGGCGGCGCATGCTTCGGGCGAGGCGCGACACGGCACGGACGTCGGAATATTCGTTCAAATCGGATGCAATCACCAAGACGATCCTGCCCTTCCAAAGGACGGCGCATTAGCTGACAAAGACCTCTCCGCAGTAGATGACCTGCCGCACACCGCTGGTGTGGGCGTGTTTCGTTACGCCAAAGAGGAGGTCTACTCCGAAGCGGAAAGCAGCCAGAGACGCGGGTGCCGATTGGTGAATATTCGCTCTCGTTCTGGAGAGGGCCAGTAGTTCCCAATCCACCTCAGGGCCACCCTTTGGTCGATTGTTCAGGCCACGGCGAACCTTCCGTTCGGATCCCGGTGCGAAGCTCCTGTCGCAATCGATCAAGCGAATGCGATCGATCCACGCGAGGCTTCACCGGTTCGAATGACCGGCGAATAGTTCAGAAAGTCGGTCGTTTGAGCGTACGGGCTTGGGCTGCGGCGGCCATTCAGGGGGTCGACATGGAGAGCTCTCGGCAAAGATGAACACGCTCCATCCGCTCGCTCCGCACCATCTGCCTTCCTTCGTCACGGCGCCGGGACAGACAGACGTCTTGTTCGTGGCGATGGCGATATTCGTCCTGCTCGCTGTCGTCTGCATTGGAGTCTTCTATTTCAAGCTTCATGCGCTCCCCGAGCACATGGCGCACCGAGGCCAGAAGATACAGTTCGAGATTGTCGCCGTACTGGCGCTTATTGCACTGTTCACCCACAACCATGCCTTCTGGATTGCGGCCCTTCTGCTGGCACTGGTGCCGTTGCCCGACTTCACGACCCCGCTAACGTCGATGGCCCGGTCACTGAGCCGGATGGCGCGACACGACGCTATGTCCGGGGAGCCGGTCGCACCGGGTGCCGAGGAGCCGGATGAGCCGATTCCTGCAGCGACACCGCCGGCAGTCGCGGGCGATGCCGCGCCAGCTGAGGCAGGGTCAGCCGAAAAAGCAGGAGCGTGAGCGATGCTGGAGCTGTTTCTCTGCTCGATGGTCACAATCCTTCCGGACTATCTGTATCGCAGGTTCGCGCAGGGCAAGCGCATCGGGCGCGAGATCACGCTGTTCTCAGTCTGGTACGAACTGCGATGGGGGATCACCCTCTGCCTGATCCTCACTGTCAGCCTGATCACGACGATCTTCTATTTCCATCCCTCCACGAAGGCGGCCACTTCGGTTTTCCGCACTGTCACGATACTGCCCGAAATCAATGGACGGGTGGCGGAAACATTCGTTGACATCAACCAGAGCGTCAGCGCCGGCGACCCGTTGTTCCGACTCGACAGCAGCAAACAGGAGGCCGCGGTCGAAACGGCAAGCCGAAAGATCACTGAGATCGACGCGACCATGGTCGTCGCAAGGGCCCAGCTAGCGGAAGCCGAAGGCCGGATTGCCCAGGCGCGGGGTGCGCTGCAGCAGGCCGAAGACGAATACGCAAGTCGTTCCGAGTTGTCTCAACGCAACCCCGGTGCCATCCCGCAGCGCGAGGTTGACCGGGCGCGGGTGAATGTCGATACGCAGCAGGGGCTGGTCGACGCGGCAATTGCCAGCCGGGACGCCATCCAGTCGCAGATCGAAGCCCAACTCCCGGCCCAGAAAGCAAGCGCCGAGGCCGAGCTGAACCAGGCGCAGGTCGAACTCGACAAGACGCTGGTCGTCGCCGGGACCGATGGTGTCGTCCAGCAGTTCGCACTGCGGCCCGGCGACGTGGTCAACCCGATGCTCAGGCCCGCCGGGATACTGGTCCCGGCCCGGAAAGTTACCGGTCTGCTGGCCGGCTTCGGCCAGATCGAGGCGCAGGTCATGAAGGTGGGAATGATCGGCGAAGTCACCTGTATCGCAAAGCCGTGGACCATCATCCCTGTCGTCGTGACCGAGGTTCAGGGCGTCATCGCAACAGGTCAGGTCAGGCCGACCGACCAATTGATCGATATCAGCCAGATCAATCCGTCCGGTACGATCACGGTCATCATGGAGCCGCTCTATCCCGGTCAATTCGATACCCTGCCGCAGGGCGGCAGCTGCATCGCCAATGCCTACACCAGTTTTCACGACCGGCTGGATTCGGAAGATCTCGGCACACTGCATCGCCTTGCGCTTCATGCCGTCGACGCGGTCGGGCTCGTGCACGCCGCGATCCTTCGAATCCAGGCTTTGCTGCTGCCCGTCCAGACACTTGTCCTCGGGGGGCATTGAGATGCCGGCAAACGCCTCCTCCGTGAAGCCGTTGTCCAGGCAAACTCCGATCGGGTGGTAACGCGAGAGGAATGTCCGTGGTCAAAAAAACCGAAAAGCTGAAGAGAAAAGAATACGAGAAATTGCTGGCCGACCTCCACGTCGAACTCGTGAAGCTGCAGGAGTGGGTGAAGGCGACCGGTGCGAAGATCTGCGTCGTCTTCGAAGGCCGCGACGGCGCCGGCAAGGGCGGCGTCATCAAGGCGATCATGGAGCGCGTCAGTCCGCGCACGTTTCGCGTCGTCGCTCTGCCCCCGCCGACCGAGCGTGAGAAAACACAGATGTTCATGCAGCGGTATGTGCCGCACTTCCCCGCCGGGGGCGAGATCGTGATCTTCGACCGGTCCTGGTACAACCGCGCCGGTGTCGAGCGGGTCATGGAGTACTGCACAGAGGAGCAAGCGAAGAGCTTTCTGTCCGGTGCCCCTTTGGTCGAGAAGGCGATGGCGGATTCCGGGATCATATTGATCAAATACTGGCTCGAGGTCAGCCCGGAAGAACAGACACGCCGCATCGGGGAGCGGATCACTGACCAGCGGAAGATCTGGAAGCTGTCGCCGATGGACGTGAAGTCCTACAGCCGATGGTACGACTATTCCAGGGCGCGCGACGAGATGCTGGCTGCGACCGACACGGCCTGGGCGCCATGGTACGTGGCATTCTCTGATGACAAACGGCGAACGCGGCTCAACATCATCAGCCACCTGCTGTCGGAAATTCCCTACAAGGAAATCAGGCGCGAAAAGGTCAAGCTGCCGAAGCGACAGAGGCCAAAGGGGTACAAAGAGGCCGATTTCGCGAAGCGCACCGTGCCCGAGAAATACTGAACTCGAGATGGCGTACACGAAGGATGCCAGCCGGGGTCGACGGAAAATCCAAACGTCTTGAAACTCCGCGCGCCGCCGCAGTCGCCGGGATACTCTTTTCCGTCCTCTTCCTTGCCGCCCTCATCCTGCTGCTCGAGTTCGCCCGCATCAGATCGCTCGATACGAGTGACTGGCTCGGCTCACAGGCCTGGAAAGTCGGAGTCGCGCTCAACCTCATCCCGTTTTCCGGCATCGCCTTTCTCTGGTTCGTCGGTGTGCTGCGCGACCGTCTCGGCTCGCGTGAAGACCGCCTGTTCGCGACCGTCTTCCTGGGAAGCGGCCTGCTGTTTGTCGGAATGATCTTCGTCTCCGCCTCTGCGGTCGGCGCCATCGTGTTCAATCTCGCCGATGCGCCGCCGGCGGCCGAGCAGGTCTCGGCGATACGGTTGGTGCGGTTCTTCGCCTACAACCTGGCGAGCATCTACGCGCTGAAGATGGCGGCGGTCTTCACGCTGACGGCGTCGACCCTGATCCTGCGGACACGCTTCACCGCGCGGTGGGTGGCCTTCGCCGGCTATACGTGCGCGGCCGTTCTGCTGATCGCCAGCCAGTCCGTCTACTGGACGATCTTCCTGTTCCCGGTGTGGGTGCTGATCGTCAGCGTGACCATATTGTATGACGAATTCGGACGCGGGTGAGGCTACGCTGATGGTCCGGGCGGCATTGGCCGGTCTAACGCAAACCGGAAATCCTGATCTGCTCCAACCGCATGATCAGTGACCGCCTAGTCGATCGATCCGTCTCGTCGGTCGACTCTTCTATTTCGGCCTGAAGCCGGACGATCTCCTCGTCAATGTGCGCCTGGCTCAGATCCTCTTCCATGATCAGGACTTCGCCGAGCACGGTCACGGAGACTTCCGTGATCTCGGCGAATCCACGGCTGACGAATGCCCGGAACGCGTTTCCGTCCGCGTCGACGGCGTCGATCATGCCGGGATTGATCATGGTAACGAGCCGTTCGTGGCCCGGGTATGCGGTCATGTCTCCTTCGGCACCCGGCAGGCTGACGGACCGTGCCTCGCCTTCGAACAGAATCCGCTGCGGACTTATCAGTTCAAATTTAAACGTCGCCACAGGAACACCCCTTCCAGATGACGGTGCGGCCTGATCGTTCGATCATGCCGTAGACCCGACGGCGAAACAGGCCGCACGAATTCCGATCGCCGGTCTGACGATGATCACGTCTAGGAAACCGTCGGCTAATGGCCGCTCGACCGTCTGATCGCTATCCGGTTGCATCGGCCCAATCGAGATAGAAGCCGACGTCTCCCGGCATGCCGCCGGGCCAGTCTACGATCATCGCCTTCAACCGGTATCCCGCCGGCTGCAGCCGATCGCGCCAGAGCTCATAGGCCTGCCTCGGTTTGCCGACGAGCGTGTCGGGCCAGCCGGCCAGTCCGTTGTTGATCTTGCGGCCCCGATCACTGCACAGCGCACTGGGAAAGCGCATGACAAGCAGTTCGGTATCGCCGCGGGCCACGGCCGTGCGCACCTTGAGACGAAGGCTGTTTATGATCTCGTGGATCCGCTCGTCGGTGAGCTCGATGGGCTGCGAGAGTGTCTTGATGAGCTCGTCCCTGGCCTTCGCTGCCTGTTGCATTGCATCGACGTCCTTCGACGCCTTGGCCGCCATCGTCTTGTTCATGTAGGAGCGCAATTCCTTCGCCGTCATGAAGGTCTCGTCGTCGAGCTCGTGCGCCTTTGAATGGTCTACAGTCGTTGCGTTCGATGAAGTCATGTCGTGCGATCTCCGTATTTCCGCTGCGCCCTGTCGGCGTCGGTTGTTCTTCCGGCCCGTCAGACCCCGGCACGGACCCGTCACCGAAGCTTCCCGCAACACCGGAACCCTCGTATGGTTGTTCGAGCGGAGCATGTCGGCAACCGGATGCGTACGCGCCCCGGCCTTTTCCGACCTGAAACCGCCTGTGGATTCTGCCGGCCTGCCACCGCTGCGCTTGATCGGTTGAGACACTTTGCCGTCAGGCACTGTCGCAAGCGATCAATTCAGAAATTAGTCGCCGACCTATCCTTGCGGACGGTCTGCGGTGTGGGAGGAGCCCATGACGATTTTCAATGATCGGGAGATGGCGTTCGAGAAGAAATTCGTCCGCGACGAGGAAACCCGCTTCCGGGCGCTGGCACTGCGAAACAAACTGTTCGGACAGTGGGCGGCCAACCAGCTCGGGCTGACCGGTGACGCGGCTGATGCCTATGTCGAAGACATCCGCAACAAGGTCGCCGACAGGGCCGGCGAAGAGATCGTGGTCTCGAAGGTGCGAGACGATCTTTCTGCTTCCGGCCGGGACGTGTCCGAGCACCAGATCAGGTACCGATTGACCGAGTTGCTCCACGACGCGATCACTCAGGTCACGTCGGGCGGAAGGTAGCCCGTCGGGTTCAGGAGATCGCCGGATGGCTAGCATGAATGCGGTCTACCTGTCACCGGACGCTCTCGGTACGCTCAATGCCCTTCGTGCGCTGGGCGACATAACTCACTTCGAAGAAAGCGCCGGAGATGAACTGGTGGCGGCCGGCCTCGCCGAGCGCTACGACCGCAAGCTTACACTGACGCGACTTGGCCAGGTGGCGGTCGTGCGCATGCGGATCGATAGTCCGCGGTTGCCGCAATCCCCCCGATGCGCATCCGGCCCGCAGGATTTTGGAAGGCTGGAAGATTTTCGGTTGCCGGCGGGCGACGCGAACGGCGCGGAAATTTCCATATCTCTGTGACCGAAGGGTGCTAACGTAACGTAGCCAACTCGCTATTTGATATCGCAAGTAAGGGGGAGCGATAGCATGTCCGGAGGCGGTGCATCGGCTGGGGGAAGTACAAACAGTCCGCTCGGATCGCCAGGTCGCATCGGCAGGCTCGGTCCGAATGCTCCGATACAGCCAGGATACCTCCACCTGGGGGTCATGCGAGAAGCCTACAATGTGCTGCACGACCTGGGTGCAAACCCGGACCGGCTGATTTCGGCTTCGGGCCTGAATCCGGGATTGTTCGAAGACGGTAACAACCTTGTACCATTCGTCTCTGTCGGTCAGTTGATAGCCGACTGCGCGCGGGAAACCGAGTGCGGCCACTTCGGATTGCTGATCGGCGCGCGGGCTCACATCGATTCGCTCGGCCTCGTCGGCGCGGTCATGCGAAACTCGGCGACGGTCGGCGCAGCACTCGCCGAACTGGAAGCGCACCTTGGCATCCAGAACCGCGGCGCCGTGCCGTATCTCGAGGTGTCCGAAGATCTCGCGTTGTTCTGCTTCCTTCCCTACAAGCGCGGCATGGTCGGCGCCGGCCTGTATTCCGAAGGCGGGCTTGCCACCACGGTTAGCGTGTTGCGCGATCTGGCCGGCCCGGAATGGTCTCCGCTCGAGGTGCTGATACCGCGCAAGCAGCCGTCGCGACTCGATTCCTACTGGCATTTCTTCCGGGCGCCGGTGCGTTTCGATCAGGAGATCGCGGCACTGGTCTTTCCCGCCTCGCTCCTAGAAACCCCTATTCCGGGCGCCGATCCGGATCTGCTGCGCGAGCTGATGACGCAGGTGCGCTTCCTCGGGAGGGATTCCGACCGCAGCGTTTCCGATCGTTTGCGCCGGCTGATCCGCCGGCAGCTCGTAAACGCCCACTGCACGGTCGACAGCATCGCACACAGTCTGGACTTGAATCGGCGCACGCTCAATCGACGCCTGCGGGCCGAGGGAACGACCGTACGCCGGCTGATGGGGGAAGTGCGATTCGAGGTCGCCTGCCAGCTCATTTCGGATACGGAGCTCGGGCTTTCGGCTATCGCCGCGGCACTGGATTTCTCCGAGCCGGCGGCATTCAACCACGCCTTTCGAAGGTGGGCGGGCTGTACGCCGACCGAATGGCGCAACCGGGTCGAGCGCGAACCGTTCGCCGTGCCGTCCGGCAGGGCCAGTCAGATGCGCAACTAGGGCCCTACCAGGCGCCGCAGCCGAACCCAACTGACCGGAACGGCAGACGAGACAGCGGGTTCGATCATGCGTTCGATTCGGCCTTTCGAGGCGGCTTCGTTTCCAACCTAGAGGATCATGTTTTGCGTGTCGGATGCTGCTCAGCCGTCTGGGTTGCTCCGTAGAGTTCGCTGAGCGGCATCGCTGTCACTCCGTGCGCGAAAACGCTGAAGACAACAGTAAGCACAATGACCGACATGACCTGTTCGTACCCGGCGAAGCCGGTCACCGACACTGCAATCAGCAGATAAAGCACGGAGGCGATGCCGCGCGGCCCGAACCAGCCGATGAAGGCGACGGACTGCCAGTCGAGCCTTGCGCCGATCAGCGAGATTGCCACCGGGACCATCCGGATCACCGACAGGCTGGCCAGTGCGTATATGACTTCGGGCAGGCCCCAGTAAGGCACCGCCGCCGGAACCATAGAAATGCCGAACAACAGGAAAACGACCAGGATGAGTTGGGTACCCTCGGTCTCCGCGAATTCCTGGATCCGGTGGCGGAGTACGGCGGAGGGTGCTCCGACCGTCAGTCCGAGGCCTGCGAAGAATGCGGCGATGAAGCCGTTACCTCCGACGCTTTCCGCAATCGTGTACGCGAGAATGGCGAGCGGCAGTGCAGACAACCGCTGAAACGTCTCTTCCATCCAGCCTTTATCGGCCATGAACTGAATGAGCTTTCCGCCGACCCAGCCGACCGCCAGGCCGGCAAGGGGGCCCAGCGTCACCTGTCTGGCGACGAAGCCCAACACCCCGTTCTGATGATCTCCGGCTTCCGCGCCGAGCAGCACCAGACACACGATGATCGGCGGCAGAGCTATTCCGTCGTTGAGGCCGCTTTCGACGCTGATCGACTGGCGGATCCGGAGCGGTACGGACTTGCTCTTGACGACCGCCTGTCCAAGGGCCGCATCCGTCGGAGACAGGATCAGCCCCATCAACACGATCGCCAGCAAGGAGGCCGATCCGAACATGAGTGCTCCAAGCCCGATACCCGACAGCATCGTCAGCGGCAGACCGATCAGCAGGAGGCGCGCGGGTATGGCGGGAGCCTTGCGGAGCGCCTTGATGTCGATCAGAGACGCATCGGTAAACAGCACCAAGGTGAGTGCAAGCTCGGCGACCAGCCGGACCGGCTCGATCTCGGGGTGCACGTCCAGCAGTCCGAGGCCGAGAGGGCTTACCAGCACACCGACCGCGACGAAGACCATCGGTCCCGTGACCGATTTTCGTTCGGCCAGCCTCGAAAACAGTCCGAAGGCGAAGATCAACAGAGCGAAGAAGATCAGCAGCGTATGATGATGCATGGGACCGAGCCGTAAGTGCGCTGCGTATGGTGCGGCGTCCCGGGAAATTGTCGCCGCAAGTTGTGCTGGGTACGAAGCCCGCCCATCACCGGGCGATATCGAACGCCTGGCCAGAGCCGCGAAGATCCTCGAGCGTCTTGCCGGCGCAACTCCCCGACCTTTCCCCGCCGATGCGCACGGCGACGCCGTCGACCGTTATCGTTCCGGCCTGCCGGTCAGGGGATATGTAGATCGCATGCCCGTCGGGGCCGACCCGGGCGAAATAGTAGGCGCGGTGAACACCTTCGAACTCGCAGTAGATCACGACCGGGAAGTCGGCGAAGGTGACGTCCTGGGCCGAGGGCTGGCCGATGCCGGCGACCAGCGGCAGCATGAAGCCGAAGGCCATGCCGGCCAGTTTCGAAATGCTCTTAGCCGCAGTCGCGCGGTGGCGTGTCGATAGGTGCGAAAGGATCATAGCTACGGGTCTCCATCGGTCGGTTCGGATTGCCAAGTGTCTCGATGTCGAATGATGCCGTTCCACACTATCAGTTTCGGCGCTGCCGGGGTGACGTATCTCCCATATCCGGCTTCGGCTACCGCTATCAAGATGAAGGCGACTGTGTGGGCGTACAGGAACCGGACGTCCGGCGCTGCTGCCAGACGTAGACCGGAATTCCGAGCACCAGCAGCATGAAGCCGTAGAGAACCGGCTCCGCGCCGCAGCCATAGAGTGTGAAGGCCGCGAAAATGAATGCGATGATTTCGACGATCGTCACCGGGGCAACCGTCTTGCTCTTTCCCGTCTTGGCCGCGACGAGGCCGGTTGCGAGCGCGCAGAACGCGTAGGGGACGACAGCGGCCATCGTGCTCAATCCGACGACCAGGTGGTAGAACGCCAAGAAGCCGGACGACCCGACGGCCTGCACCAGGACGAGAATGGTGGCGAGCGCCGCCGAGATCAAGATTCCGGCAGCCGGCACGCCGCGTTCGGACAGATTGCCGAAAACCGCCGGAAACAGCGTATCGCGGGCCGCTGCCATCGGCACCTGTCCCATCAGCAGCGTCCACCCATTGAGTGCTCCTATCGAAGACAGGATCACGGCCAGTGATATCGCGATAGCGCCGAGGGGGCCCCACATGATACGCGCGGCTTCTGAGAATGGAGCCGTCGAATTGACGAGTTGCTGTTGCGGAACGACCCCCATCACCGAAACAGTTCCAAGCACGTAGAGAAGCGCGGCGATGGTGATGCCCAGCACCGTCGAGCGGGGAATCGTCCGCTCGGCATCCCTCACGTCGCCGGCCGGAACCGTCGCCGATTCGAGACCGAGAAATGCGAACATCGTCAGGGGAGCGAGGGCCGCGCCGGCGCTGAACAGCGATATGTTCTCCCGGTCGAACGGCGTGAAGTTCGACGTGTCGATGTAGAACAGGCCGATCAGCGCGACGGCCGCGAAGGGGATGAGTTTCGAGTAGGTGGTAATCTGCGCGAAGACGCCGGCTTCCTTCACGCCGCGCAGGTTGATGTAGACCACGCCCCAGATTGCGGCGAGCGTAAGGGCTACGGCAACGGGCCGGCCGGTCAGGGCCGGAAACAGATCCATTATGGCGCCGGCGAAGGCGATCGCGATCACAGGCAGCGAAGCCCAGATCGAGATCCAGTATCCCCAGGCGATCAGGAACCCCGGGAAGTCGCCGTAAGCAATCCGCGTATAGGCATACGGCCCTCCGGTTTCGGGCGCCAGCCGGGCAAGCTTGGCGAAGGTGAGACCGAGGCAGATGGCACCGCCGCCCATGACGATCCAGGCGAGAATGGCGAGGTTTCCGTACGGCGCCACGGCCGCGGGCGACAGGTAGAACCCCGAACCGACCATGTTGCCGACGACGATCGCGGTGCAGGCGGCGACGCCCAGGCTCTTGGCCGCACTCGCCATTGTGTCCTCCGGCCGTGTGGGTTCTCTAGAAGTTGTACTTCACTTCGAACGCGCCGGCGAAAGCGCCCTGGTTGTCGTCGGCGAGCGGGTTGGCCACGAGGGGGCTGAACACGCCGCCGAAGGTTCCCGTGCCGTCGAAGTCGACGTGCCCGTAGTGAATGTCGAGCATGAACGTCAGTCTGGGTACGGGCGTCCAAGAGACGTTACCGAATATCTCGTAGGTCTGCATCTGGAAGTCTGATGCGAAATTCACCGCGGTCACGTCGGCGACGGTTAGCGGCGCGTCGATGTTGGCGTAGCCTGCGCCAACCGTCGACGACCAGGTCGGCGACCAGTTATGGGTGAAGCTGGCGAGGACCGACCAGGCGGTGACGGTATCGATGATGCAGCCACCGACCGCGGGAACTGCCGTGTTGCACAGACCCCAGACGACGTTCGTCGCACCCAGGAAAACGTTGTCGTTGTATTGGAAGGCGCCGTCGGTATACATGCCCATGATCGCGAAGTAGTCGCCCTCGCCCGTTGCCGGCGTGTTCAGCACGAGACCGGCGAGCGCCGCCCAACCGAGGTCAGAATCCGTCTGCTGGCCGACTAGCGGGGCCGGTGCGGTGCCGCCGGCCGAAACCTCGCGGAACCTGTTGTTCGTCACCGCGCCGGAGAGTTGGGCTGAGCCCCAGTCACCGTCGACCCGGATGTTGGCAACGACATCGGGCGCCTCGTTGCGGTCATTGACCACAAAGTTGGGTGCGGGCGGCGTCGCGTAGAGGCCGGCCGCGCTGATTGCCGCCGGCGTGAGATAGTTCTGGTCTTCGACGGCCACCGAAACCGAAAAGCCGCTGCCGAACTCCTGTGTGTAGCGAATCTGGTTGCGGCGCATGAAGTTGTCGCCGGTGACGATGAACGCGTCGGCATATACCGGGCTGGCATCCAGATATAGGAAGGTCGACCAGGTCTTGCCGAAGGTCCAGTTGCCGAACTGGACGAAAGCGTGCCGAAGACCGAATGATCCGCCTGTGCGGGTGTCGTCGTCATAGGCTTCCATCTCGATGAACGCCCGGACTGTGCCGTATTCGGTCGAGGTGCGGGCGTCGAAGTTGACCCGGCCGACCGCATACATGCCGACCGTATCCTCGAGCGTGTGCCCATCTGGCACGATGCCGTAGGCCGCGCTCGTGTTGTAGATGTCCCATTGATCTTCGGAAGCGTAATACTCGACCAGTGCGTATCCGCCGACCCTGAAGCAGATGTCGGTCCCGGGAAGTTCGATGAAACCGGTGATGTCGCATCGGTAGACAGGCTCACGGGGGGCTTTCATATCCATCGTCATGTCGGCGGCATGGGCGCCGGTGCTCAAGGCCAGTGCCGCCGCGCCCGCCAGTAGAAGTCTGAGTGTCCTCATAGCCAAAGTCCCCATTTGCCTTTCAAGCTCTCCGCGATCCGCCGCATGGTCCGCCGTGTCCTTCAATGAAACCGGACATCCCCCGCCTCCTCGGTGACGGTGGTGCCCTTCTCGCCGCGCAGGGCAGCCGGAACATCGGATAGCGCGCAGATGATCGCCCGGCCGCCGGTGGAGCGGGCGAAGTCCTGCGCGGCCTCGACCTTCGGACCCATCGATCCGGCCGGAAACTCGAAGGCGTCGAGCGCGTCGGGCGATGCCGAGCGGATGGCCTTCTGGTCCGGGCCGCCCCAGTCGAGATATACGGCGTCGGTGTCCGTCGCGATGACAAGGACGTCCGCTTTCAGTTCCTTGGCGAGCACGCACGACGCGCTGTCCTTGTCGACGACGCACTCGACGCCGATCAGGCGCCGCTCCTTTCCCGGCTCGTACATCGTCGGAATGCCGCCGCCGCCGGCGGCGATTACCACCGTACCCTTCTCGAGCAGCCAGCGTATCGGCCGTACCTGGAAGATCCGCTTCGGGGCAGGCGAGGGCACGACCCGACGCCAGCTGTCGCCGTCCGGCTTCACCGTCCACCCCTTCTCGGCGGCTTCTTTCCTGGCGGTTTCCTCGTCGTAGACGGGGCCGATGAACTTGGTCGGGTTGTCGAAGGCAGGGTCGTCGGCGTCGACTTCGACCATGCTGAGTATGGTCGCGATCGGTTTCTCGAAAGGGATCACATTGCCGAGTTCCTGCTCGATCATGTAGCCGATCATGCCCTCGGTCTCGGCACCGAGAACGTCCAGAGGATAGTCTTCGCCCTCGAAGGCGATCTCCTGCAGCGCAAGCAACCCGACCTGTGGCCCGTTTCCGTGCGTGATCACCAGTTCGTTATCAGCGCAGAGCGGTGCCAGAGCCTCGGCGGCGATCCTGGCGTTCCTGCGCTGGTACTCGGCAGTAAGGGGCTCGCCGCGCTTCAGGAGCGCGTTGCCACCCAATGCGACAACAAGCCTCATGCCTTACCCCGCCAGTGTTGCGACCAGAATCGCCTTGATCGTGTGCATGCGGTTCTCGGCCTGCTCGAACGCGATGTTGGCGGGACTTTCGAAAACCTCCTCGGTCACCTCCATCTCGGAAATGCCGAACTTCTCGAAGATGTCCTTGCCGACCTTGGTATCGGTGTTGTGGAAGGCGGGAAGGCAATGCATGAACTTGACGTTCGGGTTGCCGGTCTTCTTCAGCAGCGCCTTGTTGACCTGATAAGGCTTGAGCAGCTTGATGCGGCTTTCCCAGACGCTGGCGGGCTCGCCCATCGAGACCCAGACATCGGTGTGGACGAAGTCCACGCCCTTGACGCCCTTGGCGATGTCGTCGGTGATGGTAATGCGGGCGCCGGTTTCGGCCGCGCGGGCCTTGGCCAGTTCCACCACGTCCTTGTGGTTCTGGTTTTTCTTCGGTGCGACCATCCGCACGTCGCAGCCCATGATGGCGCCGAGCATCAGCAACGAGTTGCCCATGTTGTTGCGGGCGTCGCCGACGAATGCGTACGAGATCTGGGTGCGCGGCTTGTCGGAGTGCTCGACCATGGTGAGCATGTCGGCGAGCATCTGGGTTGGGTGCCAGTCGTCGGTCAATCCGTTGTAGACCGGCACGCCGGCGTACCGGGCGAGTTCCTCGACCATTTCCTGGCCCGACCCGCGGAACTCGATCGCGTCGAACATGCGGCCCAGAACGCGGGCGGTATCCTTCATCGATTCCTTGTGGCCGATCTGGCTGCCCGATGGGTCCAGATAGGTGATGTGTGCGCCCTGGTCGTGCGCGGCGACCTCGAAAGCGCACCGGGTCCGGGTCGATGTCTTTTCGAATATTAGGCAGATTTCCTTGCCGACGAGCGCGGGTTGCTCGGAATGGCCATATTTGGCCCGTTTCAGATCGCGCGCGAGATCCAGCAGGTAAAGCATCTCTCGCTGCGAGAAGTCCGCGAGTTTGAGGTAGCTGCGGCCTTTGAGATTGAACGACATGGTGCTTCTCTCCGATGGATCGTCAGTATGCGGCGTCGCGAAGGATCGGGCAGGTCATGCAGTGCCCGCCGCCGCGGCCCCGCCCGAGTTCCTGGCTCGGGATCGTGATGACCTCGACGCCGGACTTCCTGAGCAGCGTGTTGGTGTGGGTGTTGCGGTCGTAGCCGACGACAACACCGGGCTCGAGCGCGACGACGTTGTTGCCGTCGTCCCATTGTTCGCGCTCCATCTCGAACTCGTTACCGCCGGTGCCGATGACGTGCAGGTCGTCGAGACCGAGCGCCTCTTTGTAGACGTCGAAGAGGTGCCCCTTCTCCTTCGTGATCTCGACGCTGCCATTGCCGTCGGGGCGCAGCGAGAAGCAGACGATCTCGTCGACAACCTCGCGGAACGCGGTCACCTTGTCGTGGTCGAGGCAGGTGAAAACCGTGTCGAGGTGCATCGCCGCGCGGGACTTCGGCATCGCGCAGGCGATGACGCGCTCCGCCGCACCCTTGTCAAACAGGCGATTGGCGACCTGGTTAACGGCCTGCCGGGTGGTCCGCTCGCCCATGCCGATCAGCACGACGCCCTTGCCGATGGGCATGACGTCGCCGCCCTCCATGCTGGTATTTCCCCAATCCTCATCGCTGTCGCCCCACCAGATCTCGAACTCGTTTCCGGTAAACTCCGGGTGAAACTTGTAGACGGCGCGCTGGTAGAGGGTCTCGGGCTTGCGCGCGGGCCAGAACATCGGATTGCAGGTCACGCCGCCGTAGATCCAGCAAGACGGGTCCCGCTGGAACAGGGCGTTGGGTACCGGCTTGAGGATGAACTCCGTCGCCGAAAGCGCCTCCCGCATCACCGGTGACACCAGGTCGGCGGGCAGGTCGTCGCGCACGATGCCGCCGAGCAGATGCCGCGCCAGCGCGTGCCCGTCGAGCTCGTCGAGCCAGGGCCGCAGGATTTTCGCCAGCGCCGGCCCGACGAAGTTGTCGGTGATGCGCCGGTCGAGCACGAAGGCGCGGCCGGCGGGAACTGTATCGAAGACTTCCGTCAGCAGGTCCTGTATGTCGAAGACCTCGATATCGTGGCTCTTCATCTTCAGGACGAAGTCGGCGTGGTCGGTCCGGGCCTTCTGAACCCAGATGACGTCATCGAAGAGCAGGTCGTCGCAGTTCGCCGGGGTCAGGCGCTCATGCGCCAGCGAAGGCCGGGACACCATTACTTTCCGGAGCTTGCCGATCTCCGAATGTACACCTAACTGCATCGACCTTTCTCCCTTGCTAGCAACCTGATCCGGTCGTCATCGTTTCACTGCGCCGGGGCGGCCCCCGTCGCGGGCTGTTCTGTTGCGGGCTGCTCTGCCGCCGGCGCAGCCGGGACATCCGCAGTGATCGCGCCGATACTCAGCGCGACCATGATGATCACCAGCAGGATCAACAGGAGCGGGGCGACGAACCGCACCCAACGGTCGTAGGACACGCGCCCGATCGCGAGCCCGCCCATGACGACGGCGAATGTCGGATTGAACAGGTTCACCCATCCGTTCGCCGACTGGTACGCCGTGACGACGAGGTCGCGCGGGACCTGGGCGAAGTCTGCCAGCGGCGCCATGATCGGCATTGTCAGCGTCGCCAGTCCCGACGAAGACGGCACCGCGAACGACAGCGCCATCTGCAGGAACAGCATCACGTTTATGAAGACGACTTCGCTCAGTCCGCCGACGAGCTTGGCCGCGCCGTTCAGGATCGTGTCGGTGATCCGGCCCGCGTCCATGATGACGACGACGCCGCGCGCGACGCCGATGATCAGCGCGACGCCCAGGAGGTCGCGGGCGCCATCGACGAAGGTGTCGACGAACTGATGCTCGTCCATTCGCGAAGCATCGTCGAGACGGCCGACGAGCCAGATCACGATCGACATCAGCAGGAACAACGCCGACATCTCCGCCATCCACCAGCCGCGGCCGACCACGCCGTAGATCATCACTGCGAAGGTCAGCCCGAACAACATCAGGATGATCGAGCGGATACGCGTCATTTCCGGGAACGCGCTGTCGCCTGACTCCGACCCCTTGAGGAAGTGCGCGCGGTTGTCTTCGTGCATGTCGAACACGAACGAGTTCGACGGGTCGGTCTTCACCCGCCGCGCGTAACGCATCACGAACGAGATACCCGCCGCAAGGCACAGACCGAGGATGATGAAGCGCAGCACGATGCCATTGGTGAACGGGATGCCCGCGCCCTCCGAAGCAACGACGGTGGCAAACGCGTTGAAGGTGGAACCGAGCGTGCCGATCCCCGCACCGAGCATGATGACGGCCACCCCGGTGACGGCGTCGTAGCCGGCGCGGATGAAGACGGGAATGATCAGGGCATAGAAGGCGAGCGTCTCCTCCGCCATCCCGTAGCTCGTCCCGCCGAACGCGAAGGCGATCATCAGGATCGGGATCAGGATGATCTCCCGGCCCTTAAGCGAGTTGAGTAGCCAGCCGATCCCGGAATCGATCGCACCGGTCCGGGTGACGACCATCAGGAATCCGCCGATGACGAGGACGAAGAACGCGACGTCGATCGCCGCGGATGACGACGATCCCAGGATCTCGGGGTCGTACATTCCCGCGATCGGTGCGAGCAGGATATCGAGCGGACCCTGCGGGTTCGGATCGACCTCGTGGTAGGTGCCCGGGACCGGCGCTTCCGATCCGAGTGCCTCATTGAGCTGGCGGTCATACTGGCCGGCAGGAACGATCCACGTCAGCAGTGCGACGATCGCGATCAGGACGAAAAGTATCGTGAACGCAGTCGGAAACTTGAACTTGCCCATAGTCGCCTCCGCCCCTTCCGCCACTCGTTCCCCGCGAAAATCGGCCCTTCCCTAAGGTCTATTTTGTCGCTTAAGTTGGTGGTCGCTTGATCAGTTGCGACAGGCTTTGCGGATTCGATTGGCTCTGTCCGTCCGTGCGGCGGGCGGCTGCCTATTGGAGCGGAAAGGCCCTGCGCGAGGGGCGGAATAAAGCGATTTGGCGATGGTCGGATGAGGCCCAGCATGCAGCACTGCCACTGCGTCGTAGCGGACCGGATCGCGTTTCGCCGAAACTCAAGTAAAGCAGACGCATGAGTGCGAAGGACGCGACGGCAACCGCCTCCGGCGGCAGCAAATCCGTCCCGGACATCCGGCGTGGCTTCGGGCTTGCGATCTGCTTCTTTGTCCTGCTTCTCGACGGGTTCGATACGACGTCGATCGCCTTTGTCGCGCCCGTGCTGGCCGGTGAATGGAATGTTCCGGTCTCGGCGTTCACGCCCGCTTTTGTCGCCACCAGCGTCGGCGCTGTCATCGGCTATGTGGCCTGCGGTCCCCTGGCGCAACGCCTTGGGACCCCCGCGGTCGGGGCCGGGTGCGTGGCGTTGTTCGGCTTCGGCACCCTGTCTCTTGCTGTGGCCTGGGACGTTACGTCGCTCAGTGCCCTGCGCTTTTTCTCCGCAATCGGGCTCGGCGGCGCCGTGCCAATCGCGATCGTGGCAGCCACTCACCTAGTCGCCGACCGCCGCAAAGAGACAGCGACCATGCTGGTCGCTAGCGGGCTGTCCGCTGGCGCGGTCGCAGGCGGCCTTCTGGGCGGACCCCTGCTGCGCGCCTACGGATGGGAAGCGGTGTTCATGACAGGCGGCCTTCTGCCGCTGCTCGCCCTGCCGTTTTTCGTGCGCGTTCTGCGCGCCTCCGAGCCGCAGGTGGACGGACCGTCACGGCAACGAACGGGTTCGAGCCTGTTCGCGCAGCTCTTTGCAGGCAACTTGGCCGGGCTGACGGCTTTGCTGTGGACATTCTCGTTCCTGATCTTCGTCGTGACCCACGCCCTGATCTTCTGGACGCCATCGTTATTGCTCGAGTTCGGTTTCGAGCGCGATCAGGCTCCGCTCGGCACAGCGGCGTTCGGAACAGGCGGCCTGGTCGGCAACCTGTTCATGGCGACCATTGTAGCGGCGGTCGGCACAAAGCGGCTGCTCGCCCTTTTCCTCGTCTTCACCATGGGATGTATTGTCGCGATCAGCCAGTTCGACATGTCGACAACGGTCCTGCTGCTGCTGATTGCGGGACTGGGCGCTGGGACGATAACCGGCTGTCTCGGCGAGGCCGTGCTCGCGGTTTCCTTCTATCCGCCCCATCTCCGCGAAACCGGCGTTGGTTGCGCGACCGCGATGGGTCGCGTCGGCTCGATCCTCGGGCCGGCTGTGGGCGGGCTGCTCGTATCGCTTAGCTGGCCGGCCCGTGATGTCTTCCTGACCGCCCTAATCCCGACGTCGCTGGCGTTGCTGGTGCTTGGGTTGCTCGGTTTGATGCTCCGCCGACCTGCGGCAATGCCGTGAACGTGTCGACCAGACGCAGATCCTCAGCACCTGCAGTCAACCTAAGTGATCTTGCAGCCTTCTGATCTGGAACGTCGTCAAGTTCAACCGGGCCCCTTCTCTCGAGCAATGGCGCGAAATCGGCTCCGCGCGAAACTCAGCAGCATTGGTCAAGCTGCGGCTGAGTGTCGTTCATTTAATGGCTCGCAATGAACCGCCAACGCCCAGAGAACGTTGGAACCCGGTTCCCACTGCTCCGCCAGTTGTCTTGTTATCTTATTGAATTATATTGAGTTTATTGGGGGGCACTTTGTGCCCTACTCGCGATTGCTGGTAAATGTCAGCGCCTGGCTGCAAAGGTGGTTTCCCCAGAGCCGGCCCTCTTCAATGAGGCACCCGGCTCCCGGTAAGCGCACGCATTCCACGCGACCTTTGCAATCTCCGCAGAAAGGAAGTTTGCGCCGGCGTCAGCGGGAGCTAGACGGATACCGAGTCTCCGGGACTTGCCATCGGACATCTTGTGTTGGCCCACAGGAAGATCGCGGAACCAAGGGCAAAATGCCGGTTTCGTGGAGGGGGGATCGCGTTCGTCATAGAACCGTGAATCCTTCGTAGCTTCATCAGAGTTCACAGATTCACATCGGCAAGCCCGAATTGCAGGGAGACAGCCGGATGTCCGGGCTCAGGTCACAAGTGTTAAAGACGTGATATTTCGCGCCAGCCATCTCACAACGCTTAAAGGAGGCATTGAGATGGCTGATACTCATAATCCGAATTTCCCATACTCCCAGACTTCAGCGAAGTCGGCGGATTCGGGCCGATGTGGAGTTCCCCCGTTTTGATGGACACAATCCGAGTTGTGACAGGAGAGTTTCATCGTGCCAGGAACGAGAAGCCCTTGCCCTCCTGAGTTCAGAGAGCAGATCGTTGGCCTGGCGCGTGCCGGGCACAGCGTGGAGGATCTGCCGCGCGAGTTGCTCGACCGGCGCAAGTTCCAGACCAAGGCCGAGACTCGCCTAGCCGTCTTCCAGTTCATCGAGGGTGGTATAATCCCGCCAGGCGCTATGCCGCCCTCGGCTACCAGTCACCCATCACCTACGAAAGGAGCGCCCAAACCAGACTGGAGTCCGCAAGCCTTTAACTGTCAACGAAACCGGGGAACTCCAACTCCACTGTCTCCAATCATTCCAACCTGGAGCGCAGTCTCTACTCCCAGGCTAACTTTAAGAAGAACCGCGCTGCCGCTCTCGAAGACTGGCGGCAACTCTGCGCTGCCTGAATTCTGACATTCCTGAGCATACTGAGAGCAGTTCGCGGTAGCGCGATCGTCGCGACGGGCGCTACCCGGCGTCCTTGCGCACCATGCCGCGGAACAGCTCCGTCGCCAGCAGCGGCACCTCGGCGATGTAACGCTCCCGCACGCGACCGTCGCCGAAGATCAGCCGGCGGAAATAATGCTCGCAGATGGAGTCGAGGATCTTGGCCTGCGCCTTGACGTTGACCTCGGGGTCGATCAGCGCGCGCGCCTTGAGCGCCTGCAGGAACTCGACCGCTTTGCGAAGGTAGAAGACCTGCAGCCGGTCGAGGAACGGGCCGAGATTGTCGTCGCCGAGCCCCGTCTGATAGATTGAGCGCCAGACCTCGCGGTCGAGCGCCTCCAGCGCGCCCTCGGTGACCAGCTTGATCCAGCCGCTGGTGGCGCGCACCGGATCATCGCGGATCTTGGTCGCGATGAAGCGGTCGAGCTTCTCCTCCATGCCCTCCTGCTTCTCGACAGCGATCTCGAGCAGCAGGCTGCTTTTGGAGCCGAAATAGTTGTAGATCGTCGGGATCGTCACCTCGGCGCGCTCGGCGATCTCCTGCAGGCTGCTTTCTGCGTAGCCCTTCTCGACGAACAGCGCGAAGGCGGAGTCCCGGATCTTCTGGCGCCGCTTCGTCTTTTGTCTTGCGCGCAGCCCGGCCACTCGCCACCCCAAACCGAAAGGAATCGTTGATTAAAACTTATAACCGATGAAAAGCCTCATGGGCCAGGGCAGGCCGGGAAGTCGGCCTGCTGCCCACCGCCTCAGACGACCCGGCCGCCGTCCAGCCGGTCGAGCAGGCCGTAGAAACCGGCCGCCCAGGGCAGCGCCGCCACCTTGATGCCATGCAGCCGGATCGGCGCCAGCCGCCCGACGGGCAGTGGCATGGCCTGTTCCGGCCCGCCGCTCAGCCGCCGTGCCAGATGCGGCCCCAGCGCCACGCCAAGCGCCACGCCGCGTCCGTTGAAGCCGACCGCCGCAAGCACGCCTGGCGCCGGCTCCGCGATATGCGGCAGATGATCCTCGGTGACGCCGACCAGGCCGCCCCAGCGGTGTTCCCAGCGCACGTCGGCGATCGCGGGAAAGATGCGCGCGGCGACTTGCCGCAACTCCGCATAGGCACCGTCCATGCCGCGTGCCGCGTAGGCACCGCGCCCGCCGATGACGAAACGGCCTTCGGCGTCCTTGCGGAAGTAGTAGAGCGAGCGGTGCGTATCGGAAACGTGATGGCCGCCGGGCAGAATGGTTTCGGCAAGATGCGGCGGCAGCGGTTCGCTCGCCACCTGGAAGGTGCTGACCGGCAAGAGGTCGCGCCGCAGGCCGGGCACCAGCGGGCCGGTATAGGCGTTGGTCGCCACCAGCACGCGTTCGGCCGTCACGCGGCCGTGCGGCGTCACCAGCACGGTGCGGCCGCTCTCGCGCGCGAGCCGCTCGACGGGCGAACGGGCGTGGATCGCCGCGCCGCGCGCCGCCGCGGCCTGCGCCAGCCCGTGCACCAGCTTGAGCGGCTGCACGGTGCCGCCATGCGGGTTCAGGATACCGCCGGCATAGGCCTCGCTGCCGGCGAACTCGGCCACGCGTCCGGCCGCAAGCGTCTCCACGGCGACGCCGCGCGCACGCCATTCCTCGGCCCGGCGCTCGAGTGCCGGCAGCGCGCGGTCGGTGTGGGCGAGCTGCAGCCACCCGTGCTGGCTGGCGTCGCAGTCGATGCCGCAGCGGCGGACCGTGGCGAAGGTCTCGTCGGCGACCGCGCCGGCGAAGGCGACCAGCGCTTCGCCGCGGTCCTCGCCGAAGCGGCGGACCGCCTCGCCGGGATCGATCTTGAGGCCGGGATTGACCTGGCCGCCATTGCGCCCGCCGCTGCCCCAGCCCGGCTCCGCCGCCTCCAGAACAACGACCGAGGCGCCGCCCTCGGCCAGGTGAAGCGCCGTTGACAGGCCGAGCAGGCCGCCGCCGATCACCGCCACGTCGCAGCGCGCATCGCCGTCGAGCGCGGCGAACTGCGGCGCCGGGCCGGCCGTGCGCAGCCACAGGGATTCCTCGATCAGCCTGTCCTGATAGGTCTTCTCCGCCATCGCATGCTCCCCCGCGTCTTGCGGCCTTCTCAGCCGAGGACCGGAACGCCGCCGTCCGTCGGCGGCCCCTTGTAGGTCAGCGCCTCGAGCGTCGCGCCGTCGCGCCGCAGATGGTCTGGATCGACCGCCATGAAGCACTTCCTCAGCCGCTCGCTGCGGACGTTCCAGGTGACCGTCTCCCCCTTCTCGCAGAACCAGGAATCGCCGGGCCCGTAGGTGACGGCGTTGCCCGCCGCGTCGACCAGCTCGACCTCGCCCTCGAGCACGGTGGCGAGCTCGTGGAAGGCGAAGGTGATAACGAAACGTCCCCGGGTCACCTCGTAGACGCCGCTGCGGATCGGCCCGCCGCCGGCCGCGTCGACGACGCGCGCGCTCGCCTCGATCGGGTCGCCCTCGACGATCTGCGGCTTCGCCGAAAGCGGCGTCAGGGCGACTTTCGAGCCGCCCGCCTTGTACGCGATCATGCCTGTCCCTCATGCTTCGTTGCTTGCCGCGGCCGCCGCTATGCGGCGCCGCGCCCCTGCCCGCTTCTAGCGCGCCGCGCCCGCCAAGGGAACAATTTTTTATTGTCATAAAGTATTTGATGGAATATAAGTTATTTCCAATGGGAGCCGCGGGAGGCGGCCGGTCTCCGGCCGTGCCAGCCACCGGACAGCATCCTTTGCCGCCTGACGATGGGGGGGAACCTGCGTGCAACGGCAAGCGCGAGCGGATGGCGCATCCGCGACCTATCGCGACGAGGTCTACTTCTCCGCCCGGCCGGAGCAGGAGATCGCCTTCACCCGCGAGGAATACCGCCGGCGCCTGGAGCGCGTGCGCGCCCTGATGGCCGAGCGCGGCATCGACTGCCTCTACCTGACCTCGCCGGAAAGCATGTACTACCTGACGGGCTATCAGGCCGAGTGGTACCAGGCCGAGAGCCCGAAGCAGTGGCCGCCGTGCTCCGGCGTCGCGGTGCATGTCGACCACGACCGCTTCATCCTGTTCGAGGGCGAGCGCGAGGCCATTCTCACCCGCATCTACACGATCTCCGACGACACGCGCTTCTTTCCCCGTGACTCCTACCGCGACGGCATCGCGTTCATCGCCGAGACGCTGAAGAGCGAAGGCTGGCTCGGCCGCAACGTTGGCCTGGAGTTCTGGAGCCACCGGCTGAACCGCGCCGTCAGCGCCCGCTTCGAAGCCGCTTTCGGCGCCGCCGGGGCCGAGGTCGTCGACGGCAGCGACATCCTGCGCGACGTGCGCTGGGTGAAGTCGCCGGCTGAGATCGACTGCCTGCTTGAGGCCGCCGGCATCGCCGACATTGGGCAGCAGCGGGCGCGCGAGGTGCTGCGCCCCGGTATCAGCGAGCTCGAGGTCTACGGCGAGATCGTCTGCGCCATGGCCGCCGCCGGCGGTGAGAACCCTGGCATCACTATGCCGGTCCTGTCCGGCGGCAAGGCGAACTGTACGCACGCGCTGGCCGGCCGCCGCAAGATCGCGCCGGGCGAGATCGTCACTGTCGACGTGTGCGGCGTCTACAACCGCTATCACATCAATCAGGCGCGCACCTATGCGATCGGCGAGCCGGCGCCCGACACCGTCGAGGTCTGCCGCAAGGCCGCCGGCTCGATGGATGTTGTGCGCGACATGCTGCGCCCGGGCCTGCCGGTGCGCGCACTCAACGAGGCCCTCGTCGCCTATTACAAGGACGCCGGTCTGTGGGACCGGCGCGGCTGGATCGGCGGCTACGAGATGGGCATCGCCTTCCCGCCCGACTGGGTCGGCAACTTCGTCTTCGATCCGCTGTCGGAGATCAACCAGGACCGTGTGTTCGAACCCGGCACCGCGGTCAACTACGAGAACCAGTTCTTTTTGCCGCGCCACGAGGGGCTCTACTTCATGATCGAGTCGTTCCTGTTCACCGATCAGGAGGCCCGGCTCCTGTCCGGCGTCCCCTACGATCTCACCGTGATCGCGTAGCATGGCCGACTCGATCGCTTCCGACTCCGCCGACCGCACCCGTTTCCTCGCCCTCGAGAACATAGGCAAGCGCTACGGTCAGGTCACCGCGCTGGCCGACGTCAGCTTCGAGATCGGCCGCGGCGAGTTCGTCACGCTGCTTGGTCCCTCGGGCAGCGGTAAGACGACGACGCTGATGACCATAGCCGGCTTCGTCGAGCCGTCGTCCGGCCGCATCCGCCGCGACGGCGCCGACATCTCCGCACTGCCGCCGGAGAAGCGCAATTTCGGCATGGTCTTCCAGGGCTACGCGCTGTTCCCGCACATGACCGTGCGCGGCAACATCGCCTACCCGCTGAAGATTCGCCGCTGGCCCAAGGCCAGGCGCGAGATGGCCATCGAGCGCGTCCTCGCGCAGGTCGGCCTGACCGATTTCGCCGACCGCAAGCCGAGCCAGCTTTCCGGCGGCCAGCAGCAGCGCGTCGCGCTCGCCCGCGCGCTGGTGTTCGACCCCGACGTGCTGCTGCTCGACGAACCGCTCGCCGCGCTCGACAAGAACCTGCGCAAGCAGCTCCAGTCGGAGCTCAAGAAGCTGCACCGCGACGTTGGCAAGACCTTCATCTTCGTCACACACGATCAGGAGGAGGCACTCGCCCTGTCGGACCGCATCGCGATCTTCAACAATGGCCGGCTGGAACAGGTAGACGCACCGGAGACGATCTACAACCGGCCGACCAATCAGTTCGTCGCCACCTTCCTCGGCGAGACCAACCTGGTGCCGGCCGATCTTCTGGCCGAATACGGCGCGGCCGTCGAGGGGCTGCGCCCCGGCGACCTGGTCTCGGTGCGGCCGGAGTTCGTTACCGTGTCGTCGACGCCCGCAGGAGAGGGCGCCGTCTCGGTTCCCGCGACCGTCAACGAGCGGCTGTTCCAGGGCAGTCAGGTGCAGCTCTCGTTGACCGGACCGGGTGGCCTGGCGCTGATCGGACGCGTACGCGCCGACGACGAGGCGCTGCTCGTCGTCACCGGCCGCGGCGAAGCGTGCTGGGTCTCCTGGCCCGCTGGGGCTGGCGTGCCGCTGCACGACGCGTGAGCCAGGAGTGCAATGGCACGACAAACGACCCGGAGTGCGATGCTCAAAAACAGGAACATGGATAACCCAGAGGGAGAATGACACTATGAAGATACGCAGACCGTCCAGCCTCGCCGGCGCGCTCGCCGCTCCGCATGTCAGCCGTCGCCTCTTCCTTGCCGGAGCCGGTTCGCTCGCCGCCGGCGCCGCCCTGCCGGGGCTGCCTGCGCGCGCCGCCGAGCGTCTCGTTCTCGCAAATTGGGGCGGCGACGCAATCGACGCCTATGATCGAGCCTTCGCCGAGGCCTGCCGCGAGGCCACCGGCCTGCCGCTGCAGATCGACGGCAGCGGACCGCTCGAAGGCACCATCAAGGCGCAGGTGGAAAGCGGCGCGGTGCGCTGGGACGTCTGCGACACCGAGCTCTACTCCGCCTTCCGGTTGGCCGGCGACTACCTGCAGCCGATCGACTACGACATCGTCGACAAGGCGCGCCTGCAGCCCGAGACCTTCGAGCACGCCGTACCCTACGCCTATTACAGCACCGTGATCGCCTACGACCACGAGCGCTTCGGCGACGATCCGCCGAAGTCCTGGGCCGACTTCTGGAACGTAGAGAAGTATCCCGGCAAGCGCTCGCTCTACAAATGGATGTCTGGCAACCTGGAGGCCGCACTGCTGGCCGACGGTGTGGCGCCGGAGGACCTCTATCCGCTCGACGTCGACCGGGCGCTGGCCAAGATCGAGGAACTGAAGCCGCACATCCTCACCCACTGGGGCAGTGCCGCCGAATCGCAGC
The DNA here is from genome assembly GCF_051390635.1 of Microbaculum mangrovi. Classification (NCBI taxonomy): domain Bacteria; kingdom Pseudomonadati; phylum Pseudomonadota; class Alphaproteobacteria; order Hyphomicrobiales; family Tepidamorphaceae; genus Microbaculum; species Microbaculum mangrovi. Next base: position 832,651 of record NZ_JBPODT010000004.1, read on the forward strand.
AGCTTCTGCGAGACCGCGAGGTCTCCATGGTGCAGATCTGGCACACCCGCGCCATCCTGTTGGAGGAGGACACCGGCGGTCGCGCCCGCTTCACCTACGACCAGGGGCTGCTAAACCTGTCCAACTGGGCGGTGCCGAAGGGCAATCCGGCCGGGCGCCAGAACGCGATGAAGTTCATCAACGCCTCGATCGCGCCGGAGCCGCAGCGCCTTCTGATGGAGCACTACCGCTACGGCCCGGTCAATCCCGAGGCGACGGCCTCGCTGCCGCCGGAGCTGGCCCGCCTCAATCCGGCCGATCCGCAGAACATCGACCGCCAGGTGATGACGGACAACCGCTGGTACGCCGATCACTACGGCGCGGCGCTTGACCGCTACACCGCGCTAATCTCCGGCTAGGCCCGCATCCGCCGTGCGCCCCGGCGGCGCACGGCAGTCGGACCGGCCCCCTCGACGATGCCAATCAAGGGACGCCGCAAGGCGCAGCAAACATCGTGAAGACGACGCTCAAATGGTCGCTGCCGGTGCTGCTCCTGGCGGTCTATGCCTTGCCTTTTCTCGGCGTCGTCTACTGGAGCGTGAGCCGGCCCGACCCAGGTCTTGCCAACTATGCCCGGATCGCCCAGGACGACCATGTCCAGGGCATCCTGCTCGAAACCTTCCGCATCTGCGCCATCACTACCGCACTGTCGGTGGTGATGGCCTATGTCATCGCGACCGGCTGGGCATTCGCCTCGCGCACCGGCCGTATCCTGATTGAAGTCTTCGTGCTGATCCCGTTCTGGGTGTCGCCGCTGATCCGCGCCTTCGCCTGGATCCTGGTGCTGCGCGGCGACGGCGTACTCAACAACTGGCTGATGGTCACCGGCCTCATTGAGGCGCCGCTGCCGCTGGTGCGCAACGAACTCGGCGTCATCATCGGCATGGTGCACTTCATGGTGCCCTATGCGCTATTTCCCATTATGTCGAGCTTCTCGCAGCTCGACACCCGGCTTCTGCTTGCCTCGCGCGGGCTCGGCGCCGGCCGGCTGCGCACCTTCTGGCAGGTGCTGTTCCCGCTGACGCTGCCCGGCACGATCGGCTCGACGGTGATGGTGTACGTTCTGTCGCTCGGCTTCTTCGTCACGCCGGCGGTTCTCGGCGGCGGCCGCGTCGTCATGATCGCTGAATACATCTACCAGCAGCTCTTCCAGCTCTCCGACTGGGGGCTCGCCGCCGCTCTCGCCGTCGTCATCGTCGCGGTCGTCACGGTGCTGCTATGGCTTCTCAGCCGGCTCGGCGGCACCGCCCTGCCGCAGGAGCGCTAGATCATGGTGCTGCGTTCGTCGCCCTATATGCGTGTCCTGCTGGTCGCCGTCCTCGGCTTCCTGACGGCACCGCTGCTGCTCGTCTTTCCAGTCTCCTTCACGCCCAACCGCTATCTGTCGATGCCCGAGGGCGAGTGGTCGCTACGCCACTACGAGAGTTTCTTTACCGACCCTGCCTGGCTCGGCTCGACCGGTTCCAGCTTGACGATCGCGCTCACCACAGCCGCCATCTGCACGGTGCTCGCCACCGCCTTCGTGGTGGGAAGCTGGCTCGACAATAGTCGCTGGAACAAGCTGCTGTTTGCCGTCGTGCTGCTGCCCATGCTGGCGCCGCAGATCGTCTCTTCGGTGATCCTGTTCTTCCTGGAAGGCCGGATCGGGCTGATCGACAGCTTCCCCGGCATGGTACTTGCCCACACGGTGATGGCGGTGCCCTACAGCGTGCTCGCCGTCTACGTCTCGACCGTGCGCCTCGACCGCTCCATGGTGCTCGCGTCGCGTGGTCTCGGCGCCGGCACCTGGCAGACGGTCCTGTTCGTCGTCGTCCCCAACATCCGCCTCGGCATCGTCAGTGCCGCCTTCCTCGCCTTCATCCTGTCGTGGGAGGAGATCGTAGTGACGTTGTTCATCAGCGGAATCAACGTCGTCACGTTGCCCAAACGGATCTGGGACGGGCTGCGCTACAATGTCGATCCGGTGATCGCCGCGACCGCAGTGCTGCTGATGTCGCTGACCGTCGTCGTGGTGATCGTGCGCGCCCTCTTCCTGCTCCATCAGTCCCGCCGCTGCCGCGGCTGACGCGCCCGGCCGGCGGCTGGTCGCGCAGTCTCGTCGCGAATGCCGGGGTCCGAAAGAAAACGGCCGGTAGCTGCGCTGCCGGCCGTCTCGCCTTGTCTCGGGAGGAGCGGTGGCGCCGGCTCAGCCGCCGACGACCATCAGGTTGCGCGGCATCTCGGTGAGGATCTCGAGACCGTCCTCGGTCATCAGGTAGGAATCGATCCAGCCGCCGCCGGAGCCGCCGGGCCAGCCGTCGAAGACGTCGTACTGGACCTCGAAGTTGAACACCATGCCGGGCTCCATCGCCGGATCGTCGGCCGGCTCGAAGGGCTCGGGGCGGTGACGGTGCACCCAGTCCGGCGGGAAGGCGATGCCCAGCGTGTAGCCGCCGATGAACCACTCGTAGCGTGCCCGGTCGACGCCGGAGGCGGCGATGAAGGCGTCGGCCGCCTTCTGCACTTTGCTGAACGGGTCGCCCGGCCCGACGCCCTCGACGATCGCCCTGCTGCAGTCGGCCGAACGGTCGAACAGGTCGTGCCAGCGCTGGTCGATCTCGCCGACGGCGAAGCTGCGCGAGATGTTGGCGTGATAGCGGTGCAGGCTGGCCGAGAAGTCGACATGCACAACGTCGCCCTGTCTCAGCCGGCGGTGCGTCGCCGGGCTATGGTGGCAGCCAGAGCGCGGCCCGCTGCCGAACATGTTGCGGATGCCGGGGTGGCCGCAGCCGCGCTTCATCAACTCGTAGCACACCACGGCGTCGATCTCGGTCTCCGCCACGCCCGGTCGCATGAAGTCGCGCGCTGCCTCCATCGCTGCCACCGATATCGCAGCCGCCTCGCGGATCACCGCCACCTCGCGCGGGCTCTTGTAGAGCCGCACGTCCTCGATCAGGTCGGAATCCTCGACGATCTCCGCCCCGGCGGCGGCGAAACGCCGGCCGACCGTCCGCACATGGTCGGGATGGCAGCCATAGCCCCAGGTCTGGATTGCCACCCGGCCGCGGCCCCAGCCGCGCGCCAGAAGCTTCTCGGCCAGCTCAACCGCCTGCTCGGCCGCCGGAATGCTGCGTGAGTTGTAGAGAATGTCGGTGATCTGCGGCGTGTTTGAGATCAGAACCTTGTGGCTGGTGTTGTCGAAGAACACGAAGCTGCCGCTGGCGGTGTCGAAGTAAAGCCCGATCACCGCGTGGCGATACTGCCAGATGTGATCGTGCCCCGTTAGGTAGTGATAATCGCGCGGCGCCGTCACCAGCATGCCGTCATAGCCGGCGCGCTCCAGCGCGCGCTGTACCCGCGCCCGGCGCTGCGCATACTCCTCGTCGGGAAACGGTTGCTCCCAGTCGATGCCCTCGCGAATGCCCTTATCCATGCTGTTCTCCCGTTGTTGCGCGCCCGTGCGACGGGCATTTTTTTATAATGCAATAAAAAATATTATCTCAATAATTTTTTCCTCTCTGCACGCCTGTGCCGCCATCAAGTCCCTTCGTTTATCTCCGGGCTTTTCGAGCGTCGGCCTACCGAACCGCCGCTCTCGAAGACTGGCGGCGACTCTGCGTAGCCTGAAATCCAGCGCTCCCCGGACAAACTGAGATCAGTTCGCTTTCGTCTGACATTCTCCGCCAGCCGTCTTCAGGCGATCTACTCGTGAAGCTGTGAATTCATGCCATTGGATTGGCGCTTGGCGGTGCATCTGGCGAAGTGTGGGAGCGTCCGGCCGTCGGGGGCAAACGCGTGATGTCCGGCCGAATCGCCAGCCTCTGCCGAACGTGTAGCGGCAGCTATGTCCGCATCGGCGACAGGGCACGCGGTCCTGTACATATGCGTTCACCCGGCCGGAACCGGGCGGTGCCGTTTGCGCGTGCACGGCTTGGCATCCCCCGCCTTGGCCGCCTAATTGACATATCATCGAAACGTGCCTAGCGTCCTGCGCGACGGTTCCCCTCGGGGATCAAAAGGGAACGCAGTGAGGATCGTTCGATCCGAATCTGCGGCTGCCCCCGCAACTGTAAGCGGATAGTCGTCCGTCAATACGCCACTGGGCCTCGGGCACCGGGAAGGCGACGGATCGGTGACAACCCGCGAGCCAGGAGACCTGCCGTCAGCCGTGGTCACACGCGACGACGTCGGACGGGGTGTTTCGATGGTTGGCAAGCCGCCATCGCTTTCGGGCGATGACCGGCGAGACTTCGTTCGCGGTGACGTGCCACCTGGCGTACCGCCCGAGGTCTTGAAATGCCGAAATCCGTTCTCACCGGCTCGTCCGAGCCGCGACTCCATTCCGTTTCCGTTGTCATCCTGATTGCCGCGCTGGCCCTGGCGCCGGCGCCGCGGGCCTCTGCCCAAGATGCCCAGGAAGCGGATGACGAAACCGCTTTCGACGGTCGCTTCGTGCCCGTCACCGAAGCGGCCGCCGTGGCGCTCGACGAGATCACCGTCAGCCCGAACCGGACCGCCACGCCGGACCGCGCGGTGGGCAGCACGGTCACGGTCATTACCGGCGAAGAGCTCGAGGAGCAGCAAATCCGGGTCGTCTCCGACGTGCTGCGCCAGGTGCCGGGCGTTGCCGTCAATCGCACGGGCGGACTCGGCGACTTCACGCAGGTCCGCATCCGTGGCGCCGAAGGGAACCAGACGATGGTCCGGATCGACGGCATCGAGATGAACGATCCCGCCTTCGGGTCCGAATTCGACTTCGGCAACCTGCTGGTCCAGGACGTCGCCCGCATCGAGGTGCTGCGCGGTCCGCAGAGCGCCCTCTACGGCTCGGATGCCATCGGCGGCGTGATCAATATCGTCACGAAGCGTGGCGACGGGGCGCCGAGCGCCACGGTATCGGCGGAAGGCGGGTCGTTCGGCACCTTCCGCGGCCATGCCTCGGTCAGCGCCAGCGACGACACGTTCGATCTGCTCGTCAGCGCCGTGGGACTGTCCACCGACGGCATATCCAGCGCGGACGAGGCGAACGGAAACGTCGAGAAGGACGCCTACCGGAACGGAACCGGCCTCATCAAGTTCGGGATCCATCCGACCGAGGATATCGACCTGGCATTCGTCGGGCGCGTCACGAACTTCATGCGGGAAGGCGACGCCGACATCGGCGGCATCGGCCCGATCGACGCGTTCAACGATTCGCGCGGCCAGCAGCTGTTCGGCCGGGTCCAGGGCACCTTCCGCATGTTCGAGGGGCGCTGGGAGCACATCTTCGGCGCGACGCGGACGGACCAGACGACGGACTACCTCACCAACAAGGCGGTCACCAGCACGTATCAGGGGGACAAGAACAAGCTGGACTACCAGTCGAATCTCTACCTCGAACAGGAGACGGTGCCGGCGAGCCATACGCTCACGTTTCTGGCCGAACACGAAACCCAAGGCGTCAAGGTGGACGGCCTCTGGTCAAATCTCGACCGGACGATCGAGTCGACGGGACTTGTCGGCCAGTACCAACTCGGTCTGTTCGACAGCCTGTTCGTGACGGCGGCCGTTCGCCACGACGTCAACGATCTCTTCAAGGATGCCGATACCTATCGGCTGACCGGCGCCTACACCATCGACACGACCGGCACCAAGCTGCGCGCCTCCTATGGCACGGGCGTGAAGAACCCGACCATGTTCGAGCTCTACGGATACACGCAGACCTACCGGGGCAATCCCAACCTCAAGCCGGAGCAGGCGGCCGGCTGGGACGTGGGCATCGATCAGGCCCTGTGGGGCGAACGCGTCGTGGCCGACGCCACCTACTTCGATATGCGCATAGCGGATCTGATCACCGGTGCCGGCACGACGTCGGTCAACATGCCGGGCGAGTCCAGGATCCACGGTGTCGAACTCGGTGTCTCGGTGTCGCCTCTCGACAACCTCTTCGTTCGGGCCTCCTACACCTACACCGATGGCAAGGACGCGACGGGTGCAGACCTGGTGCGGCGACCGCCGCATCTGGCGAGCCTGGACGTCAACTACGCGTTCCTCGACGGGCGCGCGAACGCCAATCTCTCGGTCGTTTACAACGGCGCCCAGACGGACTGGGTCTACGACGCCGTCTACAACAGGTCGGTCGTGACGCTGGACGCCTATACGCTCGTCAACGTCGCCGGCTCCTACAAGCTCAGCGACACCGCGGAACTGTTCGGTCGCGTCGACAACCTGTTCGACGAACAATACCAGGAGGTCTGGGGCTACGGCACGCCGGGGCGCGCGGCCTATGCCGGCTTGCGACTGACGTTCTGAGCGATGCGTGGTTTCGCGGCAGTGCACACAGGCCTAGCGGCGGCCCTGACCGTCGCCGCCATATTGGCCGCCACATTGGCGGTCCAGCTCCCGGCGCGGGCGGAGGCGGAACCCCGGTCGGTCGTGTCGATCAACCTGTGCGCCGACGAACTGGTGCTGCGGCTGGCCGATCCCGGTCAGGTCAAATCGGTGACCTGGCTTGCCCGCGACAGCCTTGGATCCGCGGTGAAAGCGCCCGCCGGCACCGTGCCCGTGAACCGGGGGCTCGCCGAGGAGATCGTTCCGCTATCGCCGGACCTGGTCGTCGCGGGGATTCATACGACGCGGACGACGGTCGGCTTTCTCAAGCGGATCGGCATTCCCGTCATCGATCTCGGGGTTCCCGGGACACTGGACGAGGTGCGCGCGCAGGTCCGGATGGTGGCGACCGTGCTGGGCAACGCGGCGGCGGGCGAGGCGATGCTTGCGGCGCTCGACACGGCGTTGAGCGAGGGCGGTGCCGCGAAGGGCGGTCCTGCCCCGACGGCACTGGTCCTGCGTCCCAACGGGTTCACGGTGGGACGCGGATCGCTCGTCGACACGCTGCTGGAGCGCGCGGGGCTGGCAAACCTCGCCGCCGACCTCCGGACCGATGGATTGGGGCAACTGCCGCTGGAGCGGATTGTCGCGGCAAGGCCCGACGTCCTGATCATCAACGCGGATGCGGACGCGCCGGACTCCATGGCGCAGGCGCTTCTCGATCACCCCGCGCTGGCCTCGCTCAAGGAGACCGCGACGGTGGTCGAGGTGCCGACGCGGTTGTGGACCTGTGCCGGGCCGCAGCTGGCGGAGGCGATGGCACTGTTGAAGTCTGCCGCCGCGAACGCGCGGTCGCGACCGAACCCGCAAACGGAGGCGGCACGATGAGTTCCGATGTCCCGACCGCGCGCCGCCATGCGGCGGAGACCGTGACCCCTGTCCTGCTCGGAACGCTTTGCATCGTATCGGCGATCCTGTTCGTCGTCTCCCTTGCCATCGGGTACGTGCCGTTCGACCCGCTTGCCGCGGCCCTGGATGCCATGTCCGGACGCGACACGGTCGGTGCGCTGGTCATGGTGGAGCTGAGGCTGCCACGCGCGCTGCTCGGACTGATGGTCGGCTTCAGTCTCGGGGCCACGGGCGCCGCGCTGCAGGGATTGTTGCGCAATCCGCTGGCCGATCCGGGCGTCATCGGTGTCTCGGGCGCGGCCGCGCTCGGTGCCGTGATCGCGTTCTACTGGGGCCTGGCCGGGTTTCTCTCGATCGGACTGGCGCTCGGCGGGCTTGCCGGCGCGGGCGTCGCGACCGCGCTTCTGCTTCTGCTCGCGCGGCAGGGGGCGGGAACGACCGCCTTGATCCTCGCCGGCGTCGCGATCGGTAGCCTGTCGGGAGCGCTGACGGCGCTGGCGCTCAACCTCTCGCCCAGTCCCTATGCCGTCATGGAGGTCGTCTTCTGGCTGATGGGGTCGCTCGCCGACCGCAGCCTCGATCACGTGATGCTGGCCATGCCTTTCATGGCGGTCGGGTGGGCGCTTCTGCTGAGCGCCGGCCGGGGGCTCGACGCGCTGTCGCTGGGGGAGGACACGGCGCGCAGCCTGGGCTTCGACGTGGCGCGGCTGCGTGTCCGGCTCGTCCTCGCGTCGGCCTTCGCGGTCGGCAGCGCGGTCGCGGTGGCCGGCGCGATCGGCTTCGTCGGGCTCGTCGTCCCTCACATCCTGCGTCCCTTCGTCGGTCACCGGCCGGGCCCGCTTGTCCTGGCCAGCGGGCTTGGTGGCGCCGTCCTGACCCTGGCCGCCGACATTCTGGTGCGTCTCCTGCCGGTTCAGCCCGAGCTCAAGCTCGGCGTCGTCACGGCGATCATCGGCGCCCCCTTCCTGTTCTCGCTCCTGTGGCGCATGCGTGGAGACGTCGAATGAAGATCGCGGCACGCGACATTTCCGTTCGGCGCGGCGGACAAACGATCCTGGCGCCGCTGACCCTGACCGTCGACCGGCCCGGCGTCGTGGGATTGATCGGCCCGAACGGCGCGGGCAAGTCGACCTTGCTGAGGGTGCTGGCGGGGCTCGACGCGCCGGATACCGGAGACGTCCGCTACGACGGCCTCACGGCCGACCGGATGGGACGCGATGTCCTGGGATGCCGGCTGTCCTACCTGGCGCAATCGGGCCGCGTGCATTGGCCGCTGAAGGTCGAGCGCGTCGTCGCGCTCGGCCGGCTGCCGCATCTTGGGCGCGGGGGTGGGCGCGGGGGCGGGCGCGGTGGCGGCGAGCGTGATCGGGCGGCGGTCGAGGCCGCGATGGCGGCGACCCATATCACGGCGCTGCGGGACCGGCCGGCGGCGACCCTGTCGGGCGGCGAGCGCATGAGAGTGCTGCTTGCCCGCGCGCTTGCCGTGGAGGCCGACGTGCTTCTCGCCGACGAGCCGATCGCCGCACTCGATCCGTATCACCAGCTCGAGGTTATGGATCTGCTGCGCGATCTCGCCGCTGCCGGAACCACGGTCGTCGTCGTGCTGCACGACCTGTCGCTGGCGCTGCGGTTCTGCGACCGGCTGATCCTTCTGGCACAGGGGCGCTTGCTGACGGACGACGCCCCGGACGCCGTGCTGACCGACGAAAATCTCGAAACCGCCTATCGGGTCGTCGCGCATCGGGTGTGCGCGGCCGGCAAGTCCCTCGTCGTGCCGTGGAGCCGGATCGGTTCCGCCGGTCCCGACGCGACACGTTGATGCGAAGGAAGATGACGATGACCGACGACACGACCGTAGCTTCGGGCCCCCACGCGGACAGGGCCACCTGTCTTGCGACGGTGATCGCCGAAAAGCTGCGCGACCCCGGCACAGCCTGGAGCCTGGGGACCTTCGGCGCGATCGCGGAGTTCCTGTACGACGATGGCGAGCCGATCGAGCTCGGGACCGCGTCGGATCACGTGTGCGCCGCGACCGACCGCGGCGCGATCCGGCTCGACTTCGACGCGGACATGGTCGCGTTCGCCTACGAAACGCCAAACAGCGCACCGGACCGCTGGTCGCATGCGGTCGCGCTCTGTCTCCCGCGGGCGACGTGCGCGGCGAGCCGCCGGACGGTGCTGACGGAACTCGGCCCCGACGTCGCCGCCGTACGGCCACGCGATCGCGAGGCCATCCTGTTCGACCTGGGGCTCGGGACGTTGCAGGTCGACGCCTGCGTCCGGGTATCCGACCCGGCCGTCGTCACGCGGTTTCGGGAGTGGTGCGGAACGTCGCTCTTTGCGCCGGGCAATCCGCTGGGGCCGGCGATGCCGGACATCAGTCCGCACCGGGTCTTCACCTGCCGGTTCGGGCGGATCGAGGTGTTCCAACCGATCCCGCCGGCCGACGGCAGGAGCCCCGAGGGGCCGCATACGCATCTCATGCCGAAGCTCCTGCGGACCGGACAGACGCACGCCAGGACGGTCCCAATCCCGGAGCATCTGGTGCCGTGCGCCTATATTCATCCGCCGAATCCGGTCGTCGACATCATGGGCAGGGCAAAGCCGTTCGACCGGCGTGCTTTTGTCGAATTCCAGGCCTTGCTCAGGTCGTTCGGCGATCCGGAACTGATGTCCCTGAAGACGCGGCTGCTCATGGCCCTGCAAAAGGACGAGAAACCTGGAGGCGAACCGCCGAGGGGCCGTCACGTTTCCGCCTGCGTGAAGTTGGCGGAACGGCAACACGCGGCGATCGCTTCTTCAGGGGCACTGCCGTTCTAGGCCCTGTTGACAAAGTGTCCGATCCAGAGCCGGACACTGGTGATGCGGACAAAGCCGAGAGAGCTGTCGGCGGTTTGGTCGTATCTCGTGGCCAGGCGGCGTGAGCATTTGAGCTTGTTGATCGAGCGTTCGCCCGGTTCTCTGGGCGTAGATGAAAGCGTCGACCGGGATGGGGACCTTTCGTGTTTTCCGCCCCGCTATCGCGGGCGTCACGCAGCGCGCCGCGATGTCGGCTCGAATGCGATCGCCGTCATAGCCGCGATCCCCCAGCAGGACCTTCGGGGCCGGAGCGCATAGCCCCTATCGTCGGGGATTTTTCCGCCAGTGATATCGGCGGCTAGCGGTAGGCCTATGGCATTGGCCCTGAGCTGAACCTGTGTCGTGAAGCCACTTCGTGAACAGGGCCTAAGCCGTTAAAATCGTGCCGTCGGTGCAGTTCTCGCCCTGCCCGTTGCGGCTGGCCCTCGATCTCTAAGCGGCTACAATCGCCGCGTCGACGGCGTCCGCGATCGCGTTGTTGCGGCTGGCCCTCGATCTCTAAGCGGCTACAATTATGCACCGACGAGCGTACATATCACTGGCGTTGCGGCTGGCCCTCGATCTCTAAGCGGCTACAATGGACGGCGAACCAAGGGAAAGGCAAAGCCAGTTGCGGCTGGCCCTCGATCTCTAAGCGGCTACAATCTGCAATTGCGCGCCGCGAAGCTCTTCGCGGTTGCGGCTGGCCCTCGATCTCTAAGCGGCTACAATCGATCCTTGGACAAGCCCCTGATTTTCAGGGGCTTTTTCCTTGTGCAGAACAGGAAGAAGCCGCGCGCCGGCATCAGAAGAGCGTGAGCTGATCCGGGTTTCCGGCGCTGCGTTCCCGTTTTCGTCCCGTGAAGATTCGTGCGTTTCCATACTGCTTGTCGGTTATCGCGACGATGTGGATCTTCCCCTTCCGCGGCAAC
>NZ_JBPODT010000005.1:0-408434 GCF_051390635.1 Microbaculum mangrovi
ACCGTGCGAAGAAGGTACTAGGCTCATGGCCGTCGGAAACTAGCGTCGATCCCGGACCACCAAGCCCAAGCGCTTCAATGGCCGTCGGAAACTAGCGTCGATCCCGGACCACCAAGCCCAAGCGCTTCAGCGCGTCGCGCGTCGCGCGTCGCGCGCGGACCACCAAATCCAAGCGCTTCGAGCCACCGGATTCTCTCACGCAAAGCGGACCGCTTTTTCAAATCCGGGCCATGCCACTATGGACCGCACCATCGCATTAGAAACGCCCCGCATGATCAGCATAAAACAGTATGATTTCTGGCGTCGGAACCGGTGCGCTCCCTGCGTCGGTGCCTGGTCGGGGACGCATTTCTGGACGTTCCCGCGCACATGGTCGGCGGGTTCCTTCCGGTCGCAGCGAAATCCGCGAACGACGTTCTCGCAGGTTTGTTCCGGATTTTAGGATGAGGCTAGGCGGGAACGCCGCTTTCGGTTTCCTCGAAGAAACGTTTCATGTTTGTAAGAGCTTGCCGGACATGCTGGCGGAGACGTGCCTTTCCCGTCTCCACGTCACGATCGAGGGCGATGTCGCCCAACTCGAGATGCTCGGAAAGACTGACGTCGCTTGACTGCATATACTTCGCGGCCACGACAAAATATCTCGACGATTGCGTGAAGATCTGGCGGCAGTACTGCATTCGCCGCTCCGAACCACAACCGGCTATGAGAGCCGTATGAAATCCAGCATGAATCGCCAACCAGCCACGCGCGTGTTCCGCACGCTTGCTTGTGCCCGCCTCGGCGACGAACTTCCGCATCAGATGTTGCGCCCGCAGGATACCAACCTCCCAGTCGACGTCTCCCTGCTTCATGGAAGTTTCGAACGCCGGAAGCTCCAGGTCCAGCCGCAGGGCGGCGAGATCCTCCAGGTCCTCCAACGAAAGGCGGCACACGGCATAGCCTTTTCGAGCACTGCTGGAGACGAGTCCCTCGTTCACGAGTTTCGGGAGCACCTCTCGTATTGTGGTCTGGCTAACTGAATAGCGTTCCTGCAGTTCGTGGATCTTGAGTTGCAGACCTGGTTTCAGCAGCCCTGTAATAAGGTCAGCACGCATGCGTTCCTGAGTTGCGTCGGCCTTTGTTGGCTCTTTTATCTCTACGTCGTTCGTCATTTGCCTCGGTCGTCCGGGTTAACTCATTGAGCGCGAATTTCTCTCGCGAATGATCATATCAAACACACTTGATAGCAGGAAGCCCGCCGTCTGATATGTTTCCGGTCTCATGTGTAACGGCGTGCCGCCCCGGCGACACGCACCTGGGTATCCCCGCCCCCCTGGAACAGGGCCATTGTGTTGCAGTCGATCAGAGAGCTGAAGACGTACTCCGGCGCTTCACCGCGACCCCGAGCGACGTCCCGTATTCCACGCCACAGGGTGACAGGTACCGCGAGCGCAAGCTCCCCGGCGGCATTGGACGCCGGGTCTTAAACCACGCGCGCGACGGCCGAGCGCGCCCCGGCAGCGCCGAGGCACTAGGGCGGCGCCGTTCCCGGCGCGGCCATGTCTAGTAGCGCTGCAGGCCCAGGTCGCTGACGTCGACGTCGGGCGTTTGGCCCGAGATCAGGTCCGCGAGCACCCGCGCCGAGCCGCAGGCCATCGTCCACCCCAGCGTGCCGTGCCCCGTATTGAGATACAGCCCGCCGATGCGCGTCGCACCGACGATCGGAGGCCCGTCCGGAGTCATCGGCCTGAGGCCACACCAGAACGTCGCCTTGTCCATCTGACCGCCTCCGCCGAACAGGTCGCCGACCGAAAAATCAAGCGGGCCTCGCCGGCCGGGCCGCAGCGAAAGGTCGTATCCGGCGATCTCGGCGGTGCCCCCCACCCGGATCGACGATCCCAGCCTGGTGATGGCGATCTTGTAGGTTTCGTCCATGACCGTGGAAACCGGCGCGCGCGCCTCGTCCGCAATCGGCAGCGTGATCGAGTACCCCTTTACCGGATAGACCGGCAGGCGCAGGCCCAACGGGCGAACGAGCGCAGGCGAATAGCTGCCGAACGCCACCACGATCGCATCGGCATCGATGACGCCCTCGCTCGTGGAGACGCCCGTTGCGCGGCGGCCGTCGTGCAGGACCCCGGAAACCGTGACGCCATAGCGGAAATCGACCGACGCGGCGGCGATCTCGGCAAGGTTGCTGGTGAACACCTGGCAGTTGCCGGTTTCGTCTCCGGGAAGACGCAATCCGCCGACGAACTTCTCACGCACGTTGGCGAGCGCGGGTTCCGCGGAGACGCAGCCGTCCCGGTCCAGGAGCTCGTGGCGGACGCCGTACTGCCTCAGCACCTCGATGTCGCCGCCGACGCCGTCGACCTGCTTCTGGGTACGGAACAGCTGGAGTGTTCCCCGGCTGCGCTCGTCGTAGGCGATGCCGGTTTCCGCGCGCAGCGCCTGCAGGCAGTCGCGGCTGTATTCGGCAAGCGGCACCATGCGCCCCTTGTTGACCGCGTATCGGGCCGCGGTGCAGTTGCGCAGCATCTGCACGAGCCACGACCACATCGTCGGATCCAGGCGCGGACGGATGGCGAGCGGCCCGTGCTTCATCAGCAGCCACTTGACGGCCTTGAGCGGCACGCCCTGGTTGGCCCACGGCGATGCGTAGCCGGGCGAGACCTGGCCTGCATTGGCGAAGCTCGTCTCCATCGCCGGACCGCTCTGCCGGTCCAGCACCGTAACGTCATGTCCGGCCTTGGCGAGATAATAGGCGGAGGTCACGCCGATGACGCCTCCGCCGAGAACGACGACTTTCATTCCGGTATCTCCCGCTTCAGGACCTGACCCGCCAGGTGGCGCAGCGCCGCCCGGCAGAACGCCGCGCTTCGAATGGGCCCGCTTGGATTGGATAGAGAGCGCATCCGGCGAACATCCTTCGCCCGGAGGCCATGCGTTGATTTTGGGTGTGCTGCTCGAAGGACCGGAACGGCGCCTGCTGGAGCCAGTGCGAAGGGCCCCGGCGCACAGGAACCCGGGGCGAAGGCGGCGCCGTCAAGCCGCGCGCCTGCCCCCTCATGCGCCGTGCGCGTTCCGCTGAAAATCTGGAAGCCTTCGGCTGTCGGCCGACAGCCTGCGAATTGCGTTGTCATCACGCGTCTCCACCGAGTCGCCGGTGGCGGACCCGGAAATCAAGATCGAATTGTGTGGTGCTTGGATTTCCGGCCCCCGGTCGACGGCCTCACGGCCGCGCCAGGGCTATATGCGTGCGATGAGGCTGCCCGCGTGATTGCAAAATCTCACGCGACGCCTGGAAGGCACTCGACGGAACAGTCTCTTGAACACGAAGGTCAAAACCATCGTATGACAACGCGATTAGCGACCGGACAATACCTTTTTTGTCCCGCGTTGCAAGGCTGAGCCGCTCCGCGAAGATCGCGTTCGCGCAGACCGCCGCCACGCGAAGACCGTCACCACGCCAAGCCCGCCGCGCCCTTTCCTCCGGCCGTGAGCGGCCCTAAGATCGGTTTCCGCATGGGAAGTTATTTACATTCAAAAATTAGAATGTGACTATGGGCCCCGCGAGGTGCCTATCGTCGGGTGCCTGCTTCGGGTGCCTGATGCTGGCAGCTGTCGGGGCGATCCGTCAGGGCCGGATACTGAGAAGGCCGGATGACGAGAAGGACCGGAATGACGAGCCGTTTCATCTCCAGCGAGATCTACCGGGAAACCGGCTACGGCAGCAATCATCCGCTCGCCATCCAGCGCATCGGCACCGTGCTGTCGCTGTGCGAGCAGCTCGGCTGGCTCGAGCCGCAGGGCGCGCGCGCCTATGTCGACAGCCCCGTCGCCACCCTCGACGACCTGCTCAAGCTCCACGCGCCCGACTATGTCGCCGCCCTGCAGGCGGCCGAGAATGGCGGCGGCGTCAGCGCCGCGATGCGCGAGCGCTACCGCATCGGCACGATGGAAAACCCGGTCTTCAAGGGCCTGTTCCGGCGCGCCAGCACCTCTGTCGGCGGCTCCATCCTGGCAGCCCGGCTCGCGGCCGAGGGCGGGATCGCCTACCACCCCTCGGGCGGCACGCACCACGGCATGCGCGACCATGCCAGCGGCTTCTGCTACTTCAACGACCCCGCCTTCGCGGTCCTGACCTTCCTGGAGCAGGGCTTCGAGCGCGTCCTCTATGTCGATCTCGACGCCCATCACGGCGACGGCGTCGAGGCCGCCTTCCGCGGACATGACGACGTGTTCCTGATCTCGGTCCACGAGGAGAACCGCTGGCCCCACACCGGCCGGCTCGAGGACCGCAGCACGGGCAACGCCCGCAACATCCCGGTGCCGCGGGAGCTGAACGACACCGAGTTCGATGTCCTGCTGGACCAGGCGGTGCTGCCGCTGGCGCGGCAGTTCGCGCCGCAGGCCGTGGTCGTCACCTGCGGCGCCGACGGGCTGGCCGGCGATCCGCTGTCGGCCATGGCGCTCAGCAACGGCTGCCTATGGGACGCGGTGATGCGGCTTGCCGCGCTGTCGCCGTCGACGGTGGTTCTGGGCGGCGGCGGCTACAATCCGTGGACGGTGGCACGCTGCTGGGCCGGCCTATGGGGGCGGCTCTCGGACCAGGCCATCCCCGATGCGCTTCCGCCCGAGAGCGTCGCGTTGCTTCGCGCGCTCGACTGTGATCTCGTCGACGACGAGGACAGGTTGCCGCGCTGGTACACGACGCTCGTCGATCCGCGCAACGATGGGCCCGTCCGCGAGCGCGTCAACGAGATTGCCGCCGCCGTTCTGGCGCCCGCCGCCCCGACGGGCCCGGCGCCACACGCGGCAGACGCCGGGACTGCGGCCAGGTCTGGGACCGGGACTGGAACCGGAACTGGGACAGGAACCGGGACAACCCGGCTTTCGGAGGACGTGTCGGCATGACGGACTGGCTTCAGCGCGTTTTGGCGATCGAGGATCTGGAGGACGCCGAGTTCGATCCGGGCCTCGTCGCCGACATGGAGGCGGCCGCGCGCGCGGCGACGAACCGCCCGATCCGGTTTTCCACGCCGACCTTCAAGGAATACGACAGCAGCGAGATCAAGGGCTGCGGCAAGAACAGCTTTCCCGCCTTTTCCATCACCGGGGCGGCCTGCGCGCTCGACTGCGACCATTGCCGCGCCAAGATCCTCGAGCCGATGATCGCGGCGACGAAGCCCGACGTGCTCGACCGCAAGGTCCGCGACCTGATCCTGATGCAGGACCTGCAGGGGTTCCTGCTGTCGGGCGGTTCGAACCGGCGCAACGAGATCCGCTACGAGCGGTTCTATCCCGTCATCGAGAACCTCAAGCGGGACTTCCCCTATCTCAAGATCGCCATCCACACCGCGCTGACCGACGAGGCCGGCGCCAGGCGCATGGAAGCCGCGGGCGTCGACACCGCGATGATGGACGTGATCGGCGCGCAGGCGACGATCCGCGACGTCTATCATCTCGACCGCCCGGTCGAGGATTTCGAGGAAACGCTGGCCGCCCTCACCGGAACCTCCATGGAAATCTCGCCGCATATCGTCGTCGGCCTGCACTACGGCGAGATCCTGGGCGAGCCCACCGCCCTCGACATGGTATCGCGCTACCCCGTCAACGCGCTGGTGCTGGTCGTCGTCATGCCGTTCTACGCCAAGCCCGGCACCTTCGCGACGCCGGCGACCGGCGATGTCGGTCGGATCTTCCTCGAGGCCCGGCGGCGGCTTCCGGACAAGCAGGTGCTGCTCGGCTGCGCCCGCCCGGCGGGCATGCACAAGCGCGTCACCGACGCCTACGCGGTGATGGCCGGGCTCGACGGCATCGCCTTCCCGGCCGAGGGCGCCGTCGCCGTTTCGAAGGCGATCGGCCGCGACTATCACCAGGAGCACGCCTGCTGCTCGATCAAGATCGGCGCCAGGATGGAGGGAGGCCTGGCCGCGCGGCGGCTGACCTCGTGCAGCGCATGACCGCGGGTGCGGACATCGATGTCCTGGTATCGGGCCTCGGCCCGGCGGGCGCCGCCGCCGCTGCGGCCGCCGCCGAGGCGGGCGCGCGGGTGCTCGCGGTCGAGCGCAACGCCGAGCCCGGGCTGCCGGTGCAGTGCGCCGAATTCGTGCCGACGATGGTCCGCGCCGAGGTCGCGACCGTCGGCGCGTCACGCGTCCAGGGCATCGACCGGATGGAGACCTTCGTCGGCGACGGTGACGCCGACCTGACGCCGAACTTCATGGGCTACATGATCGACCGCGCGCAATTCGACCGCCAGATCGTCGACCGCGCCAGGGACGCCGGAGTCGACTGCCGTTTCGCGACGCCGCTGCGCACGCTCTCGCCTACCGGCGCCGCCACGGTCGGTACCGGCCTCGCGGTCCACCCCAGAGTGATCATCGGCGCCGACGGTCCGCGCTCCCGCGTCGGCGCCGCGATCGGCTGCCCGAACGTCGATCTGGTCGAGACCCGGCAGATCACCGTCGACCTGCTGACGCCGCACACGGGCACCGACATCTTTCTGCGCCCGGAGATCGTCGGCGGCTACGCCTGGCTGTTTCCCAAGGGCCGGCTGTGCAACATCGGCCTCGGCGTCGTTCCCGCCGAAAAGCACAGGCTGAAGCCGCTGCTCGACGCGCTGCACGCCGAACTCGTCGCCGCCGGCCGCGTCGGCACGGCGGTCCATCGCCACACCGGCGGACTGATCCCGGTCGGCGGCATCGTCGGGCCGGTCGGGACGCTCGGCGACGTCCCGGTGCTGTTGTGCGGCGACGCGGCCGGGCTGACCAACCCCGTCACCGGCGCCGGCATCAACGCCGCCGTCATCTCGGGCCGGCTCGCCGGACAGGCCGCCGCGGCGCGGATCGCCGGCGAGGCCGAGGCGCTCGACGACTACGCCGAAGAGATAGAGGACCTGTTCGGGCCGTCGCTCGCGCTTGCGCGGAAGCGGCGGTCGCGGCTCCTCCACACCTATGCCCGGCAGGGGCGACCGCAAGAGGCGGATCTGCGCGGCGGCTGGATCGCCTATCCCGAGTACTGGCGCGACGAAAGCCGGACTCATGGCGGATCGACGGTCGAACCCGCGATCGGGAGCGAAGCGAGGGAAATGGCATGACCTGTTTGAAACCGGAAAACGCCGGCCCCGGCGCGATCGGCGCCGGCGGCCTGGACTACAATCCGTACGACCTGATGGAGCCGCGCGCGCCCGGCAGCGTGCCCGCCGCGTTCCGCAACGGCCGTCCGGTCAAGGACAACGACATCGCGCCGCAGGGCCACTATTTCCCGAACTACAACATCCTGACCCCGCACATGCGCTCGCCGGACTACGTCCAGATGTCGACGGCGGCGGCGATCACGCTCGGCCTCGTTCAGGGCAAGATGCATCGCTGCGCCTGCACGCGCTGCCTCAACCTGCTGCTGACCTATCCGGAGGGCTGCCGCGCTAATTGCGCCTATTGCGGCCTGGCCCGCCACCGCGAAGCCGAGCGCAACTACGCCGACCGCAACTTCATCCGGGTCGACTGGCCGGCGGTGCCGATGGCCGAGGTGGTCGACATCGTCGCCCGCGACGTCGCCGCGTCACCGTTCCACCGCATGTGCATCTCGATGATCACCCATCCGCGCTCCGACGAGGACACGGTGACGGTGCTCAAGACCTGGACCGACCGGATCGATCCCGACGCCATCCCGATCTCGATCCTGTCGAACCCCACGACGATGACGCGCGACGACGTCGCCCGCCTGCGCGAGATGGGCTCCGACATCTTCACCGTGGCGCTCGACGCCGCGACCCCGCAGCTCTTCGACCGCACCCGCGGCAAGGGCGTCCAGTCGCCGCACAGCTGGAAGAAGTACTGGGAGGTCCTGATGGATGCCCGGGACATCTTCGGTCCGCAGAAGTTCGGCGCCCACATCATCGTCGGCATGGGCGAGACCGAGCACGACGTGATCGCCCTGGTGCAGCAGCTTGTCGATCTCGGCGGGCACTCGCACATGTTCTGCTTCTTCCCCGAGAAGGGCTCGCTGATGGATCACCTGCCCGCCACGCCGCGCGACCAGTGGCGGCGGGTGCAGCTCGCCCGCTACCTCATCGACTACTGCGGTGTGCGGATCGACCACATGGCCTTCGACGAGACCGGCCGGATCGTCGACTTCGGCCTGAAGGGCGCCGAGCTGGACGCGATCATCGAGTCCGGCATCGCCTTCCGCACCTCGGGCTGCCCTGGCAAGTTCGCCGAGGACATCTCGGCCTGCGACCGGCCCTACGGCGACTCGCCGCCCAGCAACATCGCCAGCTATCCGTTCGCCCTCGAAGACGTCGACATCCGCAAGGTGCGCAGCCAGCTCGGGATGGACCGGCCCGGCGAGACCTACGTTCCGGGGGAAGAATTCGAAGGACTCGACGACTAGGGAGGTCGACCATGAACACGGCAGCCGCACATAAGCCGTTTCGCGTCATCGACACGGGCATCCGCCCGTGTCGCGAACAGATTGCCTTCGATCAGGCGCTGATCGAATGCCACAAGGCGGGCACCATCCCCGACACGGTGCGGTTCCTACAGTTCCCGCCCTCGGTGCTCGTGGGACGGCACCAGGCGATTTCGCAGGAACTGAACCTGGATGCCTGCCGCGAGGCCGGCGTCGGCATCGGCCGGCGCATCACCGGCGGCGGCGCCCTTTATCTCGACGAGGGCCAGTTCGGCTGGGAGCTCGTCTTCCGCAGGAGCACGCTGGCGATCGACAATCTGGGTGACCTCGCCCGGGAAATCTGCGAGGCCGCCGCCGCGGGCCTGTCGAAGCTCGGCATCGACGCCCGCTACCGCCCCCGCAACGACATCGAGGTCGACGGCCGCAAGATCTCCGGCACCGGCGGCTTCTTCGACGGCTCGACCATCTTCTACCAGGGCACGACCCTGGTCGACATGGACGCGAGCAGGATGGCCGCGCTGCTCAACATCCCGGCCGCCAAACTGGCCAAGCGCGGCGAGACCAGCGGCGTGCAGCGCGTCGTCACCCTGAGGGAGCTGTTCGGCGGCACTCCGCCCGCGATCGCGGAGGTGAAGCAGGCGCTGCTGGAGGGCTTCGCCGAGCGCCTCGGCATCACACCCGAGCACGGCGACATCACCGCGGACGAGGAGCAGACCAGCCGCCGCCTGTTCGACGAGGACATCGGCACCGACGCGTTCGTCTACGAGATCGACGACCCGGCCGGCCGCGCCGACGTGCTGACCGGCAGCCACACCGGCCGCGGCGGCACCATCACCGCGCATCTGCGCCTGGAAGGCCCGAACCAGGACCGCATCCGCGAGATCGTGATCACCGGGGATTTCTTCGTCACCCCGCCGAAGACGGTGATGAACCTGGAGGCCGCGCTGCGCGGCGCGCTGCTGGCCGACGTCACCGAGGTGATCGACACCTTCTTCGCCGAAGCGCAGGTCGGCCTCCTGACCGCCGCGCCCGCCGACTTCGCCACGGCGATCGGAAACGCCACCGCCCCGGAAACGGCCCAGTCCCCGGAGACATCACCCCAGGGCGCCCCCGCCACGACCGGCTGACCGCGCCCCTCGGACAGAGGTCGCCCGGACCGGAAGCCCGCAGGCGATCCCGACAACGGGATCCCTGCGACTGCTCGGGACTGGCGGACGGTCAGCGGCGATGACGCCGCATTCGGCGGCCGGTGTGCTGTTCCAGCGCCGTTTCCAGAATGCTCAACCGCCGTTCAGTGATCCGCTCGATGCGCTCCGCGTCGGCCAGTTCGATCGCCTCCAGCATTTCGTTCGTCAGGTCCAGCGACAGCTCCAGGTCCTCCCGCGTATGCAGCGTGCGGTGGCGCAGCGGCTCGACCCAATGCAGCAGCTGGTCCATCAGCTGGCGCACCAGAACGTTGCGGGTCGCCTCGGCCATGGCCAGGTCGAAGCGCATCGTCGCGATGATCACCAGATTGACCGCCTGTGCGGAGATCTTCTCGCCCTCGGGCGGCAGGCTGGCACGCCCGAAGACGATGGCGGAGCGCATCCGCTCGAAATCGTCGTCGCCGGCATAGCGGGAGGCGATCTGAACGACCCACGGCAGGATCAGCCGCCGCATCTCCAGCGCATCGTCAATTTCGCCGGGGCGCATCTGCGGCATGTCGACGATGATGTCGAAGGGCACATCCTCGCTGACGACGAAAATGCCGCCGCCCGACCCGGGTTTCACGGCGAGCACCCCCTGCTCGACGAGAATACGGACAGCCTCGCGGACGGTGGGGCGGCTGACCTCCATCTTTTCCGCCAGCCGCCGTTCCGAGGGCAGCCGGGAGCCGACCGGAAAGTCTCCCGAGCGGATCGCGTCGGAAATCAGGCGCGCCACTTCCTCGCTGGGCAGCAGCACCTTGACGGGCTGAAAGTACCGATCGTTCATGCGGCTGTCTGCAGTCGTGCCCAGACCCTTGTCATACCTACGCACCGAGATAGGCCTTCTCGATCGCGGGATCTCGCGCGATCTCCTCCGTGGTGCCTTCGGCGACCAATTCACCCAGTTCCATTACATAGGCGCGATGGCCGATACGCAACGCCTGTTCGGCGTTCTGCTCCACCACGAGAAAGGTCGTTCCGTCCCGCCGGTTCAGCTCCGCGATCGCGTCGAACATGGATTGGAAGATCAGCGGCGCCAGACCCAGCGAAGGCTCGTCGAGCAGGATCAGCTTCGGCCGCGCCACGATCGCGCGGCCCACGGCCAGCATCTGCTGCTCGCCGCCCGAGAGCGACCAGCCCAACTGGTTCTGGCGCTCCTTCAGCCGTGGGAACAGCTCGTAGACCTCCCCCAGCGCCCGGTCGAAGCCGCCCGGCGCACGCTTGGTCGCCGCGGTGACGGCGACGATCAGGTTCTCGCCGACCGTCAGCCCGGGAAAGATGCGCCGGCCCTGCGGGACATGGCTGATCCCCGCCGTGACCACCTCCTCGGCCGCCAGGCCGCCGAGCGGCCGGCCTTGCATCAGGAGGTGCCCGGACATCGGCCGCACCAGTCCCGATATCGTGTTCATGAGCGTGGTCTTGCCGGCGCCGTTCGCGCCAAGCACGACGACGATGCTGCCGGCCGCAACGGTGAGGGACAGGTTCTTCAGCACCGGCATGCCCGCGTAGCCGGAGGTCAGGTTCTGGATCTCAAGCATGGCGGCGTCCCAGATAGGCGGCGATCACGTCGTCGTTGGCACGGATTTCCTGCGGCGTGCCCTCGGCGATCTTCTGCCCGAAATTCAGAGCCACGATCCGGTCCACCAACTGCATGATGAAACGCATGTTGTGCTCGATCACGATGACCGAGATCCCCTGCGCGGCCACCTGACGGATGGAATCGGCCAGGTCGTCGGCCTCCCCTTGCGACAGCCCCGCGCAGGGCTCGTCCAGCATCAGTACCTCTGGAGAGGCCGCCAGGGCTCGCGCGACCTCCAGCAGGCGCCGCTCGCCATAGGAAAGCGAGGACGTCTCGTCGTCGAAGCGGTCCGCGAGACCGACGAATTCCAGATACGTCCGCGCCGTCTCGCGCGCCTCGTCCTCTTCCCGCCGGGCGGATGCGAAGCCGAAGACCGTCCCGAGCAGCGAGCTGTTCATCCGGCAATTGCGCCCCACCATGACGTTCTGCCCGATGGTAAGCCCGCCGAAGAGCTGCAGGTTCTGGAAGGTCCGCGCCAGGCCCGCCCGTGTGATCTGGTTCGGCGCCATGCCGGTGATGGCGGCGCCGTTGAGCGTGACGCGACCAAGTTCCGGCGCGTAGACGCCTGACAGCACGTTCAGCATGGTCGACTTGCCCGATCCGTTCGGGCCCACCAGACCGAGGATCTTGCCCCGGTCCAGGCTGAAGCTGACATCGCTGAGCGCGGTCAGCCCGCCGAACCGCTTGGTCACGCCGGAGACGTCGAGCACCATGGTCATAGGCCGGCCTCCTTCGCGCTGCGTCGCGGCATCCAGCGCCTGAGCCGGCGCGGCAGCCCCGCCAGCCCCTCCGGCAGAAGCAGGACCGAGAGCCAGATCGTGATCCCGAAGGCGACGAGGTAATACTCCTTCACGAAGCGCAGGGCCTCGGGCAGCGAGATGAACAGGATCGCGCCGAGGATCGGGCCGATGATGGTGCCGCGCCCGCCGATCAGCACCATGGCCAGCAGGATCACGGTCAGGCCGAGGCTGAAGAATTCGGGGCTGATGAAGCGCACGGTATGGGCGTAAAGGCTGCCCGCGATCCCCGCGATGATCGCGCTGAGGCCGAAGGCCAGCATCTTCATCCGCGAGATGTTCACCCCGCAGACATCCGCCGCGATCTCGGAATCGCGGATCGCGTTGAAGGCCCGGCCGTACCGCGACCGCTTCAGTTTCCAGGCGAACGCGATGGTCAGGAGGGCGATGACCAGCAGCAGATAGTAGAGCGGCACCGGCTGGCGGAAGGAGAAGCCCAGGATCTCGGGCCTCGGAATCCCGGCGATGCCGTGCGAGCCGTTGGTGAGCCATTCCATCGACCGGATGACGACGCGGATCACCTCTCCGAGCGCCAGCGTCAGCAGGGTCAGCGAATGGCCCTTGATGCGTAGCGCCGGGATCGAGATCACCACCCCGACAATGCCGGTCAGCACCGCCGCCCCGATCAGGCCGACCATGAAGGGTGCGCCGGTCGAAGTCACGAGGATCGCGCTGGTATAGGCGCCGATGGCGAACAGCCCGATATGCCCGAAGGACAGAAGGCCGGTGAACCCCAGCAGCAGGTCGTAGCCCGAGGCCAGGATGATGAAGATCAGCACCTGATGCGCGACGCCGAGATGGTAGTTCGAGCCCAGCACGAAGGGCAGCAGCGCGGCGCTGGCCAGCGCCAGCGCCAGCGCGGCGAGGCGCATCCGGTTGTTTGCGGTGTCGGTCGTCCACCCGGTCATCACAGCTTCTCCGCGATGCGCTCGGGAAAGAGACCGCGCGGCATGGCCAGCAGCACGACGATGACGATCAGGAAGGCGATCACGTCCTTATATTCGGACGAGATGTAGGCGGCCCCCAGCGCCTCGATGATGCCGATGATCAGGCCGCCGAACACGGCGCCCTTGAGCGAGCCCCATCCGCCGACGATGGTCGCGGCCAGCCCCTTCAGCATCAGCGAGAAGCCCATGGTCGTGGTGACGATGAAGAGCGGCGCCACCAGGAAGCCGGCCAGGCCGGCCAGACCGGCCGAGAACAGATAGGCCAGGGTGCGCATCCGGCGGACCCGGATGCCCATCAGCCGCGCGGCGTCGGGATCCTGGGCCGTGGCCTGCAGGCGGTAGCCGATCGTGGTCCGTGTCAGGCCCAGGTGCAGGACGCCGATCAGCACGGCGGTGATGGCGATGATGAGCAGATTGTGCGGAAACAGGGATACCCCGCCCAGGGAGATGATGCCGCTGCCGAAGAAGGTGGGCAACGTCAGCGGGTACGGCCCCCAGATCAGGACGGCCAGCGCCGCCATGCTGACCGAGACGCCGATGGTCGCCGTGACGGTGGTCAGGAAGTGCT
This sequence comes from Microbaculum mangrovi, assembly GCF_051390635.1. Lineage (NCBI taxonomy): Bacteria > Pseudomonadati > Pseudomonadota > Alphaproteobacteria > Hyphomicrobiales > Tepidamorphaceae > Microbaculum > Microbaculum mangrovi. The sequence goes on from NZ_JBPODT010000005.1 coordinate 13,473, forward strand.
TTCCCTCCAGCGGGCGGAAGACCACCCGCTGGAAGACGTAGCCGACGCCGACCGAGAAGACCACCGCGCCGATCAGGGCCAGCCACAGCGGCCAGCCCAGGCCGACCAGCATCACGCCGAAGAAGCCGCCATAGGTCACCCATTCGGCATAGGCGAAGTTGACGACGCCCGCCGCCGCGATGGTCAGGGTGAAGCCGAGCGCGACAAGGGCATAGATGCAGCCGATGGTCGTCCCGGCCAGCAGCACCTGGATAAAGGTATCCATGTCCGCGCCGCCGCTCAGTCGACGCTGGTGACGAGTTTCAGCCCGCCGTTTTCGACCTGCACGATCGCCACGCTGGTGCCGCCGTCGCCGCCATTGGCGTAGCTGTAGGTGGTGCCGACGCCCTTGTAGCCGTCGATACCGCGCAGCTCGGCCACCAGCGCCGCGCGGTCGGTGCCGACCTTGGCGATCGCGTCGGCCAGCATCTTCACGCCGTCATAGTATTCGGCCGCGGCGAAATCCGGGTTCATGTCGTAGGCGCTGCGATAGCGCTCGACCCATTCGGCATGGGCGGGATCGGCCACGGGCAGCGAGTCCACGGTGCCATAGATTCCCTCTGCCGCCTCCGGGGCGTAGGCCGCGAGGGTCGAGGGCAGCACGCCCGAGTTCGACACGATCACGGCGCCGTCGAACCCGAGCTGGCGGATCTGCTGGACGATGACCAGATGGTTCGGCGGATCGCCGGCCACGATGATCGCCTCGGCCCCGGCGTTCTTGATCCGCAGAATCTGCGCCGTCACGTCGCGGTCGACGCTCTCGAAGCTTTCCACCGCGACCGGCGTCTTGCCTTCCTCGGCGAGCTGTTCCTCGATCATACGGATCCAGCCGTTGCCGTATTCGTTGTTCAGCCGCAGGACAGCGATCTTCTCCAGGCCCAGGTTTTTGGTGGCGAAGCGGGCGGCGGCTTTAGCCACGAGGATATCGCTGGTGCGGACGCGGAACAGCGCCTCGGTGCCCTTCGCATCCGCCGCCAGCTGCGGCGAGGCCCCGCCGGTGAACGTCGGGATGCCCTCGTCCTCGATCATGCCCATCTGCGACATGACGAAGCCGCTGATCGTCGTGTTCATGATCGCCACCGGCTCGATCGAGACGATGCGATTGAAGGCGTTGATCGCACCGGTCTGCTCACTGCCGGTGTCCTCGATCACCAGGACGAGCTTGTCGCCGTTGATGCCGCCGGCCCCGTTGATCTCCTCGATCGCCATGCGCGTGCCGTGGATCAGCGACGCCTCGCCCCCGGCGAAGGGGCCGGTTGTGGCGATGACCATGCCGAGGTTGATGTCCTCAGCCTGGGCCAGCGCCGGTAGCATGCCGGCTCCCAGAGCCAGCGCAGAGATGATTGTCTTGATCGTGTTCATCAAAGTCTCCCTTGTTGCCGTGGATCCATGCCTTCGCGGCATTGTTAGTGGCGCACCGTGACAGGCGTCCTCGCCCGGCCGGCCGCAGGTCGTCAGGCCGGCCCGGACAGAGGCGCGGAGGACTGGAGTGTCGCCGATTGGGGCATCGCCGATTGAGATGCAGCCGATTGAGATGCAGCCGACTGGGATGCAGCTGACTGGGGCGGGGCGAGAACCTTGCCCGGGTTGAGGATGCCCCTCGGGTCGAGCGCGCGCTTCAGCCGCGCCATAACGTCGAGTTCCGAAGGGCTGCGGGTCAGATGCAGATAGTCCCGTTTGATCGTGCCGATGCCGTGCTCGGCCGAGATGGTTCCGCCATACCGGCTGACGGCCTCGAACACCAGGTCACACAGCGCATCATGCGGCTGATGCGCCCCGGCCGACGGCACGTTCACCACCAGGTGCAGGTTGCTGTCGCCGATATGGCCGTAGCTCAGCGCATGGACGTCCGGCCAGTGGCGGGCGAGCGCGGCTTCGATCTCGGCCACGAAGGCGCCGGCGTCGCCGGTCGGGATGCCGATGTCGAAGCCGGTCAGCGGCCCCATCAGGCGGCCGTATTCCGAGACGCTCTCGCGCACGGCCCAGAGCTCGGTCGTCTCGCGTTCTGACTTGGGCAGAACCGCATCGGCGATATGGCCGGCGTCGATCTCTGCCGCCAGCAGGTCCTCCAGCGACTGGCGGGCCTGCCCCGCCGGCCCGCTGGCCTCGATCAGCACATAGACCCCGTGGCGCCCGGCAAGCGAACGCCGCAACTCCGGCAGGCCGTCGCACATGAAATCGTAGAAGCTGGGCCACATCACCTCGAAGGAGGTCAGCGCCGCCCCGAGCGTCGACCGGGCCGCCTTCAGAAGCCCGATCACGCCGGCGAAATCGGCACAGCCGCAGAAGGCCGAGCAGAAGCTCTGCGGCTGCGCGTGCAGCCGAAGCACCGCCCGGGTCACGACGCCGAGCGTTCCCTCGGAGCCGATCAGCAGCTGTTTCAGATCGTAGCCCGCGTTGTTCTTCAGAAGCTTGTTCAGCGACGTGACGATGGTTCCGTCGGACAACACCGCCTCGATCCCCAGAACGTTCTCGCGCGTCATGCCGTAGCGGATCACGCGGTTGCCCCCGGCATTGGTCGAGATGACGCCGCCGACCTGACAGGAATCGCGCGCGCCCAGATCCACGGCCAGGAAGAGACCGGCCTGCTCGCAGGCCCGCTGTACCTCGCCCAGGGTGGCGCCGGCCTCCACCGTGACCGTCGCCATGACCTCGTCGATCTCTTCGATGGCGGTCATGCGGTCGAGCGACAGCGCCACGCCCCCCGCCACCGGCTGCGCGCCGCCGACAAGCCCGGTCATGCCGCCCTGCGGAACCACGCTTATCCCCAGCCGGCTGCACAGCCGCAGGGCACGGGACACGTCCTCGGTCGTGCGGGGACGGATGACCGCGATCGGCGTCACGGCCTGCTCGGAGAGCCAGTCGCGCCGATACCGTTCCGGAATCTCGGCGCCGAAGGTCGCCAGATCCCCGAGCTCTTCGCTCAAAACGGTGCGGATTTCGTCTTCCATGAAAAAGGCCTTGTCGATTCGTCCAATCGCGTGCTGGAATAGTTCAGCACCATTTTTGGTATGAAGACAATACCAAAATTAATCGGAGAAATACCCATGACCGATAAACTTGCCGGCCGGGTTGCCCTTGTCACGGGCGCCGCTCAGGGGCTGGGGCTGGCGATCGCCCGTGCCTTTCACGAGCAGGGAGCCTCGGTCCTGCTTACCGATGTGAACCCGGCGGTGAGGGATGTCGCGACCCAGCTCGATGCGGGCGCCGGCCGCAGCCGGGGCGCGGTGCAGGACGTGCGCGACGAGGCGCTCTGGCAGGAGTTGGCGGCGGGCCTGGTGCGCGACCGGGGCAGCCTCGACATCCTGGTCAACAACGCCGCGCTGACCATCTCGAAGCCACTCTGGGACATTCCCGCCGCCGAATGGGATGACGTGATGGCCGTCAATCTGCGCGGCACCTTCTTCGGCTGCCGCGCCGCCGGACGGATCATGCGCGAAGCGGGCCGGGGACGGATCATCAACATCAGCTCGCTGGCCGGCCAGCGCGGCGGCGTGGTGGCCGGCGGCCATTACTCCGCCTCGAAGGCCGGGATCGTGGTGCTCGGCAAGTGCTTCGCGGCGGAGCTCGCCGCCAGCAACGTCACGGTGAACACCATCGCCCCCGCCGCCATCGAGGGACCGATCACCCGCGTCATGCCGGCCGACAAGGTCGCCGCCATGGCAAAGACCATCCCGGTCGGCCGTCTCGGCGACGACCGCGAGGTGGGGGCCGCCGCGGTCTGGCTGGCGTCCGACGAGGCAGCCTTCGTCACCGGCGCCACCATCGACGTGAACGGCGGCATCAACATGCGCTGATCGGCGCAAAGCGACGAACCGACACTCCACCGAAACAGAAAGGTATCCCATGGCCGTTGAATTCGCCGTGCCCGAAGTCCCCAAGCCCTATCGCGTCATCCTGCTCGGCGCCGCCACCGAAGGCTGGTTCGCCGCCTCCGATGAGGAGCGCCGCGAGAAGGTGCTGCCGCGCTTCAAGGAAATGATCGAGGAATGGGATCAGCTTGGCGCCAAATGTCTGGCGACGCTGGACGACGACCTGTTCATGGTCGGCCAGCCGGGCGCGCCCGACTTCACCTGGTACCTGATCTTCGAGGTGCCCTCGCTGGAGTCCCTGGCCGCGATGATCCAATGCGTGCGCCGCACCTCGAACGGCGTGCGGCTCGACCGCTACATCCGCATCGAGGGACGGCTGGGACGCGCCTTCTTCCTTCTGGAAGGCAAGCACTGATCCTCGCCCCCCGCCCCTTCCTACGGAGACCAGAATGGCGCAACAGCCAACTTCCGCGCCTGCGGCCCTGCGGGCGCGGCTCGGCACCGGACCGGCCCTGCGTGGCCCCTTCGTCTCGATCCCGAGCCCCGTGTCGGTCGAGATCCTCTGCACCGCCAGCCCGGATTTCCTGTGCCTCGAAGGCGAGCATGCCGCCTTGCGCGGCCCCCTGCTGGCCGACATGCTGCGCGCCGCCGATCTGGGCGGGGTGCCGGCGCTGGTCCGGGTACCGGAAGCGATGCCCTGGCTCATCGCCGAGGCCCTCGACGCCGGGGCGTGCGGCATTCTCGCGCCCCGCATCGCCTCGGCGGATCAGGCGCGGGCGGTCGTCCGCGCCGCCCGCTTTCCCCCGGAGGGCCAGCGCGGCGCCGGGCCGGGCCGCGCGACGCGCTACGGCTACGCGGCGGCCCGCTATGTCGAGCAGGCACGCGGCGAAACCCTGGTCGCCGTTCAGATCGAGACGGTCGACGCGATCGCCGAGCTGGACTCCATCCTCGCCGTGCCGGGGATGGATCTGATCTTCATCGGGCCCGGCGATCTCGGCATCAGTCTCGCCGCCGCCGGCCGGCCGGGTCCGGAGGCCCTTGCAGCGGCCATCGACGAGATCGTCGTCCGGACCCGGGCCGCGGGGATCCAGGTGGGTCTATTCACCGCCACCGCCCCGCGGCCCGCCCCCGATCCGCGGCTCGCCCTCTACATCCAGGGCGGCGACGCGATGTTCCTGCAGGCTGCGGCGCAGGCCGCCTTCCAGCCCAAACAGTGACAAACTCCACCCGACACGGAGCTTCCGATGGCCCGGACCTTTGCCTCGCGCCGCGTCGATCGGGCGCTGTCGATCGACGAACTCCGGCATATGGCGCGCCGCCGCCTGCCCGAGGTGGTCTTCGAATATCTCGACGGCGGCGCCGAGGATGAGGTGACGCTGCGGCGAAACCGCGCCGTCTTCGACGACGTCGCCTTTCTGCCCGCCGCGCTGAACGACGTTGCCACGGTGGATGCCACGACCAGCCTGTTCGGCCGGTCCATGGCCTTCCCCTTCGCCGTCGCCCCCACCGGGTTCAACGGCCTCATGCGCCGCGACGGAGATCTGGCGCTGGCGCGCGCTGCGGCGGCGGCGGACATTCCCTTCGCCCAGAGCACGGTGTCGAACGCGCGGATCGAAACCGTCGCCGCCGTACCCGGACTGCGCCACTGGATGCAACTCTATGTCTTCCGCGATCAGGCCTTCATGGAGGCACTACTCGAGCGCGCCGAGCGGGCCGGATGCGAGGCCCTGATCCTGACCGTGGACAGCAATGTCTTCGGCAACCGCGAATGGGACAAGCGGAACTACGCCACGCCGAGCCGCCCCCGCCTGTCGCGCCGCTTCGAGGCGCTGCGCCATCCCGGCTGGGTGAGGGACGTGCTGCTGCCCGGCATTCCCGGCTTCGGCAATCTCGACGAGATCCTGCCCCCCGACCGGCGCGATCTGTCCGGCGCCGCGCACTGGTCGCGCACGCAGATCGACCCGTCGCTTTCGTGGCGCCACCTGGACTGGCTTCGCACCAGATGGCGCGGACCGCTCGTGGTCAAGGGACTGCTTTCGCCTTCGGATGCCGTCCGGGCGCGCGACGCCGGCGCCGACGGCATCGTGCTGTCCAACCACGGCGGGCGGCAGCTCGACGGCGCGGTCGCGCCCCTGCAGATCCTGGCGGAGACGCGCCAGGCACTGGGGTCCGGTACGGTGCTGATGATCGACGGCGGCATTCGCCGGGGCAGCGATATCGCCAAGGCCGTCGCGCTCGGTGCCGACGCCGTACTGTCGGGCCGCGCCCCGCTCTACGGCCTGGCCGCGGGGGGCCACGCGGGCGTGGCCCGGGCCCTCGCGCTTCTGGCCGAGCAATTCACCCGGGTCATGGCGCTGCTCGGTCGTCCGACCGTTGCGGCCCTGACCACCGATTGCCTGCGCGATGTCGCGGATCTGGGTCCTCTGCGTGCCGTGGAAGCGCCCTGCGAGGCCCAGTCGATTCGGGATCGGCCACGCTAGCCCGCCGACCCGCCGAGCGCGGCTTCCAGCCGCCTGGCGTGATCGATCACCAGGGTCGTGAAGGTCTCGTGCCGCGCGCCCACGGCGGCCTCGATGCCGACCATGCCCAGGCTGCCGATCATGCCGTTCGGCCCGAACACGGGCGCGGCCAGGGCGTAGACGCCGTCCAGCATCTCCGACGCGCTGTAGGCGTATCCCTTGGCCCGGATGTCCGCCAGGCTCGCCAGCAGGTCGTCCCGCGCGGTGATCGTCTGCTCCGCCAGCCTGGGAAGGCCGACATCCGCGATCACGGACTCGATGACATCGGGTCTGGAGAACGCCAGGATCACCCGCGCGGATGCGCCGGCATGCAGGGGCACCCTGACGCCCTCCTCGATCGCGAGGTGGATCGGCGTCGCAGGAAGCGCCCGCGCGATCGTAAGCGCCTTGATGCCACGCCGGACCATCAGGTAGCTCGCCTCGCCGGTCTGCTCCGTCAGTTCCTTCAGCACCGGCATGGCGACCGTGCGCAACTCCTGGTCCAGGTCGAAATCGGCGCCCAGCGTCATCGCCTTGAAACCGAGCCGGTAGCGGCGACTTCGTTCGTCGCCGACGACGAAATCCTTGTCGCGCAGGGTGGCGAGAAGGCCGTGGACGACGCTCTTGCTCAGGCCCAGTTCGCGCGCCAGCTCGGTGACGCCCCACTCCCGCGGTTGCGCCGCCATCAGCTCGAGCAGGTCGAGCGCCTTGGCCACGGTGCTGAGCCTGCCCGGTTTGGCGCCGTGCCCCCCCGCGTCCTCCCTGACGGCCAGACTGGCGTCTGCGTTTCGGCCCAATTCCGACATGCATGCTCCGGCAAGATGACAACGACCCGCGCTTTTAAAGCGATTCTAGGCCCGAGAATCTGCCTTGCCAAGCGAAATTGGTCGTCTATTATGAACATTGTTCTGCTATCACGAACAACTAATCAACGTCCTTGGCAAGGGAGAAAGACATGACACGCGCGAACGGATATCTGGCCGACCGCACCGCCATCACCGGACCGATGGCTTGGAAGGGGTCCGACTACGGCGCCAGATCCGAATGGGAGTTCCGGTTCACGCCGCAGCATCTCGCCGAGATCGAGGCGGCCGCCAAGCATCTGGAAGCCCGCGGATTGGCGCTCTCCGAGGTGACCCCCGAAGACTTCCCGCTGCCCACGCTCGGCGCCGAACTGAGGACAATGGACGAGGTCCTGCGCTCGGGCTGCGGCTTCGCGCTGATGACCGGCATCGACGTCGACCGCTATTCCGAAGACGTCATGCGCCTGATCTTCGTGGGCGTCGGATCCTATTTCGGCACCTCGGTGTCGCAGAGCCATCGGGGCGACTATCTCGGCGACGTCATCGACCGCTCGGAGGCCGGCAACGAACGCCCCTATCGCCGCGGCGGCACAATCAGCATGCACCGCGACCCCTCCGACATCGTCGGGCTGTTCTGCCATCGCAACGCCAAGGAGGGCGGGCTGAGTCGCATCGCCTCGGCCGCCACCATCTGGAACACCTTCGTCGCCGAACGGCCCGACCTTCTCGATCCGCTGATCGAGGGCTTCCAGTTCTATCGCCCGACCGCCGACCGGGGCGCCTCCCCGGCCCTCACCCCGGTCAATATCCCCGTCTTTGCCGAGGACGACGACGGGCAGGTCCACTGCTCCTACATCCCCGAGCTCATCCGCAGTGGCGCCCAGCACGACGGCGGCACGCTCGATCCGTGCGCCGAAGACGCGCTGAGCTTCTTCGAGGCGGTGGCCAATCGCGACGGTGTCTTCCTGGACATGGAGTTCCGCCCCGGCGACATGCAGTTCCTGAACGACCGCACCACCGTGCACGGACGCACCGACTACCAGGACTGGCCGGAACTGGCGCGCAAGCGCCATCTCTTTCGGCTCTGGCTCATGTGCCCGCACTGGTCGGCCCCGACCAGACGGCTGCACATCTTCGACCACGCCGACCGCGCCGGCGGCGGCATTCCGAAGGCTGCCTAGGCGACCGCAATCCTGACGATACCCGCGTGACCGGCCGGCAAGGCCGGTCACGCCCCCCGCCTAACCCCCGACGCCTAACCCCCGACGCCTAACCCCGCCGCCTAGCCACCGCCGCCTGGCCCTCACCCGTAGCAGTCACCCGGCCCGGGCCGCCTCGTCGAGCAGTTCGACCACCTCCTGGTCGGAGACCTGGCGGAAGTCGATATAGTGGGCACCGATCGCGTAGAACGCGGCGGGCATCTCCAGACAGACGACCCGGTCGACCTCGCTACGCATCGCCTCAACCGTATCCTCCGGCGCGACCGGAACGGCGAGGATCAGCGCCTTCGGCTTACGCCGCCTCAGCGCCTTCAGCGCCGCCCGCGTCGTCGCCCCGGTGGCAATGCCGTCGTCGACGACGATGACGGTGCGGTTCTCCACCGGCGCCCGCGCGCGCCCCTTCAGGTATTGGTCGCGGCGGCGCTCGATCTCCTTGAGCTCGCGCGCCTCCCCGGCGTCGAGATCGGCCTGGCTGAGGCCGGCGAGCCGCACCACGTCGGTGTTGACCACGAGCTGCGGATCGTCACCGTCGACCACCGCGCCGGCGGCGAGCTCGGGCTGGAACGGCACGCCGATCTTGCGCACCAGCACCAGGTCGAGCGGCGCCTTCAGCGCCCGGGCGATCTCGATCGCCACCGGCAGCCCGCCGCGCGGCAGCGCCAGCACCACCGGATCGGTGAGCGCGGGATCCTCGGCCACGATCCGCGTCAGTTCCGCGGCGAGCTTCTTCCCGGCCTCGGTGCGATCGGCGAACATCACGCGCTCCCGCTGCCGGTCAAATGGGTATCGAACCAGTCGCCGGCGAGCGCGACGACGGCGTCCAGTGTCCCCGGTTCCTCGAACAGATGCGTCGCCCCGGGCACGACCTCCAGGCGCTTTTCGCAAGTGAGTTCGGCGAAGGCCGCCTCGTTCAGCTCGATCACGCCGTGATCGGCCCCGCCGACGATCAGCAGCGTCGCCGCCCGCACCCGGGCGAGCGCCTTGCCGGCGAGATCGGGCCGGCCGCCGCGCGAGACCACCGCCCTGACCGCCTCCGGCATGCCGGCGGCCGCCACCAGCGCCGCCGCCGCGCCGGTGCTGGCGCCGAACAGGCCGAGCGGCAGGGCCGCCGTGTCCGCCTCGCCGTGCGTCCACGCGATCGCCTCGACGACCCGCGCCGCCAGCCTGGGGATGTCGAAGACGTTGCGCCGGTCGGCGGCCTCCTTCTCCGTCAGGAGATCGAACAGCAGCGTGCCGAGGCCGCGGGCGCGCAGCTCGCCGGCGACGAAATTGTTGCGCGGGCTGAACCGCGAGCTGCCGCTACCATGGGCGAACACGACGAGCCCGCCCGCCCCGTCCGGCAGCTCCAGCCGGCCTTCCAGCGCCTTCGGCCCGATCAAGACATTCCGTGCGGTATTGCCCATCGACGACCGTTCCATGGTTGAATGCTCCCATTGGAACCCGGAATCCGCCTTGATGGCAATCAAGGCGCGGGCGGATGCCGGCAGGATAACGAAGAAGCGATGTCCGATTCCGATCATGCGTCCCCGGCCGGCGCCGCGACCAGGCCGCCGTCTATTGCCGACAAGGTCCGCTACCTGAGCGACCCGGCCAGCTATCCGCACCGCCCCCGCGCCGTGCGCGCGGTGGAGACCCACATGTCCTGGGTCTTCCTCGCCGGCCCGCTCGTTTACAAGCTGAAGAAGCCGGTCCGCTATCCCTTCCTCGACTTCGGCACGCTCGCGGCCCGCGAGCATTTCGTCCGCGAGGAGGTGCGTCTCAACCGCCGGCTCGCGCCCGACGTCTATCTCGCCGTCACGCCGCTGTCGCGCGACGCCGCCGGCGCGCTGGCGCTCGGTCCGGGCGTCGCCGTGGTCGACTGGCTCGTCGCCATGCGCCGCCTGCCCGAGCAGCAGATGCTCGACCACCTGATCCGCACCGGCGAGGCAACCGGGCCGATGATCGCGCATCTGGCCGACGTGCTGAGCGATTTCTTCGCTCACGCACCGTCCGAGACACCCTACCCGCATGATTACACCGAGCGCTACCTGGTCGAGCAGGCCGAGACCGCGGCCGTCCTGAGCGACCCCGCCTATCGCTTCGACGGCGCCCGCGTCGAGGCGGCGTTCGCCCGCTTCGACGCGGCCTTCGCGGCCGCCCACCCCCTGATCGAGGCGCGCATTCGCGCGGGCCGCATCATCGAGGGCCACGGCGACCTGCGGCCCGAGCACGTCTGCCTGGACGAGCCGGTGGCGATCATCGATTGCCTCGAGTTCAACCGCGACCTGCGCCTGCTCGATCCGTTCGAGGAGATCGCGTTCCTCGGCCTCGAATGCGCGCGCGACGGGGCGGACTGGATCTTCCCGTTGCTGCTGGAGCGCTGCGCCGATGCCCTGGACGACCGCCCGCCGGCGCCGCTGATCCGCTTCTACTGGATCTATCGCGCCCTGCTGCGCGCCCGCCTGTCGCTGGTCCACCTGGCGGAACCGACCCCGCGCACGCCGGAGAAATGGCGCCCCCTCGCCTGGCGCTATGTCGCGCTGGCCGAGCGCGAGGACATCGTCCCGACCCCGTTCAATCCATAAGCCCGGTTCAATCCGTAGGCCCAGCTCAATCCATATGCCGGGTTCAGTCCATCGGCCCGGCCAGGCCGCTGATCGAACCGCCGCCGGAAAGCCGGCTGATCGCCTTGGCCACCGCCGGCGCCGCCGACACGATCTCGACCCGGTCGCGCGCCTCTCCACCCAGGCGGAACGGCGGCACCGTATCGCTGACGATGATGCCCGACAGCGCCGGGTCGGCAAGCGTCTCGGCGGCATGGCCGGTGAACAGCCCGTGCGCGGCAAGCGCCCGGACATCGGCCGCGCCGTGCGCGCGGCAGGCCTGCGCGGCGCGCGCCATCGTTCCGCCCGAGGCGATGATGTCGTCGACGACGAGCACCCGCGCGCCGGCGACCTCGCCCACCAGCAGGTCGCCGCTGACGACGCCGGCGCTGCGCCGCTTCTCCATGAAGGCCTGCCCCACCGGCCGGCCGATGCGCGCCTCCAGCGCCTCGCGGAAGAGCTGCGCCCGCTTGACCCCGCCGGGATCGGGCGAGCCGACGACGATATCGCCCTCGGCCAGCGCCGCGGCCCGATCGAGGAAGACCGATCTGAGATCGAGATGCACGCTCTGGCAGCGGAAGGCGTTCTGGAAGGCGACGACATTGTGCACCTCCAGCGTCATCACCCGGTCGACGCCGACGGCCTCGAAGAGCTGCGCCACGTAGCGCGTCGTCACCGGATCGCGCGGCTTGGTCTGCCGGTCCTTGCGGGCATAGGCCAGATAGGGGACGACGGCGGTGACCCGCGCCGCGCCGTTCTCGCGCAGCGCCGCCAGGAAGAACAGCAGCCGCACCAGCTTGTCGTTCGGGCTTTCGTCCGGCCCGCCGTGCAGGCTCTGGATCACATAGGCATCGGCCCCGCGCGCGCTGACGAGCGGGCGCGCCTTGTGCTCGCCGTCCTCGAAGGCGCGCTCCTCGTGCGCGTCGAGATCGACGCCGATTGCGGCGGCGACGCTTTCGCCGAAGGCGCGCGAGGCATTCAGCGCGAACAGACGCATGAGACAGTCCCCAACTGGTGATCAGCGGCCATGGTAACCGATCAGCTCCGCCGCCTCGATTTCAATGGAGCGGGAAATGTGCTGGCAAGCGTCAAGGCTACGGAGGTCCTCCAGGCAACGGGGCGGGATGCGGAAAACCGCGCGCGGGACCGCGCGATACGGTATTCCTCTGTCACCACCATTCAACGACGTTCTCCGTCCATGTTGCAAATCGTCCCTGTGTTCGAGGTCCTGGCGCTGCTGGCGCTGGCGAACGTCAGCCCGATCGCGGCCAAGCGGATCATGGGAGACCGGTTGTCGCGGCCGCTCGACGGCGGGATGCGCCTTTTCGACGGGCAAGCGCTTTTCGGCGCCTCCAAGACCATCCGCGGCCTCGTTGTCGCGCTCGCCGCGACGATGCTCGGCGCCGTCCTGCTCGGCGAGCCGTGGACCCTCGGTCTGGCGATCGGGGCGGCCTCGATGGCGGGAGACCTCGCGTCGAGTTTCATCAAGCGCCGGCTGGGCCTTCCCCCCAGCGCGCGGGCGACCGGCCTCGACCAGATACCCGAGGCGCTGCTGCCCGCGCTCGCCGCCATACCGCTGCTCGGCCTCACCTGGCCGGATGTGGCGCTGACGGTCGTGTTGTTCTGGCTGGGCGGGGTGGTCCTGTCGAAGTGGCTATTCCGGCTGGGCTTCCGCGACGAGCCGCACTGAGGCTCAGCGCGCCACCTCCAGGCGATGCAAGGTGATTTCCGGCGCGCAGTTGAACCGCACCGGCACAATAGACGTGCCCGCGCCCCGCGAGGTGTAGCCGGCCATGCCATGATGCGCCCACGCGCCCGCCCCGAGCCGGCGCGGCAGCTCCGAATCCAGGGTGACCGGTATGCCGCCAGGCAGGCATATCTGGCCGCCGTGGGTATGGCCGCACAGCATCATGTCGAATCCGGCATGCGCCGCCTGGCGATAGATTTCCGGGGTGTGCGCCAGCAGGATCGAGAATTCGTCGTCCGGCACGGCGGCAACCGCCTTCTCAATGTTCTCGGCGCGGTAGAAATGCGGATCGTCGACACCGACGACGTGGATCCGCGCGCCCTCCCGCTCGATCGCCGCCGCCTCGTTCATCAGCATGCGGATGCCGAGGTCCTCGAGGTCCGGCACCATGCGCACCGTGTCGTGGTTGCCGAGGATGCCGAACACCGGCGTCGGTATCGCCGGCAGCAGTTCGGCGACGATCTTGACCGCGGGGCCGTGCGGACCGTGCGTGGGCCCGCGATAATCGCCCGTCAGGACGCAGAGATCGTAGGTGAGGCCGCCGATCATCTCGCGCACCCGCGCCATCGCCCGCAGGCTGGCATCGCCGTGCAGATCGCTCAGCTGCAGCACCGTATAGCCGTCGAAGGCGGCCGGCAGCACGGCGGATCTGACGATGTTCTCGCGCAGGACGACGCGGGTGGCATTGCGCTTTCCCCGCCAATACAGCCCGGTGGCCTTCAGGCCATATTCGACGGCGAGCGCGAACAGCCGCGAGTTTTCCAGATGGAAGAAATTGCGGCCGTATCCGAAGATCTGGGCCTCGTGATCCGTCTCCACGCCCAGGCGCTGGCGCGCGTGCAGTCGTCCGAGCCGCGTCTCGAGGCGGGAAAGATCGGGGTCGTTCAACGTTATCGGTCCGATATGCGGCGGTGGCTTTGGGGTGCCAAGGCCGAAGCCGGCCCTCCTCATATAGGCGATTATCGGGAAAAATGCTTGCCCGGCGGGATCGGCTTTCTGGGCGAGTATCCCACTTGCCCCCTTGGCCGAGGAGGAGACCGGCAATGACCACGCTTACTCATGACGAGGTCCGCAAACTGCGCCGCGAAATTTCCGGCCGCAGGATCGCCGGTATCCTATCGACCGGCGCCACCATCCAGGACCTCTAGATCGCGCCGCCCCTTCGCCCGCCCCCCGATCGTGGAGCGTCACCGGCGAGTCCCCGCGCACGACCCGGGCGTCTCGATTGAGCCGCCGCAGCGCACCCTCACAGCTCGTTTCGCGCCTCCCAGCTCTCACCGATGACAATCGACGGAACAGCGCGATTGACCTCGACCGGTCCAAATTGCAAACAGGATGACGTAACGAGGCAGAACCGGATTATCGGTGTGACCGCACGGCCTTTGACATTCCTCGCGGCACAAGCCGCATCCTCTCCTGTCGCGAGGCCATGATGTTCGAGCCGCTCCTCACCGATGTCGAGGGCTTCGTCCGCGCCCACGGCCCGGTCGCGGCCGGCGCGATCATCTTTCTGGAATCCTTCGGTGCCCCTCTCCCGGGCGAATCGCTGCTGGTTCTGTCCGGAACACTTGCCGCGCGCGGCGAGATATCCTTGATCGCGCTGCTTGTCTGGGCATGGTGCGGCGCCGTCCTCGGTGACAGCGTCGGCTTTCTCGTCGGGCGCACGCTCGGCCGCACCCTGATCCTCCATCACGGACGCCGCATCGGCCTCACCCACGAACGGTTCGCCAAGGTCGAAGCCGTCTTCACCCGCTACGGCCCGATCGCCGTCGTCTTTGCCCGCTTCTTCGATATCCTGCGGCAACTGAACGGCCTTGTCGCCGGCGCCGCCGGCATGCCGTTCCCCCGATTTCTGCTGTTCAACGTGATCGGCGGCTTCCTTTGGGTCGGTACCTGGGGGCTCGGCGCCTGGTACTTCGCCGGCCATGTCTCCAGCCTCTCCGACCTTGCGCATCGCCTTGGCCCCTGGGGGATCGCTGCGGCCGTCGCTACGGCGCTCGGCGCCGTCGGCCTGGTCCTGCTCCTTGCCAGAACGGTGACATCATCGGTCCCGACCGACCGCCCCTGATCCGCTGTTCCGCGCGAAATGGCCTGCCCTCGTCCCGCCTGGAATTCCTGTCTATTGTGACCGTCGATTCGGAAGGAGAGCGCCCATGACAGCGCGCCGCGGGCGATTTGCGGTGATTTTCACGATCCTGGCCGTCCTGGCGGTATCCCTGCCGGCGCACGGCTTCGCGCAGACCGACGGCGCACAGGCCGGCACGGCCGAGCAACCGCAAACCGGCACCGCGCTCTCGGCACCGGCGGCGGCGCAATCCGCGATCGGCCAGCGGGCCGACGCCTGGAAGCTCAACCTCGACAACACCCTGCTCGCCATTCAGCGCGACGGCGTGACGGATGAGGAGCTCGCGGCCGCTCGGACCGCGGCTGAGCAGATCATCGAGCAGGCACGCGCCCTGGCCACCCAGATCGAGCCCGATGTCGCAGCGATCCAGGCGCGGCTCGATCAACTCGGTCCGGCGCCCGGGGAAAACGATCCGCCGGAGACAGCAGACATTGCCGAACGGCGCAGGGCGGAGACAGCCGCACTGGCGGCGGCGGACGCCGCCCTGAAGAAGGTCCGGCTCGCCATCATCCAGGCGGAGCAGGTCGTTCGCGACGTTGCCGCCGAGCGACGCGACCGCTTCTCCCGGTCGCTTTCGGTGCGCAACCACAGCATCCTCAATCCGTCTTTCTGGATTGATGGCCTGCAGGACGTTCCGAAAGTCACGCGCGGCTTTACCCTGCTGATCACCGATTCCTGGGCGGTCGCTGTCTCTCGAATGAATGTCGAATCGGCGCTTGTCATCGCCGTGGCATTCGTCGTTGCGATCGTGATCGGCGTCTTCGTGCGCCGGTTCATGCGTAAGTTCGCCCCGCCGATCGGCGAAGCCGACCACGAGGTGCCGCGTCTGCAGAAGCTGTCCCGCGCGGTTCTCGTAATGGTGACGGACGGCATCCTGCCGGTGGTCGCCATCGCGGTGGTCTATCTGGCGCTGGATTCCAGTGGTCTGCTGACCCCGCGCCTGATCGAGCTGAACCGCGGCTTGTTCGCCGCCGTCGCCAGCTTCAGCTTCCTGTTCGGTCTGGCCCGCGGCATCTGCGCGCCATTGCGGCCGGCCTGGCGCCCCATCAACCTGTCCGATACCGCTGCAGCCCAGACCGTCGCATCGGTGACCCTGATTGCCGCCGTCCTCGCCATCGGCGGCTATCTGGAGACGGCCAACGACGTGCTGGTCGCACCGGTTTCGGTCGAGATCGTAAAGCGCGCTCTGGCCGCTCTATCGATCGCCGCCTTGATAGCGAGCGCATTGCGTCGGATTGGTGCCGCGTGGCGCGAGATCCCCATCGGCGGGACCGCCCAGACCAGCATTATCTGGCAATGGATACACCGCGTCGTCTGGCTTTCGGTCTTCGCCATCTTCGCGGCACTGATCGCGGGATTCATCGCGCTCGCCAACTTCCTCGCCATCCAGCTCGTACTGGCCGGCGCCGTGTTCGCGATCGTTTGGCTGCTGCTCGGACTGATAGAAGAAACAGTCAACGCCGTTCTGGTTCCCACCAGTCGCATCGGCAGCTTCGTCTCGTCGGCCTTCGGCATCAGCGAGAGCGGCGTCATGCAGATCGCATTGGTGGCAAGCGGCCTGCTGCGCATCCTGGTCGTCATCTTCGGCGCCGTTCTGGTTATGCTGCCCTGGGGCTTCGACACGGGCCAGTGGAACCAGTGGATCCAGAAGGCCTTCTTCGGCTTCAGGATTGGCGGCGTGACGATCTCGCTGTCGTCGATCCTCGGCGCGCTGATCGTACTCGTCATCGGCCTGGTGGCGACGCGGGCGGTCCAGAGCTGGCTTGGCAATCGCTTCCTGCCCAATACGCAGCTCGATCTGGGCTTGCGCAATTCGATCCGGACCATTGCGGGTTACGCCGGCGTCATCCTCGCCGCGATCCTCTCCGTCACCTATATGGGCCTCAACCTGGAGAACGTCGCCCTGCTGGCCGGTGCCCTGTCCGTCGGCATCGGTTTCGGTCTCCAGTCGATCGTCAGCAACTTCGTTTCAGGGCTTATCCTTCTCGCCGAGCGCCCGATAAAGGAAGGCGACTGGATCGTCGTCGGCGCCGAACAGGGCAATGTCCGGAAAATATCCATCCGCTCGACCGAGATAGAGACCTTCGATCGTGCGACCGTCATCGTCCCCAATTCCGACCTGATAACCGGTACCGTCAAGAACTGGATGCATTCCAACATGATGGGCCGTGTCGTCATTCCCATCGGGGTGAGCTATGGCGCCGACCCGGAGAAAGTGCGCGATATCCTGCTCGATATCGCCCGGGGGCATCCCGATGTTCTCGCCTATCCCGAGCCACGGGTCTTTTTCATGGATTTCGGCGACTCCTCGCTGGTGTTCAACCTCTTTGCCTATATCGGCGACGTGAACACCTCGCTGACCGTGCGCAGCGACTTCCGGTTCGAGATCCTGAAGCGCTTCCGCGAGGCCAGCATCGAAATTCCGTTCCCGCAGCGCGACATCAACCTGCGCGACATCGACCGGCTCGAGGACGCGATCGGCGGGCGCTCCCGCACAACGGAGAAACCGGCCGAATGATCCCGTTTGCGCGCGCGTTCATTCTGCGGCTGGTAATAGCGGCGGTCGTGCCGGCATTGCTGACCGGCTGCTTCGGCCCGGACTCCGGGTCCCGGTCACCGCTCTACGCGAACCTCGCCGAAGTCGCCGGCGACCTCGACGAGGACTCAGCACTCGGCATGATCAACGCCTATCGCGCCAATAACGGTCTGTCGGAGGTCACTGTCGACGACAGGCTGAACGCCCTCGCGCGCGGTTACGCCCGCGATCTCGCGGCAGCCGCCAGCAAAGGTGCTGCGATCCGGCCCGACGGGAAGCTGGAAGCGCGGCTCGCCGCAGCCGGATACGAGACCGCAGAGGTCAAGGAATCGGTCAGCGCCGGCTACTACACGTTGGCCGAGGCGTTTTCCGGCTGGCGCGACAGCGAACCACACCGGGACACAATGCTGTTCGAGCCCGCCAAGAACCTCGGCATTGCCGCGGTCTATCTGCCCGGCACCAAATACAAGGTCTACTGGGTGCTGATCATGGCCAAGCCCGCCTAAACCCGCCGGCCCAGCAGTTTGTAACCCGGAACGTTGCAATAAACCGCTCCGGTTTCTACGATCCGGCCGCCTCTTACGATGAAGGCGCGCCATGCTGCCGAACGCCTCCTCTTACGACGAGCTCGTCAACCGGTTCCGCTGGGATATCCCGGAACGGTTCAATATCGCTCATTTCGCTTGCGAACGCTGGGCCGCGCGGGACCCCGGCCGGGTCGCGATCCTGAATAGGCTGGCCAACGGCTCAGTCGAGAAGATCACCTACGGAACGCTGAGCGACCGTTCGAACCGGTTCGCCAACGCGCTGTCCGCCGCCGGCGTCGGGCGCGGCGACAGGGTGGCGCTGCTGTTGCCGCAAGGCCCGGAAACGGCGATCGCCCATCTCGCCGCGTACAAACTGGGGGCGATCGTCATTCCGCTCGCTATGCTGTTCGGCATCGACGCGCTCGAATACCGGTTGACCGACTCCGGCGCCTGCGCGCTCGTCACCGGCGCGGACGGCCTAACCAAGATCGCCCGTCTCGAAAACCGTCCCGAGACGCTGCACACGATCTTCTCGGTCGACGGCCCCGGCGGGGACTTTCCGGATGGCGCCGAGGACTTTCACGCGGCCTGCGACCGCGCCTCACCGCGTTTCGAGATCGCCGACACGGGCCGCGACGACCCCGCACTCATCATCTACACCTCCGGCACCACCGGCGCGGCGAAGGGCGCCTTGCACGGCCATCGCGTATTCCCCGGCCATCTGCCCGGTGTGGAGATGCCGCACGAATTCTTCCCGCAGCCCGGCGACATCGCGTGGACGCCCGCCGATTGGGCCTGGGCCGGCGGTTTGCTCAATATCCTGTTTCCCGCGCTCTTTCACGGCGTACCGGTCGTCGCCTGCCGTCTCGAGAAGTTCGATCCCGAATTCGCTTTCGCCCTGATGGCCGAACTTGGCATCCGCAACGCCTTCATCCCGCCGACGGCGCTCCGGATGATGCGCGGCATCCGCAATCCGCGCGACCGCTGGAACATCTCGCTGCGCACCGTCGGCAGCGGCGGGGAATCGCTCGGCGCGGAGGTCTACGAGTGGGCAAAGCTGGCTCTGGGCCTCACCGTCAATGAATTCTACGGCCAGACCGAATGCAATCTGGTGCTGTCTTCCTGCGCGGCGATCGGCGTGTCAAAACCGGGCGCCATCGGCAGGCCGGTGCCCGGCCACGAGGTCGCGGTGATCGACGAGGACGGCAATGTTCTCTCCCCAGGCGAGATTGGCCAGATCGCCGTGCGCAGGCCCGATCCGGTGATGTTCCTCGAATACTGGGGCCGGCCGGAAGCGACGGACGAAAAGTTCGTCGGCGACTGGATGAAGACCGGCGACCAGGGCCTCGTCGACGAGGACGGGTACTTCTTTTTCGTCGGCCGCGACGACGACGTGATCACCTCGGCCGGCTATCGCATCGGCCCCGGCGAGATCGAAGACTGCCTGATCGCCCATCCCGCCGTGGCGCTGGCCGCCGTGGTCGGTAAGCCGGACCCTGTCCGCACAGAGATCGTCAAGGCTTACATCGTTCCGCGAGAGGGCGTCGAGCCCGACGACGCGCTCGTGACCGATATCCAGGACTTCGTCCGCGACCGGCTGGCCGCCCACGAGTATCCGCGCGAGATCGCGTTCCTCGAGGAAATGCCGCTGACGACCACCGGCAAGGTCATTCGCCGCCTGTTGCGCGATAAGGAATAAGCTCGCGTCAGGCTAGCGCTTGCCGGCCAGCGTTAGCGCCCGCTTGGCGATCCGTTCCATCTGACGCCGCCACGTTTCCAGACGCCCGGCCACGCCCCGCAATCCACCAAGCGTAGCCGGCGCAATCAGGACATCTGCATACGGCCGACGCTGGCGCCACAGCCGCTCGATCATCGGTATCCCGGGCAACGCACAGGAGTCGTAGGTCCCGTCGTCCCGCGCGGCAATCGCGGCCTGGGTGATCTCGGCGACGAGCTGGACACCCGGGGAGTAGGCGGAGAAGGCCTCGTCATAGGCGATCTTCCAGAGCCACCAGTCGGTGCCCGCGCTGCAGCTCACCGAGACAGCGACGGGGTTGCCGTTGACCCTGAGCGCATCGACGCGGATCTGTCTGGAAGCCGCCAGGCCCACGGCGATGGCCTTGAACATCTGCGCGATCTCCGGCGACAACGCTGCCGCCGTCCCCCGCGCGCCCTTCCAGCCGGAGGCCTCCAGCTCCAGGAACGCGTCGATCCCGGCCGCAACCGTGTCCGGGGCCTCGGCGCGGGTCACGGTCACTTCGCCATGGTCCGCGAGCCTGCGGCGAAGGCGGCGATATTCCTTCCGCCGCTTAGTGCCGAGCGCGACGTCCAGATAGCGCTCGTCGACGCTGCCGCCGTCGAATACCGCCCGTTGGTAGGCGCCGTGACGGGTGAGCGCGGCATTGCGCCGGCCGGCCGCCTCGACGAAGGCCGCGTGCAACGGACCGCCTTCCGGCAGGAAGCGGAACAACCAGGCAGCCGGCGACGTGTCGCCCTCGAGCCAGTCGAGGAAGGCTGCCACGGTCTCCGGGACCGCCTGCCCGTCGACGAGCGCTGCCGAGGACATGGCGTAGGGATGGATGAACGCCTCGCCGACGCTGAGCGGGACGCCCCAGCGCCGCTTCGCGATGAAGGGAAACACGCCGGTCAGCCTACGCCCGGACGGCCCCTCGTCGCGCCACACCAGTAGTGCACGAATGGCGGCGCCGGCACCGAGGCCTTCGATCGCCGGCAACGCGAAATCGGGATCGTAGAAGACATTCGGCTCGGCGGCCCGGCCGGCGAGCGCCTTCCAGTCGTCGCGGACGCGGACGAGACCGTCCTGATCGACTGTTTCGGAGACGAATCGAGCGATTTCGGCGCGATCCGGTCGCGCGCCGGCGGATGCCGCTTTCGCCGTGCGGTCCGTGCCCTTCCGCATCAATATCGCACCTGTGTCGACGGACGACGTCGCCATACCGTATTCCCGCACCGGGTGTCCGGTGTCCCGTTTCGCGACGCGGATCAGCGCTTGCCGTTCAGAATGAAGACATGCAGGCCGAGCCGCGCCCTTGCCCCGAAGAACAGCAAGATCGATTCCGCGATCAGCGCGAGGCTCGTCGCCCAGGCGGCGCCGGCGAGCCCGAAGATCGGGATCAGCGTGAAGTTCAGTGCCAGATTGAGCGCGAAGGCGACCGCGTAGATCAGCGCGCAGACGTTCTGCTGGCCGAGCATGTTCATGACCCTGTCCACGGGACCGACCGTCGCCCGCGCCATCAGGCCCAGCACGAGAATGAACAGCAGCGGATAGCCCTCGACGAATTCCGGCCCGAATAGCCACAGCAGCGGCTTGCCGGCCGCGAGCATCGCCAGCGTGGCCGCGAGCGCCGGCCAGAACGTCCAGTTCACGGTATCGCGCACAAAAGCCTCGAGCCTGGCCCGGTCTCCGGTCGCGCCATACTCGGCGTATTTGTGCGCGGAGGCTGCCGTCACCGCGAAGGGAACGAACGAGATCAGCGCCAGTGTCTTCACCGCGGCATAGTAGATGCCGATCTTGTCCGGGCTTTCGTAGATCGACAGCACCAGCACGTCGGTGTTGGTAAGCAGCATGTAGAAGCTCTCGACCAGGAAAATCGGCAGCGAGGTGACCACCCACGGTTTCCAGGCGAAGGCCCGCGCGACCCTCGGCACCCGACGCCTGAGCCGCAATTCGAGCATCAGCGTCTGCAGCACCCCGGTGATCCAGATCGCGCCGATCAGCGCATAGGCACCGGTGATCGCATCGGCGCTACCGGCGGCGAGCATGGTGCCGCCGACGATCGCGATGATGATCAGCGGCCGCACCAGATAGGGCAACGCCAGCGCCAGATCGATCCAAGAGTAGTTGCGCGCGATGCCGTCCTGGACCTCCATCAGCGCATAGGCCGGCAGGCAAACGAGGATCAGGTAGAGCGGCAGCAGGTATTGCCGGTCGATCAGGTCGCCGAACAGCCATAGGCCGAGGGCGCCGAGCAGCGACACGGTCGTGCCGATCGCCACCATCAGCAGGCGGCTGCCGTCCAGGAAACCGCGCAGCAGGCCGGTCTGGCCGGCTTCGGAATATTCGGCGATGAACCGCTGGCCCGCGGTCGGAAAGCCCATCGGCAACAGACCGCCGACGATCACCAGCGTCACGAAGGCGAAGGCGAAGACGCCATATTCATGGCTGCCCAGCCAGCGCGCCAGCAGGATCTGCGAGACGAGCGCGATCGCCGCGCTCGACGCGCGGATGAAGAAGGCGATGACAGCCGTGCGCTGGGCCAGCGTCCGGTCGGTCTCTGCGCGCAGGATATCGACGACGAGACGCCGCGCGCGGGCAATCCGCCCGCGCGGCGCACCCGCGTCGTCCTGCTGGTTCGCGGAGGTTATCTCGCTCACCCTGGCCCGTGTCCTGTCCGGTTCCGGAATACCGGCGGGAGCCTAGGCAGAAGCGTTTAAGAAACGGTTCCGGACTGAACAGAGCGCTGGTTCAGGCAGAGAACCCGCCGGACTCCAGATAGGCGCGCTCCTCCGGAGTCGTCTCACGGCCGAGAACCGTGTTGCGGTGGGGAAATCGCCCGAACCGGCGTATCGCATCCAGGTGCACCAGCGCGTACAAGTAGCCATCCTGGTCCGCATGGGCACGGAAGAAGTCGCAGCAGCGCGCCTGCAGGTCGATATCCTCGGCATGCATGAAAGGCATGTAGAAGAAATTGCGTGCCGGCACCGGCCAGAGCCGGTCATGGCCGGCCGCGATGGCACGTTCGGAAACGCCGACCGCCCGTTTGTCCTGATCGAAGGCGCGCGGGCTACCGCGAAGAATGTTCCGCGACAACTGGTCGAGCACGATGATGAGGGCAAGCGCCCCCTGGGGCGTGGCCTCCCAGTCCTCGAGACCGCCCGATGCGGCGTGCTCCAGCAAAGCTTCGAAGTGCTGGCGACAGGCTTCGTCGAACGCCTCGCCGCCGGCGTACCATTTGGTCGGACCGGCCGACCACCAGAAGTCGAGGACGTCGGTCGGCGTGGCAAGATCAGTCATGTGCGAAGTCTCCGTTCAACATTGTGAGATGGCTGATCCCGATAACGGCTCGGCCCGCCTGCCTGGCGTCGGGACTCGTTCCTAGAGGCGGATGGCCCCCGAATGGATTCGTCCGAACAGATCGGCATTGATCAGCTCGAAACGGGCGGTATCGGGATCGTTGAAATAGAGATCGTCGGAGATGCGGGCTGGGTCGAAACCATCGTTGCGCAGATCCACCTTCTTCTGCTTGAACGTGGTGGTGACTTCCATCTCCTTGCGGATACGCACGAACAACGGCCGGGCATAGGGCGGCAGCTGGGCATTGATATGCTCGCGCAGGCCGGGAAGATCAAGGTCGTCGTCGGCCGCGATCGCGGCCATCCCCGCGCGTCCGTCGTGGCCGGGCACGTGGACGCCGTAGACATTCGCCTCGCGCACGCCCGGGAATACGTTGATGGTCTCGGCGACCTCCGAGGTCGACACGTTCTCGCCCTTCCAGCGATACGTGTCGCCGATCCGGTCGATAAAATAGAAGTAGCCGAGCGCATCCTTCTTCAGAAGGTCGCCGGTTCGAAACCAGGCATCGCCCGACTCGAACACCTCGCGCAGGATTTTCTTTTCCGTCGCCGACTTGTCCGCGTATCCGTCGAAGCGTTGTGCAGGGGCCTTCGGATCGATGAGGATTCGGCCGATTGCCTCACCGGTTTCGTCCGGCTTGCATTCGATGCAGAAGCCGTCCGCCCCGCGCACGACTTTCTCCGATTCCACGTCGAACCGGATGATCTTCGTCATGAACCGCTTTTCCAGCCACTTCGGAATGCGGCCGACGGCACCGGGTGTTCCGTCCAGATTGAAGATCGTGACGTTGCCTTCCGTCGCCGCGTACCACTCGATGACGCGGGGGATCCGGAAGCGCTCCTGGAAATCGGTCCAGATGTCGGGCCTGAGCCCGTTGCCGTTGCACAGCCGGATCTTGTGCCTGGTCTCGTTTGGATGGGTCGGCGCGTTGAGCAGGTAGCGGCACAGCTCGCCGATATACTGGAACATGGTGCATTCATAATCGCAAACGTCGTCCCAGAACTGGCGGGTGGAGAACTTCTCCCGGATGAAACAGGAGCCACCGTTCATCAGCGTGATGCCCGGCGCGAGCACGCCGCCGGCCGTGTGATAGAGCGGCTGCGCGACGTAGATACGGTCATTCTCGCCGGAATGACATGCCGCGGCGAACCCGGCCATGATCGCCTGGACCCGGTAATGGTTTATCACCGCCGCCTTGGGCAGACCGGTCGTGCCCGACGTGTAGATATAGAGTGCCGGATCGTCGATCGTCAGTTCCGGCATTTCGTCGTCCGGCAACGGACCGTCCGGCAACTGCTCGAGCACGGCCTCGATAGGGTCGCCGTCGGAATGGGACCCGCCCGCGACCCACAGGCGCGGTGGCGTTTCGATATGGGGAAGTGCCGACTCGAACTTGGCGACCAGATCGCCGCCGACAAGGATTTGGCGCGCGTTGACGATGTTGAGGCAATGCGCGAGCCCCGCGCCGGACAGGTTCGTGTTGACCAGCGCGCAGACGCCACCGACACGGATAACGCCCATCCACACGGCGAGATATTCCGGCTCGTTCTGCATCATCAGCGCGACCGTGTCGCCCTTCCCGATGCCCAACGAGCGCGCCCAGCGCGCGTACTGGTTGGCACGCGCCTGCAGCTGGCGGTAGGTCAACTGAGTTCGGTCGTTCAGCAGGGCGACGTTGTCGGCGTACCGGTCCGCCAGGGTGTCCAGGATATCTGGAAACGTACGTGTCCGGTTTTTGACGATCGGCGAAACCCTGCCGAGAATCCGGATGGCCGAAACAAGGTAGATGAATTCGCTGCGCAGCCGTATAAGGAGCGACATTTCTTCCCCCGCGCCTCCCCCAAGCAGGCGTTTCCAGAGGTGCCCTGCCAGCGCCACTGGTCACCTGCGACGGGTCACCCTTTGCATCTTTCCTAGCATTCTGGAACGGCCTAGATAAGAGGGCACGGGACAAGGCACCGCTGCCCCCCGGCGGCGGGTGTCGCCGACGAGACTGCATCGAGTTCACAAGCTACGAGGACGGACCGTTTTGATGGACGAGAAACAGCCGGACTCGTCTGCTGCCGACATTCTGGACGTCAGGGGCCTGATCTGCCCCCTTCCGGTCCTCAAGGCGCGCAAGGTTCTGTCGGGTCTCGCACCGGGAACCCTGTTGACCGTCGAGGCGACCGATCCAGCCTCGGTGATCGATTTTCCGCACTTTTGTTCGGAAACCGGTCACGCGCTGGTCGCGCAATCCGAAACGGAAGGCGTCTACCGCTTCACGATTCGCCGTAAGGCGGGGTGACGGTCACCGGACTGCGATCACCGCATCGGATTGGAACGCGGCAGCACCGTCAATCCCGACGACCCGGCGCTCGAGTTGCTCGGCTTGGCGAACAACTTGAACGGATTGGCCTTCGGCGCATTATTCACGGGGCGCGGACGCGGCAGCGGAACGTCGAAGGCGATGACGGGCTTGGTCCCGGGCGTCATGGGACCCAGGTCGACGGCCGACGCCGCCGTCAGCGCCAGCGCGGTTCCGGCGGGATTGAGGGACCGCGAGGAATTCGCTTCGACCGTCGCCGCGGGCTCTGTTCCGAAGGACAGGTACTCCGCCGGCGCCTTCTTCTTCTGGCAGACATAGGGGCGCATATCGACAGGCGCGCCGATCGATGCCGGTCGCGGCAGGCTGTCGATCGTGGGGCGGCCCGCCTTGCCGAACAGCGAGAATCCACCGCCGGCCTCGAACCCGGCTTCCAGAAGCCCCGCCGTCACTTCGTCGCGCAGGCTCGATCGCAATCCGCCGAGCACGACGGCGGCCAGCCTCCGGCCACCGCGCGTGGCGGTCGCAACGATGTTGAACCCTGATGCGCAGACATACCCGGTCTTCATGCCGTCGGCGCCGCGGAATCGCCCGATCAGCTTGTTGTGGTTGCGCAGCACCTTCTGGCCGACCTGGATCGACGAGATCTCGAAGAACGCTTGGTACTGGGGATAATCGCGGATGATCGCCCGGGTCAGCAGCGCGAGGTCGTGGGCGGAGGTCACCTGCCGGTCGTCATGCAGACCGTGCGGATTGACGTATTGCGTGTCCCACATGCCCAGCCGCCGGGCCGTGGAATTCATCTTTGCGATAAAGACGTCGTAATTGCCGCCAACCGTCTCCGCCAGCGCTACCGCGATGTCGTTGGCCGACTTCACCATGAGGATACGCAACGCGTATTCGATGCTGATTTCCGTGCCAACCGGAAAGCCCATCTTGCTGGGCGGCTGCGACAAGGCCAGTTCCGAAATGCGAACCGGCGTCTTCATCGTAACCGAGCCGTTTCGGATTGCCTCGAAGGTGACGTAGGCCGTCATTATCTTGGTGAGGGACGCCGGATGCCACGGTGTGTAGGCTCCGTAGGCGTGCAGGACTTCTCCCGTGCCGGTATCGAACACCAGCGCCGGACCGGCGCGCCCTGCCGTAGGCGCGAGAACCAGGCTCACGGCTGCGAACACCGCAGCGACCGCAAAACGTCGCCAGCGCCACCCGCCTCGCCGTTGTTTATGCGCAGAAAACACCATGCCCCTTGTTAACGGAATTCCGGAGTCGACGCAAAGGTCGCAATACCACGACGTGGGAAAACTTAGGCAGCTTCGAATTCGACGGGTATATCGATGGCGACTGTCAGGTCGACCTTCAGCCGGATTGCGAGCTGATTGGTTCCATCCTCGCCGGTCATCGCCATCAGCGCCCCGCCCTGCCGGCGACACAGCACGCCGAGCGCACCCAGCAGGATCGCCATGTCGACATCGGAGGCGATCTCGACATCCGTACCGGTTTCAGTAATTTCGCGGAAGACGATCTCCACGTCGGCGCCGTCGCCCGCACCGGAAATCGCAACGCGTATATCGGGGGCCCCGCTGCGAAGGCGCACGACCTCCAGCGCTGTGTCGAAAAGCCGGCGGAGATCGGCCGGAACCCCCTTGACCGGCGGAAGGTCTCCGATCTCCAGGCGCGCGGGCGCAGGTTCGCCGTCGGCGGCCAGTCGTTCCGACCATGTCTCTATCAGGGCGCGCGGCTGCAACGTAACCGGGTTGGGGCGCACCGGCCCGGTACTGTCCATTTCGGTAATGACGAGGCAGGCATCGAAATTGCGCCGCATCAGTCGCAGGTCGCTGGCCAGTTCCCTGACGCGCCCTTCGGCGGCCTCCCGCCGATGCACTTCGGCGCGCACCTGATCGACCACATCGCGCATGTCGACGAAGATCAGAAAGCGCCGCAGCACCGTCCCATCGGCGCGATTGATGGTGTCGCCCGCGATCAGACACGGGAAGTTACCGGCCTCCTGGAGTATCTCTCCCGGACCGAGCGTCGCGCCGCGGCTGGCGAACGCGACGCAATCCACCGCCTCGTCGCCGAACCGGAATAGGCTCGTGGGATCGCGATTGAGAAGACCGGTGAAATTGCGTTCCCCGAACAAGGAAAGGGCTGCCTGGTTCGCCGAAATCAAATGCCCCTGCTCTGAGAAGGTGAGGATACCGTGGGGCGACTTCTCCAGGATCGTCACCGCGGCGGCCAGCTCGTCGGTGAATGTCGTCGACGTCAGAAACAGCAGCTGATCGACCGCGCGTGCCAGCGTACCAATCTCGTCGCTGCGCGAAATGCCCGTGCGAACCGCGCCGGAGTCCTCCGGCGCGTTGAGCGTCAGATCGACCACTTCGCGGATCGTTGCGAGCGGCCGCACCACCTGATTGGCAACGATCAGCACGGTCAGCACGCTCAACACGACGGCCACCGCAAGCAACAGCATCGCCTGCTTGAACAGACTCGCGGAGAGCTTCTGCCAGTCCTCGGCCACGTTCAGCCTCAGGATCACGCCATAGGGCAACCGCGATTGCTCGGGCGAAATGAAAATATCGAACATGCCGGTGGCAGGCGAGAAGCGAACGACTTCGCCGCTCAGTCGCGCCTCCGCCCATGTCAGGCCGGGGACCGTTCCGAAGACGGCGCGGTCTTCACCGGCTCCACTGATGACCACGCCGCCGTCGACCTTGGTGTTGCGCACCAGGTTTTCGCCCATCTCAGTCAGCGCCTCGATGCCCGGATACGCTGTCGGATCGACCGCCGCGGCGAACAGCGACAGCGCTTCCGCCGACCGTTCATGGACGAAGCCGTTCCTCTCGGTGTGATAGAAGAAAACCGTGACCGCAGCGTTCAGCAGGATCGCCGCCAGGAAAACGACGAGCGCAACCCGCCGGCAAACGCTCCCCGTGAGCGCCGACAGGATCGAGGACGGATGCACCGTTTTCTTCAGTATCGTTTTCACACGGGACGGTCCCTGCCGTTAGGCATACGTGGCGATCGTCCCGGATCCGCTTGAAAATCCGGTAAACGGCCGCAAGCGGCGCTTTCTCTCGACAATCGCCCTCAGGCCGGCAGCGTCATCACCACCCGCAATCCACCGGCGGGCCGGTTTTCCAGCCAGATGTCGCCACCGTGCGAACGGACGATTGAGCGGGCGACGGCGAGGCCGAGCCCGATACCTCCGGTATCCCGGCTTCGCGACGCCTCGCCGCGTACGAAGGGTTCGAACACACGCTCCAGATCGCTTTCGGGCAGCCCCGGACCATCGTCCTCGACCAGGACCCGCGCCTCGGACGGGCTCTCCATCATGCTGACGGTGACGCGTGCCCGTTCGCCGTAACGCACGGCATTCTCGATGACGTTGCGGATGGCCCGGCGAAGCGCGACCGTACGCCCGCGCACCACCGGACGCGCCTCCTCGTTCACCTCGATGCTCTGGCCAAGTTCGACCAGGTCGGCGGCGAGGCTGTCGACCAGGGCGGCAAGATCGATCGAGCGGGTTTCCTCTTCGGCCTGATCGGCGCGCACGAAGGCGAGCGTCGCTTCCGTCATGTGCTGCATCTCCTCGATCGTTGCGATCATCTTCTCGCGCATCTCGACATCATCGAGCAGTTCGGCGCGAAGCCGGAGACTGGTGAGCGGCGTCCTGAGGTCGTGCGAGATCGCCGCCAGCAAGTGCGTGCGGTCGCGCACGAAACGATCGAGGCGTTCGCGCATCTCGTTGAAGGCACGAACCGAGCGCCGTGCCTCCTCCGGGCCCGTTTCGGGCAGCGCGTCGATTGCCTCGCCGCGGCCAAGCCCCTCGGCGGCATCCGCGAGCGCGCGCATCGGCCGCACGATCCGGCGCGCCACCAGCATCGCCGCCACCAGCATGGCAGCGGTGGATATCAGCAGGCTTACGAGCAGCGGCCGACCGAACGGCCGGGGACCGGGCGGCGGTGCCGTCGCGATGTTCATCCAGCCGCCGTCTTCGAGCTCGATCGCCGCCTTGAACCAGCCGATCCGCTGCGGCGGAGGCGGCCGGCCGTCCCGGAACGACCACCAATGCGCTCGGCGTCCAGGTTTCTCGACGCCAATTGCGACCCGCACGGAGCGGCGCGGTAGTTCAAGCGCGGCCGCCAGTTCCGTGGCCAGGAAGTCCGATACCTTGTCCCGCCCGCCTCTTGTGCTCGGTTTGTCGCTTCCCCAGAACTTGACCCGCGGCTCGCTCGCCGCTTCCAGCAGACGCCCGCGCATGGCCGGCGGGATATCCTGCATGAGCCGTTTCAGGGTGATGGCGCGCTCGACGACCGATTCCTGGTAGGATTGCCGCGACGCGCGCATGCGCTCGCCGGCGAACAACACGAAGGTCACCAGTTGGGCGACCAGAAGGGCCAGGAACAGAAGCAGCGCGAGCTGGCCCGAGAAGCTTTTCGGTAGAAGTCTCATCGGCGTTCGACATCCGCCGAGAATGCGTAGCCGCCGCCCCAGATCGTCTTGATCAGCGTTGGATCTCTCGGATCGCCTTCGATCTTGCGCCGCAGGCGACTGACCTGATTGTCGATCGACCGATCGAAGGGAATCGCTTCACGGCCCCGCGTGATGTCGAGCAGCTGGTCGCGGCTGAGCACCATGCCGGGCCTGTCGAGGAACGCGACGAGCAGCCGGAATTCGCCCGTCGACAGCGAGACCGTCACGCCATCGGCACGGATCAGTTCGCGCCGCGCCGGGTCGAGCGTCCAGCCGGCAAATCGGTATGTCCCGCCTGTCCCCGGTTCGCGGTTTGGCGGTATCGCCTCGGTACGTCGCAGAACCGAGCGGATCCGAGCCAGCAGTTCACGCGGATTGAAAGGCTTGGTCAGGTAGTCGTCGGCGCCGATCTCGAGCCCGACGATGCGGTCGGTCTCTTCGGCCATCGCCGTCAGGAGAATGACCGGTATCTGTGTCGACTCCCTCAGATACCGGCAAAGCGACAACCCGTCCTCGCCAGGCATCATGATGTCCAGCACCACCAGATCGATCGCCGACATCGCGAGTATGGACCGCGCGGCCCGCGCGTCTTCCGCCGCCGTTGCGCGAAAGCCGTTCTTGACGAGATAGCGGCTGACCAGTTCGCGAATATCGCGATGGTCGTCGACTACGAGTATGTGCGGCTTGCCCTGCATGCCCTTGTGATACATCCACTGGCGGTCCCGAGCGCAGCCGAATGTGTATCAATTCGTATTTCCGGTCGACGCACCTTCCGCTGCGGCCCCGGCGCCGACAACGCGCCGGCCGGGCCTATGCCGGGCCTATACGGCCGCGAAACCGGCCGCCGGCGAGATACAAACTGATACAAAACAGTGCCTCGCCGACAAACTCCCGCGACGTCTTCACGCTTCAATGCCCTCATCGAAAGACGAGCAAATTGGAGTGAAGAATGAAGACCTCCACCACACTACTGGTCGCCGCCGGCGCCGTCCTCGCGGTCATCGGGGTCGGCTCCGCCGTCTACGCCGACAGCGGCTGGCGCGGCCACGGCTTCGGTCCCTGCCGCGACGGCGGAATGCGCGGCATGATGCACGGCGAACACGGCCCGATGGGTGACCGGTTCGGCGGGCATTTCAGCGGTCAGATGGGCGGCATGACGGGGCCGATGGTCGCCAAGCGGATGTTCGAACTCGCCGACACGGACAAGGACGGAAAGCTGACCCAGGCCGAGATCGACGCCGCCCGTACCCAGCGATTCGAAACCTACGACACCAACGGCGACGGGAAGCTCTCTCTCACAGAATTCGGCGCGCTGTTCAGCGAGATCACCGAGCCGGCGACGGTTCGGGCCTTCCAGTTCCTCGATCCCGATGGTGACGCGGAGATAACGAAGGAAGAGTTCGACAAGCCGGGCACGAGGCTGGTCGAACGCTTCGACCGCAACGGCGACGGTGTCCTGTCGCGCGACGATCGCCCCCACGGGTTCGACCGGGTTCGGGGCGGTCACGGCGGCTATGGCCCCAAGGACGGGATGCGCCGCGGCCCGCAACAGGGGACCGACAACTAGGATTTCGTCCCTGACCTCAGTTTCCGCCCTGCTCTTGCAGACAGGCAAGGCGGGAATGCGCGGCCCGGCCATTGCCCCCGTCCGGGCCGCGCTTTTTTTGAGCGCCGATCACTAATGTTAAAAGCGGTCCTTTGACGAAAATGCCCGCTTTAAGCGTATACGAGTATTAAATCTTTTTGTTCCAAGGTGACCCGTATGCGTGCGGTTATCGTGGTGTTCATAATCACCTTGGCCGTCGTCTGGGACGTGGGACAAAATCACGGTTACTATATCAAGACCGTATCGACCCAAGTTTCCCAGACCATGCGGACCATAGGGATTCTCTAGCGACGCGACCTGACGGTTTCGGCGGAGCCCGGTTTTTAACCAAAAACACCCCCCGGATATCCGAATCATCGAAACCAGCGCTGGCGGCGCGAGGGGAAGTGTTGCCCGCACCGGTCCACGCTGATCCCCCGCCTCAACGCCCGGAAACCGGTCTGGCCGGCCCGCCTCTCCGGACGGCGGCGATCCGCCGCGTCCACGGACAAGATCCGTGCGGCGAACAACGGTCTGGAGAGGTGGAGAAATGGTGCCCCTGGCCGGACTCGAACCAGCACTTCCTTGCGGAAAGCAGATTTTGAGTCTGCCGCGTCTACCAATTCCGCCACAGGGGCACGGCGCGCGATCATAGGGTTCGCGGGCCCATCGTCAACGCTTTCGTATGACGATGCACGGCATGCGATGTAGCCGATGGACTCAGCCCCGGAAACCGCGTACATCCGCCCGCCATGCTGCGCCAACTCTACGATCGGACAATGGCTCTCGCGGCCAGTCGCCACGCCACCTGGGCATTGGCGGGGATCTCCTTTTCGGAGAGCTCGTTCTTCCCCGTCCCGCCGGACGTCCTGCTGATCCCGATGGTCCTGGCCAAGCGGGCCAAGGCGTTTTTCTATGCGACGATCTGCACGCTCGCCTCGGTCCTCGGCGGTATCGCCGGCTGGCTCATCGGCGCCTTCCTGTTCGACGCATTGGCAGAGCCGATCCTGCAGTTCTACGGCTACGCGGACAAGTTCGAAGAGTTCGCCGGCCACTACAACGAATACGGCGCGTGGATCGTGTTCTTCGCCGGTCTGACGCCGTTCCCCTACAAGGTGATCACGATCGCCAGCGGCGCGACCGGCTTGCCGATGCCGGTCTTCCTGGTCGCCAGCGCTCTGTCCCGGGGGCTTCGTTTTTTCGCCGTATCTGCCCTGCTATGGTGGCTCGGCCCGCCGATCCGCGACTTCATCGAGCGCCGGCTCGGGCTGTTGTTCACGATTTTCGTGATTCTGCTGTTTGGCGGATTCGTAGTGGCGCGTTTTCTGCTGTGAACCTCGGCCGTGATCGGCCAGAACCCGGATGGATGCATGAGCAACGCACCTAACTTCGGTACGCCGGTGGGCCGCGCCTCGGCTGCGGTGATTCTCGTGGGAGCCGCGACCATCATCGGCGCCTGGGCTTTCCAGATGGCCGGTTACGTGCCCTGCCCGCTCTGCCTCCAGCAGCGCATTCCCTACTATATCGGCGTTCCGATCGCTTTCATCGCTTTCGTCACCGCCCGCCGCATGCCGGGATCGGTGGTTCCGAGGGGCCTGATCGGGATCGTCGGCCTCCTCTTTCTGGGGGGCGCCGGGCTTGCCGCCTATCACGCTGGGGTCGAATGGAAATTCTGGCCGGGCCCGACCGACTGCGCGGCCGGCGCGGGGCGCGCGCTCGACACCGGCAACCTGCTGGAAAGCCTGAACGACGTCGTACTGGTACGCTGCGACGAAGCGGCCTGGCAGCTGTTCGGCGTGTCGCTCGCGGGCTACAATTTTCTGATCTCGGCAGCGCTCGCCGCGATTACGCTGGGCGCGGCGTTCAAGAGCACCCGATAGACGCGCACCCGGTAAATACGCGCCCAGTGAACACGCGCCGGCCTTACGGCTCCAGCTCGGTATCCCAGTAGAGGTAGTCGAGCCAGCTCTCGTGCAGATAGTTCGGCGGGAACAGCCGGCCGTTCTTCTGCAGGTCGAACACCGTCGGCCGATACGGCATCTGCGCCGGCCACATGTTGGTCTTGCGCGGGTGGTGGCCGCCCTTCCTCAGGTTGCAGGGAGAGCAGGCGGCAACGACGTTCTCCCACGTGGTCTGACCGCCCAGCGCGCGCGGGATCAGGTGGTCGAATGTGAGGTCGTAGGAGGAGCCGCAATACTGGCAGCTGAAGCGATCTCGGAGAAAGACGTTGAAGCGGGTAAAGGCGGGATGGCGGGCGGGACGGACATATTCTCTCAGAGACACGACACTGGGCAGTCGTATCTCCGAGCTGGGACTTCGCACCGTCCGTTCGTATTCCGAGACGATGTTCACCCGATCGAGGAACACCGCCTTCACCGCGTCCTGCCAACACCACAAAGACAACGGGAAGTAGCTCAGCGGACGGAAGTCCGCGTTCAGGACCAGTGCCGGGCATGCCTCTGGTGAGACGACCGTCAAGATCTCCAGTCTCCACCGTAGCTCCCACCCGCCCCGATATGGGAGAAACCGGAGCGGACGAGACAACATATGGTATGCGTATAGTATATTCGCCGTGTCAGTCTTGTGAAGCTGTCTCATAAAGGCGGCAGCGCCGGTCGGCTCCGGCATCACGCGCGTCACACGGGCGCGCCGGAACCGCCCTTCAACACCCGGTAATACGCCCAGAACAGGAGCGCAGCGGCGCCGCGCAAAGGCCGCCAGCGCTCCCCGATTTCCGCCATTTCCTTGGCATCTGGCCGAGACGCCAGCCCGCGCGCGACGCCAACCGCGTGCTGCAGGGCGAGATCGCCGGCGGGCCACGCATCGGCATGGCCGAGGCAGAACATCAGATAAATATCCGCCGTCCACGGACCGATGCCGTGCACCGCGCAAAGCGCCGCATGCGCTTCGTCAGCGGCAAGACGCCGAAGTGATTCGAATCGGAGCGAACCGGTTTCGGCCGCCTCGGCGACGGCCCGGAGCGTCCGGATCTTGGGCCGGGACAATCCTGCCTGCCGCAACGTCTCGTCCGAGGCGGCCGCGAGTACTCGCGCTTCGAACGGCACCACTGCGGACCGGAGCCTTGCCCAGATCGCGGCGGCACTTGCCGTCGACACCTGCTGGGCGACGACGATGTGGGCCAGCCCCTCGAACCCCGGCTCGCGCCGCCGCGGCGCCGGCACGCCGGTTTCCGCAAGCACGCGGGCGATCACCGGGTCGCCCTCGGCGAGGGACTCGAGCGCGCGCGCGATATCGTCGGACGTTTCGAGTCGGGGTATCGTCACAGACATGGGCGCGAGACTAGCGGCAGCCTTTCGACGCGCCTACCCGTTTGCAGTTCCACCACTAACGCGTATCTCTTGCCGTTATGTCGCCTCCCGTCCTGCGTTTCGCACCGAGCCCGACCGGCGCGCTGCACCTTGGCCATGCCCTCTCGGCGCTGCTGACCCACGACGCGGCACGCGCACGCGGCGGCCGCTTTCTGTTGCGCATCGAGGACATCGACCGGACCCGGTGCCGCCCGGCGTTCGAGCAAGGCATCTATGACGACCTCGCCTGGCTCGGTCTCTCCTGGGAACAATCGGTGCGCCGGCAGTGCGACCATTTCGCCGACTACCGCGCCGCGGCCCGGGAGCTCGCCAATCTGGGCCTGCTCTACCCCTGCACGTGCACCCGCGCCGAGATAGCGGCAACGGTCGCCGCCCTGGAGGAGACCGAGGGACCCTGGCCGCGCGATCCGGACGGCACACCGCTCTATCCCGGCACCTGCCGACCGCACGAGCCAGTGGAGCCGGATATCAGTCTGGCCGAGGCCGGCCACCACGCCCTCCGCCTCGATATGAGACGCGCGGCGGCCCTCGCCGGCCCGCTGTTCTGGATCGAGCGCGGCGATGCCTTCTATGACCGGGACGCCGCTCCCGCCGAGCGCATCGCCGCCGATCCCGCCCGGTGGGGCGACGTCGTCGTCTGCCGGAAGGAGACGCCGACGAGCTACCATCTGTCGGTGACCGTCGACGACGCGCTGCAGGGCATCACCCACGTTACCCGCGGGCGCGACCTTTCCGAGGCAACCGCGATCCACCGGCTTCTCCAGACGCTGCTGGATCTGCCCGCGCCGGAGTACGCCCACCATCGGCTGCTGATGAACGACGACGGCCTCAAGCTGTCAAAGACGCGCGGCGATACCGGCCTGGCCGCCCTGCGCGAAGCCGGCTGGACGCCTGCGGATATCCGTCGGATGGTGGGCCTGTAAGCTCAGGCGCCGAGCACCCAGAGCCAGAGCGGCAAGGTGATCATGGAGCCGGCGCTGGTCAGCGTGATCGAATTGGCGGAGATCGCAAGGCCGGTACGGAACCGGTTGGCAATCAGCCAGGCGTTCACACCGGTCGGACAGGCACCGATGAGGGTAACGACCGTCGTCCACAAGGGTGGCAGCGCGAACACCCTGGCAGCAAGGAACCAGACTATTGCCGGCATCAGCAAAAGCTTGAAGCCGGAGATGAACACGGCCGGCAGCACGTGCCCGCGCACGCCATATTTCGTAAGGCTCATGCCGAGCGCGAACAGCGCGCAGGGAACGGCGACCACCGCGATCTGATCTCCGAGAACCTGCAGCGGACCGGAATAGCCAAGGCCGAGGAAACGCCAGACGCTGCCGCCGACTATGCCGATGACGAGCGGATTCTTGACGAGGTTGATCGCGATCGACCCGGCGATGCGCGGAACCGATATCGGCCCCTCAGCGGTACCGTCGCGGTGCTCGGCCCATTCGATCAGGGCCGTGCTCACCGTCATCAGCACCGGTAGCTGCACCGCCACGATCAACAGGACGGGAACCGCGCCCTGGTCGCCAAACGCGGTGAAAACGAGCGGAATGCCCAGCAAGACCGCGTTGGAGAACCCGGCAGACACGCCGGCGATGATGCCGGCCTTGGCATCTCGGCCGAACAGCTTTCGCAGCAACAGGTCCGACAATGCCCAGGATACCGCGGCACCACCGAAATAGCTGACCCAGACCGGCCACGGCGAGACCTCCGGGAAGTGCACGGTCGCCAGCGTCTTGAACAGCAGGATCGGCAAGGCGACCATGAACACGAAATCGCCCAAACCCTCCCCGATCGCCTCGGGCAGATAGCGGCTCCAGGCGGCGGCGAAGCCGACTCCGATCAGGCCAAATACCGGCAAGACGATCCAGAAGATCTGGGCAATAGAGTCGTTCACGGCGAGCCGTCCTTGGCGCTGCGTTGGGGTGGAATTCTACCCTTGAGACAAAACTCGTTTACCTTAAGTGCGATAAAGCATTCTCTTTGACCTTCCTTTAAAGGCCTGGCTCTAGCATGCTGGACAGAACAAAGGGAGGCGTCGCCTCCGCCGGCTTTCGGTATCGGAGCCGGCGGAGGCGCTGCTGAATTTTTTGTGTCGCAGCATTTGCACGGACCACTGGGGGATTACCGCTTGAGCGCAGACACCGGTTCGACCGGCAGGGCCATCACCGGCCCCGGTTGGGAAGACCAGGCAGGCATCGCCGCCCTGGCCGAGCTCGTTGCTGGCCTGCCGGAGCCGTCAGCCTCCTTGAGCGTTTCACTGTCCGCCCTTACCGACAGCTCGATGCGCCGTTCCGCCGCCCTCGACGAAAGGGTCGCCGAGGGCCTTGCGGTGCGTCCGCGCGTGCTGCTGGTCGAAGACAATCCGATGAACCGGCTGATGGTCGGCGTGCTGCTTGACCGCCTCGGGCTCGAGCATGTCGCCGTCGGCTGCGCCCAGGAAGCTATCATCCGCTTCGCGCGCGAGGCTTTCGACGCGATCCTGCTCGATGTCGAGATGGACGGCATGGCGGGCCTCGCCACCGCCCGCGCCATCACCGGGCTGGCCGGCGCCGCGACGCCGCCGCTGGTCGCCCTCGGCCGCGCCGATCTCGAAGACGAAATCCTCGAGGAAGCCGGCTTCTCCGCCATAGCCGAAGCCCCGTTCGACACCCGCCGCCTCGGCGCCGCGTTGATTGCGGCCGTCGAGAACAGCCTGATCGAGTCCGAAGCGCAGTAGAGTCCGCCTTCCACGCCCCACAATGCGAATTTGCCGGCAGACCCAGTTGCTCCCTGGTGACGATGCCGTAAGATTTCTTTATCAACCCACGGTCAATAACGGCTCGTGTTTCGCGCGGCATCCAGTATGCTGACTAACTATAACCTCTCCCGTTAAACGGGACATCTTCCCATTCTGAGAGGAATCGCATGACTTTTCATAATCATTCGGCCCTGACGAATTCGGCGATAGCTTTCGCCGTGTTTTTCCTCGTTGCCGGCATGCTCGCCATCTCGCCTGCACAGGCCCAGACGATCAGCTACGCTCAGTCTGTCGACGAGTTGGCCAAGGCCTGCGGCGCCGACATCGGCAAGTTCTGCAAGAACACGAATATCGGCAGCGGCATGGGCGCCTGCATGGAAAAGAACATGTCGAAGGTATCCGAGCAGTGCAAGGTTACGTTCGTCGCCACACAGGCCTCACTTGCCAAACGCGCGGCCGCGCAGGCCGCCACCGAGCAGTTGTGCGCCAACGATATCAAGCGGTTCTGCAAGGAATACGATCCCGGTAACGGTCGCTATCTGCGCTGTCTCCTGAAGACGGGCAACAAGGTCAGCGCGCCGTGCACCCAGGCCCTCACCGACGCCGGTTGGCGCTGATTCATTTCCATGATGCCGGACCCGCACGCTGTCACCATGGCGAGCGCGCACATGTCGCGCGGGGTCGGTCGAGCGATTTTCGGAGAAACAAGATGAAAGTATTTATTTCGACGCTGGCGGCCCTGGTCGTCGCCGCCCTTTCCACGGGCGCGGCCCATGCCCAATCAGCCGTTACCCAGGGCGACCTGATCCGGGACCTGCAGGGACTGAGCAACCGCACCACAGTCCTCGACGTCAACAAGATGCGCAATGACGTGCTGGTCAAGATCCGGACCGAGAACACCGAGGAAAATGTCGGACGTGACGAGTACCTCGACTATTTCGCCAACCTGCCGAATTTCGATGTCGAGATCCTGTTTGACTTCGATTCCGACATCATCAAGCCGGAATCCTACCGGATCCTCGGCGCGATGGCGGACGCCCTGCACCACCCGGTCCTGGTCGGAGACCAATTTCTGATCGTCGGCCACACCGATGCCAAGGGCAAGCGCGAGTACAACCTCGGGCTCAGCCAGAGGCGTGCCGACGCCATCCGCAATGCGCTGGTCTCGTACTTCAAGGTCGCGCCGAATCGCCTGAGGGCCTTCGGCCTCGGCGAGGAGCAGCTCAAGGACCCGGCCAATCCCGAGGGTGGCATCAACCGTCGCGTCCAGCTCGTCAACCTCGGCCCGCTGCCGTAGCGGACAGAAAAGCACGTACCGGACCGGCGCCGCGGTACTGCGGCGCCGTCACCGTCAGGCCACTTCCTTCTCGATGCCGTCGTCGACGATGCGCACGACGTCGGACATGATGTCGTTTAGGCGGAAGTCCTTGGGCGTGTAGACCCCGGCGACGCCAGCCTGTTTCAGTGCCTCGGCGTCCTCCGGCGGGATGATGCCGCCGACAACGACCGGCACATCGTCGAGGCCCGCTGCTCTCATGCGCTCCATCACCTCGGTAACGAGCGGTACATGGCTGCCGGAGAGCACCGACAGGCCGATGATGTGGACCTTGTCCTCTTTCGCCGCCTCGACGATCTCGGCAGGCGTCAGGCGGATGCCCTCATAGACCACATCCATTCCGGAATCGCGGGCACGCACGGCGATCTGCTCGGCTCCGTTCGAATGTCCGTCGAGGCCCGGCTTGCCGACCAGGAAGGCGAGCTTGCGGCCGAGCCGCTTGGAGACCCGGTCGACCTCGGCGCGGATCTCGTCGAGCCCCTCGGTATCGTTGCGCGGCGCGCGGCCGACGCCGGTCGGCGCGCGAAATTCGCCGAAGGACTCGCGCAGTGCCCAGCCCCATTCGCCGGTCGTGACGCCGGCCTTGGCACAGGCAACCGACGCCTCCATGACGTTACGGCCCTCGTTCGCTGCACGGCTCAGTTCCGTGAGCGCGGCCTGCGCGGCGCTCTCGTCGCGCTGCTCGCGCCAGGCGTTGAGCCGCTCGATCTGGTCGCGCTCCACCCATTCGGGAACGGTCAGCACCGCGCCGGTGCCGGTTGAAAGCGGCGACGGCTCCGTCTCGGTATAGGCATTCACGCCGACGACCATCTTGCCGCCGCGCTCGATTTGCTCGAGCCGTTCGGTGTTGGAGGCGACGAGCGCCTGCTTCATGTAGCCGGATTCGACCGCGTTGACGGCGCCGCCCACGGCGAGGACCGAGTCGAGCTCGGCGCGCGCGGCGGTCTTGAGTTCGTCCACCTTTGCCGCGACCACCGTCGAACCGTCGAAGAGGTCGCCGTATTCGAGCAAATCGGTCTCGTAGGCCAGGATCTGCTGCATGCGAAGCGACCACTGCTGGTCCCAGGGCCGGGGCAGGCCGAGCGCTTCGTTCCATGCCGGAAGCTGCACCGCACGGGCACGGGCGCCTTTCGACAGCGTAACGGCGAGCATCTCGATCAGGATGCGGGTGACGTTGTTCTCGGGCTGCTGCTCGGTCAGCCCCAGCGAGTTGACCTGCACGCCATAGCGGAAACGGCGATAGCGGGCGTCTTCGATGCCGTAGCGCTCCGCCGTGATCTCGTCCCAAAGCTCGGTGAACGCCCGCATCTTGCAGATTTCAGTGACGAAGCGGATGCCGGCGTTGACGAAGAAGGAGATACGCCCGACCGCCTCCGGGAACTGTTCGTCCGGAATCGCGCCCGACGCCTTGACGCTGTCGAGAATGGCGATCGCGTTGGCAAGCGCGAAGGCCAGCTCCTGCACCGGCGTCGCGCCGGCTTCCTGCAGGTGGTAGGAACACACGTTGACCGGGTTCCACTTCGGTACCTCCCGGCAGGTCCAGGCGATGACATCGGTCGTCAGCTTCAGCGACGGTGCCGGCGGGAACACGTGGGTGCCGCGCGACAGATATTCCTTGATGATGTCGTTCTGCGTCGTGCCGGTCAGCTTGGACCGGTCCGCTCCCTGCGCGTCGGCGGCGGCGACGTAGAGCGCCAACAGCCAGGCGGCCGTCGCGTTGATCGTCATCGAGGTGTTCATCTTCTCGAGCGGAATGCCGTCGAGAAGGGCCTGCATGTCGCCGAGATGGGAAATGGGCACGCCCACCTTCCCCACCTCGCCGCGTGCCAGCACGTGGTCGGAGTCGTAGCCGGTCTGAGTGGGCAGGTCGAAGGCGATCGACAGGCCCGTCTGGCCCTTGGCGAGATTGCCGCGATAAAGCCGGTTCGATTCCGCAGCCGTCGAGTGTCCGGCGTAGGTCCGGAAGATCCACGGGCGATCGCGGTCGGGCGTGTCGGTCATATTAGGGTCCCCATTTTAACCGGCCCCTATAAAACCGCCACCTTCGCTGCAATGCAACAAGACAAAAAGCAGACACTCGGCAGCCCGGTCCGGACCGCCGTTGATTCAGCGATCGCCGCCTGGATCAGGCCTTTTTCACCAGCCCGATGATGAACAACAGGATCACGGCACCGATCACCGAGTTGATGATCGCGGAAACCCATGTGCCGCCGATCATGATGCCAAGCGCCCCCAGGACATAGGTACCGATCAACGCACCGACGATGCCGACGGCGATATTGCCGATAACGCCGAAGCCGCGGCCCTGCATGATGAGACCCGCCAGCCACCCGGCGACCGCGCCGATGACCAGAAGCGAAATAATCGATTCTATGCCCATAATTTGGCCTCCTGTGGGTCTGCCGCGAGCGACACGCGCGAATCACCAGGTGCGCCATGCCCCCGCGGCGACACTATAGCCGATCCTTCGTAAAACGCGCAGAACGGCGCTATTCGCCGCCCTCCGACGGCAGTCCGAACACGGCGGCGGCGAACGCCACGACGGCAAGCGCGACGAACCCCATCGCCCGCAGCCGGCGACGGTCGACATCGGGCGCCCGCAAGGCGACCTGCGCGGCCACCACGCATTGCAGCGCGTAGAACAACGCGAAGGCGCGCGACGCCAGCGCGATGATGGAGAACACGTCGGTGCTCCATACGAGCAACGCGCCGATTGCCGCGATGACCGGATAGGCGATACGCCGCCGGATAGCTCCTCTCGTTTCTTCCTGGATCAGTCCTGCACTCGCGATCGCATCGGCGATCGCCGCCGAGAGCTGCGCGAAGACGGCACCCGCGGCCAGCATAATCGGCAACACCGGCGCGGCCGCGGCCACAAGGTCGATCATCACCGCGACATCGCCGTTGACCGGGTGTTTCTCCGCGACCACCAGGGCGAGCGCGAAGAAGGCCAGATAGATCGCGCCGGCGATGAACTGCGCGAGACGCATCGTACGGATACGCGTTTCCGGCGGGTACTCGCCGGCAAGGAACCGCGACGTCTCGAAACCCTGCACGACGATCAGGAGCCCCAGCACGATACGGACATCGTCCCATTCCACCACGCCGGGAACATCCGCCGGCACCCATTCGCCGGCGACGAGAAGATTGATGTTGAGAAGCGCAAGCGCCGCCAGCACCGCGGCGATGATCGCAAGCTTCAGGCCGACGGCATATTCCTCGACGCCCTCCAGTCCGTGCAGCCCCTTCCACAGTCCATAAGCCCCGATCGCGGCCAGTATCGTCGTGGTGATGGACTGCGCCAGC
This sequence comes from Microbaculum mangrovi, assembly GCF_051390635.1. Classification (NCBI taxonomy): domain Bacteria; kingdom Pseudomonadati; phylum Pseudomonadota; class Alphaproteobacteria; order Hyphomicrobiales; family Tepidamorphaceae; genus Microbaculum; species Microbaculum mangrovi. The sequence continues at coordinate 55,528 of NZ_JBPODT010000005.1, forward strand.
AGGGGATCCTGCAAGCCCACCGCCTTCAGCAGAAAGGCGGAAAGAAGCGTCAGGTAGTAGGCTACGGAAATGAAGTAGGCGAAGGCGAGCGCGATGTGAGACATCCGCTCGACCGGCATGAGGTGGCTCGCCCCCTCCTCGGCGAACATCGGCTCGCCGTAGCGGATGTTGAACCGGATGGCGCCCCCGAACAGGTAGGACAGTCCCAACAACGCCGCCATCGCCACGATCGCATAGTGACCCACGGCGCTCGTGAGGATCGGCAGCGAAACGAGGAAGCCCGATCCGATGATCGAGGCCAGCGGCGTGACCGTAGCTCTCCACTGCGACGCCGCGCGTACGCGCGGCGACAAGACGAAAACCGCAACGGCAAGCGCGGTTGTGATGGCAACGGCATTCGCGATCAAGACGACGGCGCCTCCGAGCCGAAGTATGTCACGAAAACATACCGGCATGGTTCTTGTTGCACTGCAACACCAGTTTGGGGCATGTGTAGGACCCGCACGGCCCTGCGTCGTCCGACAGGACGGATCGGGCCACCGAACTTGATTGGTCTCGCGGACAGTCCCGCGGAAATGGGAGGTGAACTATGGCGACGAACGTCGCGGAGCAGGCCCAACCCCCGGTCTACGAAGCCGAGAAGAAAGACCTTTACGAAGTGGGGGAGATTCCGCCGCTCGGTCATGTCCCCAAGAATATGTACGCCTGGGCGATCCGGCAGGACCGCCACGGCCCGCCGGACGAGGCGATGCAGGTCGAGGTGGTGCCGACCTGGGAGATCGATTCCAACGAAGTGCTGGTGCTCGTGATGGCCGCCGGCGTGAACTACAACGGCATCTGGGCCGCGCTCGGCCAGCCGATCACCCCCTTCGCCGTCCACAAGGCCGACCTCCATGTCGCCGGCTCCGATGCCTCGGGCATCGTCTGGGCCGTCGGGTCCAAGGTAAAGCGCTGGAAGGTCGGCGACGAAGTCGTCATCCACTGCAACCAGGACGATGGTGACGACGAGGAATGCAACGGCGGCGACCCGATGTTCTCGCCGACCCAGCGCATCTGGGGATACGAGACGCCGGACGGCTCGTTCGCCCAGTTCTGCCGCGTCCAGGCCCAGCAGCTGATGCCGCGCCCCCAGCACCTGACCTGGGAGGAATCGGCCTGTTACACGCTGACGCTGGCGACCGCGTACCGCATGCTGTTCGGCCACCCGCCGCATGACCTCAAGCCTGCCGACAACGTGTTGGTCTGGGGCGCGTCCGGCGGTCTCGGCTCCATGGCGATCCAGCTCATCGCCGCCGCCGGCGCCAACGCCATCGGCGTCATTTCCGACGACGACAAGCGCGAGTTCGTCACCTCGCTCGGCGCGCGCGGCGTCATCAACCGCAGAGACTTCGACTGCTGGGGCCAGATGCCGACGGTCAACACGCCGGAATACGCCGCGTGGCTGAAGGGCGCGCGCGCCTTCGGCAAGGCGATCTGGGACATCACCGGCAAGGGCAACGACGTCGACATGGTGTTCGAGCACCCCGGCGAAGCGACCTTCCCGGTCTCCTGCCTGGTGGCGAAGCGCGGCGGCATGGTCGTCTTCTGCGCCGGAACGAGCGGGTACAACCTGACCTTCGATGCCCGCTACGTGTGGATGCGCCAGAAGCGCGTCCAGGGCTCGCATTTCGCCCATCTGAAGCAGGCCAGCGACGCCAACAAGTTCGTTATCGAGCGGCGCATCGACCCGTGCATGTCCGAAGTCTTCCCCTGGGCGCAGATCCCCAAGGCGCACATGAAGATGTGGAAGAACGAGCACGCCCCGGGGAACATGGCCGTTCTCGTGCAATCGCCGGCGACGGGCCTGAGAAGCTTCGAGGACGTGCTGGAGGCGAGCGCCGGCTGACCGGCGCCGCGATCACCGGTCAAGAATCTCCTCGAACCGGTGTAACCTGTCTCCCGGGATTCGGCGCGGAGCCGTCCGCGCCGGACGCGGGAGACAGTCATGACTCAAACACAATCGCAACCGTCGTTCGGCGCGCGCTTCGGCCGGACCATCGGCAATCTGCTGCTGGCCCTAATCAACGCGACGCTGCTGCTGTTCATCGTCGCCGCGATTTCGGGAATCGTTCTGATCGGCAAGGTCCGCACGTTCTCGACCGACATCGCCGGCGACGTGACAGAGGCAGCCATCGCCTCCACCGGGCTCAATCCCGCCGATGCGCTGGCCGAACTGCGCGTCGCTTCGACGGAGATCGCCGAACTCCGCGCCGCGATCGGGGAACGCCGTAGCGACATCGACGCCCGTGTCGACGCGCTCGGCGTCCGGCTCGACACGATGCAGAACACCCTTCAGTCGCTGCGCGAGCGCAAGATCGCGATCACCGACGCCGTTATCGACAAGGCTGCAACGGCCGCGGGAAATGCGTTGAAGGATCTGCGCGACTGCCGCCCCGCCGACGCCGGTTCATGAACCGGCCGCCTGCTCCCGCCGCCCTTCCTGAACAGCGCGGTTGAGCGCACCGGCGAACAGCAGAATGGCGCTCGCCAGATAGAAAAAGATCAAAGCCGCCACGATGCCGGCAAGGCCGGCATAGACACGCGCATAGTCGGCGAACGAGGCCAGGTACCAGGAGAACGCGCGTGCGGAAAGCCACCAGAGCGCCAGGGTCGCCAGAACGCCCGGCCAGACCGGTGGATGGCGCTTCTCGTAGTCGGGAAGCAGCACGTGCAAGGCAAATAGCAACGCCGCCAGGATCAGGGCCAGGGAAACCTGGCGCAGGAGATCGAAGGTCGGATGCAGGTCGACCGCATCCGGGACGAACGAGAGCACCGCGGTATAGGCGACCGGCGCAATGACGGCGACGAATGCCACGACCGTCAGCGCGACGGTGGTCAGGATCACGAACAGGATGGACTCGATACGGGTTCGAAACACCGAACGCGTCTCGGCCAGGCCGTAGGCGCGATTGAGCCCGCCGCGCACCGTCTCCACGGCGCCGGACACGCTTATCAGCATAACGAGCAGCGAAAAGGTGAGCAGACCGCCGCCGGCGTCGCGAATCAGGACATTCCAGATTTCGGGTTCCAGCGCCTGCGCGACCTGATCGGGCAGCGTGTCGAAGAGGGCGCGGGTGATCCATCCGGCCAGTCGCGGGCCGCCGAGGAAGCCGGTCAGGGCCGTCATGAAGATGATGAAGGGAAAGATCGCCAGCACCAGCGAAAAGGCGAGAGCGCTCGCCATGTAGAGGCCGTCATCCATCAGGAACCGCTCCGCCGCGCGGTAGATGGCCTTGGAGAACCACCACGCGTCCTTGCGGGATGCTTTCCAGTGGAGATAGCGGCGCATGCCCGCCGCCGTCGCCGGCCGGCCCGCATCCGGTTCAGCGTTCGCGCTCTCCGCGCCCTCGTTTCCAGTCGAATCGTCTTTGTCCGTCATCACGCCCATTCTGGGATTTCCGGTCCGCCACCGACAAGCCCGGTCTTCAACGCATGGCGGCTACTGCGATCCGGCGCTTGTATACGCTGACGTAAAACGATAACCGGCTGCGATGCGATCCGAACCGCCCGTCCCAGCCTCCGCGCCTCCAGACGAGACGGTATTCGTCCGGATCATGCCAGGCCTGTTCGTGCTGCTCTGGTCGACGGGCTATATCGGCGCGCGGGCGGCGGCAGGCGGCGCCGAGCCGTTGAGTTTCCTATTCCTGCGGTTCGTCATCGCCGGCGCACTGCTGCTGATCGCCGCGATCATCAGCGGCGCCAGCTGGCCCCGCCGGGGACGCGCAACCGCCGATTCCATGATCGCCGGCGCCTTGCTCCAGGGCGGCTATCTCGGCGGTGTTTTCTGGGCGGTATACCATGGCCTGCCCGCCGGGATCGCAGCGCTTATAGTAGCCCTGCAACCTCTTTTGACGGGGCTGCTGGCCGGACCTTTCCTCGGCGAGCAGGTCACGCGCTCGCACTGGTTCGGCCTCCTCGTCGGCCTCGTCGGTCTGGCGCTGGTACTTGGTCCCAAGATCGAGATGACTGGCGCCGGCATCACCCCGGTAACCGTCGGCGCGACCCTTTTCGCGGTCTTGAGCATCGTGCTGGGCTCGATCTGGCAGAAGGCGCATGCCGCGAACACCGACCTGCGCACCGGCACCTTCCTGCAATATGTCGGCGGCGCCATCGTCGTTGGCATCGGCGCGCTGGCGACGGAGGACCTGCGCATCGAATGGACCGGCGAGGTGATCTTCGCCATGGCCTGGCTCGTTCTGGTGCTGTCGATCGGCGCGATCCTGATCTACATGATCCTGATCCGCCGCGGCGCGGTCGCCCGGCTGTCGACCCTGTTTTACCTCGTCCCGCCGTGTACCGCGCTGATCGCCTGGCTCCTTTATGACGAGACTCTGACCCTCGTGCAGATCGCCGGTATGGCCGTCACCGTCGGCGGTGTCGCGATCGCCACACGCACATCGACATAAGGAAATTCGGCTTCACGACCCAAAGTCGGTTTGCGTTGGCCGCCGCAGACGTTATTTTCGCCGCACTGCAACATAGAAACCGGACCGCCAAGAATGTCGCTTGCCGCCGCCTCGAATGCCCAGCCCGATCTCGCCGCCGCTCTCACGCAAGCCGCCGATGCGGCAGGCCGTCTGCTCGCACAGGCGCGCAGCGCCGTCGCCGCGCAAGTCACCGAGGCCGGCAAGGTATCGCCGGCGAAACTGGAGGCGAACCAGCGCGCCGCCCATGGCCTGTCGTGGCTTGGGACCTATGCCGAGGCGATCCGTCAGCTCGCCGCCTATACCGAGCGCCTGAGCGCCGAAGGCCGCTTCGGCGAGGCCGAAGACCTGTGCGTGCGCATCGGCGCGTCCGAATACCTGGCGCAGATCGCCGGCGGCATTCCGATGAGCCAGGGCGAATTCGTGCGCCCCGGCGATCTCGGCCTGAGCGACGGCGACGTCGCCCAGTTCATGACCGAAACCGTGCGCCAGCTGATCGCCGGCGGCAATACGCCGGAAGCACGCGCGCGCCTCGTCGCGCTGATGCGCGACAAGGGCCCCGGCGACATCGGCGACCCCGGTCTCGACGAGACGCTCGAGGCGATGCGCGTCGAGATGCGTCGCTTCGCCGAGTCCGAAGTGGTGCCGAGCGCACAGGAATGGCACCTGGAAAACGCCTACATTCCGATGGAAGTGGTCCAGCATGTCGCCGAGCTCGGCGTCTTCGGCCTGACGATCCCCGAGGAATACGGCGGGCTCGGCCTCGGCAAGGAATCCATGTGCGTCGTCTCCGAGGAACTGTCGCGCGGCTGGATCGCCGTCGGCTCGCTCGGCACCCGCTCCGAGATCGCCGCCGAGCTGATCCTGGCCGGCGGCACCGACGCGCAGAAGCAGAAATGGTTGCCGCTGATCGCCTCCGGCGAAGTTCTGCCGACCGCCGTCTTCACCGAGCCGAACACCGGTTCGGACCTCGCCTCGCTGCGGACCCGCGCGATCCTCGACGGCGACGTCTACAAGGTGACCGGCCAGAAGACCTGGATCACCCATCCCGTCCGCGCCGACCTGATGACGCTGCTCGTGCGCACCAATCCGGACGAGAAGGGCTACCGCGGCCTGTCGATGCTGCTCGCGGAGAAGCCGCGCGGCACAGACGAGGATCCGTTCCCCGCGCCCGGCATGTCCGGCGGCGAGATCGAGGTGCTCGGCTATCGCGGCATGAAGGAGTTCGACATCTCCTTCGATGGCTTCGAGGTGAAGGCGGAGAACCTGCTCGGCGGAGAGGAGGGCCAGGGCTTCAAGCAGCTGATGCAGACCTTCGAGTCCGCCCGCATCCAGACGGCGGCGCGCGCCATCGGCGTCGCCCAATGCGCGATGGAGCTCGGCCTCAACTACGCAATGGAGCGGATCCAGTTCGGCAAGGCCACCGTCGAGTTCCCGCGCGTTTCCGACAAGCTGGCGATGATGGCGGCCGAAATCCTGATCGCCCGCCAGCTTACCTACTATGCCGCTCGGGAGAAGGACGCCGGACGGCGCTGCGACCTCGAGGCCGGCATGGCCAAGCTGCTCGGCGCGCGTGTCGCCTGGGCCGCCGCCGACAACGCGGTCCAGATCCACGGCGGCAACGGCTTCGCGCTGGAATTCCCCGTAAGCCGCGTTCTCTGTGACGCCCGCATCCTCAATATCTTCGAGGGCGCGGCCGAGATCCAGGCACAAGTAATCGCACGGCGCCTGCTCGACGGCGGGAACTAGGGTTCCGCCGACCTCCGCTTCATCTCGGGTAAGACTGCGGGATCACTCGATCGCGCAGAGCGACTCGCCGTCCTTGGCTTCGCAGCAACGCCAGTCGCTCCAGGTCCCGCAGGTGTCCGGCGGTTCGGAAACCCGGTAGCAGATCTTCGATGCGTCGAAGGACTGCTCCCACGGCTGTTCGATGCCGCCGAACTGCTGCACCGGCGCGTTCGGCGCGTTCTCGCCGACGGAGACCTCGAGGCCGCAGATACTTGGGGCGTAGTCGTTCCTGAGGATGATGGGACCCGCAAGCGCCGCCTGCGCAAACAGGACGCCGGCGCCCGCCAGTGTCAGTCGTTGGATCGCTCGTCGCATCCGGACGCTCCCTCTTGCTTCTCTGTTCCGAGAGCATAGCACAGAACGCCTGACCGATCGGAAGGGGCAGTCTCGGCAGCCCCCGCCGGCAGCGCGATGATCGGGCGTCGCGCGCTAAACGGTGGCCAGTTGCGCCGCGGCCGGCCGGGTCGGACGGGTATCGATACCCAGAGCGTCGAGGCTCTCACGGATCGCGCGGTCGAACGACGTGTGCGGGATCTCGCCGATCGCCATTTCGAGCTTGGCCCCGTCCAGCCTGTGCGGCACGTGCCAGAGGTAGGCGAGCTCGGAAAGCTCCCGCCACGACCGCACGACCGGCGCGGCGAGCCGGATCACGCGCCACGGCAGCCGCCCGACCGACAGCGGTCGACCGATCGCCGTCTCCATCGCCGCCGCTACATCGGCGCCGGTCGCCGTATGCCCGGCGAAATGGAACGTCTCAAAGGTGCCGTATTCGTCGCTCTGTCGCGCCAGTGCCTCGAAGGTTGCCGCTAGGTCCGGAAGATAGGCCCAGGCATGGGCCAGGTTGAGCGGCCCCGGATAGGTCATCCTGCCGCGTGCCACCTTGTCGGCGATGACCTGGTCGAACCAGCTGCCGCGTCCGTCGCCGCCGAAGTAGTCGCCCGCTCGCAACACGATCGTGCGAACGCCGTAGAGATCGGCAGCCTCGCGATATCGACGCTCCGCCTCCACCCGGATCGCACCCTTCCGGGTCGTCGGCCGCTGCTGGGTCGTCTCGCTGATGACATCCGGCATCGGCCAGCCGTAGTTGTAGATATTGCCGGGGAACAGATGCACCGCTCCGCTGGTCCGCACCGCCGCGATGACCGCCTCGGTGATCTCGAACACGGCCGGATGCCAGTCCGGAAACGGCGGATTGGTCGCATTGACGATGACGTCCACGCCCTCGGCCGCGGCGATCAGGTCGCGCCGGGACCGGGCATCGCCCGCGATCGCCGTGACGCCATCTGACTCCGGCACGCCAGTCGCGGATCGCACCAGGGTCCGCACCCGCCAGCCGCGCCGGACGAATTCGTCCACAACGACTCTCCCGAGCCGGCCGCGCGCGCCCAGTATCAGCGCCGTCTTACGGTCCCCGTGGCGGTCGATCATGGCCTTCTCCTTCTTCGAACGTGGTTTGCTTGCCGAACACAGGAGGACATGGGCCCTACAAAGCCGAATGAACATCAGCAAGAATTGACATGCGGCTATTCGAAAATGAATGATTGGGCAAAACTGCTGCAATCCGAAGGTGTTCCATGTCGTCACGGAACCTGGACTGGAACCTGATCCCCTCCTTCCTCGCCACCGCCGAGACCGGCAGCCTGTCGGCGGCGGCGCGGCGGCTCGGCATCAGCCAGCCGACCGTGGGCCGCCATATCGGCGATCTGGAGGAGACGCTTGGCGTGCGCCTGTTCGACCGCACGTCGTCGGGTCTGCGGATTACCGAAACCGGCCTCTCGCTGGTCGAACATGCCCAGGACATGCGAGAGCGCGCCGAAAGCCTGCGGCGCATCGCCGAAGGCAAGGCCGAGGCTATCGAAGGCACCGTCCGCATCACCGCGAGCGAGATGGTGGCGATCTATCTTCTGCCCGATATCCTCGCCGCCCTGCATCTGGCCGAACCGCGGATCGGAATCGACGTGGTGGCCAGCATGACGCCGGACAACCTGCTTCTGCGCGAAGCCGATATCGCGCTCAGGATGTTCCGCCCCGAGCAGAACGATGTGATCACGCGTCACGTCAATGACGTCGCGATTGGCATGTTCGCCCATCCCGACTATCTGGCGCGGCGCGGCACGCCCACCGAACTTGCCGACCTCGACGGACATTCCATGATCGGTTTCGACCGTATCGACGTCATCGTCCGCGGTTTCCGACGTGTAGGATTTGAAATCGACCGGGACTTCTTCAGCTATCGTTGCGATTCCCAGGCGGCTGGATGGGAAATGGCGAAAGCCGGTTTCGGCATCGGGTTCGGCCCCGTGTATCTGGGCCGCCGCGACGGCCTTGTTCAGCTGTTCCCCGACCTGAAACACGAGGTTCTGGTACTGCCGATCTGGTTGACCGCCCACCGCGATCTGCGTCATTCACGCCGGATCCGTTTCGTCTACGATTTCCTCGGCGAACACCTCTCCGCGCTCGACTTCTAAGGCAGCACACCCGTGACCGATCGCTCCATCCTGATTACCGGCTGCTCGAGCGGCATCGGCGCCCATTGCGCCGAGCGGCTGCGCGAAACCGGCTGGCGCGTCTTCGCCGCCGCCCGCAAGCCCGCCGATGTCGACCGGCTCCTTCGCGCCGGCTTCGAGGCGGTCCGGCTCGACTATGCGGACGAAGCCTCGATCCATGACGCAGCCGACTCCGTGCTCGCCGCCACCGGCCACCGTATTGACGCCCTGTTCAACAACGGCGCCTACGCCCAGGCCGGCGCTGTCGAGGATCTGCCGACGGATGTATTGCGGGCCGAGTTCGAAGCGAACTTCTTCGGCTGGCATACGCTGACCCGGCGCCTGATCCCGGTGATGCGCGAACAGGGGCACGGCCGTATCGTCCAGTGCTCCTCGGTGCTCGGCTATATCCCGATGAAATATCGCGGCGCCTACATCGCCTCGAAATACGCTCTTGAAGGCCTGAGCGAAACGATGCGGCTGGAGCTTCTCGGCACCGGCATCCATGTCAGCCTGATCGAACCGGGACCGATCGACAGCCTTTTCGAGCCGAACGCGCTGGAGGTGTTCCGCCGGACGATCGATATCGATGGGTCGATCCACCGGGAGACTTACCGCACCCGCATCGCCCGAATGGAACGCGGCGGCTCCGCGTCGCGTTTCAAACGCGGGCCCGAGGCGGTATTCGTGAAGCTGCGCCACGCGCTGGACGCGCCCGCCCCCCGACCGCGATACCGGGTCACGGTCCCCGCGGGCGTGGCCGCTGGCCTGCGGCGGGCATTGCCGACCCGGGCATTGCACGCATTTCTCGCGCGCGCCTCCGACGCGGAAAAATGACGTCCGAGTGATCTTGCCGAGCGTCCGGCACCGTATCTGCCGTGAATGTGGAGGAGTCGCCACCCATGACAGGCATAAGCTACCAGGATCCGGAACGGTCGCGCCTTGCGGATGCCGCCGCACTCGGCGGCCTCCTGGCCCTGTGCCTGATCGTCGGCTTTCTCGGCTCGCTCGCCACCACGCCCAATATCGATCCCTGGTACGCCGGCATTGCGAAACCGGCATGGACGCCGCCGCCCGTCGTTTTTCCCATCGTCTGGACCGCGCTCTACATCATGATGGCGGTCGCCGCTTGGCTTGTCTGGCGCGCCCCGGCATTCGACGCGCGGCGACGGCGTGGTCTTTTCGCCTTCGCGGTGCAATTGACCCTCAATGCCATTTGGTCCTGGGCGTTCTTCGGTGCCCAAAGCCCGCTCTTCGGCCTTCTGATCATCCTGCCCCTGCTCGCGGCCGTCGCGCGGACCACCTGGCTGTTCCGCGCGGTTTCGCGTCCCGCCGGCCTGTTGATGGCGCCCTATCTCGCCTGGGTCGCGTTCGCGACGGTGCTCAACGCAACGATCTTTGCTATGAACGCTTGATGCCGGCGCACCGACCGGCGAGAAAGCACCCGAAATGTCCGACCTGTTCGTCACCTACATCGTACCCGTCGCCATCGCCGCCGTGGCCGTCGTCCTGCTGCTCGGCCTGTGGAACATGATGCGCGGGGGCAGCCCCAATATGTCGCAGAAGCTGATGCGCTGGCGCGTCGGCCTGCAATTCCTGGCGATCTGCGTGATCATGGTGACGATCTGGCTGATGAGCCGGCACTAGCGGAAGCGCACGATGGTCATCCTGAACAAGATCTACACGAAGACCGGCGATGCCGGCACGACCGCCCTGTCGACCGGCGAGCGCCGGCCGAAGCACGATCTCAGGGTCTCGGCGTACGGCACCGTCGACGAGACCAACGCGACGATCGGCATCGTCCGCCTCCACACCGCGGCCGATCCCGAGCTCGCCGAGCTCGACACGATGCTGGGCCGCATCCAGAATGACCTGTTCGACCTGGGCGCGGACCTGTGCACGCCCGACACGGGCGAGACACTGGAATGGGAGCCGCTGCGTATCGTTGAGGCTCAGGTGACGCGCCTTGAAAGCGAGATCGATCGTCTGAATGCCGATCTGAAGCCGCTGCGGTCCTTCGTCCTGCCGGGCGGCACGCCGGCCGCGGCGCATCTGCATCTGGCCCGCACGGTTTCGCGCCGGGCCGAACGGCTGATGGTCGAACTGGCCATGAGCGAGGGCGAGCGCGTCGGCGAAATGGCGCTCAAGTACGCCAACCGGCTGTCGGATTTCCTGTTCGTCGCCAGCCGCTGGGCCAACGGCAAGGGCAGTGACGAGGTCTTGTGGGTGGCCGGACAGAACCGCTGAGTACTATGCTCGGCTAGCGGAATACGGGGGAGCCGGACATGTTCGTGCCGATCAGCGACAACAATCCGCTGCGTCATCTCCCGTTCCAGTACGTCACGGTCGCGCTGATCGTCGTCAACGTCTTTGTCTACGTCGTCTTCGTCAGCGGCATATTCGCCGATGCGCTCGAGACCACGGCCTATACCTTCGGCCTCATCCCGGCCGTGTTCAACGACTACCGGGAGCTGCCGGCCCAGTACGCCATCGTACCGGAGAGCTTCACGCTCCTGACCTACCAGTTCGTGCATGGCGGTTTCCTGCACCTGGCCTCCAACATGCTGTTCCTCTGGGTCTTCGGCGACAATGTCGAGGACGCCATGGGCCATTGGCGCTTCCTAGCCTTCTATCTCCTGTGCGGTGTCGCCGCCGCGCTGGTTCACGATTTCGCCCAGCCGCAGTCAGTTGCCCCGCTGGTCGGCGCCAGCGGGGCGGTATCCGGCGTCATCGCCGCCTACCTGATGCTGCATCCCAACGTGAAGGTCTGGGTATTGGTTCTGTGGCGCGTCCCGCTCAGGCTGAAAGCGGCCTGGGTGCTCGGTTTCTGGGTGGTCCTGCAGGTTTTCTCGATCCTGACCGCGGCGGAAAACGACTCCGTCGCCTGGTGGGCGCATGTCGGCGGTCTGGCCGCCGGCGCGGTCCTCGTCGTCTTCATGCGCCGGCGCGGCGTGCCGCTGTTCGACCGCGGCCTCGTCACGGCCCTGCCGCCATCCCGTTCCTGAGCGCCGCCCCCGAGAGCGCCGCACCCCATCGCGTCGCCCCGGCGTTGACACTTTGCTGCACCGCAATTACCGTCCGCCGCGCTTCGGCCCGCTGTCGATTGTATAATGGGGCGAAGCACGGATTTCATGTCCGTTCAGGCCTTGTCGGTGTGCACTGCATCAAAACCCGTGGCACATCGTTTTCTTTCCGTGTCCCCACTGAGGGAGTTGCGCTCTATGAAGGTATTGGTGCCCGTCAAGCGGGTGGTCGACTACAACGTCAAGATCCGCGTCAAGGCGGACGGCACGGGCGTTGAGCTGGCCAATGTGAAGATGTCGATGAATCCGTTCGACGAAATCGCCGTCGAGGAAGCAATCCGGCTCAAGGAGGCCGGCAAGGCCGAGGAGATCATCGCCGTGTCGATCGGTCCGGCCCAGGCCGCCGAGACCATCCGGACCGCGCTGGCCATGGGCGCCGACCGCGGCATCCTGGTCAAGTCCGACACGCCGGTCGAACCGCTCGCAGTCGCCAAGATCCTCAAGGGCGTTGTCGAGGCCGAAGGCCCCGGCCTCGTGATCCTCGGCAAGCAGGCGATCGACGACGACGCAAACCAGACCGGCCAGATGCTGGCCGCCCTGCTCGGCTGGCCGCAGGGCACCTTCGCCTCGAAGGTCGAGATCGGCGACGGCTCGATCACCGTCATACGGGAAGTCGACGGCGGCCTGCAGACGGTGAAGCTGAACGCGCCCGCGATCGTCACCACGGACCTGCGCCTCAACGAGCCGCGCTACGCCTCGTTGCCCAACATCATGAAGGCCAAGAAGAAGCCGATCGACGAAAAGACGCCCGGCGACTACGGCGTCGACGTCGCCCCGCGGCTCGAGGTCGTCAAGACCACCGAGCCCCCCGCGCGCCAGGCCGGCGTCAAGGTCGGGTCCGTCGCGGAACTGGTGGACAAACTCAAGAACGAGGCGGGTGTAATCTGATGGCCGTTCTTCTCATTGCCGAACACGACAACGCCGCCCTCAGCGACATGACCGCGAAGGCCATGAGCGCCGCTCAGGCCATCGGCTCCGACGTCGATGTGCTGGTCGCGGGCCAGGGCTGCGCGGCCGTTGCCGAAGACGCCGCGAAGCTCGCCGGTGCCCGCAAGGTGCTGCTGGTCGAGGCCGGCGCGCTCGAGCACCGCCTGGCCGAGCCGATGGCGGCACTCGTGGCATCCCTCGCCGGCGGTTATGACGCCATCGTCGCCGCAGCGACGACCAGCGCCAAGAATTTCATGCCTCGGGTCGCGGCCCTGCTCGACGTCATGCAGGTCTCCGAGATCACGGCGGTTGAAGGTCCCGACACGTTCGAGCGGCCGATCTACGCCGGCAACGCCATTCAGGTGGTGAAGTCGAACGATCCCAAGAAGGTCGTCACGGTGCGGGCCACCGCGTTCCCGGCCGTCGAGATGAACGGCTCGGCCTCGGTCGAGGCGGCCACGGTCCCAGATCTGCCGGCTGTTTCCGAATTCATCGGCGAGGAACTGACCAAGTCCGATCGCCCGGAGCTGACATCGGCGAAGATCGTCGTTTCCGGCGGCCGCGGCATGGCCTCCGGCGAGAACTTCGAGAAGGTGCTGATGCCGGTGGCCGACAGGCTCGGGGCCGCGATCGGTGCCAGCCGCGCCGCCGTCGACGCCGGCTACATGTCGAACGACTACCAGGTGGGCCAGACCGGCAAGGTCGTCGCACCGGAACTCTACGTGGCGGTCGGCATCTCCGGCGCGATCCAGCATCTCGCCGGCATGAAGGACTCCAAGGTCATCGTCGCCATCAACAAGGACGAGGAGGCACCGATCTTCCAGGTCGCCGACTACGGCCTGGTTGGCGACCTCTTCCAGATCCTGCCGGAGCTGGAGCAGGAACTGGCCAAGATTGGCAAGTAATGCCGGGGCGTTGGTGCGTTGCAGCATGAATCCACTTCACGCGGCATGCCGAACGTGATAGCTCGTGCACGACTGGATGATGGAGTGAAGCGAGCGTGACAGACGGCACGACAGGCACAAAGATCCGTACGGTCGGCGTTATCGGCGCCGGCCAGATGGGCAACGGCATCGCGCATGTCTGCGCCTTGGGCGGGTTCGACGTCAGGCTCCACGACGTCAATGTCGACCGCATCGAGTCCGGACTTGCCACCATCAATGGCAACATGGCCCGGCAGGTTTCCTCCGGCCGCATCACCGAGGAAGAACGCCAGGGCGCGCTCAGCCGTATTTCCGCGTGCCCGACGCTACCCGGCCTCGGCGAAGTCGATCTCGTGATCGAATCTGCGGTCGAGAACGAGACCGTCAAGCGCGAGATCTACAAGGCGCTGTGCCCTGTCCTGAAGCCGGAGGCGCTGCTTTCCACCAACACCTCGTCGATTTCGATCACCCGGCTCGCCGCTTCGACCGACCGGCCGGAGCGCTTCATCGGAATTCATTTCATGAATCCGGTGCCGGTCATGGAGCTGGTGGAACTCGTCCGTGGCATCGCCACCGAGGACGCCACCTTCGAGACAGCCCGCAATTTCGTCGACGAGCTCGGCAAGACCATCGCGGTGTCCGAAGACTTCCCGGCCTTCATGGTCAACCGCATCCTGCTGCCGATGATTAACGAGGCGGTTTACGTCCTCTACGAGGGCGTAGGCTCGGTGGAAGCCATCGACACCGCCATGCGCCTTGGCGCGCGCCACCCGATGGGTCCGCTCGAACTTGCAGACTTCATCGGCCTGGATACCTGTCTGTCGATCATGCAGGTGCTTTACGAAGGCCTTGCCGACTCCAAGTACCGGCCCTGCCCGCTCCTGGTGAAATACGTCGAGGCCGGCTGGCTCGGCCGCAAGGCCCAGCGCGGTTTCTACGACTATCGCGGCGAGACGCCCGTTCCCACCCGCTGATCGCGACCGCCCCTTCGGGCATGGTCATACGGGTTTGACGCATAGAGGGGCGACAGCCTGTCGCCCTCGCGCCAGCCGGGTTCACGGTGCCGCCGGGTTCACACCGCTGCCGGCACGGTTCCCGGTCCCCGGCTCAATCAAATCTTAAGGCGGCGACGGTAGTCTGGCACACCGTCTGAGCGGACATCCCAGCCAAGCGCAGGCTTCGCGCCAGTGCCGCTTGGATGCGGACAACCGGCCAAGGGCGCCCGAAAGGGCGTCGCCCGTTTACCTTTTATTTAAAGGTCCCGTTAATCCGGCAGCGAGACACTCTCGACGTTATCGGTCCAGAGGCTCGTAACACCATGATATCTCAGATCGCAGTATCGATGCTGCTCGCCAAACATCGAGCCGAGTTGGCCATGGCGTTCGCGGCCAAGATGCAGAACCCGGATCCGCAGGACGCCAAGGATCTGGTCGAGGCCGTAGACGACACCGTCGCATCGATGGAACGCGAGATGGACGAACTGGCCAAAGGCACCGGCACGTCACTCGACATCACGGTCTGACCGCCACCAAGCACACCGGTCGGGAGCTTCGGAGGCAAGGCCGTCCCGGCATATTAACCGTTTCTTTAAAGCTCGCGTTAAGCCGGTGGCGCGAGAGTCGGGATCACCTGCTGAATTAAAGGTCGAATTCCGATGGATCCGACGCTTGCCGTCTCGGTATTTCTCGCCCGCCATAAGGCGGATGTCGCCCTCGCGGTCACGGCCAAGATGATGGACATGAACCCGAAGGCGGCCGAACGCGTGCTCGAGGCATTCCGCGAAAGCGCCGACGAACTGGAGCGCATCGCCGCCGACGTGGCCGCGGGCACGGGCGACGTTCTCGACATCTCGGTTTGATCGGCGCGTCTTCGCGACCTCTGTCGCGCTTAGCGGAAACTTAAGAGCCGCCCGTCAAGGTTCCCTCCGCCCATATCGGAGTAGCCCATGGAACCGAGCGCCATCGCCGCATCGTTTGCATCCGCCAGTGCGGCCAAAGTACAGACGGCGGCGGCGGCCAAGATTCTGAAGATGAACGCCGAGGCCGGCCAGACTGTCGTCGCCATGCTCGAACAGAGCAGCGAAAATCTCGCTCGACTGGCAAAGAACACCGCTGCCGGGGTTGGCGGCAACCTCGACATAACGGCCTGAAGAACGCGCCGGGCGGCCGACAGACGGGCCCGCCACACCAATTCGTTAATGTCTTATCCGTAGAAACCGAAGTCGTTGGAGGAGATCCGATGGCGATCGGCGGCAAGTTCCACCTTGCGAACCAGACGGCGCAGTCAAAGCGCTTCAACTACGGCACGCGGATGAACCGTCAGGCCGTCCAGCAAGGCGCCACCTCGGCGAAGTCCTACGCGACCTCCCTGTTCTCGATCAACGCCTCGGCGGGCCAGGAGCTCGTCAACCTCGCCATGCGGCAGGCCGTCACGCGCATCGAGGCCGACGTCCAGGCGCGCAACCGGGAACTCCAGAAAGCCGCCGAAAGCTTCAACAGCCTGAACGAAATTTTCGCCTGACGTAACGAAACCTATTGTTGGGTCCCGCCTATCAAGGCGCGCACGACACCTTTCGCGTCGTCCGAATCCCATTCCGCCGGCCCGGCCATATGGGCTATCTCGCAGCCGTCCCTGTCGATAAGCAGCGTCGTCGGCAGCCCGAACGCCCTGCCGGCCTTCTTAAGTTCGCGGAAAACGTCCGTTGTGTGATCGGCATAGTAGGCGAGATCGTCGACCTTCACCTCGGCCAGGAATTTCCTCGGCTTGTCGTCGCCACCGGTGTCTATATTGACCGCGACCACCTCGAATTCGTCCCCGCCGAACTCGGCCTGTAGGTTGTCGAGCGCCGGCATCTCGTAGCGACAGGGTGCGCACCACGTCGCCCACAGATTGAACAGAACCGCCCTGCCCTTCCAGTCGGAGAGCGCCCGCTCGGCACCGGTGTCGTCGACGAAGGTCAATTCCGGCGCTGGCTTCGGTGATTCGTTGATGATCAGGGCCGCCACCTCACCGGTCGCCAGACCGTCGACCGTCGCCGCCAGCGCGCTTGAACTCGAGCAAAGACCGGCCTCACCGTTGCCATTCTGCCCAACGATCCCGTATATGCCGACGGCAGCAATCGCGGCGGCGACGCCCAACGCGCCGATCAAGACGATGCGGCCGCGGCCGGAAGATCTGTTCTGGTCCATCGTGTCTTCTTAGTCCCTAACCGGCACCGGGGTCCGCCCCCGGGGAAATAACGCCATGAGAGTGACGCCATGAGCAACAAGATGTGGGGCGGCCGTTTCGTCGCAGGTCCCGATGCTGTGATGGAAGCGATCAACGCGTCCATCGATTTCGATCGCCGCCTGTGGCAACAGGACATCGCCGGCTCCAAGGCGCATGCGGCCATGCTGGCGGAAACCGGCATCCTGACGCCCGAAGATGCGAAGGCGATCACTCACGGTCTAGACACGATCGCGTCAGAGATCGAGTCCGGATCGTTCAATTTCTCGACCGCGCTCGAGGACATTCACATGAATGTCGAGTCGCGGCTCTCCGAGCTCGTCGGCCCCGCGGCCGGCAGGCTGCATACCGCCCGCTCGCGCAATGACCAGGTGGCGACCGATTTCCGCCTGTACGTGCGCGACGCGCTCGACCGGCTGGATACGGCGCTCGCGGCCCTGCAGCGTGCGCTGGCCGGCAAGGCCGCGGCACACTACGACGCAGTGATGCCGGGCTTCACCCACCTGCAGGCGGCGCAGCCCGTCACCTTCGGCCACCACCTGCTTGCCTATGTCGAGATGACGGGCCGCGACCGCGGCCGCGTCGTCGACGCCCGCAGGCGGCTCAACGAAAGCCCGCTCGGATCGGCCGCGCTCGCCGGCACCTCGTTTCCGATCGACCGCGAGATGACCGCGAAGGCCCTCGGCTTCGACCGGCCGACGGCCAATTCGCTCGATGCCGTCGCCGACCGCGATTTCGTGCTCGAAACGCTGTCCGCGCTGTCGATCATGGCGATGCACCTGTCGCGTTTCGCCGAGGAGATCGTTATCTGGTCGTCGGCCCAGTTCGGCTTCGTCCACCTGTCGGACGCCTGGACGACCGGGTCCTCGATCATGCCGCAGAAGCGCAATCCCGACGCCGCCGAGCTGGTGCGCGCCAAGACCGGCCGCATCTTCGGCGCGATGGTCGGCCTGCTGACGGTGATGAAGGGCCTGCCGCTGACCTATTCGAAGGACATGCAGGAGGACAAGGAGCCGTTCTTCGACGCCCTCGATGCCGCGGAACTCGCGGTCGCGGCGATGACCGGCATGGTCTCCGACATGGAGCCGAACCGGGAACGGATGCAGGCCGCCGCCGGCGCCGGCTACTCGACCGCGACCGATCTTGCCGACTGGCTCGTGCGCACGCTCAACATGCCGTTCCGCGAGGCCCATCACGTCACCGGCCGTGTCGTCGGCCTCGCCGCGCAGTCCGGGCGCGATCTCGACGCTCTGGCCCTGGAAGAAATGCAAGCGATCGAACCGAGGATCACGGCGGAGATATTCGAGGTGCTCGGCGTCGAGAATTCGGTGAAGAGCCGCACGAGCTATGGCGGTACCGCCCCCGCCAACGTCAAGGCGCAGGCGGAAGCCTGGCTGGAAAAACTCAAGGCCTGACGGCCTTCGCGAACGGTTGGTTTCAAGACAAGGGAAGAAATATGGCGTCCTTCAATCTGCTCCTTTTGCCCGGTGACGGTATCGGTCCCGAGGTGATGACCGAGGTCGGCCGCGTGCTGACCTGGCTCGACAAGAACTCCGGCGCGACCTTCGAGACCGAGACCGATCTCGTCGGCGGTTCGGCCTATGACGCCCACGGCGTGTCGATCACCGACGACGCCATGGACAAGGCGCAGAAGGCCGATGCCGTGATCTTCGGCGCCGTCGGCGGTCCGAAGTGGGACTCGGTGCCCTACGAGGTGCGCCCGGAAGCGGGCCTGTTGCGGCTCAGGAAGGACCTCGAGCTTTTCGCCAACCTGCGCCCGGCGATCTGCTATCCCGCGCTCGCCGACGCTTCCAGCCTGAAGCGCGACGTGGTCGAGGGCCTGGACATCCTCATCCTGCGCGAGCTCACCGGCGGCGTCTATTTCGGCGAGCCGAAGGAGATCGTAACGCTGGAGAACGGCGAGAAGCGCGCCGTAGATACCCAGCTCTACACGACGCACGAGATTGAGCGCATCGCCCGTGTCGCCTTCGAGCTCGCCCGCGCCCGCAACAACAAGGTGACGTCGATGGAGAAGCGCAACGTCATGCGCTCCGGCGTCCTCTGGAACCAGGTCGTCACCGCCGTCCACAAGGCCGAGTATCCCGACGTCGAGCTCGAGCACATGCTGGCTGACGCCGGCGGCATGCAGCTCGTTCGCTGGCCCAAGCAGTTCGACGTCATCGTCACCGACAACCTGTTCGGCGACATGCTGTCCGACGTCGCGGCCATGCTGACCGGCTCGCTCGGCATGCTGCCGTCGGCCTCCCTCGGCGCGCCGGACCCGGTGACCGGCAAGCGCAAGGCGCTCTATGAGCCCGTGCACGGTTCCGCGCCGGACATCGCCGGCAAGGGCATCGCCAACCCGATCGCCATGATCGCCTCGCTGGGCATGGCCCTGCGCTATTCCTGCGACATGGGCGACGCCGCCGATCTCGTCGACGGCGCCATCGCCGACGTGCTCGCCTCCGGCGCGCGTACCGCCGACCTGGCCGCCAAGGGCCAGAACTCGGTCTCGACGAGCGACATGGGCGACGCGATCCTCGCGGCCATGTCGAAGCGGGCAGGCTAGGACAAGGTCGGTCGCGGTCCGGCGGGGATAACCGGCGGACCGCGACGCCGTTTTACCTGATGCGCACGGCCGGGCGCCCGAGGCTCAGCCGATCACGAAATCCCACACCAGCTTTGCATTGAGAACGACGATCGTCGCCGCGATCACGGCGGCGAGCACGGTCATCCAGCGTGGCGCGACCAGCGCGCCCATCTTGCGCCTGTCGGCTGCGAACAGCACCAGCGGGATCACCGCGAAGGGCAGTTGCAGGCTCAGGATCACCTGACTGAAGATCAGGAGTTTCGCCGTTCCGCTTTCACCGTAGAGCACGGCCACGATCGCCGCCGGCACGATGGCGATACCGCGCGTGATCAGCCGCCGCATCCACGGCGCCAGGCGGATGCGCAGGAACCCCTCCATGACGATCTGCCCGGCCATGGTCGCCGTCACGGTGGAGTTGAGGCCGCAGGCGATCAGCGCCACCGCGAACAGCACCGGTGCGATCGCGGCGCCGAGCAGCGGCATCAGCAGCGCCTGCGCCTCGTCGAGCTCCTCGATATGGAACATACCCGCGGAGTGGAAAGTGGCCGCCGCCAGGATCAGGATCGACGCGTTGATCGTCAGGGCGAACATCAGCGCTACGGTCGAGTCGATCGAGGCATAGCGGATCGCCTCGCGTTTCTCGTCGACGCTGTCGCCATAGGCGCGCGTCTGCACGATTCCGGTGTGCAGGTAGAGATTGTGCGGCATCACGGTCGCCCCCAGGATCCCGAGCGCGAGATAGAGCATGCCCGGCTCGGTGACGATCTCAGGCCTCGGGATGAAGCCCGAGGCGACCCCGCTCCAGTCCGGGTTGGCGAGAACGATCTGGACAAGGAAACAGGCGGCGATGACTCCGAGCAGCGTGATGATGAAGGCCTCGATCCACCGGAAGCCCTTGCTTTGCAGGTAGAGCACGAGGAACACGTCGAGCGCGGTGATGACGACCCCGATCTCGATTGGCAGCCCGAACAGGAGATTGAGGCCGATCGCGGTGCCGATCACCTCGGCGAGATCGGTCGCGACGATCGCCAGTTCGGCCAGCACCCAGAGGACGAAGGACACAGGCACGGACCACGCGTCCCGACAGGCCTGGGCGAGATCGCGCCCGGTCGCAATCGCCAGCCGCACGCTGAGGGCCTGCAGCACGATCGCCATGAAATTCGACAACAGGGCGACGAAAAGCAGCGTGTAGCCGTACTTCGCTCCCCCGGCCAGCGACGTCGCCCAGTTGCCCGGATCCATATAGCCAACGGCAACGAGATAGCCCGGGCCCAGGAACGAGAGAAACTTGCGCCACGGCCCGCGGCCGCGCGGCACCGCGATGCTGGCGTGAACGTCGGAAAGCGACCGGTCGCCGACCGGCCGTCTCCATCCGGCCTCCCGATCGAATAGTGCGGGCGTCTCCTTCAGCATCGCGCCAGATTATTGCTAATAAGAACTATTCGCAACTATATACTTATCATCTCACCGACGCCCGTCCCCGACGCCTGCGCTGTCTCGCCCCCGAGGCCGCCGCCGCCCACGAGCGCTGCGTCGCAATCCGCTAGCGCGGAGCGGTTTTCATTGACTTTTTCGCCGGAATACTGTTTCGCATGGTCGGCCGCTGTTGCGGCGCAACGAGGATGTAAGGCGATGGCCCCGACGGTCGCCACCGAAGCGACGACCAAAACGGTCACCAAATCGGGCACCGGCACCACCGGCGCCTGACCGTTCGCTCGTCCCCGGTCCCTCTCCCCGGCGGGGCGAGAGGGCGGGCCCCGAGCCGGCAAAGGCCGGTTTGAGGCGACCCGACCCGCGGGGAGAGACGGGACCAGCTTCAAGATCAGAACTGCTGGAAGGCTTCAGGAGACTTAACCGATGGGTTATTCGGTCGCTGTCGTCGGTGCCACGGGCAATGTGGGCCGCGAAATGCTCAATATCCTCGCAGAGCGGGACTTCCCCGCCGACGAGGTCTATGCCGTCGCGTCGCGCCGTTCGCTCGGCACCGAGGTATCGTTCGGCGACAAGACCCTGAAGTGCAAGGACCTCGAGCAGTTCGACTTCTCGGGCGTCGATTTCTGCCTGATGTCGGCCGGCGGTTCGGTCTCCAAGGAATGGTCGCCGAAGATCGCCGCCAAGGGCTGCCTCGTCATCGACAACTCCTCGGCCTTCCGCTACGACGCGGACGTTCCGCTGATCGTGCCGGAAGTGAACGCCGACGCGGTTGCCGGCTTCACCAAGCGCAACATCATCGCCAATCCGAACTGCTCCACCGCCCAGCTCGTCGTGGCGCTGAAGCCGCTGCACGACGTCGCCCGGATCAAGCGCGTCGTCGTTGCCACCTACCAGTCGGTTTCCGGCGCCGGCAAGGACGCGATGGACGAGCTGTGGACCCAGACCCGCGGCATCTTCGTCACCGACGCACCCGAGCCCAAGAAGTTCACCAAGCAGATCGCCTTCAACGTCATTCCTCACATCGACGTCTTCATGGAAGACGGCCAGACCAAGGAGGAATGGAAGATGGTCGCCGAGACCAAGAAGATGCTCGATCCGAAGATCAAGCTGACCGCGACCTGCGTCCGCGTGCCGGTCTTCGTCGGCCACTCCGAGGCCATCAACATCGAGTTCGAGAAGCCGATCACGCCGGAGGAAGCCCGCGAGATCCTGCGCACCGCGCCGGGCGTGCTCGTCGTCGACAAGCGCGAGGACGGCGGCTACGTCACGCCGGTCGAATGCGTCGGCGATTTCGCCACCTTCGTCTCCCGCATCCGCGAGGACGCGACGGTCGAGAACGGCCTGAACCTGTGGGTCGTCTCCGACAACCTGCGCAAGGGCGCCGCGCTGAACACCGTCCAGATCGCCGAGACCGTGATCAACCGCGGCCTTCTGAAGAAGGCGGCGTAAGGCCCGAGGGACCGAACGGTTCCCTTTCGCACGTCATGCCCGGACTTGATCCGGGCGTGACAGGCCACGCCGCCTAGATTGCCGGGGCAGGCCCGGCCCCGGTCAGGATCGGCAATAACGTGTCGACGGACGGCCGCGCCTACGCCTCTTCGGCCGTCGCAACCGCCTCGAAGCGTCCCGTCTCCGGATCGAGGATCCGCAGTTCGCCGGTGGCGATGCCGAAATGGGCGCCGTGCAGCGTGACCTCGCCGGCGTCGACCTTCTCGCGCACGAACGGGAACGTCGTCAGGTTCTTCAGCGAACGGCGAACAACCACTTCCTCGACCGCGCGCTGCATGTCGGCATCGGCGAGGTCCTTGTCCGTCGCCTCGGCCTCCGACTGCGACCCGCTCAGGAGATCGATCCACGGACCGATGAAATCGCCACGGATCTCCTCGAGCTGGCGCCCCTTGAGATAAGCCGCGATACCGCCGCACAGCGAATGGCCGAGAACCACGATGTCCGGCACCATAAGCTCGCGCACCGCGAACTCGATCGCCGCGCTGGTCGAGTGGTGCGCGTCGTCGGGCGCGTAGGGCGGCACGATGTTGGCGACGTTGCGGACGACGAACAGCTCGCCCGGCCTCGTGGAAAACACGGTCTCCGGAGCCGCGCGCGAGTCGCAACAGCCGATCACCATGGCTCGGGGCGCCTGGCCGAGCTTCGCGAGCTGGGCGAGCCGGCCGCGTTCCTCCGGCAGCCGTTCGCCGGCGTAACGCCGGTAACCGTTAATCAGATCGGCTGGAAAGGGCATTGTTGACCTCTATTGTTGTGTTGCAGCGCAATATCCCGCTACGGATTTATGTCAGAGCGGCCAGTTTGGAAAGATCAACGTTGCCGCCGCAGACCAGAACGCCCACCCGTTCGCCGGGCGCCGGTTTGTAGGCTCCGGCCAGGAGCGCGGCCAGCGCCGCCGCGCCGCCCGGTTCCGCGGCAACCCTGAGGCGGTCCCACAAGCAACGCTGCGCCTGCGCGATGGCGCCGTCGGGCACCAGCGCCACGCCGTCGACATGGGCCTTGCAGATCTCGAAGTTCAGGGCGCCGACACTGCGCGCTCCAAGCGAATCCGCGGCGAGGCCGGACACCGGAACGTCCAACGGCCGACCGGCTTCGAGCGCCGCGTGCAGGGCGCAGGAGGTCTCGGGCTCGACGCCGACCACCTTGACTCGGCCGGCATACCAGGCGGCGATGCCGGAGATCAGGCCGCCGCCGCCGACGGCGACCAGAACCGTGTCGAGTTGTCCGTCCTGATCCTGCCACTCCAGAGCGACGGTGCCTTGTCCGGCAACGGTCTCCTCCGCGTCATAGGCGTGAATGCCGACCGCGCCGGTCTTCGCCATGAACGCCTCGCAGCGCTCCAGCGCATCGGCATAGGCCGCCCCCTCGACCACGACGTCGGCACCGAACCCCTTGATCCGGTCGATCTTCACCGGGCTCGAGATTTCCGGCACGAAGATATGGGCGGGGATGCCGAGCGCGTGGGCGGCAAAGGCGACCGCCGCACCGTGATTGCCGCCCGACGCCGCCGCGACGCCCGCCGCGGGCACCTCACGCGACAACAGGGTATTGAACGCGCCGCGCGCCTTGAACGATCCGGAATGCTGGGTGAGCTCGAGCTTCAGGCAGACCGGATCGGACGTGTCGAAAGCCGCAGCCTCCACCTCCATCACCGGAGTGCGGCGCACGCGGCCGACGATCCGCTCGTAGGCGGCTTCGATCTCTGCGGAACCGAGCATAATATGAACTCCCGAGCCACCTCGTAGCCGGCGAGCGCCGCCGACGCAACGTCCCGGTTCAGGCGCGGATCGCCATTTCGAGCCCGAAAGCGTCCCGAGGCGGCAGGTCCGGGTAGCAGACCGCCTGCCCGTCGAGGATGCGCCGGGCGGTCCACGCAGTCGCGCAGGCATCGAGGAAATCGTCGGCCGCCGCCGGCTTCGGCGGCCTGCGTCCGGTGTCCAGGAAATCCGAAGGGAAACCGGCCGCGCGCAGCAGGCCGCGCCGCTCCTCCAGCCCCGCCGGATTGACACGGCTCTTGATCTTCTTCGGCAGCGAAGCGGGCTTTCCGCCGTTCATGTGCAGGAAGCAGACTTCCGGATGGGTCTCGAAGACCCGGTCCTGTAGCCGCGACCACTCCCGCAGCAGCAGATCGATTTCGCGGATCTTCGCGAACAGATGGAAGGCCTGCTTGGAGACGCGCCGCGGCGGCTCGGAATGCCCCGCGGCAACGGCGCAGGCCTTGCGATAGTCGGTTTCCATAACCGCCGCGCGCGCCGGAATCGAGAACACGCTCGACTGGCGGGGCCCGAGATGCCTGCGCACCGCGACCTCGCAGGCCCGCCCGTGTCCGACCAGAGTGTCCGGCAGCCCGATCGGTATGTCGACGCCGATGACGGCGGGGTCTTCCGGCAATTCGAGTATGTCGGAAAAGCGCGTTTGAACCGTGACACGCGGCGCATGGGCGTCGCTGGTATCGAGGAGGACCGCGATCCAGCCGCCGGGACAGCCGTCCACGCCGGCGACCCAGCGCGCGTTCATAGCATCGCCACCTCGGCGGTCGTCTTCGGCGAGGCGATCAGCTTCTGCGCGGCGACGACGGCAAGCTCGTCGCGGCCCGCCCTGGCGGTGACCGCGAGCACGTCGTGAACGATCGCGGAGGCCATCGCCACGGCCGGCACGATATCCTGGCCACCGACGATCTCGCCGAGGACGAGCCCGGCGAGCAGATCGCCCGTTCCGTGCACGTGCAACTCGACGGTCGGCGTTTCGATCCGAACGGCGATGTCCTCGGTGACGACGATGTTCGCGGACCGTCCTTCGCCGCTTGCGGGGGCGGACGTGACGACGACGGTAGGGACCGGAAGCTTGCGCGCCAGCTTGACGATCTCGGCCTCGTCGAGGCTTGGCGCCTTCCTGATCCGCTTTGGCGCCGTGAGGGCCACCAGTTCGGTGACGTTGGGCGTCGCGATATCGGCCATCGGCACTAGGTTCGCCCGAATTTCGTCGACGACCAGCGGATCGACATAGAGCTGGCCGTTGTCGCCGACGATCGGGTCGAGCAGCATCGGAACGCCCTCGCGATAGGCGCGCGCTTCCGCGACGAGGCCGGCGATGGCAACGGCCTGGGGCGCCAGCGCGACGTAACCGGCGAGCACCCCGTCCACCGGATGGGGGCTCGGCGAGCCGAGGATGTCCTGGCCCATCGCCAGGATATCGGGCATCTCCGCTCTGGCGACGTCCCGGGCATGACCGGGGTGATGGGCAAGGATTACGGTCGGCAGCGCAACAACGTCGATGCCGCGGCGCATCAGCGGAAAGCGGATCGCCGCGTTGCCGACATGTCCGCGGGCGACCCAGGAGGATATGGACAGAAGCGTCGCCATCGAAATTCCGCGATCAGATCACTGCGAGTTCGCGCACCGGCCGGCGCGCCGCGATACGATCATAGCCGAATATGGAGAGGTCCAGCGTGTCGTAGCGGCCGAGCACTATAAGCTCGGCGACCGCCCGTCCAGCCGCCGGCGCCTGTTGCAGGCCGTGGCCGGAGAAGCCGTTGGCGAAGATCAGGTTCGGCACGTCGGGATGCGGACCGATGATCGCGTTCTGGTCGAGCGAATTGTAATCGTAGTGTCCGGCCCAGGCGCGTTCCATCTTGATCGCCTCGAAGGCGGGCACGCGTTCGGCCAGCGCGGGCCAGATGATCTCCTCGAACAGAGGATAGTCGACCTCGAGATCCTCGGTCTCCGGATCCTCGGTCTCTGGCGGCGAGATGCCGGTGATGTAGACGTCGCCCTCCGGCCGCACCCAGACGCCGGAGATGTCGACCATCAGCGGCATCGCACCGACGGCGTCCCGGCATCGGAACACGAAAACCGAGCGCTTGCGCGGGCCGACCGGAAGCGCCAGACCGGCAAGCCGTGCCACGTGCCCGGCCTGCGGCCCGGCGGCATTGACGAGCGTCCCACAGATGATGCGTCGTCCCTCGGCCAGATGTACGGCCTCGATATGGCCGATCGCGCTGTCGATTTCCGTGACTTTTCCCTCGATGTAGTCCGCACCGGCCGCCCGTGCGCCGGACTTGAGAAGCTGCAGCAAGCCATGGGCGTCGAACCAGCCCTCGCCCGACAGTCCCAGCGAACCGAGCGCGACGCCGTCCGTCGACAGCCACGGGAAACGGCGACGGAGGGCGTCCGGCTCCAGCAGCACGACATCCGCGCCTTCCGTCTGCTGCACCGCGTGATTGGCTTCCAGCACCGACCGGCCGGGGCCGGAGGCGAGCAGCAGATAGCCCGCCTCGCGAAAGGCGACGTCCGATTCAGCGCCGAAACGGCTTTCGAGCCCCTTGAGGAACGCGAGGCCGAAGCGGGACATCCGGATGTTCTCAGGCGTTGAGAACTGCTGGCGGATCGAGGCCGCCGACAGGGTCGTGGCGGCGTGCGCATAGGTCGAATCGCGTTCGATCACGGCGACCGAGCCGGCAAATCCCAGCTCGCCCTTCAGAAACCAGGCGATGGCGCTGCCGACCGCCGCGCCACCGATGATGACCACGTCGTAATTCGATCGCGCCACTTGTCGGCCCCCATGACACCGGCGGGAAAGGTGACACAGGCCGCACGCGCGAGCTAGAGCCCTTTGTGTCCAGACAGGTTCCATTTGGACGGGAACGGCTCTAGTGTGCGCCGCAAAATCGACCGTGACGGGGTATAAGACGTGACTAAGACCATTCGCCCGCGCCGCAGCGTGCTCTACATGCCCGGCTCCAACGAGCGCGCCCTGGAGAAGGCCCGGACCCTGCCGGCCGACGCGCTGATCCTCGATCTGGAGGACGCCGTTTCCCCGGACATGAAGGCAACGGCCCGTGCGCAGGTCGCCGAAGCCGTCAAGTCCGGCACCTACGGGTCGCGCGAGCTGATCATCCGCATCAACGCCCTCGACACCGAATGGGGTCACGACGACCTGGAGGCCGCGATCGAGGCCGGTCCCGATGCGATCCTCGTGCCCAAGCCCAACCGCGCCGCCGATCTCGACGCCGTCGCCCGCAGGGTCGAGATGGCCGGCAAGTCGATTCCACTGTGGGCGATGATGGAAACGCCGCTCGGCCTCCTCAACATTCAGGAGATCGCCGGATGCGCCGCCCATTCGCACGCGCCGCTGGCGGCCTTCGTCATGGGGACCAATGACCTCGCCAAGGAGACACGTGCCCGGTTCGTGCCCGGCCGTGCGCCAATGATGCCCTGGCTGGTGACCTCGATTCTCGCCGCCCGCGCCTACGGCCTCGACATCATTGACGGCGTCTACAACGACTTCCGCGATACCGACGGCTTCATGGCCGAGTGCCAGCAGGCCCGCGATCTCGGCATGGACGGCAAGACCCTGATCCATCCCGCCCAGGTCGCCGGCGCCAACGCGGTCTTCGCCCCCTCGGAAGCGGAGGTTTCCCAGGCCCGCAAGATCATCGCCGCCTTCGAACTGCCGGAGAACAAGGGCAAGGGCGCGATCTCGCTTGACGGCCGCATGGTCGAGCTGCTGCACGCCGAGATGGCCAAGCGTACGGTGGCACTCAGCGACGCGATCGAAGCCCGCGATGGGGAGTGAGTCCATGAGCAAGACCAACACAGGACGCTTCTTCGAGGATTTCGTCGTCGGCGAGACGATCCATCACGCCACGCCGCGCACGGTGACCGTCGGGGACGTGGCGCTCTATACAGCGCTCTACGGCTCGCGCTTCGCCGTGCAGTCGGCGGATGCCTTCGCCAGGGGCGTCGGCTATCCGCACGCGCCCGTCGACGACCTGCTCGTCTTCCACATCGTCTTCGGCAAGACCGTGCCCGACATCTCGCTCAACGCCGTGGCCAATCTCGGCTACGCCGGCTGCCGCTTCCTGCACGCGGTCTACCCCGGCGACACGCTGTCGGCGATATCCGAGGTGATCGGCGTCAAGGAGAACTCGAACGGCAAGACCGGCGTCGTCTACGTCCGCACGCAGGGCTTCAAGCAGGACGGCACCGAGGTGCTCGACTACATCCGCTGGGTGATGGTCCGCAAGCGCGACGCAGCCACGCCGGCGCCCGAAGCGGTCGTGCCGGAAGTGCCCGCCGCCCTCGCCGCCGATACGCTCGGCGACGCCGCGCCCGTCATCAGCGGCACCTATTGGGACGACCGGCTGTCGGGCAGCCCGCACCGCTTCGCCGACTATCTGCCGGGCGAACGCATCGACCATGTCGACGGCATGACCGTCGAGGAGGCCGAGCACCAGATCGCCACGCGCCTGTACCAGAACACCGCCAAGGTGCATTTCAACCAGCATACCGAGGGACAGGGCCGCTTCGGCCGGCGGCTCATCTACGGCGGCCACGTCATCAGTCTCGCCCGGGCGCTCTCCTTCAACGGCCTGGCCAACGCCTGGCATGTCGCCGCCATCAACGGTGGCCGGCACGTGGCGCCGCTCTTCGCCGGCGAAACGGTCTATGCCTGGTCGGAGGTGATCGATCACGCCGAGCTTCCCGGCCGCGACGACATTGGCGCGCTACGCCTGCGCACCATCGCCACCAAGGACCGCGCCTGCGCCGACTTCCCCTATGTCGATGCCGAGAACCGCTACGATCCCTCGGTTATCCTCGATCTCGACTACTGGGCGCTGATCCCGCGCTGACGCCGCATGAGCCGCGCCGGCGCGCGGCCCGGGATCGACGAAAACGGCCGCGAACGGGGCACCTCCGGTGGATCGGCCGCACGATCGAAGGGAAATCGGATCGTCGGCGGTCCGCGTTGGACGGGCTCGGCATGGCTTGCATACGTTAGGATGCGTTGCCAGCCGGGCGACTGGACGATAGAACGCAACGTGTAAAGGCAACAGCTGTCGGATTCGACGGCAAAGATGGCGGGAAGACCCGCAGAAAGCCATGGCAGACGCGAAACTCTCGGCCGAGCGGCCGCTATCTCCCCATCTCCAGATTTTCCGGCCCATCGTCACGATGGTCATGTCGATTCTCCACCGGATCACCGGCGCCGCGCTCTATTTCGGCATGGCCCTGTTCGCATGGTGGCTGCTCGCGGCGGCCTACGGACCGCGCTACTTCAACTTCGTCAACGGTCTGTTCGGCACGATCCTCGGCCAGATCGTCCTGTTCGGTTTCACCTGGGCGCTGATCCACCACATGCTCGGCGGCCTGCGCCACTTCGTCTGGGACCTCGGCCACGGTTTCTCGCTGAAGACCGCCAACGCCATGGCGTGGGCGACGATCATCGGCTCGGTATCGCTGACCATCCTGGTCTGGATCGTCGGCTACGCGGTGAAGTGAGGAGATTCTAGCGATGCGCACCCCTCTCGGCCGCGTTCGCGGCCTTGGCTCCGCCAAGGACGGCACCGAAGATTTCTGGAAGCAGCGGCTCACCGCACTGGCCAACGTGCCACTGACGGTCTTCTTCGTCCTGCTGGTCATCGTTCTCGCCGGCGACAAGTACAAGGTCGTCGCCGCCACCCTGTCCTCCCCTGTGATCGCCATCCTGCTCCTGCTCGCCGTCCTGTCGGTGGTGACGCACATGAAGATCGGCATGCAGGTGATCATCGAGGACTACATCCACGGCGAGACCAGCAAGCTGCTGCTGATCGTGGCCAATACCTTCTTCTGCGCGATCGTCGGCCTGTCGGCGGCGTTCGCCATACTCAAGCTCGCCTTCGGAGGCTGACATGGCAAAGAACGGTGAGACCGGCGGCAACGGCATTGCCGTGCCGAGCGTCAACGGACGCGAATACCCCTTCACCGACCACACCTTCGACGTCGTGGTGGTCGGCGCCGGCGGGTCCGGCCTGCGCGCGGCCCTCGGCGCGGCGGAAGCCGGGCTGAAGACGGCCTGCGTCACCAAGGTGTTCCCGACCAGGAGCCACACGGTCGCGGCCCAGGGCGGCATCGCCGCCTCGCTCGGCAACATGGGGCCGGACGACTGGCGCTGGCACATGTACGACACCGTCAAGGGGTCCGACTGGCTCGGCGACCAGGACGCCATTGAATATCTGTGCCGCCACGCACCGGCCGCCGTCTACGAGCTCGAGCACTACGGCCTGCCCTTCTCGCGCACCGAGGACGGCAAGATTTACCAGCGCCCGTTCGGCGGCATGACCACCCATTTCGGCGAAGGCATCGCCCAGCGCACCTGCGCGGCGGCCGACCGCACCGGCCATGCCATGCTGCACACGCTGTACGGCCAGTCGCTGCGGCACGCCACCGAGTTCTTCATCGAATATTTCGCCATCGACCTGATCATGGAAGACGGCGCCTGCCGCGGCGTCGTGGCGCTGTGCCTCGACGACGGCACGCTGCACCGCTTCAGGGCCCACAAGACGATCCTGGCTACCGGCGGATACGGCCGCGCCTACTTCTCCTGCACCTCGGCGCACACCTGCACCGGAGACGGCGGCGGCATGGTGCTGCGCGCCGGCCTGCCGCTTCAGGACATGGAATTCGTCCAGTTCCATCCGACCGGCATCTACGGCGCCGGCTGCCTGATCACCGAGGGCTCCCGCGGCGAGGGCGGCTATCTGGTCAATTCGGAAGGCGAGCGCTTCATGGAGCGTTACGCGCCGCACGCCAAGGACCTCGCATCGCGCGACGTCGTCTCGCGTGCGATGACCATCGAGATCCGCGAAGGCCGCGGCGTCGGTAAGGACAACGACCACATCTTCCTGCACCTCGATCACCTCGATCCGAAGGTGCTGGCTGAGCGCCTGCCCGGCATCTCCGAATCCGCACGCGTCTTCGCCGGCGTCGACGTCACAAAGGAACCGATCCCGGTGCTGCCGACCGTCCACTACAACATGGGCGGTATCCCGACGAACTATCACGGCGAGGTATTGACCAAGGACGGCGACAACCCGGACGCGGTGGTGCCCGGCCTTATGGCCATCGGCGAGGCGGCCTGCGTCTCCGTTCACGGCGCCAACCGCCTCGGCTCCAATTCGCTGATCGACCTGGTGGTGTTCGGCCGCGCTGCCGGCCTGCGCTGCGCCGAGACGATCACGCACGGCGAGAAGCATCCCGACCTGCCGAAGGATGCCGGCCAGAATGCCATCGAGCGGCTTGACCACTTCCGCTACGCCGACGGCGGCACGCCGACCGCCGAGCTGCGCCTGAACATGCAGAAGGTCATGCAGACCAACTGCGCGGTGTTCCGCACCGGCGATATCCTCGCCGAGGGCAAGGGGCTGATCCACGACGTCTGGAAGGCATCCGCCGACGTCAAGGTCACCGACCGCTCGCTGATCTGGAACACCGATCTCGTCGAGACGCTGGAGTTCGACAACCTGATCACCCAGGCCGTCGTCACCATGGAAGGCGCGTCGAACCGGACCGAGAGCCGCGGCGCGCACGCCCGCGAGGACTATCCCGACCGCGACGACAAGAACTGGATGAAGCACACGCTCGCGTGGGCCAATCAGGCGAACCACCAGGTCACGATCGACTACCGTCCGGTCCACTCCTTCACGATGTCCAACGACATCCAGTACATCGAGCCAAAGGCCCGGGTTTACTGAGGCCGGGAACCCAAGCGATGGCGACCGCCATGACGCAGATCCTGCCGACCGGCCGTTCCGGGGCCGCGACCGGGTTCGGCTGCCGCCGGCCCGGCATGGTCGCGCGGACCCTGTGGCGCGTCGCCGATTCGCGGCGCCTGTCGCCACGTCACCGTGCCCGTTTCCGCCTTCTGCTCAGCCGCCTCGCGCCGGGCCCCTTCGACATAGAGGCCGAGGATATCCGCCTGCGCGCCTACCCCGCCGACAACCATTCCGACCGCGTCGCCATGGCGCGCGGCCGCCTGCCCGACCGGGACGAACGCGCCGCGATCGCGCCGTTCCTCCAAAGGGGCGGCACCTTCGTCGATGTCGGCGCCAATATCGGTCTCTACGCCCTGTGGGCGGCCAGGCGCCTCGGCCCCTCCGGCCGGGTGATCGCGATCGAGCCGCATCCCGGCACCGCCGACCGTCTGGCCTTCAACATCGCCGCCAACGGGCTCGCCAATATCCGGATCGTCCGCGCCGCCGCTGGCGCTGCGGAAGGAACCGCGGCGCTGCACGCGAGCGCCGGCGGAAATGTCGGCCAGTCCTCGCTGATCGAGGACGTCGCTTTCCGGCCCGAGGGCCACTTCGAAGTGTCGGTCCGCCCGCTCCTCGACATTCTCGCAGACGCCGCCGTTTCCGCGATCGACGTCCTCAAGGTCGATATCGAGGGCTACGAGGACCGCGCGCTGGTACCGTTCCTGCGCGCCGTGCCCGACGCCCTTCTGCCCCGCGCCGTGCTCGTCGAGACCGACGTCTCCGAGCGCTGGGAAACCGATTGCCTTGCC
The DNA here is from genome assembly GCF_051390635.1 of Microbaculum mangrovi. NCBI lineage: Bacteria > Pseudomonadati > Pseudomonadota > Alphaproteobacteria > Hyphomicrobiales > Tepidamorphaceae > Microbaculum > Microbaculum mangrovi. The sequence goes on from NZ_JBPODT010000005.1 coordinate 88,273, forward strand.
GCGCTGGCCGCGCGCGGCTATGAGCCTTTGACGAAGACCGCGGCCAACACCGTCTTAACCCGAGAGCGGGTCTAGTCCCCGCCCGAGTGCACGCCGACAGGTCGTACAGGAGCTGATATGGTCCAGCTGACGCTTCCCAAGAACTCGCAGATCACCGAGGGCAAGGTCTGGCCGAAGCCCGAGGGCGCCAAGCGCGTCCGCGAGCTGCGCATTTACCGCTGGAACCCGGACGACGGCCAGAATCCCCGCGTCGACACCTACTATGTCGACCTCGACGACTGCGGCCCGATGGTTCTCGACGCCATTCTGTGGATCAAGAACAACGTCGATCCGACGCTGACGCTGCGCCGCTCCTGCCGCGAAGGCGTCTGCGGCTCCTGCGCCATGAACATCGACGGCATGAACACGCTCGCCTGCACCAAGGGCATGGACGAGGTGGACGGCACGGTGAAAGTCTATCCGCTACCGCACATGCCGGTGGTCAAGGACCTGGTGCCGGACCTCACCGAGTTCTACGCCCAACACAGCTCGATCGAGCCGTGGCTGCAGACGACCACGCCGCAGCCGGAGAAGGAATGGCGCCAGAGCCATGAGGACCGCGAGAAGCTCGACGGCCTCTACGAATGCATCCTGTGCGCCTGCTGCTCGACCGCCTGCCCGTCATACTGGTGGAACAGCGACCGCTATCTCGGCCCCGCCGTGCTGCTTCAGGCCCAGCGCTGGATCGTCGACAGCCGCGACGAGGCGACCGGCGAACGGCTCGACAATCTCGAGGATCCGTTCCGCCTCTATCGCTGCCACACGATCATGAACTGCGCGCAGACCTGCCCGAAGCATCTCAATCCGGCCAAGGCGATCGCCGACATCAAGAAGAAGATGGTCGAGCGGCGGACATAGGGCGGGCGCGGGACGCCGGCCCGGCGTCCGCACCGTACGGAGCGGCGCCGCTACTGGGTCCTGGATCAAGTCCGGGACTCAAGGCTGCGTGTAGAGCGAGAACTAGGCCCAAAACCGAAGGCGCGTGCCCCGGACTTGATCCGGGACCCATAGCGGCATCCGCGTCACGCGCTGGACACTGCGACGTCACCCCGGCAGCCGGGTGGCAAACTCACGTCCCCGGGATCGGGTGTCCGGGCATCAACTCGTAGGGGTGCTTCCAGTTCGGCAGCGCCCTCACCCGGTCCAGCCATCGGGCGATGGCGGGGTAGCTCTCGGCAAAATTCACGCCGATCTCGTCCTCGAAGAACATGTAGCCGCACAGCGACAGGTCGGCGATGGTCGTCCGGTTCAGGGCGACCCAGTCCCGGTCGGCCAGATGGGCGGCGAGCACCGAGAAGGCCGCCTTCATCCGGCCGCCGAAGAACTCCAGCACGTCCGCGTTCGGCTCCTTCACGAAGGTCTTCAGGAACCGGTAGGTCGCGGTGTAGCTGGTGAACTTGTGATTGTCGAACAACAGCCAGCGCAGCACCTCGCGCCGTTCGTCGTCGTTTCGCCAGCCATGCTTGCCCGTCTTCTCGGCGAGATAGTCGAGGATCACCCCCGACTGCGACAGCGTCGTGTTGCCGTGCACCAGCACCGGTACTTCGCCCATCACGTTGATTCGCCGGTACTCGGGCGTCCGCGTCTCGCCGTTGAAGAAGTCGACGAAGCGCGAGCCCCAGTCGCACCCCGTCGTCTCCAGCATCAATGCCGCCTTGTAGGCGTTGCCGGACTGGGCGAAGCAGTAGAGATGATACTCGGCCATTCGGGGGTCCGCGTTGGGGTCGTGCCTACCGGCTCATCGAAACGGTGCCACCAAGGTCGAGGCGCCCGTTGTACTGAGTGGCGCCTGCCTTGGCGAGGCGGGCGACCGGGTTGCCCTCATTGTCTTTCAGAACGACCAGGTTGCCTTCGATGCTCCAGGCGCCGACGCTGGTGAGTTCGGGCGACGAGCAGCCGCGCGTCGAGGCGCGATAACCGCCGGTCCAGCCGGTCAGCGTCACGAACAGCTGGCAGGAGTCGCCGGGCCCGGCCAGCGCCCACTGGCCCAGCACGCTTTCCTTGGTCGGCGTTTCCTGCGCCGGCGGCAGCGCGGCCATCTGCTGCGGTTCCTGCATCCCGCCGTCCGTTTGCGAGTCGAAGGGCGGCGGCGGCGGCGCTTCGGGCGTCTGGGCGGTCACGGCGCTCGGATCGCCCAGCGGCTGGTTGACGACCGGGCCGGTCGGCGCCGGCGGCAGCGGGCGAATGCGCTGCGAATTGCCGCTGCACGCCGCCAGTATCGGAAGCGCAAGGAGCAGAACGCCCAGTTTGGGGGTCAATCGTATCGACATATTTGTTTCCCGCCGCAGGTCCCTGAGGCGAGACCCTACAAGCCGGGGCGGGTGTCGACAAGTCTGCCGATACGGCCGCCCCTCGCACCGGTATCGTCGCGCGGCCTTCCGTCCGGCCCCGGCCTATGCACCGAACAGGGCAGGCGCGACGAACACCGGCTTGGGCGTCAGCGCCACATGCTGATCGGCTGACCACTGGCCAGGATACGACCGTCCAGCCGGCCCGGCCCGGATTGCCGCAGGCTCGCCTGCGGTTTGCCCGCCATGTCCAGAAGCACGACCTCGCGGCCCCTGACCTGCCATTTGCCGACTTGGAAGAGGTCGGTCGTGTAGCAGCCGCGCGTCCATGCCCGATAGGCGCCGAAGCTCTCGTCGGGCTTCAGGTCGATGGAGCAGTTGCGGAAGTTGTCGCCGTCCGTCATCTGCCAGGCGCCCACGTATTCGGGCGCCCCGGCCGCGGACACGCTCGTCGTCGCGCCGGCCCCCCCATATCCGCCGTAGCCGGAGGCCATCGCCCCACCGGCAAGCAGCGCCGCGCTGGCGATCATCGCGTTCGGATCCACAGACACGCTGGCCGACCGCCCCTTGGTCTTCGTCACCTTCGTGCGGCCGTCTGCGCTGGTCCAGGATTTCGACTTGGATTTCGAGTAGACCGTGGCATTGGGATTGCCGCCCGGCTTGCCCACGACGCTCGTCGGCGTGCCGTACGTTGTCATTCCCGTCGGACGGACATGGTTCGAGCTGCTCTGGCAGGCCGCCAGCAGGCTCGCCACGCCGCCGATCAGGATGAATTGAAGTCCACGGTTCATTGTTGCCTCCACATATTTGAATTCCGGTCGCACCGACTTTCCGCTGCGACACCGCTGCCGATAGCCCTCCGCCTCTAAATTTCTGTTAGTCGGACGTCTCGCTTTCGACCGTCCTGCCCTTTTTGCGGTGAGAACGCCCGCGGCGCTGCCAGTTCCCCGACCGGGCAAGTGCCGCGGTTTTCCCTTGATTTTCGCTGGCGCGAAACGAGCCATTCACCAAACCGCATCATTTTTGAGCAGAAACGGCGGCCGCCCTTGAAAAGCCATGCTGCAGTGCACAATTCCCCGTCTCAACACGGATCACCATCCTTCAGGAGGCGGACATGCCGCACATCGGTTTGAAGGAGGGCGTCATCCGGAGGGTAAGCGGCACGGAGCGGCAGGATTTCCGTGACCATCTTCTGCGGCTTTCACCGAAGAGCCGACGCAGCCGGTTTACCGGCAGCGTGTCCGACCTGTTCATCGAACAGCATGTTGATCGCCTCTTTTCCTCGGAGGCGATCGTCTACGGCTGGGTCGTCGACGGCGTAATCCGCGCCGTCGCCGAACTGCACCCCGTCGGCGGCCCGCTCCAGGCGACCGCCGAGGCCGCCTTCAGCGTCGAGGAAGGCTGGCAGGATACCGGCGTCGGCACCGCCCTGCTCGGACGCGTCCTGCGCGCCGCGCGGAACCGGGGCTTGAGCCGGCTGATCATGACCTGTCTGCCGGAAAACGCCCGCATGCAGCGGGTCGCGCGCAAGCATGGCGCGCGCCTGCACTGGCAGGAGGGCGACGTGCACGGCCTGATCAATCCGCCGGTCCCCACGCCGATGTCGTTGTGGCGCGAGGCGATGGAAGAGGGCGAGGGCTTCATGAACGCACTGTTCCGCCCGCCGAAGGTCGCGGCGGAATAGCCGGTTCGGCGCGCAGCCGCCCGTACCCGACCTTACGGCGGCGCCTGCCGCCCGTCCGGCCGCCGACGCAGCAGCTCGGCGGCCGCGATCCCCGCCAAAAGCCAGAAGCCGCCGACGATCAGACCCGCGGCGATGTCGCTCGGGTAGTGCACCGACAGGTAGACGCGACTGAAGGCGATCGCCGCGATCAGCACACCGGTCCAGTAGATGACGTCGTAGCGGCGCCGGTAGACGGGCAGATCACGGGCAATCACATAGGCGACGATGCCGTAGACGGCCATCGCCCCCGTGGCGTGTCCGGAGGGGAAGGACGGTGACCAGGCGGTCACCTCCAGCAGGAACGGCGGCCGCGGCCGGTCGATCAGGAACTTCCCGGTCCATGTCGTCACCTGTGATCCGGCGATGGCGATCCACACAGCCGGGATGCCCCAGGTCGGACCGCGCGCCCACAGGAAGCCGGTCGCCACGATCGCCACGGCGGCAAGCGTCGCCGTGTCGCCCAGTTTCGTCAGCCCGGTGAACAGCTTGACCAGATGTGGATTGCGGAGCGGCGCGACCAACGCGACGACCCAGTCGTCGAACGCGTCGATGCCCTCGGATTCCAGCACCGCCTCGACCAGACCGAAGAACACGACCGCCAGATAAAACCCCGCCACCGCGATCAGCGTGAGCGGAAGCCCGCGGAAATGCCGCGGATCTAAGCGCCCGGCGACCGCCGGATAGAGCCGGGGGAAGCGATCACCGAGCCATTCATGGATCGGGCGCCCGCGCGTCACCACATAGGATTCGCCCAGACGGGGCCGCAGCCGGCGCAGCATCGCCGGCCCCCGGGACAGGAGCCACCAGCCGAGCGCGTAGAGGGCGAGCGCCGCCAGCGCCCCGGAGGCGACGAGGACCAGCGCCCCGGTATTGGACAGGGGTTCCAGCATCATGCGGATTGTTCAGGGATGGAATCGATACGGGTCACGCGCCGATACGACCATCGAATCGCGATCGCGGCAAGGTTTTCCCGTTTGCCGAGCGCACGCGTGACTGGCGACTTGTCAAACAGTGAACCGGCAACTTAAATGGCACTTGGTTGATATCTTAACGATTCGGTCATGCTCGATCCGCAGGAACCGTCACCCTGCCCACACCTGCTAAAGAATACGCGTCCCGGTCATAGGATCGACGCGACGATCGACGTGACCCCAAAGCATCGCCTGACCGATCTCACAGGCGCCAGGATAGCCGATCGGGCCGGCTTGACCGTGGCCACGGTCGAGGCCCTCGAAACCCCGGATCGATGCCAGCGTCACGCGCCTCCGGCTGGCCGGATGTTCCGTTCTCATGGGACGGGAAATGCTGACTGGCGCATTCATGCTGAACACTGTGAAAAGGCCTTGCCAAATCTACCCGGCGAACCATTTTCCAGCGTACGCTGACAGTTTGCCAGATGCCCGATATCGTGTTGGGGGATCGGGTATCAAGGGATCGTGGGTCGGCCAGTATTAGGTCGGCCCACATCCCGACCGGGCGCGGCGAACAGCCCTGCACTTGAATTCGCGCCCGGACCGGCTATCCATCCACCCGCAACGTCCCTCCCTTTCCTGATGGCGCGGCCCGGCGCCCGCCCCGCACACGTCCGACAGCCCATGCCAAAATCGCCCGACCTGTATCTTGAGGATATCCATCCCGGATTGCGCTTCGACACGCGCTCCGAGACGATCACCGAAGCCGATATCATCGATTTCGCCGAACGCTTCGATCCGCAGTACTTCCATGTCGATCCCGAAGCGGCGAAAGGATCCGCGTTCGGCGGCCTGGTCGCCTCCGGCCTGCATACGCTGAGCGTGACGATGCGGCTGTTCTTCGATCTCAAGCTCTGGCCGAACGGGATCATCGGCTCGCCCGGCATGAACGAGGTGCGCTGGACGCGCCCCGTCAAGCCCGGCGACACGCTGACCTCGTCACTGGAAGTCGTCGCGGTTAAGCCATCGCGGTCGAAGCCCGACCGCGGCGTCGTCACCACCAGCCACGAGACGGTGAACCAGAACGGCGAGACGGTATTCACCGCCCTCTGCCTGCACATGGTGCGGCGGCGCTCACCCGCCTGATCGGCCGGTCAAGCGCCGACGAAGCGCCCGGCGCCGGCCGGTTTCGGCAGGAGCTTCTGCGTCGCGGCGATGGCATTGAGCCTATCCAGCACCGCGTCGTCGGCCGGCATCGACCGGCGGGACCCGGTGTCGACATGGATCAGCATCTGCTCGGCGGTCGCCACCGGTGTGCCGTCGTCGCTCTTGTGGAGCGCGTGGAAGACATGCAGCCGCGTCGCATCGACGCCGAGCACCTGCGTCGTCACGTAAAGCGGCTCGCCCAACGAAGCGTCGCCGATGGTCACGATGTGGCTCTCCACCGTACGGTAGCCTTTCCCGGCGTGACGGTAGGCGGTGTCGACACCGACATGGCGCAACAGCCCATCTGACGCGATCCCGAACACCTGGAGACAACGGCCCTCGGACATCTGGCCGTTTTCGTCGATCCAGTCGCTCTCGACCCGGCAGTCGTGCAGATGCAGCGGCTTCGACGGATCGATGCCGCCTTCGCCCGCCGCAGCCTGCGCCCTGTCCCGGAGCAGGTCCCCGTGGCGGTCCACGGTCGCCCCGGCCCCGTAACCCTGCGTCCTGAGCGCCGACAGCACCGACACCAGGCAATCGTCGCGCAGCCGTTCCAGTTCGCGGATCGACATGCTCCCGGCCTGATCGTCGGACTGGGCGGCAATCCGGTCGACGAAGGCGTCGGTCAGGTCCGGCACGTCGGTCAACTTCGTCCACGGCCATTTCAGCGCCGGGCCGAACTGCGCCATGAAGTGGCGCATGCCCGCCTCCCCGCCGGCGATCCGGTAGGTCAGGAAGGTTCCCATGAACGACCAGCGGAGTCCCGGCCCGAAGCGGATCGCCTCGTCGATCTCCTCCGTCGTGGCGATGCCGTCATGGACGAGCCAAAGCGCCTCGCGCCACAGCGCCTCCATCAGCCGGTCGGCGACGAAGCCGTCGATCTCCTGCGTCAGCATCAAGGGATGCATCCCGATCGATCGGTAGAAGGCCGCCGCCTTCCGCTTCGCTTCCGCGGATGTCTTCGCCCCGCCGCAGACCTCGACCAGCGGCATCAGGTAGACCGGATTGAACGGATGGCCGACCACCAGCCGGTCCGGTCGAACCATGTCGTTCTGCATATCGCTCGGCAGGAGACCGGATGTGGAGGAGCCGAAGATGACGTCGCCCCGCGCCGACCGGCTCGCCGCCGCGAGCACCGCCTGCTTGAGGTCCAGGCGCTCCGGCAGGCTCTCCTGCACGAAATCCGCGTCCCCGACCGCGGCCTCGACAGAGGAGACGAGGCGCAGCCTCCCTTCCCCCACGCGCGCGTCGGGGAACAGCCGGCGATAGGCGCGCCGCGCGTTGGCGAGCATCGCGTCCGTCTTGCGGCCGATTTCGGGATCGGGGTCGAAGAGATCGACATCGAGCCCGTTGAGCAGGCAGCGCGCAGCCCAGCCTGCGCCGATCACACCGCCGCCGATGAGGCCGACCCTGCGGATGTCAGTCATTGCATCGGCTCCCTGTCAGCAATTCGTGCTCGCGGATATCGAAGGACAGGTGGTCCCTATCGTCGCCGCCCTTCATCCGGTGGGCCTTGGGCGCGGTCTCGACGTCACCACCGTTTCTTCAGATTGAGCTTGCCGCGCACCTCGTCGGGACCGAGCACACGGGCGTTCATTGCCTCGAGGATCGTCACCGCCCGCTCGACCAGCATGGCATTGGTCGCAAGCCGTCCGCGCGACACATAGAGGTTGTCCTCGAGCCCGACCCGCACGTTGCCGCCGGCAAGCGCGGCCATCGCAACAGTGGGCAGCTGCATGCGACCGATCGAGAAGGCCGAGAACACGGCACCCCTGGGCAGTTGGCGGGTAAGCGCCAGCAACGTATCGGGATCGTCCGGCGCGCCGTAGGGAATGCCCATGCAAAGCTGGATCATCGCCGGATCGTCGATCAGGCCCTCCTCGGTTAGCTCCTTGACCATGACCATGTGGCCGAAGTCGAAGACTTCCAGCTCCGGTTTCACACCGGCCGCCTGGATGCGCTTCGCCATGGCGCGCAGCATGTCCGGCGTGTTGGTCATCACGTAGTCGCCGCCGGCGGCGAAGTTCATCGAGCCGCAATCAAGCGTGCAGATTTCCGGCAGCAGCGCCTCGACATGGACCAGGCGCTCCGCCGCGCCGGCCATGTCGGTGCCACGTTCGTCGACGGGCAGCGGCCTTTCCGTGCCGCCGAGCACCAGATCGCCGCCCATGCCCGCGGTCAGGTTCAGCACGACGTCTACGCCGGACGAGCGCACCCGGTCGACAACTTCCGCATACAGCCTGGGATCGCGCGAGCCCCTGCCGGTCTCCGGATCGCGAACGTGGATATGGGCGATGGCCGCCCCGGCTTTGGCTGCCTCGATCGCCGCATGGGCGATCTGCTCCGGCGTCACCGGAACGTGCTCGCTCCTGCCCGCCGTGTCGCCCGCGCCCGTCACCGCGCAGGTGATGAATACGTCGGTGTTCATGGCTCCTCCCGTCGATCCGCCGGAACGGTCCCGATCCGCATCGGCCTGTCCCAAAGGATACGACGGCAGCGAACCGCGAAACCACACCACTCGACAAGAACGATCTCACCCGCGGGTGAGATACGGCCGCGCCCGTTTCAGCCTTGAAGCCGGGCGCGGCCCGGGAGCCATCAGATTTCCGGCCCGCGCCCGAGATAGCGCGGCAGGTCGTCCTGGATCTTGAGCCAGGTCACTTCGTCCTCGACCCAGACGTGGCTCGCCGGCGGCACCTGATCGGGCTGGTCGAGGAGACCGATATTGACGTCGACGACCTTCGGATCCTTCTGCGCCCGGTACTCGAACTGGGCGCCGCAATTCGAACAGAACCGCCGCTCGCCCCATTCGCTGGACCGATAGACGCTCGGCTCGCCGACCACATACCTGAAGCCGTCGATTGGGACCGTGGCCCAGGCGAGCATCACCGCCCCCGTGGTCAGCCGGCACAGGCCGCAATGGCAATAGCCGGCATCGATCGGCGGCGCCGTGATCTCATAGCGGACACGCCCGCACGCGCATCCGCCCGTCAGCGGCAACTCCGGGTACTTGATCCTGCGTGGCTCACCCATTCCCAACCAATGCCTTCTCGCTTTCGGCAAGCCGCCGCGCCTGCACGCGATTCGTGACAACCGTCCCGACGACACCAGCAGCCATGACGAAGACACTCGTCGACAACGCACTGATGTCCGGGGTGATTCCGAGCCTGGCCTTCGAGAGGATCACCAACGGCAGGGTACTCGCGCCGGGTCCGCTTGTGAAGGTTGCGGTGGCGAGATATTCGCGCATCACGGCAATAAGCCGGCGCCGGTGACACCGAGTTACCGGCTTGCGGCCAGGGCCTGGCGACCGTCGCGGGTTTCTTCGCGGCGCCCCGACAGACCGCGCTTTAGGTAAGGAGAACTGACAGTAATCCCCGCGTTTCCCGAAATCATTGAAACGAAATTCTGCGCGTCGCGTGAACCGATCGAAAAGCTCGAGCGTTAGTCTAGCAGCATCGGAAGAGAAAAAAGCCCCGCGAATGGGGTTACAGGAGAGGACCATGTTGACCACCCGTTCGATGATCTTTCTGTCGGCCGTCGCCGCAACCGGGATCGTCTTCCTGACCCAGCCCTCGCACAGCGAGCAGACGGTCGGCGTGGAACATGTCAAGCTTCAGGACCGCTACCCGTCCTTCAATGTGGGCGATGCCCTGCGCGGCGCGCTCGGCGCCGAGCGCGCCGGCGAGACGGTTCCTGCCCCGGAATCGACCCCGAAGGCGGATCAGCTCAACATCGTTACGAAGAGCTGCGATCGCTACACTTGGCCGAAGATCCCGACCGCCTGCCTGACCGTCGCGAGCAACGAGACGCCGCAGACCGGGCCGCGAGTGGTCACGGTCGAGGACCGGCCGGCCGAACGTGTATCGATCGTTACCCCGGCCGTGACGATTGTCGCCCAGCGCTGAACGCGATCTCAACGCCTGTCGGTTACACAGGAAAAAGAGTTTGAGGGAGGTACCAATGAAACGGATCGCTCTTGCCATTGCGGTCGCCGCAGTCGCGTTCACGGCGAGCACTCCGGCTAATGCCAACGCCAATGTCCAGTTCGACCCGCTGACGATGCGGGTGATGAAGCCGGCCCGCGTCGCCACGACCGCGCCGAAAGTCCAGCGGATCCCCCGCGAGATCGTCGGCTACTCCGGTCCCTACGCCCCCGGCACCATCGTCGTCGATACCAATGAGCGCCGGCTTTATTATGTGATGGGCGGCGGACAGGCCATCCGCTACGGGATCGGCGTCGCCCGTCCGGGCTTCGAATGGTCGGGTGCGCACAAGATCTCGATGAAGCGCGAATGGCCGAGCTGGACTCCGCCGGAAGAAATGAAGAAGCGGCAGCCCGGTCTGCCCGACTACATGCCCGGCGGCATCGACAATCCGCTCGGTGCGCGGGCGCTGTATATCGGCTCGACCATCTACCGAATTCACGGCTCGAACCAGCCGGCCTCCATCGGCCAGGCCATGTCGTCGGGCTGCATCCGTATGCTCAACGAGGACGTTGTCGACCTCTACGAACGCGTCAGGATCGGCGCCCAGGTCGTCGTCCTCTGAAACAAACGATCCACCTGAAACAAGCTGTCCCCGCGGCTTGTTGATCGATCACCGGCGGCCGGTCCTGACCTCCCGGCCGCCGGTGGCGTTTTTGCAGGGCTTTTATTCGAGCGCGCTTCTCGCTCGTTTTCCCGCCGGCACGAACATGTAGCCGAGACCGCGCACGGTCTTGAGCACTTCCGGCTTGCTCGGGTCGGTTTCGATCTTTCGCCGAAGCCGCATGATGCGGATATCGATCGATCGGTCGAAAGCCTCCATGTCCCGATTGTGCGCCATGTCGAGCAGCTGATCGCGCGACAGCACCCTGTTCGGACACTCGGCGAAAGACTTCAGCAGATCGAACTCCATCGACGTCATCGGCACGTCTTCGCCCTCGCGGGTATACAGCCGCTTGGAATCGAGATTGAGGATACAGCGGCCCATCACGACCTCGTGCCCCATCGTGGCCGGCGGCTCGTCTTCTCTCGCCTCGCCGCTTGCCAGCCGCCTGAGCAGGCTGCGAATGCGGGCAAGCAGCTCGCGCGGGTCGAAGGGCTTGGTCAGATAATCGTCGGCGCCGAGTTCGAGGCCGACCACCCGGTCGACCATCTCGCCGCTGCCGGTCAGCATGATGATACCCACCGGGCCACGATCGCGCAGATAACGGGTGAGGGTAAATCCGTCCTCACCGGGCATCTTCAGATCGAGCACGACGACATGAACGGGTCTTTCGGCCAGGACCGCTTTCATCGCCGCGCCGTTCTCGGCCGTGGACACGAGGAATTCGTTGGTCACGAGGTAGTCTCGCACCATCTCCCGCACGTCCGGATCGTCGTCGACGACCAATATATGTGGATTTTCACTCACGAAATCACGCAGACGCCATTCGGTTCCAGCACACCGATACTAGCGGACGGTGCGCGGAGGCGCATCAGCTTTCGTTCCGGAAAGTCGGCACAGTAGGACGGCCCGGGAACGGGCCGATACCGGCTATTTTCCGGTCAGCCCGTCGAGCGCCTCCAGCGCCAGCATGTATCCGGCGGCACCCAGGCCGCAGATCACGCCCTTCGCGGCGGTCGAAATCAGCGATTTCTGCCGGAACGCCTCGCGCTGATGGATATTGCTGAGGTGAACCTCGAGCACCGGATAGCCGCACGCCAGGATCGCATCGACCAACGCGACCGAGGTGGTGGTGTAGCCCGCCGGATTGATCATCCCGCCGACGACCGTCCCGCGGCCCTCCTGTATCCAGGTCACCAGTTCGCCCTCGTGGTTCGACTGGCGGAAATCGATCTCGAGGCCAAGGGCGGCGCCGCGCTCGCGCAGCCGCGCCTCGATATCGCCGAGCGTGTCGTATCCGTAGATGTCCGGCTCCCGGGTTCCCAGGAGATTGAGGTTCGGCCCGTTGAGGACGAGGATCTTGCGGGTCATGAGGCGCTTGCGGTCCCTGAACACGATGGTTTCGAATCTGCCGGCGCAGCATGCCATCCCGCGCGGTTCGTCGCCAGTTCGGCGTCATCCGCATCGCCCCGCCCGCCGGCAACCGCCAAAATGCTGGGATTGACCCGAACATCGTCTATAATCGTGCCAACCAGCAATTTTGGGGACCTGATCTGGCATCGTTTCGACGCCGAGAGCTGGGACAAGTTTCCGGATGACAAATGGCGTTTGCCGGTCAGCGCGGCAAGGCGGCGGCATCATCGTGACGGCATGAGCCACGGTATCCTGTGATGAACGACGACGATCTTGTTATTGTCCTCGACGACGCAGCCGAGCCGAGCGCACCGGATCCGGGAGAGCGCTGGAAGATCGTCGTCGTCGACGACGATCCCGCCGTTCATGATGGCACACGCTTCGCCCTGCACGGCTATCGCCTGCAGGATCGGGGCCTGGAGATCCTGTCTGCCTATTCCGCCGAAGAGGGCCGGCGACTGCTCGCCGAACACCCGGACACGGCCGTGGTGCTGCTCGATGTCGTTATGGAGACGGACACGGCCGGACTGGAGCTGGTCGGTCAGATCCGCGAAGAGCTGAACAACGAGACCGTCCGCATCATACTGCGCACCGGCCAGCCGGGGCAGGCGCCCGAACGGCGCGTCATCGTCGACTTCGACATCAACGACTATAAGGCGAAGACCGAGCTTACCGCCGACAAGCTCTTCACCACCCTGACCGCGGCGCTGCGTGCCTACGAACAGCTTCGGCGCATGGACGAGACCCTGCGCGGCCTCGAGGTCATCATCGACGCCGCCTCCACCCTGTTCGACGCCCATTCCGTCGAGCGACTGACGGAAGCGGTGCTCGGCAAGCTCGCCCTACTGGTCGCAGGCGCGTGCAGCGGTGTCGCCGTTCTCGGCAGCGGCAGGGCCGGCTGGGAGGACATGGCGGTGATCGCCGCGTGCGGGTCCTATGAGTCTGCCGACCGGCCAGCATCCGCAGCCGACCTGAGCGACGACGCGCGCGCCCTCATCGATGCCGCGGTCGACGCAGGCAGCATCGTGTTCGGCGAGTCGGATTTTGCGGCGTGCTTTCGTTTCCGGACGAACCGCGAGGTCGCGTTCCTGCTCGAGACCGGCGGACGTCTGTCGGAGACCGATCGGGCGCTGATCGAGGTCTTTTGCAGCCGGCTGGCGGTCGCGTTCGACAACGTCGTTCTCTACGAGGAACTGCAGGAAGCGAACACCCGACTGGAGGAACGCGTCGCCCAGCGCACCGAGGAACTCAACCGCGCCAACGCCTTCAAGAAGGAGGTCCTCGGGATCGTGGCGCACGACCTGAAGAATCCCCTGAGTGTCATTCTCGGTCGTGCCGACATGCTGCGCCAGCAGGTGACGCGCGATCCCCTGCCCGTCGACAGCATCCGCAAGCAGGTCGACCAGATTACCCTGTCCGCGCAGCGCATGACGTCGATGATCGAGGGGCTGATCAGGGAGGCGATGGACGACGCGCTCGACATCACGATCCGCCGCCATCCGCTCGATCTCACCCGCCTCGTCAACGCGGTCGCCGAGAACAACCGGCCGCTGGCCGAGCGCAAATCGCAGGACGTTGCGGTAATGGCGCCGATATCGCTGCCGATCCGCGCCGATTACGACCGGTTGCGCGAGGCAATCGACAATCTGGTGTCGAACGCCATCAAGTACACGCCCAATGGCGGCCGGATCCGGATTTCCGCCGACCAGAACGGCAGCCTCGCGACGATCTGCGTCTCCGATACCGGCCCCGGCCTGTCGGAAGAAGACAGGACGCGCCTGTTCGGCCGCTTCCAGCGCCTGTCGGCGCAGCCCACCGGCGGCGAAAGCTCGACCGGCCTGGGCCTGTCGATCGTCAAGCGGATCGTGGAGCTGCACGGCGGCGCCATCTCCGCAGAGCCGACGCTGGCCGACAGCGGCACCACCTTCCGGATCGAGCTGCCGCTCTCGCAATGAACCGGTCTGACGGCCGCTCAACTCAGAACGGCAGCCCGACGTAATTTTCCGCCAGCGACCGCATCGCCGCCTTCGACGAGAACAGATAGTCGAGCTCGGTCTTCTGCAGGCGTCGGTCGAAGTCGTTGGCGTCGGGGAAGCGGTGCAGGAGCCGCGTCATCCACCAGGAGAACCGCTGGCCCTTCCAGACCCGCGCCAGCGCGCGCTCGGAGTAGCGGTCGAGGCCGGTCGCATCGCCCTTCCTGTAGTGATCGACCATCGCGTGATAGAGATAGTAGATGTCCGACGCCGCGCTGTTGAGGCCGCGCGCGCCGGTCGGCGGCACGATGTGGGCGGCATCGCCCGCCAGGAAGAGGTTGCGATAGCGCATCGGCTCGGCCACATAGCTGCGCAGCGGCGCGATCGACTTTTCGATCGACGGTCCGGTGACGATCGTCGCGGCGGCGTCCGCCGGCAACCTGGCGATCAGCTCGGCCCAGAACCGGTCGTCCGACCAGTCCTCGACATTGTCGTCGAGCGTGCACTGGACGTAGTAGCGGCTGAGCACCTGTGACCGGAGCGAACACAGCGCGAAGCCGCGCTCGTGGTTGACGTAGATCAGTTCCTTGGAGACCGGCGGCGTGCGCGACAGGACGCCCAGCCAGCCGATCGGATAGACGGTCTCGAACTCCTTCAGGACATCCTTCGGGATCGACGTGCGGCTGACGCCGTGGAAGCCGTCGCAACCGACGATGAAGTCGCAGTCGACGCGATGCACCGCTTCGCCGAGCCGGTAGGTGAGATAGGGCGACCCGTTGCCGTCGAAGGCATGCGGGGTAACGTCTTCGGCATTGTGGACGACGACGCCGCCCATCCGGTCGCGGCCCTCGTAGAGATCCCTGGTCAGCTCCGTCTGCCCGTAGACGATGACGGTGTTGCCGCCGGTCAGGCCCTTCAGGTCGACCCGGTGCCGCTTGCCATCATAGGCGATGTCGAACCCGTCGTGGATCTCGCCTTCGGCGTCCATGCGATCGGAGACCTGCGCCTCGCGCATCAGGTCGGCGAAGCCGTGCTCGAGCACCCCCGCGCGAATGCGGCCCAGCACGTAGTCCCGGCTGTGACGCTCCAGTACGACGGTGTCGATACCCTGGAGGTGCAGCAACTGCGACAGCAGCAGTCCTGACGGACCGGCGCCGATGATCCCCACCTGCGTGCGCATGTTTCCTACCTGTATGCAGACTTTTTTCTGTACTTTATCGACAGGACAGGCGCGGTTTAATGGACAGACAGGCGGATCACTTTGTACTTTTCGGTCACGTCATGCCCTTGAGGGGACAGCGCCATGCCCATCGATCCGGCGAGCGGACCGGTTTCCCACTTCGCGCTCTACGGCGAGACGCCGGGCGCCGACGACCCCGAGTTCATCCATATCGAGGATATCCAGGTCCGCTCGAGCCTGTACGACTGGCGGATCGCGCCGCACCTGCATCGGCGCATGTTCCAGATCGTTCACGTGATCGACGGCCCGGCCAGCGTGCAGATCGAGGACCGGCAGGAGGAGGCAGAGGGCCCGTGCGCGATCTGCATTCCCGGCAACGTGGTGCACGGCTTCGGCTTCTCAGCCCGCACCCTCGGGTTCGTCGTCACCGTCTCGGAAACCCTGTTGCTCGATACCGGCCACCGCGACGCCCACGACCTGTTCGATCCGCTGCTCGCCGAGGCGCGGTTGATTTCCTTTCGCCAGGATGCCGCGCGTGCCAGGCTGGTCAGGACGCTGCTCGAACAGATGGCGCATGAGTTCCAGGCCCGGGAACTCGGCCGCAACGCCATGTTCGAATGGCTGTTCCATGCCCTTCTGATGGCGATCCGCCGGCAGATCGCGACCGAACGCGAGAGCGCCGAGACGAAGGGGGAGGACCGCGAGACCTTCTCCGAGGCCTGCCGGTTGATCGAGGATCATTACCGCGAGCACATGACGGTTTCCGCCTATGCCACGCGCCTCGGCATGAGCCAGCCGCGCCTCAACCGGCTATGCCACCGGTTCGCCGGCAAGACCTTCTTGGATCTCCTGCACGACCGTCTGGCGCTCGAGGCCCAGCGGCATCTGATCTACACGTCCGCGACCATCGAAATGGTCGCCTACGAACTTGGCTTCGCCGATCCGGCCTATTTCTGCCGGTTCTTCAAGCGGCGCACCGGACGGACGCCGAGCGAGTTCCGGCGCGAGCGGAACGGCGGCCGATAGGCCCGCGCATGCGACAGCCGCTTGACCTCGCACCCCGCCCGCGGAGATAAGCGAAGCGGTATCCTTCAAGGTCATCGTCCGCCGGCTCCAAGTGCGGACGGTCCCACCAACGAGAACGGGAATTGAGACATGACGGTGCGCACCGGCCGCGACGTACTGGGAATTCCGGGCCCGACGACGATACCCGACGAGGTGCTGAGCGCCATGCATCGTCCGGCGATCCAGATCTACACGGGAGAGCTCGTCGAATACACCGACAGCATTCTCCGCGACCTGAAGGGCATCTTCCGCACCGAAGGCCGCGCCTACATCTACGCCTCCAACGGCCACGGCGCCTGGGAAGCCGCGCTGACCAACATCCTGTCGCGCGGAGACCGCGTCCTGGTGCTCGAAAGCGGCCGCTTCGCCCATAACTGGGGCGAGATGGCCCGAATGCTGGGCGTCGAGATTGAGACGCTGGAGGGCACCTGGCGCCATGCCGTCGACCCCGCCGCCGTGGAAGAGCGGCTGAAGGCCGACACCGAGGGCCGCATCAAGGCGGTCCTCGTCGTCCAGATCGACACCGCCTCGGGCGTCGTCAACGACATCCCGGCGATCCGGGCCGCGATCGACGCGGCCGGCCATGACGCGCTGTTCCTGGTCGACACCATCGCCTCGCTCGCCTGCATGCCCTACGAGATGGACGCCTGGAAGATCGACGTCACCGTCTCCGCCGCCCAGAAGGGCCTGATGACGCCGCCCGGCCTCGGCTTCGTCGCCGCCAACGACAAGGCGCTCGCCGCCCACAAGACGGCCGACCTGCGCACGCTCTACTGGGACTGGACGGCGCGCGAGGGCGAGCTGCACTACCAGAAATACTGCGGCACGCCGCCCGAGCACCTGCTGTTCGGCCAGCGCGCGGCGCTCGACATCCTCCTTGGGGAAGGGCTGGAAAACGCCTGGAACCGCCATCGTCTGCTGGCGGGCGCCACCCACCGCGCCGTCGAGACATGGGCGGAAGGCGGCGCGCTCGAGTTCAACATCCTCGATCCGCAGTCGCGATCGGCATCGATCACCGCGGTTCTGGTCGGCGGCGGCTTCGACGTTGCAGCGATCCAGGCCTACTGCCTGGACAAGTGCAACGTCACTGTCGGCGGCGGCATCGGCGATTTGAAGGGCAAGGCGCTACGCATCGCCCATATGGGATATGCCAACGCGCCGATGGTGCTCGGCATGCTCGCCTCGATCGACATGGCGCTGAAAGCCCTGAAGATCCCGCATGGCCCCGGCGCGATCCAGGCCGCCGTTGACTATCTGGGCGACAACGTCCCGGCTTGATGTGGCCAGCTTGATGTAGCCGGCATCACGGCGACTTGAAAGAGTGCCGCCGGGCAAGTGTCGGAGGAGGCGAAGGACGTCCGACGCGCGACCCGGCGGCTGGCTACGGTTCCCTTTCACCCGGACATCCGGCCCGCCAGACCCAGATCCCCCGACCACGGGCCCGGTCGGCCTGCAAATGGCTGTCCGTGCGACAAGAGCGCCGTATCCCTGGCTCTCCGCTGAAGTCGCCCGCCGAGGCGCGCGGCATTCCACGCTTTGAGAACTGATGAATTTTGCTGGCTGTCCGGCCGGCTGGCCGGTTGCTTGCTTGAAGCGTGCCTCGGGCGGTCGCTCGCGGTGGCGACGCAATCGGCAGTTGTTTTCTACGATAATATGAATATAAAAGTCAAGTTTATAAACGGGCGCATCGAGGCGACCGGAACACCAATCGTAGCAAGGGATCGAATTGGCAGATGCAGACCGGCAGGCGTTCGCCGTCCCCCTCCGCAGCCCCGGCGGACACCGCGTCCCAGCCCGAGGACTCCGTCGAGTCCAGCGACCTGTTCAAAGGGAGGCGTGAACTGGTTATCCGCCACAATCAGGAGCGCTACGTGCTGCGCATAACCCGCCAGGGCAAGCTGATCCTGAACAAGTAACCCCGGATACGCCTGCGCGCTCTTGCGGCGCGCGCCGGGAGCGGCTACGTCCGCGGGACAATGGCGACCCCGATCCTTCTCCTCCAGGACATCCATCTGACCTTCGGCGGCACACCGCTGCTCGAGGGCGCCGACCTTTCGGTCGAGCCTGGCGCCCGCATCTGCCTCGTCGGCCGCAACGGCTGCGGCAAGTCGACCCTTCTGAAGATCGCCGCCGGCCGGATCGAACCCGATTCCGGTCGTTATTTCCTTCAGCCCGGCACGACGGTTCAATACCTCGAGCAGGAGCCGGATTTCGCCGGTTTCAAGTCGACGCTCGCCTATGTCGAGGCAGGCCTCGGGCCGACGGACGATCCGTATACGGCCCTGCGCGTCCTCGAGAAGCTCGGCCTCACCGGCGAGGAGAGCCCGGCGAACCTGTCCGGCGGCGAAGCCCGCCGCGCCGCCCTCGCCCGTGCGCTCGCTCCGCGCCCGGACATCCTGCTCCTCGACGAGCCGACCAACCATCTCGACCTTCCCGCGATCGAGTGGCTCGAACGCGAGTTGCGGACGTCCAACTCGGCGATGGTGATCATCAGCCACGACCGGCGGTTCCTGGAAACCCTGTCGCGCGCGACCGTCTGGCTCGATCGCGGCACGACCCGGTCGGTCGACCGCGGCTTCGGCGGTTTCGAGGAATGGCGCGACAAGGTGCTCGAGGAGGAGGAGCGCGACCTCCACAAGCTCGACCGCAAGATCGCCATGGAGGAGGACTGGGTGCGCTACGGCGTCACCGCGCGGCGTAAACGCAACCAGCGCCGGCTCGGGAACCTGCACGATCTGCGCAAGGCCCGCCGCGAGCACCGCCACGCTCCCGATACCGCGCGCATGGCAGTCGCCGAGAGCGAGATTTCCGGCAAGCTGGTCATCGAGGCCAAGACCATCTCCAAGGCCTTCGGCGACCGCACCGTCGTCGAACCGTTTTCGGTCCGTATCCAGCGCGGCGACCGGATCGGCATCATCGGCCCGAACGGCGCCGGCAAGACCACGCTGCTCAAGATGCTGATCGGCGAGCTCGCGCCGGACAGCGGCTGGGTGAAACTCGGCATGAACCTGGACGTCGCCAGCCTGGACCAGCGCCGCGCCCGGCTCGATCCCGAGACCAGCCTGCGCGCCACGCTGACCGGCGGGGGCAGCGACACGGTCATGGTCGACGGCAAGCCGCGCCACGTCATGAGCTACATGAAGGACTTCCTGTTCACGCCGGAGCAGGCCGGATCCCCGGTTTCGGCACTGTCGGGCGGCGAACGCGGCCGCTTGATGCTGGCGCTCGCCTTCGCGCGGCCCTCCAACCTTCTCGTCCTGGACGAGCCCACCAACGATCTCGATCTGGAGACGCTGGACCTGCTGCAGGAACTGATCGCCGACTACTCGGGCACCGTGCTGCTGGTCAGCCACGACCGCGACTTCCTCGACCGCACGGTCACCTCCGTCATCGCGTCGGAGGGCGACGGCCATTGGCTTTCATACGCCGGCGGCTACTCCGACATGATCGTCCAGCGCGGCAAGGCGGGGGATACGACCGGCGAGAAGGCGCCCGCGACGAAGTCCGCCAAACCTCGCGAACCGGCTGACAAGCACGCCGCACCCGATCGCGCGCAGTCCAAACGGCGCCTGTCCTTCAAGGACAAGCACGCGCTCGAGACCCTGCCGGCGCGGATGGAGGCGCTGCAGGCAGAGATCGCCGCGGCCCGCGAGGCGCTGGCCGATCCGGACCTCTACGCGCGCGATCCGGATACCTTCGCCGACAGGAGCGACAAGCTGTCCCGCGCCGAAGCGGATCTGGCCGCGGCCGAGGAGCAATGGCTCGAACTCGAGATCCTGCGCGAGGAGATCGAGAGCGCCTGACCATTTGCTTCGCGCCGGCCGCCCCGGCACGAGAGACAGGCGTGACGGAGCCCCGGACTTTCTGTAAGGAATTACGTGCCCGGCCCTTGAAGACCGCTTGAGCCGGCCCCACCGGAACCGTCCCGATCAGCCGATGCCCTCCGACGATCCGATAGCCGACAAGGATATCGCCGAGCACCGGATGGGAAGTGCCTTCCGGCATCGCGGTTACACACTCTACTGGGCTGCCCGCTTCGTCTCCATGTTCGCGATCCAGATCGTCTCGGTCTCGGTCGGCTGGCAGATCTACGACATGACCCGGGATCCCTTCGATCTCGGCCTCGTCGGACTGGTTCAGTTCCTGCCAGCGCTGCTGCTCGTCCTGGTGACCGGCGCCGTCTCGGACCGCTACAATCGTCGCCTGATCATGGCCGTCTGCCTGTTGGCCGAGGGCGCCTGTGCCGCTGCCCTGCTCGGACTTACGGTCGCGGGCCCGTCAGCGGTGTGGCCGATCTTCGTCGTGCTGACCTTCTTCGGCATCGCGCGCGCCTTCGTCGGACCGGCCGCCCAGTCGCTCGTCGCCAATCTGGTGCCGCCGGAGGACCTGAACAATGCGATCGCCTGGAACACCTCCTCCTGGCAGATCGGAACGATCGTCGGGCCGGTGGCGGGCGGCCTGCTCTACGGGATCTCGGCCGCGACGGCACTGGCCACCGCCCTGACACTGTTTTCGCTGGGCGCCGTCTTCATGCTGTTCGTGCCGCGCCCCGTGCAGAAGACCGTCCCGCAGAAATCCAACTGGGAAACGCTGATCGCCGGGTTCCGCTACGTCTGGCGCGAGAAGGTCGTGCTCGGGGCCATCTCGCTCGACCTGTTTGCCGTGCTGCTTGGCGGTGCCGTGGCGCTCCTGCCCGTCTATGCCCGCGACATCCTCGACGTCGGCCCCTGGGGCCTTGGCCTCTTGCGCGCCGGTCCCGGCATCGGAGCCGTGGCGGTCGCGCTCTATCTCGCGAAGCGGCCGATCCGCGACCATGCCGGCCTGGCCATGTTCGTGTTCGTTGCCGCGTTCGGCTTCTTCACTGTGGTCTTCGGCCTGTCGACGATCGTCTGGCTTTCGATTGTCGCGCTGATGCTGATGGGCGCCGCCGACATGATCAGCGTCTATATCCGCGAAACGCTCCTGCAGCTCTGGACGCCCGACGCCGTGCGCGGGCGGGTCAACGCCGTCAATCTCGTCTTCATCGGCGCCTCCAACGAGCTCGGCGAATTCCGGGCGGGGATCTCCGCCGCGCTGATCGGGACGGTTCCCGCCGTCGTCGTCGGCGGCATCGGCACGATGGCGGTCGCCGGGGTCTGGGCCTACTTGTTCCCGGCGCTGCGCCGGGCGCGCCACCTTACCGGCCGGGTCTGATACAGCACGGAAACAATAAATCCCTATCCGAAACCTTGGTATCCGTGGCGGTTTGGCCCGACCCAAGGTAAAAAGCCCGCATGCGCATCACCTACCGGGTGTTCCTTGTCGGCGGAATTCCAATCGCCATAGCGGCGGCAATCGCCGCGGTCGCCTGGATTCTGCTCAACGAGGCCGAACGCGCCCGCAGCGGCGCGGTGCTCGCCGGCGCGACCTACCGCAACCTCCTCGTCGCGATGACGGCGCGCGACGAATATGTCAACGCGATACCCTCCAACCGGGGCGTGAACGCCGAGCGCTTTGCCACGTTCGCATCCGATGCGCGGTTCAACCTGGAAGACCTGGCGCAGGTCGCCCGTGCCCCCGCCCTGCGGGAAGCGACCACCGCCTCCGGCGACGCGCTCTCCCACTATGTCGGCAGCATGAACGAGTTCATGCGGGCGACGATCCAGAACGACCGGCTCGTGGAGGAGATGGGTGGACGGGCGCGGCTGTTGATCTCGCTGACCGACGAGGCCCGCGAACGCCAACGCACGTCGAACGCCGAGATCATCCAGACCCTGCATGATCGCGACGCGGCCTACCGGCGCATCCGCGAACTCGTCAACGCGGCGGAGGAACTGCGCGACGCCATCGACGCGGCCGAACTGCATTCCGCCATGTTCGTCCTGGCCGATCCCGGCGACATCGACAAGAACACGTTGCAGCTCGGTTTCGATATCGGCCGGCTGCGCAACGCCACGGTGCGTCTTTCCGCTTCGCTCGCCAGCGCGGATTCCTCCGCGATGGTGGAGCTGCAGTCCCTCGCGACGACCTATGAAGAAGCGATCGCCGCGCTTCTGGAAGGAGACCGGAAGCCGGTTATCTCGGACGAGAGGTCGCTGGCCAACGACAGCAAGGCACTCGCCGACTGGTCCGACCGGCTGCTCAAGGTCCAGGCCACGGAGCAGCGGGCGCTCTACGAGGAGATCGCCCAGCTCGTCGCCTATTCGGTCGAGGCCAACGAGACCGAGCGCGCCACCCAGAATGTCGCCATCGAGGTCCTCAAGCTCGGTCAGCGCACTGCCGCCGCTCTCGTGGAACGCGATCCCGAAGCGACCGCGACGATTCTCGCCGAGAGCGCCACGCTGCCGCAGACCGTCGCCGCGCTGCCGATCTCGCCCCTGATCCAGTCCGAGATGATCGACGCGATCGACCAGTGGCGCGAAGGGCTCGGCACCGCGACCGAGGTGTTGCGCCAGCAGAACGAGCGGATCGCCGACATGGACCGGTCCGCGGTGACGATGATTGAGGGCGCCCGTGCCCTCAACGACCTGTTCACGGCCGATGCGGAGAAGATCGGCAACACCATCCGGAACATCCTGGTGTTCGGCGCGGCCGCCGGCCTTCTTTTTGGCGCCGCGACGGCCTATTTCGTCGCCCGCTCGATCACCCGGCCCCTTCTTCGGCTGCAGCAGGGCATGGTTCATCTCGCCGCCGACCCGATGGCCGGTCCCGTCGCCGATGCCGAACGCGCCGACGAACTCGGTGAAATGGCGCGCTCGGCCAATTTCTTCGTCGCCGAGATCGGCAAGCGGGAGCAGGACCTGCGCCGCGCCAAGGAACGGGCCGACCTGGCGTTGTCGGAGCTGCAACGCACCCAGGCCGAGCTGATTCAGGCCGAGAAGCTCGCCTCGCTCGGCCAGCTCGTCGCCGGCGTCGCCCACGAAATCAACACGCCCGTCGGCATAGCGCTGACGACCGGCACGCAGATCAGCGAGGAGGTCAAGCGCTTCTCCGAAATCGCGGAATCCGGACAGATCAAGCGGTCGCAACTGCACAATTTCGTCGATCGCATGAAGGAAGGCGCGAGCCTCCTGTTCGCGAACCTGAACCGCGCGGCCGAGCTCGTGCACAGCTTCAAGCAGGTGGCCGCCGACCAGGCAAGCGGGGAACGGCGCCAGTTCGACATGCGCGTTTGGCTCGAGGAGTTGATGACCAGCCTCGGGCCAGTGCTCCGCAAGTCGCGGCACACGGTGACGTTCTCGTGCAGGGACGGGCTCGTACTCGATACCTATCCCGGCACCCTCGGCCAGGTTCTGACCAACCTGATCATGAACGCCCTCACCCATGCCTACGACGCGGAGCAGGCGGGAATGATATCGGTTGCCGTGAGCGAGCCGTCCGAGAACCAAATACGGATCGTCTTCGCCGACGACGGCAAGGGCATCGGCGCCGACGATGTCGGCAAGGTCTTCGACCCGTTCTTCACGACCGGCCGCCGGCTCGGCAGCACCGGGCTCGGACTTCACATCGTCTACAACCTCGTGACCGGCACCCTGCAGGGCAAGATCGACGTCGAGAGCACCCCGGGCAAGGGCACGACGTTCATCGTCGAGATACCGGCCTCCGTCGCCGATTCCGTTCCTGACCGCGTCGCGACCGTGGCCTGAAGGAGGAAGATATGAGGGTTTCGATCAAGATCGCCGTCATGACCGCCGCGCTGGCGGCAGCGGCGGCGCCGGCGGGCGCCAAGACGCTGGTCTTCTGCTCGGAAGGCAATCCGGAAGCGCTCAATCCGCAGATCGTCACGACGACGACGGGCCTCAACGCGGCGCGGCCGATGTTCAACCAGTTGGTCGAGTTCGTGCCCGGCTCCACCCGGATCCGGCCGGCGCTCGCCGAATCCTGGCAGATCTCGCCCGACGGCACCGAGTACCTCTTCCACCTGCGCCCCGGCGTGAAGTTCCATTCCTCCGAGGACTTCACCCCGACGCGGGACATGAACGCCGACGACGTTCTGTTTTCCCTGCACCGGCAGTGGAAGGAGGATCACCCCTTCCACAACGTGTCGGCGGCCGAGTACGCCTATTTCAAGGACATGGGGATGCCGGAGTTGCTGAAGTCGATCGACAAGGTCGACGACATGACGGTGCGCATCCAGCTGACGCGACCGGAATCCCCGTTCCTCGCCGACATGGCGATGCCCTTCAACTCGATCCTTTCGGCCGAATACGCCGACAAGCTGCTCGCCGCCGGCACGCCCGAACTGCTCGACCGGGAACCGGTCGGCACCGGCCCGTTTTCCTTCGCCGGATACCAGCGCGACGTCGCCGTCCGGTACCGCGTGTTTCCCGACTATTGGGAGGGCGCCCAGCCGATCAACACGCTGGTCTTCTCCATAACGCCGAACCCGGCGGTACGCCTGACCAAGCTGAAGGCCGGGGAGTGCCATGTCATGGCCTTCCCGAATCCGACCGACACCCAGCGCATAGCCGACGATCCGAACCTGAAGCTACTGAAGCAGGAGGGTTTCAACATCGGCTATCTGGCGCTGAACACCCAGAAGCCGCCTTTCGACGACGTGCGCGTCCGCCGCGCCATCAATATGGCCATCGACAAGCGGGCGATCATCGACGGCGCCTATGCCGGTGCCGGCGTGGTCGCGAAGAACCCGGTGCCGCCGACGCTTTGGTCCTACGACGACGACATCGAGGACTATCCCTACGACCCCGCGGCCGCCCAGGGACTGCTGGCCGAAGCCGGGTATCCGAACGGCTTCGAGACCGACCTCTGGTACATGCCGGTGAGCCGGCCCTACAGCCCTGACGCCAAGCGGATCGCCGAGATGATCCGCGCCGATCTCTCCAGGATCGGCGTGCGCGCCGAACTCGTCACCAAGGAATGGGGCGCCTACCGCACCAGCCTGCAGGACGGCGAGCACTCTATGGCGCTCTACGGCTGGACCGGGGACAATGGCGATCCGGACAACTTCCTGCATGTCCTGCTCGGCTGCACCGCCGCGCGCATTGGCGGCAACAACGTCGCGCGCTGGTGCAACGACGAGTACGACGCCCTCGTCACCCGGGCCAAGCTCAGCTACGACCAGGAAGTCCGGGAGAAGCTCTACGGCAAGGCGCAGGAGATCTTCAAGCGGGAGGCGCCCTGGGTTCCGCTCGCCCACTCGGTGGTCTTCATGGCCGCGCGCAAGGAGGTTGACGGTTTCAAGATGGATCCGCTCGGCCGCCATCCCTTCGACAACGTCGACCTCAAGTACTGAGGCGACGCCGCCCCGCGGGCCGATGAACGCCGCCCGCCAAGTTCCTCTGGAATCGCGCAGCCCCCGTGTATACGTTGCGCCGCAAACGAGTCGCACGCCGCGCCGTGCCTGAGCTGGGAGGAAAGAACCTCATGGCCGAGAAAGTTGCCCTAGTGACCGGTGCGGGAACCGGAGTCGGCAAGGCGGCCGCGCTGGCGCTCGCCGAGGCCGGATACGCGGTGGTGCTCGCCGGACGGCGCAAGGAGCCACTCGAGACGGTCGCTGCGGAAATCGCCGGAGCCGGCGGAAAAGCCCTGGCCGTGCCGGCCGACGTCACCGACGCCGACTCGGTCGCCGCCCTGTTCAAGGCCGCGAAAGACAGCTACGGGCGTATCGACGTTCTGTTCAACAATGCCGGCATGAGCGCCCCCCCGGTTATGCTCGAGGACCTAACGCTCGACCAGTGGAAACAGGTCGTCGACGTCAACCTCACCGGCATGTTCCTGTGCGTCCGCGAGGCCTTCAGGCACATGAAGGACCAGTCGCCGCGCGGCGGCCGCATCATCAACAACGGCTCGATCTCCGCGCACGCGCCGCGGCCCAACTCCGCCCCCTACACCTCGACCAAGCATGCCGTGACCGGCCTCACCAAGTCGGCGTCCCTCGACGGGCGAAAATACGATATCGCCGTCGGCCAGATAGACATCGGCAATGCCGCGACGCCGATGACGGCGCGGTTTTCCGAAGGCGTGCCACAGGCGAACGGCGAGACCATGCCCGAGCCGACCATGGATTCCAGCCATATCGCCGACGCGATCGTCTACATGGCCGGGCTACCGCTCGACGCCAACGTCCAGACCATCACGGTGATGGCCACCAAGATGCCTTTCGTCGGCCGCGGCTAGGGACGGGCAACGGTCCTTCCAATCCTCAATGGTTTGAATCATGTTCGGAGAATGGCTCTGGGCGGTCTTCACGGTGACCGCCGCCGGTGCGCAGACGATGCGCAACGCCATGCAGAAGGAACTCACCGCGACGCTCGGCACGGTCGGCGCGACGCATGTGCGCTTTCTGTTCGGCCTGCCGTTCGCCGTCGTGTTTCTGATCGCGGTCGTTGCCGTCACCGGCGAAGCCCCGCCGCTGCCGGGCGCGAACGCCCTGGCCTGGACCGCCGTGGGCGCCGGCATGCAGTTCGGTGCGACCGCGCTGATGCTGGCGGCGATGGACCTGCGCTCCTTCGTCGTGGCCATCGCCTACACCAAGACCGAACCGGTTCTGGTTCTGCTTTTCTCGGTCGTGTTCCTGTCCGAGCTGCCGACCGGCACGGTCGTGCTCGCCGTCGTTATCGCCACCGCGGGCGTCCTGCTGATGTCGTGGCCGACCAAGACGGCGAACCGCGACGGCATCGCCCGCGCGAGCGCGCTCGGCGTCGGCTCGGGCGCGATGTTCGCCCTGTCGGCGGTCGCCTATCGCGGCGGCATCCAGGCCAGCACCGCCGACAGCTTCATCGTCGCCGCATCCAGCACCCTCGTGGTGGCGCTTGCCCTGCAGACGGCGACGGTCACCGCGCTGCTCCTGCTGCGGCGGCCGGACACCCTGCGGTCGATCCTTCGGATGTGGCGGCCGTCCATGACCGCCGGGTTCCTCGGCGCGCTCGCCTCCCAGTTCTGGTTTCTCGCCTTCGCGATCCAGCACGCCGCCCCGGTGCGCACCCTCGGCCTGATCGAGATCCTGTTCGCCCAGATCGTGTCGCGGCGCCTGTTCCGGCAACAGACGTCGCGCATGGAGGCCGTCGGCATCGGCCTGCTCGTGCTCGGCGTCATCATGATCCTGTACGGGTGACACCGCAGCCGCCCGCCACGGTCCATGCGACCGGCGGCGAAATCGCGTTCGCCCTCCAGGACGCCCCGCCGCCCGAAGCAACGGCGCGCCACGCGCCGGATTCGCCCGGTTTTTCAACTATCCGACAACACGGATTTTCTAGCCGTCGAAATTGACCGCATAGATCAAGGGACATAGTTTGATACCAAAATTACAATAGGCAATCGCCATCAAGGGAGAGAACCATGTGGAAGGCCAATGCAGTCGTCCTGGTACTCGCGGCCGGCCTTGCCGGCTTCGGAACCGCCCAGGCGCAGGAGACCGTCAAGATCGGCGTGATCCTGCCCCTGACCGGCCCCTTCGCCGACACCGGCATTCAGGTCGACAACGGCATCAAGCTGTACATGAAGGAGAACGGTGACACCGTCGCCGGCAAGACGGTCGAGATCATCACCAAGGACGTGGGCGGCATCGCCCCGGACGTCGCCAAGCGTCTGGCCACGGAACTGGTCGTCCGCGACAAGGTCGACATCCTCGCCGGTTTCGCGTTGACGCCGAATGCGCTCGCCGTCGGGCCGATCTCCGAGGAAGCCAAGAAATTCATGGTCGTGATGAACGCCGCGACCTCGATCATCACCACCAAGTCGCCCTACATGGCCCGCGTCTCGATGACCACGCCGATGGTCAACGAGGTCCTGGGCAAATGGGCCTACGACAACGGCGTCCAGGAAGCCTATACGATCAACGCCGACTACGGGCCGGGCAACGACGCCCAGTCCGCCTTCCAGCGGGCCTTCGAGGCCGCCGGCGGCAAGATCGTCGGGGCCGACAAGACCCCGGTCGCCAACCCGGACTTCTCGGCGTTCGTCCAGCGCGCCAAGGACGCCAATCCGCAGGGCATCTGGGTGTTCATCCCCGGCGGCGCCCAGCCCGCCGCCCTCGGCAAGGCCCTCGCCGAGCGCGGCCTGACGCCCCAGAACACCATGATCATGGGTCAGGGCGAGCTCACCTTCGAGTCGGCGCTTGAATCGATGGGCGACAGCGCGGTCGGCATCATCACCGGCTTCCACTACGACTACGCCCACAAGTCGGACATGAACGCCGCCTTCGTGAAGGCGTACAACGAGATGTTCGGCCGCAACCCGGACATCTATTCGGTCGGCGGCTATGACGGCATGCACCTCATCTACGCGGCGCTGGAGAAGACCGACGGCAAAACCGACGGCGAGGCGCTGATCGACGCCGCCAAGGGCATGGCATGGGAAAGCCCGCGCGGCCCGATGTCGATCGATCCCGAAACCCGCGACGTCATCGAGAACATCTATATCCGCCGCGTCGAGAAGGGCCCGAACGGCAAGCTGATCAACGTCGAGTTCGACAAGGTCGAGAACGTCAAGGACCCGGTCAAGGCGCGGATGTAGTCCCGCCAGGGCCGTACAGAACGGGCGGCCGGGCCACTGGTCCGGTCGCCGCATCCCTGAAACGACGCAAAAAACAGGCAGCGGGGCATGGGCGCGCAGATCCTGGGCGTTCTTTTCGACGGGTTCGCCTACGGAATGCTTCTTTTTCTGCTGTCCGTCGGCCTGTCGGTGACGCTGGGGCTGATGAACTTCATCAACCTCGCGCATGGCGCCTTCGCCATGATCGGCGGCTACGTCACCGTCACCCTGATGAATTATCTGGGCTGGCCGTTCCTCGCCTCCCTGCCGATGGCCTTCCTCGCCGCCGCCATCGTCAGCGTGGCGCTCGAGCGCACCCTGTTCCGCCGGCTCTACACGTCCGATCCGCTGCAACAGGTTCTGTTCACGATCGGCCTTGTCTTCGTCATTTCCGCGATTGCCGCCTACCTGTTCACCACCGAGGTCCAGCCGGTGCGGGTGCCCGACTATCTGCGCGGGTCGATCGAGGCGATCGACTACACCTTCGGCGTCTACCGCATCTTCCTGATCGCCGTGGCCCTCGTCATCACCGCGCTGCTGGTCATCGGCCTCGAATACACCCGCTTCGGCGCCATGGTGCGCGCCGCCGTCGACAACCAGCGCATGGCCAGCGGGCTGGGCATCGACGTCGAGACGGTGTTCGCCATCACCTTCGCGCTCGGCAGCGGCCTCGCCGGTCTCGGCGGCGCGTTATCGATCGAGATCGTCGGCCTCGATCCCTCCTTCGCCTTCCACTACCTCGTCTACATGCTGATCGTGGTCGCCGTCGGCGGCCTCGGTTCGATCCGCGGTTCCTTCGTCGCCGCCACGCTTCTCGGCATCGGCGACGTCGCCGGCAAGTACTACGTGCCCGAGATCGGCGCCTTCCTGATCTACGGGCTTATGATCGGCATCCTGTTCTTCGTGCCGCTCGGTCTGTTCGGCAAGCGGGCGTGACGATGACCGAGACGCCGGCGAAGACCGAAGCGGCGACGGCCCCGGCGTTCAGCGCCGGCGCCGGCGTCGATCCGCGCGCCTTCCTTGCGGGACAGGCCCGCTGGAGCGTCTTCGAGGTCCTGTTCTGGCTTGCCGCGATCCTGCCGTTCTTCCTGCTGCCGACCTATCTGAGCCTGGCCAGCCAGATCGCCATCACCGCGCTGTTCGCCCTCTCTCTCGATCTGATCCTGGGCTATGCCGGCATCATCTCGCTCGGCCACGCCGTGTATTTCGGCGTCGGCGCCTATACCGCCGGGATCATCTCGAAATACGGCTGGGGCGAGCCGATCAGCGGCCTTTTCATCTCGGCCTTCGTGGCCGCCGTCGTCGGATACCTGACGAGCTTCCTGATCGTGCGGGTGCAGCACCTGGCGCTGCTGATGATCACGCTCGGCCTCGGCTTCATCGCCGTCGAGCTGGCCAACAGCGCCGCCTGGCTGACCGGCGGCGCCGACGGCCTGCTCGGCGTCGACACCTGGCCGATCTTCGGCGTTTGGGACTTCGATCTGTGGGGCCGGACCGCCTATGTCTATGCGCTGGTCGTGTTGTTCATCCTGTTCGTCGTATCGCGCCGCCTCGTGCATTCGCCCTTCGGCCTGTCCCTGCGCGGCATCCGCGAGAACGCGGTGCGCATGCCGGCGATCGGCGCGCCGAATCAGCGCCGCCTGCAGAAGGTCTATGTCATCTCCGCGGCGATCGCCGGGGTCGCCGGGGCGCTGCTCACCCAGACCACCGAATTCGCGTCGCTCGAGGTGCTCGGCTTCCAGCGCTCCGCCGACCTCGCCGTCATGCTGATCCTCGGCGGCACCGGCCGCCTGTACGGCGCCATCGTCGGCGCGGCCATCTTCATGATCGCCCGCGACCAGCTCGCCGACATGAACCCGCAATACTGGTATTTCTGGATCGGCCTCCTGTTGATGGCCGTCGTGCTGTTCCTGCCCGACGGCATCGTCGGCGGCCTCGCCCGGCTGGTGCCCCCGCGCTGGAGGAAACCGTGACCGCGCCGGCGCTGGCCACCCGCGGCCTCGACAAGCAGTTCGGTTCGCTGCGGGTCGCCCAGTCGATCGACATCAGCCTGCCGAAGGGTGCGCGCCACGCGCTGATCGGGCCCAATGGCGCCGGCAAGACGACCCTGATCAACATGATAACAGGCATGCTGCGCCCCGATTCCGGCCGCATCCTGCTGGGCGGCGAGGACATCACCGCGCTGAAGCCGGATGCGCGGGTCAAGAAGGGCCTGGCCCGCACCTTCCAGATCAACACCCTGTTCCCGCATCTGACCGCGCTGGAATCGGTCACGCTCGCCGTCTGCGAACGCCGCGGCGAAGCCGGCAACTGGTGGCGGCCGCTGCCCAACCATGCCGATGCGGTCGACGAGGCCTACACGATCCTCGCCGCGATGCAGCTCGGCCCGGTCTGCCTCAGTCCGACGCACGCGCTCGCCTATGGCCAGCAGCGGCTGCTGGAGATCGCGCTGGCGCTGGCGACGAGACCGAAGGTTCTCCTGCTCGACGAGCCGGCCGCAGGCGTCCCGAGCGGCGAGAGCGCGGCCCTGTTCGAGGCGATCGCCGGCCTGCCCGACGACATCACCGTGCTGTTCATCGAGCACGACATGAACATCGTGTTCCGTTTCGCCTCCCGCATCATAGTGCTGGTCGGCGGCGCGACGCTGGTGGAGGGCACACCGCAGGAGATCTCGTCCGATCCTCGGGTCCGCGAGGTCTATCTCGGCAGCACGCAGCCGCACGGAGCCCGGCATGGCTGAACCGCTGCTCGCGCTGTCCGATATTCGCGCCGGCTATGGCGAGTCCGTCGTGCTCGACGGAATTTCCTTCGAGGTGCCCGAGACCGGCAGCCTCGCGGTGCTCGGCCGCAACGGCGTCGGCAAGTCGACGCTGCTGCTGACCATCATGGGCTACACCACCGTGGAGCACGGCACCGTCCGCTGGCGCGGTCGGGACGTCACGCGAAGGGCCCCGTTCCGCCGGGCGCGCGCCGGCATCGGCTGGGTGCCGCAGGAGCGCGACGTCTTCGCGACGCTGACGGTGGAGGAGAACCTGACGGTAGCCGCCCGCCCCGGGCATTGGGATCTCGCCGCCGTCTACGGCCTGTTTCCGCGCCTGGCCGAGCGACGCCAGAACATGGGCAACCAGCTCTCCGGCGGCGAGCAGCAGATGCTGACCATCGCCCGCACGCTGATGACCAATCCCGCCATCCTGCTTCTCGACGAGCCGCTGGAGGGCCTCGCCCCCGTCGTCGTCGAGGAACTGTCGTCGGCCATCGAGCGGATGAGCGCGGCGCAGAAGACCGCGCTGATCCTGGTCGAGCAGCATGCCGAGATCGCGCTGTCGCTGACCGAACAGGCGCTCGTCATCGAGCGCGGCGCCATCGCTCATCGCGGCCCCTCCAGGGAGCTGCTCGACGATCACGCCGTCCTCGACCGCTATATTGGCCTGAAACTCGCCGAAGCGTGACGCGCTGGCGCCCCCGTCGGTTGAGCCGGCTCAGGCGGTCTCGCCGGCGGCGGCCCGCCCGGACGGCCCGCCAAGCTTTGCCCGCAGGCTGTTCGCCTCCGCCGTCAGCCGCGAAACGATCCAGGCGACCCGGTCCTCGTCCATGCGTTCGCGGATCGCGGCGACACTGATTGACGCGACCACCCGGCCGCCCGGATCGAACACGGGCACGCCGACCGCGCACATGGCCGAGACGATGCGGCCCTCGTTGAAGGAATAGCCCCGGCGGCGCGCCTCCTGCACCAGCGCGCCGAGCTCCGCCGGACCGAAACGCGGATAGCTGCCAAGCCGCGGCGCGTTGCTGGCGATCACCTCGGCGATCTCCTCCGGCGGCAGGAAGGCGAGCAGCGCCAGGCTGCCGGCCCCGACCCCGAGCGGGCGCCGGTCGCCGGCGTCGAGCGTCAGCGTCTTGATCGGGAAAGCGCCGACCTCGCGTTCCAGGCACAGCGCGTCGAGCCCTTCGCGCACGGAAAGGAACACCGTGTCCTCGGTCTCCCGCGCGAGCCGCAGCAGAGACGGCCGCGCCAGGTCGCCGATGTCGAAGCGCGTCGCCTGCCGGACCAGCCGGACGAGCGCATAGCCGATGAGATAGCGCCGCGTGTCGGGCGACTGATAGACGAAACCGGCATCCGACAGCGCCGACAGCAGACGATGCGTCGTCGCCTTGCCCAGGCCCGACGCGCGGGCGATGTCGGACAGGCGCCAGCCGGCGGTCGGCTCGCCGGCGAGGAGCTTGAGGATCTCGGCCGCGCGCTGAACGGACTGGACGGTTCGGTCGCCGCTCACGTCACCGCCTCATCCCGCCGCCCAGACAAGCAGGATATCGCGCGCCGGCGCGCCGACCCGTGCGCCCATCGCCGCCGCCGTGCGGTTCACCGCCGAGATGACCCCGTCCTCGAATGTCGAGCGCGCCTCGCCGATCCGGGCTGAGTCGGCGGCCACGGTGAAGGCGGCGATGCCGCGCGTATCCAGCGCCGGCAATCGGGCGATGCCGGCGTCCTCGATGCCGATCCCGGCGTCGTTGTAGACGGCGGCGAAGCCGTCGACCCGCAGCGCCATCGTCGGATTGCCGCCGACGAGGCCGCCGTGCGAGCCGGTCACGACGATCTGGCCGACGTCCTCCGGGCCCACCATCGCCGCGGAATCGACGAGCGCGATCCGGCGCGGCCCGGGCTGGTCGACAGAGGCGCGCCCTTCGCCCTGCGGTTCGGGCGTCACGACGACGCGCGGCACGGCGCGCAGTTTGACCGCCGCATCGCGCGTCGTATCGCCGGCCCGCACGCCGAGGCGCGCGGCAACCGGGTTGGCGCGGCTGATCGTTCCCCGCGCGAGCATGTCGCCGGTATCGCCGATCCGGCAGCTCAGATGCGACACCGCTGCCGCGGCGATGCCGAGAGCGCCGAGATACGGCAACGCACCGATGCCGGCCTCGTCCTTGCCGATGCCGGCATCGCACAGGATCACGGCGCGAACGCCGCCCGCCGCCGCCAGATAGCCCGGATAGCGCCCGCCATGCGAGCCCGACACGACGACACCGCCCGCGGCCCCGGCCGGCAGCTTGGTGATCGTATCGGCGACGACGACCCCGTCGGGCAGGTCGTGCGCCCGGGTGTCTGAACGAACCGTCATGGCCGGCTCCTAGGACGTCTGCTGCACGTTGCCGCGGCGCTCCGGCACCCCGGTATGCTCGAAACAGATCCGCGCCAGTTCCGCGACGCCCTCCCGGATCATGTGCTCGGCCGGCAGGGCGAAGCACAGCCGCATGTAGCTCTTGGCGGCGTCCGGATCGCAGGCCCATTCCGGCCCCGGATTGAAGGCGACGCCCTGATCCAGCGCCGACTGGGCGAAGGTCCTGACGTCGACATGGTCGGGCAGCTTCAGCCACAGGAAGATGCCGCCCTTCGGCACGAACAGCTCCGCCGACGTGCCGAACTCCCGTTCCAGCGACTCCACCATCACGTCCAGCTTGCGGCGCAGCGCGGTCTTCAGGCTCGCCACGTGCTGATCGAACGCCGCGCCGAAATACTCTGCGATGACCATCTGCTCGATCGCCGGAGACCCGGCATCGGTCTTGCGGGCGAGCACACGCGACAGCACGTCCCAGCCGCCGACGACGTAGCCGACCCGGAGCGCGGGCGCCAGCGACTTGGAGAACGAGCCGATATGGACGACACGCGAGGGATCGAGCGCGTAGAGCGCCGGCGGCTGGCCCTCCTCCCAGGCGAGATCGGTGTAGCACTCGTCCTCGACGATCGGCACGCCGTACTCGGCGGAAAGCGCGAGCAGCTGCCGGCGTCGGTCGATCGGCATCACCGATCCGGTCGGGTTCTGCACCGTCGGTATGGTGTAGATGAATTTCGGCGTCACGCCGCGCCCGGCGAGGTCCTTCAGGATGGCCTCGAGCGCGTCCATGCGAATGCCGTCCGAATCGAGCGGCGCGCCGATCACCTCGACGCCGAGGCGCTGGAGCTTGCCGATCGCCCCGCCATAGGTGAATTCCTCCAGGATCGCGGTGTCGCCGGCGTCCAGGAAGGTCGCGTTGACCAGATCCATGCCCTGCAGCGAACCGGAGGTGAGGACCACGTCGTCCGCGGTGCAGCTTATGCCGCGCGTCGCGCCGAGCTTGCGGGCGACGAAGTCGCGCAGCGGCCGATAGCCCTGCGGTCCGTCGCCGAGGTGATACATGGCCAGCCGCGACCCGTTCTCGCGAATGACCCTGGCGGCCGCCTCGGCAAGCGCCTCCGAAGGCACCTGGGCGGGATCGTTGTGGCCGTAGACGAAATTGTATTTCGGCAGGCCGGTGAAGCGCGCCGCCGGCTCCGGGCCGGTCGCGCTGAATGCGTCCTTGTACCTGAACTCGGTCATGGCCGTACTCCCCCTGAACCGGCCGGGCGATCTTCGCCGCCTCGACCTCGCTGCATGTCAGATCTTGCGCGGCGACCGTGCCGTCAGGCGACCCGGTCGCCCTTCTTCACCTGCACCGTGCGATTATCGACGCCCGGCAGCATATGCGCCGGATCGCGGGTAACGACGATGTCGATCAGCGTAGGTCCGTCGCCCGCGATGCCCTGCCGCAGCGCGGCGGCGATGTCGGCCGGGTCCTCGACGCGGATGCCGGTGCAGCCGAGCGACTCGGCGACGCGGGCATAGTTGACCTCGGCGAGGTCGCTCGACTGGTAGCTGCCCGCGCCATACATCAGGTGCTGCAGCGCCTTCACGTAACCGGACGCCGCGTTGTTGACGACGATGACGGTGAGCGGCAGCTTGAGCCGGCGCGCCGTTTCCAGCTCTCCCATCACCATATTGAAACCGCCGTCACCGGTCAGCCCCACGACGGGACGCCCCGGCGCGGCGAGCGCGCACCCCATCGCGCCGGGCAGGCCGTAGCCGATCGAGGCGAAGCCGCGATCGGGCACGAAGCCGCGTCCGGCCTGCTTCGTATCGTAGAGCAGCCCGCCCCAATGCGCGGCGAATCCGCCGTCGGCGACGAGAATGCCGTCGGCCGGCATCGCCGCGTTCAACTCGTTCAGGAGCCGCGCCATGTTGATCGGCCGCTCGTCTGAGGTCAGGCGCGCCTCGACCGACCCGCGCCACTCGGCCATCTTCGCCGCGACCTCGTCGGCATATCCCTGCTGGCGCGCGCGGATCTCGTCCGCCTCGCCGGCAAGTTCCAGGGCCAGGTCGCGCAGGCCCTCGCGGGCGTCACCCCAAAGCCTGAGCGTCGGCTGGAAGGTACGGCCGAATTCCTCGGCCACGTTGTCGAGATGGATCACG
The DNA here is from genome assembly GCF_051390635.1 of Microbaculum mangrovi. Taxonomy (NCBI): domain Bacteria; kingdom Pseudomonadati; phylum Pseudomonadota; class Alphaproteobacteria; order Hyphomicrobiales; family Tepidamorphaceae; genus Microbaculum; species Microbaculum mangrovi. Next base: position 124,394 of record NZ_JBPODT010000005.1, read on the forward strand.
GTCTTGCCGGCGGCCGGCACGGTGTACCGCTTGGTCGCGATCTCGCCCAGCTTGCAGCCGACGACCAGCAGGCAGTCGGAGGCATCTATCAGGGCGTTGGCGATGCGGTCGTAGCGCCCGAACAGGCCGGCATTGAGCGGGTCGGAACAGGCGATCGCGCCCTTACCGGTCATGGTGTGGGCGACCGGAAGGTTGATCGCGTGCGCCAGCGCTTCCGCCGCCGCCGTGGCGCCGCTGATATGGACGCCGCCGCCGCACAGCATCAGCGGCCGCCTGGCGCCGGCGAGCATCGCCGCGGCGCGCGTAAGGTCTTCCGAGGCGGGACGGCAGCGCAGCGACGGGGCCATCGATATCCCGGGGTCGACCGCGAACTCCGCCTCGTCGAAGGGATGGGTGCCGTGGCAGACATCCTCGGGCACGTCCACGACGACAGGGCCTGGCCGCCCGGAGGTCGCGACCTGGAAGGCGCGGCGGACCAACTCCGGGATGCGTTCGACCATCTCGATGCGGATCAGCTCCTTGCAGGCCGGCCGGAGGATCTCGATCTGCCGGGTCTCCTGCGTCATGTTCTTCCAGGCGTGCAGGCGGTGGGTGTCGCCGACGAAGACGACGAGCGGCGAGCCGGCGTTGAGCGCCTCGACGAGACCGGTGACGAGATTGGTGGCGCCCGGCCCCAGCGTGGCGTCGCAGACGCCGACGCGGCCGGCAACCTTGGCATAGGCGTCGGCGATGAACACCGCGCAACGCTCGTCGTTGATCAGGTTGTGATCGAGCCCGATCCGCCGCGCCGCGTCGTAGAAGGGCAGGAGCTGGAAGCCGCCCATGCCGAACATCGGCCCGGTGCCGCAGGCCTTCAGCATGCGGGCCATCGCCTCGCCGCCGGTCATCTCGTTGGTACTCACCGCACGTCTCCTACGCGTATTAGAGGCATGTCATACCCGGTAGCCCAGCATCTTGGGCAGCCACAGGGCGATTTCCGGAAACAGGATGACGAGCAGCATCGCCGTGCCCATCGTCAGCATGAGCCAGAGGATCCACGGCACCGTCGCCTCGATCGGCACCCGCGCGATGCGCGCGGTGACCATCAGGTTGACGGCGACCGGCGGCGTGAACTGGCCGATGGCGATGTTCATGGCCATCAGCACGCCGAACCAGGTCAGGTTCCACTCGAAGGCGATCGCGATCGGCACCAGCAGCGGCAGCGTGATCAGGTAGATCGACACGCCGTCGAGGATCATGCCGGCGACCAACAACACCGCCATCACCAGGATCAGCACAACCAGGCCGGAGTCGCTCACCGCCAGGATCGATTGCGCCGCGTGGTCGAAGGCGCCCAGCGTCGAGCCGGCCCAGGCGAACAGGCCGGCCAGAGAGATGATGACCATGATCACCGCCGAGGTCTCGGCGCTGTCGGCGAGCACCGACCAGACGTCGCGCCAACCCATCTTGCGATAGATCAGGACGCCGACGAGGAAACCGTAGGCGACCGCCACGGCGGCGGCTTCCGTCGGCGTGAACAGGCCCGAGCGCAGGCCGCCGAGGATGATCACGGGCGCGAGCAGGCCGGGAACCGCTTGCCACAGGCTTTTCCAGAACTCAGGCCGTTCCGCAAGCTCTTGCGCGCCGAAATCGTGCCGCCGGCTCAGGATCAGCGTCGGCAGGATCACCGCGGCGCCCGCCAGGACGCCCGGGACGAGCCCGGCGGCGAACAGCGCCCGCAAATCCATGCCCGGCACCAGGATCGAATAGACGATCAGCGCGATCGACGGCGGGATCAGGATCGCGGTCGAGGCCGAGGCGGCGATGACGCTGGCCGAGAATTCGCGCGGATAGCCGGCCTTCATCATCGACGGGATCATGATGGTGGCGACAGCGGCGGCATCCGCCGGGCCGGACCCCGACATGCCCCCCATGATCATGCACACCAGCGTGGCGACGACCGCGAGCCCGCCGCGGCGCGGCCCGACGATCGCCTGGGCGAAGGTAACGAGCCGGCCGGCGACGCCGGAGCGCTCGAACACCATGCCCGTCAGAATGAACAGCGGGATCGCGATCAGCGGATATTTCGCGATCGAGGTGTAGGTATTGGTGCCGATCATCGCGACCGTCTGCAGGTCGAGACCGATGGCGACGGCCGCCGCGCCCGCGAGCCCCAGCGCCACGGCGATCGGCGTGCCGACGGCGAGGAGGACGACGAAGACGCCGATCAGGACGAAATTCGCCGCGATCATGACGCCGTGCCCCTGAGCGTGGCGATCAGCCGGCCGAGGATCCTGAGCAGGATCACGATGCCCAGGATCGGCAGCCAGACCGTGTAGATCCAGGTCGGATAACCGAGGCCCGGCGAGGTCTCGCCGAAGCGGAACTCATCCCAGCTGAGTTCGCCCGAGTACCAGACCACCAGGGCGAACATGAGGAACGAGGCGAGCGCGGCGACCACCTCGCAGGCCAGCCGACCGCGCGGCGACAGCTTGTCGGCGAGAAAGGTGATGCGGATGTTCTCGTTCGTGGCGAAGGCCAGCGAGGCCCCGACGAAGGTCATGAACACCAGCAGGAAGACGGAAAATTCCTCGGTGAAGGCGAAGGAGACGTCGGTGGCGTAGCGCACCACCACGTTGGCGAAGCTGATCAGGCAGATCAGCCCCATGGCGACGGCGCCGGCGGCCCGCTCGAGCGAGATCGGCACCCGCGCGTGTTTCGCGCCAGGCTTCTCGGGAATGTCTGCGCCGGTGTCTGACACGGGTCTCGCCCTGTTCATCGAAACTGGGGAGAGCGGGCGCTGGCGCGCCCGCTCCCGTCGTCCGATCAGCGATTGGCGATCGACTCTTCGGCCATTTCTACGATTTCGGGGCCAATCTTTTCCTTCCAGTCGGCGTAGACGCCCCGCGTCGCGTCGACGAAGGCCTGGCGCTCTTCCGGCGTCAGCTCGATCACCTCGACGCCGAGCGCGCGGACTTCCTCGATGGCGGAATTGTCGCCGCCGGTCAGGCCCTTGCGTGCGACCTCGATGCCGACCGCGCCGGCATCCAGCGCCGCCTGGCGGACGATGGCCTGGTCCTCGGGCGAGAACGCGTTCCAGACGTCCTGATTGACCGCGAAGATCAGCGGATCGGCGACGTAGTGCCAAAGCGTCAGGTTCGTCTGTCCGATCTCGTGCATCTTGGCGATGGTGAAGACCGACAGCGGGTTCTCCTGTCCGTCGACGGCGCCCGTCGTCAGCGCCGGCTTGGCGTCGGCCCAGCTCATCTGGGTCGGATTGGCGCCGAGCGCGGTGAAGGTGTCGTTGAACAGCGGCGAGCCGACGACACGCATCTTCAGGCCCTTGAGGTCGTCGGGGGTGCGGATCGGATGCTTGGAGTTCGATACCTCGCGATAGCCGTTCTCCGCCCAGGCGAGCGGCTCGACGCCGTTCTCGCGCAGGATCGCGAACAGCTTCTCGCCGACCGGGCCCTGGGTCAGCACGTCGATCGACTCGTAGTCGGGCATCAGGAACGGCAACGAGAAGAGATTCAGTTCCTTGATCTGCGGCGACCAGTTGATCGTCGAGCCCACGGCCATGTCGATGATGCCGCGACGCATCGCGGTGAATTCCTTGGTCTGGTCGCCGGACACGAGCTGGGCACCCGGATAGACCTTCATCTTGATGCGGCCGTCGGTGCGCTCGCCGACGAGCTCGGCCCATTTCTCCGCCGCGATACCCCACGGGAACGGCGCCGGCACGACGGTCGAGATCTTGTACTCTTCCTTGTACTCGGCGGCAGCCGGCATCGCCGTCAGGGCGGCCAGGCCGGCAAGCAGAGCGACTTTCAAGATACGCATGAGCATTCTCCCTTCGTTGGTACGTTTTTACCTGTTGTTACGGTGTGACGAGATCGCGCGCGGCTGCGGCGACGGCGTCCGCGGTGACCCGCACCTCGTCCTCGAGCGGCGGGGCGTAGCTGATCGGGATGCGCGGCGCGCCGAGCCGCCTCACCGGCGCCTTCAGAGCACCGTGCAGGGCCTCGGCGACGGTGGCCGCGACCTCCGCGCCGAATCCGGCGACCGAAACCGACTCCTGGACGACCAGGAGCCGACCCGTCGTCTCCACGCTTTTCAGCACCGCAGCTTTGTCCCAGGGCCACAGCGTGCGCAGATCGATGACTTCGGCCTCGATGCCCTCGCCCGACAGCGCTTTCGCGGCCTCCGCGGCCGTATGCACCGCCGCCGACCACGAAACGATCGTAACGTCCTTGCCGTCGCGAACCATGCGTGCCTTGCCGAAGTCGACCACGACGTCGCCGTCCGGCACCTCGCCCTCGAGCGGCCACAGGTTCTTGTGTTCCATGAACACGACCGGATCGTCACAACGGATCGCGGATTTCAACAGCCCCTTGGCGTCGGCCGGCGTCGACGGCACGGCGACGACGAGGCCGGGAATATGGGCATACCAGGCCTCCAGCGACTGCGAATGCTGGGCCGCGGACGAGCGCCACATGCCGATGGGCTCGCGTACCACGATCGGCACGCGCGTCTGGCCGCCGAACATGTAACGGGCCTTGGCGGCCTGGTTGACGAGTTCGTCGACGGCACACAGGGCGAAGTCGGAGAACCGCATCTCGACGATCGGCCGCGTACCCGTCATCGCCGCGCCGACGGCGGCGCCCAGGATGCAGGATTCCGAAATCGGCGCGTCCGAGATCCGGTCCGAGCCGAATTCGTCAGCCAGGCCCTTGTACTGGCCGAACACACCACCGCGGCCGAGATCCTCGCCGACGGCCCAGACGAGCGAATCGCGGCGCATTTCCTCCGCGACCGCCTGGCGGCCGGCTTCCATGTAGGTAACGCGGGCCATCAGAACGCCTCCTCGCGCGGATCGCCGATATCCTGGACGTCCGCGAAAGCGAGGGCGGTGTCGGGCCACTCCGTTGCCTTTGCGGTTTCGTAGGCTTGCCTCATCTCCGCTTCCGCCGCCCGGTGCATCGCGTCGAGCTCGGCCGGCGCGACCCCGGCGCGGACGAGCACGTCGCGGGCGTATTCGATCGGATCGTTGAGCCAGCGTTCCTGCACTTCCTCCTCCGCCCGGTAGGGCGCTGGGTCCGCGCTGGTGTGGCCGGTAAGGCGATAGGTGTTCGCCAGAAGAAACCGCGGCGTGCCCCGGCGCGCCTCCTCGATCAGCGCACGGGCGATCTCGTCGACCGCCACGACATCGTTGCCGTCCACGATCTCCGCCTTGATGCCGATCGATTCCGCGCGGGCCGCCGGGCCGCCGCCGGCGGTCATCGCATGGGTGCGCGTCGTCGCCGCGAACCCGTTGTCCTCGCAGACGAACAGGATCGGCAGCTTGAATACGCCGGCCCAGTTCAGCCCCTCGAGGAAGGGTCCGCGATTGATCGCACCGTCGCCGAAGAAACAGACGACGACCTTGTCCTCGCCCCTCAGCTTGATCGCGTGCGCCGCGCCGGCGGCGATGTTGATGTTGGCGGCGACGACGCCGTTGGCGCCCAGCATACCGACCGAGAAATCGGCGATATGCATCGAACCACCCTTACCGCCGCTGGTGCCGCCGGCCCGCCCGAACAGCTCGCGCATCATGGCGAGCGCATCGGCGCCCTTGGCCATGGTGTGGCCGTGACCGCGATGGGTCGACAGGATGATGTCGTCGCGCTTCAGGTTTCCGCAGACGCCGGCGGCGACCGCTTCCTGTCCGATGGAGGGATGAATGGCGCCGAGGACCAGTTTCTCGGTCGACGCCGTGATGGCAGCGCGCTCGAACTCTCGGATCCGGCACATCTGGCCGAACTGCGCCTTCAGGCGCTCGATGTTCAGATTGGAGGCACGTGTGGATTGGCCGGCCGGCACCCTTGGAGTCTCCCTGTCCCTGCCACGCCAGCGCATCCGAACCGCGCTGCGTGGATCATTGTCGATCGCCTCCGGTCAACGACCGCGTCCGGGTTTGGGCGCGATGCATCTTCCGTCAGGCGAAACGGTTGTTTTTTGGATTGTATTGTCGGCTGAAGACCACGAAGAGCGATTTTCTTCGCTTTTTCCCGCCAGTGCTCGTTGTCCTCCAATCCGTCTCGTATTCGTTTTCATATCGATTTCGGAATTTGTTCCGTATTGCGGAACTTAATAAAAATAAAATGGAACAAATTGTCGGTCAAGCAGTCGTTGAACCTTTCGCCGAACCGACAGGCCCGGCGTCATATCCGGATGCACAGTATCGGAGCATCCCGAGGCGGCCGGGGCCTTCGCGCGTGCTTCGACAATTCGGCTGACCCAATTCATCTCCGCATCGGTTACGGTGAACGCGTCGAAATTCGCCGGCGCGTGTGCCCGCCGGACTTTCCGTTCCGGCCCGGGCCGTCGACGATCGGTCCAAGGGCCGGGGGTAGACCTTGACAGCGGCGCCCGACGGCCCATCAGTACTTCGGCAAGAGAAAATCCCGGATCGCGAAGACTGGAATACAAATGCGAATAGGCAAGCAAGACCAAGCCTTTACGGCGATCGCCACCTCGAATAAACATTCGGTCACCGTTCGCGGGAACGATCTGTGCAACGATCTGATCGGCAAGATCGATTTCACCGACTATTTCTGGCTGCTGGTCACCGGAGAGCGCCCCGACGACAAACAACGCCTCGTGACGAACGCCTGTCTCGTCGCGATCGCGGAGCATGGATTGGTCCCCAGCGTCCAGGCCGCGCGCATGACGCTCGCGGCCGCTCCCGAAGCCTGGCAGGGCGCCATGTCCGCCGGCCTGCTCGGCATGGGATCGGTCGTCGCCGGCAGCTCCGAGGAGGCGGGGCGCTGTCTCGCCGAACTCCTGGAGAAAAGCCGCGGCACCGGTCGCGATATCGAGGACGTCTGCCGCGAGACGTTGCAGGAGCTGAAGGCGGCACGCCGGAAGGTCCCCGGGCTCGGCCATCCGCAGCACAGCGCCGGCGATCCGCGCGCCAACGCGCTGCTGACGCTCGCCGACGACAACGGCGTCTCCGGCGACTATGTCCGCGCGCTGCGGCTCCTCGGGGAGCTCGCGCCCGCGATCATGGATCGTCCGCTGCCGATAAACGTCTCCGGCGCGATTCCCGCGCTGATGCTGGACGCCGGCTGGCCGCTGGAGGCGCTCAAGGGCGTGCCTCTACTGGCCCGCGCCGCCGGCCTCGTCGCGCATCTCTACGAGGAATCCCAACGCTCCATCGGCTTCATCATGTCCCACGAGGCCGATCAGGCGATCGGCTACGACGGAGCGACATCCGATACCCCCGGGAAATCCGGGTCCTGAGATCGACCGGCGGGCCGCGCGAAAGTGTCGTTCTCCGCGGCCGGCACGTTCGTGCCGACATCGTAATCGGGTGGTTCTGGGTGCCGGATCAGCCTTCGCGCACGGCGTCCACGTGGCGCGCAAAGTCCCGCGTCGCCATCAGCGCCTTGCAGCGCTCGAACCGGTTGATGGAATAGGCCCAGAAATCCTCGACCGGGTTGTTTTTGGCGTGCTGGATCAGGCCCCACAGCGTCCAGAGCAGGTCGCACATCGCCTTGTAGATGACCATGCGACCGCGATCGACAGCCGTCGCCGGGCCGCCGAAATAGGCTTCGATCAGCCGGCGGTCCATGTCGGCGTCGAAGCCGCCTTCGACCGATAGGTCGCCCAGATCCCACATCGGATCGTTCATACCGGAATATTCCCAGTCGACGATCCACATGATGTCGCCGGTATCGAGGAAATTCTCGCACAGCGGATCGCAGTGGCACGGGGCCAGCGGCAGCGGATGCGCCGACAAGGCGCCGCGTACCGTCTCGGCGTCCGCGACGACGTCGTGATAGCCATCCGGGACCGCGGCGCCGAGCCTTTTCAGGTGGCCGAGATATTCGTCGATCATCGAGAACAGCTCGAAGCGAAAGTCGAACTTGCCCGCGTTGTCATGCAGTTTCCGGAACGCCCTGCCGGCACGTTCGATGGCGCCCGGCGTCGTCGCGAACAAGTCGGCGCTCATGGTCGTCGAGCCATCGACATAGCGGGTGACCATGACACCGTCGGCGCCGAAGTGAACCACCCCCGGCGACACCCCGGCGGCGGCCGCGGCTTTCGCGTTGGTTTCCTCCACCTTGCGGTCGATATACTCGGAGGTTCCCTCGCCGGGCAGGCGCAGGCAGTAGCGTTCGCCGTCGAGATCCACCTGGAACACCAGATTGGTGAGCCCGCCGAGCCGCGTGAGCGAGGCCGCCGCGACGTTTTTCCCGGCAAAGGCGGCAATGCCGGAAAGCGCTGTCCGGGCCGCGTCGGTTTCGCTCATGGTGCCCCCTTTTCTGCTAGCTCTTCAGTCGTTCCGATTTCGGGTCATGCAGCGTGCGCGGACCACGGATCGCGGGATAGCTTATGCCGTAGGCCTCGACGACGAAGTCGGTCGCCCGGGCCAGCGCGGCCGGCACGTAGGCGAAGGCGATGGTCCTGCCGACCGTGTAGCCGTAGCCCGCACTCGTCGTGGTGCCGACGACCTGGCCTTCGCAAAGAACCGCCTCGCCGCCGATCAGCGGTGCAAAGCCGTCGACGGTAAGCGTCACGAGCCGCCGCGACGGGCCGTCTGCCTTGATCCGCGCGAGCGCCTCGCGGCCGATGAAACCGCCCTTGTCGAGCGCGACGCAGAAACCGAGCCCCGCCTCGTAGGGATCGGTGTCCGGCGTTACCTCGGCCGACCAGTAGACGTAGCCCTTCTCCAGCCTGAGCGACTCGATCGCCCGGTATCCGACATCGGCGATGCCGTGCTTTTCGCCAGCGTTGCGAAGGGTTTGGTAGACATGCGGCGCCTGTTCGGAAGGGACATGCAGCTCCCAGCCGAGTTCGCCGACATAGCCGACGCGGGCCGCGCGGACGCGGCCCAGGCCGATCTCGATGTCGCGCACGGCGAGATACGGGAAGGCCTCGTTGGATACGTCGTCGTCCGTCGTCTCCTGCAGCACGCGCCGTGCTTTCGGACCGACGAGATTGATGACGGCGTAGGCCGGGGTCACGTCGCGAAGCTGCACTGCGCCGTCGCCGGGCAGGTGGCGTGCGATCCAGCCGGAATCCCGCACGCCGAACTGGCTGCCGGTGACGATATAGAAGCGCTGCGCGTCCAGGCGCATGATCGTGAGGTCGGCTTCGACGCCGGCTCGGTCGTTGCAAAGTTGGGTATAGACGCAGGTACCGTCGGCTCGGTCGAGGTCGTTGGCGGCGATGCGCTGCAGTGCCGCGAGGGCTCCGGGACCGGTCACCTCGAACTTGCAGAACGACGTCTGGTCGATCAGCGCGACGCCCTCGCGCACGGCGGCGTGCTCGCGGCCGACCGCCTCGAACCAGCCCGGCTTGTGCTCGAAGCTCGGGGTCTCGGATGCGGCCACCGCGCCGGTATCGAACCATAGCGGCCGCTCCCACCCGGCCTTGGAGCCGTGAACCGCCTTGTTCGCCGTCAGGAGATGGTGGATCGGGCTCAGGCGTCCGCCGCGCGCTGTGTGCAGTTCCGCGCCGGGCCAGTGGATCGCGTAGTAATCGCCATAGGCCTCGCTCGACCGCTGCGCCAGATACCGCCGGTTGGCCTGGTGCGGCGAGAACCGGCGCACGTCGAAGGGCCACAGGTCCATGCCCGGATCGCCGTGCAGGATCCAGTTGGCCATCGCCTCGCCGGCCCCGCCGGACGCGGCGATGCCGGCGGTGAAGCCGCAGGCGACGTAGAAATTGTCGAGCTCGGGCGCGAGGCCCATGACCGGCTCGCCGTCGGCCGACACCGGGATCGGCCCGTTGATGACGGTCTGGATGCCGATCTCGTTCAGGATCGGCAGCCGCTCGGCGGCGGGCAGCATGAACAGCTCCAGCCGGTCGAGGTTCTCTGGAAACAGTTCGCGGCCGAAGTCGAAGGGCACGCCCCGAGGCCAGCACGCCGGCGCCCCCTGCTCCCAGCCGCCGATGGCGAAGGCCTTCACATCCGGCTTCAGGTAGAAGATGCGGTCGGGGTCGCGGAACGTCGGCGTCTCTGCGGTGACGTCGATCTTCTTCTCGGTGACGACGTACTGATGCTCGACCGCGCCGGCGGCCAGCGCGACGCCGGCCATCTCGCCGATCCTCTTGGCCCAGATACCGGCCGCGTTGACGACGATCTCGCAGGCGATGGTTCCGTGGTCGGTGACGACGCCGGTGATGCGCCGCCCCTCCCGCTCGAAGCCGGTGACCAGAACGCCTTCGCGGATCCTCACGCCGCCGGCCCGCGCCACCTTCGCGTAGGCCTGCGTCAGCGCATAGGGGTCGATATAGCCGTCGCTGGGGATCCAGGCGGCACCGACCACGCCGTCGCCCGTCATCCAGGGAAAGCGCTCCATCGCCTCGCGCGGCGCGATCTCGTGGGCCTCGAAGCCGAAGCCCTTGGCCTGGGTCAGCGAGCGGCGGATCTCGGCGAGCCGTTCTTCGCTCGCGGCAATCCGCAGCGACCCCGCCTTCTTCCAGTCGATGGCCTGGCCGGATTCGGCTTCCAGCCGGTCGTAGACCGCGACCGAGTTCTGCATCAGCCGCGTCAGGTTCTTCTTCGACCGCAACTGGCCGACGAGACCCGCCGCGTGCCATGTCGAACCGTGGGTGAGCTGCGCCTTTTCCAGCAGCACCACGTCGCGCTCGCCGGAGCGGGCCAGATGATAGGCGATGGCACAGCCGATCGCGCCGCCGCCGATGATGACGATGCGGGCCTGGGTACCGCTCATCTCACGCCTTCACCCGGCTCATGGCCGGATCGTAGAGCGGCTGCAGGAACAGTCTGGCGGGAACGCGCTCGGTCGCGACCTCCAGCTCGTAGGCGCCCGACGTCACATAGGCCGCGTCGACGCCGTCGGGGTTGCGGACATAGCCGTAGCCGATCGACTGGCCGACGGTGTAGCCGTAGCCGCCGCTGGTCAGCCAGCCGACGCGCTCGCCGTCGCGATAAATGGTCTCGCGGCCGAGCAGCACGATAGCCGGATCGACCGTGAAACCGGCAAGCTGCTTCTTCAGCGGCCCCCGGCCCTGCGCGTCGAGCGCCTCGCGGCCGAGGAACGGCTGGTTGGATTTCAGCTTCACCGCCCAGCCGAGCCCCGCTTCCAGCGGCGTGTGGTCAGGGCCGATGTCGGAGCCCCAGGCGCGGTAGCCCTTCTCCAGGCGCAGCGACTCGATGGCGCGATAGCCGGCCGGGCGCACGCCCAGGTCGCCGCCCTGGTCCATCAGCGCCTCGTAGACATTGACGACATACTCGGTGGGAACATGCAGTTCCCAGCCGAGTTCGCCGACATAGGTCACGCGCAGCGCCATGACCGGCGCGCCCGCGATGCCGATCTCGCGCACCGTGCCGAACGGGAAACCGTCGTTGGAGAGATCGTCGCGCGTCAGCCGCGACAGCAGCGTGCGCGCGTTCGGCCCCATGACCGACAGCACGCCGTAGCCGGAGCTGACGTCGACGACCTGAACGTTGAGGCCGGCGGGAATGTTGCGGCGGATCCAGTCGAGATCGTGGGTCGCGAACCCGGTGCCGGTGACGATGTAGTAGCGGTCGGGGCTGAGGCGGGCGACGGTCAGGTCGCATTCGATCCCGCCGCGCGGGTTAAGCATCTGGGTATAGACGAGCCTGCCCGGCGCCCGCGCGACATTGCCGGCGCAGATCCAGGTGAGCGCGGCCTCCGCGTCCGGGCCGACGACCAGGAACTTGGCGAAGGAGGACTGGTCGAAGACGGTGACGGCCTCGCGGGTCGCGGCGTGCTCACGCCCGACCGCCTCGAACCAGTTCGGCCGGCCGAAGCTGTAGACGTCCTGCGGCGCTTCCCCCGCGGACGGATCGGCGAACCAGTTCGGCCGCTCCCAGCCGAGCTTCTCGCCGAAGCAGGCGCCGGCCGCCTTGAGCCGGTCGTAGAGCGCGGAGCGGCGGCAGGGCCTGCCGCTGTCGTGCTCTTCGCCGGGCCAGGCGATAGTGTAGTGCTTGCCGTAGAGCTCGAGCGTGCGCGTGCGCACCCAGTCGGCATCGAAATGCGGGCGGCCGAAACGACGGATGTCGACCGGCCACAGGTCGAACGGCGGCTCGCCCGCGACGATCCATTCGGCGAGCGCCATGCCGGCGCCGCCGCCGGCCGCGATGCCGAAGGCGTTGAATCCGGCGCCGACGAAGAAGCCATGCTGTTCCGGCGCCTCGCCGAGAATGAAGTTGCCGTCCGGCGTGAAGCTCTCCGGACCGTTCAGGAGTTCCTTGACGCCGGCATGGGCCAGCGCCGGCACACGGCCGAGCGCCAGCTCCATGATGTCGGAGAAGTGGTCCCAGTCGGAATTGAGCAGGGTGAACTCGAAGCCATCGGGAATGCCGTCGTTCGCCCAGGGGATCGGGTTCGGCTCGTAGCCGCCCATGACGAGACCGCCGACCTCCTCCTTGTAGTAGGTCAGGCGATCGGGATCGCGCAGCGTCGGCAGGTTCGCGGCAACGCCATCGATCGCCTCGGTGATCAGATACTGGTGCTGGACCGAGACGAGCGGCACGTTGACGCCGGCGAGCCGGCCGATGTCCCGCGCCCACTGCCCGGCGCAGTTGACGACGACCTCGCATTTCACCGTCCCGCGCGGCGTCTCGACACCCCTGATGCGCCCGTCCTCGATCAGGATGCCGGTGACCGGCGTATCCTCGAAGACCGTCACGCCCGACATGCGCGCGCCCCTGGCCAGCGCCTGGGTGATGTCGGACGGGCTCGCCTGGCCGTCGGTCGGCAGGTAGGCGGCGCCGACGAGATCGCCGATATCCATCAACGGCCAGAGATCCTGCGCCTCCTTCGGCGTCAGCAGGTGCATTTCGAGACCGAAGGAATGGGCCGTCGTCGCCTGGCGGCGCACTTCCGTCCAGCGGTCGGAGTTGCAGGCGAGCCGCAGCCCCCCGTTCATCTTCCAGCCGGTGGCCAGTCCCGTTTCCTCCTCGAGGCGGTCGTAGAGGGCGACGGAATTGCCCAGGAGCTGGGTGATGTTGGCGCTGGTGCGCAGCTGGCCGACGAGCCCGGCCGCGTGCCAGGTCGAGCCCGAGGTGAGCTTGGCACGCTCCAGCACGATCGTATCGGTCCAGCCGAGCTTGCCGAGATGATAGGCGGTGGAGCATCCCACGATGCCCCCGCCGATGACGACGGCTCTTGCTTCTGTCGGCAGGTCAGCCATTGACGCGGTTCCTCAGTCGTAGCGTGGCATCCGGCACGCGGGCCGTATCGGGATTCAGGCGGTGGTCGCGGCGAGGATCGTGGCTCAGCGGCATCGCGTCCTCACATCTCGTTCAAGGTCGCCAGCGCCGCATCCAGGCGCTGCATGTTTTCGGCCGTATAGGCGGCGTAGTCGAAGGCGAGTTCGGAATGGATCTCCGAGACCATGCTCCACATGGTCTCGCGCAAAAGCGACGCGCCCTTCATCGCCGTGTAGCGGCGGCGCAGGTCGTCGGTCACGGTGCGGTCGAAATAGGCTTCCAGCAGCCAGTCTTCCTGGGCCGGCGTCAGGCCGTTGTTGGATGCAAGCCCGCCGAGATCGAACAGCGGCGAGTTGAACCCGGCATAATCCCAGTCGATCAGCCAGATGCGGCTGCCGTCGTCGATGAAGTTGGCCGGCAGCAGGTCGTTGTGGCCGAAGACGATATCGATCGGCCCGACGGCCTTTTCGAGGGTGGCGGCGGTGTCGAGCAGACCGGGCAGCCTGTCGATATGGGCGCTGCCGCTGTCACGCAGGGTGCCGGCATAGTCGCGCACCACGTGGAACACCCAGAACATCAGAACCGGGCCGCGCACATGGTTCGGCATGTCGCGGTGGCACCTGAGGAGGACCTGCAGGATCCGCTCCAGGTTCTCTTGTTTGCGTACGTCGTCTTCGGCGTAGGTCTTGCCGTCGATGTAGCGGATCACCAGCGCCCCGCGCTCGTGATGCACCACCTCTGGCGAGACGCCGGCCTCGGCCGCCGCGCGGGAGGCGGCGAGCTCGTTGAAGCGCATCACCTGGTGCACCGGGATGTCGTCGCCGATGCGCACGACGTATTTCTCTGCCCCGTCCGCGACGACGAAGTTGATGTTGGTGATGCCGCCGCCGAGCGGGACCGGATCCACGGATCCGGACCACAGGGACAGCGAGGCGGCTTTCGTGCGGGCGTCCGTCATCGTCGTCCTCACGCCAGTCCGAGCCGGTGCCGGGTACGCCGGGCGCCGGCGGAAACCAGCCGGTCGGCGATGATGGCGATGAAGGCGACGGCAAGCCCCGCGACGATGCCGCGGCCGGTGTCGGCCTTGGTCAGCGCGATATAGACCTCCTGGCCGAGGTCGCGGGTGCCGACGAGCGCGGTGATGACCACCATCGAGATCGCCAGCATGATCGTCTGGTTGATGCCGAGCATGATCTCCGGCAGGGCCAGCGGCAGCTTGATCTTGGAGAGGAGCTGGCGCCGCGTGCAGCCCGACACGACGCCGGCCTCGACCAGCTGCGGGTCGATCTGGCGGATGCCGTGCGCGGTGTAGCGGATCGCCGGCGCGAGCGCGTAGAGGATGACGGCGATCATCGCGGAGAAGTCGCCGACCCGGAACAGCATGACCACGGGGATCAGGTAGACGAAGCTCGGCAGCGTCTGCAGCGTATCGACCAGCCCGCCGAGGATGCGGCCCGCCCGATCGTTCTCGGCGGCGACGATTCCCAGCGGGATGCCGATCAGCGAGGCGATGACGACCGAGATGCCGCAAAGATAGACCGTGATCATCGCCTTTTCCCACTGGCCGGTGACGACGATGAACATGGCGAGCGCCACGGCGGCGAGCGCCAGCCGCCAGCCGCCGAGCTGCCAGCCGGCGATCCCGACGAGGCCGACCGTCCAGATCCACGGCAGTTCGGTGAGGAAGCGCTTCACCGGCACGAGGAAGTTGACCAACATCACGGTCTTCACCGCCTCGAGCTGGTCGTAGAAATTGACATTGATGTATTTGACGAGGCCTTCCCAGAAGGAGCCCGTCGAGACCTCCATCGCCTCGGGATAGCTCTGCGCCGGCGGAAACACGAGACCGACCAGCGCGGTGCCGAGGATCACGGCGATCACCGTCGTCGTCCACGGATGCCGCCTCACGTAGCCGGTCGGCAGGCCGGCATGGGCCGGCGGCGGCCGGTTGGCGAAGGCCTGGCTCAGCCTGTCGAGCGCGATCGCCAGGACGACGATGGCGACGCCGGCCTCGATGCCGCCGCCGATATCGAGCCGCCGCAGCGAGGTCAGCACGTCGTAGCCCAGGCCGCCGGCGCCGATCATCGAGGCGATGATCACCATGTTGAGGGAGAGCATGATCACCTGGTTGACGCCGACCATCAGGCCGTCGCGCGCCGAGGGCACCAGCACCTTCCACGTCATCTGGCGCCGCGTGCAGCCCGCCATGCGGCCGAAGTCGCGGATCTCCTCGGGCACGCCGCGCAGCGACAGCATGGTGACGCGCACCATCGGCGGCATCGCGTAGACGATCGTGGCGATCATCGCGGCGACGGGACCGAAGCCGAACAGGAACAGGATCGGCACCAGATAGGCGAAGACCGGCACGGTCTGCATGATGTCGAGCATCGGCGACAGGGCCCGCTCGACCCAGGCCGACCGGTAGCCGGCGATGCCGAGCAGCAGACCGCCGGCGACGCCGAACGGCACCGCGATGACGATCGAGGACAGCGTCACCATGGCGCTGTCCCACTGGCCGAAGACGGCGAGATAGAGGAAGCAGGCGCCGACGAAGGCGGCGAGTTTCCAACCGCGCGCGTAGTATCCCATCGCCACGACGACGGCGATCACCGCGATCCACGACAAGGCCGGCAGCACCTGCACCGCGTCGGAGCCCTGCCCGCGCAGGAAGCCGGTCGACAGCAGGCTCGTGGCAATCGTCAGCGGGATGTCGAGCAGCCAGGAGACGAAGCGTGTCAGCTCGAGGAAGGTGAACAGCCCGAAGGTGGCATCGTCGATCAACCACGACATGAACGCGGAGATCCACCTGGCGAGCGGCACCGTCCAGGCACGCGGCCATTCATAGGCCCAGGCGATGTCGAGCGCCCGGGTGATGTCCCTGCCCCATGAGGCCGCGAACAGCGACAGGACCAGGACGGCGAGCCAGAACAGGCCCGCCGGGCCGATCCAGGCGGACCGGACCGCGGGCGTCGCCAGGGCGGAAGACCGCGCCGTCATGCGTCCTCCCGTCTCATGCGTCACCTCGCGCCGCGGGGTTATGGCCGGTGCGGCCGACCAGCACGTCGATCACCGCGCGCGCGTCGATCAGCCCCGCCTGACGGCCGTCCGCGTCGAGGACGGCGAAGGGACGGTCGGCCGCCTCCACCTTGTCGGCGATATCACCGATCCGGTCGCCGGCCCCGACCGCGCCGGCCACCTCCGCGCCGTCGCGCCAGGCCGTCATCACCGAGCCCGCGGTCATCACCTTGGCGCGGGGAATATGGCGGGTGAACTCGGCGACGTAGTCGGTCGCCGGCGCCAGCACCAGCTCCTCCGGCGTGCCGGTCTGGATGATCGCGCCGTCCTTCATGATGGCGATGCGGTCGGCCAGCCGGATCGCCTCGTCGAAATCGTGGGTGATGAAGACGATGGTCTTCCTGAGCTTGTTCTGCAGGCGCATGAACTCGTCCTGCATCTCGCGCCGGATCAGCGGATCGAGCGCGGAGAACGGCTCGTCCAGGAACCACAGCTCCGGCTCCACCGCCAGCGAGCGGGCGATGCCGACGCGCTGCTGCTGGCCACCGGACAGCTCGCGCGGATAGTAGGTCTCCCGTCCCTCCAGACCGACCAGCTCGATCACCCGCCGCGCCCGCAGTTCGCGCGTCTTGCGGTCGATGCCCTGCACCTCGAGCGGAAAGGCGACGTTGCCGAGCACGGTGAGGTGCGGCAGCAGCGCGAAGTGCTGGAACACCATGCCCATGCGGTGGCGGCGGATTTCGATCATCTCGCGCCCGCTCGCCCGCAGCAGGTCGCGCCCCTCGAAGAGGATCTCGCCGGCCGTCGGCTCGATCAGCCGCGACAGGCAGCGCACCAGCGTCGACTTGCCCGACCCCGACAGGCCCATGATGACGAAGATCTCGCCCTGGCGGACGTCGAGATTGGCGTCCCGCACAGCGCCGATCAGGCCCGCGGCCCTGATGTCCTCGAGGCTCGGGGGCGCCGACCTGGACGCCAGGAGGGCTTCGGGATCGCTGCCGAACAGCTTCCACACGCCCCGGCAGGACAGCTTTGTTTCGGAGTCGGACATCGTGGCTTGCCTCCGGATGGCGGCGGATCGCACCGCCCCGTCCGGACGAGGATCAGGGTCGGAAGGTCGGGATGGTCCGCTCGGGAACACTATCGGTCGAGCGGACCGGCCGGGGAAGGACGCAGCCCAAGGGAGCAGCGGGTCCGCGCCCGCCCCCGGCAAGCGGAAAGGTCAGTTTCCGATCCACGTCTTCCAGCGGTCTTCGTTGCTGGCCATCCAGTTGGCGACGACGTCCTCGACCGACTTTCCGTCAAGATCGACGTCGGCGACCATCTGGCCCATCTCCTCGTTGGTCACGTTGAACGCCTTGATGGCGGCGTGGGCGCCCGGCCACTTGTCCTTGATGCCGACCCAGCCGGCCTTCCAGATCGGGCCGCGCGGCTTTCCGCAATCGTAGGCCATGTCCTTGTTGGAGCCCCAGCTCGGATCCTCGTAGCAGGCCGCCTCGTATTTCGGGAAATCGACCCACTCGCCCTTGTACTTGATCGGCGCCCAGTGCGGCGCGTAGACCCACAGCAGGACCGGCGCCTGCCGCTGGTAGGCGGACTCGAGCTCGGCGAACAGGGCAGCGTCCGTGCCCGCGTGGATCACCTCGAAGGGAAGGTCCAGCGCCTCGACGCGTTCGTCGTCGAACCCGCCCCAGGTCACGGGCCCGCCGAGATACCGGCCCTTCGGCGCGGTTTCAGGGGTCGAGAACGCCTCGGCGCAGGCTTCGTCCTTCAGCGCTTCCCAGTTCGGCAGGCCGGGGCACTTTTCCTTCATGTACTCGGGGTACCACCACTCCTCGATGGCGAGCATGCCGGTCTCGCCGAGGTTCTCGACGTTGCCCGTGCCGACCGCCTCGTCGAGCGCCTCGCGACCGGTGGTCTCCCAGATCTCCATGGCCAGATGCAGATCGCCGGTCTTCAGGCCCGCGAACTGGGCCAGGTAGTCGGCCTGCACGTAGTCGACGTTGTACCCCGCCTGCTTCAGCACCTCGCCCATGATCTGGGTGGTGATGAGCTGACCGGTCCAGTCGTGCAGGGTCAGTTTGATCGGATCCTTGGATTCCGCCTCGGCAAGCGCGGGCGCGCTGGCCGTGGCGAGCAATGCGGCACCCGCGAGCGCTGCGGCGATGCGTGGAAATGTCATGGTCGCTCACCTCCGTTCTGTTTTCGTAAGAGCGCGTAGCCTGTTCCCCTGGTGCCGGGACATACGCAGACGGAAAGCCCGACCCGACGGAATGATCCGGCGATAATCGGGCCCACGTCAACAGGAAATCACACAATTTGTGGAATTGATGTTGAATTGACGCTTAGATTTTTGGAATTGGATGGATATGCTCTACGCAAAGGCGCGGCGCAGACGCAGGCAAGCGACAGCCGTCAAACAACCCGCGCGCCGGAAACGAACGCTCAAGGGGCTAAAGGGTGCATCGGACCCAGCGACAGACGGAGATTTTGCGGCTGGTTCAGCTTCGCGGTGCCTGCTCGATCGGCGACCTGGCCGAGCGCCTCGAGGTGTCGGACGAAACGATCCGCCGAACGGTGAAGCCCCTCGTCTCCGAGGGACTGCTCGCCAAGGTGCATGGCGGCATCACCCTTCCCGACGCCGGCCGCGAGCCGCCGTTCCAGAACCGCATGCTCGAGAACGCCGAGGCCAAGCGCCGCATCGCCGAGCGGGTCGCCAGCCTCGTCTCGAACGGCGACAGCCTCATGCTCGACTGCGGCTCCACCACCGCCTTCGTCGCCCGGGCGCTCAGCCAGCACTCCGGCCTGACCGTCGTGACCAACTCGGCGGAGATCGCGCGCACGCTGGCCACGAACACGTCGAACCGCGTCTTCATGGCCGGCGGCGAGCTGCGCTCCGACGATACCGCGGCACTGGGACCGGAAGCCCTGACCTTCGCCCGCCAGTTCCGCGTGCGCCACGCCATCCTGTCGATCGGCGCGATGGAGATCGACGGCTCGCTGATGGTCTATCATCTGGCCGAGGCCGAGTTCTCCCGCTCCGTCATCGACCAGGCCGAACAGGTGATCGTCGCCGCCGATGCGTCGAAGTTCGGCCGGCCGAGCCTGGTGCGCATCTGCGGCCCGGAACGCATGGACGTGCTGGTGACCGACCGCAGGCCGCCGGCCGCCCTGGCGGACTCGCTGACCGCGGCCGGCGCGCGGATCGAGGTCGCCGACTAGAGACCGGTGGCTCTTACGGCCCGCGACGGCGGACCAGAAGCGGGCCGTAGACGAGCGAGAAACCGGCGAACGCGCCGATCCAGGCCACGGCCGAACCCGACAGCAGCCAGTCCATACCAGCGGGAAAGACGGCCGCGCCGATCCGGGTGAGCGCAGCCAGGACCACGAGGCCATAGATCGCCACGGTGGCCGCGCCGGCGGTCAATGTCCGGCCGGTATGGCCGAGCGTGGCGCGGGTCATGACCGCGAGGGTCATCGTCCCGATCGCCCCGGCGGTCCAGGCGTGTATCGCGGCGGTGTTCGGCACGGCGCTTTCGGATACGGCGGCGACAGCGGCCAACAGGAAGCCGAGCGGAACGAACAGATAGGCGATGTGCAGGATCGTCACCAGCGGCTCGGCGAAGGTGCGCAGCGGCCGCCAGCGCGCCTGGCGGACGAACTGCAGGATCCCCGCCAGAAGCAGGAGCGGGGCCGCCGCGATCGCGACGCCTTCGAAGGACGGCGTGACGATCCACGCCGCAAGCGCCACGACGCTGGCGGCGATGACGATGGCATCGAACCGCGAGAATGGGACCGGCATCGTCTGGGCGCCGCGCTGCCGGAGCCAGTTGCCGGTGAAACTGGGAACGATGCGCCCGCCGATCAGAACGATCAGCGTGATCGTCGTGGCGATCGCCAGACGGGCGCCGTAGACGCTTTGGCCATCATTGAGCACTTCCCACTGGAACAGCGCCTGGGCCGCGAACAGCATCACGACGATGATGAGTACCTTGAGGTTCTTCCAGTTGCGCCCGACAAGGATCTCACGCCCGATAACCGCGCCGAGGCCGGCCAGGAACGACAAGGTCGCGATCGCCGTCAGGGCGGCACCGAACCAGTCCGACATCGCGATGGCGAAACGCCCGAGAAGCCAGAACGCGAACAGTCCGGCGAGCGGCCAGCCGACCACCGGAAGACGGCCCGTCCAGTTCGGCACCGCGGTCAGCAGGAACCCGGCGACGACCGCCGGGACATAGCCGAACAGCAATTCATGCGCATGCCAGGCAATCGGCGGCCAATCGGTCGGCAGGGTGACGACGCCGAGATACCAGGGCACCCAGACGCCGACCGCGATCGCGGCGTAGAGCGCGCCGGCGAGGAAGAAGGGGCGGAAGCCGTAACTGAACAGCGCCGGTCCGGTCCATTGCCTGGCGCGCTGCGCGGAAGTGGTGGCGTTCATCGGATTATCGAGGTCTCCATCGGGAATTCCGTGCGAAACAGGGTCCCGCACTAGGGTTCGTCGCGCATTTTGTCCGATCGTCCGGCGGCGCGCGCCTGCCGACGCGCCGTCATCCGCCCGGCGAGTTCGGCCCGATCCTGCGCCGACAGCCTGACCTTCGCCAGCGGAATGACGATCGCGTTCTCGATCGCCAGATGACGCCGTTCGCAGACGGCAAACGACCGCAGCGTCCGCCTCAGCCCCGCCGACATGGGAATCTCCGGGTGCGCGATCCGCCGTCGCAGTCCGTTGACGATCCTGGCGGCAAGCCTCTCATCCTCCGCATGATCTTCGGTGAGCTGCTCGAGCACCCGGCCGATCTCGTCCTCGCGTTTGGCGCGGCGTTTCAGCAGCGGAAACAGATCCTGCTCCTCGTCGGCGATATGGGCGGCATGCTCGGTCTCGATGTGATCGGCGATCGCCCCGGCGAGACCGGTATCGAACGTTTCGTCCTCGGCCAGCTTTTCGCACAGGTGGCACAGCACCCGATGTCGATGGTGGTCGGCGACGATGAAGTCGAGCGGCTGGGCCAGAAGGCGCGCCGGAAGAGGCTCAAGCGACTGCTCCCGATTGCCGGGGGAGGTCACGCGACCGCCTCCCGTGCATCGGCGACGGCGCGTCTCAGGATCGCCGACAGCGCATCGAGCCCCGGCGCGTCGCTGCGCCCGATGACGCCGACAAGGTGCAGCCAGGCGTCGTCGTCGGCCCGTTCCACGAACCGTCGCACGGCCAGCGCGGAGAATTCGCCGGCATCTAGATCGAGTGCGCGCGCGGCATCGCGGATATCGGCCAGGAGCACGAGCTCGCCCGCCTCGATGAGGATCGCTTCGGCCGCCCCCGGATCTCCCAACCGCGCTATGATGTCGCCGAGCATGGCTTCCTCCCGCCACTCGCCTACTGCACGAGCCCGCCTTCCGCCCGCTTCAGATCGATACCCTCGATCTCGGCGCGACCGGCGAGGATCGCGATGTACTGGTGCACCGCGCGATGGAACACGGCGTCGGCGAGGTAGTCGGCGATTTCCTTGCCGACCACCTCGAACGGCAACGCCCGGCCCGCGATCTTGCGGTCGAGGCGCACCACATGCACGCCGTAGGGCGTGTGCACCGGCTCCGGCGAGATCACGCCGGCGTCCATGGCGGCAAGCGCGGCCTCGAACTCCGGCGTCGTCTGGCCGGTGGATATCTGTCCGAGATTGCCCCCGGTCTTGCCCGAGGGACAGGCCGACAGGTCCGCCGCCATCGTCGCGAACCGGTCCGGGTCTGCTCTGAGCCTGTCGATCGCCTCGCGCGCCGCGCTGTCGGCCGCGTCATAGGCATCGTGGTCCTCACGCGGCGCGGCGAACAGGATATGCGCCGCCTCGTAGATGTCGGCACTGCGGAACCGCTCGGCATTCGTGTCGTAGAAGCGCCGGCATTCCGCCTCGGTCGGGCTCGGCACGGCGACATCGGCCTCGATCAGCGCGCGGACCAGCGCCTCCTCGTCCGCCTCGGTCCTTCCGGTCTCGTCGGTTCGGGCCTCCGCAGCGATGCCGCGGCGGCGCGCCTCCTGCAGCAGCAGCTCGCGAACCGCGAGCGCCCGGGCGGCCTCCTCGCGGGCCGCGCCCGGCGTGTCGGCCGGATGGTTCTGGATCTCCCGGGCGATCGCCGCTCGGGAGATCTCGACCCCGTTGATCCGGACCGCCGGAGCCGGCTCGGCGACGGCCTTGCGATCGTTGACGTCGAACAGACGCATGGCCCTACTCCGCCGGATGGACGCCGCGCCGCGTGGTGCGGACGATCTGGTAGCCCTGCCGGCCCAGATACCAGACCGGCGCGCTCCAGATGTGCACGAGGCGAGTGAACGGGAAGACGAGGAAGATCGTCAGGCCGAGGAACAGGTGCGCCCGGAAGATCGGCGCGGCATCGGCGACATATTGCGAGGCCGAGGGCTGCAGCGTCAGGATGCCCTGGGCCCAGAACATGAACTTCACCATCTCCTCGCCGTCCAGGTGCTGCAGCGACACGGTGATCGTCAGTAGCCCCAGGATCAGCTGCGCGTAGAGCAGGATCAGGATGGCGATGTCGCCGAAGCTGGAGGTGCGGCGGATGCGCGGATCGAACAGCCGGCGATGCAGCAGCATGGTCAGGCCGACGAAGCAGACGATGCCCGCCACGCCGCCGACCACGATCGCCATCATCTGCTTGGCGCCGTGGCTGATGCCGATCGTGTCGAACACCCAGATCGGCGTCAGCAGGCCGAAGAAGTGGCCGAGGAAGATGACCAGGATGCCGACGTGGAACAGGTTCGAGCCCCACATGAGCTGCCGGCGGCGCAGCAGCTGGCTGGAGCCGGAGCGCCACGAGTACTGCTCGCGGTCGAAGCGCACCAGGCTGCCGAGCAGGAACACCGTGAGGGCGAGATAGGGATACCAGCCGAACACGGCGTAGTTGATGTAGTCCAGCATCGTTCTCGGTCCTTCTCAGATCTTGCCTTGTCCGACGATGTTGCGGGCGGCCGCGCGAAGCCGCGTCGCCAGCCGCGGCGTCCCGCAGGACCCCGCCATCGGATCGCCGGGACCGAAGGTCACGGCCGTCTCTTCCCACTCCGCGTCGAGCGCCTCGAGGTCCTCCGGATCGTCTTCGTCGACCCAGGAGACGTCCGCCTCGTCGGCCCATGCGACATCGCCTTCGCCGGTAGCGCGCCGCGCGATCTCAGCCGCGCTGAACTTTCCCCGCGCCAGGGCCCTCAGCGCCCGGAACACCGTCGCGTAGATTGACTTGCGCTGCTTCAGCCGCTCGTCGAGCGCGGCGAGGACGTGAGCCGCCTCGTCGAGCAGGTCCCGCGCGTCCGGCGCCGGCAGAAGCGACAGGAACTCGAGGAACATCGGCAGGTAGTCGGGCAATTCGTTCGCCACGACATGGAAACCGTGCTTCTCGTAGAGCTGGGCCAGATCCAGCATCGCCTGGCCGCGGTCGCGGCTTTCGCCGTGCACGTGCTCGAAGAGATGCAGCGACAGCGAGCGCGAGCGATCGAACAGCAGCGTGTAGCGCTCCTGCAGGTCGTAGAGGTCGCGCGTCGCGATCTCCTCGATCAGGGTGTCGAGCGCGGCGCGGTCGCGGGGCGGCACGAGTCCCTCCTCCGCGATCGCCTGGCGGATTTCGCCGGCCGCCCGCTTGAGCTCCGCCGTCGGATAGGTCAGCAGCGCCGACAGGGCCTTGTAGGTCTTGGCCATCACGCGATCTCCATCGGATTGCGGGCCTTGCCCTTCCTGCGGGCGCCGAACAGCCCGACCTCGCTGATGCCGTCCGAGCAGCCGTTGCCGAACGAGAAGCCGCAGGAGCCGCGCAGGTCGTAGGTATCCTCGCCCGCCTCGCGGTGCGCGGTCGGGATGACGAAGCGGTCCTCGTAGTTGGCGATCGCCATGAGCTGGTACATCTCCTCGATGTCCTGGCCCCTGAGGCCGACCCGGGCGGCGATCTCCTCGTCGATGACGCCGTCGACCGTCTTAGCCCGCATGTAGGCGCGCATCGCCAGCATGCGCTCGAGGCCTTTGGCGATCGGCTCCTCGTCGCCGGCGGTCAGCAGGTTGGCGAGATACTTCAGCGGGATGCGCAGGCTGCGCACGTCCGGCATGTCACGGTCGATGCCCATCTTGCCGGCCTCCGCCGCCGACTGGATCGGCGACAGCGGCGGCACGTACCAGACCATCGGCATGGTGCGGTACTCGGGATGCAGCGGGAAGGCGATCTTCCAGTCCATCGCCATCTTCCAGATCGGCGAGCGCTGGGCGCCCTCGATCCAGGCGTCGGGCACGCCGTCGGCCCTGGCCTGGGCGATGACCTTCGGATCGTTGGGATCGAGGAACAGCTTGAGCTGCTCCTGGTACAGCTGCTTGTCGTCGGGCGCCGAGGCGGCCTTCTCGATGCCGTCGGCGTCGTACAGGATGACGCCGAGATAGCGGATGCGGCCGACGCAGGTCTCCGAGCACACGGTCGGCTGGCCGGACTCGATGCGCGGGAAGCAGAAGATGCACTTCTCCGACTTACCCGACGACCAGTTGTAGTAGATCTTCTTGTAGGGGCAGCCGGAGACGCACATGCGCCAGCCCCGGCACTTGTCCTGGTCGATGAGCACGATGCCGTCGTCCTCGCGCTTGTAGATCGCGCCGGACGGGCAGGCGGCGACGCAGGCCGGGTTGAGGCAATGCTCGCACAACCGCGGCAGATACATCATGAAGGTGTTCTCGAACTGCCCGTAGATGTCCTTCTGGACGCCCTCGAAGTTCACGTCCTTCGAGCGCTTCGAGAATTCGCCGCCGAGGATCTCCTCCCAGTTCGGCCCCCACTCGATCTTTTCCATCCGCTCGCCGGTGATCTGCGAGCGCGGCCGCGCGGTCGGGAAGGCCTCGCTCTCCTTCGCCGTCTGCAGGTGCTCGTAGTCGAAGGTGAACGGCTCGTAGTAGTCGTCGATCTCGGGCAGGTCGGGGTTGGCGAAGATCTTCGCCAGGATCCGCCACTTCGAGCCCATCTTCGGCTGGATCTTGCCGCCGGGCGTGCGCACCCAGCCGCCGTTCCACTTCTTCTGGTTCTCCCATTCCTTGGGATAGCCGATGCCGGGCTTCGTCTCGACATTGTTGAACCACGCGTATTCCATGCCTTCGCGGTTCGTCCAGACGTTCTTGCAGGTGACCGAGCAGGTGTGACAGCCGATGCACTTATCGAGGTTCAGCACCATCGCGATCTGGGCGCGGATCTTCATTCTGCGGCCTCCTTCTTGCGGTCGGAGTATGGCCGCTCGAGCCAATCGACCTTGTTCATCTTGCGGACGATGACGAATTCGTCGCGGTTCGAGCCGACGGTTCCGTAGTAGTTGAAGCCGTAGGCCTGCTGGGCGTAGCCGCCGATCATGTGGGTCGGCTTGATCGTCGCGCGCGTCACCGAGTTGTGGATGCCGCCGCGGTTGCCGGTGATCTCGGACCCCGGCGTGTTCACGATCTTCTCCTGGGCGTGGTACATCAGGACCATTCCCGGATTGACCCGCTGTGAGACGACCGCGCGCGCCGTCAGCGCGCCGTTGAGGTTGTAGACCTCGACCCAGTCGTTATCGACGATGCCCGCCTGTTCGGCGTCGGTCTCGCTGAGCCACACGACGGGTCCGCCACGGTTCAGCGTCAGCATCAGCAGGTTGTCCGAATAGGTTGAATGGATGCCCCACTTCTGGTGCGGCGTGATGAAGTTCAGCACCACCTCGCCGTTGCCGTTCGGATGCTTGCCCTGGATCTTGGCCACGGTCTTCAGGTCGACCGGCGGCTTCCAGGTGCAGAAGCCCTCGCCGAAGGCCAGCATCCACTTGTGATCCTGGTAGAGCTGCTGGCGCCCGGTCAGCGTGCGCCAGGGGATCAGTTCGTGGACGTTGGTATAGCCGGCGTTGTAGCAGACCTTCTCGGATTCCAGGCCCGACCAGGTCGGCGACGAGATGATCTTGCGCGGCTGGGCGGCCACGTCGCGGAAGCGGATCTTCTCGTCCTCCTTCGGGATCGCCAGATGGGCGTGGTCGCGGCCGGTGGCCTTGGACAGCGCGTCCCAGGCCTTGACCGCCACCTCGCCGTTGGTCTCCGGCGCGAGCATCAGGATCACTTCGCTGGCGTCGATATCGGTTTCGATCCTGGCCAGCCCCTTGGACGCGCCGTCCTCGGTGACGACGCCGTTGAGGGCGCGCAGGTTCTCCACCTCGTGCTCGGTCTTCCAGGAAATGCCCTTGCCGCCGTTGCCGACGGTCTCCATCAGCGGGCCGAGCGAGGTGAAGCGCTTGTAGGTGTTCGGATAGTCGCGCTCGACAACCACCACCTGCGCCATGGTCTTGCCGGGGATCGGCTCGACCTCGCCCTTCTTCCAGTCCTTCACGTCATAGGGCTGCGCGATCTCGGCCGGCGTGTCGTGCTGGATCGGTACCATCACGACGTCCTTCTCGACGCCGAGCACCTCGGGGGCCACCTCGGAGAACGCCTTGGCGATCCCCTTGTAGATATCCCAGTCGCTGCGCGCCTCCCAGGCCGGGTCCACCGCCGCGGTGAGCGGATGGATGAAGGGGTGCATGTCGGAGGTGTTGAGGTCGTTCTTCTCGTACCAGGTGGCTGTCGGCAGAACGATGTCGGAATAGACGCACGTGGTCGACATCCGGAAGTCGAGCGTGACCAGCAGGTCGAGCTTTCCTTCGGGCGCCTTGTCGTGCCACTTCACCTCCTTAGAGTGCTGCGCGCCCTCCTCGCCCAGGTCCTTGCCCAGCACCCCGTGCGAGGTGCCGAGTAGGTGCTTGAGGAAGTACTCGTGACCCTTGCCCGACGAGCCGAGCAGGTTGGAGCGCCAGACGAACAGGTTGCGCGGCCAGTTGGCGGGATCGTCCGGGTCCTCGCAGGACAGATCCAGTTCGCCGTCCTTCAGCGCCTTCGGGATGTAGTCCTTCGGCTCCATCCCCGCCTTCTCCGCCATCCCGGCGATCGTCAGCGGGTTCTGCTTGAGCTGCGGCGTCGACGGCAGCCAGCCCATGCGCTCGGCACGGATATTGTAGTCGATCAGCGTGCCGGACCAGTCGCCCTCGGGCGCCGTCGGCGACAGGATCTCGTCGACGTTCAGCGCCTCGTAGCGCCACTGGTCGGAATGGGCGTACCAGAAGCTCGTCGAGTTCTGCTGGCGCGGCGGCCGGCTCCAGTCGAGCCCGAAGGCGAGCGGCAGCCAGCCGGTCTGCGGACGCAGCTTTTCCTGCCCCACATAGTGCGACCAGCCGCCACCCGACTGGCCGATGCACCCGCACATGACCAGGAGATTGATGATCCCCCGGTAGTTCATGTCCATGTGGTACCAGTGGTTAAGGCCGGCGCCGAGGATCACCATGGACCGGCCGTTGGTCTTTTCGGCGTTAGTGGCGAACTCGCGGGCGACGGTGATGATCTTGTCGCGGTCGAGTCCGGTCACGCGCTCGGCCCAGGCGGGCGTGAACGGCTCGTCCTCGTCGTAGGACTTGGCGACGTTCTTGCCGCCGAAGCCGCGGTCGAGGCCGTAGTTGGCGCAGAACAGGTCGAACACGGTGCAGACGAGCGCCTTTCCATCGGCCAGCTTCACCGACTTGGCCGGCAGGTTGCGCTCCAGCACCTCGCCGTGATCGGTCGCGACGAAGTTCTCCGTCGCACGGCCGCCGAAATAGGGAAATCCGACGCTGACGATCTCGTCGTGGTCCTCGGCAAGCGTAAGCCTGAGCTTGGTCTCGCGGCCCTTGCCGTCCTTCTCCTCGAGGTTCCACTTGCCGGTCTCGCCCCAGCGATAGCCAACCGAGCCCTGCGGAGCGACGGGGTCGCCGGTCTCCTCGTCGAAGGCGACCGTCTTCCAGTCCGGATTGTTGGTCTCGCCGAGACCGTCCTTGAACTCGCCGGCGCGCAGGAGCCGGCCGGGAACGTAGCTGTCGCCCTTCTTCTCCAGCCGCACCAGCATCGGGAAGTCGGAATACTGGCGGACGTAGTCCTCGAAATACGCCGCCTTCCGGTCGAGGTGGTACTCGCGCAGGATGACATGGCCCATGGCGAGCGCCAGCGCCGCGTCCGTGCCCTGCTTCGGGTTGAGCCACAGGTCGGCGAACTTGGTCGCCTCGGCGTAGTCGGGCGAGACGACGACCGACTTCGTGCCCTTGTATCGGACTTCCGTGTAGAAATGCGCATCCGGCGTCCGCGTCTGGGGCACGTTCGAGCCCCAGATCATCAGGAAGCCCGCGTTGTACCAGTCGGCCGATTCCGGAACGTCCGTCTGCTCGCCCCAGGTCTGCGGGCTCGCCGGCGGCAGGTCGCAATACCAGTCGTAGAACGAGCCGCAGGCCCCGCCGATCAGCGACAGGTAGCGCGCGCCCGCCGCATAGGAGACCATCGACATCGCCGGGATCGGCGAGAAGCCGAAGATGCGGTCGGGACCGTGGGCCTTGGCGGTATAGGCGTTCGCCGAGGCGATCAGCTCGTTGACCTCGTCCCAGGTCGACCGGACGAAGCCGCCGTGCCCGCGCACCTTTATGTAGTCGGCCCGCTTCTCGGGATCCTCGACGATCGAGGCCCAGGCGGCGACCGGCGTCCGCGTGGCGCGCGCCTGCCGCCACAGCTTGATCAGCCGCGAGCGCACCAGCGGATACTTCAGCCGCGCACCGGAATAGAGGTACCAACTGTAGCTCGCCCCTCGCGAGCAGCCGCGCGGCTCATGGTTGGGCAGATCCGGCCGCGTGCGGGGATAGTCCGTCTGCTGGGTTTCCCAGGTGACGATCCCGCCCTTGACGTAGATCTTCCACGAGCACGACCCGGTGCAGTTCACCCCGTGCGTGGACCGCACGATCTTGTCGTGCTGCCAGCGCTGGCGGTAGCCCTCCTCCCAGCTTCGGTCCTCGCGGGTGGTGACGCCGTGCCCGTCCGCGAACGTATCGACGTTCTTCTCCAGGAATGTCAGGCGGTCGAGAAAGTGGGACATCGTTGAATTCCTTTGTTTACGCGGCGGGCGCGGTGCGGGCGGCGGGGCGGGTCCCGCCACGCTCGATGTCGTGCAGGAAGCCGCCCTTGCGCGTGTAGAACCACCACGTGACAACGGCGCAGGTGACGTAGAAGATCAGGAAGCCCCAAAGCGCCGCCGACGCACCGCCGGTCATCGCGATCGATGTGCCGTAGCTCTTGGGGATGAAGAAGGCGCCGTAGGCCGCGATCGCCGAGGTGAACCCGATGATCGCCGCGGATTCCTTCTCCGCCTGCCGCACCCGGTCCTTGACCGGGGCGCCCGGCATCAGCCGATCCATGTCCTTGCGCATGATCACCGGGATCATCTGGAAGGTCGACGCGTTGCCCACGCCCGTTGCCAGGAACAGGACCATGAACATCGCGAAGAAGCCCCAGAACGCGCCCGGCTGGTCCTTGATGGCGATGAAGTACAGGACCCCACCGACCGCCGCGATCATCAGGATGAACGTCCAGAACGTCACCCGGCCGCCGCCGTACTTGTCCGAGACCCAGCCGGTGGCCGCGCGCGACAGGGCGCCGACGAGCGGACCGAGGAAGACGTATTGCAGCGAATTCACCTCGGGGAACTGCGTCTTCGCGAGCAGCGGGAAGCCGGCCGAATAGCCGATGAACGAACCGAACGTGCCGGTATAGAGCCAGCACATCACCCAGTTGTGCATCCGGCCGAGGATGATCGACTGCTCGCGGAACGACGCCTTGGCCGAGGCGATGTCGTTCATGCCGAACCAGGCCGCGATCGTTGCGACGATCAGGAACGGCACCCAGATGAAGCCGGCGTTCTGCAGCCACAGCAGTGTTCCGTCGCTGGTCGACTGAGGCTCGCCGCCGAGCATGCCGAACACGCCGGCGGTGATGACGATCGGCACCAGGAACTGCATCACGCTGACGCCGGCATTGCCCAGACCTGCGTTGAGCGCCAGGGCGTTGCCCTTCTGGTTCTTGGGGAAGAAGAAGCTGATATTGGCCATCGACGAGGCGAAGTTGCCGCCGCCGAGCCCGCACAGCAGGGCCAGCACCAGGAAGATCAGGTAGGGCGTGTCCGGGTTCTGCACCGCGTAGCCGATGCCGAAAGCCGGAACCAGCAGCGACGCGGTCGTCAGCGTCGTCCACAGTCGGCCGCCGAAGATCGGCACCATGAAGGAGTAGAAGATACGCAGTGTCGCGCCGGACAGGCCGGGCAGCGCCGCCAGCCAGAACAGCTGGCCAGTGGTGTAGTCGAAGCCAATCGCGGGCAGTTTCGCGACGACCACGCTCCACACCAGCCAGACCGAGAAGGCCAGCAGCAGGCAGGGGATCGAGATCCAGAGGTTGCGTTGCGCGATCCGCCGGCCGGTCTTCTCCCAGAAGGTCGGATCGTCGGGCGCCCATTCCTCCAGGATATGCGAGCGCATCGCCGTCTCGGGGGTATGGATCTCCTGCATCTCGGGGAACTCGGGAAGCGCGCCGAGCTCCGTTTCCAGCGCGCCGCGCTCCATCCTGCGGATCGCGAAGTGCATCCACAGCAGGGAGACGCCGACGATCGCGAACAGCAGCATGAAGGAGCTCGTCCACACGCCGGTGACGTCGTTCATCACGCCGAACGCGATCGGCAGGACGAAGCCGCCCAAGCCGCCGATCATGCCGACGAGGCCGCCGACCGCGCCGACGTGGTCGGGATAGTAGACCGGGATGTGCTTGTAGACGGCGGCCTTACCCAGCGACATGAAGAAGCCGAGCACGAAGATCGCCACCACGAACGGCACCAGACCCATGCTGGTCGAGAACGTGATCGGGCCATTGATGCCGTGGATGACGTAGTCGGTGTTCGGATAGGACAGCATAAACGTCAGCAGCAGCGACACACCGAACGTCCAGTACATCACCGCGCGGGCGCCGAACTTGTCCGACAGGTGGCCGCCATAGGCGCGGAACAGGCTGGCTGGAACCGAGTAGGCGGCGGCCAGCATGCCGGCGGTCTTGATGTCGAGGCCGTAGACGCCGATCAGGTAGCGCGGCAGCCACAGCGCCAGCGCGACGAAGGCGCCGAAGACGAAGAAATAGTAGAGCGCGAAGCGCCAGACCTGCAGATTGCGCAGCGGCGCCAACTCGAGCAGCGTGCTTCGCGCCTTCTGGCCGCTCTTGCGCCGCTGGAGAATTACCGGGTCTTCCTTGGTGGTCAGGTAGAAGATGATCGCGGTGATGACGAGCACGATCGCATAGACCTGCGCTGTCCGTTCCCAGCCGACCGCGACGAGGACGAACGGAGCGGCGAAGTTGGTCACGGCGGCGCCGACATTACCGACCCCGAAGATGCCGAGCGCCGTGCCCTGCAGTTCGCGCGGATACCATCTCGAGATGTACGCGACGCCGACCGCGAACGAGCCGCCGGCGAGGCCGACGCCGAGCGCGGCCACCAGGAACATCGGATACGTGGAGACCGTGGAGAGCAGCCACGCCGCCACCGCGGAGGCGAGCATGACCAGCGTGAAGACGCGGCGGCCGCCATACTGGTCGGTCCAGATGCCGAGGAAGATCCGGCTGAGCGACCCGGTGAGGATGGGCGTCGCGACCAGCAGGCCGAACTGGCTGTCGTTCAGCCCCAGGTCTGCCTTGATGCGGACGCCGATGATCGAAAAGATGGTCCAGACGGCGAAACAGACGGCAAAAGCGAACGTGCTCATGCCGAGGATCTGTGTCTGTTGGCTGCGGCTCACGCCTTCTAGATTGTGCATCGTTTCAGTCCCCGTTCTTGACGGTTCATCGGCGACCGCGGGACACGACCGCGCGGGAATGCGGATACAACGACGCTACGTTTGGAGAGAGTTGAACTTGACGTATGTCAAGATTCAACCGGACGAGACCGAAATAAATACATGGCGTAGAAATTCATTTATTCTAATTGATGCAGAAGATTCGTAATTTTGACGAAATTATGCTTTTCAATTGACATTTATCAATAAGTATTTCAAGATCAGGAAAATCGAATTGGGGGCGGGGCGATAGGGATGCGACTCGAGGACACCGACGAAATCCGCAGGCTGGCGCTTTTCCGCGACTGCGGCGACGACACCTTCGACACATTGATCCGGGCCGGTTTCCTCCAGCGGTTCCCGCCCGGCGTCGTTCTTATCCACGAGAACGATCCGGCCGATTTCCTCTATATCGTCGTCGAAGGCATGGTCGAGATGTTCGCCACCCAGGCCGGGCGCGAGACGACGATCGGCTTCATCGAGCCGATCGGCACCTTCATCCTCGCCGCGGTGCTGAAGGATCAGGTCTATCTGCAGTCCGCCCGAACGCTTGAGAAATCCCGCGTCCTGATGATCCCGGCGGAGAACGTGCGCGCGGCGATGCGCGACGACAACGCCTTCATGAACGCGATCGTGACGGAACTCGCGACCTGCTATCGCAGCGTCGTCAAGGATCTGAAGTGCCAGAAACTGCGTACGGGAACCGAACGCCTCGCCAACTGGCTGCTGCGCGCCGACCGCACCGATGGCGCGTCCGGAACGGTCGAGCTCAGGGTCGGCAAGCGCGTGCTCGCCTCCCGCCTCGGCATGACCCCGGAAAACCTTTCGCGCGCCTTCGCGACACTGGGCGCCTACGGCGTCGAGGTCGACGGCCCGACAATCCACCTGCGCGACGTGGACGATCTGGCACAGTTCGCCAAGCCGAGCCCGCTGATCGACGACTATTCGACCTGACGCGGACGTCCGGCGGCCTGGCACCGGGTGACCGCCCCTTCCGCCCAACAAGCCATTGGCGCGGCGTGTCCGCCGGGTTCGACGGGTCCGGAAAATCCCCGCGACGAGACGTCGCGCATTGCGCGCATCGGTGGCGACCGGATCGGCGCCGCCGGGATCGGTCACAACGGTGGTGCCGCACACAGCTGCCGCGTCGTGGTCCCGCAGGATCGTCAAACAGGATGCCTTGAAGGCCCCCATCGCATCGCCGCTTGGGCCGGCTGCGTGGCGCATCGAACGAACTCACCGCCGCCAACCGGTCAACCGCCACCCCTCGACGTTCGCCGAGACCCGGGGTCGGCAATCGCCATGCACTTGCCCTCGCGACACCGAAACCAGAGGTTGAATTTGCAAAATCGCGCCATTCCACCACGCGCGGCGACGTGCTACCAAATCGGTCAGAAGCGCCGCTTGGCAGTCTGCCCAGGTTTGGCGTCGCACCACACGAGAGGATCTGCACCAATGGGTATTGTGAGGACTCTGCTTGCCACCACCGCCATGGCCGCCCTGTTCGCGGGCGCTGCGCAGGCGAAAACGCTTGTCTACTGCTCCGAAGGCAGCCCCGAGGGCTTTGATCCGGCACCGTATACCGCCGGCACGACGTTCGACGCCTCCTCCAAGCCGGTCTACAACCGCCTTGTCGAGTTCGAAGCCGGCAGCACCAAGGTCATTCCCGGTCTCGCCGAGAGCTGGGACGTATCCGAGGACGG
This sequence comes from Microbaculum mangrovi, assembly GCF_051390635.1. Taxonomy (NCBI): domain Bacteria; kingdom Pseudomonadati; phylum Pseudomonadota; class Alphaproteobacteria; order Hyphomicrobiales; family Tepidamorphaceae; genus Microbaculum; species Microbaculum mangrovi. Next base: position 158,010 of record NZ_JBPODT010000005.1, read on the forward strand.
CCTTGAGTACACCTTCCACCTGCGCAAGGGCGTGAAGTTCCACACGACGGAATTCTTCACCCCGTCCCGCGACTTCAACGCCGACGACGTGATCTTCACCTTCACGCGTCAGATGGACGAGGGCAGCCCGTACTTCTCCTATGCCGGCGGCACCTGGGAGTACTTCAACGCCATGTCGATGCCCGACCTGCTCAAGTCGATCGACAAGGTCGACGACTATACGGTCAAGTTCGTGCTGAACCGGCCGGAGGCACCGATGATCGCCAATCTGGCGATGGATTTCGCCTCGATCCTGTCGCAGGAGTATGCCGAGAAGCTCAACGCGGACGGCAATCTGGCGATGCTGAACCAGGAGCCGATCGGCACCGGTCCGTTCCAGTTCGTGGCCTACCAGAAGGACGCCGTGATCCGCTTTGCCGCGAATCCGGACTACTGGGCCGGCAAGCAGCCGATCGACGACCTGGTCTTCGCCATCACCACCGACGCCGCGGTACGCCTTCAGAAGCTGAAGGCCGGCGAATGCCACGTCATGCCCTTTCCGAACCCCGCCGACATCGCCGACATCGGGCAGGACGCGAACCTGCAGCTGATGGAACAGCCCGGCCTCAACATCGGCTACCTCGCCTACAACACCATGCAGGCCCCCTTCGACAACCCGAAGGTCCGCAAGGCGCTCAACATGGCGATCAACAAGGACGCCATCCTCGAGGCGGTCTACCAGGGCGCCGGCACCAAGGCGAAGAATCCCATCCCGCCGACCATGTGGGGCTACAACGACGCCATCCAGGACGACCCCTACGATCCTGACGCGGCGAAGGCGATGCTCGACGAGGCCGGCGTGACGGACCTCAAGATGAAGATCTGGGCGATGCCGGTGCAGCGGCCCTACAACCCGAACGCCCGCCGCATGGCCGAGCTGATCCAGGCCGACTTCGACAAGGTCGGCGTGGGCGTCGAGATCGTCTCCTACGAGTGGGGCGAGTACCTGAACCTGTCGAAGGAGAAGGACCGCGACGGCGCGGTTCTGCTCGGCTGGACCGGCGACAACGGCGATCCGGACAACTTCCTGGCCGTGCTGCTGGGCTGCGACGGAGTCGGCGGCGCCAATCGCGCCCACTGGTGCAACGAGGACTTCGACGCGCTGGTCCAGAAGGCCAAGACCGTGAGCGACCAGGAAGCCCGCGCCAAGCTCTACGAGGACGCCCAGGTGGTGTTCAAGGAGCAGGCGCCTTGGGCGACCATTGCCCATTCGGTCGTGTTCATGCCGATGCGCAAGGAAGTCACCGGCTACAAGATGGATCCGCTTGGCAGCCATCGCTTCGACGGCGTCGATCTCGCCGAGTGATGACATCATTCGCGGGGCGCCGGGATGACCGGCGCCCCGATTTTCCGTCTGCCACCATGCGCCAGACCAACCGACCGGCCCGACCGAAGATTGCGGACAAGACCGATGCGTCCCTCCGGTACTCGGTCGACAACGGCCATGTCTTCCGTTTCTATCTCAGCGAAGGCCGGCACGACCGCGGCGGTGTTCAGGGCGACGCAGATGCGCCGGACGCCTCCGGCGGGTGTCCCGGCCACGGTATGCCTATGATCCCGATGCCACGCGAGGCCGCCCGACCGCCATGCTGCGCTTCCTGATCAACCGTATCGGCCTCCTGATCCCGACCTTCATCGGCGTGACGATCGTCGCCTTCCTGTTCATCCGCATGCTCCCGGGTGATCCGGTGCTTCTGCTCGCCGGCGAGCGCGGCATCACGCCGGACCGCTATGCCGAGCTGTTGCATTCCTACGGCTTCGACCGACCCCTGTGGGAGCAGTACCTGTCCTATCTGAACCAGCTCCTGCACGGCGATCTCGGCACCTCGATCGTCACCAAGAAGCCGGTGCTCCAGGAATTCCTCACCCTGTTCCCCGCGACCGTCGAGTTGGCGCTGTGCGCCATGTTCCTGGCCACGCTCATCGGCCTTCCCGCCGGCATCGTCGCCGCCGTCAAGCGCGGTTCCGCCTTCGACCATTCGGTCATGTCGACGGCGCTGGTGGGCTATTCGATGCCGATCTTCTGGTGGGCGCTGCTGCTGATCATCGTCTTCTCCGGCTGGCTCGGCTGGACGCCGGTCTCGGGGCGCATCTCGTTGATCTATTTCTTCAAGCCGGTCACCGGCTTCATGCTGATCGACTCGCTGCTCTCCGGCCAGAAGGGCGCCTTCGCCTCCGCCGTGTCGCACCTGATCCTGCCCTCGATCGCGCTCGGCACGATCCCGCTTGCCGTCATCGCGCGGCAGACGCGCTCGGCGATGCTCGAGGTGCTGTCGGAGGACTACGTGCGCACCGCCCGGGCCAAGGGGCTGGCACCGGCGCGGGTCATCGGCGTCCACGCCCTGCGCAATGCGCTCATCCCGGTCGTCACCGTCATCGGCCTGCAGACCAGCCTGCTGTTTGCCGGCGCGATCCTCACCGAGACGATCTTCTCCTGGCCCGGCGTCGGCAAGTGGATGGTCGATTCGATCTCGCGGCGCGACTATCCCTCCGTCCAGGGCGGCCTGCTGATGATCGCCGCGATCGTCATGATCGTGAACCTGATGGTCGATCTGCTCTACGGCCTGATCAACCCCCGTATCCGCTACGAGAGGTAGGCGATGTCGGATATCACCCGAAACGGCCGCCGCGCGGAATTCCAGGTCCTCGCCGAGTTCTGGCATTACTTCAGCGAAAACCGCGGCGCGGTGATCGGCCTGTTCGTCGTCATCGCCCTCGTTCTGATGGCGGTCTTCGCGCCGCTGATCGCCCCCTTCAATCCGGACGAACAGTTCCGCGACGCCTTCCTCAAGCCGCCGTTCTTTCAGGAAGGCTCCGACCCGCGCTTCATCCTCGGTACCGACGCCGTCGGCCGCGACCTTCTCTCGCGCCTGATCTACGGCGCCCGGTTCTCGCTGTTCATCGGCACCTTCGTCGTCGCCCTGGCGCTGTCGGTCGGAATCGTGCTCGGCCTGGTCGCCGGCTTCATGCGCGGCGCGGTGGAAACGGTCATCATGCGGGTGATGGACGTCATCCTCGCCTTCCCGAGCCTGCTTCTCGCCCTGGTGCTGGTGGCGATCCTCGGGCCCGGCCTGACCAATGCGATGATCGCGATTGCCGTCGTCCTGCAGCCGCACTTCGTCCGGCTGACCCGGGCCGCGGTCCTGAGCGAGCGCAACCGCGACTACGTCACCGCGACGCGCGTCGCCGGCGCCGGTCGCATGCGGCTGATGTTCCGCACCATATTGCCGAACTGCACCGCGCCGCTGATCGTGCAGGCGACGCTGTCCTTCTCGAACGCCATCCTCGACGCCGCCGCCCTGGGCTTCCTCGGCATGGGCGCCCAGCCGCCGACGCCGGAATGGGGCACCATGCTCGCCGAGGCGCGCGAGTTCATCCTGCGCGCCTGGTGGGTCGTCACGTTCCCCGGCCTGATGATCCTGATCACCGTGCTCGCCATCAACGTGATGGGCGACGGCCTGCGCGACGCGCTCGATCCCAAGCTGAAGCGGAGCTGACCGAGATGCCTCTGCTCGACATCCGCAACCTCACCGTCGAGTTCAAGACCGCGGTCGGCACGTTCCGCGCCGTGGATTGTATCGACATCGCCGTCGACACCGGCGAGGTGCTGTCGATCGTCGGCGAATCCGGCTCCGGCAAGTCCGTGGCCATGCTCGCCGTCATGGGGCTGCTGCCATGGACGGCGACCGTCACCGCCGACCGGATGGGCTTCGGCGACCACGATCTGCTGACGATCTCGCCGGCCCAGCGCCGCTCGATCGTCGGCAAGGACATCGCCATGATCTTCCAGGAGCCGATGACGAGCCTCAACCCGTGCTTCACGGTCGGGTTCCAGATCATGGAAACGCTGAGGGTGCATCTCGGCCTCAACCGGCAGGACCGCCGCGCCCGCGCCGTGGAGCTCCTCAACGAGGTCGGCATCCCCGAGCCCGAGCGGCGGCTCGCCGCCTTTCCGCACCAGCTCTCCGGCGGCATGTCGCAGCGCGCCATGATCGCGATGGCGCTGGCCTGCCGGCCGAAGCTCCTGATCGCCGACGAACCGACCACCGCGCTCGACGTCACCATCCAGGCGCAGATCCTCGACCTTCTCATCGGCCTGCAGCGCGACACCGGCATGGCGCTCGTCCTGATCACCCACGACATGGGCGTCGTCGCCGAGACGGCCGAGCGTGTCGTCGTCCAGTATGCCGGCCAGCAGGTCGAGCAGCAGGGCGTCGAAGGGCTGTTCGAGGACCCGCACCATCCCTATACCGCCGCATTGCTCGCCGCCCTGCCTGAACGCGCCACCGGCCGCCATCTGCCGTCGATCCCCGGCGTCGTGCCCGGACAGGGCGACCGGCCAGATGGCTGCCTGTTCAACCCGCGCTGCCGCTTCGCCACCGATCTGTGCCGCACGACCGTTCCGCCGCATGCCGACGCGGCGCACGGGGCGGCCCTGTGCCACTATCCGCTCGAGCACGGCGTCCCCCTAGGCCACCCGGCGCCGGGCGAGATCAAGGAGGCGATGGCATGAACATGGCCGTCCTCGAAGCCCACGACCTGCAGAAGAACTACACGGTCAGCGGCGGCATGTTTTCCAAGCCTGCCGAGGTCAAGGCGCTGCGCGGCGTGAGCTTCACGCTGGAACCGGGCAAGACCCTCGCCGTGGTCGGGGAATCCGGCTGCGGCAAGTCCACCCTCGCCCGCCTCGTCACCATGATCGAACTGCCGAGCGAAGGGGTCCTGAAGATCGACGGCAAGGACGTGGACGAGGCCGGTGGCGCCCGCTCCGCCGAGCTGCGCCGGGCCGTGCAGATCGTCTTCCAGGATCCCTACGGGTCGCTCAACCCGCGCAAGAAGATCGGCGCGACGCTGGAGGAACCGCTCGAGATCAACACCCGCGACAACGCCGCCACCCGCCGGCAGAAGGCGCTCGACATGATCGCTAGGGTCGGCCTCAGGCCCGAGCACTACGGCCGCTACCCGCACATGTTCTCCGGCGGCCAGCGCCAGCGCATCGCCGTCGCCCGGGCGCTGATGCTCAGGCCCCGCATCCTGGTGCTGGACGAGCCGGTGTCCGCGCTCGACGTGTCGATCCAGGCGCAGATCCTGAACCTGCTCGCCGAGCTGCAGGAGGAATTCGGCCTCGCCTACCTGTTCATCTCGCACGACCTGTCGGTCGTCCGCCATGTCGCCGACGACATCATGGTCATGTATCTCGGCCGGCCGGTCGAGGTCGGCCCGCGCGACGAGATCTTCGACCATCCGCGCCATCCCTATACGCGGGCGCTGCTGGCGGCGACCCCGGTCGCCGATCCCAAACGCCGCAAGGAGCGCATCACGCTGAAGGGCGAGTTGCCCTCGCCGATCAACCCGCCGCCGGGCTGCTCGTTCAATCCCCGCTGCCCGCTCGCCTTCGATCGCTGCCGCGTCGAACGGCCTCTCCTGGAACCCCGAGGCCGGTCGCAGGTGGCCTGTTTCGCCGTGGAGTCCTGAGGACCACGGGGTTTCCCGCCGATCCGGGAGGTCGGCCGGATCTCGCGATGGAGGCCACGCGGGATGGTTAGCCGTGCGTCACGGCCACTGGCCGCGCGGCGCGAGGCTTGCCTGGAACCAGCAGACGAAGGTGTAGATCGAATAGACCGGCAGACCGGTCGCCTCCCTGATCGCGACGGCGTAGGGCACCATGTTGGTGCACTCGAGAACGATCGCGCCCAGGTCGGGATTTGCCCGTGCCAGGGCTAGGGCCGCATCGACATTGTCCTGCCGGGCGGCATCGACATCCAGTTCCAGGTGATTGTCGAGAATGGCGCGGGTGAATTCGCGGCCACCTTCGGTCGTGCCGATCGGCGTGCCGTCGGGCACGCCTGCCTTCTCCAGGTGCGCGGGCGTGAGCGTCGATCCTGAGATCGTGAGTATGCCGGCACGTTTTCCCCGCGGCAGCAACCGGTTCACCAGGGACACCTGCATCAGCGACGACGTCGCCACCGGTATCCGCACCGCCTCGGCGATCTCGTCCTGGAACAGCGACAGGAATCCGCAATTGGTGGTGATGCCGTCGACACCGTCCTCGGCGAGCGCACGGGCGGCGTCCAGGAAGGCACCGAGAAGCCCTTCGCCGCCACGGCGCACGACATGGTCCGGCGAGGCCGACCGGACGATCCGGTAGTGTACCGGAAACGGCCAGGTCAGCGCGTTGCCCATATCGCCCGGGATGCGCGGAAATCGGGCGTCGAGCATGAGGATACCGACCGATGCACCGTAGATCGCCTTTCCGCCGACCGCCTTCACGTCACGCCTCCTCGGCGACGAGGGGACGGTCAAACAGCGTCTCCGCGCCGGGCATGTAGATGGTGGAGTAGCTTTCCTTCACCGCGGCGACGATCTGGTCCATGCGCTTGGCGATGTGGGCGCGCATGACTGTGACGGCACCATCGCCGTCCCTGCGTTCGATCGCCCGCATGATCGCCGTGTGCTCGGCCTTGGTTTCCGTCACCCGCGCCGCCATGTCCACCCAGCGCACGTAGCGGATCCGCTCGTTGATCCGGCGCAGCTGGCGAACCACTTCCGCGTTGCCGGACAGTTCGGCGATCCCGATGTGAAAGGCTTCGTCGAAAGCCGTCAATTCGCGCACCGTCTTGCCGACATAGGCCAGACCGTCGGCGTAAAGGCCCTGCTTCAGTGCCACGATCGCCTCGCTCTCCCCGCGCTCGCACGCGAGCCTGACCGTCGCCTCCTCGATGATCCGCCGCAGCTCGTACAGCGCGAACGCCGTATCTGGGTCCAGGTGGCGGCAGAAGAAGCCTTTGCCCGGCTGGAAGTCGATCAGCCGCTCTCCCACCAGACGGTTGAGCGCCTCCCGAAGCGGTGTCCGGCTGGCTTCCAGCTCCCGCGCCAGGGCAACCTCGTTTATCCGTTCTCCGGGCCGGAAGCGGAAATCGACCGCCATCGCCTTGAGCTGGTCATACAGCGCTTCAACGCGGCCTTCGCTCATCTGGCTCCCAATCGGTATCGACAACATCGTTGACTCGCTACGGCGACGTTATCAACATACAATCCTGTATACAGATTTGCACGCAGCTTTTCGATGCCGAACCGCGCGGGCTGCGAACCGACCTTAGACACCGCACGGAGCCCCGATGTCATCACACCGCCCGAACGAGCTCACCGGCGCCGAAGCCATGGTCCGCATGCTGCAGGCCTACGGTGTCGAGCACATGTTCGGACTGTGCGGGGATACGACCCTGCCGTTCTACGACGCCCTGGCGCGGCTCGATCACGGCATCACCCATCTTTTGACGCGGGACGAACGCCATGCCGCGTATATGGCGGACGGTTACGCCAGGGTGACCGGCAAGCCCGGCGTGTGCGAAGGCCCCTCGGGCGGTGGCGCGACCTACATCCTGCCCGGCGTCGTCGAGGCGAACGAGAGCTCGGTGCCGATCCTCGCGATCACCACCGACGTTTCGACGGCCGCCCGTGGCCGCTATCCGCTGACCGAACTCGATCAGCCGGCCCTGTTCCGTCCCCTGACCAAATGGAACGCGGGCCTCGACGACGCGCGCCGTCTGCCGGCGATGGTCCGCGCGGCCTTCCGGGCGATGGCGACCGGGAGGCCGGGGGCGGCCCACCTCGCCTTCCCCTTCGATACCCAGAAGGCACCCGTCGACGAGTCCGAGATCTGGGCCGACGAACGCCACCGGCAGTTCCCAGCCGAACGCGCGGCACCGGACGCGAACGCCGTCCGCGCCGCCGCCGACTGTCTGATGCGGGCACGATCGGCGATCGCGATCTGCGGCGGCGGCGCGGTGATCGCCGGCGCATTCGACGAACTGAAGGCGCTGTCGGCGCTTCTCGACATGCCCGTCGCGACGACGGTATCGGGCCAGGGCGCGATCGCCGAGACCGACGCCCGGGCGGTGGGCGTCGTCGGATCGAACGGCGGCGTGGCATCGACGCGGGCGGCGGTCGACGAGGCCGATGTCGTGCTCTTCATCGGATGCCGGGCCGGCTCTGTGACGACGGAACGCTGGCGCTCCCCCGCGCCCGGGACGACAGTCGTCCATATCGACAGTGATCCGATGGTGATCGGCGCCAACTACGCGACCGAAGTCGCCATCTGCGCCGACGCCAGGCTCGCGCTCGCGGCGCTAGTCGCCGAACTGGAAGCCCGCGGCGAGCGTCCGGGCCAGGCCGGCACGAGACGCGCCGAAGCCGCCTGGCGGGGCAAGCGCGCCGCATTCGATCCGCTGGCGGCGAGCCTCGAGACACCGATCCGCCCCGAACGGGTGATCGCGTCGCTTGCGCGCCACCTCGACGACGACGCCATCGTCGTCGCCGATCCGGGCACACCCTGCCCGTATTTCTCCGCCCACTATCGCTGGCGCCGGCCCGGCCGCGGCTTCATCACCAACCGCGCCCACGGCGCGCTCGGATACGCGCTGGCGGCCGCGATGGGCGCCCATGTCGGGCGGCCGTGCGTGAAGACCGTCGCGGCCATGGGCGACGGCTCCTTCGGATTCTGCTGCGGCGAGTTCGAGACCATCACCCGCTACCGCATGCCGATCACCTCGATCGTCTTTTCCAATTCGACCTTCGGCTGGATCAAGGCCGGACAGAACGCCGGCTTCGGCAAGCGGTTCTACAATGTCGATTTCGGGCGCACCGACCATGCGGCGGTCGCCAGCGCGTTCGGCGTCAGGTCCTGGCGGGTCGAGGACCCCGATGATCTCGACCGGGTTCTCGCCGAGGCGCTGGCGCATGACGGACCGACCCTGGTCGACATCGTCTCGCAGCCGCTTCACGAGGCGGAGGCGCCGGTCTCCGAATGGGTAGCCTGACCACGACGCCACCACTGCCGGACGAAACGGTGACCGGTGATGACGTCTGGCACCGCGCCTTGCCCGTCACCGGACGGCGCGACCACGGCATCGGCTCGGTCGAGGGCGAGGTGACGGTTACCGACGCGCCGGGCCCGGGGATGGCGCCGGGCATGGAAGAAGTGCTCAAGTACGCTGTTCGCGGTCCGGGGTGATAACGGCATGACGGCGGGGACCAGGAAAATAGCGGTCATCGGTGCCGGCATCGTCGGCGTCTCGGCGGCGATCTGGCTGCAGCGCGACGGCCACGACGTCGTCCTGATCGACAGGGCCGGCCCCGGCGAAGGAACCAGCTTCGGCAATGGCGGGGTGCTGGCATCCTGTTCCGTTGTGCCGGTGACGGTGCCGGGCCTCGTCGGCAAGGCGCCGCGCATGCTTTTCGATCCGAGCCAGCCCCTGTTCCTGAAATGGGGCTATTTGCCCAGGCTCGCGCCGTGGCTGATCCGCTATCTCTCTCACGCCAACGCCACCGCCGTGAAGCGACGCGCCGCCGCGCTGGCGCCGATCATCGGCGACAGCCTGGCCGAGCATCAGGCCCTGTCCGCCGGAACCGGCGCGGAAAGGTGGGTCGTGCCGTCCGACTATGTGTTCCTTTACGACAACCGCGCCCACTTCCAGGGCGATGCTTTCGGCTGGTCGGTCCGCAAGGAGCATGGCTTCGCGTGGGACATCCTCGAGGGCGGGGCCTTCGCGGACTACGATCCGGCCTTCGGCCCGGCGATGGACTACGCGGTGCGCCTGAAGAACCACGGCCGCATCGCCGACCCGGGGCGATACGTCAAGGACCTGGCCGCCCATGTCGAGCGCGGCGGCGGACGGATCGTCATCGGCGAGGCGAGCGATATCGCCCGCGAGGGCGGCCGCGTCACCGGGGTACGCGTCGGCGGCGAGACGATCGCCTGCGATGCCGCCGTGGTCGCGACGGGGGTCTGGTCGCGACCGCTCGCCGGCAAGCTCGGCATCGACGTCCCGCTCGAAACCGAACGCGGATACCATCTCGACCTGTGGGAGCCCAGCATCATGCCCCGCGCGCCGGTGATGATCGCGTCCGGCAAGTTCGTGGCAACCCCGATGGAGGGCCGCCTGCGACTCGCCGGCATCGTCGAGTTCGGCGGACTGACGGCCGCCCCGTCACGCGCCGCGTTCGCGCTGCTCAAGCGGAACGTGGAGGCCGCGATCCCCGGAATACGCTGGAAAGAGACCACCGAGTGGATGGGCCACCGGCCGTCGGTCGCGGATTCGATTCCGGTGATCGGGGAGGTTCCCGGCGTCAAGGGCGCCATTCTCGGCTTCGGACACGACCATGTCGGCCTGACGGGCGGGCCGAAGACCGGACGGCTGATTTCGCAGCTGGTTTCGCGGCGCAATCCGAATATTGACCTTGCGCCTTATGCCCCTACCCGGTTTCGTTAAGATCGGAGTACGTTGAAACGGCTTACTAGAGGGAGAGAGATGTCATGAAAGCAGTGTGGACCTTAATGGCGGCAACGGCCGTCACGATCGTCGGCGCCGGCGCGGCGACGGCCGAGAAATGGGATATGCCGATGGCCTACGCGGCCACCAACTTCCATTCCGAGATCGGCGCCGACTTCGCAAAATGCGTGACCGACGGCACCGGCGGCAAGCTCGAGATCGTGACCCACCCGTCCGGTTCTCTGTTCAAGGGAAACGAGATCAAGCGCGCGGTGCAGACCGGCCAGGCCCCGATCGGCGAGCGTCTGCTTTCGGCGCATCAGAACGAGAACCCGCTCTACGGCGTCGATTCCATTCCCTTCCTGGTGTCGTCGTTCGACGAGCACGAGGCGCTCTGGAAGATCGCCGAACCGAAGATCGCGGAAGCGCTGACCGAGGACAACCTGCACTACCTGTATTCGGTGCCGTGGCCGCCGCAGGGCCTCTACTTCAACAAGGCGATCGGCTCGGTCGCGGACATGAAGGGAACCAAGTTCCGCTCCTATTCGATAGCGACGGCGCGCATGGCGGAACTGACCGGGATGCTGCCGGTACAGGTCGAGGCCGCGGAACTGTCGCAGGCGCTGGCGACCGGCGTGGCCGAAGCCTTCATTTCGTCCGGGGCGACCGGCTACGACCGCAAGGTCTGGGAGCACCTCAGCCATTTCTATGAGGTCGACGCGTGGCTGCCCCGCAATGCGGTCTTCGTCAACATGGACGCCTGGAACGGCCTGGATGACGCCACCAGGACGACCGTGAGCGACTGCGCCGCCAAGGCCCAGGCCGACGGTCTCGCCCGCTCCAAGGAGTACACGCAGTTCACGCTCGACGGCCTGAAGGAAAACGGCATGACCGTCGAGCGCGCGAACCCCGAGCTGGTCAAGGAACTGCAGGCCCTCGGCGAGATCATGACGAACGAATGGCTCCAAACGGCCGGCGAACAGGGCAAGGAGATCGTCGAAACCTACAAGTCCATGTGATGCCGGTGCCGGGACCGGGGCCGGGCGCCCCCCGGTCCCGGCGCCTCATTTCATCAGGGGGGATTTGACCATGCTGGCGACAGGTCGCGCATTGCGGCGAGTCCTCGACGCGGTTTATCTGGCCGGCGGCGTTGTCGCGGCACTGTTTACGGTCGCCATCCTGGTCCTGATCGTGCTGCAGATGCTGGCGCGATGGACGGGGCAGGTGTTTCCCGGCGCCACCGACTATGCCGGCTACTGCATGGCCGGGGCGTCCTTCTTCGCCTTCGCCTACGCGCTCAATCACGGCGCCCACATCCGCGTCTCGATCCTGCTGAACGCCCTCGGCAAGCACCGCCGATGGCTGGAGATCTGGTGCTTCGCCATCGGAACGGCCGCCTCGACCTATTTCGCCTGGTACGCCGTCAGGGGAACGTACTGGTCCTGGAAGCTTCAGGATATCAGCCAGGGGCTGGACGCCACGCCGATCTGGATACCGCAGCTGTCGATGGCGGCCGGCACAGTCCTGCTGGCGCTGTGCTTCTGGGACCACCTCGTCCGCCTGCTGGTGACCGGCTCGCACGGCATCAAGACCGATCTCATCGATCAGAGCCACGCGGAGTAGGAACGGACCGATGGAACAACTCGCTCCGATCGCGATCTTCCTGTTCGTCCTGTTCCTGCTTCTGGGAACCGGTGTCTGGGTCGGGCTCGCGCTTCTCGGCGTCGCCTTTGTCGGCATGGAGCTCTTCACCACCCGGCCGGCCGGCGATGCGATGATCACGACGATCTGGACGTCGTCGTCGTCCTGGTCGCTCACCGCCTTGCCGCTGTTCATCTGGATGGGCGAGATCCTTTATCGAACGCGCTTGTCGGAAGACATGTTCCGCGGCCTGTCGCCCTGGATGGCGCGGCTTCCCGGCGGGCTCGTCCACACCAACATCGTCGGCTGCACGGTGTTCGCCGCCGTCTCGGGGTCGTCGGCGGCGACGCTGACCACGGTCGGCAAGATGTCCGTTCCCGAATTGCGCAGGCGCGACTACCCGGAGACGATGGTCATCGGCACGCTGGCCGGGGCAGCGACGCTCGGCCTGATGATCCCGCCGTCGCTGACGCTGATCGTCTACGGCGTCACGATCAACGAGTCGATCACGAAGCTTTTCATCGCCGGCATCGTTCCCGGCATCGTCCTGGCGGCGATGTTCATGGCGTATGTCGCGATCTACTCGAAGGTCTCGAAGACCTACCATCCCACGCCCGAGCCGGAGATGACCTTCGCCGAGAAGGTGCGGAACTCGCGCTTCCTCATTCCGGTCATCTGCCTGATCCTCGTGGTGATCGGGTCGATGTACCTGGGATTGGCGACCGCCACCGAAGCGGCCGCCTTCGGCGTTCTCGGTTCGCTGGCGCTCGCGGCGGGTCAGGGATCGCTGACCGTCGGCACATTCGTCGAAAGCCTGATGGGGGCGGTGCGGACATCGGCCATGATCGCCCTGATCCTCGCCGGGGCCGCGTTCCTGTCGCTGTCGATGGGCTTCACCGGCCTGCCGCGCGGCCTGGCGACACTGATCGACTCGCTCAACCTGACGCGCTTCGAATTGCTGATGGCGCTGCTCGTCTTCTACATCGTGCTCGGCTGTTTCCTGGACGGCATATCGTCGGTGGTGCTGACCATGGCGGTCGTCGAACCGATGATCCGGCAGGCCGGCATCGACATCATCTGGTTCGGCATATTCATCGTCGTGGTCGTCGAGATGGCGCAGATCACCCCGCCGATCGGCTTCAACCTCTTCGTCCTGCAGGGGATGACCGGACACGAAATGAACTTCATCGCCCGCGCGGCGGTGCCGATGTTCCTGATCATGGTGCTGATGGTTTTCGTTCTGATCGCCTTCCCCGATCTGGCGACGTGGCTGCCCGAGAACATGCGCCAGCGTCCGGGAGGCTAGGCTTTGTCGGTTACCGGCCTTGCGCTGCTCGGTTCGCCGCCCCTGACCCGCTATCGCTCCGCCTCGCTCGCGATCAGCGGCTCGGCCGCGGCGGTATTGAGCCCCAGAGGACTGATGTGACGAGTCTTGTATCGCTGCTGGGATACGCCGCGCGGCACGGCCGGATACTCCTAATCGCCGGGCTCGTCGCCGGCATCGCCCTGCCGGGCGCGGCCGTGGTTATGAAGGCCTGGTTGCCGGAACTGGTCGCGCTCCTGCTGTTCGTCGCCGCGCTTCGCATCGGCCCGCGCCAGGCATTGGGGGCGGTCGGCGACCTGTCGGTCACGGCGGGGCTCACGCTACTGTTTCAGCTTGCGATACCGGCCGCGGCCATCCTCGTCATGATGGCCGGCGGCTGGCTCGACCACCCGATCGCGCTGTCGCTGGTCCTCATGCTGTCGGCGTCTTCCATATCGGGCAGCCCGAACCTGACGCTGCTGACCGGCAACGACCCGGCACCGGCGTTGCGACTGCTGATCTTCGGGACCGCGGTACTGCCGGCGACGGTGCTGATTCCGTTCTGGCTTGTGCCTGAACTGGGGACGGCCGGCGAGGTGCTGCTCGCCGCGGGGCGCCTGCTTGGCGTCATTGCCATCGCCGGCGGGGTCGCCTTCCTGATCCGCGGCTTCCTGTTGCCGCTGCCGGCTCCGGAAACGCTGCGGGCGATCGACGGCCTTTCGGCCATCGCCATGGCGGTCCTGGTGGTCGGCCTGATGTCCGCCGTCGGTCCGGCGATGGTCGAAACGCCGGCCACCTTCCTGTTCTGGCTGGCGATCGCATGCGCCGCCAATCTCGGGCTTCAGGTCGCCGTCGCGTTCGCGCTGCGCAATTCGAGGCTGAAGGACAGCCGGGCGGCCTACAGCATCGTCGCCGGAAATCGGAACATGGCCCTGTTCCTGGTCGCCCTGCCCGCAAGCACGACCGATCCCCTGCTCCTCTTTATCGGCTGCTACCAGATCCCGATGTATCTGACGCCGATCCTGCTGAGACGCCTCTATCGGCCGACATGATCGGCCATGCCCCGCTCGGGGACCGGTACGCCTGCGGTCAAGGAAGGGAGCGTTTCGTTCGAGCCGATCGCGGCAGGGGCCTGTCGCCGAAATCCAGCGTCGACTGCCGTACGATCCTGCCATCCCGGTCGACGACGATCTGGCAACGGCGGCTCTTGTGGAAAAACGTCAGCCGGTAGTGGCCGGCGTCCTCGTCGACCCCGCGCTCGCAAAGGCTCGTGATCGCCCCCTCCCGCATGCGCGTCAGCACGACCGGCGGGTCCAGATCGAGGCCCTTGCCGATCACGCGGGCATCGATGCTGATCTCGCCGTTCTCGAACTCAACCGCCAGGGCGTCGTCTCTCGGTCTCATGACGACGCCTCTGCCGCGGAATACACGGCATCCTCGGTAATCACCGTATCCATCGGGATATCGTGGGGTTGCGGGTGGATGGTCCGGATGGCGGCGTTCTCGTAGCCGACGCCGAACACGCGCGGTTTGCGCGGCAAGGCGGCCAGCGTGCGGTCGAAGAACCCGCCGCCGTAGCCGAGCCGGTAGCAGGACGGATCGAATCCGACGACGGGGGCGATGACGATGTCTGGCAGGACGTCGGCGCCCTCGGCGGGTACCGGGATGTTCCAGATGCCCCGTTCCAGCCGGTCGCCCGAACGCCAGGCGCGAAATACCAGCGGCGCCGCCTTTTCGACCACGACCGGCAGGGCGCATCGCGCGCCGAGGGACGTCATTCGCTCCATGAAGGGGCGCAGGTCCGGTTCGCCCCTGAATGGCCAGTAGGCGCTGATGGTCACCCCCGAGACACCGCCGATCGCGGCTTCCAGCGCGGCGGCGATCCGGCTCCCGTGTCCCGACCGCACCGCGTTCGGGACCGCCAGCCTCTCGGCGATCAGCCGCTCGCGTTCCGCCTTGCGCCAGCGCTTGACGTCGCTTCGCAGGGGAACCGCACCGCCGGCTGCCTCCGCGGGGCCGTCGTCGCCGGCCTCGTGCATGAAGCAGGGCGGCGAAGCGTAGGTCGACGGTGGGTCGTCCGCGATCATGGCCTATCCTCTAGCTGCCGGCGCCCTGCGGCAGCGCAACGTCCGTATCGGGCCGCACCAGCCGCTGCCCCTTCATGACCAGCATGCCGTTGAAGGACGCGATACCGAGTTCGAGACTATCCGCGATCCGGCGCGCGCGCTCGATGAAATGGTCGGCGGCGACGTCGGAACAGATCTCGATGGCCGTTTCCTCGAACAAGGCGAGCCAGCGATCGAAATGGCGCGCGTCGACCGGCAGAGGCTGGTGCGCGTCCATCGGCTGGCCGTGGTAACGGCCGGTCATCAGCGCGACCGATGACCAGAACGCCCGCATCCGCTCCAGGTGCACGGGCCAGTTCCCGATGCGCGCCTCGAACACCGGCCCGAGCAGCTCATCGTTGCGGACCTTCCCGTAGAACGTGTCAACGAGACGCCCGATCAGCGCTTCGTCTATGCCGGTCCGCTCTCTGATCTCTTCGGTTATCAGGGCGCGTCGTTCAGCATGTGTCATGGCATGTCCCAATAGGTATTTCAAATACCTATTTATCATTTGACGCGCGGCATTGCCACCCCGAATTCCGATGCGGACATGCCGCGGTCCAGGCCATTGTGTCGCTCCCGATTCTACGGCTTCGGCTGGCGTTTGGCGCGACAAACCTGTATCCAAAATCAGGCTGCGACATCGCTGGGACATCGCCGGATTGTCATAGCCTGCACGATGCGTCACCGCGGGACCGAAAGGTAAAACGACGTCCATGGGAATCACGTTGCAGGCCAATGACTTGGCGGCTCTTCGAAACACCGCGCTGTTCAGCGGGCTCAACGACGAAACACTGGCCAAGCTCCTGAAGCACGCCAGGATCAACACGCATGCGCGCGGCGAAATGCTTTTCCTGCAGGATGAGCCCGTGGAGGCGTTTTATGTGGTCCTGGACGGCTGGGTGAAGATCTTCCGCACCACGCCGTCCGGCGACGAAGCGGTCATCGGCGTCTTTCACCGCGGCGAGAGCTTCGCCGAGGCGGCCGCGTTCGTGTCCGGAAAGTACCCGGCGACCGGGGAAACGGTGTCGGACGCCCGCCTGCTGCACATTCCGTCCCGGCACCTGTTGGACCTGGTCATGGAGTCACCGGAGATCGGCCTGGCGATGCTCGCCTCGACCTCGCGCCACCTGCATATGCTGGTCAACCAGATCGAGGAGCTGAAGGCCCATACGGGCACGCAGCGCGTGGCACGGTTCCTGTTGTCGCTGGCGCCCGTCCGGTCGGGTTCGTGCACGATCGCGATCCCGTACGACAAGGCATTGCTCGCCGGCAAACTCGGCATGAAGCCGGAGAGCCTGTCGCGGGCATTTCAGCGCCTCAAAGCGTGCGGCCTGTCGATCCGCCGCGACATGGCGATCGTGGACGACATCGCGCATCTGCAGCAGCTCGTGGAACAGGACCGCGCCGAGGTGTTTCGCTCGCGCGCCTGACCGCGCCCCCGATCGCCGCCCCGTTCCGCGCACCTGCTCAGGCCGAAAGGTCCAGACGGACGCCCGCCTCGTCGACGCCGATTACCCGATAGCCCGGATACTGTTCCAGGCCCTCGCGGATGGCCGCCTGCGGCATCACCGCGAAGGCGGTCGACAGCCCGTCCGCCATCGCCGCCGAAGGCCCGAGCACGGAGATCCGTCGCCACACCCCGCCGGGCCTGCCCGTGGCCGGATCGATGAGATGCGGGACGCGGCCGGCGGCATCCAGGACCGTTCCGCGCGGCGCCGTGGTGGCGAGCGCCGTTTCCGCGATATCCAGCCGTTCCTCGGCGGGGCCGTCCCCGTGCTCGGCCAGTCCGGCCTTCCACGGGCGGCCATCGGGATGGCGGCCGAGCGCCCGGATCTCGCCGACATTGACGAGGACGTTCCGAAGCCCTTCCGCGCGCAGGAGTTCGGCGACACGATCCGTGGCATAACCTTGCGCGATGCCGTTCAGCGTCACGGCCATGCCCGGCCTGGAAAAGCGTACCGACGCGTCGTCGATCGCGAGGTTCTTCCAGCCCGTCCTTGCCCGCGCCGCCGCGACGGCCTGCGGATCCGGCCCGCCGGGCGCCGCCCCGGGTTCGGCGAAATGGCGGGCGTAGAGCTGCCACAGCGGCTGGATCGTCGGATCGAACGCGCCACCCGTCACGCCGTGGATGCCGTCGGCAAGCGACAGGAGCGACAACAGATCGAACGGCGGAAGGTCGACGCGCGCCTCGCGGTTCAGCCGGCCGACGACGCTGTC
The DNA here is from genome assembly GCF_051390635.1 of Microbaculum mangrovi. Lineage (NCBI taxonomy): Bacteria > Pseudomonadati > Pseudomonadota > Alphaproteobacteria > Hyphomicrobiales > Tepidamorphaceae > Microbaculum > Microbaculum mangrovi. The sequence goes on from NZ_JBPODT010000005.1 coordinate 175,589, forward strand.
GTCCCGATAGAGACTGAAGATCGCCTCCAGGCGCGCGATCTCGGCGCGCGCCGTCTCGATGATCCGCTGCGCCTCGGCTTCGTCCGGGTGCGCCAGCACGATCGACGTCTGCGCCCCCATGGCGGTCCCGGTCCAGCGGGTCAGCCGCGTCGTGGCCGGCGCCCGGCCCGCCGCGAGCGGAACGACGGCGGCAGCGGCGGAAATCTCGATCAAACGGCGTCTGGTCAGCATTGTCTTCTCCGCGCGGGTCATTACGCCGGTCATTGTGCCGGGACGCCCGGCTCGCCCGACGACGCGGTGTCGACGGGTGAGAGCACGTAGTCTTCGGGAATCTCGGCAAAGCGCACGATCTTGCCACCGTGCTGGCTCACAAAGGTCTCGGCGGCGCTTCGCACGCCAAAGGGGATCGTTTCCGGCACCCCCATCCCGCCGGTCTGCCGGCTGTCGATGACGAAATAGGCCTCGTCGGCGTCCACCCAGTTGGCGTCGCCCGGCTCCGCCCAGCTCTTGGCCCGCCCCATGTCGTTCACGTAGATCGCAGTGATCTCGGCGGTCTCCTCCGGCAACCGGGTGTAGACGACCGCGTCGCGCACCTGAGAGAACCACAGCGGCGCGAGAAGCCCGGCGAGATGGATCTGCGCCTTGGGACCTTCGTGCTCGAGCACGTTCATCTGGCAGTAATGCCCCACCGCCTCCGCCGTCATGGCGACGGGATCCGGCTTCTCGACCACCGCGTCCTCGAAGCAGCCGCCAACGGACAGGGACAGCATCGCGATCATCGCGGCCCGGATCATGGCTCGATCCTCCTGAACACGAACCAGGCGGCGGCGAACGCGGCCACCAGCCAGGCGATAAGGCTTGCCAGCGCGACGCCCGGCGGGAACGGCAGCGCCTCGGCGATACCCGCCATCCCGGTCAGCGTCTTCGCCGCGCCAAGCATCGCCAGATTGAACAGCCGGAACGCATCGCCCGGCGAGGCGACCAGAAGCCAGGGGAACAGCGTCGTCGCGAACACGCCTTCCCGCTCGACGACCACGATGGCAAGGAGGCCCAGATCGTAGAGCACGACCGCCACCAGCCACACGCCGACGGCAAGCGCGGCGGCCGTTCCGGTCTGGCGCACCAGCGCGCTCGCCAGGTAGCCGATCGCGAGGAAGACCGCCCCCAGCAGGATCGATGTGGCGATGAGGCGGACAAGCACGCCGAGGCCGGCAAAGCCGCCGTCGCTGGTAAACGCGACCGCCGCGCCCGATACGCCGTAGCCGACGACCACGGCGATCGACAGAACCGCGAGGTGGCCGACGAACTTGCCCGCGAGGATCTCGAAGCGGGAGACGGGACAGGCAAGGACGAGCTGCAAGGTGCCCCTGTCGATCTCCCCGGCCACCGTATCGAAAGCCAGCAGAAGCGCGATCAGCGGCACGAGGTAGACCGACAGCGTCGCCAGGCTCGCCGCCGTCACCGTCAGGCGGTCGACCCCGACCGTCCCGGTCGGTGCCGAGCCGACCAACGCCAGGATCCCGGCGAACAGGGTCAGGATCAGGACGGACAGGATCACCCAGCGGTTGCGTATGCCGAGCCTGAGCTCGAGGGCTGCAATGGCGAGAATGTTGACGATCATGACTGATCCCCCTGATCCGTCTCGCCGGAGAAATGGCGGTAGACATCGTCGAGGCTCGGCGGGGTGACGTCGATATCCGTGATGGCGGCGCCGAGCGCGCCGATGGCGTTCAGCCGCTCCACCTTCCGGTCGGCCGAGCACAGGATCTCGACGGCGCAGCCGTTGACGCGGCTGCCGCCGAGTTGCTTGGCCAGAGCATCCGTGTCAGCGGACGTCGCCTCGACGCGAATGCGGATCGGCAGCCCGGCCTCCGCCCGCAGTTTCGCCAGGGGGGCATCGGCGACGAGCCGGCCCGACCGCATGATCGCGACCCTGTCGGTCTTCGCCTCCAGCTCGGTCAGGCTGTGCGAGGACAGGAAGACGGCGGTGCCGCGCGCGGCGATCTCGGTGACGATCTCGTAGAACTCCTGCCGCGAGATCGGATCGAGGCCGCTGGTCGGCTCGTCGAGCAGGAGCAGGCGCGGTGCGCCGATCAGCGCCTGGGCGAGCCCGAGCCGCTGCCGCATGCCCTTGGAATAGGTGCCGACGCGCCGATCGGCCGCCACCCCGAGGCCGACCCGGTCGAGCAGCGCCTCCGCCGCCGCCCGGTCGGCCCGCTTCAGCTTGGCGTAGAAGCGGATGATCTCGCGTCCCGTCAGGGACTTCTGGAAGGCCACGTTCTCCGGCAGATAGGAGACCGCCCGCCGCGCCGCCGCCGAACCGGGCGGATGGCCGGCGACCATGAGCGTGCCTTCCGTCGGACGCAGGAAGCCGAGGATCATCTTGAACAGTGTGGTCTTGCCGGCGCCGTTGTGTCCGAGCAGGGCGACACGCTCGCCGGCCGAGACCGAAAGGCTCACCCGGTCGACGGCGCGATGGCGGCCGAAGTCCCGGCACACGGAGCGGGATTCGAGAATCGCGGTCATGACCGGCCTCCTTCGCCGGGCACCGGAATGTCCACCGGTGTCATGAGCGGCGCGCTGTCGACAATTCCGCCGGGTAGCAGCGCCGGGAACTGGGATTGCGACCAGCGCACCAGCTGGACCGCCGGGCTGCCGAGCAGGAGCTTCGCCGCCGGCTGCGTCCACAGCACCTGGTCGATGATGTCGTTGGGGCGATAGGCGCTGTCGGCTATGCCGTCGCCGTTGACGTCGAAGGCGGCGTGATCGCTCCAGTAGTTGCCGCGGCCCGCATCGCTCCATTCGAGATAGCGCGTGCCGACATACTTCACCTGGGTCTGATTGCCGATGAAAGCGTTGCCGACGATGGTGTTGCGGTCCGAGCCGGCGGTGAAGTGGATGCCGATCTCGCAAGCCTCGAACCGGTTGTCGGCGAGCCGGTTCTTGTTGGCGTTGTACATGAACAGGCACTTCTCGGCCGCCGCGCGCACGTAGTTGCCTTCGATCGTCGCGCCATTGGCATAGTTGAGCATGATGCCGTAGTCGCGATCGTCGATCGAAATATTGTCGCGCACGGTCAGCCCGTCGGAGAACATCAGGGCGTAGCCGAGATGGTTGCCGACCGAAACGTTGCCGACGATCTCGCCGTCGCCGCCATACATGTAGTGGACCGCGAAGCGCAGATCCTCGAACCGGTTGTCGCGAATGACGTTGCGCGCGCTCGTGTTGACGAAGATTCCGTCGCGGCCCTGGCGGACCGTGTTGCCCTCGATGACCGCGCCAGCCGCGTTCCACACATAGACGCCGTTGCCGCGCTCGTTCATGCGGAAATCGGTGCGGCCGACCACGAGATTGCCCGCCACCCGGGCATCCCTGGCGCCATGGATATCGATCCCGTAGAGGTTCCCGATCGATTCACTGTCCAGGACGGCTCCGCGGTCGGCGGTCTTCGTCAGCTTGATCCCGGAATCGATCGACTGGTGCGACGACCCAGAGCCGGACACCCGCACCCTGGACACGACCACGTCCGGCGCCGTCACGGTAATCACGGTGCCGGTTCCCCCGCCCTGGATCTCGACGCCGTCCGTTCCTGCGACGGTGAGCGGCTTTTCGATCAAGATGGCACCGGAATAGACGCCGGGACGCAGCCGGAGGACATCCCCCGGCTGCGCGTTGTCGATGGCCGCCTGCAACGCGCCCGGCGCCGGCGCCACGACCGTTTCGGCGGCCTGCGCCGAAACAGCCGCGACCGTGGCAGCGAGCAACGAAGACAGCGTCAGGCGGCGCAGCATGGATCAGGCGCTCCGCGGCTCGACGAACATGCGGCCGCGCATCTCCATGTGGAGAGCGTGGCAGAACCACTGGCAGTAGAACCAGTGGACGCCGGGCCGTTCGGCGATGAAGGTGACCGAGGCCGTCGCCTGCGGCGCGACTTCCATCGCCACGCCGTAGTTGGACATGGTGAAGCCGTGCGTGAGGTCGTCGACGTCGTCGATATTCGTGACGTAGATCGTCACCTCGTCACCCTGCTTTACGGTGAACGACTCCATCGAGAAGGTCGGCGCGGCCGAATACATGTAGACGCGCACCTTGTTGCCGTCCCGGATCGGCTCGTCGGCACCATCTTCCAGGTCGACGCCGTCGGCTTCCGCCTGCTTGCGCGCATCTTCCCACATCGGGTCGTCGCGGTCCCAGACGATCTTCGGGTTCACCTTCGAGGCATGCACGATGATGCTGTCGTGAGGCTCGGCGAAGGTCGGCCCGTCATGCACGATCTTCATGTCATCGGACGAAATGTCGATGAGCTGCTCGTTCTCCGGCTTCAGCGGGCCGACGTTGAGGAACCGGTCCTTGGAGAACTTGTTCATCGATATCAGCCACTTGCCGTCCGCTTCCGCGGTCTCGCCCATGCTGGTCGAATTGTGGCCCGGCTGATAGTGGACATCGACCTTGGAAATGATCGGGTCGACATCCTCGCCGGCATAGGCGCGGACGGCCTTCTCGATGTCCCACTTCACCACCTGGCTGTCGAGGAAGAGCGTCGTGAAGGCGTTGCCCTTGCCATCGAAGGCGGTGTGTAGCGGTCCAAGGCCCAGTTCCGGCTCGGCGACGATGCACGAACGCGGCTCCGCGTCGCTCTCGAACAGGGCGTCGACCTTCTCGACGTCGATCACCGAGCAGGTCGGCGACAGCTTGCCGTTGATGACGACGTGCTTCTTGTCCGGTGCCGTGTTGCAGCCGTGCGGGCTGTTCGGGATCGGCACATAGCGGGTGTATTTCTTGTTGTTGCCCTTTCGCCCGTCGATGACCTTGACGCCGTTGAGCTCCTGATAGTCGCCCTCGGCGACGCCCTTCTCGATCTCCTTGAGATTGAAGATCACGACGTGGTCCATCTCGTTCGCGGTCATCTCGGCGAGGTTCATCCCCATCTCCGAGTTGTAGCTGGTCGAGAAGGCATACTTGCCCTGGTAATCGCAGTCGGTGTTGTCGAGATTGCCGCTGACGATCACCTGCCAGGCGACTTCCATCTTGTCGCCGTCGATCGCCGTGAAGATGTTCACGTATTGCGACGGATCGTCAAGGATCTTGCCGTCGTTGACCAGCGGCGCCTCATGCTCGCCGTTGGCGAAGATGTAGCCGGTCCGCGGATACTTCTGCGGCCGCATGCCGTGGATATCGTTAGCGTTGGGGATCTCGATGATCTTGTCGCACTTCATGACGTCGCAACGCACACGGGCGACACGGGTATTGGCCTTGTCCTGCATGAACAGATAGCGGCCGTCGTAGGTGCCGTCGGTGAACGACATGTGCGGATGGTGAAGGTCTCCGTTCTGGTAGGTCTGGAGTCCGTGCGCCGCGAGAAACGCCTTGGTTTCCGGCAGAAGTCCCTCGGTGAGGATCTTCAGCGACTCGTTGGTCTGTCCCCACCCGGTCGCGGAGCAGCGGTTGAACACCGGAATCCGCATCAGCTCGCGCATCGAGGGAACGCCGACGATGCGCATTTCGCCCGTCTGCCCACTCGACCAGAAGCCGTAGTACTCGTCGAGTTCACCCGGCGACAGCTCGTACTTGGGCGTGCTGCCCTGGGCCAAGGCGGGTGTGACCGATGACGTCGACAACAGCGCCCCGGTTCCGCCAACAGCCGCACCTCCGGCGACGAAGGCCGTGGTCGCGGTGCCAGACAAGAGGGTCCGTCTGGAGATACCCTCTTTATTGTGTTCAGCCGTCATTTCCCTTCTCCTTCTTCTGGAACGTGGGTGCAGTTTTCATTCGGCGGCGGCAGGCGCCTCTTTGGCGGAATTCGCCGCCGGCTTGGCAATGCCAGTGCGCTCCTCGAAGCGTCTGCGCTTGGCGAGCTTCGCGATGACGACCGGGCATTTCTTCTCGTGCTGGTACAGCACCTGGCAATGCAGGCACTGCAGGCATTCGTTGGGATTGATGTTGCCTTCCGGGTGGATGGCCTGGACCATGCACTCGTTGGCGCAACGCGCGCAGGGATTGCCGCATTCCCGGTAGCGCTTCAGCCAGTCGAACATGCGCAGCCGTGCGGGAATGGCGAGCGCCGCCCCCAGGGGGCACAGGTAGCGGCAGTAGAACCGCTCGACGAACAAGCCGACCGCCAGGATCGCGACCGCGAACAGCACGAACGGCCAGGCGCGCATGAACTTCAGGATGATCGCCGTCTTGAAGGGTTCGACCTCCGCGTAGTGCTCGGCAAGCTCGAGCGAATAGAGCGACATCCCGAACAGACCGAGGAAGATCAGGTACTTCACCGGCCACAGGCGCTCGTGCAGCCCCCACGGCACCGCGTATTGCGGTATCCGGATCAGCTTGGCGAACCGGTTGGTCAGCTCCTGCAGGGCCCCGAACGGGCAGAGCCAGCCGCAATAGGCGCCGCGCCCCCAGAACAGGAGGGAGGCCGCCACCGAGAACCACAGGATGAAGACGAGCGGGTCCATCAGGAACGCGCTCCAGGAGAAGTTGTGTACGAGGGCGTTGAAGAACGCCAGCACGTTGACCACGGAGAGCTGCGCATTCGCGTACCAGCCCAGGAAGAAGAGCGTCACCGTCAGGTATCCGATGCGGAACCAGAACGTCAGGCGCTCGTACCGCGTGAGCTGCATCTGGAAGAAGAACGCCGCCGTCAGAATCAGCAGCATCGCGCCCAGGACGACGACCTCGAGGCGCTTGGTCACCCAGATCCGGCGCCACAATTCGTTCGATTCCGAAGCCTCCGCCTGGGCGATCGGCGCCATCTCCGGCTGCGGCTGCGGCTGCGCGGCAATGGACTTCAGATAGGGCGCCGGCGTCTGGTAGCCGAGGTCGAAGGTCAGGAACAGTTTCTCGATCGCCCCGACCGGTCGCTGGGCCAGAAGCTGCAGACGGAACGGCTTTGCCGGATCAAACCCGATCCCGGCCGGGATCTTGAAGATGTCGAGTTCGGAGAAGGTGGGCGCATCGTCCGTCGCCAGCGTGCCCAGCCGCCGGTGCTGACGGTCGAAGAAGCGTGCCGAGACGTCGCCCTGGATGAGCTGGATGCGATCGAAGATGCCGCCGCGAACGTAGCCCGAGCCCTTGAACGAGTACCGGCCGCGGCCGAGGACAAGGATGGCCTGCTCGCCCTCTTCGAGCCAAGCTTCGAGATTGCGGTATTCCGCCTCGCCGAGAAGGCTGCGGCCGATGGTCGGCACGCTCACCAGCGCAACATAGAGGTCGATGAAGCTGTCCTCGGGCGCACCCTTTTCGGGATGCTTGCGGGCACGGGCATCACCGTGACGGGCGAAGGCCTCGTTGATCTGGCCAACGTCGAGGGACATGCGCCGGACCGAGCCGTCGCCGACAAGCGTCTGCCAGTCCAGCACCTCTACGGGTTTGTCCATGTCGATGGCTTTGGTCGGCCCTGCGGCCGCGGCGCCGCTGCTCAGGCCGCCAAGGCCAAGCGCCCGGGCCACCTTCAGTCCCGCGCGGACGATCGAATCGTCGATCACCATGATCGTGACGGTCGCGCCCGAGACGATATCCAGATCGTGCGCCGACCCGCCGGCCGCCGCCTCCTTCTTGAGATCGAGGCCGGCGTAGCCCTCGGTGACCGCCTTGATGCGGGAATCGGGGATGCCGATCAGCACGATCGGCTCGGAATGCTTGACGAGCCGGACGCCGGTCAGCACCGCATCCGTGTCGATGCCGACCAGGGTGTGGATCGGCTTGCCCGAATAGCCGGTCGTCTCCACGAAGTCCGACGTGAGAAAGACATAGCCGATCGTCTCGCCGTCCCGGATCGCCGGAACGACGAGGGTTGTCTCGTCGAGCGGGCCGTACTCATCGGCGCCGGGCACAAGTTCGCCGACCGGCACTTCGCTCGTGAAGGTCGTGACGATCGGCGCGCTGTGACCCTCCGTGGACGCCAACAATGTCAGCGCGACGAACATCGCCGCGATTGCCCGGAGATAAGAAAATCGCGGCACTAGTTGGAGCATCTATTCAGCCTTGGCCCGACAGTGTGGTGCGGATCGCGGATCGATCAGCGACATCCCACGCGGTCTGAAACTCGACCGCGCCGACCGGACTCCAATAGGATGGAGGGGGTCCGGATGCCTTGACTTTGGTTAAGTATTTTCGCAGCGGAGAACCCTGCTGATCGGCGCGCATGAAAGGGCGTTCGGTGCCGTATGGGACCGAATGAAACGGGACGCGAAATTCGTGAGAAGTCTCGTGAAAACGGCCGGAATAAAGCGGCGCCCGGGAACCGCACTGAGGGTATCGGAGGGAGGCCCATAAAGTCGAACCACGTGTCGCGTAACCGTTTAGCCAGACGTCCGGCCGATGGCCGGGATACCTTTTCTCGATCCGATCACATTTCCCGAGGTTAGTGAATATACTTGGAGCATCCGGGCGCCCGCTTTTCGGGCAAACTGCGCATCTGATAGGCAGGCATCAATGGGCAAAGCCCGCGGACGGCCTTAGCCGAACACGGTCCCCCTACGCGACGAATGCCTCGGGCCCCATCCGGTCCGGCCTTGCCCGCGGGTGGTTATCGGTCGAAAGAACCGGCGGGCGAGCCGAGGTTCGGACGGGGAACGAGACTGGCGATGACAAGCAACGCCAGACCACTCGGGATCGCCATCGCCGAAAGCGGCCCGCAAACGGTCACAGCAAATCCAGGGCGCGCTCGATCTCGGCGAGGTTGGCGTTCTCTCCGCCCGACATGCCCTCGCCGGACGCGCGCTTCAGGGCCCTGGCATCCTGTGCCCATTCCGTCAGTATCCGGCGTTTCTCCACCTTGGTGAGGCCGGTATCGCCGACGACGTCCATCGGGTGGCCATAAGCGCCCCGCGCGGCGTTGCCGGGGGTGTCGATCGGTGTCTGCGGCAGGCGGTCGATCATTGCCATCTCCCTATGTCGATACGGGCCGGGCCGGCCTGGAGGGGCCAAGCAGCAGCCACAAGATGAACCCGACCACCGGCAGGACGAGGATCAGCAGGATCCACAGGACCTTGGAACCGGTGGAGGCGCCCGATCCGACGGTCTTCACGATCGCGTAGATATCGAGAACCAGAACGACGAGGCCGAACAGGCCACCAACTTCAACGCCCATTTGCCTGTCCTCCTCAATTCGGCGCCGAGCGCCGGTTCCCCTTGTAGACGGCCTGGTCGCCGATGCCGGTCTGATCGACCCGGGCGTGAATGCGCGCGATCGCCTTTGCGACCTCATCGCTGTGCTCGGGTCCGTTCCGGCGCTGTGCCGAGACCGCATCCGCACCATATCGGGCTGTGCCTCGCGGCGCTTTAACTGGTGATTTCTGTCCCATGTCGTCGTCTCCGTTCTGTCGTGAATCGCAATGGCGACTGAACCGCACGGCTCAGTCCGCGATGATCGCGCGCAGCATCCAGACAGCCTTCTCGTGGTAGGTCAGGCGCCCGGTCAGAAGATCGTGGCTGACGAAGTCGCCCTTCTGCTCGGCCAACTCGGCGGCCTCGCGCATCTTGCGGCACAGCCCCTCGTGGTCGGCGATCAGGTCCCTGATCATCTCGCCGGCCGTCGGCGCCGTCTTCTCGATGCGGATGGCACTGTCGCTGAGCACATGGCGGTCCGTCAGGGGCGCCGTATGCCCCAGGGCGCGAATCCGCTCGGCGAGTTCGTCACAGGCCTCGAACAGGTTCTGGTAGTGGTCCTCGGTCATCTCGTGAAGCGGCTGGAACAGCGGGCCGACCACGTTCCAGTGATAGACGTGCGACTTGATGACGAGCACATACGTATCGGTGAGGATGCCGGAGACGGACGCGGCGATCGTCTTGCGATCCGCCGCCGCGATACCCGTGTGCACGTCTTCCCTGTGAGGTTTGACCTTCAGAACGTTGCTGGCGCGGGCCATTTTTTTCTCCCTGTTGGTGCCTTGAGGGGATTCATCGAGATCAGCGCGCCCCGGGACGAACCGCGAGGCGTCACACCCGACCAACGCGCGCCATCGGCTTTGGTTCCTCCCGGTCGGCCGGCAGATCACCGGTCACGGCTGCAGAATCAAAAAGGGGCCGGCCGCGATTTCGGGCGGCCGGCCCCTGTCGAAACGATCTTTCCCCGTCACGCCCGGCGGGCAAGGTGCATCACCACCGACACTGCCAGAGCCACGAGGAAGATGAAGAAGAGGATCTGCGCGATACCCGCGGACGTGCCCGCGATTCCGCCAAACCCCAGCGCACCGGCGATCAGTGCGACAACGAGAAAGACCAAGGCCCAGTAAAGCATCCTGCTCTCCTTTCGATCGATAGTGTGCCGTGCTGATAGATGAACGCCGGAACGCGGCAATGGTTTCCGCCCGCTCGTCACGCGCAGCAAAAACGGGCGCCGAAGCGCCCGTTGATCGAAGACCGGATGTGTGCCGGAAGTCTCAGCCGCTGGCGACCGCCTGCGGCTGCGTCCCGGCGCGCGTGTCGAAGAACAGCGCCTGACTGATGACCGCCTTCACGGTGTCGGTCTGGAACGGCTTCGTGATCAGGAAGGCCGGCTCAGGCCTCTCACCGGTGAGAAGACGCTCGGGATAGGCGGTGATGAAGATCACCGGCACGTCGATTTCCGTCAGCATCTCGTTGACCGCGTCGATGCCCGAGCTGCCGTCGGCCAGTTGGATATCGGCGAGCACCAGGCCCGGACGTCGATCGCGCGCCGCGGCGATCGCCTCGCCATGTGTCCGCGCGAGGCCGGAGACCTCGTGACCGAGCCCCGTCACCAGCGCCTCGAGGTCCATGGCGATCATCGCCTCGTCCTCGATGATGAGCACGTTGGTAGACACCTGCGCGGCGATCTCGCGCCCGGCTTCGTCGATGAGCGAGCGGACGCCGTCTTCGTCGCTGTTCAGGATGGTGGCGGCCTGCGGCAGCGAGAAATCCTCCACGGTCGTCAAAAGGAAAGCCTGGCGCGCCCGCGGCATGATCGCGTCGAGGTTGCGCTCGAACGGCGTCGCCGGTCCGTCGCCCCGGTGGTTGATGTCGATCGTGCCCCAGATCCCGACCAGCACCTTGTAGAGCGCAACGCGCGGCTCGAGCGCGGTGTCGAACAGGCCCTGATCGGCGATGATCGCTTCAAGGCAGGCCGCGACATAGGCGTCACCACTTGCCTGCGTGCCCGTCAACGCACGGGCAAACCGCCGCAAATACAGAAGATGCGGCGCAATCGTCATGGCGATCGACATATGGACTCCCTCTGAAAACCCCTGACTATTGTTCTTTAAACGCGGAATTCGGCCGCTGGTTCCCGCCGATCCGGTTATTTTCTCGGAGCCTTGGAACCATTTTGTGGCGATCGCGTTTCGCCTTCGGGAGTGGCAGCCGCCTAACCATCGATCCGGCCGCCATGGGGAGCACTGATGTCCAGCGACGATGAAAGCAAACACGACGTGACCAAGCCAGAATCGCAAACCGAGGCAAGTGCCGCTCTGGACGAGGGTCTGCAGGCCCATATCGGCGTGCAGCTCAAGTCCATGTACGACTCGTACCTGAACGAACCGATCCCCGACCGGCTCGTCGAATTGCTCGAACAGCTCGACCGGGTGTCCAGGGAAAGCGGCCCGGACGCCAGCCCGGACAGCCATCGGGCCCGGCGCGAAGGGTCAGGCGGAGAGTCAGACGAATGAACCCGCGCAAGGAACTCCTCGAGCACATCCCCAATCTGCGCGCCTTCGCGATGTCGCTGTGCGGAAGCCCCGACCGCGCCGACGACCTGGTGCAGGAGGCCTTGGTCAAGGCTTGGAGCAAACTCGATAGCTTCGAGGAAGGCACCAACATGCGTGCCTGGTTGTTCACCATTTTGCGCAACGGCTTCTATTCCGAACTGCGCAAGCGGCGTCGGGAAGTCGAGGACGCCGATGGCGCCATGGCCGCCCAACTGGCGACCCATCCCGCCCAGTCCGGCCACATGGATTTCAAGGATTTCCGCGCGGCGCTCGAACAGCTTCCGCCGGATCAGCGCGAGGCGCTGGTCCTTATCGGCGCATCGGGCATGTCCTACGACGAGGCTGCGGAAATCTGCGAATGCGCCGTCGGCACCGTCAAGAGCAGGGTGAACCGCGCCCGCCAGAAACTGGCCGAAATCCTCGCCGTGGAGTCGGTGGCGGAATTCGGCCCCGACCAAACATCGCAGCCGATCGTCACCCCGGCATCGACGACCCGGTCCGTGGCTTGAACGACCACTACGGCTCCATCCTTCACAAAATGGCGATCGATGTGGAACCTTTCGCTACCTCGCGCGTTTCCGGCGAGGGTATGGGTGCGTTTGTATGACAGCCGCGCAAAGTCGTCTTGCAGCCTTCGCAATCGTGGCGATAGCAATCGCCGCGTCGGCGTTCGCCTACATGTCGTGGCGCCAAAGCCAGGTGTCGGCGTTCTCGGCCTCGGCCAAGGCGGCCCTCGCGAATGTCGATCTGGTCCTCGATCGCGCGCTCCTGACGGTGCGCGCCGTCCAGGGCCTCTACGCCAGCCAGCCGGCGGCCAGCGAAGAGGATCTCACCCGTTTCGTGGAAGGCATGGGCCCGGTCCTGGGCCTGCGCTCGCTGATCTATCATCCGCGCGTGAACGCTGAACGACGCGCCGCGTTCGAGGCCGGCCTGCAGCGCAGCGGCAAGAGCACGTCCGGAATCTGGGCGATCGAGGACGGCCGGCGCGTACCCGCCGATGCCAGTCCCGTCTACTACCCCGTGAACGCATCCTACTTCTTCCCCAACGTGGCACCGGTCTACGGCTTCGATATCCGATCCCACCCGCAACGTCGGTTTGCCGTCGATATGGCGGCCCAGTACGGCCTCGGCACGTCGACCGAGGTCGTGACCTTCGTCACCAGCGGCGAAGAGCCGGTGCAAGGGGTCATTTTCTACAAGCCCGTGGTCGTCGGCGGAGAGGTCGTCGGCATCGTCAGCGGCAGCATCGAACTCGACCAGCTCATCGCCATCGCCAGGTCCACATCCGCCGACATTCGCGACGTCGAAGTCGAGATCGGTCCGCTGGAACTCGCCGGTGGCGCGCCGGTCGATTCCCCCAACGTGACGGACGATTCCGAACCGTTTCTCGTTGTCGACCAGCAGAACCATTCGGGCCGGCTGTGGCAGATCAGGGTCAGCGGCGGGCCCGGCCTGACCGACTATGCCCGCGGATACGCGCTGATGACACTGGTGCTTCTGGCCGGCTTGGGCGCCGCCGCCGCCGTCATCGGATACTCGACGGCCGCGCGGCGCGGCCGCGACCTGCTGTCCGCCGAAACCCGGCTGCGCCGGACCCTCGACGGATTGGTGCCGCTGGTGTTCATGACGGATCCGCGCGGCCGGGTCATCACCGCGAACCGCACGGCGCTGGATCACGCTGCGAACGGCGAGGCCGATCTCGTCGACAGGACCATCGACGAGCTGCCGCTGTGGGACAGCGATCCGGCCAACAAGGACGCCTTGCATCTGGCGATCGCCCGCGCCGCCGAAGGAGAGGAAAGGCGCCTTGACGTCTTGTCCACGGAAACGGAGGCGGGACAGTCCGTGTACGACGTCTCGGTCAGGCCGATCGCCGCGGTCAACGGGGAAATCACCCATATCGTCGTCTCCGCCCTCGACGTCACCGAACGTGTCGAGGCTGCCGAAACCGAACGCTTGCTGATGCGCGAGCTCGACCATCGAATGAAAAACACCTTGCAGGTTGTCCAGGGTGTCGTCCGCCGCACCGCACACAGCCATGACACGGTCGATTCCTTCGAGAACGCCCTGCTCGGACGTATCACGACCATGGCGCGCGCCCACGACCTGCTCGCCCGCGAGCGTTGGGTCGGCGCCGATCTCAGAACCGTCGTCCTGCAGGAGATCCAGCCCTTCGAGGAAGGCCGCTCGATAACGGTCACCGGGGCGCCGATCCGGATAAATCCGAAGGGGGCGCTCGCTTTCGCGCTGGCGATGCACGAACTCGGCACCAACGCGATCAAGTATGGGGCCCTGTCGGTGGCGGATGGGCGGCTCGATATTGACTGGTCGCTCGAAGGCGACGACGACGACCGCAAGCTGATTTTTCACTGGCGCGAGAGCGACGGACCGAAGGTCCGGATCCCGGAGCGGCGCGGCTTCGGGTCGCTGTTGCTCGAGCGCAGCATCACCTACGATCTCGATGGCAGCACCTATCTCGAATTCGCGCCGGAAGGCGTGAACTGCCGCATAGAAATCCCATGGGACCGGATCAGGCCGATGACCGCCACCATCCATTTCCGCGAACGCCTCGCCAAGGGGGCAATGGCATGAGTGATCAGGCGCGCGTCCTCATTCTCGAGGACGAATTCATGATCGCGATGGAGTTCGAGACGGTACTGCTCGACGCGGGATACCGGGTCGTCGGCCCGGCGGCGGATGTCGCCGCGGCGATGGGCTTGATCGACGGCGAGAGGCCGGACGCAGGCGTTCTCGACGTCAACCTCGGACGCGGCGAAACTAGCGCGGCGGTCGCGCAACGATTGGGCGATCTCTCTATCCCCTTCGTCCTGTGCACCGGCTACCAGACCTCCGAACTCGTCCAGCGCTACGGCGACACCGTGCCAATCCTGCAGAAGCCGGTGGATGCGGTGAAGCTCGTCGAGGTGCTGCGATGCCTGATGTCTCCGTCTCCCTGAGCGGGCTTCTGCGGCCGTGGGCCCGTCTGGCCCGCAGCTTCGTGGCCGTACCCGCGCTCTTCGCGCTGCTGGCCATCCTGCTGGCGGTCGGCGCGCTGCAGCTCGATCTCGGCGGCGACCATGTGTCGGACACGATCGACCGCGTGCTGCCGCCGCTCAATCCCGATACCGCCAGGACGCTGCTTTCCGTCATCGCCGGATCGATGATGACGGTGCTGAGCCTCGTCTATTCGCTCACCCTGATTGTCTTCACGCTGGCCGCCGGCAATATCGGCCCGCGCCTGATCGAACGTTTCACCAACGACCGCACCACCCAGGTGACCGCCGGCCTCCTCGTCGGCACCTTCGGCTACACCGTCATTGTCCTGAGCCGCATCGACGCCGAGACCGTGCCGCGCGGCGCCACCTTCGGCGCCCTCCTGTTGACCGGCGTGACACTGGCGTCCCTCATCGTCTTCATCCGCTCGGTCGCGGAAAGGGTCTCGATCGACAACGAGATCGGTCGTGTGTCGGCCCAGCTCATTGACGAACTCGAGAAGATCGGAGCCCGCGAAACGGCTGACGACCTGCCGCTCGAAGACCTGCGCGGGGATGGCGCGGCCACTACGGTTTCCAGCGTCGCCGATGGCTACGTGACCGCGCTCGACGCCAACGCCATCTCGGCTGCGGCGCGCGAGGTCGACGCGTTCGTCGAAATGAAGGTCCGGCAAGGCGACTTCGTGATCGCGGGACAGGAAATCGCCGTCGTCACCGGGGCGGAGGATCTTGAGGGCCTCGACGATGTCATCCGCTCGGCGATGTTCCTCGAGCGACGGCGAACATCGGAGTCCGACGCGGAGTTTTCCGTGCACCTTCTGGTCGAGATCGCGATGCGGGCGCTGTCGCCTGGGGTCAACGACAGCTATACCGCGATTGCCTGCATAGACCAGCTCTCGGCGGCCCTGGCGCTGCCGGTGCGCGGCTACGCACCGCCGCCGCTGACCAAGGACAGCGAGGGCACGCCGAGGCTCTGGTTCGACGGGGTCTCGGTCGAGACCCTGGTCGGCACCGCGCTGCATCCGCTGCGCCGCGCCTCGGCCGGCAACGTAACGGTGACGCTGCGCCTGATCCGCGCCATCGGTCGCCTGGCGAGCGTCGCGCACTCCTCGCACCATGACCTCCTGGAGAAGCACATCGAGTTGATTCTCGAGGACGCGCGTCGCGAGATCGGCAACGATGCCGATCGGGACGAGGTCGAGGCGGCCGCGGCTGCGGCACTCGAAAAACTCAGCGCTGCACCGGCGGATTGAGCTGCTCGAGCGGAATCACGAAATTCGCCCGCACCCCTTGCTGCGGAAACTGCAGGTCGACCTGCGCATCCAGCGACCGCGCCACATTCTGTTCGACGACGATCCGCCCGAAGCCGCGGCGCGTCGGCGGCTCCACCGGCGGCCCGCCTGTCTCCTGCCACTCGAAATGCAAGGCGACGTCGTCGCCCGTGCCATCGAGCGACCACGTGACCGTCACGATACCCACGTCGTTCGACAGCGCCCCGTACTTCGCCGCGTTGGTGGCGAGCTCATGCAGCGCCAGCGCAAGGACCTGCGTCGCCTCGGGCGTCAAGTTGACGTCAGGCCCCTCGACGACCACGCGTGAGCGGTCCTGCGGCATGTAGTGCCCGATCTGACCGCGAATCACCTGTTCCAGGCGGGCACCCGACCAGTTCTCGGCCACCAGCAGGTCCTGTGCGCCGGCCAGCGCCCGCAGCCGTTCTCCGAATCCGTCGACGAATTCCGCGACCGTGCCGGCCTGCTGTGCGGTCTGCCGCGCGATCGCCTGCACCACGGCAAGCAGGTTCTTGGAGCGGTGAGTCAGCTCGCGCATGACGAGGCGCATCTGCTCCTCGCTGCGCTTGGCATCCGTGATGTCTATCGCCGCGCAGGTGACGCCGGTGACGACGCCGTCGACGGCAACGGTCGGCTCGACGAACAGATCGAACCAGCGAACCGCATCACCGCTGTCGACGCGGATCTCGCCCGAGCGCGGCTCCTTCGCAGCCATCGCTTCCGTCTTCAGCGCCACGATCGGCGTCAGGTCGGGTTCCTTGTGGAGGTCGGCGTCGGTCTTGCCGACGACCGGCCGGAGCGCGGTATCGTTCCTGTTCGTCCAGATGTAGCGAAGATCGGTATCCTGCGAAAAGACGACGATATCGCCCGATCTGAGCGCAACGTTGAAGCGCTGCACCGATTCCGACAGACGGCGGCTGAGATCGGCGCGCATTTCCTCCAGCCGCTTCGGCCCGGTAATGTCGATGGCGGTGCAGGCGATCCCGGTGACCCCGCCCTGGCCGTCGGTCAGCGGCGTGACATCGATGCGGTACCAGGAGGACGCATCGCCGTTCGGGATCTCCACCTCGAAGGTGTCGGGCCTGCTGGTTTCGATCGCGCGCCGTTTGTGCCCGACGATCGTCGAGCACGCCGGCTCGGGGAACAGAGCTTCATCCGCCTTGCCGACGACATCGGTCTCGTTCATGCCTAGCCAGGGGTTGTGGATCCAGGTGTAGCGCAGGTCCCGGTCCTGCGAGGACACCGTGATCTGCGCGCCGCGCGTGGCCGCCTCGAACAGTTGCCGCACCTCGGCGAGTTCCCGGGTCCGCTCGGCGACCTGCCGCTCCAGGTCGCGCCGGGCCGCCTCTAGGTCGCCATAGGCGCGGTCGCGCGCCGCGGCTTCCTCCACAAGCCGCTGGTTGATCGCCTCGATCTGGCGCGGCGAGGCAATGGCCACGAGCCGCGGCAACATTCGCCAGACGACGATCGCGGTCATGATCGACACGAAGGCCGTCGCCGCCTTGGCCATCCCGTCGAGACCGTAGTACGGATACCAGAGCGTCAGCAGGCCGCCGAGATGGGTGATGCCGCACAGGACGATGAAGGCCGAAAACAGGATCGCGATCTGCCTGGCCTCGCCCGTGATGTCCCCCCTGCGCCTGGCGAAGACCACGATGGCCAGCGGAATGGCGAAATAGGCGGCCGCGATGCCGGCGTCGGATATCGCATGCAACGCCACGAGGTCCGGTCGCCACGTCATGCAATAGCCGTGCGGCACGAAGTTCGCCGCGCCGAAGAGATACTCAACGATCTGGTCCATTACCGGCCCCTGAAGAACGGAGACAATCGGCGATCGGGACTGGCTCCGACGCCTTTTTCGAGCCTGATGCCGCCGCATCTGGCACTCGAATGTGAGTAAATTCGCTGCGGTCCACTATTGGACTTGCGAAGGAGAGCCATGCGGCCGGGAAGGATCGCCGCTTCCGCATGCATAGGCGTGCAATGCGGATTTCAGCACATCCGGGTCCAACGGATAGGCAAGCCGGGTGAGCAGGTCTTTGGGGGTCGGGTCGGTCGGGTCGCGATCCGAAGTGGCAACAAGGATCGTCGGCGTACCGAGATCGTGGAGGCCGGCAACCAGATCGTCGATCGCCTCGGCGGCTGCGGGAACCAGCACGGCCACATCCACGGGCCCGGTCAGCATGGCGGCCCTGGCGGAGTCCACGGCACGGGTCAGCATGACCATCCACTCTGTCCCGCCGGCGCGCAAGACGCCCTCCAGTTCCAACGCCAGCGCGTCGCTGTCCATCAGAAATAGTGCCGCGCGGGACCGCGAAGCAGCCACGTCCATACCTCCTGCCAGCATGCACCACCTTCATCCGCGCGGCGAGCACCGCCGGAAAGGGTATTTTTAGTGGCTATGATGGAACCGAGGCGGGACTTTGTCATTGAAAAAAGACACATCCGGGAGAGGGCGCAAAGTGGCGGCGGGCGATATCGCGATAAAGGTTCGATGCGGGCAATGCCCGCTGAGGAAACACGACTGCTTCCGTGCGTTCACCGACGAGGAACTCGGGTTCATGGACGGGTTCAAGCAGGGCGAACTGACCATCAGTCCGGGCGCGCCGATCGTGCTCGAGGAAACCAATAGCCCGCACCTCTACACGGTGCTGGAGGGGTGGGCGTTCCGGTACAAGACCTTGCCGGACGGCCGTAGGCAGATCCTCAACTATGCCATGCCCGGCGATCTCGTCGGCCTGCAAAGTTCCGTGTTCGAGGTCATGAGCCACGGCGTCGAGGCGCTGACCGACATGCTGTTGTGCGTGTTTCCGCGCGATAAGCTGTGGAGCCTCTATACGCGCCACCCCGGGCTCGCCTTCGACGTGACCTGGCTCGCCTCGCGGGAGGAGCGGCTGCTGGACGAGAATTTGCTGACGGTCGGCCGCCGCACCGCGCTCGAGCGCATTGCTTTCCTCATCTGGCATCTCTACAGACGCGCCCGCAGTGTCGGTCTGACGAAAGGCGACAAGATCGACCTTCCGATCACCCAGCAGCATCTCGCCGACACGCTCGGCCTGTCCCTTGTCCACACGAACAAGACCCTGAAGAAGCTCAAGGCACGCGGATGCATCTCCTGGGAAGACAGGATCCTCGAGATCCGCGACAAGGAAATCCTGCTCGATATCGCCCAGGTCGAGGACACCGACGAAGCCCCGCGCCCGTTTCTCTGATCCCGATCGACGGGCCACGGCGCCAGGAACTGAACGACGAAAAGCCCGCGGGACCAAAGGTCCCGCGGGCTTTGCCGGTAGCCGGCTACGTCCTGGCCGGGGCGAGGGAAACAGCCCCGGCGATCACTCGGGAACAGATGGCGACGACTTCGGGCGCGGCAGACTGGCGCCGCCTCCCGCAGTCGCATCATCACGCGTCACTGCGATCCTCCGTGTTCGGGTACGAATTGGAGGATCACCGCAGGAAACCGCATCGTCAGTGACGGTTGAGCCAGCGGTCGACCTGCCGTTCGGCGTCTTCCTTCGCCACTCCGTAGCGCTCCTGGATCAGGCCGATGAGCTGCTGGCGATTGCCGTCGATCACATCGAGATCGCGGTCCGTCAGCTTGCCCCATTCGGCCTGTACCTTGCCGGTAAACTGCTTCCACTGGCCTTCGATCTGATCCCAGTTCATGGGTCTCCTTTCCGACGCGCGGGCCGGGCGCCGAGGTTACGGCGTCTTCGTATCGCGACACGCGCGGCTGCGTGTTGCCGTTGATGGTTTTCCGGTCCGGTCAGCGCCGATATCGCTGTCGGGACCGGCCTGCTGGGAAAACGGCGAACTGGCCGGATGGTTCCGACAAACATCGCAATTCGCGGTCTGCGTGATCGTTTCGAAATGTCCCCGTGCGACCGGAACCAATTAGCCGGCTTGCGCGTTTCCATAGAGGATCTTTTCGAGGCGACCATGACCATATCACCCGCGCCGGGATCACCGGCGGATACCCCATGTGAAACCGCAGGACCCGTCGTCGTTCAGTTGTCCGGGCCCGTGCGCGCATCCCTGTTCATCATCGCCGGGGCGGCAGTCCTGTTCGGCATGTATTTCGGGCGGGGTCTGTTCATGCCGATCGCGGTCGCACTGGTGCTGTCGCTGACGCTCAGTCCGATCGTCCGCACCGCAAACCGTCGGGGCATTCCCTCTGGACTGACGGCCAGCGTGCTCGTGGTCGGCCTGGCGGCGACGCTGATGGTCGGATCGCTGACCCTGACCCAACCGATCATGGAATGGATAAACGACGCGCCCAGTATCGGGCGGCAACTGCGCGATCGGCTCGAGAGCATCCGGAAACCGGTGGAAGCGGTGAACGAAGCTGGAAAGGAAGTCCAGAAGATCGCCGAATCCGAGGACCCGACCGTTCAGGAAGTCAGCGTCCGCCAGCCTGGCCTCCTAAACCGCGCGGCGAACCACGTTGCCGGAATCGGGGCGACGATCCTCGTCACCTTCGGCCTGACGCTCTACATGCTGGCCTACAGCTCGACCTTCTACGAAAAGGTCGTCCGCGTCCTGCCAAGGCTGAGCGACAAGAAGCGCGCGCTGCGGATTGCCTACGACGTCGAACGGATCGTCTCCCGCTACCTGCTGACCGTTGCCTCGATCAACGTCGCCTTGGGGATCATCATCGGCACGTCGATGTGGCTTGTGGGCATGCCCAACCCGATCCTGTGGGGGCTTGCCGCGATGCTGTTGAACTTCCTCCCCTATATCGGCGCGGCCGTCGGCGTCCTGGTGTCGGCCGCCGTCGCGCTCGTAACCTTCGAATCCATACTCCAGGCGCTCGTTGCGCCGCTCGTCTATCTCTGCATCACCGCGCTCGAAGGCAACTTCATCACCCCGGCGATCCTGGGCCGGCGGCTTGAGCTCAATCCCGTGGCCATCCTGCTGTCGGTGCTACTGTGGGGTTTCGTATGGGGCGTCATCGGCGTCCTGATCGCCGTACCCCTGCTCGTCGTTCTCAAGGTCTTCTGCGATCACGTGGACGGGCTGCATTCGCTCGGCGAGTTTCTGTCCGGCGCCCGCCCCCCACCCGACGAACCGGAGGAAATCGTCGGGACGCCCCGCACCGCCGGCTGACCCGGTACGGGCAATCCGCCTCCGCGACCGACTATCGGGCTTGGCGCCTAATCCGACCGCCCGACCCGATCCGCGGCCGCACGGCCCGCGATCGAGCCAAGCGCGACGGCCGTCAGCAGACCGTTGCCGGAGAGATATCCCTCGATCCGGCTTCCGGAGACGCCGCAGGCCGCACCGCCGCCGGCGAACAGATTGGCGACCGGCGCACCGTCGGCCTTTCGAACGCGGGCGGAACCGTCGACGACGAGACCGCCCTGCGTGTGGAACAGGGCACCGGTGACCCGGACCGCGTGATAGGGCGGCTTCAGCCCCGGTTGCCCGGTGAAATCGCGCCCGAAAGGATCCTGTTGCGCGCCGCTGCGAAAACGCTCGACATCGGCAAGCGTGTTCTCCAGCGCCTCGGCCGGCACCTTCATCAGCGCGGCGAGCCCGGCAACCGTGTCGACGCCGAGGATGGCCCCGGCGCTGTCGGCGTCCCGGTAGTCCGGAAAGGCGAGACCGAGCTCGTGCAGTCGCCCGTCATAGACGTCCCAGGCGATGCCGCCGGGCTGCTCCAGGACGCGGATTGCCTGCTCCGAATAGCCCTGGTGCTCGTTGGAGAAGCGCGCGCCGTCCACGTTGACCTGGATACCGCCTTCCATCATCAGCGCCCAGGTGATCAGAACGCCGTGCGGATGCGCGAGCGAACCATGGCCCTGGCACGCGCCCAGGTGCCGCGTCGCCGCCCCGAGCGCTCCGCCCCACAGCACCGCGTCGCCTTCGTTGCCCGGATGGCCGTAGTAAGGCGCGTCCGCCATCGCCGGGATGTACTGCCGAACCAGGTCGCGGTTGCCGCCGTAGCCGTTGCAGGCAAGCACCAGCGCGCCGCAGCCGATCCTCTCCGCAGCGCCGTCGGGGCGCACGGTCTCTAGTCCCGCGACCGTCCCGTCCGGCTCGGCGAACAGCGTCGTCGCATGCGCGTCCGTGACGATCGGGATTGCCGCCGCCTCGGCCGCCGCGAGAAGCCGGGCCATCAGCCCGGCACCGGTCTTTTCGGGAACCGCGTGCATGCGATGGACCGAGTGGCCGGGATAAAGGAAGTCAGTCAGCACCAGCCAGTCTAGGCCGTGGCTGTCGGCAAGCCACTCGAGCGCCGGCCCGATCTCGCGGGTTACGGCCTCGACGATTGCCGGATCGGCCTCGTTGCCGGCCTTTCGCTGGATATCTTCGGAAAACCGTTCGGCGGAATCGGTGATGCCGAGCGCCGCCTGGAACCGCGTCGCCGCCGCCGGAATGAACCCCGACGACATGGAGGTCGATCCGGTCGGGCTGTGGTCGCGCTCGACGACGATGACGTCGGCCCCGGCATCGGCCGCCCGCAGGGCCGCCACCAGCCCGCAGGCGCCCGCGCCGATCACCAGCACATCGCAGCGCGTCTCGAAGTCAACGTTCGCCGCTGCCGCGATGCGCGGGCTCATGATCTCACGCCGCCTCGATCAGCTGCATCGCCTGTGCGCAGGTGCGCACCGATACGATGCTCGAAAGATCGGCCAGCGCGGTCTCGTGCACGTCGCTGCGGAACGCGGCGCAGCCGTCGGACAACACCGTGACCTCGAAGTCGCGGACATGGGCGTCCCGCACGGTGGAGGCGACGCCGCCATTCGTCACGATGCCGCAGACGATGAGGCTGTCGATGCCGGCGCGCCGCAGCACATACTCGAGCCGGCTCATGAAGAAGGCGGAATAGGCGACCTTCTCGACCGTCAGGTCGGCCGGCTGCAGGCTGTCGACGAGCCGGTGACCCCATGCGCCCGGTTCGAAGTCGCCGCGGGCGAGGAACGGGCGCAGCGTCTTCAGGTGCGGCGAGATGAAGGGCTCGCCGCCCTTGCCGGGCACCAGCGTGAACTGCGTCGAGACGATCCAGCCGCCCTTCGCCCGCAAGGCGTCGGCGAGCGGTTTGATCCGCTCGGGCAATGCCGCGATGTCCGCCGCCGACTGGCCGGCGCGCCCGTATGCGCCGTCGGGATGCAGGAAATCGTTCTGCAGATCCACGATGAGCAGCCCAGTGCGCGCGATATCGAAACCGGCCTCACGCATCGCCCGCCCTCGCCTGCCGGGTGATCACCACATTGCCGAAACGGTCGACGCGCCCGACCAGGCCGGGATCGATGAAGATCGTGGTGTCGGGCTGTTCGAGGATCGCCGGCCCCGCGATCTCGGTCCCTTCCGACAGATCGAGCCGCTCGTAGACCGGCGTTTCGATGTCCTCGCCGTCGACGCGCACGCGCCGGGAACCGACGCGGCAGTCCTCGAGTACCCGGTCGGAAGACGGGGCGAACACGGTCATGTCAAAGGCAGGACGCCGGCCGATCACCGCGACGCGGTAGTTCATCACCCGGACCGGAATGCCGGCGAGCAGGCGCCCGAACGTACGGCGATAGGCGGTCTCGAACGCCGCGCGGATCGCCTTTACCGTCAACCCGCCGGACGGGATCTCGACCGGCGCCGTGACCGTATGGGTCTGGCCGAGATAGAGCATGTCGAGCTCGAACACCCGGTCGATCCGCTCGAAGGCGACACCGGCGCGCGCCAGCAGCATTTCCGTCTCCGCGGCGACCGCCTGCATTTCCGTGCCGAGAGCGGGTGCGTCGACCTCGTCGAGCAGCCGGTTGACGGTCTGCACGCGATCATGGCGCATGTCGGCGACGACACAGCCGAGCGCCGAGGTGACGCCGGGATAGCGCGGCACCAGCGCCGAGCGCAGGCCGACATCCTTGAGGAGCGCGCCGGTGTGCAGCGCGCCGCCGCCGCCGAACGGCATGGCCGCGAACTTGTCGGGATCGTAGCCGCGCTCGATCGACACCAGCCGGATCGCGCCGGCCATCTTGGCGTTGGCGACCTTGAGGATCGCCTCCGCGGCCTCCATCACGTCGATGCCGAGCGGCGCGGCGATCTCGCGCGCGATCGCCGCGCGCGCCGCCTCGACATCGAGCGCGTCGAGCTTGCCGCCGATCGGCCGGGCCGCGTTGATGCGCCCCAGCACTAGATTGGCGTCCGTGACGGTCGGGCGATCGTTGCCCAGGCCGTAGCACACCGGCCCCGGGTTGGAGCCGGCCGATTCCGGACCGACCCGCAGCAGTCCGCCCTCGTCGACATGGGCGATCGATCCCCCGCCGGCGCCGATCGTCGTGATCTCGATCATCGGCGTGCGCACGACCATGCCGAAGTCGATCGCCGTCTGCGCGGCGAGCGCCGCCTCGCCGCCCGCGATGAGCGACACGTCGAAGGACGTCCCCCCCATGTCGCAGGTGATCACATTGGGAAATCCTGCCGCCGCCGAGATCGCCTTCGCCGCGATGACGCCGGCCGCTGGGCCGGAAAGCGCGGTGCGCACCGGATAGCGCTTGGCCGTCTCCACCGACATGACGCCGCCGTTCGACTGGACGATCAGCACGTCGCCGGAGAAATGGCGGTTGTCGAGTGCGGTTTCCAGACGGTCGAGATAGCTGGAGACGACCGGCTGCAGGTAGGCATTGAGCGTTGCCGTTGACAACCGTTCGAACTCGCGGATCTCGGGGATGATCTCGGTCGCCGCCGTCACGTAGTCGTTCGGCCAGACCGAACGCACCGCCTCGACGGCGATCGTCTCGTTGTCGTTGTTGGCGTAGCCGTTGATGAAGAACACGCAGACCGACTCGCAGCCGGCCGCCCGCAGGGCCTCGGCGCGTTCGGCGACCTCGCCCGGATCGACCGTCTGCAGAACGTTGCCGTCGGCCAGAACCCGCTCGCGCACCTCGACGCGGCGGTCGCGCGGCACGATTGGCGTGAACATGCCCCATAGCCCCCAGGTGGTCGGCCGGTCGCGCCGCCGCATTTCCAGAACGTCGCGGAACCCCTCGGTCGTGATGATCCCGGTCGGCGCCCCCTTCCGTTCCAGCAGAGCGTTGGTGCCCACTGTCGTGCCGTGCACCACCGTCGCGATATCGGCGAAGTCGTCGGCGACGGCCGAAATCCCCTCGACGAAGCCGACCGACTGGTCGCCGCGCGTCGACGGCACTTTCGCCGTGGTGACGCGCCCCGTCTCTTCGTCCCACAGAAAGATGTCGGTGAAGGTTCCGCCGACATCGACCCCGATCGCGTAGCGCCGCCCGCTCATGCCGCCGCACTCGCCTGGCGCCGCGCCCGCGTCGCGGCTTCGTCGACCTTGCCGTCGGCGTCGATCACGACGCCGTAGTCGGCCTCGGCCGCTTCCCGCGACACGAAGCCGAGGCCGACGTCGCGCGCGACTGCCTCCGGTTGCCGCGTCATCGGATCGCCGTAGCCGCCGCCACCCGGCGTCTCCAGCCGCACGTGCTGGCCGCGTGCCAGCTTCACACCCACCATTTTGGACGTCATCGGAGGCGACTTCTCTCCCTCGCTGGTGTCGTAGACGAACCGGTTCAACGCGGCCGGCTTGCCGCCGACGACGCCGGGCGGCGCGAAGCGGCCGCGCTCGCCGAACAGGAACGCATCGGCGCTCTCCTCGATGAGCTCGATTTCGTACACGGCGCCGAGACCGCCACGATGATTGCCGGGCCCGCCCGAATCCGGCCTGAGCGCCCATTGGGTGAACCGGACGGGATAGGCCGCTTCGAGGATTTCCAGCGGCGGGATCGTCGCCGTCGAGATCGGCGCGTTGCCGTGGTTGAGGCCGTCGCCCTTGGGATGGCCACCATGGCCACCACCGAAGAAGGAAAACATGACCCAGCGCCGCCCGTCGCCGCGGTGTCCGGCAAGCGACAGCGCGTTGATCGTGCCGTAGGCGCAGCCGTTCGACCGCTCCGGCGCGATCGTCGCCACGGCCTGGAAGACGACGTCGATCAGCCGCAGGATCGTCTCGGTATAGCCTCCGACGGGCTTCGGGGCGTCGACCGCCAGGATCGAGCCCTCCGGAATGACGAAGTCGACCGGTTCGAGCACGCCCGCATTGGCCGGCACGTCGCCGAAGACGTGCTTGAGCGCGACGTAGCAGGCGGCGACCGTAGTCGCTCGCGAGATGTTCAGGGGCCCGCTGCAGGCCGCCGCCGACCGCGAGAAATCCATGCGCATCCGCTCGCCCTCGATGGTGAGGTCGAGCGCGATCTTCAACGGTTCGTCGACGATGCCGTCATTGTCGAGAAAATCCTCCGCCGACACGGTGCCGTCGGGCAGGTCCCGGATCTGCGCCCGCATCAGCCGCGCGGCGCGGACCTTGAGTTCGCCCAGGGCCTCGGCCACGGTCTCCGCACCGTATTCGCCGAGCAGTTCCTGCATGCGGCGGACGCCGAGATCGAGCGCGTTGATCTGGCCGTTCAGATCGCCGTAGAGCGACGTCGGCAGCCGCGAATTCGCCGACAGGATGTCGATCACGTCCTGGCGCAGCTCGCCCTTGTCGAACAGCTTCACCGGCGGGATCAGCATGCCTTCCTGGAAGCATTCGGTGGCGACCGGGTTGTAGTTGCCGGGCACGTTGCCGCCGACGTCGTGCCAGTGGCCGACCGAAGCCAGGTAGCAGAACACCTCGCCGTTCGCGAACAGGGGCCGCACGAGCCGGAAGTCGGACAGGTGCGTGCCGCCGGCATAGGGGTCGTTGAAGATCCAGACGTCACCGTCGCGCGGGCCGCCTTGTGCAGCGGCCTTCTCGATCACCGCCTTCACCGCGAAGGCCATGACGCCGACGAAGATCGGCAGCCCCGACTTGCCCTGCACCAGCGTGTCGCCATTCGCCGCATCATAGATGCCGTGCGAGGCGTCGTGCGCTTCGGCGATGATCGGGTTGAAGGCCGAGCGGAACAGCGTTGCGTCCATCTCGTCGGCGATCTGCTCGAGCCGGCCCTTGAGAATCGCCAGCGTGATCGGATCGATCGCCATCACTGCTGCTCCTCGTCGTAGCGGCGCGCTTCCGCCAGCAATTCCGGCGTTCCGACGATCCGGTTGATCCCTTCGAAATCGACCATGTTGTCGCGGAACGGCTCGTTGCTGCCATGGGCGACGAGGCTCGAATAGTAGCCCTCGAGCGTCGCCGCGATCGCGCGCACCGCCCCGCCCGGGAAGATGACGAGCGCGAAGCCGAGTGCCTCCAGATCGGCCGCCGTCATCGCCGGCGTCTTGCCGCCCTCGACCATGTTGGCCATCAGCGGCGTCCGGTCACCGAGCCCGGCGACGATTTCGGTCATGTCCTCGACGCTCTTCGGCGCCTCGACGAAAAGCACGTCGGCGCCCGCTTCCGCGTAGGCCGCGGCGCGGTCTATGCCCGCCGAAAGCCCGTCCACGGCCACCGCGTCAGTGCGGGCGATGATCAGCGTGTCCTCGCCCGCGCGGGCGTCGAGGGCGGCCTTGATCTTGCCGACCATCTCGCCGACTGACACCAGGGTCTTGCCGTCGAGATGGCCGCAGCGCTTCGGCAGGGTCTGGTCTTCGAGCTGTATCGCGCTCGCACCGACCCGCTCGAACTGGCGCACGGTCCGCTTGACGTTTATGGCGTTGCCGAAACCGGTATCGGCGTCGACGACGATCGGGGTCGCGATCCGGTCGCGGATGGCCGCGATCGTGTCGGCGACCTCGCTCATCGACACGAGGCCGACATCGGGGCGGCCGAAGCGCGTATAGGCGATGCTGGCGCCGGACAAATAGACGGCTTCCGCCCCCGCCCGCTCCGCCACGAGGCCCGACAGGCCGTCGTAGATGCCGGGTGCGACAAGGATCTTGCCGTTGCCGAGGCGCGTCTTGAGACGCGTCATACGCGGGACTCCTTCTGTGCACGTTTGTTCGCCCTGGTCTTGGCGAACCGCTTTTCGAGGTGCGGCACGAGGCCGCCGTCATTGATGAGCTCGAGCAGGAACGCCGGCAGCGGATCGAGATCGATGGTGATCCCCCCCGTCTCGTTGACGAGACGGGCGCCCGCGACGTCGAGCGTCACCGCGTCGCCGGCGGCGATCCGGTCGCCCACATCTGCCGTGAACACCGGCAAACCGACATTGATCGCGTTGCGGTGGAAGATTCCGGCGAAGGACCGCGCGACGACCCCGGCGACACCGAGCGCCTTCAACGCCTGCGCCGCCTGCTCGCGCGACGAGCCCATGCCGAAGTTCCGGCCCGCGACGATCACGTCGCCCGGCCCGACAGTGCTCGCGAACGCAGGGTCGACGGCTTCGAGGCAATGGGCGGCGAGCGTCTCGATCGGCGCGGCCATGTACTGTCCCGGCGCAAGCTGGTCGGTATCGATGTCGTCGCCATAGACGAAAGCGCGTCCCGTCGTCATGCCGGACCTCCCTCGGCGAGCATCGGCCGCGGATCGGCGATACGCCCGGCGACGGCCGAGGCGGCGACGGTGAACGGCGAGGCGAGATAGACCCGAGACGACGCCGCGCCCATGCGGCCCTTGAAGTTGCGGGCGGTCGAGGAGATGCAGGTGATGTCCTCGCCGAGCCGTGCATTGCCGTAGCCGGCGCAGATGCCGCACGCGTTCGGCAGGACCTTAGCGCCGGCCGCCTCGAACACCGCCATGATGCCGTCCGCGGCGGCACGCTCCTGGTCACGCCGGGAGGCGGGCGCGACGAGCAACTGTACGCCTGAGGCGACCTTGCGTCTGCGCAGGATCCGCGCCGCCCGTTCCAGGTCCACGTATTTCGCGCCGGTGCAGGCGCCGATATAGGCGACATCGACCGGGGTGTCGGGATAGGCGTCGACATCGGCGGCGTTCGCCGGCGAGTGCGGCGCCGCGACCTGCGGCTGAAGCGCCGCCGCATCGAAGACGTGGTGCTCGGCGACCGTTGCGCCCGCGTCGCCTTGCCAGTCCGTGATATCGCCGGGTTCACCGCCGGCACCTCGAACATACCCGGCGGTCGTCGCGTCGGGCGCGATCAGACCGGTCTGCCCGCCGAGCTCGGCGGCCATGTTCGACAGCGTCATGCGCTCCTGCATGTCGAGGCTTTCGATCGCCTCGCCGGTATATTGCACGGCCTGGTAGCGGCCGCCGTCCATGCCGAGCCGGCCGCACAGGGCAAGCATGATGTCCTTGGCCGTGACGCCGTCGCCGAGCCGTCCGCGCCACTCGATCAGGATCGTCTCGGGGACCCGGATCCAGATCTCGCCGGTCGCCAGAACGCCCGCCATCTCGGTCGCGCCGACGCCGAACATGTAGGCGCCGAAGGCTCCCCCGGTCGGGGAATGGCTGTCGCCGCCGACGACGAACATGCCCGGTCTCAGGTGGCCGCGCTCCGGCAGCACCACGTGGCAGATCCCCTCGCCGTCATAGAAGGCAACCTGCTTCTCCGCCGCCCAGCGGCGCGTCAGGTCCAGGATCTCGCGACCGGCCTCGTCGTCTCCCGGCACGAAGTGATCGGAGATCAGCACCACCTTCGAGCGGTCGAACAACCCGACGCCGAGCCGCTTCAGGATCGGCTCGACCCGACGCGGACCGCCCGAATCGTGGATCATCGCGAGGTCCACCCGAGCGGTTACGATCTCTCCGGGGCTTACGGCGGAGCGGCCCGATGCGCGGGCGATGATCTTTTCGGCGAGCGTCATCGGCATGGTTCAGATTCCCAGATACGACCGCTGCAGCTGCGGGTCGCGCATGAGTTCGTCGGCCGGGCCGGACAGACCGATGGCGCCGTTCTCCATGACGAAGGCTCGCGTCGCGATTTCCAGCGACTGGCGCACGTTCTGCTCGACCAGCAGGATCGTCAGGCCCTCCTCGTTCAGTTTGCCGATCAGCGCGAACATCTCTTCCACCAGCATCGGCGACAGGCCGAGCGACGGCTCGTCGAGAACGAGCAGTCTCGGCTCCGACATCATGCCGCGTCCGATGGCGAGCATCTGCTGTTCGCCGCCAGACAGCGTGCCCGCCTTCTGCGCCATGCGCTCCTGCAGGCGCGGGAAGATCGTTAGGACGCGCTCGATATTGTGGCTGCGCCGTTCGCGGCCGCGACGGTAGCCGCCGAGTTCGAGGTTTTCCTTGACGGACAGGTTGGGAAAGACATGGCGCCCCTCCGGAACCTGGACAAGCCCGGCCTTGACGATTGTTGCCGGATCGGACCCGGCGATGTCGGCGCCGTCGAAGCGGATCCGTCCGGCCGACGGGCGAATGAGGCCGGACAGCACGGCGTTGAAGGTGGTCTTGCCGGCGCCGTTCGATCCCAAAAGGGCGACGATCTCGGAATTCGCGATCTCCAGGTCGATGCCGCGCAGGATCTCGGTCTCACCATAGCCGGCGTGCAGCCCCGCAACCTCAAGCATGGCCGGCCCCCTCGGCGATCCGGGTCGCCATGCCGTGCCCGAGATAGGCTTCGATGACCGCCGGGTCCCTGGCTATCTCGGCCGGCGGCCCATTGGCGATGATCTCGCCCTGGTTGAGCACCCATGTGTGCTCCGAGAGGCTCATCACCGCCTGCATGACGTGCTCGATCAGCACGATGGTGACGCCACTGTCGCGAATCCGCGTGATGATCGGGATGACATCGCGCACCTCGGTCGGATTGAGGCCGGCCATCACCTCGTCGAGCAGGATCAGTTTCGGATCGGTCGCCAGCGCCTTGGCGACCTCGAGCCGCTTGCGCCCGGCCACCGTCAGCGACGCGGCGTCCTGATCGAGCCGGTCGGCGAGCCCGACCTGGAGCGCCACGTCCTCGGCCTTCGCCAGCGCCTCCCGCCGCGAAGCGCGGTGCAGATGGGCACCGACGGCGATGTTGTCGCGTACGGTCTGTCCGGCAAAGGGCTGCACGATCTGGAAGGTGCGCACCATGCCGAGCGCGGCGATCCGTTCCGGCGCCTCGCCGGTGATGTCGGCGCCGTTGAACAGGACGGCGCCCGCATTGGGCTTGTGGAAGCCGGTGATCAGCGCGAACAGCGTCGTCTTGCCGGCCCCGTTCGGCCCGATCAGCGACACGATCCGACCCTCCTCGACGTCGAGGCTCGCGTCCCGCACCGCCTGAAGCCCACCAAAGGATTTCGACACGCCTTGGACCGACAGGATCATGCCGCCCTCGCACGCAGGAGCCTGCGGACGGAGATGCGGCCGAGACCGGCAAGGCCGCGCGGCAGGAACATGACGATGAAGACCAGAAGCGCACCGTAGATGACGAGCGAGATACCCGGCGCGTCGCCGACGACGTCGCGGGTGATCTCCGACAGCGCGTGCAGGACGACGGCGCCGAGCAGGGGCCCGAACAGCGTTCCCAGCCCGCCGACGATCGGCACCAGCAGGGACTCGACCGAGATGGCGGGGCCGTAGGCGATGCTTGGATCGAGATAGAGGAAGTACTGGGCGTAGAACACGCCCGCGAGGCCGGAGAAGCACCCCGACAGGACGATGCCGCCGAGCTTGACGCGCAGCGCCGCGACGCCGAGCGCGCGCGCCGCGTCCTCGTTGTCGCGCACCGCCATCAGCCGCGCCCCGAAGCGCGAATTGCCGAGCCACCACGTCGCCAGGAACGCGGCCAGCGTCATCGCCCAAATCATCCAGTAGTAGCCGCTCTTTTCGGTGAACTGCAGGCTGGCGATACCGGGATCGAGCGGGATCAGGATGCCGACGCCGGCGCCGGTGAACGGCACGGTGTTGGACAGGATCCGCAGCACCTCGGCGAACGCGAGCGTGACGAGCGCGAAATAGGAACCGCGCAGACCGTAGCGGAAACTGACCGCGCCGACGAAGGCCGCGACCAGACCGGCCAGGACCATTCCCGCGACGAGCCCGATCCACGGGTTCACACCGAGCTGCACCTGCAGCACCGCCACCGTATAGGCGCCTGTTCCGAAGAACGCCGCATGGCCGAACGAGAACTGGCCGCCATAGCCGCCGAGAATGTTCCAGGCCTGGCCAAGCAGCGCGGCGTACAGCACCATGATCAGGCTGTTGAGCCAGACGTCGGAGCCGATGAAGTACGGCGCCACGCCGAGGCCGGCGAAGACGACAACGAGGGCGGCAAGGTTTCTCATTCAGCTCACACCTTGTGCCCGAGCAGCCCGGTTGGGCGGAACAGCAGGATCAGGATGAAGATGGCGAAGATGCCGATCTGGCCGAGGCTTTCGCCGAGGAACAGACCACCAAGCGATTCCACCACTCCGATGATGAGCCCGCCGATCAGCGCGCCGACGAACGAGCCCATGCCGCCGAGCACGACGATGGTGAAGGCGATCAGCACGAACCCGTGGCCGACCTGCGGCGTGACGTAGTAGCTGGGCATCAGCAGACAGGCGGCGATGCCGAGGCAGGCGATGCCGATGCCGAAGCTCATGGCGAAGACATGGTCGACGTCGATGCCGACGAGGCGGGCGCCCTTGCGCTCCTTCGCCACCGCGCGGATCGCCTTGCCGAGATCCGTGCGCGTCATCAGACCCCAGAGCGCGGCGGCCGTCACCAGCGCGCCGAAGAACGCGATGACCTTCGGCAACGGCAGGAAAGCGCCGAGGAACTCGATCGTCTCGAAGGACCAGGGCGTGTCGACGATACGGGTGTCTGAGCGGAACAGGTAGAGCGCCAGGTTCTCGATGACGATCGACAGGCCGAGCGTCACCAGCAGGATGTTCTCGTCGCGTTGATGGCTCGCCT
This sequence comes from Microbaculum mangrovi, assembly GCF_051390635.1. Lineage (NCBI taxonomy): Bacteria > Pseudomonadati > Pseudomonadota > Alphaproteobacteria > Hyphomicrobiales > Tepidamorphaceae > Microbaculum > Microbaculum mangrovi. Next base: position 208,191 of record NZ_JBPODT010000005.1, read on the forward strand.
TGCCGATGACGTAGCGCTGCAGGAGGTAGCCGATCGCGAACATCGCGGCCGGCATGACGATCAACGCCTGATACGGCCCCACCCCGAAGCCGACGGCTAGGAAATAGACGCCGTACAACGCCACCATCAGCAGGCTGCCATGCGCGAAATTGATGATGTGCAGCACGCCGTAGATCAGCGTGAGTCCGAGCGCCACGAGCGCGTACAGGGCGCCGGTGGTGATGCCGTTCAGAAGCGACGGCAGGAGGATCGAGAACTCGCTCATTGGCTACTTCGAGTACAGCGGCATCGAGAACAGCGGCGGAGAAGACCGGCGGCTAAGAAGACTGGCGGGCAACCGTGCCCGCCAGTCGATGTGCGCGATGATCGGCCCCCTTACGCCGGCATCGGGAAGACGGGGGCGGCCGAGGCGAACTCCTCCGGGAAGATCACCTGGATATCGCCGTCGAGCACCTGCGTGTTGACCGGCTGCCCGCCCTCGTTCTGGCCGCCGACGATCTTGGTCGGGCCGTAGGGCATGCCATGCTTGTCCCAGGTCGAGTTGCCGAGCGCGGCGATCACCGCGTCCTTGTCGGTCGAACCCGCCCGGTCGATGGCATCGGCCAGGAACGCGACGGCGTTGTAGGCCAGGAACACCTCGTAGGTGTAGATCAGCCCCTTCGCCTCCGCGGCCGACTTGCGCTGCAGCGCGATGTCCGACTTCGGGTTGAACCAGTGATTGCAGTCCATGATGTACTGGGCCGCTTCCGGGAACTCGTTGACGAACTTGTAGCTGGATGCAGCGCCGCCCAGCACCGAGTAGATGCCCTTCGGCTGCACCTTCTGCTGACGCATCGTACGGGCGAGAAGAACGTACTCGTTGTAATAGTTGGCCGGGATCACGAGGTCCGGGTTCTTCGCCTTGATCTGCAGCGCGATGTTGGTGAAGTCGCGCGTCGGATTGGCGTGCTTGATCACCTCGACGACCTCGATGCCGATACCCGGCAGCTCCTTCTGCAGGAGCCCGGCGGAACCCGTTCCGAACAGCGATTCCTCGTGGATGATCATCGCGGTCTTGGCGGGCGAGCCGGCCGCCTTGTTGATCTTGTCGAGATTTTCGACCGCGAACTTGGCGATCACGCCGTAGCCGGGACTGAACCGGAAGGTATTGGGCAGCCCGCGCTTGATGATCTCGTCGGACACGCCGACGTCGACGACATGCGGCGTATTGCTTTTCGCCGCTTCCTGGCTGGTCGCCAGCGAGATCGCCGAGGAATAGCCGGCGACGATGCCGTCGATGCCGGCTTCGGCCATCTTCGCCACTTCGGCCGCTCCGATATCCGGCTTGCCCTGGCTGTCGGCCAGCACCGCTTCCAGCTTGGCGCCGCCCATCGACTTGATGCCGCCGGCGGCATTGATGTCCTCGATCGCCATCAGGGCGCCCTCGCGGCACTGGGTGCCCGAGAAGGCGATGAAGCCACTCACCGGATGGATCAGTCCGATCTTCACATTCGCCGGCTGCGCGCGGAGCACGGCCGGGAAACCACCCACACCCGCCACCATCGCCGTCGCGCCGGCAGCCGCCATGAAATCGCGTTTGCTCAGTCCGCTGGTCTTGCGTTTGTCAGCCATCGTTTTGTCCACTCCCTTTTGGTTTAGTGCGATACGTTTGCTTGTTATTGACCACGACCTCCGGCGCGGCGGTCGGTTGCGCCGTCCACCGCATGCCTTCGGCGCGATGAACCCGCTCCAGGTTCATCTCGAAACGATACCGGTCGGGCCGGTACAGAACCCGGATGTACTCGACGGGCCGGTCGCTGGCGTCGAGCACCAGGCGGCGAACCTCGAGCAGCGGCGCGCCGGGATCAATTCCGAGCGCCGCGGCCACGGCCGGATCGGCCACCGTGGCGCTGACCGTCTGCCGGGCCGATGCCACGCGGATGCCGGCCCGCTCCAGCAGCGTGAGCAGGGCGTAGCGGCTGAGATCCTCGCGCTCGAAGCCGCGACCGATGTCTTCGGGAAGCCAGGTGACGAGATACGACATCGTCTCGTCGTCGACGCTGCGCACGCGCACGGAACGCTGCACGAGGTCGCCGGTGGCGATCCTGAGCGCACCGGCCACATCCTCGTTGGCCGCGACGTAGTCGAACTCCAGGACGCGCGCCTCGGTCGCGATGCCCATCAGCGAGATGTTTTCCAGCCATCCCTCGAAGGAGGCCGTCACCGGCGGCGCCGGCGGACGGTGCACGACCCGCGTGCCGCGGCCCCGCTCGCGTACGACGAGACCGGCGGCGGCCATCTCGTTCAGCGCCCGCTTCGCCGTGATGCGCGAGACGCCGAAACTCTCGGCCAGTTCCTGTTCGCCGGGGACAAGTTCGCCGGCGCCGAGCTGGCCCGAATAGATGAGATTCCGCAGGACGACGTAGATCTGGTGATAGAGCGGAACGCGCGACTCGGGATCGACGGCGCTGGAGGCTCTAAGCCGTGCGCGCGGTGCTTTCGCTTGCCCCGAGACAGACGCCGTTGTCACCGTTCTCCGCGCTCCCGACTTTCCGCTCTCCAGACGGGTGATGCATCGCCACCCGTTTTCTTAATGGTATATAGATATACTATTAGCTCATCGCGCGAGAGCGCAAGAGGGTACTCACAAGAAACGGAGGGCACGGGAATGCCGGTAATCGAACTGACGCTGATCGAGGGATACGACGCCGAGACCAGGACGCGTCTGGGCGAGCGCCTGACGGATGCGGTTCGCACCGTCATCGCGGCGCCTCTCGACGGCGTGACGGTTGCGATCCATGAGGTGAAGGCCGAAAGCTACATGCGCGGCCGGCAGCGGCGGCAGCCCGGCAAACCGCTGGCCGATCCCGTCGACCTCGTCGGCGCCTTTCTCGCGGCGATGGAAGCGCGCGACCTGGACGGCGCCAGGGCGTTCCTGGCCGACGATTTCCGCATGACCTTTCCCGGCGGCGCCGAGTTCGGCCGGCTCAAGCAGCTGGTCGAATGGGCACGGGAGCGCTACCGCTTCGTGCGGAAGACCTATGAGCGCTTTGACGTCGCCGCCGACGCCGACGGCCCGGTCGTCTATTGTTTCGGCACACTGTCGGGCGAGTGGCTGGACGGCGCCGCCTTCAGCGGCATCCGTTTCATCGACCGGTTCACGATCCGCGACGGCCTGCTCGCCGACCAGAAGGTATGGAACGATCTGGCCGAATCCGGTCGGCGGGAATAGTCGGCGCGGCGCTCTGCGATTGCCGCGGGGCCGCGCCATCCCTACGCTGGATCGACCCCGTCCATCCCTGGATGGACGGGGCCATTCCGGGCAATCCTATGCCGCCTCGCGCCCGTCGACCGTCTGGAGATAGTCGGCGACCTCGTCGACCGGGATGACGTCGGCATATTTGCAGTTCAGGTCGAACAGGTTGATGGCGTGGCTCGCCTCGAACCGGTCGAAGGCGGTCTCCTCCGGGATGACGACCTTGAAGTTATACGAATAGGCATCCACGGCCGTCGCACGCAGGCAGCCGGACGTCGTGCAGCCGGTCAGGATGAGCGTGTCGACGTCGAGAAAATTCAGGTGGCTCATGAACAGCGTGCCGAAAAAGGCCGACGGCTTGCGCTTCCCGATCAGGATGTCCTGCGGCTCGGGGGCGATCGGCGCCACGGTCTGGGTGGCGTGGGTTCCCTCGATGCCCGTTTTCTCGCCGCCCCGGTGGTTCTTGCCGACCTGGACACCACTGTCGATCATGTCCGGGCGACGCTCCGACTGGGTATAGAAGACCGGCAGGTTCTTCGCCCGTGCGAGCTTCAGCAGCCTCTCGATATGGGGCACGGCCTTCCACCCGGCTTCGCCGCAGTGGGTCCGGTACGTCTTGAGTCCGTCCTCGACGTCTTCGCCCGGGGCATCGCCGCAGAAATTGTACTGCACGTCGATGATGAAGAGCGCAGGACGGGTTCCGAAGCCGCCGCGTTTTCCGTAGCCGGCCAGTTGGTAGACCCGCTTGTCCTTGTCGGTAAGGAACTTGTCCCAGACGCGTTCAGTCATTGCGTTACCTTTCTTATCGCCTGAAGAGATAGCGGCCGGACGGGGCGTGCTCATCGACCCAGTGGCCGTTGTCGACCAGAACCGTTCCGCGAAGAACGGTGGCCTCGACCCGGCCGCGCAGCCGCCTTCCCTCGTAGGGAGAGTAATCCGAGTTGGACGGGTAATCGGACGCCTGCACCTGCGTCACGCCATCCAGATTGACGACGGCGAAATCGGCATCGTAGCCCGGTGCGATACGGCCCTTTCGGGGGAGCCGGTACAGCGCGGCGACATTGCTGCTGGTAGCGGCCGCGAGGGTCTCCAACGCGATCTCGCGCTTGAAATACCCCTCTTCGATCACAACCGGCAGGATCTGCGCTATGCCGGGAAACCCCGCGGTAGCCTCCCAGATACTGGGCCCCTTGGTCGACTGCTTGCGCGGCACGTGATCGGATCCGATCGTCGAAATCGCGCCATCGCGCACCCCTTCCCACAGACCGTCGATATCGGCCTGGGACCGCAAGGGCGGATTCACCTTGCCGATCGCGCCGATCGGCTCGTCATGCGACAGGCTCAGATAGTGGATGCAGGTCTCGACATGAATCGGCGGTCGGTTCGGATGGCGCATCCGGCGCACCAGGTCGAGGCTCTCGGCGCTCGACATGTGCACGATATTGACCGGACAGCCCGCCTTCTCGCCGAAATAGGCCACGCGGAACACGTTTTCCGTTTCCAGGAAGCCCGGCGACTGCTCGTCCCAGGCGCGCAGGTCGTCGCGCCCCGCGCTTTTCAGAGGCTCTCGGAAAAGGGGGATAACCTCGGTGTTCTCGCAATGAACGCCGACCACGGCACCGGGAATGCTCGCCCCCATCGCCAATGCCGCATAGAGCAGACCGTCGTCGACTTCGGTGAAGCCTTTCGCCGCCCCGGTCGCCCCCTTGTACATCAGGTAGACCTTGATCGACAGCACCCCATGGGTGGCCATCGCAGACTCGAGCTCGGCCACGTGGGCGTGCGACGTGATGCCGAAATGGAACCCGAAATCCACGGCCGCGCGCTTGTCGGCTTCGGCACGCCAGGTCCCGGTCGACTGCAGCAACTCATTGCCGCGCCAGAAGCTCATCAGACCGGTCACGCCGCCCAAGGCCGCCGTCCGGGTCTCGGTATCCCAGTCGTTTTCCTTGTCGCCGAAGCCGATATGGGTATGGGGGTCTATCAGGCCCGGGAACACATGCTTGCCCCGGCAGTCCAGAACGCGCCGGGCGGCGGGTTTTTCGGACGCGTCGAGAACCGCCGCGATACGCCCGTCGCGCACGGCCAGGGTGGCCTGCTCGACGCCTTGCCCGGGAAAGACGACCTCGCCGCCCTGCAGGACCAGGTCGTACGTCATGAACCGCTCCCGAGATCTCCGGAATTCCTCTTGATGGCAAATTCCGCCGTTTCGTTGAGGACGTACTGGCCGGTGATCCGGTCGCCGGCCAGGTCGAACAGATCCATGAACCGGATTCCGTCGAACGCCTCACCGTCCGCCCATTCGCCGTAGAGCGTTCCCGTCACGAGTACGGAAACGCCATCCGCCGTGGGCCAGGCCTCGCACCGATCGATGGTCTTGGCGACGTGGCGATAGCGCCGCGCCGACCCTGCGGCGACCTCGTGTACCGACGCCAGACACCGTCCGCCCGGAAACACCAGCACGGCGCCGGCGGCGAGAAAGCCCTGCGCCGCATCGAGATCGCGGGCTTCCATCGCGCGCAGATAGTCGAGAACGGTGCGGCAGGCGGTTTCGTTGGAAACTGGAGTCAGCATGCGTGTCTTTCCGAATCCGAAGTGTTGGCCGAATCTGAAGTGCTGGCCGAATGCGCGGGATCGGACATCGAGACGACGAGCTTGCGGAAAACGCCGCCCCCGAGCAGCAGGTCGCGCTCGTGCGCGCTCGCCACATCGACGCGTGCCTCGAAGCGGATCACTTCACCGTTCCGATTGGCGGTGACGGTCACCGGCGCGCCGTCTTCGAGCGCCTTGCGGATGCCCGCGAACTCGAACGTCTCGAACCCGGTCAGGCCGAGCGTTTCGGCCGTCTCGCCGGCTTTGAAGCAGAGCGGCAGGATACCCAGGCTGATGAGGTTGGAGCGGTGAATTCGCTCGAACGAAACAGCCAGCACGACCCGCACGCCGAGCAGCATCGGTCCCTTGGCGGCCCAGTCACGGCTTGAGCCCATGCCATAGCTGCGCCCGGCGATCACGATCGGCGTCTGCCGATCGTTGCGCATCGTCTCGGCGGCTTCGTAGATCGCCATCGGTTCGCCTTGCGACTCCAGGCGCGTCACGCCACCCTCTTTGTCCGGGACAAGCAGATTGCGCATCCGCTGGTTGGCGAAGGTGATGCGCGCCATGAATTCATGATTGCCGCGGCGCTGGGTCACCGCATTGAAGTCCTTTGGCGCGACGCCGTTCTCGACCAAATAGCGGCCGGCGAGACTGTCGGCCAGGATTTCGCCGCTTGGCGTCACATGATCGGTGGTCGTGAAATCGCCGGCCATCACGAGGACTCTGCCGTCGCGGATCCCGTCCGGCATTCCCTCGCCATCCAGCTCGAAGAAGGGCGGGCGCTTGATGTAGGTGGACTCCCTATCCCACGGGAACAGCACGCCGCGGGCCGACGGCAGTTCGTCCCAGAACGGCGAGCCCTCGAAGACGCTGGCATAGCTGGACCGGAACCGGTCCGGGTTCTGGCTTCTGGAAACACGGTCCTCGATTTCGCCGGGAGCCGGCCACAGGTCGCGCAGGAAGACGGGGTTTGCGTCGCGATCATGGCCCAGGGGTTCGGTGTCGAAGTCGATGTCGACCCGTCCGGCCAGCGCGAACGCCACGACGAGCGGCGGCGAGGCCAGGTAGTTGGCGCGGCAGCTCTTGTGAATTCGCCCCTCGAAGTTGCGGTTTCCCGACAGGACGGAGGCTGCCACGAGGCCACCATCCTCGACCGCCTCCATGATCGCGGGATCGATCGGGCCGGACTTGCCCGAGCACGTGGTGCAGCCGTAGCCGACCAGATGGAAGCCCAGGTCCTCGAGGGCCGGCATCAGATCCAGTTCGGACAGGTAGTCGGTGACGAGCCGCGATCCCGGCGCCAGGGAGGTCTTGACCCACGGCGGCACCGTCAGCCCCCGCGCGACCGCGTTCCGCGCCAACAGGCCGGCCGCTATCATCACGGTCGGATTGGAGGTGTTGGTGCACGACGTGATCGCCGCCACGGCGACCGCACCGTGTCCGAGCTCGTGATGGTTTCCGTGTAGGTTCAAGGCGACGCGTTTCTGCGCTTCGTCCGCCGGCACGTCGAAGCCTCCTTCGGCACGCGGCGCGGTCAGGCTCTTGCGGAAGCTGTCCTTCAACGCGGCGAGCGGGACGAGGTCCTGCGGACGGCGCGGACCGGCCACGGCCGGCGAAATCGTCGCAAGATCGATCTCGACGATCTCGCTGTATTCGGCATCCGGATCACCCACATCGCGGAACATCCCGGTCGCGCGCGCGTGCGCCTCGACCAGGCGCACGTGATCGTCCGACCGGCCCGATTGCCGGAGATAGGCGAGCGTGTGCGCGTCGATCGGGAAGAACCCGACGGTAGCACCGTATTCCGGCGCCATGTTGGCGATGGTCGCGCGGTCCGGCACGGGCAGATGGTCCAGCCCATCGCCGAAAAATTCTACGAAGGCCCCCACGACGTCGTGATCGCGGAGCCTCTTGGTGATTGCGAGAACGAGATCGGTCGGCATGGCGCCGGCCGCGAGCCGGTTCTTCAGCCGGACGCCGACGATGCGCGGTATCCGCACTGAGTACGGTAGGCCGAGCGCGGCCATTTCCCCGTCGATGCCACCGACACCCCAAGCCAGCAGGCCGATGGCGTTGATCATCGTCGTGTGCGAGTCGCAGCCGATCACGAATTCGGCCTGAACGAGCTTGCCGGCCGGGCTGTCCCTTTGAACGACCAGTTCGGCGAGCTTTTCCAGGTGAACCTGATGGATGATCCCCGAGCCCGGAGGAACGATCGTGAGGTTCCGGAACGCCTGCTCGGCCCACTTGAAGAACGCGTACCGTTCGCGATTGCGTTCGAATTCGCGCCGCTCGTTTATGCGTATCGCATCCCGCCGGCCGTAACTGTCGACAATCAGCGAATGATCGATCACCAGCTGGACCGGGATCACCGGCTCGATCGCCGCGGGGTCCAGGCCCCGCTCCGCCGCATAGTCCCGGGCCGCGGCCAGATCGAGAAGCGCGGGCAAGCCGCTGCTGTCCGGGAACATCACCCGATTGGGCGCCAGGGTGACGACAAGTTCGCCATCGCCCGGCAACCAGCCGGCCACGGCGGCGAGTTCAGCCGCATTCCCATCTTCGTGCAGCGATTGGACGGCAATGTTTTCAAGAACGGGCAGAAGGCATCGCGGCAGTGGTGCCGTTCGCGCCGACGTCAGCCCTTTGAGGTCCACGCAATGAAGATCGCCCCGGCCATCCACGGGCAGGTTCGTTACCACGCTTTGCGATTTGGAGGATCGGTTCGTCATTTCTGTTCATTGTAGTGGCACACCGAAAAGTGTCAACACTTCCCTGATTTTCGCGCCCATTTGCGCGGATGAACATTGAGAAATCCGGCGAATTGGGGTACTTCGAACTTCAATTGTTGACACACGACGAGGTCCGGATGCTCGATCGCACGGCGCGCACCATTGTTGACGAGGTCTTCGAGACGCTTCTGTCGAAGATCCTCGAGGGAGACATCCCGCCGGGCGGCGCGGTCAACGAACTTGGGCTGGCCGCGGAACTGGGCGTGAGCCGTGGACCGGTGCGCGAGGCTGTCAAGCGGATGCAGGGCACCGGCCTGATCGTCAAGGAACCGTACCTGAAGGCCCGCGTCATCTCGCTCACCGTCGAGGACATGGTGCAGGTGTTCCAGCTCCGCGAGGCCGTCGAGGCGATGTCCGTCCGCCTTGCGACCCTGAACATGTCCGACGAGGCCCTCGAGGCCTTGTTCGAGGAGTTCACCGGCACCAAGAACAAGAACCGGCATCCCGCGCTCGACATTCATGTAAGAATTGCGGAGGGGTGCGGCAACGAGCGGATCCGCTCACTGCTGTGCGACGAACTCTACTACCTGCTGCGCCTGTACCGCTCGCAGTCCGGACGCACGCCCGGCCGTCGCGAAAACGCCTATGCCGAGCACTGGCAGATCCTTCGCGCGATGCGCGCGCGTGACGCCGACCTCGCCGCTTCGCTGATGCAGGCCCATATCGCCCGCGCCACGGAAACGCTGCAGACGCTGCTCGATGAAGACAAGCAGGCGTGAATGAAGCCCGCGCACCAGGCGCGGGCTTCTTCGTTGTCGAAAGGACTTACTTCGAAAAGTCGATGGTCGAGAGAAGCTCCTCGTAGAAGGCGTCTTCCTTCGCCAGCATGGCATCGAAGTCCGCGGGGCCGGCGAACTGCAGCTCGCTGAGCGTCTTCTTGCCGTATTCCTGCAGTTCATCGCTGGTGATGACTTTCTCGACGGCCGCGGCAAAGGCGTTCACGACCTCGTCGGGCGTTCCCGCCGGGGCCCAGAAGCCGATGTTGACCGGCAGTTCGAGGTCGATGCCGCTCTCCTTGAGCGTCGGCACGTCGGGTAGCAATTTGGCGCGACCTTCGCCGAGTTGCGCCAGCACGGTCACTTTGCCGGCTTCCGCTTGCGGCAGGATCGCGGACGCGAACCCGAGCACCAGATCGACTTCACCGGCCACGGCCGCGGCAACCGCCGGCGTCACGCCCTGGAACGGGATGTGGAACAGCTCGACGTCGGCCGCACGCGCAACCGCCTCCGAGGCGATGTGGGTCGCGCCACCGGTTCCGGCGCTGCCATAGCTCACCTCGCCCGGGTTTTCCTTGGCGTAGACGACCATCTCTTCCATGGTCGTGAACGGCGCGTCCTTGCGTGCGGCCATGACGTTCGGGCCGACCGAGACGCGCGCGACACCACGCAATGCGTCGAACCCGTAGGGCAGATCGCGCTGATGGGGGGCAACGGTCTGGACCGAGCTCACGGCAAAGAGGAAGGTGTAGCCGTCCGGCTCGGCGTTCGCGACGAACGAGCCGCCGACCGTTCCGCCGGCGCCGGGCTTGTTCTCCACGACGACGGTCTGCCCGAGCTCATTGGAAAGCCCCTGAGCGATCGTGCGCGCGAGCGTGTCGGTACCGCCCGGCGAATAGGGAACGATGACAGAGATGGAGCGGTTCGGATAATCCTGCGCCGATGCAGCACCCGCCACCGCCGTGAGGGCGATGGCCGCGGTAAGGGCCTTGAATACCTTGAACATGCAGTTCCTCCGTTTGGTTGTGGTCAAACCTCATTCGGCCGCGGTGGACGGGCGGCCGTACTTCGAGTCGAGCGATTCGAGGGTCAGAAGACGGTCTTCGAGATCACGCGCGTCGCTGTAGCCCATCAGCTCCCAGATCTCGTCGATGCCGGCGAGCATGTCCGTGCGGTTGACGGGGACGCCGGTTTCCACGACCTCCCTCATCACGACGAGGGCGTTGCGCATGGCCATGATCGCGGCGGCGGGAAGCATGCGCGGCAGGCTGATCCGCCTGACCCCGAGCTCCTTCAGCCGCGGCAGCGGGATCAGCGGCGTGGTCGGCCGCTCGCGGATGCCGAATCCCATATTGACGGAAACCGGGACACCGGCCGCCTCCACCACCTGCCTGACGGTCTCCTCGCTGTCGACCGCGTCGGCGAAAATGACGTCCGCGCCCGCGCCCGCATAGGACCTGATGCGCTCCAGGGTCGGCTCCAAGCCCTCGACGGCCAGGGCGTCCGTCCGTGCGATGATGACGAAATCGTCGTCCCGGCGCGCCAGGCAGGCCGCCTCGATCTTTTTCACCATCTCGCCGCGCGAGACGACTTCCTTGCCCTTCATGTGGCCGCACCGCTTCGGGCTGATCTGGTCCTCGATATTGATGCCGGCCGCGCCGATCGCCTCGAATTCGCGAACCGTGTGATGCACGTTGAGCGGATTGCCGTAGCCGGTATCGGCGTCGCAGGTGACCGGCAGCGAGACGGCGCGGACGATCGCGCGGCACTGGTCGAGATTCTCGGCCAGCCCCATGTACCCCATGTCGGGCAGCCCCAGGCGCGCATTGGCGATGGCCGCCCCGGTGGTGGCCACGGTCTTGAAACCGGCCTGCTCGATCAGCCGTGCGCTGTAGCCGTCATAGGCTCCGACCGAAACGACGAGGTCATCGGCACCCAGAAGTTCGCGAAATCGACGCGCTTTCGTCATAGAGACGACCTCCGCCCTGCATGAAGTTCAAAAGTGTCGACATTTTTAGCCCATCGGGCGTGAGTGTCAACACTTATGCGGAAATTTGACGGGTCCTTTCGCGCCTTAGTTCCCGGGAATTCAGGCGGAAACCTAGCAATACAACGACATTGATCTAGCGCGGCGCATGTTTGGCGCTTGCCAGCACGATCTCGCAAATCTAAACTGTTGACAATTTGGGACGGACAACCATGACCGAAATCCGCAAGAGCAGTGGCGGTCCAACGACGCGATCCGGATGGATCGCTCATGTGACCGGAAACAGGATAGTGGCCGGCGTTTTCGCGATCGCGGGCGTGGCCGCGGGCGTGAAAGCCTTTGTCGACTATCCGCTAGGTACGATTACGCGTATGGGCGCCGGCTTCGTGCCCCTTGCACTGTCCATCGGACTGGTGCTGCTCGCCGTCATCTCCGTGTTCATCGAGGACGGCGAGAACGACGAGCCGGCCGAAAGGCTGCATCCGCGCGCGACGGCGTTCATCCTCATGGGCATCGTCACATGGGCATTGCTCATCGACACGGCCGGCTTCTTCCTCGCCACCATGCCGATGGTCTTTCTCGCCGGCATGGCGCAGCCCGACAACACCTGGAAGCACGGCCTGATCGTCGCCACCCTCACCGCGATCGGGGGATACGTCCTGTTCGTCATCCTCATCGGCATCCCCCTGACACCGTTCGGAAGGTAGCACCTTGGATCTCATCTCCGGCCTCAGCCTTGGAATACAGACCGCGGTAACGACCGAAGGCCTGCTGTTCTGCCTGATAGGTGTCACGGTGGGCATGCTGATCGGGGTCTTGCCGGGCATCGGCCCCCTGGCGGCCGTCGCAATGCTCCTGCCCGTCACCTACCACCTGCAGCCGATGAGCGCCCTGATCATGCTGGCGGGCATCTTCTACGGCGCGCAGTACGGCGGATCGACCGCCTCCATCCTCCTGAACCTGCCCGGCACGTCGACCACGGCGGTCACCGCCATCGACGGTTATCCGATGACGAAACAGGGCCGTGGCGGTGTCGCCCTGTTCATCACCACGATCACCTCTTTCGCCGGCGGCTGCTTTGCAATCGTGTTGCTGATGAGCTTCGCGCCGAAGCTCGGGCAGATGGCGCTGGCGTTCTCCTCGGCGGAGTACTTTTCGATCATGCTGCTTGGCCTCGTCGCCGCGGCGACGATGTCGCTGGGCTCGCCGATCAAGGGCATACTCGCGGTGGTGGCGGGCCTGCTGCTTTCCACGATCGGCATCGACAGCACGTCCGGCGAGGTGCGCTACACGTTCGGCCTGCTCCGCCTGCAGGACGGCATCAATCTGGTCGCCATGGCAATGGGGCTGTTCGGGGTCGCGGAGATCCTGAAGAACGCCGGAACGCCCGAGCGGCCGAAAGGCACCATTTCGAAGGTGCGGATGCGCGACCTGATCCCGACGCGCGAAGATCTGCGGCTCGCGGTCAAGCCCACCGTGCGCGGTTCCATCGTCGGTTCGTTCATCGGCGTGCTGCCCGGCGCCGGACCGACCCTTGCCGCGTTTCTCGCCTACGCGATCGAGAAGCGCAGCTCGAAAACGCCGGAGCGGTTCGGGCGCGGTGCGATCGAGGGCATATCGGCCCCCGAAGCCGCCAACAACGCCTCGACCCAGGCCGCGTTCATCCCGACCCTGGCGCTGGGCATTCCCGGCGACGCGACGATGGCCGTCCTCATGGGCGCGATGCTGATACACGGCATCGTCCCGCGACCGGAACTCTTCACCACCAATCCGGATCTGTTCTGGGGCCTGGTCGTCAGCTTCTGGATCGGAAACCTGATGCTGCTTATCCTGAATATCCCGCTGATCGGAGTCTGGGTCCGCATCCTCACCGTCCCCAAACGGGTGCTCTTTCCCCTGATCATCTTTTTCATCTGCGTCGGCGTCTACAGCGTCAACAACAGCGCGTTCGACGTGTACGTCGTCATCGCGTTCGGCCTCATCGGCTATATCATGAGCCAGTACGGCTACCCGCCCGCGCCCATGCTGATGGGCTTCATTCTCGGGCCGCTGCTGGAGCAGCACTTCCGTCGCGCGCTGCTGTTCTCGCGCGGCGACATGGCGACGTTCATCGAGCGGCCGATCAGCGCGACCTTCCTCGTGCTGACCGTCCTGCTGATCGCTTCGATTGCCGTGCCGTTCCTGCGCCGCAAGCGGACGGCCTGACCGGCGTCCGGGAGGGCAACCTCGTCGCCTCTCGGAACTGCCCCCGAGAGGCTGATCAGTCGTCGTGGGCGAGGCGGTCTTCGAGTTTGGGGGCGACGGACTTCTTCAAGGCACGGAGAAGCTCCGACAGCTGCAGCAATTGCGTTTGCGACATGTCGGCCAAAAGGTCTTCCACCCATTCGTGGTGGCTTTCGACGATATCTTTAATGTAGTCCTGCCCCTCGGCGGTTATCGTGACGATCATGGAGCGGCGGTCCGTCAATGCCGGCGCCATCTCGACGAGCCCACTCTTCGAAAGATCCTTCACGATGCCGCTGATGTTGCCATTGGTCACGAAGAGTTCCGAAGACAGGCTCCCCATGCTCAGGCCCTCCGGATTCATATCCAGAGTATAAAGAATATCGAGCCGCACCAGCGTGGTGCCGAACTCCGTATTCAGTTTTTTCTTCAGATGCTTGTCCACCATGCGGTAGAGACTGGCCATACGAAGCCAGGTCCTCACACGGATGGATGCTGGCGGGGTGCCGGCTAATTGTTTCGACTTTGCGCGCGCCATTGTCTGCCTTTGGAAAAAATCGCTTCCCGTCTCCCGAAGTCTGTTGATGTAGTGTCCGGAAGCTTTCGGTCACGAATCGAAAAGCGAGTTTGACACCTTCGGAGTTCGGCTTCCAATTCATTCGGCGGGCACCGCGGAGGCTCGGGCCTTGCCCCCTTTCGAAGGGCGACTGAGCTGTTCCACGGCCTTCGGCGATAGCGCATAGAGGATGGCCGCTGTCGGCCATCCCCTTGTTCCGTATCCAGTCCGATCGGAAAATCGGTTCAGCGCCGGACCGATTTCATTCCTCGGCCTGGCGCTTGAAGCGACCATCGCGCCAATCCAGGGCCGCCTTGAGCGATTCCGTCGTCGCCTTGCGGATGAACTCGGCGGTGAACGGGCTCTGGTGCGAGATGGTATTGAGATCGGTGGTCGTGTCGACCGACGGTCCATATCCCATATTGTCGACCCACCGGTTCACGACGTCCTTGTGCACGGTCAGCATGTCCAGGGGCAGCAGCGAGATACGGCGGCAGTATTTCATGGCCTGCTTGTCGAGCTCGTCAGCCGGCACCGCCCGGTTGATGATCTGCCACTGCTGCGCCTCGGTTCCGCTGATGTTGTCGCCGGTGAAGAGCATCTCTTTGGTCTTGAGAGGACCGGCCTTGATCGGCAACAGGCCGATCGTGGTGGGCAGGCCCAGCGCGCGCGACGCCGGATGCCCGAATTGCGCGTCCTCGGCGGCGATGACCGTATCGCAGACGCCGATCAGGTCGAGACCGCCGGCGAGACAGTACCCATGGACCTGGGCAACGATCGGCTTTCGGAACCGCCGGATTCGATGAAGCCAGACCGTCACCTGGCGCAGGTTGTCGCGATCCTGCGCGATGAACGACTCACCTAGCCGACTGACCTCGTCTTCAGTTTCGACTGATAGTCGAGACTGGCCCGACATAACGTCGTAACCACCCTCGAGATCGTATCCCGTCGAAAACGCGCGCCCCGCGCCTTTCAGCCGAACCACGCGAATGGCATCGCCCGGATTCAAAAGCTCCAACACGCGAAGGAATTCTTCGCGCAGCGTCAGGCTGATGCTGTTGAGCTTTTCGGGACGATTGAGAGTGATCGTCGCGACAGGCCCGTCCACTTCGAGCAGAAGGGTTTCGAACTTGGGAATATCCACGTTACTTTGCCTTTCGTCTGTTTTCAGAAAAATGCGCCAGCCTGCCGATACGAACGGATGACATCCTCCGGAATCTCCAGAATTTCCTGGAGAACCATCGTCTGATGCTCGCCGATGTCAGGCCCCGCACCGCGGGGCCGAGCCGGTGTCTGCGATAGCTGGATGCGGGTGGACTCGACGTACGTCGGCCCGCGCCGGGGATGCTCCACGGCAATGAAATGATTGCGTTCCCTGAGCTGGGGATCGCGCGGCAGTTCGCTACCGTGCAGCGCCACGTAGGCCGGGATTCCCGCCTTCTGGAGCCGCTCTTCGAGACGCTCGGCTGGCTCGTCGGCTACCGCTCTGGCGATGGCGGCATCGATCCGCTCCCTGTGCGCCTTGCGCGCCTCGAGGCCCACATCGATCAGATCATCGATACCCGACAACGCCAGCACGTCGATCAGGGCCTTCCAGTCGGCCTGTGTCCGGATCGAAATCGCGACATAGCGCTCGCGCTGATCACGCGCGGCGCAGGCATAGACCTCGTTCGGACATAGGGCGGGGTCGGCGTTTCCCTGCCGCGAGGCGACGCTGCCGCTCGTCGAATACTCGAGGATTTCCAGGGCCATGTATTGCAGGCCCGCTTCCACCTGGGACAGATCGATATAGGCGCCCTCGCCGGTTCGGGCGCGGCGATCGAGCGCCGCCAGCAGCCCTATCAGGCTGAACTTCGGCGCCACGAAATCGGTGTAGGGGCCGCAATAGCCGGTCGGCACCATGTCGGGCCAGCCGGTGACATTGTGTATCCCCGACAGACAGGACCCGGCGCTGCCGAAGCCGGCAAGCTTCGACAGCGGGCCGAAATTCCCCATCAACGTAGTGCTCAGCATGATCAGGCCGGGGTTCGACCGGCGCAGCGAATCGTAATCCAGGCCCCAGGCCTTCATCGTCCCGGGGCTGAACGATTCCAGGACGATATCGGCCCAGTCGCACAGTTTGCGGGCGACTTCGCGGGTCTCGGGTATCGCAAGGTCGAGCGCCAGACCGAGCTTTCCGGCATTGAGGTCGCTTGCCAGCGCCGAGTTGTCGGGCCGTGACTCGCCATCGGTGAAGGGCGACAGCGCGCGCGCCAGGTCGACCCGCCGGGCCGACTCGACCCGGACCACCGTCGCACCGTGGTCGGCGAGCGCCCTGCCCACCGTGGGGCCGGCCAGCACCCATGAGAAATCGGCGACCTTGACGCCCGCCAATGCTGCTTCCCGCATCAGATCACCCCGTTGGTCTGGAGGAGCGCCACCTCGTCGCCGGACATCCCGAGCCAGCCGCCGTAGACATCGCCGTTGGCCGCGCCTGCCGGACCGCTGCCGCCATGATTGACGAAGGCTTCGGGCCGGATGCGCGCGAACCGCCCTGGCAGGCATGGGCCGGATGCGTCGGCATCGCCCGTCGGGAACCAGGCGCCGCGGGCGTCGTGGTGCTCGCTCGCCATGATGTCCGCGACCGACAGGATCGGCGCCAGCAGCAGCCGCCTGTCGCGCGCCGCGGTCAGCAGCTCGTCGGTGCCGCGCGTGGAGAAGAACGACGCGATGACCTCTTCGATCCGGGCGCGCTCGTTGTCGCCCATGCCCTTCTCCGCGTACTTCTCCCTGGTCGCGCCGCTTGCCGACAGGCCGGAGCCGGAAGTCTGCGGCAGGTCGCGCCAGTCGAAGGCCGCGAGATCGTCGGCGAGCATCCCGCTTTCCGCGACCCAGGCCATGAAGTTGTTGCTGAAATGCCCCGTGGCCGGTCCGCTCGTCAGCGTGAACTGGACGTAGCCGTCACTGGTCTTCCAGACCGTCGGGAAGATCGTGACGCCGTCCTGGGGGCCGGCGGCCACGTCGTTGACCAGCGGATAGAGCCCCTGGCCCTGGTTGGCGGCGACCAGGGATTCCTGGAAGGAGATGTCGACCCCCTGCCCCCGCCCCGACCGGGCGCGCTCGGCCAGCGCCAGCAGGGCGCCGACGACGGCGTCCGACGCGCCATGGAAATACGCCTGGTAGGACGTCCCGATGCGCACGGGCACGCGGCCGTCGACGCGGTTGCGTTCCAGCGCCCCCGAGGCCGCCCAGATGACGAGATCGCTGTCGGCGAAATTCGCCTTCGGCCCCGTCCGGCCGAACGGCGTCATCGTCACATGGATCAGGCGGTCGTTGAGCGGTCGCAGCGTATCGTCATCGAGGCCGAGGGCGTCGACCTCCTGCCTGGTACCGGAGACGAGCAGGAAATCCGCCGCCGAACACAACCGCAGAAGAAGCGCCCGGCCGTCCTCGCTGCGGATATCGCAGGTCACGCTCTTCTTGTTGTGGGACAGGGCGGCCCAGAGGCGGGAGACCCCGGTTGCGCCCAGCAACGGCGGCTCGTTTCGCGCGACGGCGCCGCCGGGCGGCTCGACCGCCACCACCTCGGCGCCGAGATCGGCAAGCAGCCGTCCGGCCATGAGCCCCCTGAAATCGGTGAGATCCACGACCCGGTAGCCGTCCAGATATCCCCTCCGGGATGTCGTACCCAAGGTCAACTCCTCCTGCGGCGCCGGCAAATGGTGCCGCCGCCCCTGCACGCGATCATCGTCATTGGATGGCCCAGTCCTTCAGGAATTCGGCCGTGTCGGCCGGCCCGACCGCCGCGCCCGGGCGGATCGAAGCCGGCGTCGCCGACAGCCGCGGCACCGGCGCCGTCGTGAGCCTGCCATCGCGTTCGACGAAGGCGCCGCGCGCCACGTTGTGGGGATGCTCGGCGGCCTCGTCCATGCTCAGCACCGGCGCGAAACAGACGTCGCTGCCCTCCAGCAGCGCGCACCATTCGGCTCGGGTGCGCTGGGCGAAGATCTCGGACAGCCGAGCCTTCAGCGCCGGCCAGGCCGACCGATCGAGCTGCCGGTCGAACAGCGGACCCTGCAGGTCCAGCTTTTCGCGAAGCAGACGATAGAAACGCGCCTCGATCGCCCCGATCGCGATCCACGCGCCGTCGCGACACCGATAGACATTGTAGAAATGGGCGCCGCCGTCGATGACGTTTGAGGCGCGGCTGTCCCGCCACTCGGCCTCCGCGCGTTTCTGGTAGATCATGCTCATCAGGGAGATCGCCGCATCGCTCATGGCGCAATCGACGACCTGGCCCCTGCCCGTGCGCCGGGCGTGATGCAGCGCCGCCAGCACCCCGGCCACCAGATGCATCGCGCCGCCGCCGTAGTCTCCGACCAGGTTTAGCGGGATAACCGGATGCTCGGCCGGCCCGGTTGCGTGCAGCGCCCCCGAGACGGCGATGAAGTTGATGTCGTGGCCGGCGACGTCGCGGTAGGGGCCGGTCTGGCCCCAGCCGGTCATGCGCCCGTAGACCAGCGCGGGATTGGCCGCAAGGACGACCTCGGGACAGAGACCAAGCCGCTCCATCACGCCCGGACGGTACCCTTCGATCACGATATCGGCCCCAGCGATCAGGTCGCGAGCGCGTGTCCGGCCCGCCTCTGACTTCAGGTCGAGCGCGAGCGCGGTGCGGCCCCGATTTTCCGGCGCGTATCGGTCCATCGGGCCGGCCATACTGCGATCGATGCGAACAACACGCGCCCCGAGATCGGCCAGCATCATGCCGCAGAATGGGACGGGACCGATTGCGGCGAGTTCGACGACGCGAACGTCGGCGAGCGGCCCCGATATCGTCTCGTCCCTCATGGCACGCATGGCTCGGCGTTACCGTGTCGGCACGCGGGAGAAGGGAATGTCCTTGTCGACCCTGGGGTCGCCCGGCATCCCCAGCACGCGCTCGGCCAGGATCGACCGCTGGATCTCGTCGGAGCCGCCCTCGAGCCGCATTCCCGGAGCGCGCATGAGCATCGCCTGAAACCGGCCTTCGTCATAGGCGTCGGCGCCGATCCCCAGCCCGATATTGCCCTGCAGATCCAGCGCGAACTTGGCCGCCTCCTGTCGCGCGGCCGCCGCCACGAGCTTCAGCACGGAGTTTTCGGGACCGGGCGTATTGCCCTGGGACAGCTCCGAGATCGCGCGCATCGAGGTGTACTTGAGCCCGCTGGCGCGGACCGCCAGGGACGCCAGACGCCCCTTGACCAGATCGTTCTCGACCGCCGGCCTGCCGTCGATCTGCCAGGTTCGGCAGAAGTCGAACAGCTCCTCGAACCCCGTCGTCATCGTTGTCGAGACGGACATGCGTTCGTTCATCAGCGTCGTCAGCGCGACGCGCCAGCCATCGTTGACGTCGCCGATACGGTGCTCGTCCGGGATATGGACGTCGGTGAAGAACACCTCGTTGAACCCGGACTGCTCGCTCATCTGACGGATCTGCCGCACCTCGATGCCGGGCGTGTCCATCCTGACGATGAACATCGTCAGCCCCTTGTGTTTCGGCAGCTCCGAATCCGTGCGCGTCAGAAGCAGGCCCCATTGCGAATAGTGGGCGCCGCTGGTCCAGATCTTCTGTCCGTTGATGCGCCAGCCGTCGCCGGTCCTTTCCGCCCGCGTCCGGATTCCCGCCAGGTCCGAGCCCGCGCCGGGCTCCGAAAAGAGCTGGCACCAGATATCGTCCGATCGCCCCATTCTGGGCAGCAGGGTCTTGTTGATGTCCTCGCTGGCATGAACCATCAGCGTCGGCGCGCACATGCTGAGGCCGACGATGAGGCGCTCGGTCAGTTTCGCGTAATGCCCCTCTTCTTGATGGAAGATGATGTTCTGAACGGGGCTCGCGTCGCGCCCGCCATAGGCCTCGGGCCAATGGATGCAGCCCCAGCCGGCATCGTATTTCTTTTGCTGCCAGTCGCGCCCCAGGGCCACCTTCTCGGCCTCGGTCGCGTCGATTTCCAGCAAGCCGAAGCCGGAGCGCTTCAAGGCGCCCAGGTGCTCCACCGGCGCATTCGCCTCGATCCAATCGCGCGCCTCGCGCCGAAATGCGGCTTCTTCGGGGGAATCGTCGAAATCCACTGTCTGGGTCCTTCTGTTCGGAATCGTCAGATCGAATGGGGACGCGCGGACAGCCTGTCGACGAGCGCGATTTCCCAGTCGGAAAGGCCTCCCAACGCGATCGCGAGAAAGTTGGACCGTCTGTAGTAGAGGTGGCAGTCGATATCCCAGGTGAACCCGATGCCGCCGTGGGCCTGGATGTTGTTCATCGCGCACTCCTGAAAGGCATGGGTCGCGCTGACTCGGGCCGTCGCGGCGGCCACCGGCAATTCGTCGGACCCGGTTGCCAGGGCCCAGGCCCCGTAATAGGCGTTCGAGCGCGCGAGCGTGGCCGTGATGAACATATTGGCGAGCATGTGCTTGATCGCCTGAAACGAGCCTACCGGCCGCCCGAAGGCAAAGCGCTGGCGCGTGTATTCGGTGGCCATTTCGATGCAGCGTTCCGCACCCCCGACCTGCTCGAAGGCAAGCAGCACCGCTGTCGCGTCCCGAACGTGGTCGAGAAGCCCGCTGACGGCCAGGGGCTCGGCCTCCACGGAAGACAGCTCGAGGCGAACGCCCTTGTGCATCCGGTCGAACAGCTGCACCTGCGTGCGGGCAACACCGGGCGCCGTGAGGTTGACTAGGAACAGGCCGTCCCGGTCGAACCGCGTATCCAATGCCCTGACGATGGCCCAGCTCGCGCACCCGCCATCGACGACGATCGGAGAGACGCCCGACAGCCTGCCATTGGCGAAGGACATCGGCACGCCGCCGTACCCTCGCCCACCATCGAGCGCGACCGTGCCGATGAGCTGTCCGGCAGCCACCTGCGGAAGCAACTCGGACTTCTGCGTCTCCGTACCACCATGCACGAGGTATTCGGCGAACTGGTAGACACTGCTGGCGAACGGGACGGGCGCGAGAGCCCGGCCGAACTCCTCGGCGACGACGCAAAGCTCCAGATAACCGAACCCCGCTCCACCATAGGCTTCCGGGATATTCGTACCCATCAGCCCGATGCCCGCCACGGTTTCCCACAAGGCCCAGTCGACGCCATCGTGCTTTTCCATCGCGGAACGGACAACAGAGACGGAGCAATTGTCGGCCAGTAGTCGATTGACGACGTGCTTGAGCTGTTTCTGGTCTTCCGAGAAGTCAAAATTCATCTGCGAGGTCTCTGCGGTTAGCGGGGCCGCGGCTGGCGAGCAGGCTGAATCAGCCCGTGTCAGGAAAGATTGAACCATCGCGCCCCAGGAGCGTCAACTTATTTTATGTATAAAGGATATAGTATCCGCCGATCGCGACCCCGAACGCCGCCTCAGATAGGTAGCAATATCGTTGCTGTATATAGGTTTTTAGAGGGAACTGGAAACTTGGGCGAGCGCCAGGATACGGGTGGACAAGTCTGACTGCGTTCCTGTCCATTCCGGAATCCGAGGATCGAAGCCGTGCGACCTCATCGGCGCCTGTCGCGATAGAGCACGTCGATGTGTGCCCTCCGCCCTCACGGGCGAAAGCGCCTTAGACCGTGCACGATGCATGGCGGGAATGCCAGGTCAGCGCGCCGGTTTTGATCGTCCTCAATTGTTGATTTGCTGCCAGCCAATCGGATCAGACTGAAGCCATTGCGCCCCCACCAGAATCCACCCAGGATCATGTCATAATATTGAATAATATGAATTATTTAGGATATGGCGTTGTTGACCGGCAATCTCTGCACCACGTTTTCGCCCCCGGCCGGCTCTTGTTTGGAAGGCGGACGGAAATGTCGAGAGCGGGCCGCTGCAACAAATAGCTTGCGCGATCGCGCCGTCGCCCGTTCGGGCGCCATTTGCCCCGATCCATGCCCGCGGTATCGCCGCCAGCGCACCGGTTTCCCGCGCGCACCAGACAACGCTGTTGCATGCGGAAACCGTTCCATCTATATTATTTTAGAAATAAGATATTTTGGAGACGCCGCAGTCGCCGGGTCGATACGAACTGAAGCCGTCGGCATCGGCTAAAGCAAATGAAATCTGCTCCATTCGAGAGCAGGGGGGATATTCGTTCGATGGCAGCGCGCGTCGCAAAGGTGTGGGACACCGTATTTCTCGGCGGCACGCTACCCGCCCTGGCGGAACCGGATGCCCTCGGGCTCACGACCACGCCAGCGAACAACCCCATCCCCATCCAAGCGATTCACGTCCCCCGGAACGATGCCGCGAACGCTACCGACAGAGGCGACGTCGTCGCGCTTTCCGGTGAACGGAAGGCGCTCCGGGAAGGAACCGGTCGTCCCATCGCAGCAGATGGGAAGGCGTCCGTCCCCGACAGCGACATGATCCAAGAGGCGTTCACCTGACAGCACGCAACGGCAGGTGGGCGATTGAGACACCGTGCTTCATCGAGTGGAGGAATAACCGTGATATTCATCAATACAGACGCCAGTTCCGCAAAGGCCTGGTGGAAAGCGAAGGCAACAACGTCTCTTCTGGCTTTGGGGCTTGCGTCCTTCAGCACGTCCGCATGGGCGCAGACCGTCGTCCGCTTCGCCACGACGCTGCCCGAGACGAGCCCGTTGATCGAAGAGGTCTACCGGCCCTGGGCTGAGGAGATCAACAAGGCCGCGGACGGGGAGTTCGAGATACAGATCCTCGGCCCGACCTTCGCCAACACGGCGAACATCGTCGACAGGGTTGTGACCGGCGTTGCTGAAATGGGGATCTGGGTTCTGCCCGCCACCGGCCAGCCGTTCCCGCGGTCTACCGTCACGACACTGCCGCTGGTCGGCGGCGACCCAGCCCGCGCCTCCCTGGCGCTATGGAAACTTCAGGAGAAGGGCTTGCTTGGCGACGAGTTCGCCGAGGGAAAGCTGCTGCTCTTCGGCGTGCTCGCCTCCAATACGCTTCGCTCGCGCGAACCGATCACGTCGTTGGAGTCGCTCGCCGGGCTGAAGGTCCGGGTAAGCGACAAGAACACCGCCGATGCCATGTCCGCCCTTGGGGCCTCGCCCGCGTTCATATCGCCCACCGAGATGTATCAGGCGGCGAGCAGGGGTGTGGTCGATGCCGTGATCACCAGCCCGGACACGTTTCAATCGTTCCGTCTGACGGAGCTTCTGCACCAGCATCTGATCAACGTAACCTTCGGTGGCGTTCCGACCGCGGTCGTGATCAACAAGTCCTTCTACGAAGGCCTCAGCCCCAAGGGCAGGGCCGTGCTTGACTCGTTCACCGGCGAAGACGGCACGCGCCGCCTGGGTCAGGCCTATGACGAATTCATCGACGGGATCACGGCCAGCTCCGCCAACGAGCCTCAGTATTCCGCCAGCCGTTTCGACGAGGCCGAGCTGGAGAAGGTCAGGGAATTGATATCACCCGTCATCGCGTCGTGGATCGAACGCACTCCCGACGGCCAAGCCGTCCTCGATGCCTTCAAGGCGGAGTACGCCGCCGCGGCCGACTGACACGCCGCCCCCAAAGCCGCGCCCGTCGTCGGCGCGCGTCGCCGGAACCGTTTGGCCCACCCCTGGCCAGGCGGCTCCTTCGGGCCGGCTCCCCTTTCGGATCAGTAATCCCGCATCGCTCCAGCGGAGCGAAAGCAAGTGGACGACGTTGAGCAAATGGAACCGTCATTGAACGACACTGCTGGCGGCGCGACCGGGCAGCGCGACAGCCTGCTTCAGCGCATTGATACTGCGTTGAAGAACGCGAACCAGAAGATCGCCTCCTTCGGCGTCGTCATCATGCTGGCGATCGGCATTCTGAACCTGGTCGACATCATCATCTTTCGCTGGCTGCTCAACGCCCCGATCACCGGTTCCAACGAACTGTTCTCGACCCTGTTCTCGGTGGCGATCGCCTCGGTGCTGGCCAGCGGGCTGTCGCAGCGGGCGAATCTCGAGGTGGATCTTCTGTCGGGGGTTTTGAGCGAACGCCAGCAGTCGGTCCTTCGGGCGATCGGCGCCTTCCTCTACCTGTTCCTCATCGTCTGCCTCGCGGTGGCCGTCTTCGACCAGTTGGTACTGTCCTACGAGCGCGGTATGGAAACGCCGATCCGCCAGTGGAAGCTATGGCCGTTCTACACGGTCATCTTCATTCTCTTCCTGCTTTGCATCCCCGCCCAGGCCGTCGCCGCCCTCGACCTTGCCGGCAGGGTAGGGCGCCCGGTCCGCTCCACGCTCGTGATCGGCGGCGGCACGCTCCTCGCCCTCGCCGCTGTCGTCGCCGCTATCTCGCTCCCCAGGCCCGCTTTCCAGTCCGACATGCTGACGGCCAGCGTGATCGTGATCGTGCTGGTTTGGGGCGCCCTTCTGTTCTACGTCCCGCTGGCCGCCGTTCTCGGCGGCGTCGCCATGCTCGGCATCACCGCGACCTTCGGACCGAACGCCGCCTTCAACATCGCCGGCTCCGAAACGCTGGGCCTGCTGCGCAGCAGCGATCTCGGTGTCATTCCCTATTTCCTGCTGATGGGCGGGTTCGCCATCGCCGGCGGCATGTCCAACGACATCTACCGCTTCGCCCATGCCCTGTTCGCGCCGTTCCGCGGCGGCCTGGCGCTTGCAACCATCGGCGGCTGCGCCGGGTTCGGCGCGCTGACCGGCTCCTCCATGGCGACGATCATCAGCATCGGAACGGCGGCCTATCCCGAGATGACCAGCCGCGGCTACGCCCGCCCCCTGGTATCCGGCGTCATCGCCGCCGGCGGCACCCTCGGACAGTTGATTCCGCCATCGACGGTCGTGGTGATCTATGCCCTGCTGGTCGAGGAATCGATCGGAGCGATGTACCTCGCGATCCTGGTGCCGGCCGTGATTACGGTCATTTGCTATGCCGCGGTCGTGTTGATCTGGGTCGCCGCAAACAAGAACGCGGCGCCGTCGGGCGGACGCTGGGATCGTCGGGAACTGCGGGAATCGGCGGCGGTCTGCCTGCCGGTGTTTCTCATGTTCGCGACGGTCATGGGATCGATCTTCTTCGGGATCATGACGGCGACCGAGGCCGCCTCGCTCGGCGCCGTATTCGCGTTCGTCGTCGCGCTGTGGCGCAGAAAGCTATCCAACGGCGCTTTCTGGTCGATCGCCGCTGCCGCGACGCGCTCGACTTCGATGATCTATTTCATGATCATCGGAGCCCTGATCATCACCTTTTTCCTGGCATCCACCTCTCTGCTCCAGACGATCACGGACGGCGTGGTCGGCCTGGGACTTCCGACATGGGCTGTGCTCAGCCTGATGGTCGCCTTCTATATTCTGATCGGCGCCTTCATGGACAGCACGACGGTGATGATGATCACCGCCTCGACATCCGCGGCGATTGTCCAGGCCCTGGGCTTCGACCTGCTGTGGTGGGGTGTGATCATGGTGTTGCTGGTCGAGCTCGGCGTGCTGACGCCACCGTTCGGGATAAACATCTTCATTCTGAAGAGTATCGCACCCGATCTGTCGGTTGGCACGGCCTACCGGGGCGTCATTCCCTTCGTGCTGATCGACCTGCTCAAGATCGTCTTTCTGATCGCCTTCCCCGCCCTGGTACTTTGGATACCGGGCATCAATTGAGCGCCGGAGGACGACCCCGTCTGTGCCAACACGCCCGTCCCGGCTCACGCGGCGCCTGCAGCCTCACGGGGAAGCACTTTCACGACCCGGCGTCGATCACGCCGGAATGCCGCATAGCGAACCGACCGAAGACCGGGTCAGGTCGCATCGGACACATTCCGACGTTGGCGACCTGCCGACCACGACCTGAAGTACACCCACCAGAGCACAAACACACCGCCTCAATCGTGTGCCTCGTCGCGGTCTTCGGCCGCCTCCTGGTCCTCGTCCGCGTCCCCGTGGTCGTCGTCGCCGTCCTCCATGTGATGCATCAAATCCCGGACCCCGGCCGGGATGTCAGAGGCCGAGAATTGCCGCTGCGCTTCGGCGTCATGGACGAAGGCGATGATGTCGGCCAGCTCCGCGCCGTCGAACGCGATCGGCTCGCCCAGCTCCTCCCGCTGCAGGTAGACCATCGCCTCGGCGCCGCGCCACATCTTGGCGGCGAACTCGAACGGGTTCATCGGCGCCGGCATCGTATCGGCGTCGAGCGCGGGCGCGTCCTCGCCGCCGACCCCGTTGATCGCATGGCAGACGACGCACCCCTTGCTGGCGAACAGGTCCCGGCCGCGGATCGGGTCCATCCCCGGCATGGCCAGGCCGGGCGCGATCGCCTGCCCTTCCATCGCTTCGCCGGGCTCGCCGTGGCTCTTGGCGAGCGCCCCATCTCCGCCCCATGCGACGAAGCCAACGGCGACTATGGCGGCGACGATCCCTGTTGGACGTTTCATCGCTATCTCCCTCCCCTGCTTTTGCGCTGGACACTTGGAAACGACACCGGCGCTCCGAGACCGGTTTGACTGTGCCGGGTGACGCGGCCTGCGCGCGCGATACCGCCTCGGCGCTCCGCTCACTCGGCCCAGATCACCGCCCGGACCATTTGCGGCAGGACGCCTACGTGATCCTCGACGCCCTTCACGCCGGGCGTGCCCTCGGCGGCGACGCGCAACGCCTGCTTCTCGGCATTGGTCTCAACCGCGCCCCAGAGCCGGACGACCCCGTCGTTCACGACGATATTGATGAATTCCTTGCGGATGCCGGTATCGGCGACGGCCTTGTCCAGCGCGTCGCGAAGCCCGCGATCGTCGAGCGAGGGCGCCGTGCCCGGTCCGCGCGCGACCAATCCGTGCAGCAGGTTCGCGCGGCTGACGATGCCGACGACTTTCCCGTCGCGAACCACCGGCACGCGCTTGATCCGATACCCCTCCAGAAGCGTCGCCACGTCCTCCAGCGAGGCATCCTCGGCGATGGTGACGACGTCGCGCGTCATGACGTCCCGGGCGTTGAGCCCGTGCGACTTCACATAGTCGCGTGCGCTGGTCTCCGGCTCGGCGAGCAGCCGCAGCCACCAGGACGGATGACGCGCGGCGCCGGTTTCGGGCCGCCGCATCAGATCGCCTTCGCTGACGAGGCCCACGAGTTGACCGTCGTCGTCGACCACGGGGACCGCGCTGATGCGAGACGTCACCAACTGTCTCGCGATATCGCGGACCGAGGTCTCCGGCCCGACGGTAATGACATTGGTCGTCATGACGTCCCGAGCCAGCATCAGGCCTCTCCCACCGTCTGCTCGCGTGCCCAACGCGCCCCGTCCGGAACCGCCTCGCCGTCCGCGGCGACGGGACGTTCGCAGAACCCCTGCGGCGGAACACCGAGGGCCGCGTTGAACTTGCTCGACAGGTTCTGGAAGGCGATCAGCGCGGTCAGCTCGACGATCGCATCATCGGAAAAGTGATCGCGCAGCGTATTCACGGTGTCGTCGCGGACGCCGGGCCCGGATACCGTCATCTCCTCGGCGTAATCAAGGGCGCTTCGTTCCCGGTCGCTGTAGATCGCGCTGTCCCGCCAGTTGCCGAGAGACACGACCTTGTCCCAGCCCGCGCCCCGCTTGAGCAGTGTCGCGGAGTTCAGATCGACGCAGAACGGGCAGTGGTTGATTTGCGACACCCGGACCGTGATCAGCGAGCGCAGCGACGGTTCGATGGGCGAGCCTCTCCTGTCGATCACTCCGTACAGGCACGCGACCGCGACGAACAGCTTCGGCGATCGGGCCCAGAGACGCGCGGCGTCCAGAACCTGCCCGTATTTCCGGCGCTGGTTCCAGAAGAAGGGCCGCAGATACCAGGACGTTTCCTGCTCGGGTCTCGGCTCGATGCGCATCGACTCCCCTCCGCCGCCAAGCGAAACAACTGCCGCGGCAGGGCTTCTCGATTACCGCCACACGGGAAACATTTACCCGTTCAAGCGGCCCTCATTCTTTAACGCGCATCAATCAATTCGGTCGCGCGGTGAGGCAAATTCACGATGGATGATCGGCGCGGCGTCGCCGACGCGGCTGCGAACGCCCCAATGGACCCGGACAGGGAGGGTCGCCATCGGCATCGCTGTGATCCTTTCGCTCTGCCTGGTCCTGGCGACGACCGGATTTCACTATTCGATCCTGCACTGGCTTTCGAGCGGGATGGCGCGCGTCGCCATGCGGCCACGGCAGCGCGTGCTGTCCATCGTCTTCATCACGCTGATGGCCCATCTCGGCGAAGTCGTGCTGTATGCCGCGGCCTATGCGGTCTCGGTCAACGTCCTGCGGCTTGGCGACTTCGGCGGACGCCCGGTCATAAGCGAACTCGACTACCTCTACTTCTCCATCGTCACCTACACGTCTCTCGGGCTCGGCGACGTATTCCCCGGAGGCCATCTGCGTTTCATCGCGGGCATCGAGGCCCTGAACGGGCTGCTGCTGATTACCTGGTCCGGCTCCTTCATCTACCTGGCCATGGGCCGGCTGTGGCCGTGGGAACGCTGCGTCCAGCCGGAGCCCCCCGACCGCATCCCCGGCGGCGCGGGCTAACCGGGATTTTATTCGCGCCGCCATCACCGGTTTCGTGCAATGCTGGTTCGCAGGCAGGCAGGCAAGCGAGACGATCGTGCGCAACATCCTGGTCACCGGCGCGCTCGGCCAGATAGGCAGCGAGCTCGTTCCCGCGCTGCGGGCCCACTACGGGGCGGAGCGCATCATCGCCACCGACATCCGCATGCTGCAGCCCGGCAACGGCGGATCGGCGGGCCCTTACGAACATGTCGACTGCACGCGGCCACACCAGATCCACGAGGTGATGCGCCGCCACGACATCGGCACGATCTATCACATGGCCGCCCTGCTCTCCGCGGTCGCCGAGGACAAGCCGCAGATCGCCTGGAGCGTCAACATGGGCGGGCTCTACAACGTCCTCGAGGTCGCCCGCCAATACGATTGCGCGGTGTTCTTCCCCAGTTCCATCGGCGCCTTCGGCCCTTCGACGCCGCGCGATCACACGCCGCAGGTCACCGTCCAGCGCCCGACCACGATGTATGGCCTCACCAAGGTGTCGGGCGAGCTTCTGGCCGATTACTACGCCCAGCGCTTCGGGGTCGACACGCGGGGCCTGAGGCTGCCCGGCCTGATCTCCTATTCCGCCCCGCCCGGCGGCGGCACCACCGACTATGCGGTGGAGATCTTCCATCAGGCGATCCGCTACCGCCACTACACCTGCTTTCTGAGCGCCGACACACGGCTCGACATGATGTACATGCCCGACGCCATACGCGCGATGATCGAGCTGATGCAGGCGGACGCCGCGCGGCTCAATCACCGCAACGCCTACAACGTCACGGCGATGAACCTCACGCCGGCCGAGCTGGCGGCGGCGATCGAACGACAGATCCCCGGCTTCGTCATCGACTACGATGTCGACCCGGTGCGCCAGGCGATCGCCGAGTCCTGGCCGCGATCGCTCGACGACAGCGCCGCGCGCGCCGACTGGGGCTGGGCGCCACGCTACGACCTCGACGCCATGTGCGCGGACATGATCGAAAAGCTCGGCGCGCGACTGAAGCCCGCCAGCCGGGCCTGAGCGAACCGGGAGACCCGACATGCCCCATGACCGGCTGCTGGACCTGCTGAACGCGAAGGTGGACGCGCTGACGGCCGCGGGCACGCGCAAGGGCCTCGAGCGCGTGATCCGCGCGGTCATACCGCCCGCTGACGGGAAGGGTCCGCGCTTCCTGCTGGAAGGCCACGGCGACCGGCCGTTCCTGCGCATGAACGCCAACAGCTATCTCGGCCTGTCGTTCACCGCGGATCTGATCGCGGCGGAGGAGCAGGCCGTGCGCGCCTATGGCACCGGGCCGGGCGCGGTGCGCTTCATCTCCGGCACCTGGACGCCGCATCTCGCGCTCGAACAACGGCTTGCCGCCTTCCACGGCCGCGAGGCGGCGATGATATTCTCCTCCGCCTATGCCACCGTGATGGGGCTATTGCCGCAGCTCATCACACCGCAGACGGCGGTGATCAGCGACGCGCTGAACCACAATTGCATCATCAACGCCATCCGGCTTTCCGAGCCGGGCGAAAAGCGCATCTACGCCCATCTGGCGATGGACGAGCTCGAGCGCCACCTTCGCGAGGCGAGCGGCGCGTGCGGGCGCGCGATCGTCGTCACCGACGGCATCTTCAGCATGCGCGGCGACCATGCCCCGCTCGACCGGATCATGGCTCTGGCGAAGAAATACGACGGCGACTATCCCGAGAACGTGCTCGTCGTCGTCGACGATTCCCACGGCATCGGCGCCTTCGGCAAGACCGGCCGCGGCACGGAGGAGGTCACCGCCTCCGGCCCCTGCGACCTGCTGGTCGCCACGCTCGGCAAGGCGTTCGGCGTCAACGGCGGCTACGTCACCGGCGACCGGACCTTCGTCGACTATCTGCGCGAGACCGCCCCGTTCTACATCTATTCGAACCCGATCACGCCCGGCGAGGCGGCGGCCGCCGTCAAGGCCGTCGACATCGTCGACAGCGCGCGCGGGCATGACATGCTTGCCCATCTGCACGCCATGACCCGGCGTTTCGAGCAGGGGCTCGTCGATCTCGGCTGGGAAACCATCCCCGGCGAGCATCCCGTGGTGCCGCTGATGGTGCGCGACACGCCGAAGACGACGCGGCTTGTGGCGCACCTGTTCGAGAGCGGCGTGCTGGCGACCGGGCTGGGCTTTCCGGTGGTTCCGAAGGGCGACGAGGAGATCCGCTTCCAGATTTCCGCCGACCATACGCCGGCCGACATCGACCAGGCTCTCGCCGCGGTCCGCGCCTTCGCCGGCTAGCGCGATGGCGGCCCCGCCAGGACACTGGCTTTTCTCGGCGTCGAATGCGGGGGACCAGCCCGTGTCCTACTCGACGCCGGCGCGATACCTGGTCCGCGCGACAAGGCTCAGGCGCAGCTGTTTCTCCACTTCGACGATCGCGAACAGCATGACGCCCATCGCCACGATCAGCACGCCGTCGGTCAGCGGCACCGCCTCGGTGGCGAAGACCCGCTGCAACGGCCCGATATAGGTGATCGCGAACTGCGCCACGGTAACCGCGATCACCGTCGCCCAGACCACCGGCGTCGCCCGCACGGCCTTCAACGTCAGCGAGGTGCCGTAGATGTTCCGAATGAAGAAGAGGTGAAAAATCTCCATGACGACCAGCGTGTTGAGCGCCATCGTCCGGGCCAGATCGACCGAGTAGCCGCGGTCGACGGCGTAGGCGTAGATCCCGAAGACACCGCCCAGAAACAGCATCGACACGAACACGATGTGCCAGCCCAGCGCGCCGGTCAGCAGCGGTTCGTCGCGTGGCCGCGGCAGCCGACGCATGGTGTTGTCCTCGGTCGGCTCGAACGCCAGGGCTATGCCCAGTGTGATCGCGGTAATCAGATTGACCCACAGGATCTGGACCGGCGTGATCGGCAGCGTTATGCCGAACAATAGCGCCACGACGATGGTCATCGCCTCGCCCGCATTGGTCGGTAGGGTCCAACTGATGACCTTCTTGATGTTATCGTAGACCGTCCGCCCTTCACGCACCGCCGCGACGATGGACGCGAAATTGTCGTCGGCGAGCACCAGCTCGGCCGCCTCCTTGGCCGCCTCGCTGCCCTTCCTGCCCATGGCGATGCCGGCGTCGGCGCGCTTGAGCGCCGGCGCGTCGTTGACGCCGTCCCCCGTCATCGCCACGGTGATACCCTGCGATTGAAGGGCCATCACCAGCCGCAGCTTGTGCTCGGGATTGGTGCGCGCGAAGATGTCCACCGTGGACACGGCCACGGCCAGTTCCGCGTCGTCCATCATGTCCAGATCCCGGCCGGTGAGCACCTTGCCGGTGTTTTCCAGACCGATCAGCTTGCCGATCGCCGCGGCGGTTCCGGCATGGTCGCCCGTGATCATCTTGACCCGTATGCCCGCCCGGCGGCACTCGGCGACGGCCTCGATCGATTCCGCCCGCGGCGGATCGATCAGCCCGACCAGACCCACAAGGACCAGGCCGCCCTCGACGTCGGCGAAATCGATCGCGGTCTGTCCGGCCTCCACCTGCCGTGTCGCGATGGCGAGCACCCGCTGGCCCTGCGCGGCCATGCTGTCGGCGCGGTCTGTCCAGAAGGCTTCGTCCAGCGGCGCGCCGTCGCCCGATGCGCCACGCTGCTCGGCGCACATCGCGAGTATTTGCTCCGGCGCGCCCTTGACGAATATGTCGGCGTGGCCCGGATGGTCGTGATGCAGGGTGGCCATGAACTTGTGGCGCGAGTCGAAGGGTATTTCGTCCGTGCGCGTGCGCGCCGACAGCTCCTGGCTGACATCGACGCCGACCTTCCCCGCAAGCGCCAGAAGCGCGCCCTCCATCGGATCGCCTTCGACAGTCCAGAATCCCTCGCGAAGGTGCAGCGACGCGTCGTTGCAGGACGCAGCGGCCCGCGCCAGCTCGTTCAGATGCAGATGGTCCAGCCCGTTGACCCGACTATCGGCGAGCAGCACGGCGCCTTCGGGCTCGTACCCTGTCCCCTCGAACGAGAACAGATGGCCGGTCACCGCCACCGAGGCCACCATCATCTCGTTGCGCGTCAGCGTCCCGGTCTTGTCGGTGCAGATCACCGATACCGAGCCCAGCGTCTCGATCGCCGGCAAGCGGCGTACGATCGCGTTGCGCCGCGCCATGGCCTGGACACCCACGGCCAGCGTGATCGTCAGGACAGCCGGCAGGCCCTCGGGAATGGCGGCCACCGACAGGCCAACCACGGCCATGAACATCTCCGAGAATTCGTGGTGATCGACGAAGTAGCCGTAGACGAGCAGGACGGCGGCGATCAGCAGGATCAGGATCGTCAGCCACTTCGCGAACACGTTCATCTGGCGCACGAGCGGCGTGGCGAGAACCTCCACCTCCGCCAATAGACCGCTGATGCGCCCGATCTCGGTATGTGCGCCGGTGGCGACGACGACGCCGCGCCCCTGGCCGCTGGTCACCATCGTTCCGCTATAGGCCATCGAGGAACGATCCCCGAGCGCCGCGTCGCCCGCCACGGGAGCGATGGCTTTGTCGACCGGGACGGATTCGCCGGTCAGGATCGATTCCTGCACCTGCAGGCCGTGCGCGCGGATCAGCCTCAGATCGGCGGGAACCTTGTCACCGGGCTCCAGCAGAACGATGTCGCCGGGCACCAGCTCTTCGGCCTCGATGCTGCGGCGTTCGCCGTCGCGCAGCACGGCCGCGTGGGGCGCGAGCATGCCGCGGATCGATTCCATCGCTCTCTCCGCCTTGCCCTCCTGGATGAAGCCGATCACCGCGTTTGCGATCACGACGGCGAGAATGACGGCCATATCGGTGAAGTGCTGCAGGACCGCCGTGATCACGGCGGAGCCGAGCAGAACGTAGATCAGGATATTGTGGAAGTGGGACAGGAACCGCAGGATCGCGGGCCGCCTTGGCGGTTGCGGAAGCCTGTTGGCGCCATGCGTCTCCAGCCGCTGCGCGGCGTCCGAGGTCGAGAGGCCCGCCGCCGTCGCGCCGAGCGTGTCCAGACAGGCGTCAATCTCGGCAGCGTGATAATCCCGCATCATGTGGACCGCTTCGCTCCTTGGGCTGTCTGATGGCGTCGCAATGGTCGTGTTCCAGCCTTCCGGGCCAGCCTCCGTCTTGGGACCAAGCTGTCCGATCGGCAAGGTAAGCTGGCCGCCGCTCCGCCGACAAGCGGGGCTTGGGCCCCGCGCCCGCCGCGCGACAGCGGCGGACTCAGCGGATGACCATCACCGAACAGGTTGCATGGCGGACGATGCGCGCCGCGTTCGATCCAAGCAGATAGGTCGACATCGCGGGGCGGTGAGACCCCATGACGATCAGGTCGGCGCCAGCGTCTTCGGCTTCGGCCAGCACTTCGTGATAGACGGCGCCGTCACGCACGATCGCCGAAGCGGCATCGCCAAGGCCGGTCTCCGTAGCAAGCAGGTTCAGTCGCGTTCTCGCCTCATCGACGACCTGTCCGTGGATTTCGGGCGGAACATACTGCGAAACCGATGGCGGCACCGCGGAGATGACCGTCATCAATCGGATCTTGCCGCCGGACTGACGGGCCATGTCGGCGGCGACGTGAACCGCGCGCTGGTACAATTCGGGATCGGACAGGTCGATCGGAACCAGGATCAGCTTGAACATCGGACGTCGATCTCCTCCCTTTGCGACGTTCGGGAACGGGCCGGACGCCGCCTCTCAGTTTGCCATATGCCGGATCTTATCAAGATCGAGCGGACCCGCAGCCCCCCATCCCTTCGCCCCGGATGGCACATCCGGCCGGAATTCCTCGTAGAGCCGGTAGGCGTGCTCCGCGAGTTCGGCGCGGGTCATCGACCCGGCCAGGCACATCATGGCCTCGCGGGCATCGTCCAGGGCATCACCGAACTTGCTCTCCAGGTAGCGCCGAACGCTGTCCGGCTTGATCGGCCTGTCCTTGCTGAGGGCTCGAAGCCCGGCATCGGTCTGCGCTACGGGGACGGCCCGCCCCAGAAGATCGACCGACAGGGCTTCGTGTTTCCGCAGCGATCTGCGCTTTTCCTTGACCTCGTGCGGTGCCGGCTGGAACAGGCCGATCGAGACGCCTTTGGAATAGGCGTTCAGGCCCGCGACCGCACGGCCAAGCGTCAGCGCTTCGGCGCGATCGAAGCCGAGACATTCGGCAACGACGCCGGCCCACAAGCTGAGAACCGGCGCACGATTGATCTTGAGCCAATGCCGCTCCTTCTTCGTCTGCGTGCCCTTGGCGGTGGTCATGATCAGCGTATCCGACGCCTGGCGCCTGCGGTCTTCTTGCGCTCCGTGGACGGGCCGACATATTTTACTAGCCGGCGTACATTCAACACTGAGATGAATCGCCCGGAAGATATCGCGAAACCGACGAGGGACGGATCAGTGCCTCCCTGGAAGTTAAACTTAACAGTTAAACATTTCACGGAATTCGATTAGTCGTCTTCGCAACAATAGTGCTAGTCGTTCGGTGAGGCCGCCAATTGGTTTCGGTTCACGTTCAACAAAAGTGGGAACCGATCGTCGTAAGAGCGGAGAGGAAATTATGAACGTCAGTAACGACGACCACCTAAAGGATACCGGCCTTAGCGATAAGGCCGAAAGTGATGTCCGCGTTGCAGCGCCGGTTCTGTTTGTGGAACCCAGAACGCTGCTGCGTCAGTGTTTCGAAGAATGCTTTCGCCTTTCGGCGGCTGCGGCGAGGATTGTGGCGATCCCCGATATCACCGAATGGATCCGCATGGCCGACGACCAGCCGCCGCCCAGCGCCGTGTTTCTCTATGTTCCCGTCTCGGCCAATGTGCGTTCGGAAATCGAAAACGTGACCGAGGTGTTTTCGGGCCGGGGCTCCGTTCCGCCGATCATCATCGTCGCTGACAATGAAGATCCGGCGCACGTTCTCGATGCTCTCGATGTCGGCGCCAAGGGATACCTTCCCTCCAGCGTATCGCTCGAGGTGGCAGTCGAGGCCTTGCACCTGGTGTTGGCAGGCGGGACCTATGTCCCCGCGAGCGCCCTGATCGCGTCGCGGCACATGGCGAAGGACGCGGCCGAAGCGGCCGAACGCTCTCCGCATTCGTTCTTCACCGACCGGCAGCACGCGGTCATCGAGAAGCTGCGCGAAGGCAAGCCGAACAAGATCATCGCCTATGAGCTGAACATGCGGGAAAGCACGGTCAAGGTGCATATCCGCAATCTCATGCGGAAGCTGAACGCGACCAACCGCACCCAGGTGGCCTACCTTTACCAGGCCATGCTGACCGAGAAGTCGACCGGCGTCGGCAACTAGGTCACATCGTCAAAGCCGCGACATTCAGGCGGCGGGACATGCCTTGCTTAGGCAGGTCCCGCCGCCTTGATCTTGAAAGGGTTCCGGCGGCGCAAGGCGACGAAAGGCGCGATCGCGTTGTCTGCCGCGGGAACGTCGCGCCCGATTGGAGCAAACAACGCGCCCGCACCCGGCAGAAAACAGACCGCGGCCCAAGGCAGCTCCCGAATATCGCGCAGTAGCCGACGAAACTTGTCAGCAAGGCCGGAAATATCCGGACAGCCTTTGCCTTCGCCGCATGAAGCGACCAACCGCCGGTCGGTTGACAGCCTTGTCGCGGCTCGCTTAGTTCCCGATCCGGACCGGGCATTGGCACGTCTGACAAGCCGTCACGAGACAGCTCTACGACAATGGATATTATCTCCGCCAAGAATTACATACTCGACACGGCCCGCCTCATCGTGCCGGCCGAGCGTATTGTATTGTACGAGGTCGATGATCGCCTTCAGCCCTTCGGCCACATAAGCAGCGCCACGAACGAGTACTGGGGCGGGCTCTACTCGAAGTTTGTCGCGCTCGACCCGTACCATCCGCGGTACTTCGCCCGACTGAACGAAAGCGTCTTCGGAACGACTCCCGGCTTCGGCGTCGATGCGGAAAGCCAGGAGTATGTGGACGGTTTCCGCAAGGTTCTGGGCATCAAGCACAAGGCCGAGGTGTTCCTGCGCGATGCCGAAGGCAGCATCCGCGCCGGCCTGCGCTACGTCCGGCTGAACGGAGAGCGGGAATTCACGGCCGAGGAGATGGCCCGCCTGTCGAAGATGCAGCCGATGTTCGCCAACCTGTGGTGCACGGCGCTCGTGCACAACAAGGAAGGACAGATCCTCACGGGCCTGACTGTACGCGAACGCGAGGTCCTCGATCTTCTGCTGTCCGGCTATCCCAACCAGGACATCTCGCGCCTGCTGGCAATCGCCCTG
This sequence comes from Microbaculum mangrovi, assembly GCF_051390635.1. Lineage (NCBI taxonomy): Bacteria > Pseudomonadati > Pseudomonadota > Alphaproteobacteria > Hyphomicrobiales > Tepidamorphaceae > Microbaculum > Microbaculum mangrovi. The sequence continues at coordinate 245,034 of NZ_JBPODT010000005.1, forward strand.
CCCACGGTCAAGAACCACGTGAAGGCGATCCTCGCCAAGACCGGCTATGCGAACCGGTCCGAGCTTCTGTCCGCGCTCTATCGGGCGGGCCATGTCCTGCGCGAACCGCGGTGAAGGCTGAAGGCCGCGATCCGGCCTCCTGATCTACGGGCGCCCGATCGACGGGACGCCCCTTGCGCGATCATAGGCGGACGCCAGGAGACGGCCGCCCGGTCTCAATCCAGTTCGTACTGCGCCTTCTTCAGCGCGATCGCCTGGCATATCGTCTCGTGGGCCTGCGGCGAATAGGGCGGCCTGCCGCGCGCCAGGGCCGCGTCCGGCGCTTTCTGGTGCAGGACAGTCTTGCGGTTGCTGAAGGTGACGAACCCGGCCCTGCCGCGATATCGCCCCATGCCGCTCTTGCCGACTCCGCCGAACGGCAGCGCCTCGTAGACGAGCTGGCATCTGACGTCGTTGATGACCACGCTTCCGGTCTGGATCGCGGCCGCGACGCGAGCCGCCTCCGCCTCGTCCTCGCCGAAATAATAGGCGGACAGGGGGTGTTCGCCGGACGCCACCTTCGCCAGCGCCAGATCGACGGTCTCGTAGCCGACGATGGGCAGCACGGGCCCGAAAATCTCCTCCTGCATCACCGCCATGTCGTCGCTGACACCGGTGACCAGCACGAAGGGAAAGCGTCCTTCGGCGGGAAGGTCATCGAGCGTCATGTCGGCAGGAATGAAATCGAGGCGCGCGCCCATTTGCAGGGCCCCGTGCAGGAGCGCCGTCATGCGCGCATTGGCGCGCCGGTCGATCAGGCTGGTGTAGTCGACATTCTGCATCATCTGCGGGAAGATTTCTTCGGCCGCGCGCCGGCATTCGCCGACCAGGGCCTCGACCTTGCCCGCGGGCGCCAGCACGTAGTCCGGCGACACGCAGACCTGGCCGGCAGAGGCCAGCTTGCCCGCCACGAGTCTGTCGGCGACAGTCCGCAGGTCCGCGCTCTCGCCGATGATGACGGGGCTCTTGCCGCCGAGCTCCAGCGTGACCGGAACCAGGTTCTCCGCTGCCGCGCGCATGACCTTGCGGCCCGTCGCCGTCGAGCCGGTGAACAGCAGGTGGTCGAAGGGCTGGCTGGAGAACGTGGCCGCCACGGTGGCGTCCCCGTTGATCACGGCGAGTTCCGAGCGGTCGAAATAGCGCGATATCGCGCGCGCGAAGGCCTCTCCCGTCGCAGGCGCCAGTTCCGACATCTTCAGCATGACGCGATTGCCGGCGGCCAGGCCGCCCATCGCGGCCAGACAGCCCATCAGCACGGGCCCGTTCCACGGGATGATGGCACCGAGCACACCCAACGGCTGGTAGTGCACTTCGGCGAAGGTGCCGTGCGCCTCGACCTCGGACGGCAACAGTACCCGTTCCGCCTTCATCCAGCCTTCGAGGTTGTCGAGGTGATATTCGATCGCCGCGACGCTGCCAAGGATGTCGCCGGCCCGTGTCGCGAAGGGCGAGCGGTTGGTGAAATCGGCCTGCAGAGCCTCCACGAGCTCCGCTTCGGAGACGAGCACCGCGCGGGAAAGCCGCGTCAGGCGATCGCGCCGGGATTCCAGAGAGGCGAACCCCTCCGCCCGGAAGGCCGCGCGCTGCTCGGCCAGGATGTCTTCGATGGTCACGCTCATCTCCTGCCCCTGCACGGCGTCAGACGCTGACGACGACGTTGACGAGGGCGTGCCGGCCTTCGTCCCTGACCGCGCGCAACGCCGCCTCGAGTGCGGGAAGAAGCTCGGCCGGATCCTCGACAACGGCGCCATAACCGCCGAAGGCATCGGCGATCTTCTCGAAACCGGCCCGGACTCCGAAGCGCGTCAAGGGAACTTCGTTCGCCTTCGCAGCCCACCCCTCCGGATGGGTGCTGACGACGCTCTTGCGGACCTCGTTCCAGCCACCGTTGTTGAAGACGACGATCAGCATCGGCAGGTTTTCCGCCGCCGCGATCTGATGACAGGAGGCGGGCACGCAATAATAGTATGACCCGTCACCCAGGGTGCAGATGACCGTCTTGTCGGGCCGCGCGGCCTTGACGCCGAGCGCGGCGCCGAAGCCCCAGCCGAGCCCGCCGGCATGGGAGGGGCCGAAATAGCTGCCGGCGGCGCCGGGCTGCACGACGCGCAGGTCGATCGGATATTCGTTCACGACGATGGTGTCGTCGTCGAGAAGCCGCGAAATGCAATGGTTGGCCCAAAGCGGCGTGATCTCGGACAGTTGCCCGTCGCGCGCGATCGCGTCCTGCAGCTGTGCCTGCTGGTCATCGCGCCGGCTGCGATGCGCGGCGATCCGGCCGTCGCGCAGTTCGGCCGGAATGCGGCTTTCCAGCCTTGCGATCAGCCCGTCCAGGGCAGGCTCCGGATGCCCGATCAGGGGCACGTCGCACGGAAACCCGCGCATCGGCAGGCGCTGATAGAACGGATCGATGCCGAGCTGGATGACCTTCGCGCTGTCCGGAACGGTGACGCGGGCGGTGAACCACGGCACATCCGACTCGATGACGAAGATGACATCCGCCTTTTCGAGATCGGGGCTGACCTGGGACGCGAAGATATAGCCGAGGTGGCAGGGATGCTCCGGGTCGAGATTGCTGTAGACCGGGCTGGCCTCCAGGACACCGAACCCGCCCACATCGCAGAGGCGGGCAAGCGCCGCGCGGCCGGCAGCGCTCTTGCCGAGCTCGGAGGTCACGATAACGGGGTTTTCGGCCGACGCGAGCAGGTCCGCCGCCTCGTCGAGTCGGGCCGGATCGGGCATCAGCCGCGCATCGGTGATCCGCCGAGATGCCGCGCTCGCGCGGATCTCGTCCATGGCGGCCGCCTGCACGTCGCGGGGGATCGAGATGTAGACCGGACCCTGGGGCTCGGCCATGGCGACCTCGAGCGCGCGGTCGATCACGTCGGCGACCTGGTCGGGCCGGCGGATCTCGTAGTCCCATTTGACGTATTCGCGCACCATCGCGGCCTGGTCGTAGCTTTCCTGCGACCACTGCACATGGATGTCGCGCGCGCCGGCGACGCCCCTCTGTTCGGCGATCGGCGACCGGGCCGACAGAATGACCATGGGAACGCGCGCGCGCGCTGCGTTTATGATGCCGCCGACGCCATTGGCGGTACCGACCGTGGAATAGAGATAGACCGCCTGGGGCCGACCGGTTGCCGCGAAATAGCCGTGCGCCATGGCCACGGCGGTCTGCTCGTGCGGCGTGAGAATGACCTGCGGCGCCGGCTTTCCCTGCGACCTGTACTTCGCGAACGCCTCGATCATCGAGGTCGGCGCGCCGCCGATCACGGTGTCGACACCGCGAAGCTGCAGCATTTCGAGGATGGCCTCGCCCACGGTTTCAACGGAGCGGATGACTTCGGACATGGGAAACTCCTGGACGCGGTTCGAGGGCGTCACATAAGGGACGGCAGGAAAAGGACGAGCGCCGGAAACAACGCGAGTAGCGCGACACGAATGAAGTCTGCGGCGATGAACGGAACCAGTGCCCTGAAGACGGGGCCGGGGGCGATATTCCGGAACACCGACGTCAACACAAAAACGTTCATCCCGAAGGGCGGGGTCAGGAGACCGATCTCGATGGTCACCACGACGATGATGCCGAACCAGATCAGATCGAAACCCGCCGCATCGACCAGAGGCAGAATGATCGGCATGGTGATGAACAGCGTCGAGAAGCTCTCGAAGAAGAAGCCGAGGAACAGATAGAGCATCACGATGATGAACAGGAGCATCGCCGGATGCGGGTCGATGTCGCCGATCCAGTCGGCGAGCGTTTCAGGCGCGCCGGTCATGGCGATGAAGTTCCCCAGGATCGTCGAACCGAGCAGGATGGGGAACAGGGCGCCGGTCGTGCGCACGGCACCGAGGAACGCATCCCGCAACACCGCCAGGGTCATCGCCCCCCGGATCCACGTGAGAAGCAGCGCGCCGGACGCCCCGATGCCGGCGCCTTCCGTGGCCGTGAAAACGCCGCCGTAAAGCCCACCCATGACCAGCACGAACAGGGCGATCACGCCCCAGACCTCGCGCAGGGCGCGCCACTTCTCGGACCAGGGAACATACTCGCCGCGCGGTCCCGCATCCCGGTCGCGCGCGACGACGAAGCCCACCGCCAGGGTATAGAGAAGCATGCCCAGAAGGCCCGGCACGATGCCGGCCAGGAAGAGCTTGGCGATATTCTGCTCCGCCAGGATCCCGTAGATGATGAGCACGACGCTCGGGGGAATGAGGATTCCCAGGGTACCGCCGGCGGCGATAGTGGCCAGCGAGAAGGACTCCGAATAGCCGAACGAGCGCATCGGCGGATAGGACACCTTGGCCATCGTGGCGGCGGATGCCACGCTGGACCCGGAAATCGCCGCAAATCCACCCGAGGCGAGAATGGCCGAAATCGCCAGCCCGCCGGGCATCCTGCCGATGAAGGCATAGGCCGCACGGAACAGGTCGCGGCCGAGCCCGCTGGAGGCAACGAAATTGCCCATCAGCACGAACAGCGGAATGACGGTCAGCATGTAACTGCCCAACTCGAAAGCCGAGCCCGCCACCATCTTGCTGGAGACGGAGAAGCCCATGTAGTGGGCGTAGCCGACAAACCCGATGATCCCCATCGCCAGCGCGACGGGGATCCGGATCAGGATGAAGCCGACTAGGGCAACGAGGCCGATGACGAACTCAGTCATCCTCGGCCTCGTCGTCGGTAGGGCCGGCCACGACGGCATAGGCCGCCAGGGCCGCCGAAAGGATCAGGGTCAGGGCGATCGTCCAGGCCACGGCCGCGATCGGCAGCCCCAGCACGAGCGTCACCTCACCGGACTTGCCGGCGGCCAGCCCCATCATGGCGATGCCCATCCCGGCGAGTGCCATCGCGATCGCCACGCCCGACACACCGTCGATCGTTCGCTTGAGCCATGACACCCGCTTCAGGACCGGGTCGATAAGGGTGACCCTTATGTGATCGTTGCTGGCAACGGCGACCGCGATGCAGAGATAGATCATCACCTGCATGGCCATCTCGGTGACCTCGAAGCCGGCGGCGATCGGCCGCTGGAACGCGTACCGTGCCCCGACATCGACCACGGTCAGCAGCATGATCCCCGCGAGGATGAGCGCCGCCGCATATTCGAGTGCCTGCACGACACGTCGCCATACCAGCCGGATCCGGCCGGATTGCTTCGTTGAAGTCACGCTGGGTCGCCCTGCCATCGCGATGAACCCCTATTCGGCGTTCATCTTCTCGATCTCGGCGCGGAGGTCGGCCAGAGCGGCGGCGGCATCGATCTTGGTATCTTCGACCGACTTTGCCCAATCCGCTTCGAGCGGGCTGATCGAGGCGCGGATTTCCTCCACGAACGCGTCCGGGGCCTGATGCACCTCGCCGCCCTTCTCCTCGTAGATCTTCCAGCCGCGGGCATCGGCCTCGTCGGATGCACGACCGGCGATCCGCGAGAAGGTCTCGCCGGTCACCTTGGCCAGGGCCGCCTTTTCCTCATCGGTGAGGGAGTTGTACTTGTCCTCGTTCATGACCAGGGCGAAGCTGGCGTTGTAGAAGCCGCCGGGAGCCGAAACGACGTGCTGGATCAGGTCCTCCAGCCGCCAGCCGCCGAAGACGTCGGCCGGCATGAAGGCACCATCGACGATCCCGCCGTTCAGCAGCTCGTAGAGCTCCGAGGCCGGACGGGACACCGGAGCCGCGCCGAGGACGGTGGCGAGCTCGAACGCCATGCCGCCGGGCGCGCGCAGCTTCTGACCCTGCAGCGAGGCCTTGTCCAGATAGGCGGTCTTCGGCGACATCAGATGGCCCGGCCCCGGCGTGAACATCGCGAGCGGCACGACGCCGTCATGCTCGTTGGCTTCGGCCAGACTGCGCTCGAAGACACGCTGATAGGCCACCGAAAGCGTCTCGGCATCGTTCGCGAGAAGCGGGAATTCGGCAATCTTGGTCAGCCGGAAACGACCAGCGTTGTTGCCATGGGAGATGAAGCTGATGTCGACCAGGCCGTCGCGCACACCGTCGAACGTCTGGGCGGCACCCATGGGCGCCTTAGGCAGATAGCGGATCTTCAGCAGGCCACCAGACTCGCGCTCGACCATCTCGGCCCAGTCGTTCTGCATGAGCTGCGTGAAGTGATGCTTGGGGGGCGTCCACCCGGACACGGTCAGAACCGTCTGGGCGGCGGCCGAACCGGACACGCAGACCGTCAGGAAAGCGGCCGCTGCGGCAACAGATAAGGTCTCAAACAAAGATTTCATGGTCTTCCTCCTTTACGATTGGATCGCGCAAGGCAACCGTGATCCGCGGCTTGCCCTTGCGTTGTTTCGTCTCTATCCGCACGCGCCGACGGACCTGCCGGGCCGACCGGCAAGATCCCGAAAGGCCCGGTACCAGTCGTCGTCGGGGCTGTTCAGCCGCAAGTGCGTGTCGAAGTGCCCCGCAGCTGGCTCGATGGTGCTGGTGACGGGCTGGCCGGCATCGCGCAGGGCTCCGCACATCCGCGCGTTCGAATCGCGGATATGGTCGAAATCATTCTCGCCCCACATGAGGTGAAACGGCGTCCGATTGCCGGAAAGCGCGCATATCGGGCTCGCGCCGGCGTCGTCTTGCGCCGCGCGAAACAGAAAGCGGTACACCCGCCCCTTGCCGGTGTCGGACGCGACCCCGCCGTAGCGCAGGTCCATCGGAGCGCTGACCGGCATGCACGCGTGGACCGGTGCTGCCTGCCGGGACAGAACGGTCATGGCAGCGATCTGGCCGCCCGCCGAATGCCCGCCCAGCACGATGCGATCAGGATCGCCGCCATAGTCGGAGATCCGCGCCTGGATCGACCGCAATGCGCCGATCCCGTCTTCCAACTGGCTGGGCCATTTGTGATCGGGGGCCAGACGATAGGTGACGGCGGCGAATATCGCGGGCTGCGCAACGACGGCCTCGGCCATGAACCGCAGCCAGTCGAACCCGCCGGCGATCCAGGCGCCGCCATGCAGGAACACGAGCACGGGCAGATCGTCGCCGCGGGCAGCACCGGTCGGCACATAGAGCTCGATCGCCTGTGCCGGGTCCTCGCCGTAGCGCAGCACCGCCTCGGGCGTCAGCGTCGACGCGTCGGACAGAGCACGCGCCCGACGATCGTAGGCCATCGCATCATCCGTCCCCGAATAGGCCGGCTCTGCGGCGCACGGCACGTCTGCACCCGACACGGGATCCTCCAGCGATCAACGATCTATGAACTTATGCGTGCCGGCCCTTCGGCCGTAAATCATCCCTGGGGATCATAGGCTGCGGTTATCACGACGAGGCGGGGAACGGGTCCGTCGCCGCGCGGCGGACCGAAGAGGCCGCGGCCGTCAGACAGGCGATCGCTACGACAATCAGATGCCGTCAGGCCTTGCGGTCCGGTCCGAAACGGACGGCGCGGAGCGTCCGCCCGCCACCGACGCGCGGAAGGGCCGGTTTTGGCGGAGGCACGAAGTTGCCGTCCTCGGCTGCGCCCCACGCGTTGACCGCCACCCGGTCGCCGCTCTGACCGGCGGCGAGCCTACCGGCGATCCATCGCGCCGCCTGCGGCGCGGCGACGCTCGTCCCGTTCAGCGCCACGAGGGAGCCGCTGCGCGATCCGGCGCTGAGCACGCCGCGCAACACCGGGGTATCGTCGCTCACCGCCGCGGCATCGGGTCCGGTCCGGTTCGGGTTCACTTCGTTGAACGCCGCCGTGATCGGGCCGGCGGCGGAATAGTCCGCCAGCTCGCCGGTCGCTTCGACAAATCCGGCGAGCACGGAAGGCCGTTCGCCGCAGGCGAAGCCGCTCAGCGTTCCGCTGCGCCTGACCACGCAGTCGGACCCCGGCGGGTCCGTCGGCAGCGGCGCGCCGATGGCGTCGAAGCGGACATAGCAATCGTTGTCGAAATACGACTGGCGACCGAAATGGGGGAAGCCGGGCAGCGTCTCGTCGCGGCGGATCCAGACCCGGACAGGCTCCGTCTCGGTCAGCGAGCGGTTCTTGATCTCGATCTTCCAGACACCCGCCGGCGCGACGGTCGCCGGATCATCGTGGCTATAGGTCGGAAGGGCGCTGATGGTCACCAGACCGCGTCGCGTCGGGTGCGGCTGAAAGGCGTACCAGAGCCGGCCGACGATGCTGTTCTGGCCGGACAGCAGATCATGGGCCGAGCCGGGAGAGGTGACGACGGGATCGCTTTGCGGCCCGCCGGCCGGCGTGACGCGCACCTCCACCATATCCGCCGGATTTTCCCGGTACGGCAGCCAGATCTCGACGTAGCTCGCCGACAGGTCGTCGGGCTGGATACGCCAGTCGAGCTCCGCCACGTCCCCTTCGTTCCGAAACCGGATCTCGGCGTGGGCCCGGGCCAGATTGCCGTTTCCCGCCGGCAGCGTCACCTGCCGCTCGTAGGGGGCGTTCGGCCGGAGCTTCCTGTCGATCATGCGCTCCACCACGCCGGTGCCGTCGTGGGGGCCCGCGAAATTGCCGTAGCTGAAATTGACGACGAGCGGGACCCGCCGGCCCGGATCGCCGGAAAATCGGAAGCGCCGGACCTGCTTCTTGATGAACTGGATCGCCAGCCCGAGGAGCGGCGACAGATCCGCGCCGGTGACGTCCATCGTCACCTCCGTGGGCAGCTGCACGCACACGATCGGCCGCGTCTCGTCTATCTGGCCGGGAACATATCCCGCGGCGATCCCCATGACATGGGTTCCGTGCGAGACGCGCAGGGCGGCGGGCTTGAAGCCCGGAACGGCATAGTCGATCAATCCGGCGTCCCGGTAGAACCGATCCTCGTCCAGCAGGCCGGCCATCATGTTGGTGGCCAGCATCCCGTCGATCTCCCCGCCGGTCAGCGCGCGGCCCTGCGGCACCGCGAGCGCCAGGGCGGGATCCGGCGGCGCGTCCATGATCCAGCACGCCGCAACACGCGACTTGTCGAGCTGCGCGGTGCGAAACAGCTCATGCGCGAAGGCGATACCGTTGTCGATGACGGCCGTGACAACGGTTCCGTCCGGCACCTCGATCTCGGGCAGGCCGGCGGCCAGGGTCTCGGCCCCGAAGTCGATCACGCCCGGCGGAGCGATCGTTCCCAGCACGATCCGGTTCACGCCGAGTTCGTTGTTGCGGTCGTTGGCCTCGCGGATCAGCACCTCCTTCGCATAGACGGTCGGATACTGGAGCCGGGGAGTCGCCTCCCGGTCTTCCTTTCCGTAGAGGCTGGGAACGAACAACGATCCCTTGAGGTCCTCCCTGGCATCGACCGCCCTGATCAGATCGTCCAGCGAGGTGTCCTCGAGTTCGAAGAGGACGCTCCACCAGGGGTCCTTGAGGCCCGGCTTGAGCTGGGTCGCCAATGTCAGGCGGAAATCCGCGATCGGATTGACGACGTCCTCGGGCTTCTTCTCTTCGTGCCAGCGCAACATGGCAACGCCCTCCGTTCAGCGATCCGCCCGCCTCAGGCCCCCTCGTCCACGAGATCGAGCCACTCCTGCTTCGCGTGGTGCCAAAGCCACGCGAGCGGCGCGGAGCGAAGATCGTTGGCATCCAGTGCCGAGGTCGTTTCGGTGGCCCAGTCGTCCTGGCCGGTCTGGGTCTCGGTGGCCGTGTTGTAGAGCAGCGTCCAATCGAAATCGGCGGTGGCGGGATACTCGGTCCCGTTGAAGCTCCATGCCTTCAGCGCATTGCCGAGACCGGTGCACCGGCCGGCGAAATAGACACCGAGCGTGAGCCCCAGGATCGCGCCGGCAACGCTGTCGACGGGAAAGTGCACGCCGGCGACGGTACGGTTGATTGCTATTCGCGCGGCCTGCCGCATCAGCATGACGGACCAGATCGTGTCGTCGTAGGGCACGACGCCCGCGTCCCGGAGCAGCAGCAGGAGAGTGCGGGCAAGCGTGAACGACTCCGTGGCGTGGCCGCTCGGCAGCGACCCGTGGGTCGGCGTCAGGATCATCGGCTGGATCTGCGGCGAGAACTCGATCGGCCGCTTGCAGGCAAGCGCGTACTTGAACCGCATCTCGACCAGATTGGCGAGCCCCTGCGCCACCGACAGGAGCTCTATCGTGTAGGGGGTTCGGGATGGATTTATGTATGCGATCGACCGCAGGAACTCGGTCGGCGTAGCAAGCTGCGCGATGACTTCCGAGGCACGATCCGGCCGCAGGTCGGCGTAGTTGGCGACGAGGTTCAACTGCGCCTTGAAGATCGCCATCGTTGGACGGATCAGCGTCGCGAGTGGTTTGTATGCCGCGTCGGGCGGCACCAGCCCGGTTCCGCCCTGCGTCAACTCCAGATGCCAGACATGGGCCGCGCCGGTGTCGTCGCCCGTCGACTCGAATGTGTAGCCGAGCCGCGAGGCCAGTTCGAATATGAACAGACTGCCGCGTACGGCCGGCGAGAGCCGACCGAGATAGGCGTCGTACTCCTGTTTGTTTTCCTGGATGGCGGCTGTGACCGGTATCCAGTTTCCCGCGATGCCATCGCGATTGGTGATCAGGGCATTGACGACGAGCGGCGAGTCGAAGGCCGGCGCTCCGCCGAAACCACCAAAGCCGCCAAAGCCGCCAAAACCTCCGAATCCGCCGAATCCACCAAAGCCTCCGAAACCACCAAATCCCCCGAAGCCTCCGAAGCCTCCGAAGCCTCCAAATCCGCCTTCCGGCGATGCAGATTCCGGACCAGTCATGGCGTCCTCCCCTTGGCTCTACCCTCGGCCTGTCGATGCTGCCGCGTCTGCCTACGGCGGCAGTCCGGCCTGCTTAAGCGTTTCGGCGAACTCGCGCCCGATCTTGAATGACGCACTGGGTGAAGTCTCCAGCCACCGATGGACGGTCAGATCGGGTTGTCGACTGAGAAGCTCCGCAACCGTCTGCTTCGCTTCGCGGACCTGGCCGAGCCGCATCTCGGCGACCGCCTTGACGCGCAGCGTCGACGTATGGGCCCGGTTCGAGCGCAGCGACAGTTTCGAAAGTTCGAGCGCGCGCTCGTAGTTCTCCGCGGCGACGGCGGCCGACGCGGCAAGCGACAGGTAGAAATACCTGTGCGGGTCGATCGGCGACAGGTGCAAGGCCAGTTCGGTGTCGGTCATCGCCGCCTCACCCTGCCCCTTGAACGCATAGAGCGTGCCCCGCAGCAACCGTCCCATCGCGTCGTTCGGATTGTAGTCGAGCGCCATGTCGTAGCGGTGCTCGGCCTCGTCGAGCCGGTGCGCCAGATTGGTCAGGGCGAAGCCCTCGGCGACCAGCGCGGGAACGTTCGTGGGATCGTAGTCCAGGGCGTTCTGCGTACACTGAAGGGCCAGGGCCGTCTCGCGGGCGGGCGAGTCCGTCCAGCCCTGCTGCACGGAAAGAACATGCCACTTGGCCTTCCAGGCCAGGGCGGTCGCCGGCTGGCTGGACGACCGCTGTATCAGTTCCTCCAGGAGCTCGCCGGCATAGCCGAAATGGCGTCGCGACAGCCTGTGGATCAGGCCGACGGCGCTCATCAGCAGCGAATAGGCTTCCAGCGTCTGCATCGGGCTGGACAGGGCAAGCTGCATCTCGGTGCGAAGGATCGCGTTCTGGCAATCCTTGGCAATCTGATAGATGGCCGCCGCGTCCTTCAGCAGGTCCGGCACGTTCTCGCTGATCCGGCTCGACCAGATCACCCGGCCGCTCTTCACTTCGGCAAGCTCGATATCGAGAACGACGTGATCGCGGTCGCCGCTATAGGTGCCGGACATGACGAAGTCGGCCTTCAGCGTCTGGCCAATCTGCGCAAGCGGACTTTCGCGCATGCGGAAACCTGTCGTCGACAGGCGGGAAATGACGTTCAGTTCGGACGAGCGCGACAGTGCGACGATCAGTTCCTCGGCGAGCACCTCGCCGAGCGCATAGTGGTCTCGCGACCGGCTGCGCGGCGCGAACGGAATGACGGCGACCGTCGGAAGCAGGTCCTCGTACCGGAGCAGGGGCACAACGCTGGGGTGTGTTCCGATCGGATGGACCCGGAATGCGCGCACGGGATGGGCGACGTTCTTGAGATGGCACTCGCCGATATCCTCGAATTCGGCGTCGAGTTCGTTCGACAGCGCATCGCGCACCTCGGCGGTCGCGACGATCTCGCCCGGGCGGGCGACGGACATCAGGCGCGCGGCGATGTTGACGTGCTGACCGTAGAGGTCGTTGTCGTGGGTAGTGAGCACGTCACCGACATCGATGCCGACGCGCAGATGCATCTTGCGGCCGGAGGGAAGCGAAGCGTTCACATGGTCGAGTTCGACGGTGATCGCGAACGCGAAGCGAACCGCGTCGGCAACCTCTTGGAACTCCGTGAATATTCCGTCTCCCAGGTTCTTGACAAGCCGGCCGCGATGCTCGGGCAGCAGTTCGGCCTGCACGTGCCCGACGAGAGACAGCCATGAGCGAATGGCGTCATCATCGTCTGTCTTGAACAGGCGTGCAGACCCGACGACATCGGCGAAGAGCACGGCCTTCGCCCGGCTCTCCATCTTGTCGAAGAGACCGTCGATTTTCGCACTTTCAGGGGCTGCTCGCATCGCACACTCGCTACGGGCATGCCCAGCCCGCCATGGCCGCAAACCCTAAGTATAGCCGTCTTTCCAAGCGCCCGCGAGTCGAAGGGTTACCGTGTTCCAGGGTCCGGGCGGTCCTCGTGCGCTGCCCGGCAGCACCGGATGGTTCGCCCCCGGATCGAGATCATCATGTCGCCGGGACGCCCGTGATCGCTGGGCCCGGCGGAGGCAACGCCGTACTTTTATCGGCGTCGGCGTGGTCCCGGCGGACCGTGACCGATCCCGGCGGCGGGCTTCCGGGATCTGCGCATTTCGCCCCCTGACCGTCGAGCCGGTAACAACGATTTGACCTGCTTCGCGCGGCTCGGCACCATGTCGCCGGATGGCGGTCCGTGTGATACCGTCCGAATGCCAACCGACTGGCAAAGAGCGGCACTTCGATGGGAAGTGAGGAACAGGTCTCGGGGCGCGTGGTTGCGGTTCGCGGCGCTGTCGTCGATGTATCCTTCGCCGCGCCACCACTCCCGCCGATCGACCATGCCCTCGTCATAGAGGCGCCGGAAGCGGAACCGATCATCGTCGAAGTACAGGCCCATCGCGATAGGCACGTCGTGCGCGCCGTCGCATTGCAGGCAACCGCCGGGCTCAAGCGCGGCGCCCGGGTTCGTCTCTCCGGCGGTCCGCTGGAGATGCCGGTCGGGGATGCCGTTCTCGGACGCCTGCTCGATGTCACCGGCCGCATCGGCGACAGCGGGGCGCCGCTGCCCGATGACGTGCCGAAACGCCCGATCCATCGCCGCCCGCCACCGCTCGCCCGGCAGACCGGAGCGACCGACCTGTTCGCCACCGGCATCAAGGTGATCGACCTGCTCGCACCGATCGCGCAGGGCGGCAAGGCCGCCATGTTCGGCGGCGCGGGCGTCGGCAAGACGGTGCTCGTGATGGAGCTGATCCACGCCATGGTCTCCGGCTACCAGGGGATATCCGTCTTCGCCGGCGTCGGCGAACGCTCGCGCGAAGGCCACGAGATGCTGTTGGATATGCGCGAGTCGGGCGTGCTCGACCGGACTGTTCTCGTCTACGGCCAGATGAACGAGCCGCCCGGCGCGCGGTGGCGGGTGCCGCTGTCGGCCCTGACGATCGCCGAGTATTTCCGCGACGAAGGCCATCGCAACGTGCTGTTGCTGATGGACAACATTTTCCGTTTCGTTCAGGCCGGCGCGGAAATTTCCGGGCTGCTCGGACGCCTTCCCTCGCGGGTCGGATACCAGCCGACGCTGGCCAGCGAGGTCGGCGCGCTGCAGGAGCGCATCGCCTCGGTCGGCGGTTCGTCCGTCACCGCCATCGAGGCGGTCTACGTGCCCGCCGACGACTTCACCGATCCCGCGGTGACGACGATCGCAGCCCACGTCGACAGCATGGTCGTGCTGTCACGGGCCATGGCGGCCGAGGGCATGTACCCGGCCATCGACCCGATCGGCTCGTCCTCGATCCTGCTCGATCCGCTCGTCGTCGGCGACGAGCATGCGAACGTCGCCGTCCAGGTGCGCCAGACGCTCGAGCACTACCGCGAGCTACAGGACGTGATCTCGCTGCTCGGCATGGAGGAACTGGGCGCCGAGGACCGCCGCATCGCCGAACGCGCGCGGCGGCTTCAGCGCTTCTTCACCCAGCCCTTCGGTGTCACGGAAGCCTTCACCGGCGTTCCGGGCCGGTCGGTCAACGTCGCCGACACGATCGCCGGGTGCAAGGCGATCCTGGCGGGCGAGTGCGACGACTGGCAGGAAAGCTCGTTCTACATGATCGGCACGCTCGAGGAGGGCCGCGAGAAGGAGAAGGCGGCCAGGGCCGCGGCCGAGCCGGCGCGAACCGGAACCGGGGGAGCGGGGACGTGAGCGCGGCGCTGCATCTCGTCATCACCACGCCGGCCGCCGTGCTCGTCGACAACGGCGACATCCGGTCCGTGCGCGCCGAGGATCTGAGCGGCGGTTTCGGGATACTCCCCAACCATACCGACATGCTGACGGTACTGCCGGCCTCGGTCGTGCGCTGGCGCACGGCCGACGATGCCGAGCATTACTGCGCGGTCCGCGGCGGCGTCCTGTCGGTCAGCGACGGCCAGAACGTGGCGATTGCCTGCCGGCAGGGCGTCCTTGGCGAAGACCTCGGCAAGCTGGCGGCAATGGTCCGCGCCCGGCGCGCGGAGGAGTCCGACGCCGACCGCCGCGCGCGCGTCGAACAGACGCGTCTCCACGCCCGTGCCGTACGCCAGCTCATGCGGTATCTTCAACCGGAGCGACAGCAGGACTGGCCACAGCCCGACCGGATGTCGCCGGACCGGGGGAAAGGAACGCCGTGAGCGCGGCCAAGCACCCGAATGGATCCGGGAAGCTGGCGGACGCCGCCAGGCGGGCGGCCGCGCGCACGGAAGAGGGCCGCGAGACTCCCGAACCGTCGCTCGGAATGCGGTTCGGACAGATCGGTATCCTCGGCTGGACGATCGTCGTTCCCACGCTCGTCGGCCTCTTCGCCGGGCGATGGCTTGACCGGGTGTTCGAGACCGGCGTGTTCTTCTCCGCGCCCCTGCTCATGCTGGGCGCGGCTTTCGGCTTCTGGTCCGCCTGGAGATGGATGCACAGGCAATGAGCGCATCGACCGTTTCCCTGATCTCCCAGCTCGGCCTTGGGCTGCTCGTCGGTCTCGTCGTCGGCGCCGTGCACTTCGGCTCGCTGTGGTGGAACACTCAGATATTCGCGCGATCCGGATCCATGGTCATGGCGCTCGCCATCCAGTTCGGCCGGTTTGGCCTGCTGGCAGCGGTCTTCATCTTCCTGTCGCGGTTCGGAGCGCTGCCGCTGCTGGCCGGCGCACTGGGGCTGCTCGTCGCCCGTCAGGTCGTCATTAGGCGCCTGGGACCTGTCGGATGAACGCATCTCCCTTCGTCCTCGAACCGGTTTTCCACATCGGCCCAATGCCGATCACCGAACCGGTGCTCGTGACCTGGGCGATCATGGCGCTGCTGGTCGTCTTGTCGCTCATCGCCACACGCCGCCTGTCGCTTCGCCCCTCCAAGACCCAGGCGGCGCTGGAACTTCTCGTCGACGCGGTAAACGGCCAGATCCGCGACACGATGCAGGTCGATCCCGCACCCTATCGCCCACTCATCGGCACCATCTTCATTTACGTGCTCATCGCCAACTGGTCCTCACTGGTGCCGGGCGTGGAACCGCCGACGGCACGTCTGGAGACGGACGCGGCCCTCGCCTTGGTCGTGCTGGGCGCGACCGTCTATTTCGGCGTCCGCACGCGCGGTCCCGCCGGCTATTTCAAGACGTTCGCCGAACCGACATGGGTGATGATCCCGCTCAACGTTGTCGAGCAGTTCACCCGGACCTTCTCGCTCATCGTGCGTCTGTTCGGAAACATCATGAGCGGCGTATTCATCATCGGGATCATCCTGTCGCTCGCCGGCCTGCTCGTGCCCATTCCGCTCATGGCGCTCGATCTGCTGACCGGCACCGTGCAAGCCTATATTTTCGCGGTCCTGGCGACGGTTTTCATCGGCGCGGCCGTGAGCGAGACGCAGTCCGACCGATCCAAAGGCGACGACCAACCACGAGGCAAATCATGAACTGGATCGAGATTGTCAGCATCCTCGCGGCCGCGATCGCCGTGTCGTTCGGTGCGATCGGGCCGGCCCTGGCGGAAGGGCGCGCGGTGGCCGCGGCGATGGACGCGATCGCCCGCCAGCCCGAGGCCGCCGGAACGCTTTCGCGAACCCTGTTCGTCGGCCTCGCGATGATCGAGACGATGGCGATCTACTGCCTTGTCATCGCCTTGCTCGTGCTGTTCGCCAATCCGTTCGTCCAGTAGCGGCGGTCGGTACATGCGGATCGACTGGTGGACACTCGGGCTCCAGGCGATCAACGCGCTGGTCCTCGTCTGGTTGTTGAGCCGGTTCCTGTTCCGGCCTGTCGCCGACATCCTTGCCCGGCGCCAGGCCGCCGCGGAGCGGATCGTTGATCAGGCCGAGGCCGCGAAGGCGGCCGCGGAAGATGAAAAGGCCAAGGCCCAGGCCGAAACGGCGAGGCTCGCCGCAAGCCGCGGCGACGCGCTGAAGGAAGCGGACGAGGAAGCCGAGGAGCGGAAGGCGGCTGTGATCGCGACGGCGCGCGAGGAGGCCGACAAGATCCGCTCGGAAGCCGAAAAGGACATTGCCCGGGCGCGCGCCGCTGGCCAGCACGAGGTCGCCGAGAAAGCCGGCAACCTGGCCGTCGACATCGCCGCCAGGCTGCTCGACCGCCTTCCCGACCAGGCGCGCGTCGGCGGCTTCGTCGATGGCCTGGCGGACGGCGTCGCCGCTCTGCCGGATGACATCCGCGCCGATCTCGGCGCCGACGGGACGCCGTTGCGGATCGCCGCGGCGCGATCGATGACGGACCAGGAACAGTCGGACTGCCGCAAGGCGCTGGCAAAGGCCCTCGCCCGAGAAGTCGAGATCGAGGTGTCCGTCGATCCGAAGCTGATTGCCGGACTGGAGCTGCATGGACCGCACGCCGAGGTTCGCAACAGTTTCCGCGCGGACCTCGACCGTCTCCAAGCCGATCTGAACCACCATGACGAAAAGCACGTCTGAAGGTCTCGACAAGCTGTGGCTCAAGCGGAGCCGCGAGGCCGTCGCGAGCGCGCGGCTGGGGCCCCAGGCGGAAACCATCGGGCGAGTCGAGCGGGTGGGCGACGGCATCGCCTTCGTCTCCGGCCTGCCCGACGCCCGGCTGGACGAGTTGCTGCGGTTCGAGGGGGATCGCTACGGTTTTGCCATGACGCTGGATGCCGACCTGATCGGCGTCGTCGTTCTCGACGACGTGACGCAGATCGAGGCCGGCAGCCGGGTCACGGGCACGGGCGAAGTCGTGCGCGTTCCGGTCGGCCCGGGCCTGTTGGGCCGCGTCGTCGACCCTCTCGGCCGGCCGCTCGATCGCGACGAGCCGGTCGCGGCCGAAGAGCGCCACCCGATCGAGCGGCCCGCGCCGGCCATCATCGAGCGCGATCTCGTATCCGAACCGGTCGAGACCGGAATCCTCGCCGTCGACGCGCTTTTCGCCCTCGGGCGGGGCCAACGCGAGCTGATCATCGGCGACCGCGCGACGGGCAAGACGTCGCTGGCCGTCGACGCGATCATCAACCAGCGGGACTCCGATATCGTCTGCGTCTACGTCGCCATCGGGCAACGGGCCTCGGCGATCGAGCGGGTGATCGAGGCCGTCCGCGCACACGGCGCGCCCGAGCGCTGCGTCTTCGTCACGGCGCCCGCCGCGGTCGCCCCGGGCCTGCAATGGATCGCGCCCTTCGCCGGCTTCACGATCGCGGAGTATTTCCGAGATCGCGGCGGCGACGTGCTGATCGTCATCGACGACCTGACCAAGCATGCCGCGACGCACCGCGAACTGGCGCTGCTGACCCGCGAGCCTCCAGGCCGGGAGGCTTACCCCGGCGACGTTTTCTACGTGCACGCGCGCATGCTGGAGCGGTCGGCGAAGCTGTCCGAAGCTCTCGGCGGCGGATCGCTGACGGCGTTGCCGATCGCGGAGACCGATGCCGGCAACCTGTCGGCCTATATCCCGACGAACCTGATTTCGATCACGGACGGCCAGATCGTCCTCGATTCCCGCCTGTTCGCGGCCAACCAGCGGCCCGCGGTCGATGTCGGCCTGAGCGTCAGCCGGGTTGGCGGGAAGGCGCAGAAGCCCGCCCTGCGCGACGTCTCGGGGCGCGTGCGCCTCGACTACGCGCAGTTTCTCGAACTGGAGATGTTCACCCGTTTCGGCGGCATATCCGACACCCGCGTCAAGGCGCAGATCGCCCGCGGCGAGCGCATCCGCGCCCTGCTCACCCAGCCGCGCTTCTCGCCCCTGCGCCTGCCCGACCAGGTGGCCTTGCTTGCGGCGCTGGCCGACGGGATCTTCGATACCTGCCCGATTGACGCGATGAACGAAGTTCGGGCGCGGCTCGCCCGCCACCTCGACGCCAGCGCAGCGCAAGCCGTGAATTCCGTGACGAAAACGGGCACGCTGGAGGCCTCCGCACGCGAGGGTCTTGTCGCCGCGGTCCAGTCCCTGGTCGCTGAGGTGACTGCCGCATCGCAAGTCTCGACGGCAGCGCCATGACCGAACGGCTGAGCGACGTCGAACAACGCATCGGCAGCGTCCACCAGCTTGAGGCCGTCGTCACGGCCATGCGCGGCATCGCCGCCTCGCGGGCGCGCGAAGCCAAAAGCCGGCTCGCCGGCATTCGCGCCTATGCCGATACGGTCGGCAACGCGATCGGCGAAGCGCTCGCGCTGCTGCCGGCTTCAGAGGCTCCGGCCAATCCCCGACACGGTACCGAGCACCACATCGTGATCGCCCTCTGCTCCGAGCAGGGCTTTGCCGGGACCTTCAACGAGCGGGTGCTTGGCACGGTCGAGCGCCACATACAGGCCGCGGACGGCGCCCCGACCGACCTGCTCCTGGCCGGCGATCGCGGGCTCATGGTTGCCCAGGAACGTGGCCTGTCGGTCGACTGGTCGGCAGCCATGGCGGCCCACGCTGAAGAAGTTCCATCGCTCGCCAACCGATTGGCCGACGCCGTCTATGAAAGGCTGTCGGCGGGAGCGACCCAAGTCGCCATCGTTCACGCCGCCCCGGCGTCGGGTGGACCGGTCGAGATCGTGGACCGGGCTCTGGTCCCGCTCGATTTCACCCGTTTTCCGGTCTCGGGTCGGCTGGTCCCGCCACTGATCACGCAGGATCCCAGGTCGCTCCTCGCCCAGCTGGCCGAGGAGTACATGTTCGCCGAACTCTGCGAGGCGGTCATGGTGTCGTTCGCGGCCGAGAACGACGCGCGGATGCATGCCATGATTGCCGCCCGCGACAACGTCGGCGAGAAGCTGGACGAGCTGACCGCCGTCTACCGCCGCTTGCGCCAGGAAGAAATCACCAACGAGATCGTCGAACTGGCCGCCGGCGCCAACGCCGAGCAGGAGTCCGGTTTCGGTTGAGCCCGCCTAAGACCACGGAGTGCCCGGTTTTCCACAAGCATGGAATTCGTTTGCTGCACCGCATTCCAAATTTACGGCTCGTTATCCAAGCCCGACGCAGGATGCGGAATCGGATGGCTACCCGACGTTGTGCCACGGGCAGCCGGATCCGTGTGTGGCGCAGCAGACCGCTGTGGTGTCGCAGCCTCACCGATCACCGGAACAAGGCCAGAAGGCCAATTTGCGACTTGCAGGCGGCATTCGCCGCGTGGCTATCAAGGCTGGAGGCGGAGGCCAGTCGAGTATGATGAATCATCCCTACACGTGGGTGCAGACGGCACGCGGCTGCGCCTTCGACCTGCTCGAGCCGACCCCCGAGCAGGTTCATCCCGCGGATCTGGCCGAACACCTAGCCAAAATTCCCCGCTTCGCCGGCGCCACGCCGAATATCGTGATCTCCGTCGCCCAGCATTCGGTGTTCGTCGCCGAGGCGCTGCCGCTCGAACTGCGCGCCTACGGTCTCCTGAACGACGGACACGAAGCCTATCTCGGCGACGACCAGGGCCCAAAACTGAATGCGATGACCGTGCTCGCGCCGATGGCGCTGGCCGCTATCCGTCAGTTGCGACTACGCGCCGCCGCCGCGATACACGCCCGCTTCGGCCTCGACTGGCCTCCGCCGGTGGCCATCGCCGCCGCCGTCAATCAAATCGATGCCCGCGCGCTCGCCGCTCAGAAACGTGACTTCCTGGCGCCCGAACCGCGGCCATGGATATCCCTGCCCGAGCCGCTGCCGGATTTCGGCAATCCCTGGCCCTGGAGCGAGGCGGCCGATCGGTTCTACGAGACACTGAAGCGTTATGCCCCCGAATGGCCGTCGTGACGGTTGCCGCCGTTTCGACGGTTTTTCTCAACGACCGGCATGTCAGGGAATAGGGGAGTAGGCGGACAATCGGCGCGCGGCGGGGACAGAACCGCCGTCGTCGGACCATGGTTGGGCGCCCCGTGAGGTAGTCCGCCACGGTTGGGACCGCGGCTGTAATAGGCCGGGATCACCTTTTCGCGCTCGCTCCGGCGAGCCGCGTCGTCGACAAGGACGGCCGTTCGGCCGGCCGCGCCTCATCGACTATCGCGTCTGTCAGCGCCGGCGGCTGACGGCAACCGCCGGCAAGGCCATTACAGCCCCCGTTTCGGCAGGCCGAGATTGTCGCGCAGGCTGGTGCCGGCATATTCTGTTCGCACAAGCCCGCGCCGCTGCAACTCGGGAATGACGAGGGTGCCGAAATCGTCGAGCGCCTCGGGCAGATGGGTCGGAATGATGTTAAAGCCGTCGGCCGCGCGGCCTTCCTGCCATTCCTGCATGGCATCGGCGACGTCTTCGGCGGTGCCGATCACCACGCGGTGGCCCCGGCCGGACGCCAGCGCCATGTAGAGCTGGCGGATCGTATAGCCTTCCTTCTGCGCCAGCTTGTAGATCACCTCGGCGCGGCTGCGGAAGGCCGGATCCTTCGGCTCGGGCACCGGCCCATCGAGATCGTAGCCGGACAGATCGCCGAGCCGGTCGTAGAGCGAAGACAGACCGATCAGCGGATCAATGAGGTTCTGCAGCGCCTCGTACTTGGCCTCGGCTTCCGCGCGCGTGCGCCCGACGATCGGCATCAGCCCGGGCATGATCAGCAGCTCGTCCTCGGTGCGGCCGTTCGCGGCGAGGCGGCCCTTGACGGAGGCATAGAAGGCCTGCGCGTCCTCCAGGGTCTGCTTGGCCGTGAAGACCACGTCCGCTGCCCTAGCCGCCACATCGCGGCCGGCCTCCGAGTCACCGGCGAAGAAGATGACCGGCTCGCCCTGCGGCGAGCGCGCCATGTGCAGCGGGCCGCGAACGTTGAAATGGTCGCCCTTGTGATCGAGGACGTGCATTTTCTGAGGGTCGAAGAACAGGCCGGAGTCCTTGTCGCGCAGGAACGCGTCTGCGTCCCAGCTGTTCCACAGGCCGCGCACCACGTCGACGAACTCGGACGCACGCTCGTAGCGCGAGTTGTAGTCGGGCGTGGCCAGATGGCCGAAGTTCAGCGCGTCTTCCTTTCCCCACGACGTGACGACGTTCCAGCCGGCGCGGCCGTTGCTCAGATGATCGAGCGACAGGAACTGGCGGGCGATGTTGTAGGGTTCGGCGTAGGTGGTCGACCCGGTCGACACCAGGCCCACATGCTGCGTCAGCGCGGCGAGAGCCGACAGGAGAGTGATCGGCTCCAGCTCGGCGACATGACTGCCGCGGCTACGCGCGCCCTCGGGATTGTCCTCGCCGCGAATTGCCAGCTCGTCCGGCATGAAGATGAGGTCGAAGCGGTAACGCTCAGCGGCTTGCGCAACCGTCTTGAAATGGCTCAGATCCATGGAGCCGTCGGGTTGTACGCTGGGGTGCCGCCAGGCGGCGATGTGATAGCCCATGCGCCAGGCCGACAGTCCGAGTTTGATCTGTTTCATGACAATTCCTGTCTTCGAAAGTGATGCGCCGCAAGAGGCCGGGCCGGCCGGCGGGACCGGCTACGGCGGATTCAGGATGGAAAGAGAGGCTGGGTGCCGCTCAGCAGGCGACCTGCAGGACCGGTTGGCGCGCCATCATGGCGAAATCCTCGACCGCCTGGTCGATCCGGTCGTTGAGATCGGGGGCCGAGACCGACCCGTCGCGGAAATCGCTGTCGCCAGCATAGATGGCAACCGGTGCGGTGCGCGCGCAAAAGAAGGAAAAGAGCGGCCGAAGCTGGTGCTCGACGACGAGGGCGTGACGATGGCCGCCACCTGTCGCGCAGATCAGCACCGGCTTGTTGTGGAGCTTTATCGGATCGACGAGATCGAAGACGTGCTTGAAGATGCCGGAATAGGAACCCTTGTAGACCGGCGAGCCGACGACCAGCAGGTCGGACTGCTCGATCCCGTCCAGGATCGTTCGTCCCGCTTCGCAGAGGCGGCCACGGTCGTAGGTCAACGGCTCGCTCATGAAGCTGCCGCAATCCTCGACGCAGGCGTCGATGTCGGCATGGCGACCCAGGCGCTCGACCACGGTCTCCACCAGCGCGCGCGTCTTGGACGGCCGGCTGGCGCTGCCGCTGAAGGCGAATACACTCTGTCGAATCGGCATAATGGGTCTCTCCTCCTGCTGCCGGAGCCCCCTGACACACGTGGGATCTCAGGTGCACCCGAAACGCATGTCGGCTGGCTTTGTTTGTGGTATTACTATATAGTTTATATAAATAAGGGATGCAAGCCAAATGTCCGCCTCTGACGACGCCAAGCCCGCGACGGGTCGCGATGCGCCGTGGCCCACGCCCGCCGCGGCGCACAGCATGCCGCTGTACGAGGTCGTCAAGCGGCAGATCACCGAGGCCATTCTGTCCGGCCGCTGGCCGGCCGGCACGGTGCTGCCGAGCGAAATCGCGCTCGGCGAGCAATTCGGCGTGGCGACCGGCACGGTACGCCGGGCGCTCCTGGATCTCACCAATGACGGCCTGCTGAGCCGTCGCCGCAAGACCGGCACGGTCGTCACCGGCCGGACGCCGCAGCACAGCCTGGCGCTCTTGCTGAAGTACTTCAGGCTGCACCGCGCCGACGGCGCCCTCACCACCGCCGAGTCCCGTCCGCTTTCGGTGCAGGTGGGATCACCCACGCCCGCGGAGGCCGAGGCGCTGCATCTGGGCGAAGCCGACAACGTCCTGCGGATCGACCGGGTGCGCTGCGTCGACGGCAAGCCGGTGATGCACGACCGCTTCGTCATGGACGCGGCGCGCTTTCCCGGGCTATCGCGCCCGGCCGAGGACCTGCCGAACCTGCTCTACGCCCATATCGCGGAGACCTACGGCGTGCGGATTTCGGCGGTGCGCGAGCAACTCAGCGCGCAACTGGCCGATGAGACGATCGCCCGCGCGCTGGAGCTCCCGCCCAATGCGCCGGTGCTCGTCATCGAGGAGATGGCCTACGACCAGACCAACACGCCGACGATCTTCGCGATCCATCACGCCGACACGACGAGCCACCGCTACGTCAACGAGGTTCAGTAGGCGGGATCGACCCTGGCCGGCACAACCAATCGGTCGGCGACGATCTCGGAGCGTGTCCGGCAGCCCGACAGCGCCGCGGCCCGGCGCGTCTCCTCGAAGAGGATGTCGAACGCCCGCCCCGCGCCGGCCTCGCCGCCCGCGGCCAGGCCGTACAGCAACGTCCGCCCGAGAAGAACGCCGTCGGCGCCCAGGGCGAGCGCCTTCAGCACGTCCGTGCCCCGTCGAAACCCGCTGTCGACGAGGATCGTCAGCCGCCCCGCGAACGCCTCGGCGATCGCCGGCAGAACGGACATCGGCGAGACCGCGCCGTCGAGCTGCCTTCCGCCATGGTTGCTGAGGACGACACCGTCGGCGCCCTGCGCGTGCGCCATGGCGACATCGTCGACGCACAGCAATCCCTTGATCAACAAGGGCCTGGTCCAACGCTTGCGCAGCCAGCCGACCCTGTCCCAGTCGAGCCCGGTGTCCATCGCCTCGCGGGCCCAGTTCGCCGCATGCACCATCTTGCGCTGGTCTTCCGGCAGGAACTCCAGCAGATTGCCGAAGCTCGGCACGCCCTTGGCCGGAACGCTGGCGAGCCAGCGCGGGTGGCGCAGCGCCTCGATCTTGTTCGCGAGCGTCGGATCGGTGCCGGAGCGATAGTTGCGCTTGTCCCATTCCCGGTTGCCGAACACGTTGCTGTCGACGGTGAGGACCAGCGCTTCGCATCCCGCCGCCTCGGCGCGGGCGATAAGGCGCTCGAGGAAATCCTGCGACCGGAACACATAGAGCTGGAGCCAGTGCCGCAGGCCGGCGACGCCGGCGACGTCCTCGAGGCGCGCGTTCGACACCGTGCTCTGGATGAACGGAACGCCCATCCGCGCGCAGGCCCTGGCCAGCGCAAGATCGCCGTCACGCCAGAGTAGACCGTTGAAGCCGGTCGGCGCGGCGGCGACCGGCAACGGCACCGGGCTTCCGAGCAACGTCGTGGAGAGGTCGATACGGTCGAGGGGAACCAGCGTGCGCGGGATCAACTGAATGTCGTCGAAGACAGCGCGGTTGCGGCGCAACGTGACTTCCTGCTCGGCGCCGCCTTCGAGATATTCGAACACAAACCGGGGCAGACGCCGCTGCGCCATCTGGCGCAGGTCCGCAAACGAGACCGCCCGGGCCAGATTGCGACCACCATAGTAGCGGCGGCCGTTCAAGTGCTCGGCGTGCTGCGGCATTGTCCGTCCCCGTCGCAATCGGCCGGCCCGGCGACAGCCCGCCCGGGCGCCAGCGTCGTCATTGAGCCGCACTCTGACGCTCGGGCGCCGGCGTCTCGGCCGACGCGCCGCGCGGCACCGAGGCCACCAAGGTGCGGGTATAGTCGTGCTGCGGGTTCAGGAATACGTCGTCGGTCGGACCGCTCTCGACGATCTCGCCCTTGAACATCACCAGCACACGGTCGCACAGGTGGCGCACCACGGCCAGGTCGTGCGAAATGAACAGCATCGAAAACCCACGCTCCTCGCGCAGCCGCAGCAACAGCTTGATGAGCTGGGCCTGCACCGAGACGTCGAGACCGGAGGCGATCTCGTCGGCCACCAAGATGCGCGGAACGCCGCAGATGGCGCGCGCGATGTTGACCCGCTGCTTCTGTCCGCCTGACAGTTGCGAGGGGTAGCGCGACGCCGTTTCCGGCGCCAGCCCGATCTCGGCGAGTAGCCGCGCGACGATGTCGGCCCGCTCGGCCGCGCTGACCGGCTCGGCGGCCACCTCCAGGGCCTGGGTGATGATGCTGGCGACCCGCCGGCGCGGGTTCAGGGCCGACTGCGGGTCCTGAAAGACGATCTGCATATGTGACTGGCGGAAGGCGCGCGTGTCGCGGCCGTTTCCGGCGACCTCGCGGCCGAGCAGCGACATCCGCCCCGCCGTCGGCTGTTCGAGGCCGACCAGCATGCGCGCGATCGTCGACTTGCCACTGCCGCTCTCGCCGACGATGCCGACGAACTCGCGGTCACGCAGCTCGAAGCTCGCCGCCTTGACGGCCGGGAACACGATGGGGGCCCGGATCAGACGCCGCCGGGTCACGTAGTCCTTGCGCATATCAGCGACCTGCAGCACGCCGTCACCGACGGCCGGCGGCACGCTGTCGGCCTCCGGCGGCCGGATGGCGGAGACCTCGCCGGCGCGGAAACACGCCGCACGATGCCCGGGCGCAACCTCGGACAAGGCCGGTTCCTTGGCCCGGCAGTCATCCGCCGCCAGCGGGCAGCGCGCCGCGAAGCGGCAGCCGGTCAGGTCGGCGATCGCGCGCAGGCCGGGCATCCGCTCGGGCAACACATAGAGCCCCCGGGCCGGGCCATCGATGTCCGGCACCGCCAGTTCCAGGCAGCGCGTATAGGGATGCGCCGGTTCGGTGAAGAGCGTGGCGGCCGGTCCGTGCTCGGCCTGGCGGCCGGCGTAGAGCACCATGACCTCGTCGCAGATCTCGGCCGCCAGCCGCAGGTCGTGGGTGATGAACAGGACCGCGCTCTGGTCGCGGCGCTGCATCTCGCCGATCAGCGCCACGATCCGCGCCTGGATGGTGACGTCCAGTGCCGTCGTCGGTTCGTCCGCGATCAGCAGCTTGGGACGGCTGGCGAAGGCCATCGCGATCAGGACGCGCTGGCACATGCCGCCGGAAAGCTGGTGCGGGTACTTCGCCAGGAGCCCGGCCGGATCGGGAAGATGCACGTCATCGAGCGCCGCGATCGCCCGATCGCGCCAGCGTCGGCCGTCCTCACCGCCGATATGATGCAGGTGCTCGCGCATCTGCTGGCCGATGGTCAGCACGGGGTTGAGCGCCGACAACGGCTCCTGCGGGATGAAGGCGATGTCGCGGCCGAGCAGCGCCCGTCGGCGGGCGGGCGGCATCGCCACCAGGTCCTCGCCGTCGAACGACAGCCTTCCCTTGGTCACGGCGAAGCCATTGGGCAGGAGCTGCGCGATCGTCCGCCCGATCATCGACTTTCCGGCGCCCGATTCACCGACCAGCCCCAGCGTCTTGCCACGCTCCAGGCGGAACGAGAGTTCGGTGATCGCGTCCAGCACGCCGTCCTTGGTGTGCAGGCCGACCGACAGGCTGTCCGCTTCCAATAGGGCCATGTCAGGCGCGCTCCGTTTGCGTCAGGCGTGTGTCGAGGCTCCTGCGCAGGCCGTCGCCGAGAATATTGAACGCGAAGACGGTGGCGAACACGGCCAGGATCGGCGCGATCAGGGTCCATGGCGCCAGGTAGAGGTCCTGGCGGGCGTCAGCGATCATCTGCCCCCAGGCGGGGGTATCGGCGCCGACGCTCATGCCGACGAAGGACAGGATCGCCTCGACGACCACGGCAACGCCCATTTCCAGGCTGAGCAGGGTGATGAGCAGCGGCCAGGTGGCCGGCGCGATCTCCCGGGTGATCGTGCGCCAGTGCGAGAAGCCGAGCAGGCGCGCGGCGGCGACATAGTCGCGGCGCGCGACCACCATCACGTCGCTGCGCAGGACCCGGCAGAACCGCGTCCAGTCGACGAGGATGATCGCCAGGATGACGTTCTGCAGACCGGTGCCCAGTCCGACCATGAGGATGAGCGACAGGATCACCGGCGGAAAC
The DNA here is from genome assembly GCF_051390635.1 of Microbaculum mangrovi. NCBI lineage: Bacteria > Pseudomonadati > Pseudomonadota > Alphaproteobacteria > Hyphomicrobiales > Tepidamorphaceae > Microbaculum > Microbaculum mangrovi. Next base: position 272,246 of record NZ_JBPODT010000005.1, read on the forward strand.
GACAGCCAGATATCGACGACGCGACCGATGAGCCAGTCGACCCAGCCGCCGAAATAGCCGGCCACATGCGCCAGGACGGCGCCGAGGATCATGGCGCCGAGGGAGGCGAAGAACGCCACGGTCAGCGCCACCCGCGCTCCGTAGATCAGGCGCGACAGGATGCAGCGGCCCAGGCTGTCGCTGCCGAGCGGATAGGCCGGATCGGCGCCGGTCATCCACATCGGCGGCAGCAGCGTCGCCAGCAGGTTCTGCTCGTTGGGGTCGTTGGGCGCCAGAAACGGCGCGAAAAGCGCGCAGAACGTCACCACCGCGAGCAGAACGAGCCCGATCTGAACGCGCCCCGAGCGCAGCCATAGGGGTAAGGCGGTCATGACGGTCCTCACCGGAGTTTGGGATTGAGGATCAGGTAGAGCGCGTCGACGGCGACGCTGATCGTCAGCACCATGACGCAATAGGTCAGGCCGACGATCTGGATGATCGGCAGATCGGCGTTGCGGATCGCGTCGATCATCAGGTTGCCCATGCCGGGATAGGAATAGATCACCTCGACCAGCAGGGTGCCGCCGAACAGGAACCCGAACTGGACGCCCATGAGACTGAGGGTCGGCAGGAAGGCGTTCTTGAGCGCGTGGCGCACGAGGATGCGCCGCTCCGAAATGCCCCGCAGCCGCGCCTGCTGGACATAGTCCTCCTGATAAACGTCCAACAGGCTCGACCTCAGGATCCGCATGATCGGCGGCGCCGCCGACAGCCCCAGGGCCAGGGCGGGCAGTATCATGTGACGGCTGGCGTCGATGAAGGCGTCGATCCGTCCCACAAGCAGCGTGTCGAGCAGCAAAAAGCCGGTGACCATCGGCCGTTCGACATCGGCGCTCAGCCGGCCGATGAACGGCAGCAGGTCGAACGTCACGCCGAAAACCAGCATGAAGAACAGCGCCCAAAGGAAATCCGGAACCGACAGCAGGGCGATCGATCCGACATCGATCACCGCTTCCTTGCGCGTGTCGCGGGTGTAGAACAGCAGAAGACCGCCGGCGACGCCGAGGACCGCCGCCATGAGCATCGCCAGCGTCGCCAGCTCGATCGTGGCGGGAAGCGTCGCCAGGATCAGGTCCCACACGTCCTTGCGGAAATGGATCGACGTCCCGAAATCGCCGGTCAGCAACTGCCCGAGCCAGATGCCGTATTGGTGGATCAGCGGCAGGTGCAGGCCCATCTCCAGCCGCTTCGCCTCGACATCCGCCACGCTGGCGTTGGGCGGCAGCGACATGACGGCCGGATCCACCGGCAGCAGCCGCAGGATGACGAACAGCAGCAGCGACACCAGAACCAGTGTCGGGACGGCGATCAACAGCCGCCGCAGCACAAGCTTGACTATGGTTGCGAACATCGCCGCTCCACAATGGCATCAACCGGCGGCATCGACCGGTGCAGATGGACCGGCGGAAAGCCGGGGCCCGTGCCGCGCTCACCGGGCAACGGGGGACGCGATCGGCTGTCCCGGCCAATCCGGGCTGTCCCGGCCCCGCCGGGCCGCTGCCGACAGAACGTCAGGTCCCGACAACGATCACCGCGAGACGAACGGGCCGGTATTGGCGGGCGTCATCGCGATGCGCCCGCCACCGATTGAACCTGTCCGGATCACTCCGCGTCCCATTCGAGCGTGCGGCCGAGAACCCAGCCGTTACCGAATTTCTCGTAGGTCAGATCCGGCTTTCGCACCAGGGTCTGAACGCTTTGCAGAAGCGGCATCACGGCCCCCATTTCACTGGCGCGACGGTTGAGATCGCGATAGCCGGCTACGCGCTTTTCATAGTCCGGCTCCTTGAACAGCTCCAGCACCTGCGGGCCTGGCTCGTCACCCTTCCACGACGAGAACGGCATCTCCGGATTGAGCATGTAGCCGGTGAAGATCTCCGGGTCGCCGGTGGCGTTGTCCCACGAATAGAGCGTCGCCTCCGGCAGCTTGTCGCCGCGGTTCAGCTCGAAATACTTGGCGTATTCGATGACGTCGAGTTCGGCCTCGATACCGACCTTCTTCCACATTTGCAACAAGGCGCGCGCAATGTCGAAGTCGCTGGGAAAATGACCGTTCGTGGCCGCCAGCGTCAGCTTGACGGGATTGTCCGGCGAGAACCCGGACTCCGCGAGCAGCGCCTTGGCTTTCTCGGGATCGTAGGGGATCTCGAAGTCCGCGACCTCGCCGGGCGTACCGGGCGGCGCCATTACCGAAAGCGGCACCGCGGCCCCGCCGTAGAAGGCCTTGGACAGCGCCTGCTTGTCGATCGCGTGATGCGCGGCGAGGCGGACGTTCTCGTCGGCGAAGGCCAGATCGTGGCGCACCTGCAGAAGGATGACGCGGGTGATCGGATTGAGCTCCGCGATCAACTTCCCGCTCTCGCCCAGGCGCTCGGCCTCGCGCACCGGCACGTTGATGGTCAGATCGGTCTGGCCTGACTGAATGGCGGCCACGCGGGCGGAGGATTCCTTGATGACATCGACGGTGATCCGCTTGAGCGGCGCCGGGCCGCGCCAGTAGGCTTCGTGGCGCTCGAACACCATCCGCGAGTTCATCTGATATTCGACGAGCCGGTAGGGCCCCGTGCCCACGGGCTTCTCGCGAAAGCCTTCCAGGCCGACCTTCTCGAGATAGTGCTTGGGCACCACGAACCCGCCCTGGAAGGCAAGCCACTGCGGCGCCGTCGGCATGGGCGAGGAAAAGCGCATGACGCCTTCGGTGGGCGATATGACTTCGATATCCTCGACCCGGCGCCACGTGTTGGCGATATCGATGGGGTGCCCGGCCTTGATGCGTTCGAAGAACGTGTAGCGGATGTCTTCCGCCGTCATCTTGGTGCCGTCATGGAAGACGACGTCGTCGCGCACGCGGAAGCGCAGCTCCATCGCGTCGTCGCTCAGCTCCCACTCTTCCAGCAGTTCGGGGACGAGATCGAGATCGGGATTCTGGCCGACGGGCTGATCGAAGACCATCTTGAACAGCGGCTGGGCGTCCGGCCCGAAGCGCTGATTGGGGTCCCAGGAGGGCACATCCGACGGCCAGGCGATGCTGGCGCTGTCGCGCGCCTCGGTACCATACGCCAGGGGCACGCCGCCTGCGGCGACCAGGGCACCGACGCCCAGGACCTGCAGGGCCGTCCGTCTGTTCAGGTTCGTCATACTCTCCTCCTCTTGATCCGCGAGCGAGACCGCCAAATTAGTATACTGATTTTTCGGAACACTGGTCGCCAGGAGCGGCACTGTCAAGGCTTTTCTATATAGTTTTAGATCGGCGATTGCGGTATATACGCCTGAAACCGCCCATAATCGGCCCTGTCGCGTTGACAATCCAGCCAACAAGGCGCAAGAGGCTAGGGATGGGGAATGAAACATGCATACACAAGTGAATACTGATTCTCGGATATCCTTGCGATGAGCAGCGCGACCGACAGCACCCCGGCCGGCCCCGAAACCGGCCCCGCGAGCGGCAATCTGCGCCATCGTATCTACGAGGATTTGCGCAATAAGCTGCGGCGCGGCGAAATCAGCGCCGAGGACCGTCTTGTCGATGTCGAGATCGCCCGGTCGGCGGGGGTCTCACGGATGCCGGTCCGGGAAGCCCTGCTGCAGCTCATCATCGAGGGCCATCTGGTCGGCACCACCCGCGGCTTCGCTTTGCCGAGGCTGGACGAGAGCGACATCGTCGACATCTTCGAGGTGCGCAAGCTGATCGAGCCGCGGGCGGCGGCGAACGCTGCGCGCGACCTGGATGACGCCGGCCTCGAGATCCTGCGTCGCGCCGAGACGGACGCTCGCCTGGCCGCCGCGGCCGGCGACGCCGAGGCGCTCGGCCTCGCCAATATCCTGTTTCGCGAGACCTGGATCGCCGCGCTGCGCAATCGCCGGCTTGCCGACACGATCCTGCGTTTTGCCGATCAGGCCCAGGTCGTCCGCCGTGGCACGCTCGCGGACCCCCAGACCCAGAATGTGGTGATCGACGGCCTGGCGCTGCTGCTGGACGCCTTCGTCCGTCGGGACTCGCTGGCAGCGCACGACAGGATGGCGGCCTTCATGCACGAGGCCGAGAAAAGCTATTTCCGCGACACGGCGAACGGCGCGGTGGAACGAGATACCGATACAGAGGAGCGGCGGCGGCGTTGACTAAAGACGGCCCACAAACGGGATTGCGCGAGCGCTTGCGCGCCGGCGAGGCCATCAAGCTTGCGTGGTTCTCGCTTGGCTCGCCCGCGCTTGTCGAGGTCGCCGCGGCGACCGGCCTCGATGTCGTGGTCATCGATGCGCAGCACGGGCTATGGGATCGCACCTCGATCGAGCAGGCCACGGGGGTGGTGCGCGGCGACCGTCCGGTCCTGGTACGCACGGGTGACGCGCTGGCCCAGACCGTCGGCACCGCACTCGATTCCGGCGCCGACGGCGTCCTGGCACCGATGATCGAGACCGCAGCGGACGCGGCCGCGCTGGTCAAGGCGGCGCGCTATCCCCCGCACGGCCGACGATCCGGCGGCGGGGTGCGTCCGATGCTGCACGACTTTGCCGACTACTATCGGATAGCCAACGAAACGACCGTCGTCGGCGCCATGATCGAGACCGTCGAGGGCGTTGCCAACGCGGCGGAGATCGCGGCGACGCCCGGTCTCGATTTCGTCTTCATCGGAACCGGCGACCTTGCCCTGTCGCTGGGCGGCTTTGACGGTGTCGAAGCGGCGCTGGAGACGGCGATCGACGCGGTGCGCTCGGCCTGTGTCGCCGCCCACCTGCCCTGCGGCATCTATTGTGCCAGCGGCGAGGAGGCCCTGTCGCGCAGCGAACAGGGCTATGCGCTGACGGTGACGGCCAGCGATATCGCGGTCGTCGCCAGGGGCTTTGCCGGCGAGCACCGCGGCACTGGACGATAATCCTCAGGTCCGCTCCGGCGGTCGATCAACCCCGCCTTTCGCCCGCCTGTAGGGACGGTCAAGACGGAAGACGATCGAAAAGACGGACCCGGGCCGTGACAACGTCACTGGGAAACGGCATAGGATCAATCGGCGTCGGGCGGTCGGCCCGCAAACTGGTGCGGCACATGCACTGGCTCACCCCAAACCTCGAATGGGCATGAGATGAGCACGGAATACGTCGTAGAGCCCGCCCCTGTCGTCTCGTTGCCGGTCGACGGACGTTCGGGACGGTTTCCCGTGGCCCGTCTCTTCTGCATCGGACGCAATTATGCGGCCCACGCCGTCGAAATGGGTCACGATCCCGATCGGGAACCGCCGTTCTTCTTCCTAAAGCCGCCGACCGCGGTCGTGACCAGCGGCATCTTTCCCTATCCCGCCGATGCCGGCGCGGTGCATCACGAGGTCGAGCTTGTCGTCGCCCTGGGCAGCGGCGGCGCGGACATCTCTCCGGATGCCGCGCTTGACTGCGTGTTCGGCTACGGCGTCGGCATAGACATGACATTGCGCGACCTGCAGGCGGAGGCCAAGACGCTCGGCCGCCCCTGGGACGTGGCCAAGGGGTTCGACGGCTCGGCGCCGTGCGGCGCGCTGACGCCGGCCTCCCGGATTGGCCATCCGGACCGGGGCACGATTTCGCTGTCGGTCAACGGCGAGGAGCGGCAAAGCGGCGACCTCGCACAGATGATCTGGAAGACGCCGGAGATCATCGCCACCCTGTCACGCCGCTTTCGGCTGCGGCCGGGCGACCTGATCCTGACCGGTACGCCCGCAGGCGTCGGCCCGGTGATACCCGGCGACGAGATCGTCGCCAGCATCGCCGGCGTCGGAAAGCTCGAAGTCTCCGTCGGAGGCTAGCCTTCGCTCCCGACCAATAATCTGCGGTCGGTGCGCCGTGCGCGCCGGGCAGGTCCGGTTGTTCCCGAAAGCCCGGCTTTCGTCGGGCTGCTCAGATCGACTGGCCGCGTACCAGTTCGAGCGGCAACAGATGATCGGTCTCGCTGAAGCGGCCGCTCTCCAATCGTTCGATGATGGCGCTGGCCGCGGTAACCCCGATGTCGTAGGCGCGCGACTTGACCGTGGTCAGCGGCGGCACGGCCAGGCCGGTAAAGGGGAAGGCATTGAAGCCGGACACCGCCACATCCTCGGGCACCCTCAGGCCACGACTGCGCAGAACCTGGATGGCAGCGATGGCGATCTGGTCGTTCTGGCCGACAATGACGTCGGGTATCCCGTTGCGGTCGAGATAACTGGTGGTGGCATCCGTAATCGCAACGGCGCTGGTCTCGTCGCATGGGATCAGATCCAACGTGACATTGTGGTCGGCGAAGACTTCCGAGACCCCGGCGACACGATTCTCCACCGCGGGCCACTGTATGTCGGTGATCACCATGGCGGCACGGCGCGGATTGCGGCGCAGGAGTTCCCGCGCGATCGCCGCCGATCCGCCGTGATCGTCCTGGCGGACGAAACAGGCATCCGGCAGATCGGGCACCGGCTGGTCCTGGAAGACCACCAGAGGTTGGCCCAGGCCGGCGACAAGCCGCATGGACTCGATGCGCTCCGCGCGATCGCCGCTGGGGTTCAGGCAGATGGCATCGACCTGGGAAATGCGGATCAGGGAACATTCCGCCAGCCGCCCGGGCAGGACGCCATAGAGCAGCAGGCCGAAATCGTTCTTGCTCAGGTGATTGCTGAGGCCGGCGACCAGATTGGTCGTGAACGGGTCGGCCAGAAAACGCGGAGACGGGTCTACGATCGCCAGGCCGACCGCGCCGTGACGTTGTGTGCGCAGATTGCGCCCGATCCGGTTGGGCCTGTATCCCATCTCCCGAATTGCCGCCTCGACCCTGCGTCGGGTCTCAGCGGAAACGCCGGTCTCCTTGCCGTTGACAACCTTCGAGACGGTTGCCGTGGAGACCCCCGCGCGCGCGGCGACGCCATGAATGGTCGGACGCCTGCTTGTCGGTTCACCCTGTTTCGCCATGGCACTCTCATATTCCAGTTGACGCCTGAAAAGCACTGCCCTAACGTCGTAGTTAAACGTTTAACACCCCTGCAGAAGGGATCAAATGCCCGCGTTATTTGATTTCGAAAAGCTGGCGGCACAACTCTATACGGCCGTCCTGTCGGATGTCCTCGACGGTCTGGGCTATCGGAACCAGGCGATGGCACCCTTCGTGCGCCCGCTGGATGAGGGCCTGACCCTATTCGGTCATGCGCGGACCGGCCTCTACATGCCGACCTATTCCGTCTCTCCCGACGAAAACCCCTATGAAATCGAGATCGCGCTCATCGACGATCTGAAGCCGGGCGATGTCGCTGTTCTCGCATGCGACGGCCCGACCACGCGGATCGCCCCCTGGGGCGAGCTTCTGACCACGGCATCGCGGATGCGCGGCGCGGTGGGGTGCGTCACCGATGGATTGGTCCGCGATGTCCGCCACATCCGCGCTGCCGGGTTCCCGGTGTTTCACGGCGGGATCGGCCCGCTCGATTCCAAGGGCCGCGGCAAGATGATGAATATGGATGTTCCCGTGCGGTGCGCCGGCGCGGCGGTCGCTCCCGGGGATCTCATTTTCGGCGATGTGGATGGCGTGATCGCTATTCCTGCTGCCGTCGCCGAGAAAGCGATCGAGATCGCCCTCGACAAGGTCGAGAGCGAGAACCGCACCAGGGACGAACTGCTTCAGGGTGCCTTGCTGAAGGACGTCTACGACAAATACGGCGTTCTCTGAGCCCTGGACTATCCGGGACGAACCCGGACCCACGATTCCCACCATCCAATCTCTCAACAAGTGGAGGAGACACATGTCTATTCGAAAAGGATTGGCGCTCGCCGGAGCATTGATGGTGCTTGGGGCGGCATCCGCCTCGGCACAGGAATACACGATCCGCGCCAGTCACGGCGAATCCACGGAAAGCGCCCTGCACAGGGGATGGCAGGTCTTCGAGGCCTATGTCGAAAGTGCCAGTGGCGGCAAGATCGCGGTCGAGATCGCTCCGGCCGGACAGCTCGGCTCCATGACCGACGCGCTGGAGCAGGCCAAGAGCGGCGCCATCCAGATGGCCCACGGCGACGAACAGACCATGAGCACGTTCTACAAGCCCATGCTCATCCTCGCCACGCCATACCTGTTCGCGAACGATGAAGAAGGCATGGCGTTCGTGGACACGCCGTTCTTCATGGACGTCCGCGAGAAGATGGCCGAAGAATCTGGTCTGCGCCTGCTGGCGGCAGCCTCGTACGGCTTCCGCAACTTCACGAACAACGTGCATCCGATCAAGACCGCGGCCGACATGGAAGGCATCCGCATGCGCGTGCCGCCGAGCCCGATGTCGCTGAAGATGGTCGAGGCCATGGGCGGCTCGCCCACCCCGGTTCCGTGGGTGGAACTCTATGGCGCCATGCAGTCCGGCGTGGTGGATGGTCAGGAGAACCCGACCGGCGTTGCCCTCGACTACTCGTTCTATCAGGTCCAGAAGCACATGACGTTGGACAGCCACCAGCTCGGCCTCAACACGCTCATGATGAACGAGGCGTTCTTCCAGAGCCTCCCCGTCGATCTTCGCGAGATCGTCGTGACGGGCGCCCGCATGGCGGCCAACACCGAGTATGGCGAGCGGAACTTCCAGGCCCGCGTCAGCGCTGTTGACAAGCTGCGTGAGCTGGGGATGGAGGTCTATGCGCCTTCCGGCGAGGAAGTCGAGACCTTCCGCACCGCCGTCAAGGAGCCGATGCGGGCTTATCTGCAGGAGGAACTCGACCCGGCATTTGTCGACGCGGTCTATTCCGAGATCGAGCAGATGCGCGCCGCGACCCGCGCCGCCGTCGAGTAATCGCGCAGTCAATTCACCCGGTCCGGCCTGCGGCCGGACCGGGGCACAGATGAGGCGCAGGCATCCATGTTTCGAACCATCGATCGCGTTGTCGATGCGGCGCTCGTACTGTCGCTCACAGTTATCGCAACGGTCCTCGTGGTACAGGTCGCGCTCCGCTACTTGCTGCATGCACCGCTTGCCTGGCCGGAGGAACTTTCGCAGTTCCTGCTGGTCGGGATTTCCTTCTTCGGAATGTATCGCGCCTTCGGCGAACAGGCCCACATCCGCATCCAGTGGCTGGACAAACGGCCGCTCGCCCTGAGGCTGCTGCGCGCATGCGGGCTGCTCGCCGTCGCAATGTTCCTGGCCTACATCGGCTATGGCGGCTTCCTGCTGGCTGCCGCGGCCTGGAACCAGCCCTCGACGGCGCTTCGCCTGCCAATGGCCATTCCCTATCTGATCATCCCGGTGTCCTGCGCCATGTCGCTGGTGGCCGTCGCCGTTTCCGCGAAGCAGCTCCTGTTCGGCACGGAGATGGACGGCCGGGACCAAAACGCTGGAAGCGCCAACCCGTGACAGTCGGACTCATCCTGCTTCTGCTGGCGGTCCTCCTGGCCGTCGAGACTCCGATCGCCTTCGCCGTCGGGTTCATCGCCTTCGCCGGGCTGTTGCTCACGGGGATCGGCAACGCTCCCATTTCCGCGCAACGCATGTTCGCCGGAATGAACAGCTACGGCCTGCTGGCGCTGCCCCTTTTCATCCTCGCCGGGAACCTGCTGGTTGCCGGCGGCGTCATCCGGCGGCTCGTCGAATTCGTCGATTTGCTGGTCGGCGGCGTGCGCGCCGGGCTCGCCTACGTGAACATTCTCGCCAACATGATGATGGCGGGGCTTTCGGGGTCGGCGACCGCCGACACCGCCGCCCTCGGTTCCGTCATGACGCCGATGATGCGCGAACGCGGCTATTCCCCCGACTTCGCCGCCGCGCTGACCATATCCGGCGCCATCGTCGCGCCGATTATCCCGCCCAGCATTATCATGGTGATCTATGCAATCCCGACGAAGCTATCCATCGGCGCCCTGTTTTTCGCCGGCATCCTTCCGGGATTACTGATCATCTGCCTGCTGGCGCTCTACATCTTCGTGTCCGCCAATCGCATCGCGCCGCCCCCGGTCCCGCGAAACCGTGACAAGTCGATCCTTCGCGTCACCGTGGAAACGCTGCCCGTCCTGATGGCGCCCTTCATCGTCGTGGGCGGGGTGCGCGGTGGCGTCTTCACCACCACCGAGGCTGCCGCCGTTCTGGTCGCCTACGCGGTCTTCCTCAACGTCGTGTTCTATCGGAGCACCAGCTTCTCGACCCTCTACGAGGTCTTTCGCGAAAGCGCCGTGACCACGGCAACGGTGATGATCGTCGTCGGCACATCGAGCCTGTTCGCATGGTTCCTCGCCATCGAGAACGTGCCCAACGCCGCCCGCGAAATGTTCATGACGCTGACCGACAACCCGATCGTTTTCCTGATCGCGGTCAACCTGTTCCTGATCGTCGTCGGCTGCTTCGTCGATACGGTGCCGGCGATCCTGATCTTCGTGCCGATCCTGCAGCCGGCCGCCGTCGCTTTCGGCATAGACCCGATCCACTTCGCCATCATCGTCATCGTCAATCTGATGGTGGGGCTGAACACGCCCCCCATCGGCACGAACCTTTTCGTGATCTCTTCGGTTACGGAGCGGCCGATAGGAGCGATCGCCCGCGCCCTCATGCCCTTCTTCGTGGTGAAGATCCTGGCGCTGGCGATCATCACCTACGTGCCATTCATCTCTCTTTGGCTACCGCGTGTCGCGGGGCTGATCCGCTGATCCCCTGGAGTACGGCTAATAATGTCTGAGTACATACTGCACCCTGATGCCCAGTTTCCGCTGCCCGCGGATATCGAGGCGGAGGTCTATGGCAGCGCGTTCGGCGTCCGCGCCTACCTGCCCGCGGACACGGCCTCGATCCCGGACGATGTCTGGGCGGGGGCGTCGGGCCTCGTCTGCTACCATGAGGTCGCGGTCACGGCCGCCGTTCTGGACCGGATGTCGAAGTGCCGCGTCGTCGTGCGCGCCGGTGTCGGGTTCGACAATATCGACCTTCAGGCGGCCGGCGAGCGCGGCATCGCGGTGTGCAACACGCCGGATTACGGCACCACCGATGTCGCCGACCATGCCATCGCGCTGACGCTGGCGTTCCTGCGCGGCATCACCTTCTACAACCGCGCCATCGAAGCCGATCCCCTGGCCGGCTGGCGCTTCGACACGGCCCCCTCGGTGCGGCGGCTGTCGACCCAGACCTTCGGGGTCGTCGGTCTCGGCCGGATCGGAACAGCGACGGCCCTTCGCGCCAAGGCGCTCGGCATGCGCGTGATCTTCTTCGATCCCTATAAGCCCACGGGCACCGAACTCGCCGTCGGGCTGGAGCGGTGCGCGACGTTGGACGACCTGCTGGCCGCCGCCGACATCGTCTCGCTCCATACGCCGCTGACCGAGGAGACGCGGCACATCATGAACGCGGCGACGTTCGCGAAGATGAAACCGGAAGCCATCCTCATCAATACCGGGCGGGGCCCGTCGGTCGATCTCGATGCGCTGGCGGACGCGCTCCTGTCCGGCCATGTCGCCGCGGCCGGCCTCGACGTGCTGGAACAGGAGCCCCCGTCTCCCGACAGCAAGCTGGTGGCTGCGTGGCGGGCGCCCGACAGCCCGATTCGCGACCGCCTCGTCCTGACGCCGCATGCTGCCTTCTACAGCCCGTCCAGCCTGATCGACCTGCGCCGGAAATCAGCCGTGGTCGCGCTCGGGTATCTGCAGGAAGGCGACTCCCGGGACCTGGTGAACCGCGACCTGCTCGACCAGACCGCAGCCGCGCGCCGGCGCGCCTAACCATTCTCATCCGAACTCAAACTGAAAGCCTGATGATGAGCAACTTCACTTTCTCCCGTTCCGAAGCGCGTGTCCGCGAGGCCGCGACCATCGTGCCGGGCGGCGTCAACAGCAACTTCCGCCTCGGCGTCGCGCCGACGCCGCTGGTCTTCGAGCGTGGCGAGGGCCCCTATCTCCATGACATCGACGGCAACCGGCTGATCGACTACTACCTCGCGCTCGGTCCGATGATCCTGGGCCACAGCCCGGCCGACGTGATCGCCGCCGCCCACGGCCAGCTCGACAAGGGCCTGCTCTACGGTGGACAGAGCGAGCTGGAGTACGAAGCCGCGCACCGGGTGAGCGCGATGGTTCCGTGCGCCGAGCGCGTGCGGTTCGCCGGCAGTGGATCGGAGGCCGTCCAGCTGGCGCTGCGCCTCGCCCGTGCCGTGACCGAGCGGCTGACCGTCATCAAGTTCGAGGGTCACTACCACGGCTGGCTCGACTCCGTTCTCTGGAGCAACGGCACCCCCTTCGACGAGGTCGGCCCCGAGGAAAACCCGACGAAGTACCGCGCCAGCGCCGGGCAGGACCCGGCCGCCGGAGAGAACCTGGAAGTCCTCTCCTGGAACCAGGAGGAGCAGATCGTTTCCCGCATCGCCAAGGGCGACGTGGCGGCGGTCATCATGGAAGCCACCATGTGCAACAGCGGTGGCATTTTCGCGAAGCCCGGCTATCTGGAGGCCGTCCGCGAAGCCTGCACGAAGCACGGCACTATTCTGATATTCGACGAGGTCATCACCGGTTTCCGCGTCGGCCCGGGCGGCGCTCAGAAGCGCCTCGGCGTCACGCCGGACCTGGCCACCTTCGCCAAGGCCATGGCCAACGGTTTCACCGTCGCTGCCGTGGCGGGCCGTGCCGAGATCATGGACCAGCTGTCGACCGGCCACATCATGCACGGCGGTACCTACAACGCGCAGCCCGTCGCCATGGCCGCGGCGATCGCAACCATGGACAGGCTCGTACAGAGCGAGACTTTCGAGGCGATGGAACGCAACGGGACGCGGCTGATGAACGGGATCGCCGAAGCGTTCGCGGAGGCCGGCCTGCCCGCGACCGTCACGGGCTATCCGCAGATCTTCACCGTCGCGCTCGGGTTGACGGAGCCCGCCGAGAACTACCGCGGCCTGGCCAAGGTTGATCGAGCGGCCTATCGCCACTTCACCGCCGCCCTCCTGGGCAACGGCGTGCGCGCGCTGGAACGCGGTGCCTGGTTCCTCTGCACCGAGCATACCGAGGACGTGGTGGACGAGACCCTCGCCGCGGTGCGCAAGACCCTGGCCGAGATCGGCCCCGACCTGGCGCACCTTCGCGCCTGAGGCTATCGAGGCGGCTGCATAGCCGCCATCTGCCCCTGTCGACCGGGCGTTGAACCGCCCGGTCGGTTTGGTGGGGATCACAGGATCGATGCCCGCCGCCCGACATCGTCGCTTACAGCCGGCGGACCAGGACGCTACGGGCCCCTGGATACGGGCTCCTCGATTGCCGGTGCCGGCTCAAGCGTCCCCAGGAATGACCTGGTTTCAATCCACGACGAACGGCAATCGCGCGGCCGGAGGCGTATTCCGGCTCCGTTCGCTTCGGACGATTCCATCGATGACGGTCATGCCGATACCGGGAAGGTTGCCTTCCCGTATCGATTCAAGCATGTCCTTGCCCGGCGCGTGCTGGGCCTTGTCCATCAAGACGAAATCCGCCGACTTACCCTCTTCGATCAATCCGACGTCCAGGTCGCGCATGCGCGCGGTGTTGCCCGTCGCGAAACAGATTGCCTTTTCGGCGGGCACGTTGCCGAAGGCCGACAGCATCGCCACCATCCGCAGGATGCCGAGCGGCTGAACGCCGGAGCCCGCCGGCCCGTCCGTGCCCAGAATGATCTGATCGAGCTTATCCAGCTCGCGCGCGGTGTTCAGGGTCAGTACGGCGGCGCGTTCATTGCCGTTATGGACGATTTCCAGGCCGGCACTGCATTTCTCGCACAGGCAGGTGATCTGGTCATCGGGCAGCGCAGTGTGGCCGCCATTGATATGGCCGACAACGTCGGTGCCGGTCTCGAGCACCATATCCGCGTCGATCAGGCCGGAACCGGGAATCGACGGCCCGCCGGTGTGGATCGTGCTCTGAATTCCGTACTGCCGGGCCCATTCGACCATCTGTCGGGCGGTCTTGCCGTCCTTGACGCTGCCGAGCCCGACCTCGCCCATCAGCTTGACCCCGGCGTCCGCGAGATCGCGGAAATCCTCCTCGACCATGCCCTGCTCGATGACCGGCGCCCCGGCCAGCACCTTGACGCCGGAGGGCCGGAAATTCTCGTACCAGCGCTGCGCCGCGATCGCCATGGCCTTCAGCCCGACGATGTCCTTCGGACGGCCCGGCATGTGGACCTCTCCGGCCGAGATCATCGTGGTGACGCCACCATGCAGCGTGCTGTCGATCCAGTGCAACTGATGCTGGCGCGGCGTGTAGTCGCCGACGACGGGATGAACGTGACTGTCGATCAGACCCGGGCACAGGGCGACGCCATTGGCGTCGATCACCGTGGTCGCGCCCTCGGTGTCGAGGTCCTTTTCGTACCCCCAGGCGCTGATCCGGCCGTCGATGGCGATCAGGCAATCGCCATCATGGATCGGCTCTTCCAGCTTGCCCGAAAGGATCAGGCCAATATTGCGGATGACGAGTTTGGTCGGTGTATCGGTCATGGGTGTTTTCTTGGCTTCCTGGCTCAGCGCAACCCGTCCTTGCCCTCGGCTTCGGCCGCGGTGAGGCCGCCGACGCGGGGCAGCGGGCGACCGCTGTCGGCTACGGCGACGGCGACCAGGATCTCCCCCGCGCGCGGCGCATCGTTGAGCGAAATCTCGACCCCGTCGAAATGGCTGCGGACATAGGCGGCATCCTTGTGGCCCAGCGGCACGTCGAGCACCTGTCCCGGGCTGCCCATCTTCTTCGACGAGGGAACCAGCGACGCTCCCTTCTCCACGGCCTTGCGCAGCGGTGCGCCAAGTTTCGGATGCAGGATGGCGGCCGCGTGCTCCAGCTCTCCGGCTTCGCCGACCATCGCGGCCTTGCCGAAGCTCTCCGCCTCGGACGGCTTAATCCCCAGCGCCGCGACGCAGCGGTTGCCCAGAAGCTCTCCGAGCTCGGCACCGATGTCCATCAGCTCCGAGAGATCTTCCTGATAGGCGCCGGCGAAGGGATTTGCGATCACCGCCGCGGCAACGGCCTTGCGCGTGGGAGGGGAGATTTCGCGCCCCATCTCGATATGGGTTTCCTCGACATGTATGGCGATCTTGCGAATCCTGACCTTCATTTCAGTCCGTCCTCTCCCTTGATGTCCCATGCCTCGAGCCCGCCCGAGCGGGAGTGAATCCGCGGGCCGGTGGTCATCACCAGCACCAGCGCCATCTCGTCCGCCCGCGGCGCGTCGTTGATCGACACCTCCATGGAGTCGAAGTGGCTGCGCACGTATGACGCGTTGATGTGGGTGACGGGTACGTCGAGGCGCCCGCCGACCCCCACGACCTTCTTCGACGAGGGAACGATCGCCTTGGCATCGCCCAGGGTCTCGCGCATCGCATAGCCGCCGGGGGCATGCCAAAGCGCGCCATGCTCCAACTCGCCGTTCTCGCCGATCAGGGCCGCCTTGCCATACGCTTCGATGGCCTCAGCGCCACCAAGCCGCTCGACCAGGCGAGAGGCCATCTCCCGGCCCAGGGGCTTAAGGTCTTCCATGAACCACTGGATGTCCGGCTCGTAGCGTCCGGCGAACGGGTTCTTGATCACCGCCATGATCGCCCCGCGCAAAAGCGGTGTTTCCGCGACCGGACCGCCTTCGTGGTAGATCTCCTCGACGGCGATCAGGATCTTGCGTGGTTGGACCTTTGCCATGACCTCTAGCCTTTCTGAGTTTCGGAACCGGCGTTTCTGCCGAACCGCGCAGGGTCGGGCAGCCGCAGGAGCGCGCCGAGAACACCGTTGCGCGACGCAACGACGGCCAACACGAACAACGCACCGATCAGCAGCAGCCAGATATCGCCCAGGATGTTCGACAGGGTATTCTCGGCTCCCGGGACGATGAGTGCGCCGAGAAAGGCGGCCATCAGCACCGAGCGGCCGCCGACCGCCACCCAGATCAGCACCTGGGTGCTGAGCGCGAAGCCGACGAGCGACGGCGAGACGAAGCCGAACTGCATCGCGAAAAGGGCGCCGGCCAGACCCGACAGGGCGCCTGCGATGATGAAGGCGACCGACTTCAGCCACCTGGTGTCGTAGCCCAGATGGGCCACTCGGTTTTCATCTTCGCGGATCGCCTGCAGAAGCGTCCCGTAGGGCGACCGGATGATCAGGCTCAGCACGGCGAATACGCCCAGAGCCACCAGGAGCATGATGAAGTACTGCGCGCTCACTTCGAGCATTTCCCCACCGATCATCATCGGCGGAACACCGAAAAGCCCGTTGTAGCCGCCCAGGAAGTCGGCCCGCGTCACGGCGGTTTCGGCAACGGCGGCGGCGCAGAGCGTGACGATGGCGAAATGCGCGCCCGAAAGGCCGCGGCCGGCAAACGTCACCCATGCGACGAGGCCCGACAGCAGCGTCGGCACCGCCAGCGCCAGGAGGAACCCCATGGCGATGGAATCGCCCAACCACGGCAGCATTCCCAGGGTGACCAGCGCGAAACTGTAGGCGCCGGCACCGAAGAAGATCGCCTGTCCGAAGCTCAGCACACCGGCCTGCCCCCAGATCAGGCTGAGGCCCATGGCGAAGATCCCGTAGGCGAAGTAGGTCGCGAGAAGGGCCAGCACCCATTCGTCGACGACCAGCCCCGCCAGCAGTAGAAGAAGCCAGATCGCGACCGTGAGAAAGAGCCCGTGACGGCGCACCGCGGTCATTTCTTCCTCCCTTTGAGGATGCCTTCGGGGAAGAACCGGATGACCACCATCGCCAGAAGAAACACGATGATCTGTGTGTCGGCCTGCGACAGCCAGACGCTGATGAAGTTGGTGGCTCCCGAGATCGCGCCGACGCCGACGACCGCGCCGATCAGCGAATTCACGCCGCCGAGGAGGATCGCCAGGAAGGACGGGATCAGGAAACCGACGCCCATCTGCGGATCGACGCTCATCACCGGCGCCATGATCGCGCCGGCGAAGCCGGCCAGCGCGACGCCGAGGCTGAAGGTCGCCCGATCCATCGCGCGGGTGTTCAGGCCGAGCGCGGCGGCGATGTCCCGGTCGGCGATGACCGTACGCAGCTTCAGGCCGATATTGCTGCGGAACAGCGCGAGGTAGAGCGCGACCGACAGGGATATCGCGGCGACGATGATCACCAGGCGCATGCGCGGATAGTCGACGCCGAACACCGACATCGACCCGGGCAGAGGATTGGACACGCTTTGCGCCGTCGGGCCGAAGATCAGAATGACCGATTGCTTCAGCACGAGCGAAATGCCCCATGTGGCCAGGATGGTGTCGAGGAAGCGGTGATAGATCCGCTGGACCACCAGCACTTCGACGATGAGCCCGACCAGCGCGGCAACCAACGGGGCCAGCAGCAGCCCGACCCAGAAATTGAGCCCCGCGCCGGTTGCCGCGACCACCGTATAGGCGCCGATCAGCAGGAACTCGCCATGGGCCATGTTGATGACGTTCATGAGCCCGAAGATCACCACCAGCCCCAGGACGACCAGCATCAGGACCGAGAAGTAGTTGAGTGTGTCGAGGATGAATTCCACTGCGTGCCCCTTCAGATCGAGAGGTACTTCGCGTGCCGCTCGTGGTCCGAGCGGATACCGGCGGCGTCGATCCCGCTTTCCTTGATCGCGCCGTGGTCGATGAAGGCGACCGTGTCGGCGCAGGCGGCGACCATTTCGAGGTTCTGCTCGGCCATGAGCACGGTCAGCCCGGTCGAGCCGACGATGTCCCGCAGCTTCGCGGCGATGTCCGCGACGATCGAAGGCTGTATGCCCTCGGACGGCTCATCCAGCAGCAACAGGCGAGGTTCGCCGGCCAGGGCGCGCGCGATCGCCAGTTGCTGCTGCTGTCCGCCCGAAAGACTGCCCGCCTTCTGTTTCGCCCGCTCGGCCAGGATCGGAAACATCTCGAGCAGGTGGGCGGGAACTCCCCCCGAGAAACCCGGCTTCGCGATACGCCCTGCGGTCAGGTTCTCGGCGACGGTGAATTCCCCGAAGACCTCGCGCCCCTGGGGGACGAACCCGACCCCCAGCCGCGCCCGCTGATAGGCATGCTTTCCGGCGATGTCGGTGCCATTGAGCCTGATTTCCCCGTCGCTGCTGCGGATCAGCCCGCAGATCGTGCGCAACAGCGTGGTCTTGCCCATGCCGTTGCGGCCCAGCACCGCGACGATGGACCCCTGGGGCACCGAGAGGCTGAGATTCTCGAGCACGCGGCCACCGCTGGGATAGCCGGCACAAAGATCCTTGATCTCAAGCATCGGCAGCCATCCCGAGATAGGACTGGATCACCCGCGGGTCCTTTCGGATTTCCTCATAGTCGCCGCGAGCGATGATCCGCCCCTCGTTTGCGACCAGCACCGGCGCGCCGAGGGCGCGCACGAAACTGAGGTCGTGCTCGACCGCCAGCACCGCCAGCTTGCGCTCCTCCGACAGCCGGCGCGCGAGATGGGCAATGGATTCGGTTTCCGTGACCGACATGCCGGCCGTTGGCTCGTCGAGCAACAGAAGCCGGACGTCTCCGGCCAGAAGCATCGCGATCTCCAGCCGCTGGCGTTCGCCATGGGCGATCTCGGAGACCTTGTATCCCAGCTTGTCGGTCAGGCCGGCGAGTTCGGCCAGTTCGTCGCGCCGGTCTCGGTCCGGACGCGCCGTGACGAGCGCCGATACCGAATATCCGCCCCCGATCCGCGCCAGTGCGATTTCCAGGTTCTGCGCGACGGAAAGCTCGCTGAAGACCCCTGGCACCTGGAACTTGCGGGCAATTCCGCGACGGGCGATCCGGTGCGGCGCCTCGCCGTCGATCCGCTCGCCATCGAAGACGATCTGCCCGGCCGTCGGCTTCAGCGACCCGTCGATCAGGTTGAACAGGGTCGTCTTACCGCAGCCGTTCGGTCCGAGGATCGTGTGCAGGGACCCGGCTTCTATCTCGAAGGAGATATCCGCCAGAGCGACCACGCCGCCGAAGCGCTTGGCCAGCCCCTGCACACTCAGTAGGGGTCTAGGTGCAGCCACCGCTCATCCGCACTGGTTCGCGGCGGAGATCCGGCCGAGATCGGCCAGCGTCTCCATCTTCCCGCCCCGGGCCTCGACGATCAGCACGTTCAGAT
This sequence comes from Microbaculum mangrovi, assembly GCF_051390635.1. Classification (NCBI taxonomy): domain Bacteria; kingdom Pseudomonadati; phylum Pseudomonadota; class Alphaproteobacteria; order Hyphomicrobiales; family Tepidamorphaceae; genus Microbaculum; species Microbaculum mangrovi. The sequence goes on from NZ_JBPODT010000005.1 coordinate 291,276, forward strand.
CCGTGTGCCGGTCGCTGGGGCGCAGAAAGACCTCGCCATTGCCAGAACGGATGAGCTGATCGACCATCGCGTCGGTCACGGCTTCCTTGTCGTCGCCGCCGGCCCGCCGGATCGCCTCGATATACATCCGCGTCAGGGTCCAGTGCGCATCGACCGTGTTGCTGACGATGGCATCGTCGCCGAACCGCGCGCCGACCAGTTTCTTCAGCTGCTCGGCATCGTCCGACGTCAGCGACGAGGTGAAGTTCGTCGGCGCGATGATCCCGTCGCTTTCCTCGGCCGACAGGCCGGCCAGGTAATTCTCGGAGAACCCGAAGAAGATCATCCGGATATCTTTGTTCATCCCGGCGGCGAAGAACTGCTTGACGAAGGTCACCGCATCGGCGCCCGCGATCGTGACCACCACCGTCTTCACGCCGGCGTCGCGGATCTTGCGGAGCGTCGCGGTGTAGTCCTTCGCGCCCCACGGGGTGTATTCCTCGCCGGCGACCGTGCCGCCGAGCTTGCCGACTTCGCCGACGAATGCCTCGTTCATCTTGCGCGGCCAGATGTAGTCCGAGCCGACGAGATAGAAGCTGTCGCCGATGTTCTCTTTAGCGAACTTGACGATCGGCACGACCCAGTGGTCGGGCAGCGCGCTATAGCAGGTGATGTAGCGCGAGCAGACGCCGCCTTCGTAGTCGGTCGCGTAGAGCAGCGGCATCTTCGCCCGCTCGATGGTCGGCCGCATCGCGTCGCGGTTGGCGCTGGTCACCGGCCCGATGATGGCCGAGACCTTCTCGCGCCGGATGAGGTCGTTCGCCCGCTCCACGCTGGTCTTCGGATCGGTGGCCGTATCGGCCCTCACGATCTCGAACATCCGGCCGTTCACACCGCCAGCCTCGTTGGCATCGAGAAGCGCCATCATCGCGCCGTTGGTACCCTGCGCGCCCAACGCGTCGAGTCCGCCCGTCATCGGCTGCAGCACGCCCACCCGGATGGGGGCGCTCTGTGCCAGCGCCGGCGTCGCGAGCGCCACCGCGGCCGCACCGCCAAGCGCCAGAGCGTCGCGGCGGGTTAGTCCCTTGGCCTTGCTGTTCATGTCCGTTCTCCCTTGATGTTATGTTCAGTTCGTCTCGAATTCGGGAAGAGAAGTGATCAGGGCCCCGTCCCGGAATGCGGCTTGTACGGCCGCGGCATCGGTGACGGTGCCGAAATGGGTTGCGATATCGTAGAGCGACGAAGCCTGTTCCCGCGGCCCGGTCGCGGCACAGGCATCGTGCGGAACGATCACCCGGTAGCCGTTGAAAAACGCGTCGTGGACGGTGGACCGGACGCAGATATTGGTGACGACGCCGAAGACGATCACGGTGTCGATCAGGTTGTCCTTGAGCGTCAGGTCGAGGTCGGTCGCGAAGAACGCGCTGAAACGACGCTTGAGGAAGGTGAAGTCTTCGGGCTGCCGGTCGAGCTGGGGCATCACATCGACTCCGGCGGTGCCTTCGATGCAATGCGGCGTGCGCTTGAGGAATTCACGGTCCCGACGCAGGCCCGGGCGATGGGCGTCCACGACCCAGCCGATCATCGCGCCCGCCGACCGCGCCGTCGACACGATCCCATTCTGGATCGGATAGAGCCGGTCCGCGCCGCCCAGCGGCATCGCGCCGGCCGGGTCGCAGAAATCCCGCAACATGTCGACGATCAGGACCGCGGTATTCTCCGGGACGATGTCCATCCCGGTCTGACCACTCCGTTTCGCAGAGAATGCGTCCATCTCAGCCCTCCCTCCTGCTTGCGGGATCAGGCTAGGGGCGGACACGGACTCAAGTCAAATATTATTTCGTACACGAACTAAAAATTGCAAATCGAGAGCGAGAATCGCAAACCGATTAGATACTTATGCTGGTTGCACCCTCGTACCGCACCACATACTATGACGTAGACGAACTTATTCGTAGAAACCGGAAGTGATAGGGCGATGACGGAATCCCTCGACGCGCATCGGGAAAGCCGGCCGCCGGAGACCCCCGAAGGCGATACGCGCCTCGATGATGTCGCGGAATACGACCTGCGGGAGAATATCGGCTTCCTCCTGCGGACAACGAACCAGGTCGCGGTAAGCCGGTTCAACCGGTATGTCGCGCATGTGCTTGAGATCGAGAATCTCACGACGACGCAGTTCGCCGTCCTGACGACAATCCACAGGTTTCCCGGCACGTCATTCAGCGCCCTGTCGGACTTCACCTCGATCGACATGCCGACGCTTGCTTCAATGATCACCCGGCTCTCCCGGCGCGGGCTGGTTCAGGTGAAGGTCAATCCGAGGGACAAGCGATCGCGCAGCGCCTACCTCTCGCCCGAGGGCAAGGAACTGGCCGCCCATCTGACCGAACACGGCAACAGGATTGGGGAGTTCATCTCCACCGGCCTGTCGGAGAACGAGCTGAAGCGGCTGAAGACGTTGCTCAATAAGATGTGCGCCGGACTATAGGGTTCGCCGCCGAGCGTCGATCGGACCGCACGCTCCATCGCGACCGCGATGTGCCTCCAGGGGCACCGGGACAGCCAATCTTGGCCGCGTTGCAGGATCGCCGGCCTCCACCCCTCGCCGTACCCGTCCGAAGCCCGCCTCCGCGGCAGTGGTACCGAGGGTGCTTCATCGCCGAACGACGGAGCGGAACGCCTCGAACCGACGTGTCACTGGCGCGCCCCGGCGCGCCTACGCGGAAAGCAGCGTCTCGAACACCCGGCCCCTGTTCAGGATCAGGTTGGGATCGAGCGCCCGCTTGATCCGACGCATCGCGTCGATCTCGGCCTCGCTGCGAACGAGGCGGAGCCAGGGTCTCTTGTCGATCCCGATACCGTGTTCGGCCGAGACGCTGCCGCCGTGCGCGGCAGTGCACGACAGGACCGTGTCGGCAACCGGCCCGTGACGGTCGGTGCGAACGATGTAGTGGAGATTGCCGTCACCCAGATGGCCGAACACGTACGCTTGCGCCTGCGGGTCCACCCTTGCCAGCGCTACACCGGCCGCATCGAGAAACGCGGTCATCCGTCGGACCGGCACGCTGACGTCGAAGCCGCTTGCGCCACCCAGCGCGAACAGGAACTCGCTGCACGTCTCCCGCACGCCCCAAAGTCCCGCATAATCGCGACCCGACTGCGAGACGACGACATCGCACAGCAGCCCCTCCTCGACTGCCGCCATCAGCGCGTCCTGGAACAGATCACGGTCGCCGTCGGGATTGTTGCCCTGCATCTCGGCGAGCACGTAGATCGGAGCGGTTGCCGGCATCGGGGCGGCGGCCCCGAGGATTTCCGAAACCGGACCGTAGAGATCGCCCAGGATGACCTCGTAGGCAGACAGGAACGGTCCGAGCCGTTGCCTGAGGCGGTGGAGCAACGTGATCGCAGCGTCGACCGAAACCGCGGCGCAAAAGGCATTGGTCGCCGTTTCCGGCTTCGGGAAGAGGCGCAGGCAGGCGCGGGTGATGACGCCGAGCGTCCCCTCGCTGCCGACGAGAAGCTGCCCGAGATCGTATCCCGTGTTGTCCTTCTGAAGCCCACGCATCGAACCGAGGATGGCGCCGTCGGCCAGAACGGCCTCGAGGCCCAGGAGTTGCGCGCGATACATCCCGTATCGCAGGACGCGGATGCCGCCGGCATTCGTGGCGAGATTGCCGCCGACCGTTGCCGTGCCGCGCGCACCTATATCGACGCCGAAGTACAGCCCGGCGGTATCGGCGGCGTCCTGCACCCCCTGCATCGTCGCACCCGCCTCGGCGACGATCGACATCGCGTCGGGATCGGGCGGTTCGATCCGGGTCAGCCTTTCGAGCGAGAGGGCGACCTCACCGGCGAGCGGCCTCGCGGCGCCCGCAAGACCGGTTCGCCCGCCCTGCACCACGACCGGCTGTCTCAACTCGTCGCAGGCCTTGAGGATTGCGGCGACCTCTTCGGCCGTTCCCGGCCGCAGGACGAGTTCCGGACGCAGGCCCGGTGTGGCCGTGGCGTCGCGCGCGTACTGCGGACCGACGTCCGGTCCGGCAACCACCGTGCCGGCGGACAGCCGGCCCGACAGCATCGAAAGCAGTTCACCGCAGCGTTCGGAATGGGTTGCCCCCATGTCTTTCAAGTCCTCGGCTCGAAGCGCGCTGCGCCCGCGTCTTTCGGTTGGCGGCGAACAGCGGGGCAGTGCCAGACGGCGCGCGCGCTAATTCGATATTTCAATATCACAAGCATGGCTTTTTCTGCCGCATGGCCGTATGGCTTCGTGTCCTGCCGGCACGCGGGGAAACCAAGCGGCGCCGTTGCGCCGTCCGTCGGCGTGCAGAGGAAAGACAGGAGAAGCGACGAATGAGCGACGAGATCTTGCTGTGGAACAAGGATGACGAAGACGCGTTCGTTACCCTGACGATGAACCGCCCCGACAAGATGAACGCCATGAACCAGGCGCTCGGCGACGCGCTCGAGGCTGCCGTCAAGCGCGCGGTGGCCGACCCCGACGTGCGTGCCGTGATCCTTACCGGCGCCGGCCGCGCCTTTTCCGCCGGGTTCGATCTCGAGGGCGAGGACTTCGACCTCGACGCGGAAGGGTGGCGCGAGGACATCGGCGCCAACATGCGGCGCATGCAGCTCATTCGCGAGGCGCCGATTCCGATCATCGCCGCGGTGAACGGCTACGCGCTCGCCGGCGGACTGGAGCTGATGCTGTGCTGCGACATGACGATCGCGGCCGAGGACGCCAAGCTCGGAGAGCCCGAGGTACGCCACGTTTCGGCACCGCCGACCCTGATGCTGCCGTGGACCGTGCCGATGCCGCACGCGCGCTATCTGATGTACACCGGCGACATGATCGACGGACGCGAGGCCGAACGCATCCACCTCGTCAACCGCGCCGTGCCCGCCGACCGCCTGACGGAAGAAGCCGAGAAGCTCGCGCGCAAGTGCGCTCGCATGCCTGGATCGGCGATTAAGTTCGCCAAGGCCGCGCTCAACCACCATCAGGAAACCGCGGGTCTGCCGAGTTCGTGGAGCTACAACCGCGAGACGACGGCCATCCTGCATGCCAGCGAAGAAGGTCGTCGTTGGATGCGGATGCTGAAGGAGATGCCGTTGAAGGATTTCCTCGCGATGCGCGAAAAGCCGTTTCGCGATCTCGACTGACGCCACGGCGAGACTATCCGGGGCTGCGCGCCGCCGCCGGCGCGTGCCCGTCCCCCGCAAGAAGCCGCGCGAACGTATCGGCATGATTGCGCAGATAGCGGCTCTGCACGATCTGCCCCTTGTCGGAGACCTCGCCGGCCTCCCTGTCCGCACCGCTCGCCGCGATCGCGAAACGGGCGATCGCGGTAGACCCGGACGGGTTCTCGGCATTCCAGGCGCCGAGGGCATGGGCGATCCGCTCGATCAGATCCGGATCCGCGGCATGTGGGGCGGCGGGAAAGACTAGCGCGACCAGCTCGTCGGCGTTTTCCCCGGCGATCACGACATCGTCCGCGCGCGGCGCACAGCGGGCGAGCAGCGCCGCGCGTAGCATCCCCACCCGCACTTTCACACCACTCGACAGCTTGAAGTCTTCGGAAAGCCGCCCGTCGAACAGCAATACCTCCTGTGCGTCGCCACGCCGATGCAGGACCGCCGCGTCGCCGGTTCGGTAGAAACCCCGTTCGTCACACGGCAGCGGTCTCAGTCCGTCCGGACCGAGATAGCCCGGGGCGACGTTCGGGCCTTTGATGCGCAGCTCGCTCCGGCCGTCCGTTTCGACGAGCCGGACCGTATAGCCGGGTAACGGATGACCGAGCTCCCCGGGACGTTCGAGCGGGCCGGGGCACAGGCAGATCGTGGACGCGGCTTCGGTCGCGCCATAGCCGGACAGGATCTCGACCGTGCCGAGGCCGTCGCAGAATGCGCGCAGCCGGGCCCAGAGCCCCTGGTCTATACCCGCACCCGCGAAATAGATCGCCCTCAGCCGGCGAGCGGCCCGGGCAGCGGCGGCCTCGTCTTTCTCGAGGCAGTCCATCAGATCCTTCAGGCCGCGCGGCACGGCGATGTACAGGGTCGCGCCGAGTTCCCCGAGCAGACGCACGGTCTCCCGGATCGTCGCGGGCGACGGCGGTACGTCCACGTGCATCGTGCCGCCATGCCAGATGACCTTGTAGATGTTGTCGAGCCCACCGAAGACATGGTGCCACGGCAGCCAGTCGAGGACGACCGGCGGCTCCGCGGCCAGGAACGGCCAGAGAAGCGAATAGGCGACCTGATTGGAAGCGATCATGCCCCGGGTGATCGGCACTCCCTTCGGCTGTCCGGTGCTGCCGGACGTGAAGAAGATCTCGGCCCAGTCCGAGGACTTGGTTGTCACCCGCGCCGACCGTTCGCCGCTCGCCTCGGCCATCGCCACCGTAAGACTGGAAACCGGGACAGCCCCGATACCGGATATCGCGGGATGATCGTCCGGTGCCACGATCATGTCCGGCCGGCCCGTCGCGAGCAGATAGTCGCCGGTCTCGTTCGGCTTCCCCTCCCGAAAGGGGAATGGCGGCAGGGCGATATGGACGATACCCGCCCGCAGACAGGCAAGCTTCAGGGCCAGAGCGTCGCTACCGGCCGGCACGAGGCTTGCCAGTCGGCAACCGGCGGAAAGGCCGTGTTCATTCGCAAGCCGCGCCTGGACGACCTCGGCGGCACGCAGCGCATCGGCGTAGGTCAGAACCTTGCGACCACCCCGCGATGGCTCGGTCAGCAGGGGTCGGCTGGGGATCGAGCGCGCCCATTGCTCCAGCCGGTCGAAGACGTCCGGCAGGTCGGACGGCAGATCGAGCGAGCTGCGACAGCGTCGGTCGCCCTCCGCATCGTCGTCGATGCGAAGAACCAGGTTGTCGGCGAACAGGGTCATCTTACCGGGTGGCTTGGCTGGACGCCGCCTTTTCGCGCGCGGCGAGCGCCTTGTCGTAGACCTTCGACTGGTAGGCGATCAGCCCCTCGAACGCCGTCACCGCGGCGTCAACGTCTTTCGCGCGCAATGCCGACAGGATATCGGCGTGCATACCGACGACGCGGTCCCGCTCGCGGAACGCGAAGGAGATCATGTTCGTGGCCGGAATGAGCGAGTCGTTGACCACGAGCATGATAAACCGGATCTCGTTGTTTCCGGTCGCCTGCGCTATGGCGTGATGGAAGGCGACGTCGAGGCGGCAGAAATCCTCGTCGGACAGTCCGGCTTCCGCAAACGCCGCGAGAGTGTCCTCCATCACGGCGAGATCGTCCTCGGTCGCACGTTCGGCGGCGAGACGCACGCAGATCCGTCCGATAAGCAGGCGCGTCTCGACGATTTCCTTGAGGTCGAAGACGCCAAGGCCCACGAACCAGGTCGTGATCTCCTGCAGCATCTGGCTGGCCACCGAGATCGACGGCGCGTTGACGAAGACGCCCCCGTTCGGCCCCCGTTTCGACCGGATCAGCTTTTTTGCGGCCAGGATCTTGAGGGCCTCCCTGACCGTCGGCTGCGATACGTCGAACCGCTCCGCCAGTTCGGCCTCGGAGGGCAGCCGCTCCGAGACGGACAGCCGTCCCTCGACGATCTCGTCCTGCAGGGTGCCAGCAACGTGGCGCGCAAGGCTTGTGCGCTCTGCGAACCTGTCAGTCTTCGTTGCGCGATTTTCCATCATTCCACCCGAGATACCGACCACTTTATATGCATATTTCTATATTACAATATTAGATTGACCTTATGTTCAAAAAGTGCAAGCGTTTTGCTGTTGCTGGCAGAGCCGAATGCCACCAGCCAAACGTAACAATCAAGAACGGGAACAGGACAGATGAAGATCGCACACCCTAACCTTACCCGGCGCGGCTTCCTGGCCGCCGGCGGGGCCGCACTCGCCGCTGCTGGCCTACCGTTCCGTGCCACGGCCGCCTCCCAGTTCGTTATACCGACATATGGCGGCCTCTGGGCTAAGTTCTGGCAGGAAACACTTGTTCCAGGATTCACCGCAGCGACCGGAACGGAGCCGCGCCTCGATGTCGGGCTTGGCAAGGACTTCGTCGCCAAGATCCGCGCCGGCGGCGACGCATCGCCCTACAGCATCTTCATGGGCAACGAGAACATCGCCGCCGTGCTGCGGGCGGAAGGCTTCTTCGAGCCCTTCGACGCCGCGAAGGTTCCCAACGTCGCCAACGTCTATCCGCAGTTCGTCAACCCGGACATCAACGGCGTGCGCGGCATCATCTCGCCGATCGGCCTGGCCTACCGCACCGATCTCGTGAAGACGCCGCCGACCTCCTGGACGGATCTCTGGGACAACCCGGAGTTCAAGGGCAAGATCGGCCTATACCAGATCGGCAATACCGGCGCCGTACTCATGCTCCGGCTGATCGCGGAAATCTACGGGGGCTCGGACGACGACTATGACGTCGCCTTCGCGAAGTTTAAGGAACTGCTGCCGTTCACGCAGGCGTCCTGGAGCGGCGAGGTTGCCGCCGGGCTGATCCGCGGCGACTACGTCGTCGCGCCGGTCGACTGGACCGAAATCATGGTGCTGCAGGACAAGGGCGCGCCCGTGGACATCGTCGCGCCGAAGGAAGGTGTCGTCGCCTTCGAGCAGTCCTTCAATCTCGTCAAGACCGGTTCCGAGAAGGAAGAGGCCCATCAATATCTGAACTACATCGTCGACCCGGCGGTGCAGCAGCAGATGGCCGAGGCCTTCTACACATCGCCGAGCAACAAGGACGCACAGATCGACGGCGAGCTGGCCAAGCGGCTGCCGATCGTCGGGCCGCGCATGTCGGAGATCAGGAGCTTCGACTGGAACAGCTACGTCAGCAAGGCGGCGGAAATCGCCGATCGCTGGAACCGCGAAATGGCCTGACGTCGGCCAGAACCGACGCACCCCGGGTGGCCACGCCGCCCGGGGCATTCGACTACCGGGTGAGGCCAGACATGTCCGCGCTTACGATTGACCATTTACACAAGCACTACGGCGACCAGCACATCCTGAAAGACATCTCGATCTTCCTGGAGGAAGGGAAGTTCGTTTCCCTGCTGGGCCCGAGCGGCTGCGGCAAGACCACGACGTTGCGCTGCATCGCCGGCTTCGAGGTGCCCGACAGCGGCCGGATTCTGTTCAACACGCGGGACGTCACCCGCGTCGAGCCCGAGCATCGCGACGTCGGAATGGTGTTCCAGTCCTACGCGCTGTTTCCGCACATGACCGTCGAGGAGAATATCGGCTTCGGGCTCGAGGCACGGAAGGTCCCGCCCGCCGACCGTCGTCGACGCGTCGCCGACGTGCTTGCGATGGTGCGGCTCGAAGGGTTCGGCGGGCGCTTCCCCCGCGAGCTCTCCGGCGGCCAGCAGCAGCGCGTCGCCTTGGCGCGCGCCCTCGTCATCGAGCCGTCGGTACTCCTTCTCGACGAACCGCTCGCCAATCTCGACGCCTCCCTGCGCGACGAAATGCGGTTCTTCATCCGCGATCTGCAGCAGCGTGTCGGTATTACCAGCGTCTATGTCACGCACGACCAGTCCGAAGCGATCGTGATGTCGGACATGATCGTCGTGATGCAGGCCGGCGAGATCGCCCAGAGCGGCACGCCGCGCGACATCTACGAGCGCCCGACCTCGATCGCGGTCGCCCGGTTCATCGGCCGGTCCAACACGATCGAGGCGAATGTCGCGTCGGCGCTGGGCGGAAACGGCTATGTCGTGGAAACCAGCCGCGGCCGCATGGCGGCGACCGGCCCGGAAGGCCTCGCCAGCGGCCAGTCGGTGCACGTGATGATCCGTCCGGAGAACATCCGTACGGAGCCTCGCGGCGACGACGAGAACATCATGCAGGGCGCGGTGCGCAAGAGTGTCTATCAGGGCAATGCCCAACAGCTGACGATAGACGTCGGGCAGGACGAAACCATGGTGATCGACGTCAGCGGCAAACAGCCCGTAGCCCCCGGCAGCGATATCTCGGTCTGCTTCGCTCCCGGCGACACCTGGCTGATCGCGGCATGAGCGCGCGAACGGCGAACGCGGCGACCGGCGGCCGGCGATCCGTCGGGCCCGCCTGGCAGATCCTGCCGGCGCTCGTTCTTCTCGGCGTCTTCTTCGTGCTGCCCTACCTGTCCATCGTTTCGATGAGCCTGCACGAGGCCTCGACCAGCGCGGTCTACGGGGAAGGGCTGACGCTGTCGCACTACACCAACGCGCTGACGGACACCTATATCCTGGGAATTCTCGGCAAAACGGTGCTGATCGGCCTGGTCGTGACGACGCTGGCGCTATTGCTCGGCTATCCCGTCGCCTACCACCTCGCCTACTCCCGGTCGTGGTGGAACAGCCTGCTTTACATCTTCGTCCTCTCGCCGCTGCTCGTCGGACTCGTCGTGCGCACCTTCGCCTGGATGATCATCCTGTCCAACAACGGGGTGGCGAACCAGACGCTGCGTGCGCTGGGCCTCATCGATTTCCCGCTCCAGCTCATGAACAACTCGCTCGGCGTCACCATCGCGCTGACCCACGTGTTCCTGCCGTTCGTCATCCTGCCGCTGCTCGGCAACCTGCAGGCCATCAGCCCCGATCTCGCGGCGGCCTCGCGATCCCTCGGCGCGTCGCGGATGAAGACCTTTCTGAAGGTGACACTGCCGCTGAGCCTGCCCGGCATCCAGGCCGGCGCCGTCCTGGTCTTCGTCCTGTCGATGAGCGCCTACGTCACGCCGGCGATGCTGGGCGGCACCGGCGGACGCACGATGTCGGTCCTTGTCGTCCAGTATCTGGTCGACAATTTCCGCTGGCCGGCCGGCGCCGCCTTGGCCCTGATCATGGCGGCGACCATGCTGCTCGCCGTCGTCCTGTTCTACCGGATGACGGCGCGGATGATGCGGAGGCTGCCATGAGCCGTCGCGGCGGGATCGGCACGCGGGGCGTATGGGACTATGCGTTCCTCGTCCTCGTCGGGGCCATCTATGTCTTCCTGATGTCTCCGATCGTTCTGGTCGTCATGCTCTCGCTCAACTCCGGCGAGTTCCTGGCGTTCCCGCTCGAAGGCGTCTCGCTGCGCTGGTTCGGTGCGCTGTTCACGAACGACCGCATCGTCGATGCGATCCTCTACTCGATCCGGCTGGCCGCCGTCTCGACGATTGTCAGTGGAACGCTTGGCACGCTCGCCGCCCTCTATGTCGCGCGCCATGCGGGACGATGGAAGGATCCGTTGCGAACCTTCATGACCGGACCGCTGCTGATCCCCGAAATCCTCACGGCGATCGCGCTCCTGTTCTTCTTCTACGAGGTGGGCACCGGCACCGACCATTCGATCGCCATCCAGATCGGCCACACCGTCGTCACCTTTCCCTACGTCTTCCTGAATGTTTCCTCGGCCCTGTTCAACTTCGACAGGTCACAGGAAGAAGCCGCGCGCAGCCTCGGCGCGTCGAAATGGATGACGTTCCGGCGCGTGACGCTGCCGGGCATCAAGCCGGGCCTGATCACCGGCTGCATGTTCTCCTTCGTGATCTCGTTCGACATCTTCAACATCTCGCTGCTGTTGAAGCCGATCGGGCGCAATACCCTGCCGCTCGAGCTGTTCGACTATCTTCGCTGGAACTTCGACCCGACCGCCGCGGCCATCGCATCGATCAGTATCGTCGTCACGTTCGCCGCCATCGCCCTGGTCGATCGGACGGTGGGTCTGCGGTCGCTGCGCTTCTAGCGGGGGACAGGCCGGCCGCCGCAGTCCGGCGCCTTTCTGCGACGCCTCTCGTATCAGGCCGGGCATCAGGCCCATCCATGCCACCGGACCTGGCCCTTGTCTTCGCAGAAGCTCGGTTCGGAGACGCCACGCATCGGGCAGACATCGGCGGGCCCTGCCGGGATCTGGAGGAGGCCGACGGGATCGGATAGACATGGCGGAAGAGACCGCCTCGGGACACGAGCCGACACCGGATGTCTCCCGCGACCGGCTCCGGCCGGTCCGACAGGCCCCTTCCGGTTCATTTCACCCCTATCACGCGGGCGGCGGCAGGAAATCGACCTCGTGTTCGGCTGCGATCCGGACGACCTCGGCGGGATCCGGCACGTTGTGGATGCGTTCGAACAATTCCTTCAGCGACCGCGTCGGCGCGACCCAGAACAGGCTCGTCGCATCGGCATCGGACTTGTTGAAGATGCCGTGCGCAAGTCCCTTCGGCATGCGGACGAGGTCTCCGGCGTTGGCGACGAACTCCTTGCCGTCGAGCCAGAGGTCGTAGCGGCCGGACAGCACGTAGACGAACTCGTCCTGCGTCGGGTGGACGTGCGGCGGCACGAAGGTGCCGGGCGGAAACTTGGCATGCCAGGCCATCGAATCCGGCGACACCTGCTTGAGGCTGTAGGTCTGCCCGAGGATCTCCCAGACGGTGTCGTCGAAGGCATCTTCGGCAGCCGTTATCCCGGCGGGCATTTCGATCATGGTGGACACTCCTCCGTTTGATTGGGCCCGGTCATCCGGACCGCGCTGATAGGCGCCGGTTCAACCGGCCAGGAAGTCTGTGACGATCCGGCCGGCGGCCGGCGTCTCCTCGAACACGAGATGTCCGGTCGCGGGGACGAGTTCGAGACGTGCGTCGGGCAGCAGCGTCAGCCAGGTCCGGCTCTGGCCGGCGGGCCGCAACCGGTCCTCCGCGCCCCACAGCAGCAGGGTCGGCATCGCGATCCGGTGCGCCCACCGGGCGAGTTTGGGATTGCCCTGCGGATTGCCGCCGAGGATCGTCGCGACCGCACCGACCTCGCGGCCGAGACGGGCGTTGAAATCGGGATCCGGCGCCGCCGGAAAATACTTCAGCGCCGCAGCCGGGTCGTGGGCCAGATAGGCCGGCAGCTCCGGCGGCGCGATCGAGAAAAGATCCGGCGCCGGGGTCTCCTCATCGACCAGGCCCGCGGGCCCGACAAGCACAAGGCGCCGGATCCGCTCCGGCTGTCGGATGGCGAACTCCGCCGCGATCCAACCGCCGAGGGAGAACCCGGCGAGGTCGAAACCCGACAGGTCCAACGCGTCGAACAGGTCGGCGTAGTGCAGGACATAGTCCTCGATCGACGTCAGCGACGGGTCGTCGCCAGACTCGCCGAACCCCGGGTGATAGGGGATCAGCACCGTGTGCGTCGCCGCCCACTGCCGCGCCACCTCGAATCCGGTGAAGGTGCCCGTGCCGTGCAGGAACACCAGGGCCGGCCCGCTGCCGATCGACAGGACGACGGTTTCGACTCCGTTGATATTATAGGTCTTGCGGTCGAAGCCGCTCATGTCCGGGGCCGCGTTCGGTTCGCTTTCGCTCATGGTTTTGGTTTCCTTGGGTGTTGCGTGTCACGCCGCCACGGCGCTTCGGCTCTTCAGGTGGGCGGCGAACTGGTCGGCGGCGTCGACGATGCGGGCATGCACCGCCGGTGAGACGAGCCGCCCATCCGTGAATTCCGCGGCGCCCGCATAAACCGCGGTCGATACGGTGCTGGCTTCGAAGAAGCCGAACAGCGGGCGGAGCTGGTGTTCCACCATCAGCGAATGGCGCAGGCCGCCGCCGCAGGCGGTCAGCAGGACGGGCCGGTTCTTCAGCGCATCCGGCCGCACCAGATCGAAGACGTGCTTGAAGAGCCCCGGATACGATCCCTGGAAGACGGGAGCGCCAATCACCAGAGCGTCGGCGGCTTCGATCGCCTCGACGACCCGAAGCGCTTCCGCGCCCAGGTCGTCGCGCGAGAAGGCCCCGAGGCCGGGGCCCGCGTCCACGAGATCGAGGATGTCAAGCCCGATCCCGTGGCGCGAAGCGAGGTCGCCGGCGACCGCCTCGACGAGGGCACGCGCCTTCGCCGGTCGCCAGCTTGTGCCGCAGAAACCGACGACGCACCCGTCGCCGGTCGCGACCCGGCGGTTCATGTCCGAAGGCACGATCTCAGTCGGCCACGCCGAACACGGTCCACTGCGCGTCCGGATCGGTCAGACCCAGGAGGGCGCGGCCGCATTCCTCGAAGATCTGGTCGGCCATCAGGATGTGCTGGGTGCCGGAGTGGACGTCGCGGTAGAAGCGCTGCATCGGCGTCTTGTGCAGCGACGCGCCGCGGGCAGACCGGTGGGCGAAGGTGGCGACATCGGAGATGACGTCATGGATGTGGCGAAGTGACAGCTTCACCATCGTCATCTGATGCTGCGTCGGCAATTCGCCGGCGACGCAGGTATCCGACACGTTCCGCCAGGTCTCGTAGACCATCGCGTGAGCGGCCCGGAACTTGGCCTCGGCTTGCGCGAACTGGAACCTGAAGCTCGGGCTGTCCGCCGACTTGCCGAACGCATCGGTGCGCTGGACCATCACCTTGACCAGTTCGTCGAGCATCCTGCGCCCGACGCCGAGCGCCCAGCAGGTATGGCCCAACGCGGTGAAACCGGCGAGGCCGAGCCCACCCTGGGGACCGCCACGCAGCGGCGCGCCGATATCGAAGTCGTAGGTCATGTAGCGCGGAACGAAGAGCTCCTCGGCGTCCGCGATCGTGTAGTCGAAGCTACCGGTGGCGCGCAGGCCGAGCACGTCCCAGTTGCCGAGCAGCTTGATGGTCGAGCGCGGGTGGTGGCAGATGATGATCTTGGGCTGGCCGTTCGGCTTGAACACCATGCTGCCGGCTTCGTCGGTGATGAAGCAGCCGGTGTGGATCCATTCGGCGTGATGAATGCCGCTGCCGTAGGCCCAGTTGCCCTTGATCATGTAGCCGCCGTCGACCGGGCGGGCGAAGCCGCGTGGCACGCCATTGCCGGCGATGGTGATGTCCGGACCGTTCTTGAAGACCGTGTCGATGCCTTCGTCTTCGATGTAGATGGCCATCGTCAGGCCTTCCACATTGTTGCCCATGGAGCACCAGCCGGCCGAGGCATGCGCGTAGGACACGCGCTCGAAGACGGTCAGCGCCTCGAAGGGAGTGACCTCCGCCCCGCCGACGGCCTTCGGGAACATCATCGTGTAGATGCCGGCTTCACGCATCGCGGCGACCACTTCGTCGCTCATGTGCCCGAGTTCCTCGGCCTCGTTCGCCTTCTCTTCTATCAAAGGCAGCAACGCATCAATACGTGCATGAAAATCGGCGATCGTAAGTCCGCTTCCGTTGTCGTTGGGGGTGTTTTCGTTGGGAGCGAGGGACAGACTCATGGGTGGGATTCCTCCTGACGGTTATCCGTACTTCGGTTCGAACGGTCGCCCCCGCGCCGTCTGGCGCGCCGGCGATGGCGTGAACTGATCTGGATCGGCAGGAGGCGGGTGGGGGCGGACACGCCTTCCCGGTGCGCCGCGCCAAGGGACGCGGCCGCGGAACGGCCGTTTCGCAGTTTTCCTCCTGCCGGCCGGCGCATCCAGCGGCCGGGTTTCCCGTTCATCGGGGTCCCGGCTCCGGCGCCGTCCAGTCGGTTATGCGCTGCAATGCTCGGGGCTGGACCGGGCGACAGCAATCCCCCCGCTTGGGGGGGTACGGTTTCCGGGAATCACACCGCTAGACTGCGCTACGTTGTGTGAAGTGCGTTCGGCGGCCGGACCGCCCCGGATTGCTGCTTGACCCTGCGGCACGGCTGATGGGATCCTTCGCGGGGAACGGGGGGGCCGCATCCCAGCGGTGAAATTTCTACGCGCCGCCAGGGCCGCGCCTTGGCGGTTCCGGGTCTCGGGAGGGGCTATGCCGCGGGAGCAGGAGTACGGTGAGACTTCAGTAGGGATGCTGGCCGACAGCATCATGTCGATTGCCGAGAGCCGCAGCATAGAGGTGCTGGGCGACGCGTGCGGGCGCGCGGTCGGCAGGCTTAGCGGGTCTCGTACGATCGGCCTCTACCTGTTGAGCCCCGACAAGCCGAAACTTATCTTCAGCAGCGAAGCCCCGGAGGGTTTCCTGGATGACTACGAGCGCCACTTCAGTACGGCCGACCCTTTCGTCGACAGCATTCTCGATGGCGCCGGCGTTGTCGACGGGGTGACGCTGCACGGTACGCAGTCCTGGCGCAACAGCCTGTCCTACGAGTTGCTCCGGTTCTGGGGTTTCAGCAGCAACATGTGCGGACCTCTGCGTTGCGACGACGCGGTCATCGGCGTGTTCTATACCGCGACCGCCGAACAAGGCCGGCCGTATACGCCACTCGTCAAACAGCAGATGAGCATGCTCTGCCGTGCCTGCTCGCTGGCTTTGGAAAGTCTCGCCCGCAACGGCCGGCTCAACGCGGATACGACCGCCGAGCCCGCCGCACCCGGATTGCCGGCCGTCAGGTCGGGAGGACGGCTGTCGGCGACGCTCCCGCCCCGCTCCGCACAGGTCGCCCGGCTGGTGTGCAAGGGGCAGACAAACAAGGTGATCGCCCGACAGCTCGGGATCTCGGATCAGACGGTCAAGGAACACGTGACGAACCTGTGCCGCCGGTTCGGCGCGCAGAACCGCACCGAACTTGCCGCCCTGCTCCTGAGCACGGTGGCCGTTCAGTAACGGCGCCAAGACAAAAGCGTCACGACCGGCCCGACGCGCGGGACGGAAGCGCGGCGACCTAACCGGTCAGTTCGAGTTCGAGGACCTTCGGATCGCTGCGCCAGCGCGCATACCACTCGCGCGCGATCGGATCGGGATAGAGGTCCTCGATCCCCTTCTCCAGGGCGGATATGATCGATTTCGCCAGCTTTCCCGGCGCGATCTTCGGTGGCAGTTCGAGCTGGTTCGGCAGATCGTCGAGCGGACCGGGAAAGACGTTCACGACACGCAGCCCCGCGGGACGCATCTCAGCCCGCAATTTCTGCGCAAGCGACAGTGCGGCCGCCTTCGACGCCGAGAACGTTCCGTGCGCCGGATAATTCGACAACGCGAAGACCGACAGGATGTTCACCCACGCGACCGCGTTGACGGGCATGTCGGCGCCGCGCGCGCGCATCGCCGGGGCGAACGCCTCTGAGAGACGCAACAGCCCGAAGTAGTTCGTCTCCATCTCGGCCTGGGCGCGGGCCGGGTCCGGAATGCCCGAACCGGTATCGTGGTATTCGGCGGTATTGATCAGGATATCGACGTCGCGGCCGATCCGATCTGCCAGCGCGTCGACCGTGTCCGGGTCCGTGACATCCAGCGGCACCGCCGTTACCGACCCGGACCCGGCGTCGGAACCAACGGCACAGTCCTTGCCGGGCGCGACGCCGGCCCAGACATGCGCCGCCCCGGCCGATACCAGTTCGGCCACCATTGCACCGCCCAGCGGGGTCGCCGCATCGGTCACGAGGATTCTCCGGCCCTTCGGCGTATTCGAGAGTTCGCGCAACAAAGCATCGTCCGCCATGTCGGGATCATCCTTTTCGGGTAGAGCGACCAGTACCCCCTGGCCGGCGCGGTCGAGCTGCGCACGCACCCGCACCCGGCCCCGCGGTTCGGGACAGGCGCCGTACAGAAACGCGGCCACGGTGACACCGCAATCGAGCCGGACGAGGCCCGTCCGCCATGGCGCCCGCTCGCGGAAATAGAGTTCGTAGGGCCGCCGCACGACAGTGGCCGCGAGTATCGTCCCCGCACCCGTCTGTTCGCGCCATTCGAGCGCCTCCGACAGACAGGCGGTGCAGAGTTCACGCGCCGGGTACAGCACGGTGCCGCACTCCTTGCAGACCTGCATGGCCAGCCGCCCTTCGGCGGCGGCGGCGGTAAAGCCGAGACCGATACGGCTGCGCGCACGCGGCGGAACGGTCGGCTGCGGTGTCGCGTGCGGCGCGTCGCCCGATCGGCTGCCGACGACGTCGATTGCGACCGGCTGATTGATGTCGGCTGAGCGGTGGGAAGGTTTCATAGGCATGGTCACGCTGCCGCCAGGATCGCCGCGCCGGCGCAAAGGCCGCGATCGTAGTTGATCATTCCGAAACCGCTGACGAGGCCGACGCGCGCCTCCGCCACCGCCGCGCCGACGGTCTCGCCGGTAAGCTGCCGGATCGCTTCGACCAGGCCGAGAAACCCGCCGGCCGCGCCGGCCTGCCCGACCGACAGCTGGCCGCCGGACGTGTTGATCGGGAAGGACCCCGAAACGGTCAGGTCGTGCTGGCGGACGAAGTCCTTCGCCTCGCCCTTTCCGCAGAACCCGAGGTCCTCGAACTGAAGCATCGTGATTACCGGGTAGTCGTCGTAGGTCTGGAAGAAGTCGACTGCGTCCCGGTCGATGCCGGCCTGCGCGAATAGCGTGTCGCCATCCTTCGCCCAGCCGCCCCGCTCCTGGATCGGATCATCGGCGAAGGCATTGTGCCGTTCGATGGCGCCGAGCAAGCGGACGTAGGGTAATCCCTGGTCGCGGGCGGTGGCCTCGGTCATGACGAGGAACCCTTCAGCGCCCGCGCAGGGCATCACGCAGTCGTAGAGGCGGATCGGATCGGCGATCATCGGACCGGCGAGATAGTCCGCCAGCGTCAGCGGCGTGCGGAACAGCGCGTGCGGATAGGCCGTCGCGTTGTCGCGCTGCGCGACGCAGACGCGGCCAAAGTCCTCCGCCTTCGCCCCGTAGGTCCGCATGTAGTTGTCGGTCAGGAACGCGAAACTCGCATTCGGCCCGCCCGACGCATACGGATAGACGGCATCCTGCGCGGACTGGCTGAACGTGGCGGTGCTGCTGCGGAAGGAATCGGTCTGGTTCGTCTCCGCGGCAATGCAGGCGACGATGTCGGCATCGCCGGACTGGACCGCGCGCGCCGCCCGCCGCAACGCCACGATCCCGCTGACGCCCCCGAGCGGGATCGTGTCGAGCCAGCGCGTCGACAGCCCGAGCCGCTCGACGAGCCCGACCGCGTTGTCCGGGGCCAGCGAGAAGCTTGCGGCGCACACGCCGTCGATCCGCTCCTTCGGCAGGCCCGACTGCTCGACCAGTCCACGCATCAACCGACCGAAGAACCGGTGCGCGCCGTGAATCGAAAACCGCTCGTAGGGCACCGTCACCGGAACCGCGAGCACGACATCGTCGTAGCCCTGACGCCGCCCGCTCATCGCCGCGCCCGCATCTGCTGTTTGGCCTCGCGCAGATCATGGCAGTCCGGCTGCTCCAGCGGCGACACGGCCAGCGCGCCGAGATCGGACTTGCGGATCTTCTGCGTCGATGTCGTCGGCAGCCGGTCGACGAAGGCGACGTAGCCGGGCAGCTTGTAATAGGCGAGCTGGGCGCCGCAGTGATCGAAAACGCTGCGTGCAGTTGTCTCGCTCTTGTCCGCACCCTTGGCCAGGACGATCGCCGCGAGTACCTCCTCGTCGCGCAACGGATCGGACACGGCGACGACCGCGACCTGCGCGACCGAGGGGTGGGAGACGATCGCCGCCTCGACCTCGATGGCTGCGATGTTCTCGCCGGAGCGCCGGATGATGTTCTTCTTGCGGTCGACGAAATAGAGGCAACCGTCGTCGCCGCGGCGCATGATATCGCCGGTATGCAGCCAGCCGCCGCTCCACACCTCGGCGGTCGCCGCCTCGTTCTTGAGGTATCCGGAGAAGAAGCGCCGCCGCGGATACTCGCCCCGCGCCCGCAGCACAAGTTCCCCCGGCATACCGTCGGGAACATCGTCTCCCGCATCGTCCACGATCCGCATTTCCGTCGGCGGTCCCGCGCGTTCGGCACGGCCAAGGCAGCGCTCGCCGACATGGCGGGGCTCCTCCATGGCGCACAGGATTCCGGCCGCGCCGGTTTCCGTCATCGCCCAGCCTTCGAGCAACGGCACGCCGAACCGCGCCTCGAAGGCGCCGTGATGATCGGGATGAACGCCACCGCCCATGCCGAAGCGAAAGCCATGCGACCGGTCGAGATCGGACGGCGGCACCGCCAGCAGGATCGCGGGCATGACGCCGAGATAGTGGAAACAGGTCGCCCGCGTCTCGATCGCCATTTCCCACCAGGTTCGCGGATGGAACCGGTCGACGATAACCTGCGCGCCGCCGGACCCGAGCATCCCCATGAACGAGTTGCCCATGGCGTTGACGTGGAACGTCGGCAACGGCGTCATCAGCCGTTCTTCGCCGTCGCGCAGGGAGATCAGGCCACCCTGCGCGGTGTACCATTCGCTCCAGCCCAGGAAGTAGCCGTTGGACAGCAGGCAGCCCTTCGGCTTTCCGGTGGTTCCCGAGGTGTAGACCAGCGCGCACTCGCTGTCTTCGCCGACATCGCCCGCCAGCGCCGGTACCGGGCAGCGCGGCGGCGTGTCGAATGCCACGTCGACGATCGCGACGCCGACCTCTTCGGCCGCCGGCCTGGCCTGGTCGAGACGCGATCGCAGACAGACCAGCAGGACCGTCTCGCTGTGCTTGAGCAGGTAGACCAGTTCATCGTGGGTGTAGTCCGGATTGACCGGAACCACGCTCGCGCCGATCGCGTTGAGCGCCAGCCAGTGAAAGAAATGCGTCGGCCGGTTCTCCAGCAGCAGGGCGACCCGGTGTCCGACGCCGTAGCCGGCCTCGCGATAGGCATTCGCCAGGGCATCGACGTGGGCCAGCGTGTCGGCGTAGGACCAGGCTTTCCGGTCGAAATCCCACAATCCGCGGACCGCTTCCGGCAGGACGAACAGATCATGGTCCGCGAAGCGGGCGGCCTGCCTGAGCAGCAGGGCATAGACGCTGCCGTCCACCGGCGCGCTGCCGGTCCGGCCCGGCGTTCCGTCGGGCGATCCGCGTTGACTTTCGATCATGGTTGCTTCTTGTTCCACCGCCATAGGATTCAGTGCACGTGCTTTCTCTGAGGATTGGATTGGGTATGGCCGACACCCGAAACGCCTGCGGCGGACGTGACGACGAGACGGCCGCGGCCGCACCGCAAGACTACGAAACCAAGTTCTCCGAGTTCGAATACGCGATCTGGCATCTCGGATCCGCGTTCGCGCGCTGGCGCCGCGACTGCCTCGACGCCGTGTCCGACGTCGGCCTCTCCAGCACCGAGGCCTCGGTGCTCCACGCCATTCACATGAACGGCAATCCGAAGGGGCTGATGGAGATTTCCCGGCTGCTGCATCGCGACGACCTCCCCAACATCCAGTATGGGCTGAAGAAGCTCAGCCAGCTCGGACTCATCGAGAAGCAGGGAAACTCGCGCAAGAACATGACCTATTCGGTCTCCGAGGACGGCAACCGGATCGTCGACGCCTACCTGCGCAAGCGGCGCGAGGTGCTGCTGCGCCTGTTCCAGCATGTCGCCCCCTCGTCGCGAGACCTGGACGACATGATCATGCAGATGCACGTCATGATCGGGCTCTACGATCAATCCAGCGACATGGTTATGAGTCGTCAGCCCTGAGCGCATCGCCTACTGCATCCGGTAGCCGCCGTTGACGTCGAGGGTTGCCCCCGTCACCCAGCCGGCCGATTTGCTTGTCAGGTACAGAACCGCGTCCGCCACGTCGTCCGGTCGGCCGACGCGCCCCAGCGGGATCTTCCTGACCAGCCCCGGAACCGCGTCCGGGGACATCGCGCGGTGAAACATGCCCGTCTCGACGGGACCGGCGGCGACGCAGTTCACCGTGATGCCGAGGCTTGCGGCCTGCCGCGCGGCGATCTTGGTGAAGCCGAGAATGGCCGCCTTGGAGGAGACGTAGCAGGCATCACCCCGGTAGCCACCGAGCTGCGCGGCCGCCGAGGAAAACGTGACGATCCGTCCGTCCGCAACGGGAACCCGCGCGCGCCGGCGCAGCATCTCGCGAACGCAGAGGAACGTCCCGCGCGCATTGACGGAATGAATGCGGTCCCACGTCTCCACCGACAGGTCTGCGATCGTGGGCGCGGCGTCCTTGCCCTCGGCCATGATGCCGGCGCAGCAGACCAGGATGGAGACCGGACCGAGATCGGCTTCCACGGCCGCGAAGACGGACTCGACCGACGTTTCGTCGGCGACATCTATGGCGTATCGCCCGGCCGCACCACCTGCCGCCCCCTCCCGCGCCTGGGACAGGCCGAACGCCAGGTCCGCCGACGCCACCCGGTGTCCGGCGCCTGCAAGCGCGGCAGCGCAGGCGCGGCCGATGTCGCCGGCCGCGCCCGTAACCAGGGCGACGGCGGGATTTGATTCGCTCACGGGGAGACCCTCGGTTGTAAGTACGTGCCGAAAAACTCATTGAAAAAATTACCGAACAAAATGCACTTGTCAAAAGTTAAATTATGATATGAAAATTAGCAGCGTCCGCCGGCAGGGAGGAGCTTGTCCGATTGGACGACAGCCTGCCAGAGAGACACCCAGAGAGATACGCGGTCTTCGGCCATCCGCCGGACCGGATCGAACACGCTAGAGAGGAACCATGATCAGCACCATGAAAACCGCCGGGCTCGCCGTCGCGCTGGCCGGCCTGATTTCGACGCCGCTTCTGGCCCAGGAGACCGCGAGCCTGACGGTGCAGAGCGCCTGGCCGCTCACCCTGCCGGCCAGCGGCCGCGACGCCCAGCATTTCACCGACACGATCAACGCGGCGTCCGGCGGCGCGCTGGAAGTCGACCTCTACGGCGCCGGCAAGCTGGTTCCGACGCTTGAGATCTTCGACGCCGTTCAGCGCGGCACCCTCGATGCCGGCTACACCAGCCCGCTCTATGTGGCCGGCAAGTTCCCGGCGGTTCAGCTGTTCGGCGGCGTGCCGTTCGGCCCGAACGCGATCGAGTACATCGGCTGGATATACAACGGCGGCGGCCTGGACATCTGGCGCGACATCTATGGCCAGCAGGGCGTCGTGACGATCCCCTGCGGCCTGATGGAGCCGGAAGCCGGTGGCTGGTACAAGAACCCGATCGAGTCGAAAGCCGACCTGGAAGGCCTCAAGCTGCGCTTCGCGGGCCTGGCCGGCGAGGTGATGAAGAAGATGGGCGCCTCGGTGGTCCTCCTGTCCGGCGGCGATATCTACCCGAACCTCGAGCGCGGCGTCATCGACGGCACGGAATTCTCCATGCCGGCAATCGACAAGGTGATCGGCTTCGACAACATCGTGAAGAACTACTACCTGCCGGGCTGGCACCAGCCGGCCGCGATCAACGAGCTGATCGTCAACAAGGCCAAGTGGGACGGCATGAGCGACGCGCAGCGTGCGCTGATCGAGCTGACCTGCCGCGAGACGATGCTGTGGGGCGTCACCTCGACCTTCCGCGAGAACGCCGAAGCCGTGACCGCCTTCAAGGCGAACGGCGTTGAGGTGCGGCAGTTCCCGCCCGCGCTGATCGAGGAATTCCGCACGGCCACCGGCGAGGTGATGCAGGAACAGGCGGACAAGGACGAGAGCTTCAAGCGCGTCTGGGAGTCGCTCCAGGCCTACCGCGCCGGCAACGCCGACTGGTCGGACACACGTTCGAACTGATGCCGGCCATCCGAATCCGTTAGGATCCAACCATGACGCGCGCGCTCGTCCGCATCGCCAGCCTGATCGACCGGGTGACCGTTCCGATCGGGCGCGCGTCGTCGCTTCTGCTTCCGCTGCTCATGGCGGTCATCGTTCTCAACGTTGGCCTGCGCTACGGCCTCGACCTCGGCTTCGTCGAGTTCGAGGAACTTCAGTGGCACATCAACGCCATCGTCGTGCTGGGGTGCCTGGCCTATGCCTATCGCGATGACGCCCATGTGCGCGTCGACGTCTGGCACTCCCGGTTTTCGACCCGGCGCAAGGCCTGGATCGAACTGATCGGCGGGCTGGTGCTGCTGCTGCCCTTCGTGATCGGCGTCGCCTGGTTCGCGTGGGGCAACTTCGTCTACTCCTATTCGATCGGCGAAGGCTCGCCGATGCCCAGCGGCCTGCCGGCGCGCTACGTCATCAAGTTCGTGCTGTTCGCCGGTTTCGTGCTGCTCGGCCTCCAGGGCATCGCCGCGATCCTGCGCAGCATCCGCGTTCTCAACACGCCGCCGCGCGTATCGCGCCAGAAAGCCGACTCGTGACCCAGGACGTCATCTTCGTCATCGCGATGTTCGCCGCCTTCGCGGCGGGCCTGTTCGCCGGCTATCCGGTGGCCTTCGTACTGGGCGGCGTCGGCGTGCTGTTCGCGCTGCTGGGCGACGTCCTGCCGATGTTCGGCATCAAGGTCCTGGCGGGCACGAACTTCATCGGCTTCGCCACCGACCGAATTTTCTCGACGCTGTCCAACTACAGCCTCGTCCCGATCGCGATGTTCGTGTTCATGGGCTACATGCTGGAACGGTCCGGCGTCGCCGAGCGGCTGCTGGCCGCCATGTCGCGCATCATGCGCAACGTGCCCGGCGGCCTCGGCCTCGCCGTCGTCATGATCGGGCTCGTGCTGGCGGCATCGACGGGAATCATTGGCGCGTCCGTCATTCTTCTGGCCACCGTCGCGCTGCCGGCGCTGAACCGCGCCGGATACGACATTCCGCTCGGTCTCGGCACGGTCGCCGCCTCCGGCTGTCTCGGCATCCTGATCCCGCCGTCGATCATGCTGATCGTGATGGGCGACCAGCTGCGCCTGTCGGTCGGCGACCTGTTCATGGCCGCGGTGATCCCCGGAGCGATGCTGGCGCTGCTCTACACGGTCTATATCGTCGCGGTGGCCACTCTGCGGCCGTCGGCCGCGCCGCGGGGGCGTGCCAGGCCCGAGGACACGGCGGACGACATCGGCGCGGCCTACGAACTGCTGCGCGCGCTGGCGCCGCCCGTTGCGCTGATGCTCGCCGTGCTCGGCT
The DNA here is from genome assembly GCF_051390635.1 of Microbaculum mangrovi. NCBI lineage: Bacteria > Pseudomonadati > Pseudomonadota > Alphaproteobacteria > Hyphomicrobiales > Tepidamorphaceae > Microbaculum > Microbaculum mangrovi. The sequence goes on from NZ_JBPODT010000005.1 coordinate 315,872, forward strand.
CTATCTTCTTCGGCATCGCCTCGCCGACGGAGGCCTCCGGGGTCGGCGCACTCGGCGCGACCATCCTGGCGGCGATCGACCGCCGGCTGACCTGGACCACCCTGCGGGAGGTCAGCGAGGCCACCGGCCGCACCACGGCGTTCCTGTTCGCCCTGATCTTCGGCGCAAGCTGCTTTTCGGTCGTCCTGCGCGGCTACGGCGGCGACGAAGTCATCGAGGGATCGCTGTCGGCGCTGCCCTTCCCGCCTGAAGGCATCCTGGCCGTCGTGCTGCTGACGGTGTTCCTGCTCGGCTTCGTCCTCGACTGGATGGAGATCGTGCTGATCATCGCGCCGCTCACCGTCCCCGTGGTCGTCTCCTTCGGCTTCGATCCGGTCTGGGTCGCGATGCTGATGGCCATCTGCCTGCAGACGTCGTTCCTGACGCCACCGGTGGGCATGGCGCTGTTCTACGTCAAGAGCGCGGCGCCCTCCGAGGTGACGACCGGACAGATCTATCGCGGCATCATCCCCTTCGTCATCCTGCAGCTGATCGGCCTGACGCTCGTCTGGTTCTTTCCGCAGATCGCCCTCTGGCTGCCGGAAATCGCCTACTGACCGGGCGGTTCGCCGCCACCACGGCAACGACGCGGGTGCGCGCGCGTCCCCGTTCGCACGTCCGAAAGCCGCGCCGCCTGGCGGCTACGACCGTGTAGGCGCTCAGTCGAAAACGGTATCGAAGGTCTCCGCGAGCAACGACGCCATCTGTTCCAGCTCGCCTCTCGTGGCGGTGTATGGCGGCGCCAGCAGCACATGGTCGCCGACCTGGCCGTCGACGGTGCCCGAACCCGGGTAGCAGAGCAGGCCCAGTTGCTGCGCCTCGGCCTTGACGCGCGCGGCTAGGCGCGCGCCGGCCGGAAACGGGGCCTTGCTGTCCCGGTCCTCGACCAGTTCGAGCGCCCAGAAATATCCGCGCCCGCGAATGTCCCCGACATGCGGATGCTGTGCGAAGGCATCCCGCAGAAGGCCCTCCAGGAACGGTTCCTCCGCCCGCACACACTCCACCAGGCCCTCGCGGCGCACGATCGTCTGCGTCGCCAGCGCACCGGCGCAAGCCACCGGATGGCCGCAAAAGGTCTGGCCATGCAGAAAGCCGCCCGATCCGTCCGCGAACGCCTGATGTACCCGGCCCGACACCAAGACCGCGCCGAGCGGCAGGTATCCCGCGCCCAGCCCCTTGGCGAGCGTCATCACATCGGGCGCCACGCCTTCGGCGAAACAGGCGTGCAGATGGCCGGTCCGCCCCATGCCGCACATCACTTCGTCGAGGATCAGAAGCACGCCGTAACGATCGCAGATCTCGCGTATCCGGGAAAAATACCCCGGCGCGGGCGCGACCGCGCCAAGTGTCGCCCCCACGACGGTCTCGGCGATGAAGGCCGAAACCGTTTCCGGACCGATGTCCAGGATCGCCCGTTCCAGGTCGTCGGCGGCGCGGCGGCCGTACTCCTCCGCGCTCTCGCCCCGCGCCATCCCGCGATAGGGATAGCAGGGCGGGATATGATGCATCTCGACCAGAAGATCCCGATAGGCCGTCCGTCGGCCGCGATTGCCGCCGGCCGCAAGCGCGCCCAGCGTGTTGCCATGGTAGCTCTGCCAACGGCTGATCACATGCCGGCGGCCGGGCTCGCCACGCTCGCGGTGATACTGGTGAGCCATCTTCAGCGCCGTCTCGACCGCCTCGGACCCGCTCAGCACGAAATACACCTTGTCGATGCCCTCGGGCGCGCCCGCGACCAGAAGGTCCGCCAGTTCCTCGGCCGGCGCGCTGGTGAAGAAGCCGGTGTGCGCATAGGCGAGCCCGCGCGCCTGCGCCGCGATCGCCTCCGCGACCTCGTCGCGGCCATGGCCGATGCAGGAGACCGCCGCGCCGCCGCAGGCATCCAGATAGCGCCGGCCGTCGGCGCCCAGGATGAAGCTGCCCTCGGCGGACTGGGCGAGTGGCGGGACGGAACGGGCGGAACGGTGGAAGACGTGGCTCATCGCAAGGGCTCGCAGAAATGGCATGGCGACGCCGGCGCCGATTGACAGCGACGCGGGTTCGTCATTAGGGTTATCCGCATAGTGAACATAAATTCACTGAACGGACAACCATCGCCACCAAGCAGCCGGCTTCACGGTGGCAGACACGAAGGAAGTCGAGCGTGAGCGCGATGCGGCGTCTGGCGATTGCGCGGCTCTGGCACGAAGCCAGTGCGTTTTCCCCCCTCCCGACGGGACTGGACAGATTTCGCCTGCGCGAGTGGCAGGCCGGGCCGGAAGCGCGCGACGTCTTCCGCGGCACCGCGACGGAAATGGGCGCAGCCGTTGCCTTTCTGGAGGCCAACCCGTCGTGGGACGGGACCTTCCTGCGCTGCACCTCCGCCATGCCGGGTGGCCCGGTCGAGCAGGCGGCCCTGGATGCGATCATCGACGAGATCGTCCGGGGGGTGTCCGACGGCCCCTGGGACGCGGTCTACATCTCGCTGCACGGCGCCATCGCCGGAACGGAAGATCTCGGCCCCGACTACACGCTTCTCAAGCGTGTCCGCGCAGCGGTCGGGCCGCAGGTGCCCGTCGCGGTCACCTTCGACATGCATGCCTGCCTCGACCCGCGCATCGCCGAATGCGCCGATATCATCGTCGGCTACAAGACCTATCCGCATGTCGACATGGCGCAGACGGCGGCAAAGGCCCTCAACCTGCTCGATCGCATGGCGCGGGGCGGCGAACGGCTGAAATCCCTGATCCTGCCCGTGCCGATGCTGCCGCTGAGCCACGCCATGCGCACGGCAGGCGATCCGATGGGCGCGCTGGTACGCCTCGCGGCGGAGACCGAGACGGCGCGAGGCCTGAAGGACATCACCGTGTTCGGCGGCTTCGCCTATGCCGATACCCCCTGGACCTCGTCCTCGGTGACCGTGTGCTATCGCGACGAAGCCGAGGCGTCCGGCCTGGACGCGCATGCGGCCGCCCGGGAGGTCGCGGCGGAACTCAAGCGCCGCCACCCCGACTTCGTGTTGACGCTTCCCGATGCAGCGCACGGCCTGCAGCACGCCCGCGACCTGCTCGACCGCGGCACGGCATGGCCGGTCGCCGTGCTAGAGAACGCCGACAACCCGCTTTCGGGCGGTGCCTGCGATACCCCCGGCCTGTTCCAGGCCCTGGTCGACATGCGGCCGCCGTGGCCCGCCCTCTTCGCCAGCTTCTACGACCCGGAGCTCGTCGCCAGGGCCCACGCTGCGGGAACCGGGACGACCCTGCACGTCACCCTCGGCGGCCGGCTGAGCGACGCATTCGGTCCGCCCGTTGCCTTCGAAGGCGAGATCGTCCGGCTCACCGACGGCCGCTTTTCCAACACCGGCCCGATGGAATACGGCCGGCCGGAGGCGATCGGGCGCACCGTGCTGCTGCGGTCGGGCAACATTTCGGTGGTCGTCGGCGAGACGCCGCAGAGCGTCAACGATCCGGCATGGTGCGCCCTGCACGGGATCGACCTTGGCGACATCGCGCTGTTCTGCGCGAAGGCCAAGAACCATTTCCGCGCGAGCTTCGAGCACCTGTGCGGCGCGATCGTCGACGTCGAGACCCCCGGGCCCGCCCCCACGGACCTGACCCGTCTGCCCTATCGGCACGTCCCCCCGCGTTTTCTCGTCCCATCCTGACAGCGAGCCCTGCCCGCCATGAACTCCCCGTCTCCCGGGAACCACACCTATGACGCCGTCATCATCGGCGGCGGACACAACGGCCTGACCTGCGCAGGCTATCTCGCCAAGGCCGGCATGAAGGTGGCGGTCGTGGAGCGCCGGCACATCGTCGGTGGCGCCTGCGTCACGGAGGAATTTCACCCCGGTTTCCGCAACTCCTCCTGCTCCTATCTCGTCGGCCTGCTGGCGCCCGAGGTGATCGCCGACCTGGAGCTGCACCGTCACGGCCTGGAGATTCTGGAACGGACCGGAGGAACGCTCAGCGTCCTGCCCGACGGCGGTTCGATCGAGCTGACCAGCGACAAGGCCGGCATCATGGACCAGCTGGCGCGCACCAGTCCGTCCGACGCCGACGCCTATGCCGAGCTGTCCAGCCTGCTCGATGTCGCCGCCACCGTGATGCGCGCGGTCGCGCGGGAACGGCCTCCGGAAATGACGGGCGGCTGGGGCCAGCTGCTGCAGACCGGCAAGGTCGGGCTGCACCTGCGCCACCTCTCGCCCGGGCAGCGCGCCGATTTCGCCGCGCTCATGCTGAAGAGCCTCGCCGACTTCCTGAACGAGCGGTTCGACAACGAGGCCTTCAAGGGCGTCTACGGCTTCAAGGGCCTGGTCGGCAACATGGCCAGCCCCTATGCCATCGGCTCCGCCTACGTGCTGCTTCATCACGTCTTCGGCGAGGTCAACGGCAAGCGCGGCAAGTGGGGCCAGCCGCGCGGCGGCATGGGCGGCATAACCCAGGCGATGCAAGCGTCGCTCGAGGCGCGCGGCGGCGACGTCTGGCTCGGCAAGGGCGTTCGCGAGGTCATCGTCGAGAAGGGCCGCGCCGCGGGCGTCGCGCTGGACGACGGAACCGTCCTGCGCGCGCCGATCGTGGCGTCGAGCGTCAATCCCCGCCTGCTGTTTCTCGAGATGCTGGACACCAGCACGCTCGACAGCACGTTCGTGCGTAGGCTGCGCAACTGGCGCTGTCGCTCGGGGACCTTCCGGATGAACGTCGCGCTGTCGGAACTGCCCGACTTCACCGCGCGGCCCGGACGCGACCTACAGGCCCACCACACCGGCACCATCGCCATCGCGCCGTCACTGGACTATCTCGAGCGCGCCTACGACGACGCGCGGCACCAGGGATGGTCGCGCCGCCCCGTGATCTCGATGTGCATCCCCACGACCATCGAGCCCGAGCTCGCGCCGGACGGCGCCCATATCGCCGGCCTCTTCTGCCAGCATTTCAATCCCGACCTCCCCGACGGCCGGAGCTGGGACGACCATCGCGACGAGGTCGCCAGACTGGTGATCGACACGATTGGCGACTACGCGCCGAATTTTCCCGGATCAGTGCTCGGCTACTCGGCGCTGACACCGCTGGACCTGGAAACCGAATACGGGCTGGTCGGCGGCGACATCTTTCACGGAGAGATGCATCTCGACCAGCTCTTCAGCCTGCGGCCGGCCGCCGGCCATGCCGCCTACACGAGCCCGATACGGGGACTGTTCCAGTGCGGATCCGGCACCCATCCCGGCGGCGGCGTCACCGGCCTTCCCGGCCGGAACGCGGCGCGGGAAATCCTCAAGCGGCGACGGCAGTTCACCTAGCGAACATGCGGGCGCCATGATAACGAGGACCGTCGGATAACGATTCTCGGAGACCCCGCCATGGCCGAAGACGACGGCGCTGCCGCGCAATCGGACAACAGTGCCGATTTCGTCCGCTCGCTGGCGCGCGGGCTGAGCGTCATCAAGGCCTTCGACCGCTTCACCCCCGCCATGACGCTGAGCGACGTGGCGCGCAAGACCGGGCTGCCGCGCGCGGCCGCCGGGCGTTTCCTGAAGACCCTGGTCACGCTCGAATACGCGAGCTTCGACGGGCGCGAATACCGCCTGCGCCCGCGCGTGCTGGAGCTGGGCATGGCCTATTTCAGCTCCTTCTCGTTCATCGACATCGCCAATCCGATTCTCGAAGCGGCGGCCAAGAAAGCCGGCGAGCCCTGCTCCATGGGCGTGCTCGACGGCACCGAGCTGGTCTACGTGGCGCGCCACACGGCCAATCGGATGATGTCGATCAGCATCGCCCTGGGCAACCGGTACCCGGCCACGTCCACGTCGCTCGGCCGCGTGCTGCTCGGCGGTCTGTCCGATGCCGAGCTCGACGCGCTGCTGGACACGGTGGAGATCCGCCCGGTCACGGCACAGACGGTGACCGACAAGCGCAAGCTGCGCGACATCATCGTGCAGGGCCGGTCCGACGGATACTGCACCGCCGACGGCCAGCTCGAGATCGGCATCCGCTCCATCGCCGTCCCGGTGCGCGGGCGCGACGGCAAGCTCATTGCCGCGATCAACATGGGCGTCCCGGCGACACGGCACACCATGGAAAGCCTGACCACGCACCTGCTGCCGATCCTTCGCGACGCGGCCAGCGAAATCGAATTCGCGATCCGCTCCAAGCCCTGATCCGCCCGCCATCCGCCGGTTCGACGCCCTGGCGCCGGAGAACACGGCCGTGCGCTTGACAGCCTCGCTCATCCTTCTTACGGTGTACGTACAGTGAACCATTGACCGCTAGGCGAACATATCGGGTCGCGATACGATGCGGAACAAGGGGACCCGCATGAACGCCGAAACGCCCGAAGCCGACACGCCGATTGTCGTGGAAGACCTCCACAAGCGCTTCGACACACTGGAAGTGTTGAAGGGGATTTCACTGCGCGCCGATAAGGGCGACGTGATCTCGATCATCGGCTCCAGCGGCTCGGGCAAGAGCACCTTCCTGCGCTGCATCAACCTGCTGGAGCGGTACGATTCCGGCACCATCCGGATCTACGGCGAGCCCCTGCGGGTCGGGCCGAAGGGCAGGATCGACAACAAGCAGGCCGATCGCATCCGACGCCGCGTCGGAATGGTGTTCCAGAGCTTCAACCTCTGGTCCCACCTCACCGTCATCGAGAACCTGATCGAGGGGCCGGTGCATGTGCTCGGCATGAAGCGCAGCGAAGCCATCGAGAAGGCCGGGGCACTGCTCGAGAAGGTCGGGATCTACGACAAGCGGGATCATTATCCCAGCCATCTTTCGGGCGGACAGCAGCAGCGGGCGGCCATCGCCCGCGCGCTGGCGATGGAGCCCGACGTCCTGCTTTTCGACGAGCCCACCTCCGCGCTCGACCCCGAGCTGGTCGGCGAGGTGCTGCGTGTCATGCGCGCGCTCGCCGAAGAGCATCGCACCATGATCATCGTCACCCACGAGATGCGCTTCGCGCGCGAGGTTTCCTCGAAGGTCGTCTTCCTGGATCAGGGGCGCGTCGAGGAGGAAGGAACGCCGGCCCAGGTCTTCGACAATCCGCGCTCGGAGCGCTGCCGGCAGTTCGTCAGACAGTCCTACGCGGACGCCTGAAGACCACAACGCCAACAAGCCAATCGGAGAGAAATGGAATGTCCAAGTTGAGGAAATCGCTTCTGTCGATCGTCGCCGCCTGCAGCGTCGGCCTCACCGCCGCGGCGGTCCAGGCCGAGCCGCTGCGCATCGCCACCGAGGGCGCCTACCCGCCCTTCAACTTCGTCGACGCGAAGGGCGAACTTCAGGGCTTCGACGTCGAGATCGCCAAGGCCCTCTGCGCCGAAATGAAAGCCGAGTGCACGATCTCCGCCCAGGCCTGGGACGGCATGATCGCCGGGCTGAATGCCGGCCAGTACGACGTCATCGTGGCCAGCATGTCGATCACGCCGGCCCGTCTGGAAGCCGTGAACTTCACCGAGCCGTACTACCAGGCCGGCGCCGTGCTGGTTGCTCCCAAGGACTCCGACCTCGAACCGACCGCCGAGAGCCTAGCCGGCAAGTCCATCGGCGTGCAGCGCGCCAGCACCTACGCCGCGCTGATCGAAAGCCGCTTTCCGGACGCGAGCGTGCGCCTCTACGACAAGGTCGAAAACCACAATCTCGACCTAGTGACCGGCCGCATCGACGGCGTGATCGCCCAGCGCATCGCCCTGTCGCGCTGGCTGGAATCCGAGGACGGCAAGGCGTTCGAGATGAAGGGCAAGGCCATGCTCGATCCCGATATCCTGGGCAAGGGCGCCGGCATCGCCGTGCGCAAGAGCGACGAGGAGCTGCTGGCGAAGCTCGATGCCGCGCTCGCCACGATCAAGGAGAACGGCGTCTATGACGAGATCAACGACGGCTTCTTCCCCTTCAGCATGAAGCCGGCCGAGTAACACGGGTTGCAGCGACGCGACCGCGCCGTCGCGCCGGTCGCGTCTTTGCGCCAGTCGATCTCAGATAACCGCCGAGGACCGCCTCATGCCCGACCTGCAAGGCTTCGGCCCCATGCTCGCCCAAGGCGCGCTGATGACCATCCAGGTCACGCTCTTCAGCGCGTTCTTCGGCGTTCTCATCGGCATCGCCGTTGCGATGATGAAGCTGTCCTCGAGCCGTACCGCGCAGATCGCCGGCGACGTGTACACGACCATCGTCCGCGGCGTGCCGGCGCTGGTGCTCATCCTGCTGATCTATTTCGGCGGCATCCGGCTGGTCAACGAGATCGCCCGTTCGCTCGGCCATGAACAGCACATCGAACTCAATGCCTTCGTCGCCGGCGTCTTCGCCCTGTCGCTGGCCTTCGGCGCCTATGCCACCGAGGTGTTCCGCGGCGCGTTCCAGTCCATTCCGAAGGGCCAGATCGATGCCGCCCGGGCGCTCGGCATGGGACGCTGGCTGACCTTTCGCCGCATATCGCTGCCGCAGGTCTGGCGGATCGCCCTTCCCGGCCTCGGCAACATCTTCCTCGTCATCCTCAAGGAGACCGCGCTGGTGTCCGTCATCGGCCTGGAGGAACTGATGCGCAAGACCGAATACGCCGTCGGCTTCACCCGCCAGCCGTTCACCTTCTTCCTCGCCGCCGCGTTCATCTATCTGGCCATGACCATCGTCAGCATGCTGGTGCTGCAGGCGCTGGAGCAGCGGGCCTCGCGCGGCAATCAGCCGATGGATGCGGCATGAATATCGGCGTCATGATCGACAGCATCCCGGCCCTGTTGGGCGGTGCCGGGCTGACCCTCCAGCTGGTCGGGCTCGCCGTGGTCATCGGCTTCGTGATCGCGGTCCTGGTGGCGCTGGCGCGCCTGTCGCGGTCTCCGCTCCTGTGGCTGCCCGCCTACGGCTTCGTCTTCTTCTTCCGCGGCACGCCGCTGCTGGTGCAGATCTTCCTGATCTACTACGGCCTGTCGCAGTTCTCCGCCGTGCGGGACAGCGCGCTCTGGGTCATCCTGCGCGAACCGTTCTGGTGCGCGTTGATCGCCTTTTCGCTGAACACCGCCGCCTACAGCGCCGAGATCGTGCGCGGCGCCGTCCAGGCCGTCCCCCGCGGCCAGATCGAGGCGGCAATGGCGATCGGCATGTCGCGCCTGACCCGCCTGCGCCGCATCGTCATGCCGCAGGCGGTCCGCATCGGCCTGCCGGCCTATGGCAACGAGGTGATCCTGCTCATCAAGGCGAGCTCGCTCGCCAGCACCGTCACCCTGCTCGATCTCACCGGTGTCGCGCGCACCATTAGCTCGGTGAACTACATGCCGGTCGAGCTGCTCTCCGTGGCCGCGCTGATCTATCTCGCGATGACCTTCGTGGTCACCCGCGCCTTCAAGGTCATCGAATACCTCCTGTCGGGAGACCGCCGTCAGCCGCGCGCGGCCGTCCCCCTTCCAGATCAGCCCGTTCCCGACCAATCCCTTCCCGTTGCATCCGGCAAGACGAAATGAACGCTCCCCATCACCCCGCCTCCGGCAAGGACTGGCATGCCGAGGCGCGCGCCCTGGCACCGCAGACGCGCGCCTTCATCGACGGCGATCATCGCCCCGCCCGCTCCGGCGCCACCTTCGCCACCGTCAATCCGGCCACCGGCGCGATCATCGCCGAGGTTGCCGCCTGCGGCGAGGCGGACGTGGACGATGCGGTCGCCTCGGCGGTGCGGGCGTTCGCGTCCGGACGCTGGTCGGCCGCCGCGCCGGCGGCGCGCAAGGCCGCCCTCCTGCGCTTCGCCGACCTCATCGAGGCCGACGCCGACACGTTCGCCCTGCTCGAGACCCTCGACATGGGCAAACCGATCCGCGACAGCCTGTCGATCGACGTACCCGCCGCCGTGCGCTGCCTTCGCTGGTTCGCCGAGGCGATCGACAAGCTCTATGATGAGATCGCCCCGACCACCTCCGGCACGCTCGCCATGGTCCGGCGCAGGCCGGTCGGGGTGGTCGCCGCGATCGTGCCCTGGAACTTCCCGCTGGTCACCGCGATGACCAAGATCGCGCCGGCGCTGGCGGCCGGCAACAGCGTGGTCCTGAAGCCGTCGGAGCTGTCGCCGCTGAGCGCCCTCCGGCTCGGTGCGCTGGCCAGCGCCGCCGGCCTGCCCGACGGCGTCTTCAACGTCGTCCCGGGCATTGGCCCCGAAGCCGGCAAGGCGCTGGCATTGCACGCCGACGTCGCCGCGCTCACCTTCACCGGCTCCACCGCAGTCGGCAAGCTGCTGCTGACCTATGCCGGCCAGTCGAACATGAAGAAGGTGAGCCTGGAGTGCGGCGGCAAGTCGGCGAACATCGTGCTCGCCGACTGCCCCGACCTCGACCGCGCCGTCGAGGCGAGCGCCATGGGCGCCTTCCAGAACCAGGGGCAGATCTGCAACGCGGGAACGCGCCTGATCCTTCAGACGCCGATCCGCGATGCGTTCCTGGAAAAGCTGACCGCGCTGACGCGGTCGTTCGTGCCCGGGGACCCGTTATTGCCCGAGACCCGGTTCGGCGCGATGGTGTCGGCCGAACATGCCGCACGGGTTCGCGGCTATATCGAGGCCGGCCTCGTGGACGGTGCGACCCGGCTCACCGGCGACGGCCCCGCGCCGGACGGCCTTTCGCCCGACACCTGCATCCTCCCCACCCTGTTCGCCGGGGTCGACAATTCCATGACCATCGCGCGCGAGGAGATCTTCGGGCCCGTCCTCAGCGTCATCGACGCGGAGACCATGGACCAGGCGATCGACATCGCCAACGACAGCGACTACGGCCTCGCCGCCGCGATCTGGACGCGGGACATCGCCAAGGCGCTGGACGCCGAAAGCCGGCTCGATACCGGCTTCGTCTGGATCAACACCCTCAGGGTCGGCGACATCACCGTGCCCTTCGGTGGCACCAAGGCCTCCGGCACGAGCCGCGACAAGTCCCTGCATGCCTTCGACAACGTGACCCACCGCAAGAGCGTCTGGGTCGACCTTTCGGCAAGTTCATGAGCCTCAAGCAGAAACGCGTCCTTGCCGGTGCCATCCTGCATGAGACGAACACCTTCAACGCCATTCCCACCCGCCTTGCCGATTTCGCCGGGCGCTATCTCCTGTACGGCACCGACGCGGCGCGGGCGCGGCTCGCCGGCACGGCGACCGAGATCGGCGGCCTGCTGCGCGCCGCGGACCTGCACGGCTGGGACATCGTCGTCGCCGTCGCCGCGGCCGGCGGCCCGTCCGGACCGCTCGCGGCACCCGACTGGGCGGCGCTCAAGGCACGTCTCCTCGATATCGACGGGCCATTCGACGGCGTCGCGCTGGCGCTCCACGGCGCCATGGTCACCGAGGACAGCCTCGATCCCGAAGGCGAGCTGCTGGACGGCCTTCGCCTCCGGCACGGGGCCCGCGTTCCCATCGTCGCCACGCTCGACATGCACGCCAACGTCTCCACGCGGATGGTCGCGGCCGCCGACGCCTTCTTTCCCTATCGGACCTATCCGCACATCGACCACGCCGACTGCGCGATCGACGCCGCCACGGCCCTGGACGCCTTGATGGAGGCGGCGCGGCGGCCCGGAAACGGTCGGCTGACCCGAAGCGTTCTCGCCCGCCCGCCGATGCTGGACGCCGCCGATCACGGCCGCACCAACCCGCCCGGTCCGATGAACGCGCTGCTTGCCCGCGCAAGCGAGATCGCGGAACATCCCGGCGTCGTCTCGGCGGGCCTGACGATCGGCTTCCCCTGGTCCGACGTTGCCGAGGCCGGCCCGGCGGCGATCGTGACCGTACGCGCCGATACAGAGACCGCCCCGACACCGGAAGATCCCGTCCCGCCGGATCCCGTGGCGTTCGCGCGTGACCTGGCCGAACGCCTGTGGGAGAGCCGAGCGCAGACCCAGCTCGATTTCCCCGGGGTCGCCGACGCGATCGCCCTCGCGAAACGGGACAGCGACGACGCGCGCCCGCTCCTGCTGGTCGATTTCGCCGACAATCCCGCCGGCGGCGCCTACGGCGATTCCCCCAACCTGCTGCGGGCGATGGTCGATGCGGGGCTGGAGAACGCCGCGTTCGCGACACTTGCCGATCCCGAGGCGGTGCGCCTTGCGGCGGAGGCCGGAGAGGGCGCGACGCTCGACCTGTCGCTCGGCGGCCGGCATGCGCCGGAAATCGGCCCGCCGCTCGATATCCGCGTCAGGGTCGCGCGCCTGCATGACGGCCGCTTCGAATGCGAGGGGCCGATGCTGCGGGGCCTCACCGTCGACATGGGCGCGATGGCGGTTCTGGAAGCCGGCGGCCTGCGCATCGTCGTCGCCAGCCGCGCGCTCGCCGTCACCGACCTGAACCTGTTCCGGTCAGTGGGCATCGAACCCGCCTCGTTGCGCACCATCGGCCTGAAGAGCCGCAACCATCTGCGCGCCGCCTTCGGCCCGATCGCCCGCGGCGTCGTGCTCGTCGACGCCGGCGGCATTGCCACGATGCGGCTGTCGCACATCCCCTATCGCCGTATAGACAGATCCGTCTGGCCCCTGACCCCCGTGGACCCGTCCCGCAAGCTGGAAAACGCTCATGTCTTCGACACCGCATCCCGATCTGAGGAATGATCCCGTCCCCGCGACCGCCACGCTCAAGGCGCTCGACCTGGCGCACCATCTCCACCCGTTCACCGATCACGGCGAACTGCGGCAGGAGGGCGGGGCGCGCGTCATCGCGTCGGCCCAGGGCTGCCACCTGACCGACACCGACGGCCAGCGCCTGCTCGACGGCATGGGCGGCCTTTGGTGCGTGAACATCGGCTACGGCCGGCAGGAACTGGCCGAGGTCGCCGCCCGGCAGATGAACGAGCTGCCCTACTACAACAGCTTCTTCAAGACGACGATGCCGGAGACCGTCCTGCTCGCCGAGGAGCTGGCGGCCCTGACGCCGGACGGGCTCAACCGCGTCTTCTTCTCCAATTCCGGCTCCGAGGCGAACGATACCAATATCCGGATCGCGCGCAGCTACTGGCAGAAGCGCGGCGAGCCCCAGCGCACCGTCATCGTCAGCCGCAAGCTCGCCTATCACGGCAGCACCATCGCCGCGGCCAGCCTGACGGGGCTGGAGAGCATGCACGACATCCCGGGCGTCCCCATCCCCGACATCGTCCACGCGCCGGCCCCGTTCTGGTGGGCGAATGGCGCCGACCTGTCCGCCGACGAATTCGGCATCGAGGCGGCGCGGGGTCTCGAGGAGACGATCCGCGCGGTCGGACCGGAGCGCGTCGCCGCCTTCATCGGCGAGCCGGTACAGGGCGCCGGCGGCGTCATCGTTCCGCCCGAGACCTATTGGGCCGAGGTCCAGCGCATCTGCCGGAAATACGGCATTCTGCTGATCGTCGACGAGGTCATCTGCGGCTTCGGCCGCACCGGACGATGGTTCGGCAGCCAGACCTTCGACATCGCCCCCGACATCATGACGATCGCCAAGGGCATGTCTTCCGGCTACCTGCCGATCTCGGCCAGCGTCGTCCACGACGCCGTCGCGGAGGTCGTGTTCGACGCCCCGGGCCGCTTCCCGCACGGCTACACCTATTCCGGCCATCCCGTCGCCGCCGCCGTCGCCCGCGAGAACATCGCCATCATGAAACGCGAGGGCATCGTCGACTATGTCGGCGATGACATCGGCCCCTATTTCCAGGAGCGGCTCGCGACCCTGCTCGACCATCCGCTGGTGGGCGAGGTGCGCGGCGTCGGGCTGATGGCCGCCGTCGAACTCACCCGCGACAAGACCGGCCGCGCCCCGGTCGAGCCGGTCGGCAGCATGGCGACGCCGGTACGCAACGCCTGCTTCGAGAACGGCCTGGTGACGCGCGCGGTGCGCGACTGCCTCGTGTTCTCGCCGCCGCTGGTGATCACGCGCGCCGAGGTCGACGAACTTGTCGCGATCCTGCGGCGCTCCATCGACCAGGCGCTCTGATCGGCGTCCCGGCACGGCCCCCCGGAAGCGGGAGGCCGGCACGGCTCCTCGAGCGGCAGGCCTGATGCGTCAACCCGGCGGCGGCATCGCCGTCGCCGGCCTTACGCCGCGCCCTTCGCCGGCAGCGACAGCACGGCCCTGAGCCCGTGCGGCTGGCGGTTCTCCAGATGCAGCGCGCCCCCCATGCGGTCCGCCGCCTCCTTGGCGATGGCCAGGCCCAGCCCGCTTCCCGCGCCGGCGGATGCGCGACCGCGAAAGAAACGGTCCGCGGCCCTTGGCAGTTCGTTCTCGGGCATCCCGGGCCCGGTGTCCTCGACGACGATATCGACGCCGCCGGCGGTTTCGCACAGGTGAACGACCACCTTTGCGCCGTCGGGAGAGTGGTTGATCGCATTCTCGATGAGATTGCGCAGGGCAAGGGTGAGCAGGACCGGGTCCAGTGACGCTTCCAGATCCGCCCCGCTGCCCGCGACCTCGACCCTGCCGGACGCCGCGGGCGGCAACTCGGCCACGATCCGCTCGACGGTCTCGATCGGACGTCCGGCGATCGTCGCGCGCACCTGCCCCTCCGCCTCCACGGCGACGAGATCGAGCAGCTGTTTGACCAGGCGCGAGGTACGGTCCACGCCCGTCGATATCTGGCGAAGCGCGTTCGCGTGGACGTCGCCGTCGCCGCTGGCGAGCGCGACCTGGGCCTGCGTCTTGAGGCCCGCCAGAGGCGTCTGCAGCTCGTGCGCCGCAACAGCGGTGAAGCTCTTCTCGCGCTCCCGGGCGTCGGAGACGCGCGTAAACAGGCCGTTGAGGGCGCGGACCGCCGGCGCGATCTCCTGCGGCAGATCGCTATCCGGCAACGGACGCAGATCGTTGGCGGCGCGCGACGACAGGGCTTCGGCCATCGCGTTCAGCGGCGCCATTCCGCGCCTGACGCTGAGCCAGATCGCGGTCGCGAGGAACGGCAGGATCAGCGCGGCTGGCACCACCAGCCCCGTGATTACGTCGCCCACCAGCCGGTCCCGGATGCTGATGCTGTCACCGACCATGACGCGAACGCCGAGAATGGGATTCTCGATCGTGTAGACGCGCCAGGTCTCATCGCCGACGACCGTTTCGGAGAACCCGTCGACCGCCTCCGTCAGACGCCCTTCGGGGGCGTGCTCGGACCGCCCCACGAGCGTCCCGTCGAGCGACCAGATCTGGCAGGACAACTGCCTTTCATAGGGCGGCGAGCCGAACTCGAACGAAACCGCGGGCCGGTTTCCGTCGACATCCGCTGCGGCCAGTTCGATCCGCTGGTCCGCCAGAAGCGAGTTCACCATCCGGGCAGCTTCCATCAGGCGGGCATCGAGGACGCGCTCGACCTCGGCCTGCGTCCCCAGATAGATCCAGATCACCGCCAGCACCCAGACCAGCCCGGTCGAACCGAGCAGGATCGCCAGCAGCCGCGCGCGTATCGACCTCATGGCGCTTCCCCCGACAGGCGGTATCCCAGGCCGCGCACCGTGCGGATGAAATCCGTCCCGAGCTTCGCCCGAAGGTGATGGATATGCACTTCAACGGCGTTGCTCTCGACCTGCTCCTGCCAGCCGTAGAGGGTCTCCTCGAGCGTCGCGCGCGATACCGTGACATCCGGACGTTCCATCAGCGCGCGCAGCACGCCGAATTCGCGCCGGGTGAGAGGCAGCGCTTTTCCGTCTGCCGTCGCCTCCTGGCGCGCCGGGTCGAGGATCACACCGCGCCACTCGAGCGTCGGCGTCGAGCGGCCCGACCCCCGCCGCGCGACGGCCCGCACGCGCGCCGCCAGCTCGTCCAGATCGAACGGCTTGCCGACATAATCGTCGGCCCCGGCGTCGAGCCCGGCGATGCGGTCGGCCACCTGGTCGCGCGCCGTCAGCAGCACCACCGGCGTGCCGTCCTTGCGCTGCCGCAGCGCGGTCAGGACGTCCAGACCCGATCCGTCCGGCAGCATCAGGTCGAGCACCACGGCATCATAGGGCTGCGTCTCGAGCGCGATCCGCGCGTCCTCGCAGGTCGCGACCCCATCGACCGTAAAACCGCTCAGCCCGAGCCCCACGGTCAGGCCGTCGAGCAGCACGGTGTCGTCCTCGACGACGAGAATCCTCATTGAGCGATCTCCAAGGGAGCGACCTCACCACCCTGTTTTCATCCTAACGGCACCGCCGGCAGACCGCTATCCGACCAGCAGATGCCCCATCGACGGATCGGGGATCACGACGATCGGGCTGCCGTCCCGGACTTCTCCATGCAGGTGAATGATGTCCTGGTTGACGAGACGGATGCACCCGGACGACACCGCCTTGCCGATACTCCAGGCCTCCGGCGTGCCGTGGACCCGGTACAGGGTGTCCCGGCCGCCCTCGTGTATATAGAGAGCGCGCGCCCCGAGTGGATTCTTGAGGCCCGGGCCCATCCCGCCATTGGCGATGCTATACGGTTCCAGTTCCGGCTGACGCGCCACCATCTCGTCCGGCGGGGTCCAGCGCGGCCATTCGCGCTTGTAGGCGACGATCGCCCGCCCGGACCAGGAGAAGCCCTCTCTGCCGACACCGATACCATAGCGGGTGGCACGGCCGTTCGCCTTGACGTGGTACAGATACCGGTTCGGCGTATCGACGACGACCGTGCCGGGGGCGTAGGACATTGCATAGTCGACATCCGCGCGCCAGAACCGCTGGTCCATCTCGCCGACGTCAACCGCGGGGATCGGAAACGGCTCGGTCGGCACGGCGTCGTACATGGGCGGCCTGGCGGGCACGGCCGGCGCCGCCAGCGCGACATCGGCCGAAGGCGGCTTGGCCGGCGACGCGACGCATCCCGAAACCACCAGCGCGCCTCCGCCCAGCAGGAACGCGCGCCGGCCGATTTTCGCTCCCGTCCGTCCGGTCTCCACCGTGATCGCCGGGTTCTCGGCATCCTGCGTCATCTCGCTACCTCTTTAGATTTCTCGGATGCGCTCCGAACCGCCTCAAGCTTAAGGCTGCCTTAAGCTGCGCGCCCCAGCAGACGACGCGAACGGATTTGTGATCAGACACGTTGCGAGGCGGAGGTGATGAAAAAGGCGATTCTGGCCGCGATCGGACCGCTGGCGCTGGCGGTGGCTGCCGCAACCGCGATTTGGACGGCGGCTCCTTCGGCGGCATCGCCGGGAACCCCGCTGGCCGCCGACGAGGCGTTTGCCCTCGAGGTGTCGCGCGGCGACGCCGGCTCCATCGTGGTGAGCTGGGACATCGCCAGCGGCTACTACCTTTACCGGGATCAGATCGCGGCCCGCGCCGCCGACGGCGCGCAGCTGTCCATCGTAACGGCACCGGGAATCCGCAAGGACGACCCGACCTTTGGCCAGACGGAGATCTATCTCGAACGGGCCGAGGCCGTCATCGCCGACCCCGGCGGCGGCGAGATCGAACTCGTCTACCAGGGCTGCCAGGACGGCGGCATCTGCTACGCGCCGCAAACCCGCCGTATCGACGTCTCCACGCTGGCGATCACCGACCCGGCGGCGCGCCCGGCCCCCAGCCGGGCTCTCGGTCTGGTCCCCGGCCTCTCCCCCGGCCTGTCCTCCGGCCTTTCCTCCCCTGCGGCATCGCCCGACGTCACGTGGAACATGGCGCCCGACGCGGCCGACGAGGCCCCCCGACAGGACACGACGGCCCCGGCCGGCTTCGCGCTGGCGGACGACCCGGGCCTCGTCCAGTCGCTCCTGGGCGACGGCGGCACCCTCATGGTCCTGGCCATGTTCCCGCTCTTCGGCCTGCTGCTCGCCTTCACGCCGTGCGTTTTTCCGATGTACCCGATCCTCGCGGCGGCGCTTGGCCGAGAGGGCGAAGGGCTGACGGCGCGCCGCGGCTTCACGCTGTCCGCCGTCTACGTCGCCGGATTGGCCTCCGCCTTCGCGATCCTCGGCGCCATCGCCGGATGGTCCGGCCGCAACCTGCAACTGGCCCTGCAATCCCCGGTGACGGTCGGCGTGCTGGCGGCGTTGTTCGTCGTGCTGGCCCTGCCCATGTTCGGGCTGTTCAGGCTCCAGTTGCCGGCCCGCTGGACGAACTGGGTCGCGACGCGCACCGGCGGCCCGAACGGGTCGACGCGCGGGTCGAAACGCGCGGCGGCGGCGCTGGGCTTCTCGTCCGCGCTGATCGTCGGCCCCTGCGTGACCGCCCCGCTGGCGGGCGCGCTCCTCTACATCGCCCAGACCGCCGACATCGCGCTCGGCGCCGCGGCGCTGTTCGGTCTGGCCGTCGGCAAAGGCATTCCCCTGATCGTACTGGGAACGCTCGGCGGCCGGGTAATGCCGCGGGCCGGCGCCTGGATGGAAAGCGTCAACCGGGTGTTCGGCTTCGGTTTCCTTGCGACCGCGATCTGGATGGCGACCCCGCTGCTGCCGGTCGGCCTCGACCTCGCCCTGTGGGCCATTCTGCTCATTGCCGCGGCGAGTTTCGCGTTCACTGCCCGTTTTGCCTCCGGCCCGGCCCTGGCCGCAACGCGCGCCGCCGGCGCGGTGGCATCGATCTACGGGGCGATCCTGATGGTCGGCGCGGCGTCGGGAGCGACGGATCCGCTGAAGCCGCTCGCGCCGCTGGCGCAACGCGGCGCCACGACGCCGGCCGCACAGCCCCTGGACTTCGCGACCGTCTTGTCCGCCGACGACCTGCGCGTACGGCTGGCGTCCGCCGACGGCAAGCCGACGATGGTCTACTTCACCGCGGACTGGTGCGTGACCTGTTTCACCATCGAGCGCTCCGTCCTGCCTGACGACGCCGTCAGGCGGGGCCTGTCGGGGTTCCAGCTGGTGAAGGCCGATCTCACCGACGTCAACGCGACGAATACGGCGCTGATGGAGCAACTAAACGTGGCCGGCCCCCCGACCATGGTGTTCTTCGACGCGCGGGCGCAAGAGGTGCCGGGCACGCGGCTCGTCGGCGACGTCACCGTCGCCCTCCTGACCCGGTCGGCCGAACGCCTCGGCGAGGCCGGCCGATGAACGCCGTCTCGCTCGGGCCGTTCGTCCTTGCCGCGGACCGCTTCGCGACAGTTCTCGGCGCCCTTGTCTTCATCCTCGTCGCGGGAGCGATCGCGCGCCGGATCGATCGCCGCTTCGATGCCTGGACCTGGTGGGTGCTGATCGGCGGCGTCGCAGCCGCGCGGCTGGGCCACGTGGCGATCAACTGGCGCAGCTTCGCCGACGACCCGTTGCGCGCCTTCGCGCTGTGGCAGGGCGGGTTCTACTGGCCGGCGGGCCTGGCGGCCATCGCGCTCAGCGTCCTCCTGGTGCTGCGGACCAATCGCCAGCGCGCCTGGGCCCTCGCCTCGCTAGCCGCGGCTTTCATCGTCTGGAACACCACCTGGCAGCTCGTCGGAGGCACCAGGGCGATCGCGCTGCCCACGGAGACGTTCGAAACGCTCGCCGGCGCGGACCACAGCTTCCTCGCCGGCCGGGGCACGCCGCAGGTGATCAATCTGTGGGCCACCTGGTGTCCGCCCTGCCGACGGGAAATGCCGATGATGGCCGACGTCGCCGCCACGACCGACGGCGTCGGCTTCGTCTTTGCCAACCAGGGCGAGACCGCCGATCAGGTCCGGCGCTATCTGGCGGATGCCGGGATCTCGCTCGAAACCGTCCTGCTCGACCGCTCCGGCGCGCTGGCCCGGCACTACGCGGCGCGGGGCCTGCCGGCCACGCTTTTCCTGGACGCCGAGGGAACGCTGTCGCACGCCCATGTCGGCGAGATCTCGCGCGAGGTGCTCATGGACCGTATCGCCGGGATGCGGGACCAGCAGGAATGAACCGAAAACGGAGTACGATCATGAACCGGAGACAGATGCTGACGACCACGGCCGCGGGAACGGCCGCCATGCTGCTGCCCTCGCTGTCGCACGCGCAGGCCTACCCGAGCGTGCAGGAAGTCCTGTTCGACTCCGAAATCCCGGTGCTGGGCAACGTCGTGGGCGACGTCACGATCGCGGAATATTTCGACTACCAGTGCCCCTACTGCAAGCGTGGTCACGACGATCTCCTCGACCTCGTCCGCGAGGACGGCAAGGTTCGCCTGGTGATGAAGGACTGGCCGATCTTCGGTGGCGCCTCGGTCTACGCGGCGAGCCTCGTCCTTGCCGCCGGCGACGACTACGAGGCCGGCCTCAACGCCCTGATGGCCACGCCGGGGCGCCTGTCGCGGGACGAGGTCGACGAGGCCCTGGCGGACGCCGGCCTCGATGCCACCGCGCTCTATGGACGCTTCGAGAAGGACCGGCCGCGCGTCGACGGCATTTTGTCCCGCAACACCGCCCAGGCGAGAGCCTTCGGCTTCAGCGGCACGCCGGTCTACATCGTCGGCACGAAGATCTACCGCGGGGCGATAGACAGAGCCGCCATGATCGAGGCCATCGCCACGGCGCGCGAAAGCTGAGCCTTCGCCGCCCGGACGGCGCCTCGCGTTACGATCCGCAATTGTTCGGCGCCACCGAATTGATCGTCTTGTAGCGGCCGTCCGACGTCACGATCTGCGCACAGGTGCTCGTCGACGCATTCCACCAGAACGCCGTCAGACCCTTGGTCCGGGCAAGCTCATAGCCGCGGGCGTTGAGACCCATCTCCGCCTGGCCGCCCTTGGCCCCGACCATGTCCGCGATGTCCGCCGGCGGACCGCCGGCCGTAGCCGTCGCCGTGGCCGGCGCGCCGCCCGACTGGCCACAATCCGCCGGCGCCACGGTATCGACCGTCTGATAGCGCCCGTCGCCGGTAACCACGCGGGCGCAGGTGCCCGACGCGCTGTTCCACCAGAACGCCGTCAGGCCCTGGGTGCGGGCGAGTTCATAGCCGCGCGACTGCAGCGCCATCTCCCCCGACGAGCCCCTGGCGCCGACCAGATCCGACAGGTCCGCCGCATTCGTCGCCGTCACCGCCGGCACCGTGCTGGTCGTGTCGCTCTGGCACCCGGCGAGCGCAATCGCGGCAAAGGCTATGACAATTGACCTTTTCATCCGTCGTCTCCTCTCTCGACTCGAACTCACTGTCTGTCGCCCCTCCGTGCCCGCGGCCGCCAGCCCCGAAGGGGCCGGCGAAGCGAACTCGGCCCTTGGCGCGTTGCTCGGAAGTCGAGACGCGATCCAGGCCTCATCTTGATTTGCGCAAAGTCTCGGACGGCAGCTCCCCGTATGTTGCACGGTAAGCCTTGGAAAACCGGCCGAGATGGAAGAAGCCGCAAGCCATCGCGATCTCCGTGACCCCTCGCCCGTCGCCGCCCTGGCAAATCTTCCTGTAGGCATGTTCGAGACGTATCGAGGCGAGGCGTGCGCCAGGCGTTGTGCCGAGCGTCTGCCGAAATGTCGCCTGAAGGCTACGCGCCCCAATCCCGACAGCACTGGCGATCTGGGAGATGGACAGCGGTTCGCCATAGTTGGCGTGCATGAAATCTTCGGCCTTCCGCACAACACGGGCCGGACCGGCGATCACCCTGCGGTCGTCGTCACATACCGTCGCCAGATAGCTGCGGAACTGCTCCATGGCGAGTATCTCGGCGGCCTCCAGTGCCGCCGCCGAACGCAGAAACGGGACATCCGCGGCGAGGCAGGCCATGAGATACTCGCAATACTCCCGCAGGGCGGCCACAATCGCCAAGGCCCCGCCAAGAAACAGACCGTCGTCCTTCAGCGCCGCAAACCCCGGAATCGCGCTGGCCAACGGTTCGGATTGGATTGTGCTCATGGGCACCATCAGCACCAGCGCGACGTAGTCGTGACCCGGCGCCTGGAAAACTCGGGTGCGGCGGGAATTGGGGCGGAACGCCAGTGACTGCCCGGCTCCTGCGCGATACTCGCGCGATCCCGCGGTGACCTGGAGCTGGCCGCGCGTCGGCAGAAGAACAGTGAAGTGATCGTGTTCCGTCAGGCTGACGTCGTGTCCGGATGACGTGACCCGCGACAGGGTGATGCCGCGTGGTCCCAGCCGAATGCTCTCGATCTTGAGGTGTTTGTCAGGCGCGTCGAAATACGAGAAAGCGTTGGTCCGGCTGAACATCATGGACTCCAGCGGGCTCTCGCCCCCCCGTCCGGCGCCAAACTCCCTCGTCGTCAGTGCCATCGATCCGGATTCCCCGTCGGCCGGCTTTGGACTGGCCGGCATTGGAGCTGTAATTCTGACTGTATACATTAATCATTTGAGTAGCCAACAAAGTATATCGTTCGAGCCTTGAAACGATCGAACAATCGCGTGGATTGGCCATCTCGTCGGGAGGCCTCCGATTCAGTCGCGATGTATCCGTGTCGACGCGGTCTTACCGGAATGACTTTTGCGCAATCCGGATAATCGAGTTCGCGATGTGGATTGTTAGCCGCGTTGGCAACGCTAGTCTTCATCGTGTTGCAGCTGAGACCGGAGGTCACGGGCTACACCACGCTGTCGTTCAAACGCTCTGGTTCCGTTGCCCCGACCGTAGGGGCGGGGTCGACTGATGGTGTCTGTGGCAGGAGAACAATCGACTAGCACGCCCATCGTGCAGAGATGCCGACGGAGGCAATCATGAATGTGGCGTCTGAATCGAGGCTGTCCGCCTGGACCTTCACAACGGGATTGGCGTTCGGTGCACGGCGCCGATGCATGAGGCGCGGCGTCGTCGCACTGTACGCGCCTCTCGCGACCGTGATCGTCACGGCCTTCGTTGGCGCAACGGCGGCGAAGGCGGATATCCCGATTTTCAACGCGACCTGCCCGCAGGGGATCGAGGTTCACGCCGACAAAGGGGGACCCGTCTTCATCAACGGATCGAAAACCCAACTGAAGACCTTCAACGAGAACTACTATGAGGCCAGCGGCTCCGGCGTAACGATATCGCTTTCGATCAATCCGGACGGAACGCCTGCCGTGACCTACACGGCGAAGGGTGGCGCCAATGGCATATGCCAGGTCAAGACGGCCTCGGTGACCGAACCGTCAAGCGGGACGGCATCGGCCGACGTCGACCTGCGTGGAATCGGCACCGTCAATGGCGGTGGTCCCACCAACGGCCACCTCTTCAAGGGCAGGCACGGCAGATACGCGCTTCTGATCACTGCGACCCAGGACGGTTTTACCTGCAGCGGCCTCATGGAAGAGGCACCCGGAACCAGCAAGGCGATGATCATGCCCATCACCTGCACGAATGGCGCGCGCGGGAACGCGACGATTCGCCTGAACAACTCCGGAAAGGGATTTACCGTGCCCTTTGCATTGTCGGACGGCAAGGGCGGCTATGTCCTCTTGCGATGAACGTAGCCCGGTGCGCGGGGGCGCCGGATGAGTGCCGAAGCGCCAACCGTCGCCGCGCGCCCCGACCACTTGATGTGGCTCGAACGACGCGACGATGATTTTCCCTACTACCGCGGAAAACCGGTCGAGATCACCGGCCCCCAGTGGTGGTTCGTCATGCTCGGCGTCGCAGCTGGATACCTGGTGCTGATCTTCACGCTCGCGGTCTTTTCGACCGGTCTTCTGCAGTTTCTGCCGGCAATCCTGTTTTTCGCAATTCCACTGGTGGCGTTGGGCATGGTGGCGGGCCGCGGCTGGAGCGCGATCTTCAGACCGCTTCGTGGCATCGATTTCGTTTGGATGGTCGTTTTCTTCATCCTGAACTGGGTCGTCGTCCTGGCTGTCGGCCTTCTCATGATCAACCTGCTCGAGACATCACCGAACCCGGCGACCCAGGTCGTGGCCACGGCATCGACCAGCGACCGGATATACTTCTTCGTCAAGACGGGATTGCAGCTGTTCGGCGAAGAGGTCTTTTCGATCCTGCCATTCCTTGCGTTGTTGTACTGGCTCGTCGCGCGCCGCGGTATGTCGCGCAATACAGGGGTATTGCTTGCCTGTCTCGGCACCGCGCTGATCTTCGCCCTGGCGCACCTGAATACCTACAACTGGAACTTCGCCCAGGCGCTCCTCGGCGTCGGAGTGGCGCGCCTCGTCCTTCTGGTGCCCTACATCATGACCAAGAATGTCCTGGTTTCGACCGGAGCCCACGTCCTGAACGACTGGGCCATTTTCAGTCTTCCGCTGCTGCTCGGCGCCGGTAGTGACGGCTAGGGTCCGATGCCGGATGAATGGCAGTACCAGATGGCGCCGCACCGCGCTTTGCGGGGATCAGCGGCTGACCGGCTGGGTCGCCGGCCGATATCTGAGAAAGGCCGCGCTGCCGAGTGGCAACGAGCGCGATCTCGACCTCCAGGCGGGCAAACTCGTGGGAAGTGATCCAGGGCTGGGATTCAACCAGGAACGGACCGGGGACCAGAACCGGATCTCTATCAACGGTGAAGAGCGATACGAAATCCCGGACGTCGTGATCTACGGAGATTGAAGTTGGGAGTTCGGATATGAACGAGACCATCCGCCGCGCTAGTTGCATGACTGCCTTCGTCGCGCTGCTGACAAGCTCCGCCGCCGCACAGGATGCCGAGGTGCCGCAAAGCGGCCCCG
Organism: Microbaculum mangrovi; assembly: GCF_051390635.1. NCBI lineage: Bacteria > Pseudomonadati > Pseudomonadota > Alphaproteobacteria > Hyphomicrobiales > Tepidamorphaceae > Microbaculum > Microbaculum mangrovi. Next base: position 340,266 of record NZ_JBPODT010000005.1, read on the forward strand.
ATGCGCTGGAATTCTCGGTCGAGAACATGGACCTGACCGCGGATCCGCGGGTCGATTTCCAGCGCTTCGCCGCCGGCCGCTGGCTCGATCGTGTCGAACGGCCGGCGAAGCTCGCCGCGTTCGGAATGGCCGCGGTGATGCAGGAGCGGCTGAGCACGCTATTGCGCGAGACGATGGCCAAGGCGGCCGAAGCCGCGGCAACGGCCCCAAAGGGAAGCCCCGCGCAGCAGGTCGGCGCCTTCTACGCCGCCTACATGGACACCGCCGCACGCGATGCCGCCGGGGTCGAGCCGATACGCGCCGAGCTCGACGCCATCGCGGCGATCGAAACCAACGACGATCTCGTGCGCTATCTCGCGCACTGGACCGAGACGGCCGGCTTTCCTCCGCTCGCCGCCATCGTCCCAAGCGCCGATGCAGCCGACAATACGCGGTATGCGCTGTTCGCGCTGGGCGGCGACCTCGCGCTGACGCGCCTGCTGGCCTCGGTCTACGACCAGCCCGAGCACGCGGCCCAGCGGGAGGCCTATCGGACCTACATTACTGGCACCCTGAAGGTGGCGGGATATGCGCCCGGACGCGAGGCCGACCTTGCCACGATGATCGACGCGCTGGAGGTGGAGCTGCACGCCGGCGAGCCGACGCCGGCCGAGCGGGTCGATCCGTACAGCCGCTACCACCCGATGAGCCTCGACGAACTGCAGTCGCAGATTCCGGAACTCGACCTGACACTGTTCATCGCAAGCCTCGGCTTCTCGAAGCCGGACAGCATCGTGCTCTACATGCCCCGCTACTTCCCGGTGCTCTCGCAGGTCCTGCGCGATCACGACATGCAGGACATCCGCGACTACCTGTCCTACCGGCTGATCCGGAAGTTCTCCAACGTGCTGAGCACCGACTTCGATGCGCCGAGCCAGGCGTTCCTGGCGACGATGACCGGCGTCGAGATCGAGCCCACCCGCGAAGAGAAGGCGCTGGCCCTGACGACGGAAAGCCTGGGGCAACCGTTGGGGCAGGTCTACGTCGACGCGTATTTTTCCAAGGCCCAGCGCGAAAGGGCGGCGCAGGTGATCGAGCTCGTCCGCGCCGCGTTCCTGGCCCGTATCCCGACCCGCGTCTGGCTGACCGACGCCACACGAACCGAGGCCCTGAAAAAGGCCGAGGCGCTCTACTTCAAGGTCGGGTACCCCGATGCGTGGATCGACTTTTCCGGTGTCGAGATCGGCAGCGATCCGGTTGCCAATCTGACCAACATCGCGCGCTTCGACTGGCAACGAACGGTCGCCGACTTCGCGGGACCGGTGAAGCACGACCCGTTCAGCGCACCGTCGACCCTGCCCGAGGTCATCAACGCGGCCTACATCCCCGCGGAAAACGGCTTCCAGGTCCCCGCCGCCTTCCTTCAGTCGCCGGTGTTCCAGCCCGATATGGATGCGCCGGTGCGGTTTTGCCGGCTGAGCGCGGTCCTGGGCCACGAGATGACGCATGGCTTCGACAGCCAGGGCCGCAATTACGACGCCAAGGGCAACTTGCGCAATTGGTGGACAGCCGAGGACGAGGCCGCCTTCACCGCCGAGGCGCGGAAACTGGTCGAACAAGCCGACGCCTACGAGGCGTTGCCCGGCCTCAACGTCCGCGGCGCCCAGACCGTCGGCGAGAACATGGCCGATGTCGGCGGCATCAACTTCGCCTATGACGCCCTGACGACCTGGCTGCAGGACCATCCCGAGCAGAACGTCGAGATCGACGGCTATACGCCTGCGCAGCGTTGCTTTATCGCCTGGGCGCAACTCTGGACGGAGAAGACCACAGACGCCTTCATCACCAACCAGGTGATGACCAACGAACACCCGCCGAACAACTACCGCGCCACCGCGGCGCTCCAGCACGTGGATGCCTTCTACGAGGCCTTCGGCATCGGGGAAGGCGATCCGATGTGGCTGCCGCCCGAGAAGCGGGTGCGTGCCTGGTGATCCGGCCGGCCGGTCAAGCCGCTCGCTCCGGTTCGGCTTGCCCGACGATCCGCTGCCGTTCTAGGCTGCACCGGTTGTTAGCCGGCGCGCGGTCGCCCCGTACACAAGCCGTCTCGCAACGATCCGGTTGCGGCCATCATCGGCCGTGGCGGCGAACCGTTCGCGTGACGATGCCAGCAAACCACTGGAAGTGGGACGACGATGGTAGTTAGCAAGATTCCCGGCGTCACGGCGGCCTGCCTCATCGCTGCGATAGGCCTGGCGACACCCGAGGGCCCCGCCTCCGGCTTCGAGGCGCAGAAACTTTCGCCTGACGTGACCGAGCGTCTGGACCAGGCCTGGAGCATCAGCCGTCAGAAGATAAAGGGGCCGTTTGGCCCGAATACATGCGTCTGCAACGACGGCCGCAGCGCGCCGCTTCTGACCCAGAGCGGAGAGATCCGCAACATTTGCGGCGACGAGACGCTGTTCTGTGCCGCGTTCAAGGCGGACTGGGGCAAGGATCTGGAGACGGACGGCGTCTACGTCGCCAACATCTTCTCGCGCGATCTCTACGAATGGGACCGTATCGCCAACCACTTCGATCTGGTCCGCGGCTATATTCTCGAACGCTATGTCATCGACACGTCGCCGGAGAACAAACTGTCGCAGATGCGCCAGTATGGCGGCCTGTCCGGTGCGGAATACGAGATCGTCGCCAAGCGCGATTTCTACGAGCGCTTCCTCGCCGCGGAAGACTACAACGATTTCCGCCATTTCCTGCTCGCCTACGAACTGCAGAAACGCCACTTTTCCCGCGGCGGCTTCGGCAAGATGCAGGAGGTGCGCAATATGGCGTCGCGCATCCAGGGGATCGACGGCGGTTTCAAGCCGCTCCGCGACGCGGTGCACAATCAGGTCTCGGCCTCCCTCATCCCAATACTGGAGGACTACCGCGACAACCACGCCAACGCGCGCACCCAGGCGCTGACCGACGAACTCATCGCCGAGATCCGAACGCTGACCTCCCTCGACGTTGCCGCGCTCGACGACGATATCGGCGCGATCGAGAACCAGCGCCTCATGCAGTTGCTCACCAATCTTTCGGTACGGGCTGCGGCGAGCGATGGGGTGGAAACCATGGCGGCGCTCGGCGAGATGATGCGCGTCGCCCGCGAATCCGTCGCCGACGGAACGCTTTCGCCCGGCGACAGGCGCCGCGCGATCGATCTGAACATCGTCGCCTCCGCCGTCATGCAGAGCGAGGGATCCCGCCTGCGCGACGAAGGCACGATGTCGATCGGGCAGACGATCGCTATGATGCGGGCGCTGGTGGACGGCGCCTACGGCGTCGGCCTCCTGTCATCGCGCGAGCGGGCGTCGGCGTCGAACAACCTGCAGATCCTGCTCCTGGAAGGCGGGCTGGAGGGCGGCACGGTGCCACGGGCCGAACTCAAGCACCGCATGGCCCTTGCCGCCCGCGTGGTGGAATGGGCGCAGAACAGCGCGATCCTCGCCTTCGCGGAAGTGTGGTCCCAATGGCTGCACCTGATGCCGGAGGTCGGTCGCCTGCCCGACGACATCGTCAGGGGATCGCCGCTGCTGCTCTACGCCGACGCCCACCAGGAAGTGGCCGACTTCGCGGTTGGGCTCGGCGCCGTACGACACGAGCTGGCGGGAACCGAAGTCACCGGCGGCGTCCGCGCCCTCAATCCCGGGCTCGCCGTCGGCCCGCTGCTCTTGAACCCGGAGAGCGGCAGCTACTCCCGATCCGAGCTGGTCGCGCTCGCGGCGACCCCGGAAGACCTGCAGCCGACGGCCGGAATCCTCACCCAGGGCGAAGGCAACGTCGTGAGCCATGTCCAGCTCCTGGCGCGCGCGCTGGGGATTCCCAACGCCGTCGCGGCGAAGCAGCCATTCGATACGGTCGCCACGCTGGCGCAGGAGGACGTGTTCTACGCCGTGACGCCCAACGGCAGGGTCATCGTCAAGAAATCGGCCGACATGACCGACCTGGAAAAGGACGTGCTCGCGGAATACACCGCCAACGTCTCCCGCGACGACGACGGGGAGCTGGCCGATGCGGGCGGGGCCGGAAAGCTCCACATCGACAAGGACCGGCTCGACCTCTCCGTCGCGGCGCCCGTGCCCCTCACCAGCCTGCGCCGCAAGGACTCGGGCATCCTGAGCGGGCCGAAGGCGGCATTCCTGGGGGAACTCAAGCACCTGTTCCCCGATAACGTGGCGCGCGGCGTCGTCCTGCCCTTCGGCGTCTATTACGAACATTACAAGCGCGCACGCGTGTCCGTGCCCGAGAACCTGGCGGGCAAGGACATCGCCGAGCCGGGCCAACCGCTGCCGGACTTCGTGCGCGCGACCTATGCCCGGTTCTTCGGCGAGATGATCCCGAGCGGACTGGGCGAAAAGGAGCTGTCGGACTGGATCAAGCCGCGGCTCGACGTCATCGTGGCCTCGATCATCGAAACCCCGCTCGACGAGAGCCTGAAGGCCGCGATCGCGACCGAACTGGACAAGCAGGGCCTGCTGGATCCGAACGATCCTTCGATGACGGTCGGGTGCTTCGTCAGAAGCGACACCAATGTCGAGGACATGGAGAATTTCAATGGCGCCGGCCTGAACCTGACCATCTTCAATCTCGTCTCGCTCGACGACATCTATAGCGGGGTCAAGGAGGTCTGGGCCTCGCCCTTCCGCTACCGGTCGTTTTCCTGGCGGCAGACGTTGATCGACGATCCCGAGTGGGTTCTCCCCTCGGTCATCATCCTGGAGTCGGTTCCTTCCGAAAAATCCGGTGTCGCGATCACGGCGGACATCAATTCCGGTGATCCCGACGCGATCCTGATGGCGACGTCGGAAGGCGTCGGCGGGGCGGTGGACGGAACGCCCGCCGAAACGTTGTTGTGGTCGACCTACGGCATCGAGCTGGTCACCATGTTCAAGTCGCCGACCCGCCGCATGCTGAAGCCCGAAGGGGGCATCGACGTGATCGCGTCCACCGGCCGGGAATACGTCCTGAGCGACGAGGAAGTGGCCGCGCTCTCCGACGCGGCCAGGAAGATCGAAGCGTCCCTGGAGCCGACCCTGAATGCCGCGGGAACGCCGAGGCCATGGGACATCGAGTACGGCTTCGCCGACGGCAAGCTGTGGCTGTTTCAAACACGCCCGTTCATCGGCTCCGACGAAGTCGCCAATCTGCCCGCCCTGTCGCGACTGGACGATACGCCCCCCAGCGTGTCGGAGACCGTCGCCTTCGACGAGGTTCCCCAATGATCGTTCCACGCTGTTTCGCGCAGACCATCGCATCGGTCGGGATCGCGGCCATCCTGTCGATCCCGGTGCTGACGGCGCCGGCGGAAGGGAAGGTCGTCTGGGACGGCTCCAAACCCGCCCCGGGCATCTGGTTCTACTGGTACGAGCCATCGTTCTATACGGGCTTCGCGCCGAAGTCGCAGGACCCGGACCGGGCCCATATCGAGTTGTCCCGGGGCAATCAGACCCGATTTACCCTCGTCCTCGGCAATGCCGAGATCGATACCTACCTGGACGATCTGGAACTGCGCCGAACCACCATCGAAGCCTTGGTGGAGAAAGGCGTCATAGAACTCACCACCAACCTGTCGTTCGAACGGTTCGTCTCGCGGATGAGCGACGCGGGCGTGGAAACCGTTCTGGTGGCGCGTGAGAGCCTGGCGCCGGAAGAGTATCGGGAGGCGTCCCTCGAAGTCATGGAGACGCTGAACCCGGGCCGCATTTTCCGGATTCGCATGCCTCTGACCCGCGTGCTCGGCGAATGGCACGCCTACCTGTCCGGCGCGGACCTTTCGAATACTCGGGAACGCCTCGATGCCGCGAACGAATTGCTGCCCGGACGAATGAACCTCTTCACACTGAGTGGCGAGGCCGACCAGGCATTGGACAGAGCTGTCGAGGCGGCCAAGGCGGGTGCAGACTCGCCAGGGTTTCGCGATGCCGCCCTCGCGTTCCTGGATATGGCGAAGAACGGCCAGTATGCGACGGTCGACGATCACATCGTCGCCATCGAGTTCACCGCGATCTATCCGGTCGGCACGGCGCAGGCCTACAAGAATACCGCCTACGGCAAATTGCCCGACTTCGGCGTAACCGGCGTCTGGCCGCTGACGGAACGCGACAAGGGGCGCGGCATCACCGGAATGGTGGACTACCTGTCGTCCAACCCGGGTTACGGGTTCATCCCCCTGCTCGCCTATCAGCCGGCCGGCGGCATCTACTACAACGCCTTCCACAATGCCGGCGTCCGCACGCCTTCCGGCACCAGCTTTCTGCCTGAACAGTGGCGGCACGTGCCGGGAGAGGTGACCCCGGACAAGCCCTATCAGCAGCTGTGGCTGGTGAGCCGGGGACCGGCCTCGCATGGCTGCACGCGGATGGACTCAGGCCAGATGAGCGAATTCCGCAACGCCCTTCCCTCGGCATCCGAGGGGCTCTCGGGAATCCCGGTCTTCCGGAACCTGCCCCAATGCTACGACGTGTTCGATATCGACGGCGACGGGCGGCAGGAGGTCATGGGGGTCGCCTATTTCCACGCCTACAAGAGCGAGAAACACGAGCCGACCGAGGCGTACAGCCCGAACAATCGGGAGGATTTCTACGCCTGGCTCTATGGCGACAACGTCGTCTACACCGACGATGGCGGCGCTGCCCTCAAGACGGTGCCCGTCTGCCGCTTCGAAGGGTTGAAGAAGGCCGACGAAGTCGGCTCGCTGGACAACGTGCCCCTGTACGAGGCGCCCTTCGAGCCGGGCTCCATCCAGTTCTACCAGCTCAAGCCGGCCGCGTTCGACTCGCGGCCGGGGATGGAATTCAATCGCGAATTGCGGCGTCTCGGTATCGGGTATGATGCGAATGCCAAGACCCTGTTCCTGGACTGAGGGACATCGTTGCCGAAGATCACGGCGCCTGCCCGGGCCACATGTCCGGGCGGCGCGCCGCGAGATGTCGCCGATTTTCGGCGGCCATCGGCCGCGCAGGTGAGGTGCCACTTGTCCCATCGGATGAGACCTCGCGGAACTCGCGGCCAGGCGTTTTCCTCCCGCGCGCATATCGCGCTGGTATTGTTATTTTTGTCCGTGCCGGCGGGCGCGCCGGCTCGCCCGGCCAGCGAGCCGGTCCAGCACCGTTTCATCACACTGGGCACCGGCTCCCCGTCCGGCGTCTACTACGCCGCCGGCCAGGCGATTTGTGAAGCCGTCAACCGGGCCGCGAAACGGCGCGCTGACAGAGGCGACAGGATCGTCACCATTTGCCGTGCGGGACCATCGGGAGGATCGGTCTTCAACGTCCGTCAGGTCGCGTCGGGCGCGTTCACCTTCGCGATCGTGCAGGCAAACGATCAGCGTGCCGCGGTTGAAGGGATCGATCCCCAGCGCGTGAAGAGCGTTCCGGACCTGCGGTCGGTCCTCTCACTTCAGCCCGAAATTCTCCAGGTCGTGCTGCCACGAGGCTCCGACATCGAACGGGTGCAGGACCTGTCCGCACGGCACATAAATTCAGGCAATCGTGGGTCGGGCACCCGCTTGCTCACCAACGAACTGGTCGAAGCCTACGGGGCGTCGCTGGACGAGGGGACGATGGCCGAGACGTTTTCCATGGAGCTGGACGCCGACGCCCTTTGCTCGGGTCGGCTGGACGCCTTCGTTACGGTGAGCGCCGTGCCGACCCCAAGCGTCCTCGACGCGACGAAGCGCTGCGGGGCCCAACTGTTGCCGCTGCGGGGGCCGGAAATCGAGGACTGGCTGGCGGGTGCCGCCGACCTGGCCGAAATCGTCATTCCCGCGAACGTCTATCCGGGGATCCACGACCCGACGCCCTCGATCGGCGTACGGGCCGGGCTCGTGACGCGGGAGGCGGTGCCGGCCGACGTCGTGCGCGATGTCGTGGCCGCCGTCTTCGAGGAATTGCCGCTGCTGCGTTCGGCCCACCCGTCTCTTGAATCGCTGCAACCGCGCGAAATGGCCACCGAAGGTCTTGGCGCGCCCGTCCACGACGGCGCGATGGCCTATTTCACGGAGCGCGGCTGGCGATGACGACCAGACCCTGAAGCGAGGCGCCGGTGGACCAACGCCCGACAGCGCCTGCACGATCGCAATCGCGAGCGACACCGCGGACCGGCGCGCCGCTCTCGCCCTTCCAACGCATCTTGCTGGCGCTCCTGCTCGGCATCGGCACCGGCATCTTTCTCGGCGAGATCGCCTCCCCGCTTCGCGTGGTGGGCGATGTCTATGTCGGCCTCCTGCAGATGACGGTGCTTCCGTTCATCATCTGCTCGGTCATCGGCAATATCGGCAGCCTGACCATCGACCAGAGCAAGAGGCTCGCCCTGATCAGCTTCGCGGTCCTGTTCGTGCTCTGGGGCGTCGGATTTGCGACCCTTGCCCTGCTGGCCAGCGCGTTGCCCGTACTGCCCTCGGGATCGTTCTTCAGCACCAGCCTGATCGCGCCGCCGCGCGAGTTCGATTTCGTGGAGATATTCGTTCCATCGAACCCGTTCCGGTCCCTGTCGGAGAATTTCGTCCCTGCCGTCGTGGTGTTCTGCATTCTCGTCGGCTTCGCGCTGATGCAGTCGCCGAACAAGACCGAGATCGTCGCCCTCTTCAAGACGCTGAATGACACGCTGGGGCGCGTCAGCAACTACGTGACCCGACTGAGCCCGATCGGCGTGTTCGCGATCGCGGCCAGCGCGGCGGGGACCATCACGCTGGAGGAGTTCGGACGGCTTCAGGCCTATTTCGTGATCTACGGCGCGGCGGTGGTCCTGCTCGTCTTCGTGCTGCTTCCGCTGATCGTCTCGGCCGTCACGCCGTTCCGCTACGTCGATATCATCGCGACGCAGGGCAACGTCCTGATCACGGCGCTCGCGATCGGAAGCGTTTTCGCCGTGATCCCGTTGCTGGTGGAGAGCCAGAAGCGGCTGGTGGACCGTCTCGGTTCATCGGGCGCCCGGCCAAGCCGCCAGGACCTCGAACACGCCGCCGACCTCGTCATTCCGCTTGCCTACCCGTTTCCCCATCTCGGCAAGATCGTGACGCTGATCTTCATACCCTTTGCCGCCTGGTTCTACGGCCGGCCGATGGACGCCGCCGACTACATACCGTTCGCGACGTCGGGCCTCTTCCTCAGCTTCGGCAAGGTGACGGTCACGATCCCCTTCCTCCTGGACCTGCAGGAGATTCCCGCCGACATCTTCCGGCTGTTCCTGATGTCGAGCGCGGTCGCGGGGCCGCTCAGCGACATGCTCGGCGCGGCGCATCTGCTGGCCTTCACGTCGCTGACGACCTGCGCCATGAGCGGCCTTCTGGTGTTCAGACGTGCCGGGATCGCGGGGACGGCGGTGCTTTGCCTGGTGGCGACAGTCGTGACCGTAGGGGCAACCCATCTGACCCTGAGCCGGCTCTTCGACGATTTCCTCAGCCGGGAGAACGTCATCGCCCAGATGAACCTGATGCAGGAGCGCAGCCCGTTCACGATCCTGCCCGTCAGCGAGCCGAACACCGACGCCCTGCTTGCGGGCGAATCGCCGATGGAACGCATCGAGCGCCGCCGGCGCATCCGCATCGGCTTCGACCCCGACAACCTGCCATTCTCGTACTACAACGCGCGCGGCGACCTGGTCGGCCACGACATCGATCTCGCCCATCGCCTGGCCCGGGACCTGGGTCTCGAACTGGAGTTCGTTCCCATCAATGCCCTGACGCTGGTCGATCAGCTCCGCGAGGATCACTTCGACGTCGCCGTGTCGGGTATCCCGGTGAATGTCGGGGTCTACGAGGATGCCACCTACAGCCAGCCCTACCTGAACGTGAACCTGGCGTTCGTGAGCGCGGACCACGAGCGCGGCGATTTCGCCAGCATGGCGGCGCTGGGCACCGGCGAGGGCCTTGTGCTCGGGATCAAGACAGGCAGCTACTTCGGCTACTACATCCGGCAGATCCTGCCAGAGGCGCGCATCGTCGAGCTGTGGTCCGAAAGCCAGTTCTTCGAAGGACCGCCGGAGCGCATGGACGCGCTGGTGACGACGGCCGAGGGCGGATCCGCCTGGACGCTGATCCATCCCGAATTCGCCGTCATAGACCCCCGCGACGACGAGACCTCCGCATCGATCGCGATCCTGTTCGCCCGGGCCGACACGCAGATCGCCGCCGATATCGGGACCTGGTTGCAACTCAAGCGAAACGATGGAACGCTTCACCGGCTTTACGAGTACTGGATCCTCGGCAGGGGGGCGAAGCCGACCACGCCGCGCTGGAGCGTCGTTCGCGACGTCCTGCAATGGACCGACTGAAAGCCGACCGGGCAGGGAGGACACGCGAATGCAGCACCTGAGCCGGACGCTATTGTCCGCCGTAACACTGGCCGCGGCCGCATCGGCGGCTTTGCCTGCCGCCGCGGAGCCGCTCGGGTGCCGATTGCTGCCCGGGACCTACGTGACGACGATCACCGATATCGAAGGGGTGTTCGCCTCGCGCGGCATCGTCACCTTCGCGCCGGGGGGAGGCCTGCTGGTGACGGATTCCCGGCAGGGCGGGCAGACCGGCGTCTACGACCCGTTCTCCGCCGGCCAGGGCGCATGGTCGTGCGGTCCCGGCGAGGCTGGTGGCATCGCGTTCTCCGCGATCTCGTTGAACTTCCCGACGCCGCCCGGAAGCGCGGGATCGAACTTCGGCCGGGTCGACTATCAGGGGACCCTGGACACGACGGATGGCGCGATCTCGGGTACGATCTCGCTGCGGTTCTCCGAGGCTGGCGACCTGGAAGCGGCCGACCCGATATCCGATCCCGGCGCGGTCCTGGAGACCTTCAGCTTCGAGGGCCGACGCCTGACCGCACCCGAGAGATAGGAGCCCGGACACGTCGCGACGCCGCGTATGCGCCGCCAAGGGTCTTCCGACCTACCGTCAGTCGAACGCAAACCGAACCAGCCCTGCCGCCGCGAGCTCGGCATCGAGTTCCGGTCCCGTCAGACGCTCCAGTACCGCGGCCGCGCCCGCCCCGGGCATGGGGCTCAGGAAGATCGACATGTCGATATGCGCTGCGAGCGCGTCCGGAAAGATGGCGGCGGCAACGATGCCAGGGCTCGACAGGATCGTGGTCAGCGGCGCCACGGCAAGCGCCGTGTCGCCCGCAGCGACCGAGGCCACCGGCTCGCCTGCCCCCATCGGCCGGCCGCGCGGCGCCACCGCCTGGGTCAGGCCGAGCCGCGCCATGACGTTCAGATACGTCCGCCCACTCGTCCCTGCACCGGTATAGCCGATGCTGTCCGCACTTCGGAGCAGGGCCGCGATCTCTGCCGCGCCGGTCAGGACCGACCCGTCCGTGCCAGCCCTGCGACCAATGGCAAGCGGCACCCGGCCGAAGGGCCGATGGCTCGCGCCATCGACACGGCCAGCCGTCGCCAGCGCCTCCACATAGGGCGGATTGGTCAAGCCGATATCGAATGCCTCCCCCGCGGCGATCCGTTCGGGGATCACGGGGTTCAGGTCGATGAGCGGTGCCAGCGCCTGCCCCGCCGTCGCCTCCAGGCGCGGCCTGAGACGGTCCATGAGTGCCTGGATCGCCACCGGCACGAAGATGCGCAGCCCGCTCGCCATCCCTTCCCGTCCCCCGGAAGCCTATGGAACCGAGCCCCCTCACCCGCATTTCGGTTCCTACTGACGTTGGCTGATCGTAGGCCGGTCGCCATCGCACGTAAATCGATGCATAGGCGGCTGATCGGATCGGATTCGAGCGCGACCGTAGCCGTTGGCGACCGTACGGGAGATCAATCCGCGCCATAGATCGTACTTGAAAATCGTCCGGCGGTGCCGCCAACTAGCCGTGCGGAATCTGGCTCTCGGCTACGCGTTGCGTTGCGATGGCTGAAATCCGGAGGGGACGTTGAACCGGATCCTCGCCTTCGGTCTGTTCACGCTTGTCTTTATCGGCGCGCTTCCCCTGGCGGCCGCGCAAGCGCAGAACTGCGCCCTTCCGGCCGACTATCATGCCGATACGCCGCCCGACGGGGCTGGTGCCCCGATCGTGATCACGGTCGGAATACTGGTCTCCGACGTCACCGCGATCGACGACGTGGGGCAGTCTCTCGAAGGCGACTTCATACTCCGGAAGACCTGGCGCGACCCCCGCCTCGCGAGGCTTGGCGGATGTCGGCTACACCGGTCGCTGGTGTGGTTTCCCGTGACCGACGTTCTGAACTCGAACCAGCTCCGGCGTTCACGCGGAGAGTTCGGAGCCGACCAGGTCCACATTCAGTCAGGTGGCGTCGTCGAGTACTACCAGCGCTTCTTCGGCTCGGTAGCGACCTACCACAACCTTCGCGACTTTCCCTTCGACAGCCACCGGATGCGGATCAGGATCGCGATACTGGAGTACCCGGCCGATCGGGTCCGGATCCGGCTGGATCCGCAGTTCGGTGGGCTGGCGGCGCTGCTGAATATCCCCGACTGGTCGATCAACGGCGTCGAAACGACGGTGGCCGAAGAAATCGTTCCCGAGTTCAACACCACCTATTCCGTCCTCTACGTCGACATTCTCGCGAGCCGGAATGGGCAGTACTTCGTCTGGAAGGTCATGCTGCCGTTGCTGCTGATCGTCCTGATGTCCTTTGCCGTTTTCTGGATCGAGCCGGAGCGCTTCGGCCCGCAGATCGGGCTCGCCGCGACCTCGATGCTGACGCTGATCGCCTTCCAGTTCGCGATGACGAGCATGCTGCCGAAACTCAGTTACTTCACGCTTCTGGACCAGTTGATACTGGGCTCGACGATCCTGGTGTTCGGATCCCTGGTCGAGGCGACGATGACGTCGGTTCTGATCGTCAAGGGAAAGACGGAGAGCGCGCTGAGGCTCGACCACGTCTGTCGCTGGCTCTTTCCGACCGCCCTCGTCGCCATATGGACGTTCATCCTGATCTGAGTGCCAGGCGCCGCGTATTCGCGTGACAACGCCGATGGGGACGCGGCACTATCCAAGCCGGGCCGCCTGCGCCGGATCGAGGAGGAAACCACCGTGCCAATCACCCAGTCGCCCGAATTCGTGCAGCTCTTCAAGACCTACACGGCAGACAGCGACAGCATCGGCAGCCATCTCACCCAGGCAGCCGAGATCGGGACTATACCGGGCGAACTCCTCGTCATATCCGGCACCGATATCGCTGTCTTCTCCGGCGACGATCGCCCTCCTGTCGTCGAGAGCTTCCGGCTGAGCACCCGCGGGTTCGTGGAAATGGCCGCGATCTCGCATCTCGGTCCCTCCGTCGCCGCGCTGGTCCGGATGCGAGAACTCGATCCCGAAAGCACCACCTGGCGGGCCGATGCGCGGCGACTTGCCGATCAGCTGCGCGTCGTGAAGGGGGCGAATACGCTTGCGCTCTGGCGCGACACCTTAGCGGTCGACGCGTGGGCAGGCTTCGAAACCAAAATCGTTGATCTCGTCGATTATGCCTGCACGGTGACATCGGACTATCTGCAATCGGCGTTGGCCGACCAGTCGCCGTTCACCTTCGACCACCTGCGCGACCATTATCTCGAGGCGACCGCAGCCGGCGCGCCCCCCGTCCCGTTCAATCACGTGATGATCGCGACGTTCTGCCTGACCGCGCTCGACATCAGCGCCCGGATGATCCGGTGGCTCCGCGCGCAGGCGCTGCATTGGGAGCAGCTCAAGGTCCTGATCGTCGGGCAGTCCGGCCGTCCGACCGCCGGATTGACCTGGTCGAGCAACAACATGTGCCACCTGCTGTCGCGTGCGAGCGAGGGGCGGCTTCCCTCAGAAAGGCTCTATATCGTGCCGCACGCACCGGATCTCGCTCCCGCGAGCGATGGTGGCGACGACCCCTGGCACGACGTCGAGCAGCACTATCGGACGGTCTGGTACAACACCTATGCAAATGTTCGGCTGGCCTCGCGCATGTTCGAGACCTATCCGCGCTACGCGTTCACGCCGCGCGCGGGCGTAGCGGTCAATCGCGCGACCGAATCCGTGAGCGAGCTGCCGCCGGTCACCTCGCCTTCGGACATGTTCGCCTTCGTCAGTCGGCTGCGGTTCGTTCTCGAGGACCCGAGGCAACTGATATCGAACTGCGTCGCCGACTATGTGATCGACAGGCTATGCGAACACGATTGCCGCCCGGAATTGGTCGAGATCCCGGGTCTATCCAACGTTGCCTATCCCGGAAAACACGAACCGGGCGGCTGATGCACGGCTTCCGTGCTGACCGAAGATGTCGCATGGTTGGCTGCACACGCGCCCGGTTCTACCGCTGCGCCCACATGGACCGCATGCGCTCGCCGATATCGATCGGCTTGGTTATCGGCGAATGCGTCCCGCCGGCCTCCTCCGCGACCGGCCATGCCGTCAAGGTGAAGTGCTCGAGGATCGTATCGGGAATGAACCGCGTGCGGCCGGCGTAGACGTGGCGATCGCCGCGCCCGGACTGACCGGACGTGTAGAACCGCTGCGGTACGATCAGGTCGAGACTGTCACGCGCGCGCGTCATGGCGACGTAGAGCAGCCGTCGTTCCTCTTCGGTCTCGTCCCTGGATCCGACTCCCAGGTCGGAGGGGATGCACCCGTCGACGGCATTGAGCACGAAGACGGACTTCCATTCCTGCCCCTTCGCCGAATGGATTGTCGAGAGTATCAGGTAGTCCTCGTCCAACATCGGCGCATCGGCCAGGTCGCTTGTCGCCTGCGGCGGATCGAGCGTCAGTTCGGTGAGGAAGCGCTCGCGCGACGGATAGCCAGTGGCGATCTGCTGAAGCTGGACCAGATCGGTCGTTCGGACGCTTGCATCCTCGTAAAGCCGATCCAGATGGGGTTGATACCAGCGCCGAGCCTGATCCATGTCGGCCGGCCATGAGACGTGCCCGGCCCGAAGCCCGTCCATCAGGTCGACGAAGGGCTGCCAGGCCTCGGGAGAAACCCGCAGCGGCGGTTCCGCCGGCAAGGTCCCGACGCCGCTCGCCATGTCTTCCAGAATTCGGGATGCGCTCGCCGGGCCGATGCCCGGTATCAGTTGCAGCACCCTGAAACCGGCGATGCGGTCGCGCGGATTCTCGGCGAAGCGCAACACCGACAGCACGTCCTTGATGTGCGCGGCTTCGAGAAACTTCAGCCCGCCGAACTTCACGAACGGGATATTGCGGCTGGTTAGCTCGACCTCGAGAGGCCCGCTGTGATGCGACGCACGGAACAGGACCGCCTGTGACTTGAGTTGAGTTCCGCTCTCCCGGTTTTCCAGGATCCGCTCCGCCACGAAACGGGCCTGGTCCGTCTCGTCGCGAACGCAGACGATCGACGGGCGGTCGCCGCTGCTGCGTTGCGACCAGAGGTTCTTTGTGAAGCGCTCTTCGGCGAGATCGATCACGGCATTGGCGGCGGCGAGGATCGGTCGGGTCGAGCGGTAGTTCTGCTCCAGCGTCACCAGGCGCGCGGGCGGGGTGAAGTGACCCGGAAAGTCGAGGATGTTGCGCACGTCGGCGGATCGGAACGAATAGATCGACTGGGCATCGTCCCCGACCACCGTAAGGCCGCTGCCCTCGGGCTTCAGCGCGAGCAGGATCGATGCCTGAAGGCCGTTCGTGTCCTGGTACTCGTCGACAAGCACGTGATCGAAGCGGGCGCCGATGTCGGCGGCCAGCTCCGGCACGGTCATCATCTGCGCCCACCACAACAGCAGATCGTCATAGTCGAGAACGCCCTGCGCCTGCTTGGCCTCGACATAGGCGGCGAACAGAGTCTGCAGCTCCTGCTGCCACGAGGCGCACCAGGGAAAGGACCGCACGACGATCTCGTCGAGTCCCGCCTTGGCGTTGACGGTGCGCGAGTAGATCGCGAGGCAGGTCGCTTTCGCCGGAAACCGCTTCTCGGTCCTGGAGAAGCCCATCTCGTGGCGGACCAGGTTCATCAGGTCGGCGGAGTCGCTGCGGTCGTGGATGGTGAAGGCCGGGTCGAGCCCGATGGTGTGGGCGTACTCGCGAAGCAGCCTGGCGCCGACGCCATGGAAGGTGCCGGCCCACTCGAGGCCGCCGGCAAGCGTTGCGGCATTTGCTCCCAGGGCCTTCGCGGCGATCGCCTCGGCACGGCGGGTCATCTCGGCGGCGGCGCGGCGGGTGAAGGTCATCAGCAGGATCCGGCGCGGATCGGTGCCGCGGACCAGAAGGTGCGCCACGCGGTGGGCCAGGGTGTTGGTCTTGCCCGAGCCCGCACCGGCGATGACCAGCAATGGCCCGGGAATCGCGGAACCGTCCTGTCCGTGCTCGACCGCACGACGCTGATCCGGATTCAATCCATCCAGATAGTCGATGTGCGCGATCGGGGCCGAATCACTTGCCGGTGACATGCTTGCCAGCAAGCACGGGCCGGCGGGTTTCCGCAATTGCCTTCGCATGGGCGGCGCCGGCACCCGTTCTCATTCAAGGTCAGTCGGACCGTCACCGGCGGCTCTTCACTGAGGGATGCCCGGGACGATGCCCCTTGACAACGGATAAATTCAAAACTGAAATATTCAGAATTGAACCACTTCTGACGACGGACCGGACGAACAATGAGCTTCGAAGTGACGCGAACGGTTTTTCTTGAAGAACACGAGGCCTTCAGGAGGTCCGTTCGCGGGTTCCTCGAGCGCGAGGTTCTGCCGCATTACGCGCAGTGGGAAGAGGACGGGCGGACGCCCCGGGAAGCCTGGCTCCAGGCCGGCGAGATCGGTCTCCTGGGTACGAGCATCCCGCTGGACTATGGCGGGGTCGGCGGCGACTTCCGGTTCGACGCCGTCGTTCTGGAAGAGCTTGGCCGCCTGACCCTCGGCGCGCCGGCCTGGGACATGCACGGCTACATCGTTGCGCCGTTCCTGACGCATTTCGGAACCGAGGATCAGAAGCAACGCTGGCTGCCCCGGATGGCGTCGGGCGAGGCGATCGGCGCGATCGGCCTGACCGAGCCCCACACCGGCAGCGACCTCGGTGGTCTGCGCACCACGGCGAAGCGGGTCGACGGCGGCTACCGCATCAACGGCAGCAAGATCTTCATCACCAACGGCATCATTTCGGATCTGGTCCTGCTGGCCGCGAAGACGGATCCCGAGCGCGGCCCGAAGGGGATCTCGCTGTTCCTGGTCGATACCTCGCTGCCCGGCTTCCGGCGCGGCCGGAAGCTCAAGAAGGTCGGCAACCACGCACAGGACACCGCCGAACTGTTCTTCGACGACATGATCGTCCCCGAGGACGCCCTGCTCGGCGGCGTGGAGAACGAAGGCTGGCGACAGCTCATGCACGGGCTGGCGCAGGAGCGGATGGTGGTCGCCGTCCGTTCGATGGCGATGGCCGAGGCCGCGTTCGAACAGACCCTAGACTACGTGCGCGGGCGATCGGCGTGGGGCAAGCCCGTCGTCTCGTTCCAGAACACGCGCTTCAAGCTGGCCGAGATCGAGACCGAGATCGCCGTCGGTCGCCCCTTCGTCGACCAGTGCATCGCGCTCCTGGCCGAAGACCGGCTGAGCGAACGAATGGCGGCCAAGGCCAAGCTGTGGACGACCAAGCTCGCCGACCAGGTGATCGACGATTGCGTCCAGCTGCATGGCGGATACGGCTACATGCGGGAATACCCGATCGCGAGGGCCTGGACGGATGCGCGTGTCCACCGCATCTGGGCGGGAACGGACGAAGTGATGAAACACATCATCTCCCGGACATACTGAGGAAGAAACGGGTCATGCAGCACGCCGCACCGAACGATCGCTCAGGGCCGGCCGGCGCCGCGACCCTCGGCGATATGGTGACGGCGGCCTGCGCCCTGCGTGGTGACCGCGCGTTCCTGACCGACGCCGAACTCCGACTGGACGGGCCGGGCGTGGAGAAGGCGACGCGGCTGGCGGCGGGTGCGCTGCAACAACTCGGGGTCGCGCGCGGCAGTCATGTGTGTTTCATCGCCCGCCCGAGTGTCGCCCACACGGTCGCCTGGTTCGGCGCCGTCCGCTGCGGGGCCGTCGTAACCAGCCTGCACCTCATGGATACGCCGGATCGCCTGGCGGAGACGATCGACTGGCTGGAAGCCGGGCTCCTGCTCTGCGACAGCGAATTCGCCGATCTGGCGAGCCGGATCCGCGAAGCGGCCGCCCGCCCGCCGAATGTCGTCCTGCTCGATGATCCGGATGGCTTTCCTGCCGCCTTCGCCGACCCCGTGGAGCCGCTGGACGCCGCCGACCCCGACGATCCCGTGGCCGTCGTCCTGTCGTCCGGGTCGACGGGGCGGCCCAAGGGCGTCGTCCATACCCACCGGACCATTCTCGCCTCCTGCGCCGCCGGACCGGAGGTCTATCGCGACCTCGACGACAGCGACAGCGTGCTCGTCGTCATCGGCACCTCCTTCGGCGGCTGGGCCAACGTGGTGCCGCCGTTTCTCGCATCGGGCGCCCGCCTTCACTTTCAGCGCCGGTTCGAGCCGGCCGCCTTCGTCGATGGCCTGCAGTCCGAGCGGATCACCATCGCGCCTCTGGTTCCGACGATGTGGCGGATGGTGCTCGGTGCCCTGAGCGACAGCGACGACCTGTCCGCCGTGCGGCTGGCCTTCATGTCGGGCGAGCCGCCCGAGAGCGCGCTGGTCGGACAGATCCAGGCGCGCGTCGCCGCACGGGTGACCACCGCCTATCTGTCGACCGAGGGCGCCTGCGCCTGTGGTGTCCTGGTTCACGAGGACGCCTTTGCAGCCGACGACGCGCCCCCGGGCCTTGTCGCCCGCACGGCAAGGGTCCGCATCGCCGATCCGGAAGATCCTTCAAAAGGAGGCCTCGGTCCGGGAGACGTCGGTGAAATCCTGCTGTCCGGCCCCTCGCTTGCGACCGGCTACTGGAAGGATCCGACGCTGAGTGCGGAGCGCTTTCGGGACGGGTGGTGGTATTCCGGAGACACCGGCTACCTGAACGAGGCCGGCGGCCTCCGCGTCGTGGGCCGGACCGACCACCTGATCAACAGCGGCGGCATCAAGGTCCAGGCCGAGGAAATAGAGGCTGCCCTGATGCGCCATCCCGCCGTACGCCAGGCGGCGGTCGCGGGAATACCGGATCCATTGTGGGGATCGCGCATCGAGGCCTGGGTGGTCCTGGACGCCCCTGACGTCGATCCGGGCGACATTCTCGGCTGGTGCCGGGAGAACGGGGTTCTGCACCCCGCGAAGCTGCCGAAGGACATCCATCCGGTCGACAGTCTTCCGACCGGGCCGACAGGCAAGCTTTACCGACGAGCCCTGGTGGGAGGCACCACATGACCGATGTCGACACGGGCACCGCCGCGCGGAAATCGAGGAAGGGTCGGTCCGAAACCCGGACCGACGACGGCAAGGAGCATCTGCGGCTGTGGGTGCGCCTGCTGGCCTGCGCCCACACCGCCGAGCAACGCGTGAAGGGACGGATCAAGGAGCGGTTCGGGATCAACCAGACCGCCTTCAACCTGATGTCGCAGCTCGACCGGTTTCCCGACGGCATCCGCATGGGCGAACTGTCCCGGCGCACGGTCGTGACCGGATCGAATGTGACCGCGGTGATCGACGATCTCGAGAGGCGCGGATTCGTCGTGCGCTCCCCCGCGCCCGACGATCGTCGGGCCATTGTCATCGGCCTGACCAGCGAGGGCCGCGAGGCTTTCGCCGGGATGGCGCCGATCCACGCCTGTTGGATCGAGGAGATTTTCGCCGAGTTCTCGGTGGAATCCCAGGCGGATCTCGTTTCGCGCCTGGACGAGCTGAAGGAGGCGATGCGCGCCACGCTCAGCACAAGCCTGTAACCGCGGGTCCCAAGAGCCAACAAGCCGCTCCCGCACGACAACAGCAGAGGGACTGTGAATATGAAATTCAAACTGGGAAGTGCTGTCTTCACCCTGGCTGCCTGCCTCGCGATCTCGCCGGTTGCCGCCGAAGGCCTGAAAGTCGGAATCACCGGGACGTTCACCGGTCCGAACGCCACCAACGGCATCCCCTACAGAAACGCCATCGAGACGTTCCCGGATACGGTCGGCGGCATACCGGTCGAATGGATCGTGCTTGATGACGGTACCGACCCGACGACTGCGACGAAGAACGCCCGCAAATTCGTCGACGAGGACAAGGTCGACGTCCTTCTCGGTTCGACATCCAGCGTGACATCCGCCGCGATTGTCGACGTCGCCAACGAGGCGCAGACCCCGATGATCGCCCTGGCCCCGATCCGGATCCCCGACGACAAGCGGGCCTGGGTCTTCAATCTCGCCCAGCCGGTGCCGATCATGGTCTCGGCGATCATCGAGGACATGAACAAGAAGGACCTGAAGACCATCGCCTTCATCGGCTATGCCGACGGCTGGGGTGATCTGAACTGGACCGCCCTGGAACAGGTCGCGGCCGACAACGGCATCGAGGTGGTCGGCGGCGAACGCTTCAACCGCACCGATACCTCCGTCACCGCCCAGGCCCTGAAAACCATTGCCGCGGATCCCGACGCCGTCTTCGTCGGCGCCTCCGGCACCGCGGCCGCGCTGCCCCACGTGACCCTGCGCGACCAGGGGTTCGAAGGGCCGATCTATCACACGCACGGAACGGTGACGAAGAAGTTCATCGAAGCCGCCGGCCCCGCGGCCGAAGGCGCGTTGATGCCGACCGGCCCGATGGTCGCGGCAAACGACCTGCCCGATGCCAACCCGATCAAGGCGGTCTCGCTCGACTTCATCTCGACCTATGAAGGCAAGTGGGGCGAGGGCTCGGCAAACCCGCTGGGCGGTTATGCCTGGGACGCCATGCTGCTGGTCGGCGCCGCCGCCAAGGTAGCCGCCGAAACGGCCGAGCCGGGCACCCCGGAGTTCCGCACGGCGATGCGCGATGCCCTGCAGAGCGGAGCCGAGGTGGCCGGAACGAACGCGATCTACACGTTCACCGAAACCGACCACTACGGCGTCGACGAGCGCGCGCGCGTCCTCGTCGAGGTCAAGGGCGACGGCTTCCGCCTGGCGGAATAGCCGGACGCGGTCCGAACCGGACGCGACCGTCGGTTTCCGGAAACGGAACGGCGGCCGCGCCTGGGGATCGGGCCCGCGATCAATCCCTGAAAACCGAACCCGAGGCCCGCGGCCGATGAACTCGAACATTGCCCTGCTGCTCGCGCAGGACGGACTGACGAACGGGCTCGTCTACGCCCTGATGGCCTTGTCCATCCTCCTTGTCTTCGTCGTCACCCGCGTCCTCTGGGTCCCCGCCGGCGACTTCCTCATGCTCGGCGCGCTGTCGCTCGCGCTGTTCCAGCAAGGCGTGGTGCCCGGGACAGTGTGGCTTACCGGCTGTCTCGGCCTCCTTTGCGCGCTGGTGGAAGGCTGGCGCGCGTGGCGGCGCGGCAATGCCAAGGGGCTGCCGACGACGCTGCTCCTGTCTCTCGGAATTCCATTGGCCGCCGGGGCGCTGTCGCTCTGGCTGGCGCCGATCAAACCGCCGCTTCTGGTCCAGGTCGCGCTCGTCATCGGACTGGTCGCGCCGATCGGCTACATCGTCTACCGCGTGGTGTTTCAGCCCCTGGCCGACCGGCCGACGCTCACGTTGATGTTCGTGGCCGTCGCCGTGCACTACGCGCTCACCGGGCTCGGCCTGATCTTCTTCGGGTCGGAGGGCTTTCGCACGCCGCCATTCATTCCCGGGCGCATCGACATCGGCGTGACGCGGGTTTCCTGGCAGCTCATGCTGGTCTTCGCCGCATCGGCCGTTCTGATGCTCGCGCTTTGGCACTTCTTCGGCCGCTCGCTGTGGGGCAAGGCCCTGCGCGCAACCGCCGTGAACCGCTTCGGCGCCCGGCTCGTCGGCATCCGCACCAATTCCACCGGGGCGCTGGCCTTCACGCTTGCCGCGGCCATCGGCGCGTTCTCCGGCGTGCTGATCGGTCCGGTCACTACGCTCTACTACGACTCGGGATTCCTCGTTTCGCTGAAGGGCTTCGTCGGCGCGGTGATCGGCGGGCTGGCGAGTTTTCCGCTGGCCGTTCTCGGCGCGGTGCTCGTCGGCCTGGTGGAGAGCTTTGCCGCCTTCTACGCATCGCCGTTCAAGGAAGCGATCGTCTTCGGCCTGCTCATCCCCTTCCTGCTCTGGCGCTCGGCCACGCAGCCGCGCCGTCATGAGGACGAAGAGCATTGAGCCCGCGCCGCCTCTTCATCGCCGGCGCCGTCGCCCTGTTCGCGCTCGCGCCGTTCGTGCTGCCGATCGGCTACGTGACGCCGCTCACCTATATCGGCCTGTCCGCCCTCGTCTGTATCGGCCTGGTGCTGATGACGGGCGTCGCGGCAATGACGTCCTTCGGACAGGCCGCGTTCTGCGGCGTTGCCGCCTATTCTACCGCGGTGCTCACGACGCAGTACGGCTGGTCGGTATTCGCGACCCTGCCCGTCGCCCTCGCGGTGACGGTGCTGTTCGCCGTCGCGCTCGGCGCGCTGACCGTGCGCCTTGCCGGTCACTACCTCGTTCTCGGCACGCTCGCCTGGGGCATCGCCCTCTTCTACCTGTTCGCCAACATTCCGGTTCTCGGCGGGTTCAACGGGATCACCGACATCCCGGCGGTCTCGATCGGCGAGGCCGTGCTGACCGACCCGCGCGACTTCTACCTGGTCATCTGGGGTCTCGTCGGCCTGGCGATGCTCGCGGTGACCAACCTGCTCGACAGCCGCATCGGCCGGGCGATGCGCAGCCTCCCCTCGGAGGTTCTGGCCGAGAGCTTCGGCGTGTCGACCGCGCGGCTCAAGCTGATCGTCTTCGTGCTCGCCGCAGTCCTGGCCGGCCTGTCGGGCTGGCTGCAGGCCCACTACGTCCGGGTCGTTAATCCGTCGCCCTTCGGCGTCAACGCGTCGATCGACTACCTGTTCATGGCGGTGATCGGCGGCACCGGCAACCTGGGCGGCGCGATCCTGGGCCCGGCGGTCTTCGAGACCGTGCGGACATGGCTGCGCGAATGGCTACCGCTCCTGACCGGCAGGACGGGCAGCTACGAAATCACAGCCTTCGGTCTCCTGGTGATCATCCTGATCCAGGGCGCGCCCGCCGGGCTGATGTCGTTTGTCTCGCGGTTTCTGCCATCAAAGCAGCCCGTGAAGGCGCCGGCTTCGGCGCCGGCCCTGCCCCGGCGCGCGCTTCCCGAGCGCGGCACGCCCCTGCTCGAAGTCGATTGCGTGTCCAAGGTCTTCGGCGGCCTGCGCGCCGTCGACGACGTCTCCTTCGACATGAAGGCGGGAGAGATACTCGGCCTCATCGGCCCCAACGGCGCCGGCAAGAGCACCCTCTTCAACCTGCTGACCGGTGTCGCGTCGCTGACCTCCGGAACCGTCCGGTTCCTGGGCACCAGGATCGAGACGCTGGCGCAGAGGGACATCGCCGCCCTCGGCGTGGGACGGACGTTTCAGCACGTGCAGCTTCGCCCGCAGATGAGCGCGCTTGAGAACGCCGCGTTCGGTGCCAACCTCCGCGGGTCCGCCGGCGTCTTCGCCGCCATGGCCCGTGCCGACCGGGCGGAGGAGGCGCAGATCCTGCGCGTCGCCCAGGATCAGCTCGAGCGCGTCGGGCTCGGGCACCTCGCCGACATCGAGGCCGGCAATCTGGCGCTGGGACAACAGCGCGTCCTCGAGATCGCCAGGGCACTCGCCTTCGATCCGGCGCTGCTTCTGCTCGACGAGCCGGCCGCGGGCCTGCGCCATCAGGAAAAGCAGGATCTCGCGGCCCTTCTGTCCGACCTGCGCGAGCAGGGACTGTCGATCCTGCTGGTCGAGCACGACATGGACTTCGTGATGAATCTGGTCGACCGCCTCGTCGTCGTCGACTTCGGCGTGAAGATCGCGGAGGGCGATCCCGCGTCGGTGCGCGCGAACCCGCGGGTGATCGAGGCCTATCTCGGCGGCGTCGACGACCCGATCGACGGGCCCTTAGACGGGCTCGCGGAGGTGCGCCCATGACCGCACTGCTCGAAGCACGCGGCATCGGCGTCAGCTACGGCAAGATCGTGGCGGTCTCCGATGTCTCCCTGTCCGTCGCCCCCGGCAGCATCGTCACGGCGATCGGCCCCAACGGCGCGGGAAAGTCGAGCCTGCTGCGCGCCCTCGTCGGCGCCCAGCCGAGCACCGGAGAGATCCATTTCATGGGCGAACGCATCGATCGCCTGCCCATGGAGGACCGCATCGAGATGGGTCTCGTCCTCGTGCCCGAGGAGCGCGCCCTGTTCTCCAGCATGAGCGTTCGCGACAATATCGAGCTCGGCGCCTTCGGCCGGCGCGGCGACGGATCGGCGGCGATCGATGCCGTGCGCAGGGAAATCTACGAGCTGTTCCCGCGGCTGAAGGAGCGCGCCGGCCAGGAAGCGGGAACCCTGTCGGGCGGCGAACGCCAGATGCTGGCGCTCGCCCGGGCGCTGATGGGCAAGCCGCGCCTGCTCATGCTCGACGAGCCGTCGCTGGGGCTCGCGCCGCGCATCGTGCGTGACATCTTCCGGATCATCATCGAACTTCGGCGCCGCGGCGTGTCCCTTCTGGTCGTCGAGCAGAATGCCCGCGCGGCCCTGCAGGCGGCCGACCGCGGCTACGTCATCGAGCAAGGCAAGATCGCCATGGAGGGCGAGGCAGGCGCCCTGGCGAACGACGCCCGCGTTCTCGCGACCTATCTCGGCGGACCGAAGTGACCTGGAACAGCGGACGCGGCTGCCGCGTCCTGCGGATCATTTCCTGGAGGAGGTGAACAGATGCGCGCGAGCCTGGGCTCCCTGACCGCCTATCCGAGCGTCGTGCACATGCTGTTGGACCGGGCCGGGAAGACGCCTCTGGCGCCGGCGATGATCGACGGCGATCGCACGCTGGACTACGCCGGCCTCGTCCGCTGTGTCGCCGGCTGCGCGGCCTGGCTGCGCGATCGCGGCGTCGCCGGCGGGCGGGTCGCGCTGATCGCGCAGAACTCCCTCGACTGCGCGATCGCGCTCTACGCGGTCCACGCCGCGGGCGCACAGGTCGTGCCGGTCAATCCCGCCTATACCGAACGCGAACTGAAGCAGATCCTCGAGGACGCCGATCCCGCCCTCGTGCTCTTCGACGCCGCCCGCGAAGCCGAACTCGGACCGCTCCTGGACGGGCTGGGCGTGCCCGGCGAAGCCATCGGTCCCGGCAAGCGCCTGCTCGATGCGTGGAAGGACGACGCCGGCGTGCCGTCGCCCGCCTCCCTGCCGGGGCCGGACGACCTCGCGACGCTGCAGTACACCGGCGGAACAACCGGCCGGCCGAAGGGCGTGAACATCACCCACGGCCAGATCGCCGTGAACGTGGCGCAGCGCGAAGCCGCGCTCCCCACGGGCGAAAACGAGGTCGTCCTGTGCGTCATGCCCCTGTTCCACGTCTTCGCCACGTCGATGTGCCTCTATCTGGCGGCCAACTGCGGCGGGCTGCTGATTATCCTGCCGCGATACAGGCCGGACCTGGTTCTCGAGGCCCTGATGCGGCACGCGGTGACCCGGCTGCCGGCCGGCCCGACGATCATTTCCGGGCTCATGTCGTTCGAGGGCTTCGAGGAGGCGGACCTCGGCTCGCTCCGCGCCGTCTATTCGGGCTCCGCCGCCCTTCCCGAAGCCGTGCTGAAACGGTGGGAGGATATGGTCGGCTGCCCGATCTACGAAGGCTATGGCCAGTCGGAGGCCGGCCCGGTGCTGACCTACCAGTACGAGGGCGAGGCGCGGATTCCGGGCTCCGTCGGGCGGCCGGTGCCCGGGACGGAGGTCCAGATCGTCGATCCCGAAGACGGGCACACGGTGCTTCCGGTCGGCGAGGCCGGCGAGATCCGCGCGCGCGGCCCGCAGATCATGGCGGGCTACCGGGCCCGCCCGCAGGAGACGGCCGCCGCCCTTCGCGACGGCTGGCTCTACACCGGCGATATCGGCCGGCTGGACGCGGACGGCAATCTCTATATCAGTGACCGCAAGAAGGACATGGTGATCACCGGGGGATACAACGTCTACCCGCGCGAGGTGGAGGAGGTGCTGCACGCCCACCCCGCCGTAGCGGAAGCCGCCGTGATCGGACGGCCCGACGACTACCGCGGCGAGATCGTCGTCGCCTACCTGGCGATGCGGCCGGGCGCCGAGCGCGATTTCGACACGCTGGAAGAGCACTGCCGCCGCAACCTCGCCCGCTACAAGGTGCCGGCCAGGTTCGTCCAGCTGCCCAGCCTGCCCCGGACCGTGATCGGCAAGCTCGACAAGCCCGCGCTGCATGCGATCGCAGACCACCCCTGAACCATTCTGGCCATGGCTAGGATCCGAACCTGAAGGAATGACAGAGTTGAACTATCGCGCGGAGATCCCCTACGGATCCTACTGGTCGACACCCTTTGCCAAATGGCAGGGGAGCTTCGCCCATCTTCACAGCGTCGAGTTTGCCGCCGCCGTCGCTCGGGATGAACTGGAGCGTCGCGGGATATCGCCGGCATCGTTCGATTTCGGCGTGCTCGGGCTCACCGTCCCGCAAAAGGGATCGTTCTACGGACTACCGTGGTTCACGGGCCTCGTCGGCGCGTCGCAGGTTGGCGGTCCGACCATATCGCAGGCCTGCGCGACCGGCTTGAGATGCCTCCAGACCGGCGCGCTGGAAATCGAGGCCGGCCTGGCCACCTGCGCCCTCGTCGCGGCCTGCGACCGGACATCGAACGGGCCGCACGTCTACTATCCCGCCCCCGACGCACCGGGCGGAACGGGCACCAATGAAGACTGGGTCCTGGACAATTTCGGTTGCGATCCGCTCGGCGGACATTCGATGCTCGCCACGGCGGAGAACGTGGCACGACGATACGGTCTCTCCACCGGCGAACAGCACGAGATCGTGTTGCGCCGAAGCGAGCAGTACGAGATGGCGCTCGCGGACGACCGGGCCTTCCAGCGCCGGTACATGACCCTGCCGTTTCCTTTGCCCGCGTCCCGGTCCCGGGCGCCGACGATGGAGCTGGAGGGCGACGAGGGGATCTTTCCGACCTCCGCGGACGGGCTGGCCCGCCTGAAGCCGGTCACGGAGGGTGGGACGGTAACGTTCGGCGGTCAGACCCATCCCGCCGACGGAAACGCCGCCGTGATCCTCGCAACCCCGGAGCGCGCCCGCGACCTCAGCCGCAATCCGGATATCGCGGTGCGGCTTCTCGGTTTCGGCCTCGCCCGCACCGATCTCGCCCACATGCCGATGGCACCGGTGCCCGCGACGCGGGCAGCGCTTCGAAACGCCGACATTCAGGTGACTGACCTGGACGCGATCAAGACGCACAATCCCTTTGCGGTGAACGACCTCGTCCTTGCGCGCGACCTCGGTCTGGACGCTTCGGCAATGAACAATTTCGGCTGTTCGCTGATCTGGGGCCACCCGCAAGGCCCCACGGGACTGCGCGGCGTCATCGAGCTGATCGAGGAACTCGCATTGCGCGGCGGCGGCCGCGGACTGTTCACCGGCTGCGCCGCCGGCGACACCGCGATGGCGGTCGTCGTCGAGGTTACCGACCGCGGCTGATCTCCCAAGGCAATCAGCCGCGGGATCAGAAAATAGGCGCAACGCCACGGCACGTAGGGTTCGCAAGCAGCGAACAGGAACGCGAAGGACCGGCGGGGGAGCGGGATCCGGCGGTCTCCGGCCTGTATGACCAATCGCGTTTCAGGCCAGGTTCGACCTATTCCACCACCGATGCGACCACGGCGAGGCAGTCGCCGGGCTTGATCAGTCCGGGGAAATGCCGCGCCACCAGAAGGCCGGTGTTGCGCGACTGGACCACGACCGGCTCGCCGCCGACGTGATCGACCGGCCAAATCAGGGCCAGCGGATCGTCCTTGGCCACCGGATCTCCAAGGTCCACGAGGACTTCCAGAAGCCCGTTCCGCTCGCAGAAGTGGAAGCAGTCGCCGACCGTCGTGTCGATGCCGATGCTCGGCCCGATCTCCGGCTCGCCGTCCAGAATGCCGGCGTGCTTGAGGAGGTTGCGCACGCCGCGTCGCGCGATCCGGGCGGTGCGGGCGGTCGCCGTTCCCCCGCCGCCAAGCTCGGTGGTGACGAAGGTCTTGCCGGCGTCCTCGACGACGGTGTCGTACATGCCGACCGCATCGATCTCGCGCAAGGTCATCGAATAGGGGGCATTGAAGGCCTGCATCGCCGCGATACAGGCGTCCTGCTGAACCGCCGAGTCGAGCAGATGCGCCGCCGCGAACGGCACGAAGTCGAGCGTCTTCCCGCCGGAATGGTAGTCGAGCACGACGTCGGCCAAAGGAACAAGCTGGTTGAGGAAGAAGTCGGCGATCTTCTCGGTCGGCGAGCCGTCGGCCCGGCCGGGGAAGCAGCGGTTGAGATTGACGCCGTCGAGGGGAGAGGTGCGCCGCGCCGCGTGGAAGGCCGGCGTGTTCATGAATGGAACGATGATCACGCGCCCCCGGATCTCGGCCGGCTTGAGCTCGTGGGCGAGCGCCTGCAGCGCGATCGGCCCTTCGTATTCGTCGCCGTGGTTGGCGCCGGTCAGCAGGGCAGTCGGCCCGTCGCCGTTTCGGATGACGGCGATCGGTATCATCACCGAGCCCCAGGCCGACTCGTCGCGGCTAACGGGCAGGCGCAGGAACCCGAAATGGGCGCCGTCCCTGTCGAAGGGGATGGTCGGCACGATCGGGCTGGGACGCGGCGGCGCGCTCATCAGTCCTTCACCAGAAGCCGGCGCGGCACATTGGCCAGACACTCGGGTCCGTTCTCGCCGATCACGATGCTCTCCGTAATCTCAAGCCCCCAGTCGTCCATCCAGAGGCCGGTCATGAAATGGAACGTCATGCCGGGTTGGAGCACCGTGCGGTCGCCGGAGCGAAGGCTCATGGTGCGCTCGCCCCAGTCGGGCGGATAGGACAGGCCGATCGGATAGCCGGTGCGGTTGTCCTTGACGATGCCGTGCGTCTCCAGGACACCGAAGAACGCGTTGGCGATGTCCTCGCAGACGTTGCCCGCCTTCGCCGCGTCCAGTCCCGCCTCCATGCCCTCCAGGACCGCCTTTTCGGCATCGAGAAAGGTCTGGCTCGGCTTGCCGAGGAAGATCGTGCGCGACAGCGGGCAGTGATAGCGGTGACAGACGCCGGCGATCTCGAAGAACGTGCCTTCGCCCGCCTGCATCGGCCTGTCGTCCCAGGTCAGGTGCGGCGCCGCAGCATCGCTGCCCGATGGCAGCAGCGGCACGATCGCCGGATAGTCGCCGCCGACCCCGATCGCGGGATCGTAGCGCAGGCCCGCGTCGTAGATCTCGGCCACGAGACTGCTCTTCGGCAAGCCCGGCTCGATCGTCTCGAAGATGCGCTGATGCATCCGCTCGACGAAGCGGGCGGCCGTCCGCATATAGTCGAGCTCCTGCGGCGACTTCACCGCGCGCTGCCAGTTGACGAGCGCCGTCACGTCGGAAAACCGCGCGTTGGGGAGCGCTTTCTGCAGCGTCGCGTAGGCGGCCGCGGTGAACCAGTAATTGTCCATCTCGACGCCGATCGCGAGCCTGTCCCATCCGCGGTCGGCGAGCCGCGCGGCGAGATAGTCCATCGGGTGGCGCTCGGTGGACTGAACGTAGTGGTCTGGATAGCCGATGATGTTCTCGGGTTTCATGAAGGTGGTTCTGAGCGCGCCGTTGGCGTCCTGGCTGCGCCCGAACCAGACCGGCTCGCCATCCATCGCCAGCACCACGCACTGGTGCACGTAGAAGGACCATCCGTCATAGCCGGTGAGCCAGGCCATGTTCGAAGGATCGGTGACGATGATGAGATCGACACCGGCGGCCTGCATGGCGGTGCGCGTCTTGGCGATCCGGGCATCGTATTCCTGTCGCGTGAAATGAAGTCTCGGTGCCAGCATCGGTCTTGGCTCGTTCCTGTATCAGCTGGTGAAGTCGGTCCCGGCGCCACGCGCGGCGGCACGCTCGCGGGCCAGTGTGGCGATGGCGGTGTCCTGCACGCCGGTTCCCGTCATGTCCGCGACGGTGATCTGCTCCGCGGCGGTTCGCCCCGGTGCCTGCCCCTCGACAATGGCGCCAAGTTCGGGAAACTCCGCGTCCGCGGCCACCACGCCGGCGTCGATGGCGCTGCGCAATTCGCCAAGCGAGCGCGTCTGGCTCAGCCGGTCGGGCACGTAGACATCGGCGCGGCGCAGACAGGCCGGATCCAGTTCGTTCTTCGTGTGCTGATCGGACCCCATGGCGGTCACGTGCTGGCCCGGACGCAACCAGTCGGCGCGCACGACGGGCGCCGTCGCCGGCGTCGTCGTCACCACGATATCGGCGTCCGCGATCGCGCGCGCCGGATCGGTCTCGGCCGACACGGCAATGCCGAGCGCGCCGGTCATCGCCGCGGCCAGCACCTCGGCCTTGCCGGCGTCACGGCCCCAGATCGTCGCCCGCTCGATCGGGCGCACCAGGGTGAGCGCCTGCAACTGCAGCCGCGCCTGCATGCCCGTACCGAAGATCGTGGCCCGTCGGGAGTCGGGGCGCGAAAGATGGCGGGCGGCCACGGCGCCTGCCGCCGCCGTGCGCACGTCCGTGAGATAGCCGTTGTCCAGCAACAGCGCCTCGACCTGGCCGGTGCGCGCGGAGAACAGGACCATCAGGCCCGAGGTCGACGGCAAGCCGATTTTCGGGTTGTCGAAGAACCCCGGCGACACCTTGAGGGCGAAACTGTCGATGCCGGGAACGTAGGCTGTCTTCACGTCGACCTCGCCGTTGTGCTCCGCGATCGCCATCGACAGGATCGGCGGCATCACGACCCCGCCGCGCGCGAGCGCCCGGAAGGCAGTCTCGACGCAACCGACCGCCGCGTCGTCGAGCGGCACGGCGGAGCGGAGCTCCGTTTCGGTTAGGATCCGGATCGTCGGCATCAGGCAGCCTCTTCGGCGACGTCGGCCGCCTCGCCGGAAACGACCCGGTGATGCAGCGCCATACCGATGTTGCCGCCGCTGAGCAGAAGCATCGTCGGTCCCTCAAGCGCGATCTTGCCGGCCAGCAGCACGGCGACGCCCACGGCGCCGGCCCCTTCGACGATCTGGCGTTCGTGCCAGT
Organism: Microbaculum mangrovi; assembly: GCF_051390635.1. Taxonomy (NCBI): domain Bacteria; kingdom Pseudomonadati; phylum Pseudomonadota; class Alphaproteobacteria; order Hyphomicrobiales; family Tepidamorphaceae; genus Microbaculum; species Microbaculum mangrovi. The sequence goes on from NZ_JBPODT010000005.1 coordinate 371,321, forward strand.
AACAATGATGGATCCCCGCGGCGATCTCCGCTTCGGTCAGCAGGACCACGTCGTCGACGAGAGCGCGCACCATCGCGAAGGTGTGCCGGTTGCCCAGCCCGATGCCACCGCCCAGGCTGTCGGCGAGGGTCGGAAGCTCCCGGACTTCGACCGGCCGGCCGGCGGCAAGGCTCGCGTGCATCGCCGCGCCCCGTTCCATCGACACGCCGACGACCCGGATGCCGGGCTTCCGCGCCTTCAGGGCGGCCGCCACGCCGGAGATCAGCCCGCCGCCGGAAAGCGGGACCACGACGGTCTCGAACTCCGGCATGTCTTCCAGCATTTCCAGCCCCAGCGTGCCCTGGCCGGCAATGACGCGGCGATCGTCGAACGGCGGGATCATGGTCATCCCCTCGGCCACCAGCCGGTCGACCGCATGTTGCGCTTCGTCCTGGCTGCGCCCGCCGATCAGCACGTCGGCGCCTTCGCCGCGGATCGCCTCGACCTTGTTCGCGGGAACCAGTTCCGACATGGCGATGACGCAGCGCACGCCGGCCGCCGCCGCCGCTCTGGCAAGGCCACGGCCATGATTGCCGGTCGAAACACCGACCACCCCGGCCGCGCGTTCGGCGTGGGCGAGCGACAGGATCGCGTTGGTGGCGCCACGGAACTTGAAGCTGCCGCTGTGCTGGTGGTGCTCGAGCTTGAGTGCGACGGTCACGCCCGTCCGCCCGCTCAGAGAAGCCGACTGTTCGACCGGCGTGTGACGGATCGCGCCGGCGATGGTCCGCCGGGCGGCGACGATCTCGTCAACACTGACAAACGGATCCTCGCTCATGCGGCACGACTTGTCGCTGAGAGCGCGAACAACCTTCCCGGCGCACCCGGCAAGGGCGCCAGATCCGCATGCTGCAGCATCCGCCAGAGGCTCGCCTGATTGGAGGAGACGACGGGTTTCCCCAACCGGTCCTCGATGGCGTCGATAACCCCCAGCGCCGGCAGCGCGGTGCAGGAGAGGAAGACACCTTCGACATCCGGCCGGTCCGCCGCTTCGGCCGCCGCGACGATGGTCGCCGCCGACACCCGCGCCATTTCGCGGTCGTCGGAAAGACCAAGGCACTGAGCGCTCGCGACGTCCAGCCCGCGCCGGGTGAAATAGGCGACCATCGGCGCCGTGGTTTCGGGCAGATAGGGCGTCACCAACGCGATCCGGCCGACGCCGAGCGCGGCGAAGGCCTGAACCGCGGCATCGGGCGGCGTGACGACCGGTACGCCGGGACGTGCGGTCCGGATCGCCTCGGCAACCGCGTCATCGCCGATTTCCACCGAGGCCGCGGTGCAGCTGAAGCAGATCGCCGCCAGGGTGACGTCGGGCACCAGAAGGTCCGCTGCCGCCGTCAATGTCGGCGCCATCCGGGCGAGGTTTTCCGGCGTGGTCGGGTTGGCGTAGGGCACCCGTGTCACATGCAGGGCCGCCCGCTCCGGCGGCAGCACCCGCCAGGCGTCGCGTTCCGACGTCAGGTCGGTCGCAAGCGCGATCAGTCCGAGGCGCGAGACATCGTTCGGCTCCAGGTCCGGACTGACCGGCGAAGGGACAACTGTGGTCATTGCGCTGATCCGATCAGACGACGAGAACCGGGCATTTGGCCGTCCCCGTCACCTTGTGAGAAACGCTGCCGAGCAGGTAGCTTTCGATCGAGCCCAACCCGCGGCTGCCGATAACGATCAGGTCGACGCCGTGTTCCTCGGCGAACGCGACGATATTGCGCGCCACCGGGCCGTTCCGCACGAAGGCCCGCACATCGCCGACGCCAAGCTCGCCGGCGCGCGCCTTCGCGCTTTCCGCGACCTCCCTGGCGGCCTCGCGCATGAGGTCGTCCATATTGCCGGGCTCCTCCGGGCGGACCATCGAGAAGGACGCCTCCAGCATCGAATGGTGGCGGTAGATGGTCAGGACCGTCAGCTCGCCCCCCGTCAGCGCCTTCAGCTCGACGGCCTTCTCGAGCGCCTTGAGGGCGTTCTCGGAGCCGTCGACGGGCACGAGGATATGCTTGAACACGTCGCCCTCCCTCACTTCGCGAAGGCGAGGTCGCGCAGGAACAGCGCGATCTGCGGGAAGAAGATAAGGGCGACCGAGACACCGAGCAGGATCAGGATGAAGGGCGGCGTGCCCTTGATCACCTCGATGTAGGGCCGCTTGAACACGGCGATCGCGGTGAAGATGTCGCAGCCGAAGGGTGGTGTCGCGGAGCCGATGGCGACCTGCAGCGTGATGACCGTGCCGACCAGAACCGGATCCAGCCCGACCGAGTCGACCACCGGCGCGAAGATCGGCACAAGAACCAGGATGACGACGATCGGGTCGACGAACATGCAGCCGACGAAGAAGGCGATGGAGATGACGAACAGGACTCCGATCGGCCCCATCGCGTCTATGCCGATGCCGCCGAGGATCGCCTGCGGGATCTGGGCAAAGGAAATGATCCACGAGAACGCCGCGCCAGCCGCGACCAGGATGAACACCACCGCCGTGATCAGGCCGGTCGACTTGGCGGTCTGGTAGACGTCGCCGAGGCTCATCGAGCGGAAGACCAGGACCTCGAGGATCAGGGCGTAGAGCACGCAGGCGGCGGCCGCCTCGGTCGGCGAGAAGATTCCGCCGTAGATGCCGCCGATGATGATGACCGGAAAGCCGAGGGGCCAGAGCGCGCGCTGCACGGCGTGGAACCGCGCGCCCCAGCCCGCACGTTCCTCGGTCGGCACGTCGTTCCTGTAAGCATAGACGACGCTGTAGATGGAAAACAGGACCAGAATCAGAAGGCCCGGACCGATGCCGGCGATGAACAGCTCCGAAATCGAGGTATTGGAGACGACGCCGTAGATGATCATGCCGATCGACGGCGGGATCAGGAAGGCGATGTCGGAGGAATTGACGATCAGCGCCAGCACGAAGCTGTCATTGTAGCCGGCCTTCAGCATGCGCGGGCGCAGCGGCCCGCCGACCGCCACGACGGTGGCCTGGGTGGAGCCCGAGACCGCGCCGAACATGGTGCAGGCCGCGGCCGTGGAGACCGCGAGACCGCCCTTCACGTGCCCCACGAACTTCATCACCATGTCGATCAGCCGGTCGGCCGACTGGCCACGCGTCATGATGTCGGCGGCGAAGATGAACATGGGCACGGCGATCAGCGATGCGGGGCGGATGCCGGCCATGAACTGCTGGACCATGGTCTCCATCTGCCCGAAGCCGCCCATCATCATGTAGAAGCCGACGAAGGCGCCGACGATGAGCGGGATCATCATCGGGAACCCGAGCAGCAGAAGCAGGATCATGATGGAAAAGATCGTCAGTGCCATGATCGTCGCCCCTCAGATTTCCTGCTCGTCGGCCGCATAGCCTTCGAGAACGTTGGTGGAGAGGTATATGTCCTTCTCCCGGACGTTCTTTATGGCGGTGAGGAGGTACTGCATCCCGGTCATGAAGAAGCCGACGGGCACCCAGATCAGCGTCCACCAGACCGGGATCTGCAGGGCCGGCAGCACGCGCCCGCGGCCCGCCTGGGTCACGATGTAGCCGTAGGAATACCAGCACAGCGCGAACATGAAGGCTGCGGTGATCAGAGCGATCGCGATCATCATCGGCTTGCGCATTGGGGGCGGCAGCGCGTCGTAGATCGCCGACATGCGGATGTGCCTACCCTGCCGCGCGGCATAACTGATGCCGGCGAAGGTGATCAGGATGATCAGGATGCGGTTCAGCTCTTCGGAGAAGAAGATGCTCGACTGGAAGACGAAACGACCGACCACGTTCGCGATGGTGTTGGCGGCCATGAGCAGGACGCCAACAGCGAGCATTGCCGACTCGATGCGACTGATCAGGCTGTCGATCGTCCCGAGGAATCCGGGCAGCGACGATGCGTGCTCCGAGCTTTGCGGCTGGTCGGTCAATGCTTTTCCCCCGAGTCCGCCGGTCAGAGACGCCCGGCGGGGACGAGGCCCCGCCAGGCGATGGCTCCTGTGACCGCTACTGGGCGGCAGCCTTCAGATCCGCCTTCAACTGGTCGAGGATCTTCTTGCCGCTTTCGCCCGTCATCTCGATGAATTTGGCCTCGACATCGGCGGCGGCGTCCTTGAAGCACTTGCGCTGCTCCTCGGTGAGCACCGTCACCGTCATTTCCGGCTTGGCCTTCTTGATCTTTTCGAGTTCGGAATCGGCAAGGCCCTTCTGGTAGTCGACGATGTAGTCGTAGGCGGTATCGGACGCGGCCTGGATCGCCTTCTTGTCGGCATCGCCGAGGCCGTCATAGAAGTCCTTGTTGGCCATCACCGCGGTGGTGAAATTGTTGTGCCCCGCATACGTGATGTAGTCGGTGACCTCGTAGATCTTCGTCGAGTAGAGGAAGAAGGTCGGGTTCTCCTGGCCCTGGATGATGTTGGTCTGCAGGCCGCCATAGACCTCGCCCCAGGGCAGCGGCGTCGGCGTCGCGCCGAAGGCCCGGTAGGATTCGACCAGCAGCGGGTTGGTCATCACCCTAAACTTCACTTCGTTCAGATCGGCGCAGCTCTCCACCGGGCTCTTGGTGGTCATGGCGACCTCGCCCTCGGGGAACATCGTCAGCAGTTCCAGCCCCTGATCGGCGTAGAGCTTCTGGAAGTCCTCGTTGATCGCCTTAGAGCTCTTGTAGAAGCGGGCGAGCTGATCCTGGTCCGTCGGCAACAGATAGGGCACGAAGAAGACCTGCGCCTCGGGGATCAGAGAGCCGGTGAAACCCGGCGACTGGTCGACGAACTGCAGGATGCCGGCCTGGGCCTGCTCCATGATGTCCGCCGACTCGCCCAGCGTCCCATAGGGAAACAGCTGGATCGTATGGTCGGTGTTGGCCTCGACCTCTTCCTTGAACTTCTGAGCGAACTTGCCCTGCACCTCATCCATCGATTCCTCGAAGGCGTAGCGCCAGGTTTCGGCCATGGCGGCGGTCGAGGTGAGTGCGAATGCGGCGGCGGCGACGCCGGCCAGAACTCGCGTGATTGTCATTGAGTGTCTCCTTCCTGTCGTCCCTGTCCCCGGCGCGCGCGCACCGACGCGCTTCGCATCGGTGCGCACGCTTTCGGAAGGCGGATAACCCGCCCTTGTTCTTGTGCCAGGGGATCGCGTCTCGCCGCGTCTGGACAGGCAAGATCCCGTTCCCCAGAGGCCGGTAGCGTTGGGGAAACGAAATACCAAGTCAATTTTTTTATTGAACCATGACAATCGATGCGCGATCGCCCGCCGCCGCCAACCGTCCGGCTAGATCGCCAGCAGGGCCGGCTCCGGCGGGCTGCGCACCAGCCGCGCGATCACGCTGAGACCCCGTTCGAGCTCTTCTTCGGAGCCGGCCCCCAGGCAGATGCGCACCGCCGGATGATGTTGGTCGTCGGAGATCGCGAAATTGCTCCCCGCCGCCACCGCCACGCCGTTGTTGCGGGCGTGGGCCACGAACATGTCCTCGCGCCAGGGGTCGGGCAGCCGCATCCAGACATGCATGCCGTTGGGCGAGCCCGTATAGGGGAGCCCGCGGAGCAGACGGGCCGCGATGTCGTTGCGACGCGACAACTGGGCCTGCTGCCACTGCAACAGCGTCTCCGCCGTTCCGTCGTCCAGCCAGCGGGTGGCGATCTCCGCCATCAGCGGCGTCGCCATCCAGTTGGTCACCAGATGCCGTGTCCGCGCCGCCGCCACCATCGTGTCCGGAACCACCAGCCAGGCGATACGCAGCCCGGGCAGCAGGCACTTCGCCAGGCCGGTGAAATAGAACGTCCGCTCCGGGGCGAGCATGAAAAGCGGCTCCGGACGGCCGGGCTGGATCGGACCCAGCGCATCGTTCTCGACGATCCAGACATCGTGCTGCCGGGCGATTTCGACGATCGCGCGCCGGCGCTTCCCGCCCATCATCGCCGCCGTCGGGCCGAGGCCGCTCGGAAGCACGAACAGGACTTTCACGGCTCCCGTCCTGCACGCCCGGTCGAACGCGTCCGGCACGATACCCTCGTTGTCCAGGGGCAGTCCGGCCAGGCGCAGTCCCAGCGCGGTCGTCAGCGACTTCAGGGTGTGATGACCGATCTCCTCGGAAACGACAAGGTCGCCCGGCAGCGCCGCCGTCATCAGCGCGGTGGTCATCGCCACCGTGTTGCCGTTCGCCGGAAGGACCTGGTCGCGGCGGGTGTCGATGCCGCAGCGGGCGAGCCAGCCGAGCGCGGCCTCGCAATGGGCCTCCAGCGTCGCGCGCGGCCGGAACGACAGTATCGCGTTGCCGGGCAGATCGTCGGCCAGCGTCGCGAGCGTGGCGGACATGCGCTCGGAATGGAGTTCGCCGGTCACAGGCACCAGCATCGAGCAGTCGATGACATCGTCGCTGCCGCCGAGGCGATGCCAGGGCATCCGGGTATCCGGACGGCCGGACCGCACGAAGCTGCCGCGCCCGACCTGACCGGAGATCACGCCGAGACGGCTGAGCTCGTCATAGGCCCGGCTCACCGTCTGAACGCTGACACCGAGATCGTAGGCAAGCGCACGATGTGTCGGCAGCCGCACGCCCGGCCGGATCTCGCCCGCCTCGATCGCGTCGATCAGACTCTGGGCGAGCGAACGGTAGGCGGGGCGCCGCAAGCTGTCCTTGTTCGGTGGCCAGATTGTCATGAAACATTATCTGCCTTGAAACGGAACAATTGACAAGCACAGCGGCGAGGCGGTACGTGCGGCCATGCCCATCGCCCTCGATGACCGTGACGTTCGCATCCTGCAGATCCTCTGCCAGGAAGGCCGGATCTCGAAGAGCGAACTGGCCCGGCGCGTCAATCTGTCGGCCACGCCGTGTTGGGAACGCCTCAAGCGTCTGGAGGCGCAGGGGCTGATCCGCGGCTATCGCGCCGAGATCGCCCTGGCGCGGATCGCGCCGCACGTGACGATCTTCGTGGTGGCCGAACTGGAATCGCATCGCACCGACGACTTCAGGATCTTCGAGCAGGCCATCGCCCGGCGCGACGAGATCATCGCCTGCTGGGCGATCGGCGGCGGCTTCGACTACCTGCTGCAGATCGTGACGGCCGACATCAACAGCTATCAACGCCTCGTCGACGCCCTTCTGGGCGAACGGATCGGCCTGAAACGCTACTTCACTTACATCGTCACCAAAGACGTGAAGGCCGACGCGCCGCCGCTGGGACACCTGCTCGGTCGGCAGGACACCTGACCGCGTCGCGGCGGCAATTCGGAAGAATCCTCCTCCGCGACGACCATCTTCAAAAAATCCCTCTGCCGATACCGCCCTATTCTGCTGTGCATGGCCCGCACGACCTGCGGGGCCCCGGGCCTTGCGGCCCCCGGAACCGGCGGAGGAATCATGAGCGCGCTTGCAAAGACGACCGACGGAGCCCCGAAAGGGATCGCCCTCGCGGATCCGGCGCTGTTCAAGAGCTTCGCCTATATCGGCAACCGCTGGACCGCCGCCGCCGGCGGCACCGTCCTCTCGGTCACCGATCCCGCCGACGGCGCGCTCGTCGGCGAAGTCGCCTGCCTGTCCTCGGCCGAGAGCGCCCGGTCCGTCGACGCGGCTCATGCCGCATTTCCCGATTGGGCCTCGGCCCTGCCGCAACATCGCTCGCGACTCCTGCGCCGCTGGTACGAGCTGATGGTCGAGTGCCGCGAGGACCTGGCGCAGATCATGACGGCCGAACAGGGCAAGCCGATCTCGGAAGCGCGCGGCGAAATCGACTACGCGGCCGCCTTCGTCGAGTTCTACGCCGAGGAAGCCAAGCGCCCGAACATCGAGGGCGTCACCTCCCATCTCCCAGACGCCGAGGTCGAACTCTGGCGCGAGCCGGTGGGCATCGCCGCCCTGATCACGCCCTGGAATTTTCCCTCCGCGATGATCACCCGCAAGGCCGCCGCGGCGCTGGCGGCTGGCTGCACGGTGCTGATACACCCCTCCTCGCAGACCCCGTTCTCGGCGCTGGCGCTCGCTGAACTGGCCGACCGGGCCGGCTTCCCCCCCGGCGTCGTCAACGTGATCACCGGCAACGCGGCCGACGTCGTCGAGCCCTGGCTCGACGACCCGCGCGTCCGGGCGCTGTCGTTCACCGGCTCGACGGAGATCGGCAAGCTGCTCTATTCCCGCTCGGCGGCGACGGTGAAGCGGCTGGTGCTGGAACTCGGCGGCCATGCCCCGTTCCTGGTATTCGCCGACGCCGATCTCGACCGCGCGGTGGACGAGGCGATCAAGGCGAAGTTCGCCACGACCGGACAGGATTGCCTCGGCGCCAACCGCTTTCTCGTCGAGCGCTCGCTCTACGACGCCTTCTGCGCCCGCTTCGCCGAGGCGACGATGGCGCTGAGCCTGGGGGCCGGCCGCGACGATCCCGACCTGGGGCCGCTGATGAACGAGGGCGCGGTGCGCAAGCAGGAGGAGCACGTCGCCGACGCCCTGGCGCGCGGCGCGCGCTGCCTCGCCGGTGGCCGGCGCTCGCCCCTCGGCCCGCTGTTCTACGAAGCGACCGTCCTGGCCGACGTCGATCCGGCGTCGCTGGTCTTTAGCGAGGAGACGTTCGGCCCGGTCGCCGCCATCGCCCCCTTCGATACCGAGGACGAGGCGGTGACGCGCGCCAATGCCACCGAATACGGGCTCGTCGCCTATCTGCACACGCAGGATCCCCGGCGCATCTACCGTCTCAGCCGCGCGCTCGATTTCGGCATGGTCGCGGTCAACCGCACCAAGGTCACCGGCGCGCCGATCCCCTTCGGCGGCATGAAACAGTCCGGCCTGGCCCGCGAGGGCGCCCGCCACGGGCTCGAGGCGTTCACCGACATCAAGTACGTCTGCCGCGACTGGGCCTGAATCCCGGCCGCAAGATCCGGCCCGCCAAGATCCGGCCACTCAGAAAGGAACGACCGATGCTTACCAACGACATGCTGGCTCTCTGGGATCGCGAGAACTTCTTTCATCCCTCCACCCATCTCGCCCAGCATGCGCGCGGCGAGACGCCCTCCCGCATCATCACCGGCGGCAAGGGCGTGTGGATCGAGGATCGCGACGGCAACAGGCTGCTCGACGCCTTCGCCGGCCTCTACTGCGTCAATGTCGGCTACGGCCGCACCGAGATCGCCGAAGCCATCGCCGAGCAGGCCAGGGAGCTCGCCTACTACCATGCCTATGTCGGCCACGGCACCGAGGCCTCGATCACGCTGTCCAAGATGATCCTCGACCGCGCGCCGGCCGGCATGTCCAAGGTCTATTTCGGCCTCGGCGGCTCAGACGCCAACGAGACCAACGTCAAGCTCGTCTGGTACTACAACAACATCCTCGGCCGGCCGGAGAAGAAGAAGATCATCTCGCGCTGGCGCGGCTATCACGGCTCGGGCCTGATGACCGGATCGCTGACCGGCCTGGGCCTCTTTCACCGGAAGTTCGACCTGCCGCTTTCGCAGGTGATCCACACCGAAGCGCCCTACTACTATCGCCGCGCCGACCTCTCCATGAGCGAGGCCGATTTCGTCGCCCATTGCGCCGCCGAGCTGGAGGCGCTTATCGAGGCGGAAGGCGCCGACACGATCGCCGCCTTCATCGGCGAGCCGGCGCTCGGCACCGGCGGCCTGGTGCCGCCGCCGGCCGGCTACTGGCGGGCGATCCAGGAGGTGTTGGACCGGCACGACATCCTGCTGATCGCCGACGAGGTCGTCACCGGCTTCGGCCGCCTCGGCACGATGTTCGGCTCGGATCACTATGGAATGCGGCCCGACATCATCACCATCGCCAAGGGCCTCACCTCGGCCTACGCGCCGCTGTCGGGCTCGATCGTCGGCGATAAGGTCTGGCAGGTACTGATGCGGGGCACCGACGAGACCGGTCCGATCGGCCACGGCTGGACCTATTCGGCCCACCCGATCGGCGCGGCCGCGGGAATCGCCAACCTGAACGTGATCGACAGCCTCGGCCTGGTTTCCAATGCCGGCGAGACCGGCGCGTATTTCCTCGCCGCCCTGCGCGACCGTCTCGGCGACCATCCGAATGTCGGCGATATCCGTGGCGAGGGGCTGCTGGCCGCCGTCGAGTTCGTCGCCAATCGCGACGCGCGCACCTTCTTCGACGCGGGCGACAAGATCGGCCCGAAGGTCGCCACCGCATTGCTCGCCGAAGGCGTCATCGGCCGGGCTATGCCCGAAGGCGACATCGTCGGCTTCGCCCCGCCCCTCTGTCTCACCCGCGCCGAGGCCGACGAGATCGTCGACAGGATGGCGAAAGCGGTCGATACGGTGTTCTGATCGCGACGGCCGGCATCAGTCGCCGTCGGCGCGCAGGAAGCCGCCGGCGATACTGGCCTCCATCGCGACCATGTAAGCCTCAGCGGCGTCCATGTGTTCGGCCATGATCGCGCGCGCCGTCTCCGCGTCTTCGGCGCGCAGCGCGCGCATCAGGCGGATCTGGTAGTGCAGCGCGGTGTCGCGCAGCTCGGGATGCGGCGCGTCGTAGATGCGCCGGCAGACCACCATTTCCCGCAACAGCGTCTGCAGGAACCCGCAGTAGAGTCCGAGCACCGGGTTGGGGCACAGCTCGGCCAGCACGCTGTGAAAGTCAAGCTCGGCGATGCGCTGGGCATATTCCTCCTCGGCCGTCACCGGCGGCGCGTCGTAGAGGCGCATGGTGCGCTCCAGCCGGGTGAAGTCGGCCTCGGAGAGATGGCCGGCGACAGAGGCGGCGATCTCGGGCTCCAGTTGGCAGCGCACCGCATAGATGTCGGTTATCGTCGGCGTGCGGAACAGGAAGTAGTTGGACAGAAGCGCCATCGCCCGTTGCGGCGCGATCTCGCTGAGGAACACGCCGCCGCCCGGTCCGGTCCGGGTGCGGATCAGGCCCTGCGATCGCAGCGCGCTCAGCGCCTCGCGGATCGAGCCCTTCGAGGCGCGGAACCGTTCCATCAGCTCGCGCTCGGCGGGCAGTCGGTCGCCCGGCCTGAACTGGCGCTCGATGATCATGTCCTTGATCTGCTCGCTGATGCTCTCCTCACGGCGACGACGCGTGGAAACCACGCTTGGCGGGGTGAGGTCGGTCGTCTTCGTCATGGGGAATCCGCGGAAGTGTCTTCGACAAGAGGATACCAGCAAGCGGCGCGCTGCGTATCGTCGTTTGGTGCATCGACCACGGTAAGCGGCGGGCGCTCGTCACGGCATTTCGCCGCCGCGCGCGGGCAGCGTGACGCAAACGCACAGCCGGGCGGCGGATTGAGCGGATCGGGCAGTTCCGCCGGTTTCTCCTCCGCCTCGATCCGGCGCGCGCCCGGCGTCGGCGCCGAGCGCATCAGCAACGCCGTATAGGGGTGGCGCGGATGCGCGTAGAGATCGCGCGCGGAGCCGACCTCGACGATCCGCCCGAAATACATCACCGCCACCCGGTCGCAGACGCTTTCGATCACACTGAGATCGTGGCTGATGAAGATGTAGGTCAGCCCGAATTCCTGCTTGAGCCGGTCGAGCAGGTTCAGCACCTGTGCCTGCACCGATACGTCGAGGGCGGACACCGGCTCGTCGAGCACGATCACCCGCGCGTCCGCCGCCAGCGCCCGGGCGATGCCGATGCGTTGCGCCTGTCCGCCGGAGAACTCGTGCGGATATCGCTCGAGGAACTCCTGGCGCAGGCTGACCGCCCGCATCAGCTCCGCAAGCCTCTCCTCCCGTGCCGTCGCGTCCAGCCCGAGCAGCCGCCGCATCGGCGCCTCCAGGGTCTGGCGGATGGTCTTGCGCGGATTGAGCGAGGCGACCGGGTCCTGGAACACATACTGGATGTGCCGGGCGAGCGCTCGCGGATCGCGGCCCGCGACCTGCGTCGCGTCGCGCCCTTCGAGCCGGATCGTGCCGGCGGTCGGGCGATCCAGGCCGACCAGCATGCGGGCGAGCGTGGACTTGCCGCAGCCGGACTCGCCGACCACGCCCAACGTCTCACCTTCCTGGACGGCCAGGTCGGCGCTTTGCACCGCATGAACCGCGGGATGCCGGCCGCCGAACAGCTTGCGGCCGCCACCGAAGACGCGGGTCAGCCCCTTCGCTTCGACCGCGATCGTCATGACGCGAACCTGTAGGGCTTGATGCAGCGCACGGCGCGGTCGTCGGACAGGGTGTCGAGCGATATGTCGCCCTCGCGGCACCGGGGCTCGGCGATCGGACAGCGCTCGGCGAAAGCGCAGCCCGGCGGCAGGCGATCGACCGGCGGCGGCAGGCCCTCGATGGCGTCGAGCCGTCGTTCCGGCTGGCCCAGCACCGGCACGCAGTCGATCAGCTTGCGGGTATAGGGATGGGCCGGCGTGTCGAGCACCGCCTGCGTCGGCCCGATTTCGACGATCCGTCCGGCATACATCACCGCGACGCGGTCGCAGAGTTCGGAGACGACGCCGAAGTCGTGGGTGATGAACAGCACGGCCGAGCCCTGCGCGTCCGAGAGCCCGCGCATCAGGTTCAGCACCTGCGCCTGCACCGTCACGTCGAGGGCTGTCGTCGGCTCGTCGGCGATGATCAGCTCGGGGTCGTTGGCAAGGGCCATGGCGATGCAGACGCGCTGGCGCATGCCGCCCGACAGCTCGTGCGGATAGGCATCGAAACGCGCCTTCGCCGACGGGATCTGGACGCGGTCCAGCAGTTCGATCGCCCGCGCCTCGGCCTGCCGACGCGACAACGGCTGATGCGCCCGAAGGGCCTCGACGATCTGCTGGCCGACCGTGAACAGCGGATGCAGCGTCGTCAGCGGATCCTGGAACACATAGGCGACCCGACCTCCGCGCAGCCTGCGCAGATCTTCGACGCCGGCGGCCAGCTGGTCTTCGCCGCCGATCGTCACGCGTCCGCCGGTGATCGTGCCTGGCGGCGTCGGCACGAGCCGGAGAAGCGACAGGGCCGTCACCGACTTGCCGGAGCCGGATTCACCGACGAGACCGAGCCGTTCGCCCGGCGCCAGGTCGAGATCGACCCCGCCGACGGCCTTGTAGATTCGCGAACCGGTCTGGAACTGTGTGCGCAGCCCCTCGACCGAAAGCACCGCGTCCATCGTCGGTTTCGCGGGCACCGCCTCGCGTTTCACCGCCGTCGCCGCGCCGGGGGCTGCCAGCGCGCCGGATTTCAGCCGCGGATCGAGGACGTCGCGAATGCCGTCTCCGACGAGATTGATGCTCATGACGAGCACGAAGATCATCAGGCCTGGGATGACGGACACATGCGGCGCCGTGAACAGCAGCTTGCGCCCCTCGCCCAGCATGGACCCGAGATCGGCCTGCGGCGGCTGCGCGCCGAGGCCCAGGAAGGACAGGCCGGCGGTCTCCAGGATCATCCAGCCGACCGTGGTCGACATCGTGACGACGATGGTCGGCAGGACGTTGGGCAGGACGTCGCCGAACAGGATCGCGGGATGCGAGGCGCCGGACAGGCGGGCGGCGTCGACGAATTCGCGCCGCGACAGCCCGAGCGTCAGGCCGCGAATGTTCCGCGCGAAGAACGGGATGTTGACGATGGCGATGGCGTAGAGCGCGTTGATGAGACCGGGGCCCAGAACCGCGACGATACCGAGCGCCAGCAGGATGTAGGGAAACGCCATGACCAGGTCGATGCCGCGCATCAGAACGCTGTCGGTGCGCCCGCCGGCATAGCCCGCCGTAAGCCCGATCAGCGATCCGACGATCGCCGCGATCAGGGTCGCCGAAAGGCCGACGACGATGGAAACGCGCGTCCCCCACAGAAGCCGCGACAGCAGATCGCGGCCGAGATGGTCGGTGCCCAGCAGATGCCCCTCGGCGCCGGGCCTGAGAAGCCGCTGGGCGGGATCGGTGATGTCGGGATCGGGCAGCGGCAAGACGGGGGTCAGCAGCGCCAGCACCACGATCAGGACAAGTACGACGAGCCCGACGGCCGACAGCCGGTTGGTGATCAGAAGCCTGAACGGCGATGGCCGGTCGCCGCGATCCGCGGCCTTCCGGGCCGTGAACGGAAGGGCCACCATCAGCGCAGCCTCGGATCGACGATCGTCTGCGCGACGTCGGCAAGCAGGTTGAAGAAGACGTAGCTCGCCGCCACCACCAGGACGCCGCCCTGGACGAGCAGCAGGTCGCGCGTCGAGATGGCGTTGACCAGCATCCGGCCGATGCCCGGCCACTGGAACACGGTCTCGATATAGACGGCGCCGCCGAGCACGAAGCCAGCCTGGATGCCGATCACCGGAATGACGGAAACGAGCGCCGCCTTGAAGGCGTGGCGGTAGATCACCCGCCGCTCCGAAACGCCCTTGGCGCGGGCGGTCCGAATGTAGTCCTGGCGTAGCACCTCGAGCATGGCGGCGCGGGTCAGCCGGGCGATCACCGCGGTGGCCACCACCGCCAGCGTCACCGCCGGCATGGCAAGGTGCTTGAGGAGATCGAGCGGCCCGCCACCGCCATAGATCGCGAACATGCCCGAGGCCGGCAGCCATTGCAGCTCGACGGCGAACAGCATGATGAGCAGCAGGCCGAGCCAGAAGGACGGCGTCGAGATGCCGATCAGGACGAGGAAGGTGACAATCCGGTCGGTCCAGCCGAACTGGCGTACGGCGGCGGTGATACCGGCGACCAGGCCGAAGATCGAACACAGAACGAGTGAGGCCCCGGCAAGGACGAGCGTCGCGCCGAAGCGCTCGAACACCTCGTCGGCGACCGGACGATTGAGGGCGTAGCTACGGCCCATGTCGCCCTGCAGAAGATTGCCCAGCCAGATGAAGTACTGCTCGACCAGCGGTCTATCGAGACCGAGCTGCCGGTTGATCCGTTCGACGTTCTCGGGCGTCGCATAGCTCCCCAGGATCGCCGTGGCCGGATCGCCCGGGATCAGGGCCATCATCGCGAAGACGATGACCGAGAGCCCGAGCAGGATCGGCACCGTCGCGATCAGGCGTTTGCCGATATAGATCCACATCCGCCCGGACCGCGCGGCTTCAGTTCTTCGTCACGTCGTGCAGCAGCAGGAAGAACGAGGGCTGCAGCGCGAAATCCGCGACTCGATTGCTGGTCACCGCGTTCTGTTTCCAGTTGGCGATGAAGGCCCACGGCGCATCGTCGCGAACGATCTCCTGCATCTTCTTGTAAATCACCGCCCGCTTGGCCTGATCGGTCTCGCGGCGGGCTTCCTCCAGAAGCGTGTCGACCTCCGGATTGGAATAGTAGCCCGAGTTGAAACCACCCTCGTCGGGGAAGGCGCCGCTGCGCAAGGCCAGATAGGGAAGCGTATCCGGGTCGTTGGTCATCCAGGCCATTTCCGCCATGTCGGCCTTGCCTTCCAGACCCGGATTCACCTTGCCGAGGAAGGTGTTCCATTCGTAGGTCTCTATCTTGGCGTTGAGCCCGACCTCGGCGAGATCGGCCTGGATCGCCGCCCCCATGGCGACCGGCTCGAGCATACCCGAGCCGCCCTCGGTGACATAGAAGGTGAGGTCGGCCCCCTCAGCACCGGCTTCCTTGAGCAGCGCCTTGGCCTTTTCCGGATCGTGCGGATAGGGCTTGAGCGCGTCGTTATAGGCCCAGGCGAAAGCCGGCGGCGTCGGCCCGGCGGCGACTTCGGCAGTGCCCTGCAACACGTTCTCGACCAGCGCCGTCTTGTCGATCGCGTAGTTGACCGCCTGGCGCACGCGCTTGTCGGCCATCGGGCCTTCCTTGGCGTTCAGGATCAGGAACCAGAGATGCGGTCCGGCCTGCTCGTAGACATTGAAGCTGGCGTCGTTAGCGAAGGTCGCCAGATTGTCCGGCGGCACCTCGACCATCACGTCGATGCCGCCCGACAGCATCTCGGCGACACGGGTATTGGCGTCGGTGATCGGGCGGAATACGACGGCCTGCAGGCCCGGCGCGCCGTCCCAGTAGTCGGCGTTGGCCTCGACCACGACCTTCGCGTTCGATTCCCATTCGGCGAACTTGAACGGCCCGGTCCCGGACGGATTCCGGCCGAATTCCTTGCCATGCGCCTTCACCGCTTCCGGCGAGACGATCAGGCCGGTGGGGTAGGCCAGGTTGGACAGGAACGGCGCGTACGGCTCCTTCAGGTTGAAGACGACCGTCCGGTCGTCCGGCGCCTCGACGGACTCGACCGCGGAGAAGAAGAAGCTCAGCGGGAACGGCCCCGTGTCGTAAAAGGGATGGCTCTCGTCCAGCATCCGGTCGAAATTGAACTTGACCGCCTCGGCGTTCAGCGGCGAGCCGTCGTGGAACATGACGCCATCGCGCAACGTGAACGTATAGGTCTTGGCGTCCTCGCTGATCTTCCATTCGGTGGCGAGCGCCGGCTCGACCTCAAGCGTGCCGGACTTGTAGCGCACCAGCCCGTCATAGAGGTTCATCAGGATCCGGAAGTCGTTGACGGCCGTGACGGCATGCGGATCAAGCGACTTCGGCTCGGCGATCTGGGCGACGACCAGGACGCCGGGCGGCGTCTGGGCGGATGCCCCGCCGGCCAAGGCGGCAAGCGCGACTGCCGCCGCGGCGGCAATCCGGCGGACATGGGAAAGCATGGACGTTCCTCCTGTCGGTGTTCTGTTCCCCGTTGGACTGGAGGTAATTATTCATGATAAATGCACTATAGTCAAAAATTGATCATGATAATTCTAGAAGGCCGGGAACGGTTTCAGATGGGACAGGCTTACCGGTTGAATCCATGAATAAAACCGCAACAGACGCACTGGCTATCGACCTCGACCGCCTGAAATCCGATATCGAGGCCGTCAACGAGATCGGCCGCATCGCGGGACAGCCGGGCATAAACCGGGTCAGTTTCTCCGATGCCGACATGGCCGGGCGCCGGTGGCTGATGGGCCGCATGGAGGAGGCCGGCCTCGAGGCGCGCTTGGACGCGATCGGAAACGTGTTCGGCCGTTGGAATTGCGGGTCCGCCGCGACGGTAATGGCCGGCTCGCATCTTGACACCGTGCCGCAGGGCGGCCCGCTGGACGGCACGCTCGGGGTCTGTGCCGCGCTCGAAGCGGTGCGGACGATGAAGGACGCCGGCATCGATCCCGCCCGGCCGGTCGAGGTGGTCTGCACCGCCGACGAGGAAGGACGTTTCGGCGGCATGCTCGGCAGTCAGGCGATCTGCGGCGAGGTCGGTCCGGAATGGATCGCGCGGGCCGTCGACGATACGGGTCGGCCGCTTGCCGAAGCGATGCGGGCGCATGGGCTCGACCCCGAAGCCGCCATCGCCCGGGATGCCAAGGATATCGCCGTCTTCCTGGAGCTCCACATCGAGCAGGGCCCGGTGCTCGAGCGCGCCGGCGTCCCCATCGGCATCGTCGATGCGATATCGGGCGTGTTCAACTGGACGGTGACGCTGACCGGCGAGGCGAACCATTCCGGCACGACGCCGATGGATGGTCGCCGCGACGCGTTTCGCGGCCTCGCCGATTTCGGCGCCGCCATCCCGGCCATTCTGGCGCGCGCCGGCGGCCCGGACGCCCGGCTGACCGTCGGCAAGGTGGCGCTCGAACCGAATTTTCCGCACAGCATCGCCGGCACCGCCGTCTTTTCGGTGATCGGACGCGACGTCGACGAGGCCGTGATGCGCGACCTCGCCGAAGCCTGCCGCGCGGAGATCTCGAAGGCCGCCGACCGCAACGGCCTGGGCAGCGACATCACCGAGCAAAGCTGGCTGCCGCCGACCCGCCTCGACGACACCGTCGCCGGGAGGGTCATCGAGATCGCCGGGCGATCGGGACTGGATGCCCGGATGATGGCGTCCGGCGCCGGCCATGACGTTCAGACATTCGCGCGCCACTGCCCCGCCGGGCTCATCTTCGTTCCCTCCATCGGCGGCATCAGCCACGCGCCCGCCGAATGGACGGACTGGGCGGACATCGAGCGCGGCGCCAATGTGCTGACCCGCGCGATCGCCGCGTTCGCGACGCAGACGTAAAAGGCCGGGCCCGCCGCCATTTGCAGCGTGGTTTCGGCCTGCCGCCTATTCGGCGTTCGGCTTCGAGGCCAAGAGCCTGCCTCCTTGAGGCGGTCTCGGCGGCACGGCCGTCGGCAGCCGATCCTCAGGCGAGCATCCGGCTGTCGCCGCAAACCGAAAGCGCCTGCCCCGAAATCGTCCGGCCGCGAGGACTCGTGACAAAGAGGATTTGGTCTGCGATCTGCGCGGGCTGCACGTATTGCTTGATCGAGGTGTAGGAGAAGGCCTCGGCCTCGATCTGTTCGAAACTCATCCCTCTTCGCTGGGCCTTGGCCTCTAGCACCCGGCGCTGGCGGTCTCCCGCAACGATGCCGGGCAGGATGGCGTTGCAGCGGATGCCGTCCGGGCCGAGTTCGATCGACAACGACTTGGTGAAACCGATCACGCCCCATTTCGCCGCGGCGTAAGGCGTGCGCATGGCAAAGCCGACCCGCCCCGCGATCGAGGACAGGTTGACGATCGAGGCGTTGTCGCTCTTGCGCAAGGCAGGGACGGCATGACGCGCGCAGTGGAACTGGGATGACAGGCAGATGGCAAGACACGTGTCCCAGTCGTTGGGGTCGATCTCGTCGACCGGCCCGGTCGGCCCCGCGATCCCGGCATTGTTCACCAGCACGTCCAACCCGCCCAGGTGATCCAGCGCCGCCGCCATGAAGCGCTCGATATGACCTGCATCCCCCATGTCGGCATGCATACGAAAGACGTCGTCCGGCAGCGTCGCGAGCGCGTCCTCGGCGATATCGCAAGTGGCCACCCGTGCGCCCTCGGCCAGGTAGGCCTCGACGATGGCGCGGCCGATGCCCTGCGCGCCTGCGGTCACGATGACTCGCGCCCCCTCCAGTTCCAGGTTCACGTGATGATCCTCCTCCTGCTGTCTTCCGTATCCATGCCCGCCTGGGCGCGAATAAGCTCGGAGGCAACGCGAATGTCCTCGGACACCGCGTGCGCCGCCGCCGCTCCGTCGCGCGCCGTGAGCGCTTCGCAAAGCATCCGGTGATGCGACCGCGAATGGTGCCCGCGCGACCGCGTCATCTCCTCGTCGGCGGGCACGCCCGCCTCCACACCGATGTCGAAGTTGATGATCGGCCCGGCCTTGAGCCAGAGCATGGTGATCACCTCCATCAGCACATCCGACCCCGCCGCGCGGTAGAGCGCGAAATGCAGGTCCTTGTTCGCCGCCACTGCCGCCGGACTTCCGTAGGCGCTGTCCAGCACCTCGTCGAACCGCTCCGCCAGAGCGATCACGCCCGCGATCTCCGTCTTGGAAGCACGCTCTGCCGCAAGCCGCGCCGCCTGCCCCTCGTTCAGCATCCGCACCATGGTCAGATCGGCGAATTCCGCCGCCGTCATCAGCGGCACCATCACAGCCCGCTTGGGCGAAACCTCCAGCGCGCCACTGGCCGCCAGACGACTCACGGCTTCGCGCACCGGCATCATCGAAACCTCGAGTCGCTCGGCAAGATCCCTCAGGGAGAGCCGGTCGCGCGGCCTCAGTGCGCCCGACAACAGCATCTCGCTCAGGGTGTCGAACACCTGATCGGAAAGCGTCTGCCGACGGGCGGGGCGTAGCTGGTCGAGCGGCTGGCCCATGAATCCGTTAACTCCTGTTGACTCCCAGCGCACCCCTCTGCAACTGTGATCTCAGATCACACAGTATCGGGCGAGACGGCAATACCTGCAACCATTGATCTTCCGACGGGCAAGGAAACGCGGCCAGAAATATCGGGCGCGCCCGATGCGGTGCGATCCGCAATCATAAGATACCAAGG
This sequence comes from Microbaculum mangrovi, assembly GCF_051390635.1. Classification (NCBI taxonomy): domain Bacteria; kingdom Pseudomonadati; phylum Pseudomonadota; class Alphaproteobacteria; order Hyphomicrobiales; family Tepidamorphaceae; genus Microbaculum; species Microbaculum mangrovi. Next base: position 391,040 of record NZ_JBPODT010000005.1, read on the forward strand.
AGGAATACCATGACGACCACCAACAAAACCCGCAGGGAATTCCTGCTGACGGGTGCGGCTGGCCTTGCGCTGACCGTCGCGGCCCCGGCCTATCTGCGCGCGCAATCCGCGCCGCTCAAGATCGGCCACCTCACCCCCACCACCGGTTTCCTCGGTCCGCTCGGCGAATACGCCCAGATGGGCATCCAGCTGGCGGTCGAGCACATCAACGCCAACGGTGGCGCCGGCGGGCGGCAGGTCGAGCTCATCATGGAGGACAGCGTCAACCCGCAGACCGCCTCGACCAAGGCCGAGCGCATGTTCGAGCGCGATCAGGTCGACATGATCATCGGCGAGATCTCCTCCGCCTCGTGCCTCACGATCAGCCAGGTGGCGGCGCGCTACAAGAAGTGCTTCGTGAACACCGGCGGCAACTCGGACAGCCTGCGCGGGAAGGATTGCAATCGCTACATGTTCCACGTCGAGACGCAGAACTCGATGTACGTGAACGCCGAGGGCCAGTTCTTCAAGGGCGAAGGCCTGGTCGATGGCAAGAACTGGTTCACGATGACGGCGGACTATGCCTTCGGCCACGATCTGCTGGCGGCGGCGAAGGCGTTCCTCGATGCCAATGGCGGCAATCTCGTCGGTGACGAGCTGGTGCCGACCGATGCCACCGACTTCTCTTCCTACCTGCTGAAGATCCGTCAGGCCGCGCCCGACGTCGTGGCGCTGAACCTCGCGGGAACGCAGATCACCAACTTCTTCAAGCAGTACAGCGAGTTCGGGCTCGACTTCACGCTGGGCGGCTTCGGCTTCGACACGGTGTCGGCATGGGCCGCGGGCGCGCAGAACTTCCGTGGCACCTGGCCCAATGTCTGGAACCACCTCGTGCCGAACGACCCGAGCCAGGCCTTCGTCAAGGCGTTCAGCGATGCCTACGGGAAGCCGCCCGAGAACCAGGCGTGGGGCGACTACAACGCCGGCCTCATCATGGCGCAGGCCGTGGCGGCGGCGGGCGATGCCTCCGGCGACGCGCTGGTGGACTACCTCGAAAACTCCGAGGCAAAGTTCGACCTGATGAAGAACCGCAAGGGCTATTTCCGCCCCGAGGATCACCAGCTCATCCAGGAGATCTACGCCATCACCGCACTGCCTGCGGACGAGGTGAAGAACGAGTGGGACATCTTCACCACCTCCGAGCCGCTCCCCGGCGCGGACGAACCGCTCGAAACGCTCGCTCAGAGCGTCACCGGCGGCACCTGCTCGCTCTGAGCCGATCCGGGGGCGGAGCAAGCTCCGCCCCCGACTCCAAGGACAATCGACGGGGAGGCATCGGGCCACCATGCTGGGGGCATTCATCGCGCAGGTTCTGAACGGGCTGCTCGACGGCACCTACTACCTGCTCATCGCGCTGGGGCTGTCGCTGATCTTTTCGCTGGGCGGGATCATCAACCTCGCGCACGGGGCGTTCTTCGCCATCGGCGCCTATCTCGCCATCACGATCACGCCTTACGTCGGATTTTTCGGGGCGCTGATCCTCGTTCCTCTGATCGTCGCGGGGCTGGGGATGCTCACGGAGCGGTCGCTCTTCACCCGCTTCTACCGGGTCGATCCGCTGTATTCCCTGCTGCTGACCTTCGGCCTCGCCATGGTGATCGAACAGGGGCTGCGCTGGATCTACGGGGCCTCGCCGCAAAGCTACAACATGCCCGATATCCTGCGCGGCCAGGTTTTTCTCGGCGACTTCATCTATTCGCGATACCGTATCTTCCTGATCGCCGTGGCGGTCGCCGCCGTGGCCGCTCTGTGGGTCCTTCTGAACCGGACGTCCTTTGGCCGGATCGTCCGCGCCGGCGTTCAGAACCCCGAGATCGTGGGATCGCTCGGCATCTCGCTGCGTCCCTACCTTTCCGTGGTGGCGGGCATCGGCATCGGCCTTGCCGGCCTGGCGGGGGTCCTGCTGTCGCCCATCTACACCATCCACCCCGCCATGGGGGCAGAGATCATCACGCTGGCGTTTGTCGTGGTGGTAATCGGGGGCCTCGGATCCTTCTGGGGCGTTATCATCGCCGCCGTCCTGGTGGGCCTCACCAAGGGCGTTCTCGTCGCCGTCGGCCTGTCGTCCTGGTCCACCGCCGCCATCTATCTCCTGATGTTCGTCGTCCTGCTGCTGCGTCCGCGCGGGCTGCTGGGCGAGCGCATCCTCCGCTTCGAGTAGCCCCATGATCCGCAGTCATCCGCTTCTGGTCGCGGGCGTCGCGCTGATCGTGCTGCCCTTCATCATCCTTGCCGCCGGCCTCACCTACACGTCGGCAACCGAGGTCGTGGTCTACGGCCTCGCCTGCATGGGCCTCAACATCCTTGCCGGCCGCACCGGCCTGGTGAGCTTCGGCCACGGCGCGTGGTTCGGGCTTGGCGCCTATATCGCCGGGCTGACCTCGCTTGCCATGGGCGGGGCCTTCTGGATCCCGATGCTGGTGGCCGTGGCGCTCACCGCCGTGGTCGCCACCGGCTTCGGCGCGCTGATCCTGCGCCGCCGCGGCGTCTACTTCTCGCTCATGACACTGGCGCTCTCCGCGCTCGGCTTCAGCATCGCCTTCCGCTGGACCGAAGTGACGGGCGGCGAGAACGGTCTGGGCGGGATCGACCGGCCGGCGTTCTTCGGTCTCGATTTCGAGATGTCCCAGCCCTATTACTGGCTGGTCGCGGCCATCGCGTTTGCCGTCCTCGTCGTGCTCTGGCGCTTCAACAATTCGCCGCTGGGCACCGTGCTCCTCGCGATCCGCGAGAACGAGCAGCGGACCCGCTTCCTGGGCTACAAGGTCGACCGCTACAAACTCGCCGCCTTCGTCCTCTCTGCCACGATCACGGCGCTGGCGGGCGTGCTGCTGCTCTACAAGAACCGCATGACTTCGGCCGAACCGATGTCCGTCATCTTCTCGGGCGAGCTTCTGGCCATGGTCGTGATCGGCGGGATGCGCAGCTTTATCGGGCCCGCCATCGGCGCGCTGTTCTACATCCTGTTCCGGGAATACCTGTCGATCTACACCGACAACTGGCTGTTCTGGTTCGGCCTCGTGTTCATGGTCTTCGTGCTCTACGCCCGCGACGGCCTCATCGGCATCCCGGGCCAGATCGGCCGCCATTTCAACCCGCCCGCCGAGACCGGCGCCGCCATGGCCGGCCGCAAGGCCGAAGTGCACCCCCTGCCCGCCTTCCTCAAGCCCACCGACCACGTCGACGGGCCCCTGCTTGTGGCCAAGGGCATCTCCAAGCACTTCGGCGGCCTGAAAGCCGTGGACGACGTCGACATCACGGTGCGCGACCGCTCGCTGCACGCGCTGATCGGCCCGAACGGCGCGGGCAAGACGACCGCCTTCAACCTGCTCTCGGGTCTCTACAAACCCGACGCGGGCGACGTGAGGCTGGCCGGCGCCCCGCTCTCCGGCCGCACGCCCGAGGAGATCTCGGCGGCGGGCATCGGGCGGAGCTTCCAGATCACCAACCTGTTCCCCTCGCTCACCGTGCAGGAAAACATCCGCCTTGCCGTGCAGGCGGGCGATCCGCGGCGCATGAACCCGCTGATCCGCGCCCGCGATCTCGAAGAGGTCAACAGCCGCACGGCACAGATCCTCGACTACGCCGGTCTGGCCGGGATGGAACAGGCCGAGGCGGCCTCGCTGTCCTACGGCGGTCAGCGGCTCCTGGACCTCGGCCTCGCACTCGGAAACCACCCCCGCATCCTGCTGGCCGACGAGCCATTGGCGGGCCTGTCGGTCGCCGAACGCGAGCGGATCGGTGTGCTGCTCAAGACGTTGTCCGCGGACATTCCGGTGCTGCTTGTCGAACATGACATCGACCGGGTCTTCGAGCTCGCCGACCAGGTGACGGTGATGAACGAAGGCCGGGTCCTGCTCGACGGCACGGTGGAGCAGGCACGCGCGGACAAACGCGTGCAGGAGGTCTACATCGGCTCCGGCACCTCCGTCGTTGCGGCCAGGCCGCGCGAGAGCGCGATGCGCGACGATGTGGTGCTGTCGCTCGACAAGGTGAACGTGAGTTACGGCAAGAGCCACATTCTCAACGACGTCTCCTTCGATCTGCGGCAAGGCGAGATCCTCGCGCTGCTTGGCCGCAACGGGGCGGGCAAGTCGACGCTGCTCAAGTCCCTCATCGGGATCGCTCCCGTGGGCAGCGGCGAGATCCGCATGGACGGTCGGCCCCTATCGGGCCTGCCCTCCGCCGCGATGGCCCGCGCCGGGATCTCCTACGTGCCGCAGGGCCGCGGCCTGTTCGCCGGGATGACCGTGGCGGAAAACCTGGAACTCGGCCGCATCCGGCGCCAGACCGGCCACGGGGTGCACTGGACCCAGGACCGGATTCTATCGTACTTCCCCCGCCTCAAGGAACGGCTCGACATCCCTGCCGACTACCTGTCGGGCGGTGAACAGCAGATGGCGGCGGTGGCCCGGGCACTGTCGGGCGACACCCGCGTCCTGCTGCTGGACGAACCCTTCGAAGGCCTGTCCCCGGCGGTGGTGGAGCAGCTCTTCGAGACCTTCGACACCCTGCGCCAGGACGTTTCCATCATCATCGTGGACCACAATCTCGATCTCGCGCTCGCCCTTTCGGACCGCACGGTCGCACTGGAGCGCGGCAGCATCATCCACGAGGGACCGTCCGCCGCGCTGGCATCCGATATCGACCTACGCCGCCAGGTGCTCTGGCTCTGACAAGAGGACTTTCCATGACCGAAACGGTTGCCATCATCGGCGCGGGCCTCATCGGCCGCTCATGGGCCGCGCTTTTCGCCCGCGCCGGATACGCGGTGCGGGTCTGGGACGCCGACCCCGGAGTGCTGGAGCGGTTCGCCGAGGACATGGCCGTACTCTGCGACACGCTTGTGGCCGAAGGGCTACTTGCTGATCGCGACGGCACGATCTCCCGTATGGAGACCCGCCCCACGCTGGAAGATGCCGTCGCCGGCGCGCACTTCGTGCAGGAGAACGGACCGGAACGGATCGAGGTAAAGCAGGCGCTTTTCGCCAGGCTGGACGCCGCCACCCCGGCGCAGGCCGTGATCGCCTCATCCACATCCGCGATCGTCCCGTCGCGCTTTACCGAGCCCCTGACGCATCGCGCCCGCTGCCTCGTCGGCCACCCGGTGAACCCGCCGCACCTCGTCCCGGTGGTGGAGCTCTGCCCCGCCCCCTGGACAGCGTCCGAGACCCTGGATCGCGCCGAGGCGGTCTACGCAAAGATCGGCCAGGTCCCCGTCCGCATGACCCGCGAGCGCGACGGCTTCGTCCTGAACCGCCTGCAGGGGGCGCTGTTGGGCGAGGCCTTGCGACTGCTCGGCGAAGGCGTGGTCTCGGTCGAGGGGCTCGACGCCACGATCAAGGACGGGCTGGGCCTTCGCTGGGCGCTCATGGGGCCGATCGAGACCATCGACCTGAACGCCCCCGGCGGCATCGTCGACTATGCCACCCGATACGGCGGCTTCTATGGCCGCCTTGCCGAGGCCCCCGCCAGGCCGGAGGTGTTCTCGGTCGAAAACGCCGAGCGGATCGCCGCGACATGGCCGCAGGACCGCACGCCCGAGACCATACGGGCCCGGCAGGATCGCCGCGACCGGCGCCTCGCCGCGCTTCGCCGCCATCTTGCCACCGAACGGATCTAATCAAGGAGACTCAAAAATGGCCAAACCCCGCAAGGTCATCATCACCTGCGCCGTCACCGGCGCGATCCACACGCCGTCCATGTCGGAATACCTGCCGGTCACCGCGTCCGAAATCGCCGACGCCGCCATCGGCGCGGCCAAGGCCGGGGCGGCGGTGGTGCACCTGCACGCCCGGGACCCGAAGGATGGTCGCCCCGACCAGACACCGGAGGCCTTTTCGCCCTTCCTCGGGATCATCAAGCAGGCGTCGGACTGCGTCGTGAACATCACCACCGGCGGGGCGCCCACGATGACCATCGAGGAGCGCATCCGCCCCGCCGAAACGCACCAGCCCGAGATCGCCTCGCTCAACATGGGATCGATGAACTTCGGCCTCTTCCCGATGCTGAAACGGTTTCCGAACCTGAAGCACGCGTGGGAGCGCGACTACGTCGGGAACAAGAACATCATCTTCAACAACAGCTTCGGTCAGATCGAACACATCCTGACCACGCTCGGAGCACTGGGAACGAAGTTCGAGTTTGAATGCTACGACACCGCGCACCTCTACAACCTCAAGCACTTCCTCGACGAAGGGCTGGTCAAGGGGCCGCTGTTCATCCAGACGGTCTTCGGCCTGATGGGCGGGATCGGCGCGCACCCCGACGACGTGACGCACATGAAGCGAACCGCCGACAGGCTGTTCGGCGACCAGTATCGCTGGTCGGTGCTTGGCGCGGGCAAGAACCAGCTACCCATCGCGGCCATGGCGGCCGCCATGGGGGGACACGTGCGCGTGGGACTGGAGGACTCGCTCTGGGCCGGGCCGGGCACGCTGGCCCAGAGCAATGCCGTTCAGGTCGAAAAGGCGCGCCAGATCATCGAAGGACTGGGGCTCGAACTCGCCTCGCCCGACGAGGCCCGTGAAATTCTCGAGACCAAGGGGCCGGACAAGGTGGCCTTCTGACGGACGGCGCGGCCTGCGGCGCCCGTCAGCGGATCCCGCCTTCCGAGATGTCCTGGCTAGGCAGGGACCATGAGATCGTCGATCATCGTCGTGGTCAGCCTGGCGCCGCGGAAATCGGGCGAGGCGAGGACGCGGCGGAGAAATTCGACATTCGTCGAGACGCCCGCGATGCGCACGGCTTCGAGGGCGGTGTCCAGTCGGGCGATCGCACTGGCCCGGTTCGGCCCGAAGGCGATGACCTACGCGATCATCGGATCGTAGAACGGGGTGATGGTGTCGCCCGACCGGACCGCATGGTCGATCCGCAGACCGCCTCGCTCTTCCGGCCCGGATACGGTCTCGATCGTGCCCGGGGACGGGAGGAAGTTCTTCTCCGGCCGCTCGGCGTAGATGCGGGCCTCGACTGCGTGGCCGGTCTGCACGATCGCGCCCTGACGGATCCGGTCGAGATCGCCGGCGGCCTGTTCGATCTGCCAGCGGACCAGATCGCGGCCGGCGCCAGAGACGGAGGTCCAGATCGTCGATCGCCACCGGCAAAAAATGTAGCAGCGTCATTACGACGGTTATCGGCCCGAGGCCGGTTCGGTCAGGCCGACTGGCGATCGTCTAGTAGCCCAACGCGCAGCCATCCTTGCGCGGATCGGAGGCGCCCTGCAGCGTGCCTTGCGCCCAGTCGATCCGGACAGCCTGGGCACCGCCGATCGGCCAGTGCGGCGGGCGAACATCGAAACCGTCCTGACGGAACGCCTCCCCGACGGCGCCTCGCAGCCGCCCTTCCATCTCGATAACGCGGGAGTTGGGGAGCGGAAAAAGCCGGGGCAGATCGATCGCCTCCTGCAGATCGAGCCGATGATCGATCACTCTCGACAAGAGCCAAGCATGGCCCATCGCCTGATAGTGGCCGCCCATCACGCCGAACGGCATGACGACGCGACCATCGCGCGACAGCATTCCGGGGATGATCGTGTGCATCGGCCGCTTGTTCGGCGCGATGCAGTTCGGATGACCGCGCATCAGCGAAAAAGACTGACCGCGGTTGTGGAACAGCACGCCCGCACGCGGTGTCATCAGCCCGCTTCCGTAGGGATGGAAGATGGAGTTGATGAAGCTGACCGCGTTGCGCTCGCGATCGACCACCGAGATGTAAACCGTGTCCGAATGGGCAACGGGGCTCGAGACCGGCGCCGGCTCGGGGGCCGCGCCGCTGCGGATGCGGTCGGCGAGGTCGCGCACGAACGCGTCCGACAGCAGCCGCGCCACCTGTCCGTCGGGGTCGTCGTCGGCGATCGCGGCATCCCGCGCGGCGTAGGCGAACCGTGCTGCGGCGACCTCGAGCCGCAGCGTCTCGAAATCGGCGGGCCCCTTCGGCGGATCGAAGTGCTCCATGATCTTCAGGATCAGCAGCGCGATGACGCCCTGGCCGTTGGGCGGGCATTCGTGCACCGTCCAGCCGCGGTAGTCGGCCGCGATCGGCTCGACATAGGCGCCGGCTGCCGAGGCAAAGTCGTCGACGGTATGGACACCGCCCCGTTCGCGCAGGAATGCCACCATCTCCTGCGCGATCTCGCCGCGGTAGAACGCGTCGGGGCCATCGTGGCCAATCGCCTCGAGGGTGGCCGCGAGCGCCCCCTGGCACTGCACCGCCCCTGTCTCGGGTGCCTGTCCGTCGACAAGGAAGGTCGCGCGGGCGGCGGGGTCTGCCGCCAGAAGCGTGCGCTGATTGGCGATGTCGTAGGCCGTGCGCGGCGAAACGGCATAGCCGTCGCGCGCCATCTCGACCGCCGGGGCAAGGAGTTCGCGGAGGCTCATGCGGCCGTGGTCGGCGACGAGCCGCGCCCAGGCCTCGACCGCGCCCGGCACCGTCACGGCATGTGGCGAGGAGCGGCCGACGATCCGCTCCGGTTGGCGCTCGATGACGGCGAGATCGAGCCGGGCAGGCGTGCGTCCCGAGCCGTTATAGGCGCGGATGTCGGTCGAGCCGGCCTCGCTTAGCATGGCGAAGCAGTCGCCGCCGATGCCAGTCGAGCCGGCCTCGACCACGCATTGCACCGCACAGGCGGCCACGGCGGCATCGATCGCGCTGCCGCCCGCCTTGAGGATTTCGATCCCGACCAGAGACGAGGCGGGGTGCGATGTCGCGATCATCCCGTGGCGCGCGGTCACCAGGGAGCGTCCGGAGCTTTCGAAGTCGCGCATTGTCAGTCTTCTTGCCTCAGATATCGTGATGGGCGAGCTGGGTCTGCGCGCGCACGCCGCCCAGGTGCCGACGCAGTGCGTTGCGTGCGGTGTCGGCATTGCGACCCGACAGGGCGGCGAAGATCCCCTCGTGCTCGCGCTGGTAGATCGTCCATTTTTCCAGCGAGAAGCTGCTTTCCTTGAGCCTCATCCAGACCGGCCCGTCTCGCATGGCGCTGATGCGCTTGCCCAGATCCGCGAAGATCGCGTTGCCGGTGATCCGGAACAGGGCTTCGTGGAAACTGCGGTCGGCCGTTTCGGCATGCTGCCAGTCGCGCACCAGGCGACCTTCCTCCATCGATCTTGCAAGCGATTCGAAATCCGCCTCGGATGCGGAAAGGACGATCAGATCGACGAGACAGGGTTCGACGAACAGCCGGAATTCCATGAGCTGTGCCGGCGACCATTGCGGGCCTTCCGGCTGCTGTATCGGCGTATCCGCCCGCGGCGCGCCTTCGGCGATGAAGGTCCCGCGGCCCACGCTGCGCACGACCGCGCCTTCATGCTCCAGCGTCGCCAGCGCGGCACGGACGGTCGAGCGCGACAGGCCGCTTGCCGTCGCCAGATCGCGCTCGGTCGGCAGGCGGGTCCCCGGCGGCAGATGCCCGTCGCGCATGGCCGCGCGCCACTGGCTGAGCAGATCGTCGCGTCCCAGCGCAGGCCGCGGCCGCCATTCCGTCTTCTGTTCGTCCATCAGGCTCCCTCCACCGCAAATATACCAATCATACCAATTTCGGCGGATTAATCATCAAAATCGCGGTAACTAGGGGGTTTACAAGCTCATTTTTCAGACCATACAATCCAGCCTGCAGAAAAACAACATACCAATAGCAACCGAGGGTGTACCAATGCCAACCAATTATGACGCCCCGCAGGGCAACTCATCCCTACGCATGACGCGCCGCAGCCTGCTGAAGGCTACCGGCGGCCTTACCGCTGCCCTGGCGATGCCCGGGATCGTGCGCGCCCAATCCAACAGGATCGTGTTTGCGACGTGGGGCGGCTCCTGGGAAGAGGCCATGCGCAAGGCCTGGTTCGATCCCTTCACCGAGGAGACGGGCATCGAGGTGATCACGCAGCCGGGCAACACCTATGGGCGCGTCCAGGCCATGGTCGAAGCCGGCAACACCGAATGGGACATCGTGGAGGTTCTGCCGGACTTCCAGTGGCTCGGCGCCGACCGCGGATTGCTGGAGCCGATCGACGATGCGGTTGTCGACCGCACCGGGATCATGGATGCACCGGACCTGGTGACCGAGCATTCCGTGCCGCAGGTGCTGTTCGCGCGCGTGGTGACCTACAACAGTCAGCTTGGCGAGGGCCCTCGTACCTTCGCCGACGTGTTCGATCTGGAGAAGTTCCCCGGCAAGCGCGCCTTCTATGCCAAGGCGCATGGCGGCTACCTGGAGGCGGCGCTGCTTGCCGATGGAGTGGCGCCGGAGGACCTGTATCCGCTCGACGTCGAGCGCGCGCTGGCCAAACTGGACACCATCCGCGACAGCATTTTGTGGTACGAAACCAACGCGCAGGGCGAGCAGTACATGTCCGACGGGCAGGCCGCGATCGGCATCATTCCCGACGGCCGCGCCCTGAACGCCAAGGACAATGGCGCGCCGATCGAGATCGCCTACGGACTGAGCCTCATCACCTGGTCGGCGATGGTGGTGCCGAAGGGCGCGCCGAACAAGGACGCGGCCATGCGGTTCCTCGCCTATGCGTTGACGCCGCAGGCGCAGGCGGCCATCGCCGAAGCCTACACCTACGGCCCTGTCGTTCCCGCCGCTTTCGACCTCATCGCGCCGGAGCGCGCCGCTATTCTGTCGGGAGGGCCGCAGATGAAGGATCCGATCGTCCTCGGGGAGAAGTGGTGGGGCGAGAACCTTGATGCGGTGACCGAGCGCGTCACCGAATGGAAACTCTTCTAGCCGCGCCGAAGCCGGGCCGGTTTCATGTTGCAGCTCCAGAAGCGCTACGGCGCCATGCTTCTCGTCCTGCCGGGGCTTCTGTTTCTGGCGGTGCTGTTCGTATGGCCGGTCGGCCGGCTCGTCGCGACGAGCTTCGGAGGATGGGAGGATCCGTTCGCGCAATACGAGCGGATCCTGACCTCCACCGTGTATGTAAGGGTGCTCGGCCGCACCTTTCTGCTCAGTGCGCAGGTCGTGGCGCTTTGCCTGTTGCTGGGCTATCCGCTGGCCTACGTCCTCAGCCGCGTCGGGCCGCTCGCCAAGGTCGTCATCGTTCTGTGCGTCTTGATCCCCTTCTGGACCAACCTGCTGGTGCGCTCCTACGGCTGGATCATCCTGCTCAATCCGCAGGGCGCGCTGAACGGTCTGCTCGAACTGGTCGGCCTGGGGCCAAGTCCGGTGCCTCTCGTCTACAACTCCACCGGCGTGCTGATCGGGATGACGCAGATCATGCTGCCCTACTGCGTGCTGCCGCTCGCGGCGGTCATGAGCCGCATCGATCCGTCCCTCGAGAACGCTGCCCGTTCGCTCGGCGCCTCCCCGGTGTCGGCCTTCCTCAAGGTCTACTTCCCTCTGACGCTGCCCGGCGTGTTCGCCGGCTGCCTGCTGGTCTTCATGATCAGCCTCGGCTTCTTCGTGGTTCCCGCGATCCTCGGCGGGCCGGGGGACATTCTTCTGGCGCAGCTCATCGAGTTCAACATCAACAACACGCTCAACTGGCCGTTCGCCGCCGCGCTGTCGACGCTGCTTCTCGTGGCCACCCTTCTCATATACCTGATCGGTGACCGCTTCTTCGACCTCGGTCGGTTATGGGGTGCGCGATGACCGTGCGAAGGCCGTCTCTGCTTCTCATCTGTCTGGCCGCCGCTGTCTGCGTGTTCCTGGTCCTGCCCACACTGATCGTCATTCCGATTTCGTTCACGCAGACCGAGTTCATCACCTTCCCGCCGCGCGGCGTCTCGCTGCGCTGGTACGAGGAGTTCTTCGCCAGGCCCGAATGGCGCAACGCCCTGGCATCGAGCTTCGCGGTTGCCACCGGCACGACGGTGCTGGCGACGGTATTGGGCGTGATGGTGGCGCTGGGCCTGGACGGCCTGTCGCGCCGCTCCAACCGGGTGCTGAGCTTCCTCATCCTTCTTCCGATGATCGTTCCCACCATCGTCACGGCAGCCGCGCTCTATACGCCCTACGCTCGGTTCGGCCTCGTAGCGACCATTCCCGGCCTCATCGTGGCCCACACGATCCTGGCGCTGCCCTTCGTGGTCATCAACGTGGCGGCCGTGTTGCGCAAGCTCGACCACCGCACGGTCGACGCCGCCCGCAGCCTCGGTGCCAGTCCGGCCGTCGCATTCCGGCGTGTCACGCTGCCGGCCCTGCGGCCTGGCATCGCTGCCGGTGGCGTCTTTGCCTTCCTGACGAGTTTCGATGAAGTCGTCATAGCGCTTTTCATCAGCGGCGCCTCGGCGACGACGCTCCCGGTGAGGATGTGGAGCGGCATCCGCTTCGAGATCAGTCCGATCGTGGCTGCCGCCTCGACGCTGCTGCTGCTGTCCTCCTGCCTCCTCCTGTCGCTCTTCTGGCTCACAAGACGAAAGTGATGTTGATGACCACGCCCGCCATCTCAACCGAGGAATTCGCGGACCGCCGGCAGCGCGCCGTCGCTGCCGCCAACGCGCGCGGACTGGATGCCCTCCTCGTCGTCTCGCGCGGCGGCGGCACGCTCGACCGCTACGGCGACGTCCTGTATCTGTCGAATTTCTATACCTCCTTCCCGTTCATTCCCGACTTCGCCGGCAACTGGTCGGCCCGGGCGCATACGTTCCTGCTGCTGCCGGTGGGAAACGCGCCGCATCTTGTCATCGACGTGCCGGACGATGGCCGCATCCGGCTCGCAGACGGCCGCGTCGAGTACACCGACTTCGTCCTTGAAAGCGTCATTGCCGGCCTGTCCGACGCCGGTCTGTCAGCGGCGCGGATCGGTCTCGTCGGCAGCGACGTGCTGACATTCGCGATGCAGGCGAAACTCCGCCAGGCCCTGCCGCAGCTCAAGGTCGAGATGGCCGACGATCTCGTCGCCGCCCTGCGCAGGATAAAGTCGCCGGGCGAGATCGCCGCCTTGCGCAAGGCCTCGCGGATCGGTTCGCGGATGATCGAGGTCATGCTGGATGCCGCTGTTCCCGGCGCAAGCCATGGCGAGGTGGTCGCGGCCGGTCTCGGCTATCTCGTCCCCCAAGGCGGCATCCTCTACAATTCATTCATGGCTTCGGGAACGGGCGGGGATCCCACCCGAATGCGCAAGACGAACTTCCCGACCTGGGCATCCCGGGAACCTCTGCGGTCCGGAGACTGGATCAGGTTCGGGATCTCCGGAGCGGTCGACGGCTACATGTTCGACCTGGCGCGCGCGAAAGCCGTCGGCCCGGTTTCGGCTCGCCAGGTCGCGCTCTTCGAGGCGGCCGTCGATTGCGTCGAGACCACGATCGGCCGCATTCGCCCCGGCATCACGGCAGGTGAACTGGGCGAGGCCGGGCTGGGACGACAGCAGGCGCTCGGCTTCAACGTCGATGGCGTCTTCTCGGCGATGGGGCACGGGCTCGGCCTGGGCTGGGACGATCCGTGGCTGGCGCGCGGTGTCGACACGCCGATCGAGAAGGACATGGTTCTTTGCGTCGAGCGCGGCATCTCCGACAATGGCTATCTGGGCGACTTTGAGGAGACCGTTCTGGTCACCGACGAAGGCTGCGAGCGGTTGACCGACGCGCGCATCCGGTGCTGGTGACGTCATGAGCGGCGCTTCGGTCACCATCAAGGACCTCCACAAGTCCTACGGCAACTTCAAGGCGGTCGACGGCGTCTCGCTGGATGTCGCGTCGGGCGAGTTCGTTACGCTTCTGGGTCTGAGCGGCTCCGGCAAGACGACGACGCTGATGGCCGTCGCCGGTTTCGTCGAACAGGACGCGGGCACGATCTCGATCGACGGCAAGGACCTCTCGTCGCTTCCGCCGGAGAAGAGAGGGCTGGGCGTCGTTTTTCAGAATTACGCGCTGTTTCCCAACCTCGACGTCTACGAGAACATCGCCTTTCCGCTGCGCATGCGGCGGTGGCGCGAGACCGACATCAAGACGGCCGTTTCGCAGGTGCTCGGCCTGATTTCGCTCGATGCGCTCGGCGGCCGCAGGGTATCGGAGCTCTCGGGCGGGCAGCAGCAGCGCGTTGCGCTCGCCCGCGCGCTGGTCTTCCGCCCGTCCGTCCTGCTGATGGATGAGCCGCTCGGCGCGCTCGACAGGTCCATGCGCGATCAGATGCAGGGCGAGATCAAGCGCATCCAACGCGAGTACGGTGTCACCGTGATCTACGTCACCCACGACCAGGAAGAGGCGATGGCGCTGTCCGACCGGATCGCTGTCATGGCGGACGGAAAAATCCGCCAGCTCGGCGCGCCCGCCGAGATCTACGAGCGCCCCGCTTCGGCCTTCATCGCGCAGTTCGTGGGCACCTCGAACCGCGTCGACGTGGAGACCGGCGTGGGACCGGACGACGCCGTTCGCGTCCGCAGCGAGGCGCAGCCTCGATGCGAATTCGTGACCTCCGGGACATCGACGGCCTACGGCGGCAAGGCATCGATGATCGTGCGCCCCGAGGCGATCAGAATATGCAAGGACGAGCCCGCCGGCGCGCCGAACCGGCTCCCTGCAACCGTCGTGCTGCGCGAGTTTCTCGGATCGTCGATCCGCTACGCGTTGGAAACGGAGGTCGGTCCGTTCGTCGTCACCACGGGCAGGCTGAGCGCGCAGGCGGACTTCCCGAACGGACAGACCGTCTGGCTTTCGTGGGAGCCATCCGATGCTCTGCTGTTCGCGCGGGAGGAACGGACATGAGTGGCGCGCCGGACGAGGCGCCGCGCGGGCAGTATGTTCTCGATATGGCGGCCGTGCCCGACACGCCGATCGCATCGGCGCCATCGGCCGACCGCATCTTGCGGGGGCTGCCGCAATGGCGGACCTGGGTGTCGATGCGCGAGCACGGCAATTCTTCCGGGCGATGGGAATCCACGCCCGGTGCCTGGACGATGAACTACGACAAGTGGGAGTTCTGCTCAGTGCTGTCCGGCAGCGGCAGGATCACGCCGCTCGGCGGCGAGCCGATCGAACTCAAGGCCGGCTCGACCCTGACCATACGGCCCGGGTTTCGCGGCACATGGGAGGTGGACGAGACGATGACGAAATATTTCTTCGTCCGGCAAGTCTGACGCCGTGACGCAGCCGGACCAGGACATCGGCTCGCTGTGGCAGGCGTCGGCACGTGTCGACGAGCCGGCAACCGTGCCGTTGGAGGGAAATGCCCGCGCCGACATCGTCATCGTCGGCGCGGGGTTCACCGGCCTGTCGGTGGCCCTGCACGCCGCCGAGACGGGACGGTCCGTGATCGTGCTCGAAAGCGGCGGCATCGGCTTCGGCGCGAGCGGTCGCAATGGCGGCCAGGTCAACCCGGGCCTCAAGATCGACGGCCAGACGCTGCAGCGGCGCTACGGCGAAGCCGGCCTTGGCCTTCATCGTGCCGGCCAGTCGGCGCCGGATTATCTCGACCATCTCGTGACGCGGCACGGGCTGCGCTGCAGCTGGCGGCGGCCCGGCCTCTATCGTCTCGCGCACAACGATACCGCGCTTGCCGCGATACGCGCGGCCGCGGCTTCGCTGCGCAGCGAAGGCATCGCCACCGAGGATCTCTCCGCGCATGACGTCGAACGGCGCGTCGGGACGCGCCGCTACGTGGGTGGCTTCTACGACCCGAGGGGCGGCGCGGTCCATCCGCTCGAGCTGGCGCGTGAACTTGCCCGCGCGGCGATCGGAGCCGGCGCGGCCATTCATACGCACAGCCCGGTCACGGGCCTGACGCGGGATAACGGTGGCTGGCGCGTCGACACCGCGACGGGCGTGGTCGCGGCCCGCACGGTCGTGGTCGCGACGAACGCCTATAGCGACGACCTCGTGCCGGGTCTCGAGCGCACGATACTGCCGGTCAACAGCTTCCAGATCGCGACCGCGCCGCTCGACCCGCGCCACCAGGACACCCTGCCGGGCGGCGAGACGGTTTACGACAGCCGCAGGCTCGTCCTCTATTTTCGGCGCAGCCCCGACAACCGCCTGCTCATGGGCGGCCGCTCGTCCTTCTCGTCATCGCGCGTGGCCGGCCGCGACGCGCCGGATTATGCCGTTCTGAAAAAGGTGGTTCACGACGCCTTCCCGCGGCTCGCCGACGTGGCGGTCGAATACCGCTGGACCGGGCTGGTCGGGATCACCTGGGACTACCTCCCCCACTATCACGTCCCCGAGGAGGGGCTGCACGTCCTGCTCGGCTTCAACGGACGCGGCGTGGCGCTGTCGGTGCGGCTCGGCGCCTGGCTGGGGCGCAAGCTTGCCGAAGCGCCCGAGGACTTCACCATCCCGCAAACCCCGATCCGCCCGTTCCCGCTGCATCGATTCCGCGAACCCGTTCTCAATCTGGGGATGCGCTGGAACCACCTGCTCGACCTTGTCGGCCGTTGAAACGGGGTCCCGCGGCTACCGACTATCAAAGCGGCCATAGCGCCGCGTCAGACGGTTGATGCCCGCCGACGAGCGGCAGGGCCTGAGTGTTCAGTCCCCGCATTTGGAGGATTGGGCCGGGCCAGGACGTCTTGGGCGCGATTGTCCATCGGTCCAGGGATGGGGGACCCTGTGCTCAATGCCATTGTCGCTGGTGACCTGCTCCCCGTTTTGTCCGCGTCCATAAGTTCGCGCTGTTCGGTTTTTGAATCGCTCGCGCGCACGGTTGGTTTCGAGCCGCTGGCATCCGGCAAGGCACGGACCTTAGGCGAAATCGCCACCGTGTGTATCGGCAGATCCTATGGCCCGAGCGATGAGCCGGCGCGGTACTGTTCCCTGAACGCAAACGGCGGGCCGGAGCCCGCCGCGCATTCTCTAAGACGAGAATTTTGTGCACTTCAGAGTGCTTGTTAACGGGTGGCCCTCGATCTCTAAGCGGCTAGCTTAAGTCACCCTAGGTCATTCTGCACGTCCGCGCCGGTTTGACAATCGGATTTCGACAACCGCTAATTGAATACGCGAAACGCTGCGGGCGGCACCATCGGACTTTATTTCGGCGTGCATTTGGGACCGTCGCTTGCAATCGCCCGCCAACCGGATTGCGAAAGGGGGCGACCGAAATGACCATTCCATATCGCCTCGGCCTTGACCTCGGGACCAACTCGATCGGCTGGTGCGCGCTCCGGCTGGATGCCGGCGGCAAGCCGTGCGGCGTGCTCGACGCGGGGGTCCGTATCCTCACCCCGAACGAGGAAGCCGGACGAGATCCCCAGTCAAAGGCCTCCCTGGCCGGCGACCGGCGTGCCGCGCGCGCCATGCGTCGCAGGCGGGACCGGTTCCTGAGGCGACAAAAGCAATTGATGAGGACGCTGGTCGATGCCGGACTGATGCCGGCGGACGAGCGCCAGCGGAAGGCCCTCGAAAAACTCGATCCGTATTGGCTGCGCGCCGCCGCGCTCGATCAGCCGCTCGACCCGCACGAACTCGGCCGGGCGATCTTCCA
>NZ_JBPODT010000006.1:0-108139 GCF_051390635.1 Microbaculum mangrovi
GTGGTTCTGCCTCGCACCACCGAGGAGGTAGCGGCGGCGATGAGAATTTGCCACAATCTGCGGGTTCCGGTTATCCCGCGCGGTGCGGAGACATCGTTGGCAGGCGGCGCACTTCCGACGGCCGATAGCGTGGTGCGGGATGTTCGCGAGATTGATACCGCAAACCGATTCATCAGGGTTCAGACCGGCGTCACGAACCTTTCCGTCAGCGCAGAGCTGGAAGTGGAAGGGTTTTTCTATGCACCGAACCCGCGAAACGATACGCGCCTGTGGGGGCGCCATAACGGAGCTTTGGACATGGCAAATCGAATCGAAGTCGGCGGGTTGCAGGTCGATCGCGGGCTCTACGATTTCGTCAACAAGCGCGCGATGCCGGGCACCGGCATCAAGCTCGCAGAGTTCTGGGCCGGCTTCGCCAAGATCGTTCGCGACCTCGCTCCGAAGAACCGGGCGCTGCTCGAAAAGCGCGACGAGATTCAGGAGAAGATCGACGCCTGGCATCGCGAAAATGGCGCGCCGTCCGACATGGCGGCCTACAAGGCTTTCCTCAAGGAGATCGGCTACCTGCTGGACGAAGGTCCGGATTTCAAGGTCACCACCGAAAACGTCGATCCGGAGATCGCCACCGTCGCCGGTCCGCAACTCGTCGTGCCGGTGATGAATGCCCGTTATGCGCTGAATGCCGCCAACGCGCGCTGGGGTTCGCTCTATGATGCACTCTACGGCACCGATGCCATTCCCGAGACCGACGGCGCCGAAAAGGGCAATGGCTACAATCCCAAGCGCGGCGAGAAAGTCATCGCGTGGGCGCGAGCATTCTTAGATGACAGCGTGCCGTTGAAGACAGACAGCTGGTCAAACATGACCAGTTCTCAAATTAAAGATGGTCAGTTTCGACTGATGACGGGCTCCTCGGAGGGTGGGTTGCGCGATCCCTCACAATTCGCGGGGTACCTAGGTGACGTCGACAATCCGTCTTCGTTGCTCTTATCGAGAAACGGCCTTCACATCGAAATCATCCTTGATGATCAACACGTCATCGGAAGCCAAGACGAGGCTGGAATTTCAGACGTTATTCTGGAATCGGCCATTACCACCATCCAGGACTGCGAGGACTCGGTCGCCGCGGTCGACGCCGAGGATAAGGTCGCCGTCTACCGCAACTGGCTCGGCCTGATGAAGGGCGATTTAGAGGAAGAGGTCTCGAAGAGCGGCAAGACGTTCACGCGCAAGCTCAATCCTGACCGCGACTATACGGCACCCGACGGAAGCAAACTGACTCTGCCCGGCCGCTCGCTGATGCTGGTGCGCAATGTCGGCCACCTGATGACCAACCCGGCGATCCTCGACCGCGACGGCAATGAGGTTCCGGAAGGCATCATGGACGCGATGATCACCAGCCTGATCGCGCTGCACGATGTCGGCCCTAATGGCCGCCGCGCCAATTCGCGGACAGGCTCGGTCTATATCGTCAAGCCGAAGATGCACGGGCCGGAGGAGGTGTCGTTCGCTGTCGAGCTTTTCGGCCGCGTCGAACAGGCGCTCGGCATGCAGCCCAACACGCTGAAGATGGGCATCATGGATGAGGAACGCCGCACCACGGTCAACCTCAAGGAATGCATCCGTGCAGCCCGCGAACGCGTCGTCTTCATCAACACCGGCTTCCTCGACCGCACCGGCGACGAGATCCACACCTCGATGGAAGCCGGCCCGATGATCCGCAAGGGCGACATGAAGCAGGCGGCGTGGATTTCCGCCTATGAAGCGTGGAATGTCGACACCGGCCTGGAGTGCGGGCTTGCCGGTCATGCCCAGATCGGCAAGGGCATGTGGGCGATGCCCGACCTGATGGCGGCGATGCTGGTTGAGAAGATCGCTCACCCGAAGGCCGGCGCCAACACCGCCTGGGTGCCGTCGCCGACAGCCGCGACGCTGCATGCGACGCACTACCACAAGGTCGATGTGCACGCCGTGCAGGAAGGTTTCAAAAACCGCCCGAAGGCCAAGCTCGACGACATCCTGTCGATCCCCGTCGCCCTGCGGCCGAACTGGACGCCCGAAGAGATCCAGAAGGAACTCGACAACAACGCCCAGGGCATCCTGGGTTATGTCGTGCGCTGGATCGACCAGGGTGTCGGCTGCTCGAAAGTGCCGGACATCAACGATGTCGGCCTGATGGAGGATCGCGCCACGCTGCGCATCTCCTCGCAGCACATCGCCAATTGGCTGCATCATGGCGTTTGTACGCGCGATCAGGTGATGGAGACGATGAAGCGCATGGCGGCGGTCGTCGACCGGCAGAACGAGGGCGACCCGCTTTATCGGCCGATGGCCCCGGATTTCGAGAATTCGATCGCCTTCCAGGCCGCGTGTGATCTGGTGCTGCAGGGCCGCGCCCAGCCGAACGGCTATACCGAGCCGGTTCTGCACGCCCGCCGGTTGGAGCTGAAGGCCAGTGGGGCAGGCGAGAACGTTCTCGGAACGGGATAAAACAATGAATACCATCACGTTGAATGTCGCCAATCGCATCATCGAATCCGCGCTGGATCGGGGGCGGGAGCTCAACCTGAAGCCGCTCTCGGTCGCGGTGCTCGATGCAGGCGGCCACCTCATCGCATTCCAGAAGCAGGATGGTTCTTCCATGCTCCGCTTCGAGATCGCCTTTGGCAAAGCCTATGGCGCGCTGGCGGTCGGCTCGGGCTCCCGCTGGCTGAACGCGGCCGCCGCCGAGCGTGTTCATTTTGTCCAAGCCCTGTCCGGCGTTTCCGGCGGGAAGATCGTGCCGGTTCCCGGTGGTGTCCTGATACGCGGGGAAGCGGGCGAAACCCTCGGTGCTGTCGGAATCTCCGGCGATACATCGGACAACGACGAAATCTGCGCGGCGCACGCTGTCGAACAGGTAGGCCTGGCCGCGGACAAGGGCTAACCCCATTTCCAAGCAAAAGCGTGAAACGGCTTTTGCGTGCGGAATGTGCTTGGAAGCGGGTTTTGCCGATGAACTTTGCGGCAGGCTGGCCTCAAGTCGGTGAGCGGGCTGCACCTTCGCTCTACTCTTCGCAGGTGAGGAGAGAGACGCATGTTCACCCTCACTATAGACACCGCCGACATGTCATCGACATCGGCAAGGCCCCGCAGAACATGGTCATGGCAATGATCGACGCGGCGCTGGTCCCGGCGGGTATCCGCACGACCGAACTTTGACCCCTACTTCGAAGATAGATGGAGTTAATGATGCAGGCTTCGGGTGCTTTCTGGAACCGTTCGCCAGCGCCGGTCTACTTCACCGGTTCATAGAGCGCATCCAGATTTTGGCTGAAGCGCGCTTGACGAGAGCAAAGTAGTTGTCGCATGAATGGCAATGACACGTTCCTGATCGTGGACCTGTTCGGCACCGGTTAGCTGGTCATGGCGAGCACGACGCCGATCCCGGACAACGGCCAAGCCTGACGCACCGAAGCCCTTACGCTCCAACGATTTCGCTGATCTGCACGATGGGTGCGATGTCCGTATAGTTGGCGACGTCCGCGACGATCTCCGCGCGGTGTGGGCCGAACGCCTCCCGGAATGTCCCCAGGCTCGGTGAGTAGATGTGGCACGCTGCGACGAACTCCGGCGCGCTTCCAGGTTCGCGGCCCGTTAGGCCCTTCTCGATCTCGTAGCGCAGGCAGGCATCGCCCATTCGTTCTCTGATCAGTGGCAGGTGGCTGGCACAGTAGTAATCGTGGTCGAACTTCGAGCCGCCATGGGCCGGATAGTAGACGCTCATCTTGATCATGGTCGGGCTCCTACCTGAACGCCTCTCCGAGCGTTCCGGGGGCATTTATAGGTCACCGACCCATGAATTGCATCTAGATTTTAGCTGAAATGAGTTTGACGAGAGCAAGGTAGTTTCGACCTGCGTCTCGAGGGTGCGGTGGCGATAGAGGAAGGCCCTGAACGGCGGACGGCGTTTACGGCTAGGCCATCGGCTTGGTGTTGGCCGGGCGCCGCGCTTGGCCATCTCTACGCGCAAGGCATGCCGTGGGGAGTTTAATGAACGGGTGGCTTAACCATCGGGCATATGGCAGCTTCAGCGCGGAGCCGGATTAACCAATTTGGTAGACCGGCTAGGGTTTCACTGGTACTTTGGGTTCGAGTTGCCAAGCAACGCGTATGATTTATGACCCTTCCGTATCGGGATGGACCTGGTTGGGATGGACTGACGGCTGGAAAAAAGACCGAAAAATGCTTGAGAAGACGGAAAGCGATAGGATTGCCGGTGTCCCGAACGTTGTAGGGAAAATACTCTCATTCATTGATGAGCGTCGCTATGAGCCGAACGAACGATTGCCGTCGGAACGTGACTTTGCCGACAGGTTCAATGTCAGTCGCGGGGCGGTTCGCGAGGCTTTGGCCGCTCTCGAGTCGATGCGTGTGATTGAGCGAAGGCCTAACTCTGGGATCTATCTTAGAAATTCTGAGGAAAGTAGCATCGAGGCCCTCGTTCTTCGTGCGTCTTCTGGCCTGCCGTTTCAGCCTGAAGAGACTAAGGACGTGTTTGAAGTGCGAAGTATTCTGGAGCTGCAGGGCGTACGGATTTCCTGCGATAGAAGGCGGGATCAGGACGTAGATCGGCTGAGGGAAATCCTCTACAAAACGAAGCTTGCAATTGATAGCAAAAAGACAATTGAGGCTGAGGATGAAGCGTTCCATCTTGGAATCGTCGCTTCAACACAGAATAGAGTACTGCTTCGCACGGTGAAATTATTTTATGAATTCTCAAAACAGCGTCGCATAATATACTTTTCAGATTACTCACGGGGCACGCAAGCTTACGACGATCATTGTGAGATACTTGAAGCCATTGAGGCTCGTCGAACCGATTTGGCAGTGGGAATGATGGACCGACACTTGTCCCGAGCCCTGGCCACATGGCAGACTCTCCACGCGGCGCCGGAACAAACTACCAAATAGTGCAATCGACCCCAAGGTGCCGAAGCGTAATGAACCGAGGGACGATACCTCGATGCCGACCAGACCGACTGACTCAGTGCGCCTTCGAGCGCGTGAATCTGATTAGGCGATCGGCTGCGAAAATGCGCCGGCCAGTGACCCTAGGTACTGGAACATTCAAGAGTTTGATACAGCTGCTCTTTGTGAGATTCGCAGGGTCACAATCGTGCCTTCTGAGATCCCTAGGACAACACTCATCTTCGCAATGAAATCAGCACGACAAATCCTGCTCGACGCGGGGTCACTGGCCGGCGCATTTTCACACTCGGAGATCTCCCCCGGCGCGCCAGAGACCAGAGTGACGACCCCCGGCGGTCACGCCGGCATCGACGAAGGCGCCAAGGAGCTCGGCAGGCGCCGCCGGCGGCGGTGCCGGCGCCTTCGATGATCGAGCAGCCGGCGGCGAGCGCCGCGGAGAGCTTGCGCACTGTTTGATTGACGGGAAGTTCCAGGGCGTGAACGCGGCCACCGGACCGACCGGCAGCTTTGAGCGTCATCTGCATGGCTCTTCGCGCGCGCGCCGGAATCACCTGGCCGCAAGTGCGGCGCGCCTCCTCAGCGAACCAATCGATGATGTCGGCGCCGCCATCACTTCGCCCTTGGCCTCTGCCAAAGGTTTGCCTTGCTCGCGCGTCAGGAGCCAGGCGATGCGATCTCCGCGCTCTCGCAGCAAGCCGGCGGCCTTGCACATCAGCTTAGACCGATCAAACGCCGAGGTTGAGCTTCAGAGTTTGAAGCCGCGATCGGCGGCGGCCAGCGCGGCGTCGAGATCCGGCGCGCGGTATGTGCAACCGAGCCGATCGTCTCCTCGGTCGCCGGATCAATAACCGGAATAGTCCGGCATTCGCGACCCTCACGCCATTCGCCATCAATAAAGAGCTTCGTATCGGGATATACCAGCGCCGCATTGGGCATCTTTGATTGCTTTCGTTGTAAGGATGCCCGCGCCGCCGAAGCAGACACGGGCTGTCCTGGGGGACAAACTTGAAAGGCGACTAGAATCCCCGTCCGCGTCTGGTGGAGCGATTGTCACGTGCGTGTCTTGCGTTCCCTTATCTGTTTTGACGGCCTGCAGAACCGGGTGCGCCGGTGACGATGCTGCTCGACAGCCTTGTGCCTCACGCTGCTCGTTCGCGAAGTTGATAGATCGCGATGTGCTGGCAGTGGGCGATCAACTTCCGGCCGTTCGCAACAACAACGGCATCTACTTCCACGAAACGGTTGCCCTTCTTTTCGTAGTTCGCGGTAACGCGTGCCCGCGCGACCAACTCTTCATCGCAAGCAGCTGTGGACAGCATCTGCATGCGGCTGCCGAGATGAATCCACGGCCCCAGTAAAGCGTTCTCCATCAAGACCCGGTTCATAACCCGCTGCACCATACCGGGATGCACCAACCCTTCGCGAGCATAGATTGGATCGGTTTCGCGTACTTCCGCCCGATAGTCCGCTCCAGATTGGCCCGGCCAGGAGCGCGGCGCCGTTCCGAGCCATTTGCCGACCTGGTAAGACCTGAGATCGACCGGCCCCCGCACCGCAACCGGCGCAGTCTCGGGATAATCGCCAACGGAGATCGGGGGTGGCGCGTCCGGCAGCGAGGCACTGCCGGCAGCTCGAACGTCGCTGCCGTTGAGCGCAATCGCTAGGCCTTCGTCTGAAGGCTCGGACGTAACCACCACGGTTTCGCCATCGTAAACCGGCTTCGCGAAGCGCACCTCCATCAGGCCGCGCTCGAGGAAGGCTCGTCCCCACTTCGCCACCGGAACGTGGACCATATACGCAAAGACATCGACGCCTGGCACCAGGCCGCCGCTGAAGCCATATTTTTGCGCCACCGCATCATCGTGCATCCTGTTTTCGGAGTGCGTGGCGCTGTTGAACGCCTGGACGCGATAGGGCGGCTCAGCCATTTGACTTCCTAGGGTTCGGACCCATAAAAGTGTTGGCGTCTTTCTTGGTATGTGATTCACGGCTCCTGAAAGGGAGACGTGATGAATCGCGACCAATTTTGGCTGACGGAAGAGCAGTTTCGCCGCATTGAACCTCATCTGCCGACCGACACGCGCGGCAAGGAGCGGGTCGACGACCGTCGCGTGATCAGCGGCATCGTTCATGTGCTGAAGTCTGGCGGGCGCTGGGTCGATGCGCCGCCGGACTACGGGCCGCGCAAGACGCTCTACAACCGGTATGTCCGCTGGGCGGCGAAAGGGGTGTGGAACGATCTCTTTCACGCGCTCGCCAGCGCCGGCGGCCCGCACGAGCAGGTGCTGATCGACTCTTCCGCCGTGAAGGCGCATCGCTCGGCTTCGGGTGGTAAAGGGGGGAACAAAATCAGGCCATCGGTCGCTCGCGCGGCGGCCGCACGACCAAAATCCATGCCCTGACCGACCGCTATTGCCGCCCCATCGCCTTCATGCTCACCGGCGGCCAGGTCGCTGACTGCACGGCGGGAGGCGAGCTTCTGAAACGTCTGCCGGACACCCGCATCCTGCACGCCGACAAGGGCTACGATTCAGATGCGATCCGCCGCCAGGTCGAGGCCAGCGGCACGATGCCGAACATTCCGCCAAAGGCCAACCGGCGCTGGAAGAACTGCTTCTCCCCCGCGCTCTACCGCGACCGCAATGCCATCGAACGCATGTTCTGCCGGCTCAAGGATTTCCGCAGGGTCGCCACACGATACGACCGCCTTGCGATCAACTTCCTCGCCGCAGTCTGTATCGCCGCCACCGTCAGCTATTGGTTATGAGTCCGGACCCTAACATAGCATTGCTGACGGACATCAATACGGCGCTAAAAGCGTCTGATTGCCGGATGATCCCGGATGAGATCGAGAGTCGTTTTTGATCCATTGCTTCATGTCGGTCCCAAACTGCTTCAGGCAAATTTCCGGCAATTTGATGGCACCATCAGTCTCGCCCAGCAGCGAATAGGTGCAAGCGACATTGTAGCGGACAAGGTTGTCATCGAGGTGGCGCGGCCTTCACCTTTATCAGTTTCGCATACACGTTGTGAAATCGCGCCGAACAGTAACCCCAAGCACCAGCATGCTCAAGTGTCTGATTCAGCTGCTCTTTCCCAGATTTTCGAAGGGTTGCGATTTGCGCCTTCTTAGATCCTTGGACAATTCTAATTTTCGCAATGAAATCAGGTCGATAAATCCTGCTCGACGCGGGGTTACTGTTCGGTGCGATTTCACACTCAATCACCACGACCGAGCATTCGATGCCAAAGCGGGCAGCCGAAATCCTCGAATTCCGTAAGGTCGCTCAGCAGTCCTGGCGATCACACCGACATCTACTGTTCGCTTTCAGTTTCTGACAATCGAGCAGGCCATCCTGTCGTGTCCGTTCGACACGGGCATTGCCCTCGTGCCGCTGCATCCGCCCGACAAAGCGGCATGCTTCGGTGCTGATTCAAACGCAGTCTGTAATGCTATTTTAACCATAATCAGCGAGATTGGGATTCGCGCCAGGTAACGAGTACGCAAATCAGGCAACACGGCGGGCGGCATCCCGCTCCTGGCCGCCCGCGCGTTGCCCCTGAATCGATGCTTTATGAAAACTTCTTCGAATCCGTGGGATACCGACAGCGCCCATATCGAGGCGCTGATCAAGGTCGTCGAAAAAGACGGGCTGTCCCACAGTATGGCGATGGGAGAATTGCTGAGGGCGCTGCACAGTCTCTCCCAGACCCTCAGCGATCACCAAACCGCTCCAAAGCGAACTGCCCCGCCAGACGACGCATCGGCATAGACCGGCCTTGTTCGCACGAGCAAATTCGCTTTCGTGCTGGTCGTCAGGAAGACACGGGACAGCATCAGAATCTTCCTGGAAGCCCGCCGACCAGGTCAAGCAGCAGGGTTTCGTGACATCCTGTTCTCGCCGCGACGCTATGCCGGCGGCACCAAGTTGGTGCTATTTCCGGCCAGCCTGCTTGACGGCAACGCCATGTAGGTTCACCGGTCATCGCCTGTCGCACGATCAGTCGTCATGGTCATGAGTTCTCATCGGCGGGCGCAGGAAAACCAGGATGATCCGTTCATCACATCGCGTCGTCGACGAGACCGACGCTCGGCTGCTCGTCCTCGCCATCATCTTCACCGCCCGCAATCCCCATCGGAATATCCCCTGCCAGCAGCTTCTCCTTCGACAGCAACCCGGCGTCTTCGAGCGCCTCGAAATCCGGCAGGTCGCGCAGCGTGTCGAGGCCGAACTCCAACAGGAATTCTTTGGTCGTCACGTAGGTGTAGGGCGCGCCGGGCGTCGGGCTGCGCGGGCCGGACGCAATCAGCTTCGCGCCGCGCAGATGACCAATAAAATCACGACTGATCTCCTTGCCGAAGAAAGACGACAACTCGGCGCGGGTGATCGGCTGGAAATACGCCACGCACATCAGCACCAGCACCTCGGATTGCGTGAGATCCATCGCCTTCTCACTGCCGCCCATAGCGGCGCGGATGGCGTCGGCATAGGTCGGCCGGGTCAAATGTTTCCAGCCGCCGGCGACGGCGACCAGGTCGTAAGGCCGCCCGCGCAGCTCCTCGCGAATGTCGTCGATCAAGAGATCGAGGTTGCAATCCGCGCCAACCACCCGCGCGAGGACACTACGTGTCACCGGCTCGCTGGCGGCAAAAATGGTTGCCTCAACGCGCTGCATCCATTCGCGCCAGCGCGCCTCCGGCGGCAGGTGATCCAGCTCCCGGTCAAGCAACGGTCGTTGCCCATCCCCATTGTCTCGCCGAGTTTTGGTCGAACGAGCCGCCATCGTCACAGTCCGTAGGTGCGGAAGGTCGGGCGACCGGACAGCTCACGCACGGCACCCAGGACAAGAAGCCGGTCGAACAGGCGGCGTAGCCCCCGGTCACTCATCTTTTTGTCCATTTTTTTGTCCCCGCGCGAGGCCATGAGCGCGTCTTCGTTCAACAACCGGTCGACGATCGCGTCCGCTCCCTTGGCCCTGAGTTTCGGCGCGACGGCCAGCAGTTTTTCGGCACGGCGGCCGAGCTCAGCAAAAAGATCGATGGCGCGCAGCGCCGCCCGCGCCTGTGCCGCCAGCAGTTTTTTGGCACGCTCCGGCTCTGTCTCAGGGCCCGCTGCCGCCATACCGGTCGCCGCCCGACGTGAATGCCCGGCACGCATGCCAAAAAAAGCAGCTTCGGTGCCCAGCAGCGGTATTGCATGCGGCCACGCCAGCCGCTGCGCCAGCAGACCGTCGGCGAGCCAGGCGCCGAAAGCCGGCCCAAAACCATAGCGTTCGGCGGCCACAAAAGCACCGGTCAGCATCCCGACCGTCTCTGCCCCGCCGCCGATCTGACCGAGTTCCCCCACCAGAGCGCTGACCACCTCTTCATCCGGGGCGTAGCCGAGTTCTTCCAACACCGCGCCGATGCTCCGCTCGGTCAGCAGTTTCTCGGCAGGCGTGTCGACCAACCGGCGCCAGGCGAGCAGCAAAAGCCCGGCCGGGCCAACGGACAAAAAATCGCCGGGGCGTGTCAGCAGCACGGCGTCGCGCAATGCCAAAGAATCCTCGACGCGGCCGGCCTGTCGTGCCGTCACCGCGGCCGCGACAAGCGCCAGGCGCTGCCGCCAGACCCCGGCCCACCGTTCCTGCCGGCGGACTACCGCATCGAGGGCGCCGATAGCAGCACCGGCAGCAAGCGCGACCTCCTCAACTTCCTTTCCCGCAACGCTTTGCGCATCCGGGATTGCCCGGCGCAGCCAGGCCGGGACCAGGGCCCACGGAGCGACGGCCACCGCGTCAAGAAGCTTGCCGGGGTGGCGCGAGAGGAGTTTGGGCCGCAGAATCATCGAAAAGCAGGATGAATCACGGCGGCGCTTTTGACAACGATAATATGCCTAAAGCGCCCTGCCTGTCGGCAAACAATAATGAATGATAATCTTGCATTATCGCTCGTTTTGTGAGACCCCTTAAAAAATGGCCTTGTGGCTCGCTTTTCACCGGCGGACAGTCTCCTTTAGGCGTCAGATCGACGAGAATTCGCGTTCATTGAGCGGACCGGGTTTGCGCTTAATCCCCGGACAGCGGCAGCGGGCAGCCTCTCTCGTCGAGCAGAATGCCGATATCGACGTCAATCGGGCTTGCGGACGAAATCTCGTGCATCCTTGTACGGCCGGATGAATCGAAATTCGTGAGACTACGCCCCGCAGCACGCAGTCTCAGCATTTCTGAATCGCCTGCTCGTCGCTCGATAGTTTGGGCGACAACCATGCCCCGGGTGACGCCGGATTCCCGGCAAGCGCAGCATCGATCAGCCGAGCCCGGACACGCTCTCGCTTTCGCGGGGGCAGCTCTTCCGCTGCGGTCCAGTTCGGATCAGCCAGAATTTGACGTGCCAGGCGCTCGTACTCGGCCGCCGAGCGCTTCAGCAGCTGGACGTGCGGCCGTCGGCTTGGCCTTGAGAGGCGGATCGGTCGTGGCGCGGCCCGCCGGGCGAGATGAGCGGCGACAGGCGGCATTGCACCGTCCACGCGCGGATCGGTACCGAAAACGTCGTCCAGAGCCAGCAGCGTCAGGAAGCGCCAGCGCACCGGCAACTGGCCGAGCGGAGTTTTGGCGCCGACGGCATGCCTGGCTTCATAGGGACAGCGCCAGCCGGCTTCGTTGAACCACAGCGCCAGCACCGGCCGCGCTGCTGCCGGATGGTCGAGCGGCGCCCAGAGCACTGAGAGCGCCTTCTCGAGCCTGTCGCCCTCGGGATTTTCACCGTTGACGCTTGCCGTGATCCGCTGCTGGGTGGCCAGCGCCGTCGCCAGGAGGGCGGGATCCTGTGGCTGACCGCCCTCCCTCCCCTATCGGTGAGAAGCCGCGCGCAATGGCTGCAGACAGGCCGCGCGCTTCCGTCGTGCAGGTGGAAAGCCACGGAAAGACGCCAGTGGCACGATACGCAGTGATCGTGCAGCAACTCGCCATGAGTTGGGCAGATACAGCGTTCGGCGAGCATCCAGCCGGCTCGAAGATGCGCGTCGTGGCCCGCAGCGCGATCGGCAGCGAAGCAAGCGAGACAGACTGGGATAGACCCGGACATCGCCGACGGCGTCCATTCCGGTCCCCTGCTTACGTACCAGGCTCGAGCGCGTCGCGGGTAGCGCCAGCTCAGGGACAGGCGATGCAACCGATCGGGGTCGACACTGCAGATCTGTGCCCAAACCCTCGTCTGCCCGGCCGCCGGAGCCCCGTCGTCTATCGGCAGGGGTGACGACAGGCCACTGAAATAGCCGGCTAGTTGCTGCGCCGTAAGGCCGTAGCGGCATGCCACCCGCGCCATCCAGGAGGACAGCAATTCGTCGCGAAAGGGCCGCGGCGCCACGGGCAGACGATCCGGCTCCATCACCCGGCCGCCGGCTGCGGCATCCGCCGGCGTGCCGATTGCGTCATCGACACAAGCGGAAGGACAAGATCATCGCCGAAGCTCATCAGGTCGAGCCGTTCCTTCCCCGACCGGATCGCCTCCTCGGCTGCCGTCTCGATCAGCTGGAAAATCCTGAACGTGACGCCGCTGGTGAGCGTGTGGATCCTTTCACGAACCGCGTCCGTTTCGAGATCGGACGGAGCGCGCAGCGGCAGGATGCCAGCGAGGCTTTTCAAGAGCCGCGCAAAGGCGTGATCGTTCTTCCAGAGCTTGAGATGAAACGCCTCGAAGCGCTCGGCAAGCTGCGCGTCGGTGAGCAAGGCCTGGCGCGCCAGGTCGGTACCGGCGCAGACAAGCGGCACTCTGAGGTCGTTTGCGAGAAACCGCAGCGCATTCAGGAAAATCCGTTGCTGCCGATAGGTCCCCGCCAGCATGCCGTTGACCTCGTCGAGCACGATCATTCTGGCGCCGACGGTGCGCAGCAGCGAGCGGCAGATGTCTTTCTCCCGGGCAAGCGCGCCGCCGACGAGCGCTGGAGCCTGCAGGCTGGCCAGCAGTTCCCGATAGAGGTCGCGCTCGACCGGCTCCGAGGGTACTTGGGCCACGACGACCGGCCTGTTGGTCACGCCCGTCGACTGACACAATGTGGGCGGATGCGCCCGCTCGAATTTGCGGACGATCTTGGTCTTGCCCATGCCGGTGTCGCCATAGATCAGCAGGCAGGGCATACGGTCACGTGGGGGATAGGCAAGCAACGCGTTCAGGCGGACAAGTGCGGCTTGCGCCTGGTCGAAGCCGATCCAGCGGTCGGCCTTGATCCAGGCAATGCGCTCTTCGTCGGGCAAAGCGGCATAGCGGCGGTAGCGGTCGTCGAGGTGCTCGAAAGTCCCCTCCCCTCTCACGACCATTCCTCGACGGGAAAGACGGGGACCTTGCTCCAGTCGATCGGCCGCTCATCCTCGATTTGCGCCGGCTCGGCCGCAACCAGCGCGTTTGACGCGGCAGCCTCCAGCGCTCGGTCGCGCCTCTCCGCCAGCTGACGCGCTGCCTTGGTGCGCCTGGTCGCGTCCTCGACTAGTGCGCGCTGGGACTCAATGGTCTCGAAGATCAGCTGCTCGTCGACCAGCGAAAGACCGCGTTCCCGCAGGGCGGTCCGAGCGCGGCGATGTTCGCCAAGTGTGATCGGCGCGCGCCGCAGATCGGCAAAGCGGATCGGCCAGCGCGTACCATCCGGAGCGCGCACGAAAACCCTCGAAAGATCGCGTGGATCGTAGGAAACGCGCAACGCACGATCGAGCCGACCGGCCCATATGCTCAGCACGTCATCCCAGTAGCGGAGACCGAACAGGTGAATGCCGTCACGCCGCACCAGCCGGTCGGCGCTGGGCAGGAAATCGATCGTGAAGCCGGCGAGATCGTGGGGCTGACGCACAGGCCGAACGCGGCGGGCCGCAGCCTCGTGCCATGCCGCAAGCGGCGGAATCCCCAGCGTTCCATGGCGATCGGCGTGGTAGCGCGTGATTTCGAGCGCCATCCACCGCTCCAGTTCATCCAGAGTCATCGTCGCATGGGCGGCGGAATCATAGCTGCCACGCTCGTCGATGTCGCTGAACGTCGTGCCCGGCAGAAGATGGACGGCGCCCATCATGGTGCCGATCAGCCGCTCGATATGGCCGCCATAGTGGGGAGTGGCGATCGGACGATGGATGAGCTCGATGCCATATTCCTCAGCGCCCCGCTGCAGGGCGCGCGACCGGAATTCCTTGGCGTTATCGAGGTGGATGGCATCAGGGAACCCGCAGGCCGGCCACTTCGCATCGATGCCCAGTCCGGCAAGCCACACCTCTTTCGGCTGCACGACATGCTGGATTACGAGTGCGACCGAAACCGTCGACGGCGCCTCGAGCGTCAGGTAGAAGCCCGCGACCATGCGGCTTGCGATGTCGATGGCGAGCGTCAGCAACGGCCGCTGCAGGGGCCGCCGACATCGGCGATCGACGACAATGACATCGACCAGCGTGTGGTCGATCTGGACTACGTTGAACGCGCACTCGGCGGCATATTCTCCCGGAACTGGGTGGAAGCGATCACGCGCTGCCTTCGAGCCTTCCCGTGCCTTGGTCAGTTCGGCGGGGTCTATGACCTCGATCCGCGCCTTCAGCGCATGCCAGGACGGTACGCGCACGCCACGCGAGCGGCAGAGCCCGCGGATCTCCTTGTGCAGTCGATTGATGCTCGGCTTCTGGCGTGTCTTGTAAAAGTCCCGGAGCGCTTCGGCGATTACCGCTTCGGTCTCATCCGGCAACCGGCGGCTGCCCTGTCTCGTGCCGCCCGGGCGCGGCAGCAGCGAACTCGTGACCGGATGCTCCCGATAAGCCCTGATCAGTTCGTAAAGCCGGGTTCGCTTGAGGCCGAGTTCACGGCAAGCCCGGAAGAAATCGGACCGGCCGGGGCAGTCGAGCGAGACCAGTCTGCGGATCACGGCCTCCCTTGCAACCGCCTCATTCCAGGCGGCATCATCAACCGTCTCCTTGTCGGGCCCATGAACCACAGCCACCCTCGCTGTAAAGTTCGTCCGCTCGAATGTTACGAAAAATCCGCTGATTCGGCTAGAATCCGCCAATGAACTCCGAAGATGATTCGCGCCAGATCAGTAACTTGCCGTCCGTTGACCAAACGCGAGCGACAGCCCGAATCGTCGAGCAGAAGCCCGAAAATCGCCTCGCGCGACCCTCCGCACCGCCCCACAGCACGGGGGCGCAGGACGATGCTTTAGGTCTGCGGTCGTCGGCCGGGCTGGAGGCGAAAGCTGCGGACGATTTGCCCGACATCATCGATGTCGTCATGGAGATGGGTCGCGCCCCGGAAGAACTGTCAGCCGAAGCCCCCTCCCCTCTTCCGGCCGTCGCCAATCCGCGCCTGCCGGCGCATCTCGACGCGTTGGCCGATCGCGCGCGCGATTATGTCGAGGCGGCGAGCTCGGCCAACACCCGCCGCGCCTACGCTGCGGACTGGAAGCATTTTTGCGCCTGGGCGCGCCGCCAAGGTCTGGACGTGTTCCCGCCCGATCCGCAGTTGGTCGGCCTCTACATCACCGCCTGCGCCTCAGGAAAGGCGACCGGCGACAAGAAGCCGAACTCCGTATCCACGATCGAGCGGCGCCTCTCCTCGCTGACGTGGAACTATGCACAGCGTGGCCAGCCGCTGGACAGGAAAGACCGGCACATCGCCACCGTCATGGCCGGCATTCGCAACAGCCACGCAAAACCGCCAGTACAGAAGGAAGCCATCCTGCCCGAGAATCTCATGGCCATGCTGGAAACCCTCGATCGGGGTACCCTGCGCGGCTTGCGCGACCGTGCCATGCTGCTTCTCGGCTTTGCCGGCGGGCTGCGTCGTTCCGAAATCGTCGGCCTGGACGTCGGCCGCGACCAAACCGAGGACGGCCGCGGCTGGATCGAGGTCTTCGAAAAAGGCCTGCTCGTCACGTTGCGCGGCAAGACCGGCTGGCGGGAGGTCGAGATCGGCCGGGGCTCGTCCGACACGACCTGCCCGGTCGTGGCGCTGGAGACCTGGCTCAAGCTCGCGCGCATTGCCCACGGGCCGCTGTTCCGAAGGGTGACGGGGCAAGGCAAAAAGGTGGGCAGCGAGCGGCTCAACGACCAGGAGGTGGCACGCCTGGTCAAGCGGGCAGCGCTGGCGGCCGGCGTACGCGGCGATCTTTCCGAGGGCGAACGAGAACAAAAGTTCGCGGGGCATTCGCTGCGCGCCGGGCTTGCCTCGTCGGCCGAGGTCGACGAGCGCTACGTGCAAAAGCAGCTCGGCCACGCCTCCGCCGAGATGACCCGTAGATATCAGCGGCGCCGCGATCGGTTTCGAGTCAATCTCACCAAGGCAAGCGGGCTGTAGGGACAAAAAACCCCCTCCCCTGCCCTTCTCGCACATCTGGTGGGCGAATTCGGCGTGGCGCGCCAGCGGTTCAATAACTAGATAACGCGAGCGCCTTTCACTCTGACGTGGCATTCTCATGAAAAAGATCGGTTTTCTGTCGTTCGGACACTGGACGCCCTCGCCCCAGTCGCAGACACGGTCTGCATCCGATGCACTCCTGCAGTCCATCGATCTGGCCGTTGCTACCGAAGAGCTGGGCGCGGATGGGGCATATTTCCGCGTGCATCACTTCGCCCGCCAGCTTGGCTCGCCGTTCCCGCTGCTGGCGGCGATTGGCGCCAAGACCAGCCGCATCGAGATCGGCACGGCGGTCATCGACATGCGCTACGAGAACCCGCTCTACATGGCCGAAGACGCCGGCGCCGCCGACCTGATCGCCGGAGGGCGTTTGCAACTGGGCATCAGCCGCGGCTCGCCAGAGCAGGTGATCGATGGCTGGCGCTACTTCGGCCACGTTCCGCAAGAGGGCGAGAGCGATGCCGACATGGCCCGGCAGCACACCGACGTGTTCCTCGACGTGCTGCGCGGCAAAGGCTTTGCACAACCCAACCCGCGCCCGATGTTTCCGAACCCGCCTGGCCTGCTGCGTGTCGAACCACATTCGGAGGGCTTGCGTGATCGCATCTGGTGGGGCGCCGCCACCAACGCAACTGCGGAATGGGCAGCAAAACTGGGAATGAACCTGCAGAGCTCCACACTCAAGTTCGACGAGAGCGGAAAACCCTTTCATCTCCAGCAGGCCGATCAGATTCGCGCCTTCCGCGAGGCGTGGAAGGCGGCCGGTCACACGCGCGAGCCGCGGGTCTCCGTCAGCCGCAGCATCTTCGCGTTGGTGGACGATCGCGACCGGGCGTATTTCGGCGGCAACGAGAGCGAAGATCATTTCGGTTACATCGAGCCTGAAAAGCTCGCCGTGTTCGGCCGCTCCTATGCCGCCGAGCCGGACGTCCTTATCGAGCAGTTGAAGGGCGACGAGGCCATCGCCGAGGCTGACACGCTGCTGCTCACCGTCCCCAACCAGCTCGGTGTCGACTACAATGCGCATGTCATCGAGGCGATCCTGACCCACGTCGCCCCGGCCTTGGGTTGGCGCTGACGCCTCCGTCCGAAAGCTCCCTCTGTCCTTCCGCAATTGCTTCATCGCCAGGACAACTGGTCCTTCGGCAGCCGGCCGCTCGGGTCGAATACAGTCACCTTGTGCGGAAGATCCGGACCCCAGTCCCAAAGCACTAGGTTGCGATCTTCTGTCTCGGCACCCGGAGCAAAACTCGGAACCAGAATACCGGCAATGCCTTGAAGCCGCAGTTGGTCATAGATGGACCAGGATGCAGGGCGCTCGCCGTCGCTGAGGACCGTTGCCCAAGCGCAGGCCATGTCCTCGAGCGCGACGGAAAATTCTCCCCTCCCCTGCTCGGTCGTCAGGTCTGCGATGCCCTCGCAATCGACCTCATAGGAGCACAGCACACAGGGGTCGATCCGATGCGCAAAGCCTTGATTGGCTTCTTTGACCGCCGTCATGATGGTGAGCCCCAGATATAGCGCTGGCACACCTTTGGGATTGAAGCGCGCACCCCTGATCGCGGCTCCCTCACCGGAAGTCGGCTTGAAGGCCCAACGCGGATCATGTGCCCTATAGCAGGTTCTGACGAACCTCACGCAAAGCCGCCGAGGGCCATATGATCCAGATAATCGCGAACGGCAGCGGCTTTGCCTTCCTTCACGAGGGCTTCGGCGGTGCGACCACCGAATGCCGGCAGCGGCTGGGCTCGGTACCAGGCCATCGCCTGTTCCTTTCCGCCCGCCCATTCCGTCACGCGACTGATGATCTCGAGCATTTCACGTAGACGCCCCTGGGTCTTTATCGTGCGGCTGCGCTCCAACCGATAGAGGGTTTCGCGGGCAAGGCCGGCCGTCTCGGCCAATTGGCCCTTGGACATTCCAAAGCCGTCCGCCACTTGGTTGATGGCAATTTTCCCGGCCCGGTCCATATAGGACAAAACCAAAGGTTCATTCTGCACGGGTATCTTGAGGGCCTGGCCCATAGGATTCCATCCTGTCATACACATAGTCGCATTTACTGTGCAAAAGATATGACACTCCTCGGCTATTTTCAAGTTCGGAAGCCGATGCGTCTCCAACCGATCGGTTATCTGTATCTTCTACGTTTGTAATTTCGTCTCCGATACGGTTCTCAGGCGCTCCAAATGGCCAAAACACCGCACAACCACTCCTCCCGTCGACCACAGAGCCGGCAAATCGGCTATGCGCGCGTCTCGACAGACGAGCAGGCTACAGAAGCCCAGGAGATGGAGTTGCGGTCCGCCGGATGTGAGACAATCGTCCGGGAGCACGGCTCCGGGGCCTCAAGAGCCCGCCCTGCCCTTGCCAAGATTGTCCGCGAGATCGACGCTGGCGACACGCTTGTCGTCGTTCGGCTCGACCGCCTGGCGCGCTCGGTAAGCCATCTGCTCGATGTCATCGAGGACCTGACGGCAAAAGGTGCGCATTTCCGGTCGCTCAGCGACCCGATCGACACCACGACGCCGCAAGGCATGTTTTCCCTGCAGGTTCTTGGCGCCGTGGCCCAGCTGGAGCGGGCTCTCAACTCCGAACGGACCAAGGCAGGCATCAAAGCCGCCAGAGCAAAAGGCCGGATGCCGGGCAATCCAGGGATCCGCGAACGTCGGCCGGACGCGCTGGCCAAGATGACGGCCGCGCAAAAGGCAGCCTATGGAGCGCGTCTCCAGTCATCCGCGAACCAGTGGCTTCCCATTGTGCGGCGCATGCGACCCGACCACACATGGGACGATATCTCCCGCGTTCTCAGGCAACGTGGTCTCGATTGGACTCCTGAGCGTTTACGGCGCGCGGTGAAATGGATTGTCAGCGAGGGAATGGCCGACAAGTCGCTTCTGAGGAAGTCGCCGCCTCGGCCAGCTGAGGATCGTCTGATGACCCTCGTGGCGGGCATCCATTCCTCCAATCCGGAGCTGACCTTGCGCGAAATCGCCAACCAGCTCGAGCGACTTCGTGAGCGTACGCCCCGTGGCGGTACGAAATGGGCGCCCTCGTCCGTCAAGAACCTCATCGACCGGGCAAAGCGTAGCGGCTTGCTCGAGGCGGCCTGAATACGCAACCGAGGACTGATTTTGTGGCGCCTACGCCGTATAATTCGCGGAGCTCGTTCGTAGCCAGAACAACCCAAACAGTCCGCAAACTCCGGAGCGCGCAGCAGTGGAAGCCATGACCGTCAACAGCCGCGACGATTTCGCCCAATGGGCCATCGAGCGAACCAAGTCGATCCTGACCGAGCAGGGTTCGGAGCTCGCTTCTGCGGCGCGGTGCGGAGACGATGCCCGGATGGGCGAAGCTGCAAATGCCCTTGGCCAATCGATCATCGATGCACTGCTCGAAACTTTTGACGGTCTGATCGACGACGACAGAGACTGACCGAGTTGCCGCCCGCGGAATTCAAATCTATCAATCATCACGATCTGGGCTTGTTCAGCGACCGCAGAAGGGCTTCCGAGACTTCGAGCCGCCCTTCCCCGCTTTCACCGCCGCTTCGCGGTTCGTGGCCGGTTTTCTCCGCCGATTTGTCGGCGTCCAGCTTGGCGCGCAGCAGTGCCATGATCATTGGCCAGGTCGAGAATTTGCCGTCCCTTGCCTTGTCGGTCAGGCTGCGCAGATAGCCGCCGGCGCTGTTGATCTGGTCTGATCGCTGGTAGATCGCGGCAAGGGTGATCGCCGCGTGCTGTTCGCCCATGACCTCGCAGGCGTCCCGCCACGCGCTGGGACTGATTGCCAGCATCGGCCGGGCCAGTTCCGCCGCGGCCAGAAAGTCGCGCCAGTGACGGATTTCCCCGCCTTGCGTCAATTCTCGCAGGTTGGGGCAGGCGTCCAGCACAATGCCCAAAGGCAATTCTCGCTTCGGCAAGCTCCGTACGTTGTCGGTTTCCGCGGCGCTGCCGCCCGCTTCATTCTTATTTCGAGAGCGGTCTTCAGATTCAAATATGGAGTCTGGGTTTGAATTCTGTATGTGGCGACCAGAATGGGACTCATTGGCGTCCGGATTCTGTGTTTTTGCAAATGATTCCAATACCTCGAGGATCTCCGTGTAGAGGCCGTGAAGATCGCAGCAGATATCCTCGATGAGTTGCCTCGGCGCTGAGCGCGGCAAGCGGCAGACGATGGCCTGATAGGTCTGGTAGACCCTGCCCCAATTGCCCGGAACGTTCTCCTCGATGCCAGTCTCGATGAGCTTGACGATATCGCGGCGCAGGAGCGTGAGACGCTCCTTGGCGATCCGAAGGGCGTTCTTCTCGGCCCGGACGGTGTCCGCCAGCTCCTTGAATTCCCCGGCCCGGGCAACGATCGGCGCCAGGTCGAACCCGTAGGCCTGTTCGACTTGACCTCCCCTGCCCTTGCGGGCGAAGCGCTTGCCGTTCGGACTATCTCTGCGGATGATCAGCCCGCAGTCGACCAGGACGGCCAGGTGGCGCCGTAGCGTCGTCGCCGGCATTCCGTTCGCACGGGCCATGAGTTGCTCGTTGGACGGCCAGACGATCAGTTCGCCGTCGCCTGTGAGCTCCGTTTCCGGATGAAACGAGAGCAGCGCGTTGAGAATGGCGAGTGCGCGGTCCGTAGCGCCGATCAGCTCGCGCGCTTCCCGGATCGTCTGGAACACTTTCCATTTCTGGACCTGGGCGCCAGCCGGTGCCGATTTTGCCACAGCCTGGCTTGCCATCATGCCAAGTGACATCGTTCGCCGCCCAAAGGGCGTCGTTGGGGTATGCGTCTGCATTGTCCTTCACCTATTGCTAGGCAAAAGAAACCTGCTCGCCGAATCGGCGCTCAAACCGACCTGAATGGTCTTGACTATGATTCGCGGAAGTGGGATTCTCTCAGTCGCCAAACTTAAAGAGAAGGTCTTCCGGAATTGCCGTTTCGGGGGCCTTTTTCTTTTGCGCTCAATCTCCGTTCGTGGTTGCTCGTTTTTCCCGACGGAAAGCCTCATACAACTCGCTGAGATTTTCCGAGAGGTAGTCACCGAACGCTGCTGCGTCGGTTCCCTTCGCCTTGAGGGCGATGGTGAATTTCTTGCCACTGGCCACCATCTCCGCGGCGATACGCCCATCAGACGGCGCCCAGTTGCGTTTGGATGGCGCCTGCGCGGCACGGCGGCGCGGCTTGGATGCCTTCAGCTTCGTGACGACCGCATCGAACCGCGCTTCGCTTGGCATCCCATGCCAATCGGAACTCAATGCCAGAGCCAGGGCAGTGTCGAGATTGCCCGGCTTGTCGAGGAGGAGCTTGAGCTCATACCAGCGATCACGACCGACAGCCTTCGCGCGGCCGATCGCCTCGAGAAGTTCCTTGGGCATCGAGGCGACAGAGAGCATCTTTGAAAGCGTCGGCCGATCGACACCGATTGCGGCGAGGGCTGTGGCGTTGTCCTCGTCGAATTTCCGCTCAACGATGTCGGCGGCAAACAGTGCTTTCTCGATGAAGGACGTGTTCGCTCGCGCGTTGTTTTCCTGTCCCTGGGCGATCACATGATCGCGCTCGGAGATATCCTTGATGACAGCGCGAAGCTTGAGACCAAGCTCTTTTGCGGCGCGCCAGCGGAGGCGACCGAAGACCAGCATGTAGCGGCCGGGCCGCTGCGGGTGAGGGCGAAGGAGCGCCGGGGAGTTCTGGCCGGAACCACGGATCGACTCCAACACCTGAGCGTAGTCGGCCTCGTAATCTTCCTGATCGACGTTGAGCCGGTCGTTGGCGAAAGATTGGTCCACCAGGTCGGGGTTAACCTCGATTATCGTCTCGCCCTCGAGCAGCTTGCCTGCCTGAGCCGCCATTTCGTCGATCGAGCTTATGAGCGAGCGTGATGCCCCCTTGAAGGTGTAGTCTTGCGCGACCGGGCGCTCGGCGGGAGCGTCGCCGTTGTCCATGATGCTGGCAAAGGGATTTTTCCGCGCCATTTGACTAGCACCCCCTTAAGCGGCTTATGCGCTTGAAACCGTGGGTTTTTTTGGTGGTTTTGACGGCAGTCAACATCACAACCGCCCCCATGCCTGGTGGATCAGTCCCTGAATCTCGAAGTTCACGGCATCCATGCTGTCGATCGCCCGATCATAGGTATCGCGATTGAAGTTCGATCGCTCGACCTCATAGAGCGTCTGCTTGGTGAGGCCGGCGTCAGAAATCGCCGTGGATTTGAGCATTGGGCTTTTCAGAATTTCCTCGGCAAGCATCGACTGCATGAAGCCGACCATCTGTGCCTGGGGAATGTCCGTGGGCTCGTATCGGGTGATGAGATAGCGCAGCCAGTCCAGCTGGACCTTCGCGCCAGCATTCTTGATGGACTTCATGATATTGCCCAGCATCAGCAGAAACTGACTCATAGACATCAGATCCAGCATCTGCGGGTGGACGGTAATCAGAACCGAGGTGGCGGCCGACAGTGCCGACAGCGTCAGATAGCCGAGCTGTGGAGGGCAATCGACGACCACGACGTCGTAGCGCTCACTGACCGAATCCAACGCCCGGGCGACCCTCGTGAAGAACCGCTTTCCTTCCTGAGACGGAGACTGCATGGCAAGCGGAGTCTCGTACTCATATTCCTGCAGCTCCAGGTTCGCCGGGATGATATCGAGCAAGGGGAAGTTCGTCTTGCGGATGACATCTTCGGCCGGGGCGGGGTTGTCGTACCGGATCGCGTCGTAGAGCGAGGGGTTCTTGTCGAGCTCCGGCTGGAAGCCATGGAGGGCTGAAAGCGAAGCCTGCGGATCGAGATCCACCGTCAGGACCCGGTGACCGGTGAGCGCCAAATGCTGCGCGAGGTGCGCCGTGGTGGTGGTCTTTCCCGATCCACCCTTGAAGTTGACGACCGCAATGACCTGCAGCTTCTCGCCAGGTTTGCGGTAGGGCACATACTTCTTGGAATCCGATCGCCCGTGCTTGTCGAGATAGTCCCGAAGCTCGGTCATCTGCTCGGCCGCGTAAAAGCGCCGTCCGCCGGCACCGACGAAAGGCTCAGGACCTTTCTTTTCAAGATGGAGGCGCTTCAGATTGTTCGGACTGATACCAAGATAGTGGGCGACCTCGGCCATCGAGAACCGCCGAAGGGTCTTCTGCCCCTCGGTCGGAAACTTCTCGACGCGCAATTGGTCGAGCTTGCGCGAGATCTCGGCCCCCTGGGCAAGGATCTTGTCGTCAAACTCAAAACTTGGGAGAAATGCCATCTCCGCTTTGTCCCCCAAACGAGAAAATAGCGCCATATTCGACCTTTCGGCCAATCTGGCGCCAGTATGAGCGATTCCCGTTCTCTGGCAAGGGATTTTAGGTTAACGAAACCTTAACGACATGCCCAGGTCCACGCCAACAAGATCACTCAGCGGAGCCTCACAGTCCGGAATCGCGGCGTCGGCGCGTACATTTTCCATCGATTTTTCAATCGCTTAGTTTCTCCGCGGTTGGTCAATCCGCGAGAACCTTCAATGCCACATGCCGCTGGCTCGGTCCATGCAGCACCCTGAGAAGTTTCACAGTGGTGGATGGCGTCAAACCGAGTGAGTGGGCGTGACCGCCGCTCCTTTGGGGCGACTCACCTTCACCCATGAACAGATGACTCTTAGCCGGCTATGCAGCGCCCAGCGTGGTGGCTCAAAATTGCCCAACGCGTGTTTGTCAGGCTGCCACAAGTCCATGGGCCGACGGGAAACGGAAGCAACTAGACAACCCTCCGGTCGATCGTCTTTCCCGTCAGAGAGGCAATTATCACCGACGTGAATCCCTCACGCCCAAACGATTCAGCCAATGAATTGGACGTGGGTACCGGAAGTCGATGACAATCAGACATGGTCGAGCCGAAGCTTCAAGTTGTCCTTCAACGCCGCGATTGCGCTCGCAACGTTGCGCGGTTTTATGTACTCGCGATAGAACCGTCACTGTACGGTGATGCGGCGCTTATGCGCGCGTGGGGGCGGATCGGCTCGCTCGGCCGACAACGCCTTGACCTCTATGCGTCGGCCGCTGAAGCCGGCGAAGCGCTCGAGGCCTGGCTCGCCCGTAGGGTCGGACGGGGCTACACGCCCGTCACTGCCAAGGTCACATTCTAGTCCAGGGGCCCATAATCACGGCAATTGTTGCCGCGGCTACAACGGGCTTGCACAGCAGCATAGGACCGGCATTGTCGATATTCGGCTGACCGAAGGCAGTGTTCTACTCTCTGAGCGGGGACGGCCGGAGTCATTCCGGTTGTCACTCCTGAAATTCCACTCATCTGAAAGACAGTGAAGGCGGTTCCGGGACATTGGGTTCGACATCGGTGAAGAGATTCGGAAACAGCCGTTCCCTGAAATCGAGGGGGAAGGCAATACGTACCGGTGCCTTCGGAGTTTCAGATTT
The DNA here is from genome assembly GCF_051390635.1 of Microbaculum mangrovi. Lineage (NCBI taxonomy): Bacteria > Pseudomonadati > Pseudomonadota > Alphaproteobacteria > Hyphomicrobiales > Tepidamorphaceae > Microbaculum > Microbaculum mangrovi. Next base: position 24,722 of record NZ_JBPODT010000006.1, read on the forward strand.
CAGAAAACCGCGCTCGACAAGATCCGACAGCGTGCTCCGTGCCGTGCGCTCGGATGTTTTCAGCACGAAATTGGCTTCACCACGGGGCAACCTGCCGTGCCGCAACACGGCCGCCACCAGATCAGGTGCTCGTTTATCGTCGACGACATCTTTTATTAGGGCGCGGTAGCGAGCATCGAGCCGCCCGAGGTCGAACATTGCGGTCGAGAACCGCACCTGGTCGAGCGCGACTGTAAGGAACCATTCGACGAAATCCTTGAGTGCCGATTCCGAAAGATTTCCTCGTCCATCACGATCGCCTTGTCTGGGACTGTCGGCGTGATCCATCATGCGCTTGTATTCGCCACGATCTTTCAGGCCACGAGCGAGGCCACGAGATATCGACCACAGGCCGTTGCCTCCAATACCGGCCTTGAGCGCCATGGCGTGAGACATCAAGCGACTGACGCGGCCGTTGCCGTCTGGAAACGGGTGAATGTAGTTGAGGCGGTGATGAGCTGACGCAATCGCGATGATCCGCAGGCTGGCCTGCTTTTCGGCCATGGCGAACCGCTTCTGGAAATACTCCATGAAAGCTATCACCCTGTCAGAAGATGGCGGCTGATGGCGCCCGACAGCGACATCATGTTCCGCGGACGTCCGGAACTCGCCGGGTAGGATCTCGGCCTTGGCGCCATCAGGTTTGTCGATGAACCGGAATTCCTCGGGCATCTCGTCGTAGAAGGCGCGATGAACCCACCGAATGAAATCGATCGAAGTCGGGCTCGGCAGCTCGCCGCGCAACCCGAAGCCGTCAATCATCCTCTGAACTTCGACATGGGCCTTCGCCTCGAGGGCGAGGGGACGACGTTCGGGATCTATCTCGGCGCCGGCCAGGGCGCTCTCGATATCTCGAGGTCGTGTGTTGTGGCCTTCGATCAAATTCGAATAGTAAGAATTCATGACTCGTACGAGATCGGCCAATTCGTCAGCCGACTCCGGATGCAGGCCTCGGCCGAGTTCATCGGCGGCCTTCTGCAGCTCGATCGCAAGATCGGCCAGAACGGTCGGCACCGCGTCGTCAAAAAACAGCGGCTCGATGCGGGCAGGGGTTTCAAGCATTCTTTTGCCGATCTCAATGGTGCCTCAACGGATTGCAATGTAAGGCATTGGACGCAATAAGTCAGCACAATTGCCGATATTAGTTGCCGATCTCCCTGCCGATATCGGCCGCCGATCAGGACGCGAAGCCGAATAAGCCTCAAAACAGCCGGGCAGGGTAGGGGGCGACGGCGCCATCGCGGATGACTCTTTTGCCGCCGGCAAGCACAACACGAAGTAGAGGCGGAAAGGCCCTCCCGCGACCGGCCTGGATCAGATCAACTGTTGACGCACTGCAAGCGCGACGGCGTGGGTGACGTTGGTGGCATCGAGCTTCCGCCGAGCATTTTGCAGGTGATACTCGACCGTCCGGACTTTCGTCCCGACGATTTGCGCGATTTCGGACATGCGCTTGCCTTTTGCCATCCAGCTCAGGCAGAGCCTCTCTCTAGGGCTTAACTTGACGGTGACAGCAGGCATTGGCTCGAGCATCCAGCGCCGCGCATAGACATCCACGTGCGATGCAATCGAAGCGGCAAGGAAGGGGCATTCTACCAGGCAATTGTCACACCGGTTCGACGACGCAAGCGTGAATAACACAGTCCGGCCGAACCCGGCCGACACGGGCACAGATATCCCCGATGCGATACCATGATCCCCGGCTTCTCCGAGGAAGCGCACCTGATCCGGCGATAATGCCCGTGCAATGTCGCGTTCGGACCACGCAAAGCAGCGTTCAGAACGGCGGGCTTCCTGCACGACGGGATCGATGCTCGCGTATTTCTTGTTGATATAGTGGCCTTGCCATGCGCGCGGGTACGTCGAAAACGTGTCGATCTCCGGCCCACAAACCGAGAGATAGGCGAACCAGTCAAACCCCAATTGGCCGGCGAACTCCTTCACCGCGGCTTTGACAGGCGCCATCCCATGGGCCGTTTCTAGTGCGTCTCGCAACTGGTCGAAGGCTTTGCTCGGCAACGATCCTCTCCGGGTGTTTTTGTCCTCAATTCGGGTAGTCGCAATTTCGCGTTGCATCGCAATTCAGCCATAAATGCGGCAACGGCCCCTCGGCACTCCCCCCTGTCTATCACGGCGACGACTGTCGATCCCCTGTGACTTTTCACAGCTGGTGGTGCGCGGCCGTACGGGATTCAAGAGACCGCAATTCAATGGGTTAAGGATTGGGTCATGCGCGTCGTCGCCATTTGCCGTACGAGGGCTACAAGTAGTGAGCAACGTCTGCTCGAGCGCATGCACGAACTGCGCGCAAGGGTCTTCAAACACAGGTTAGACTGGGACGTCCACGTAGAGCACAACCAGGAAAAGGACGAGTACGACCGGCTCGATCCGACCTATCTCGTGCTCGTCGGCAACGATGGTCACGTGATCGGTTGCGCCCGCCTCCTTTCGTCCACCGGACCGACGATGCTCGGTCAGATATTTCCGTTTCTGGCGGGCGCTGCTCGCATGCCCCAATCGAGCCGCGTCGTCGAGAGCTCGCGCTTTTGCATCGACACCGAACGCAGCGAAATCGTCTCCGCGAGCGGACTGCGCGACGCCACGCATACCTTGTTCGCCGGCATCATTGAATGGTCGATGGCCAATGGGTACGACCGGATCGTCACGGTGACGGACGTTCGGTTTGAGCGCATTCTCAGCCGAGCGAAGTGGCCACTGGAGCGGCTCGGGTCTCCACATCCTATTGGCAATACCATTGCTGTCGCGGGCCTCTTATCTGCCGACGAACCCAGTCTCGAGCTGGTGCGGCCGTCGAGCTACGTCTCCCTCTTCCCGGCCGCTGTGGAAGCCGCGGCCTGACCAAAGCAGCCGGGCAGGAGGGCGGTTCATGAGCGAGTCGAAACGACGGCTGATCCTCGGTCTGCAGGACGCACTTGGCGCCACGGTCACGACAGCGCTCCATGACCCCGACGTTGTGGAGGTCATGCTCAACCCCGACGGCAATCTATTTATCGAGCGGGTAGGGCAGGGGATAGCGGCGGCGGGGCGGATGGCCTCCCATGACGCCGAGACCGTCATCGGCAAAGTCGCCCACGCCCTCAAGACCGAAGTCGACCAGGACCGACCGATTATTTCCGGGGAATTGCCCCTTGGCGGACATCGCTTTGAGGGGATTTTGCCACCGGCCGCGCCTGCGCCGATGTTCACGATCCGCAAGCGCGCGTCGATGCTGATCCGCCTCGATCAGTATGTCGCCGACGGCATCATGACGCCCGAGCAGGTTGATGTGATCCGCGATTCGATCGTGAACCGGCTCAATATCGTAGTGTCGGGAGGCACTGGAACGGGCAAGACCACGCTCACCAATGCAATCCTGGCGGAGCTGGTCGAGACGACGCCGGAGCACCGGCTGGTGATCCTGGAAGACACTGCCGAGATCCAGTGCGCGGCGGAAAATCATGTGATCCTGCACACCACAGACACGGTCGATATGGGCCGTCTATTGAAGTCGACGATGCGGCTGCGTCCGGATCGCATCATCGTGGGCGAGGTTCGCGACGGCGCTGCCCTCACTCTCTTGAAGGCATGGAACACCGGCCATCCGGGCGGCATCGCGACGGTTCACTCGAACTCGGCCGGCGCCGCTCTTACCCGTCTTGAACAGCTCGTTGCCGAAGTCAGCTCCCAGCCTATGCCGGAAGTCATCGGAGAGGCGGTCGACCTGATCGTCTCGATCGAGCGCGCGCCCGGCGGGCGAACCGTTCGCGAGATCCTGAAGGTCGAAGGCTTTCGCGACGGGCGATACCTCACCTCGCCGGTCGGCGCGTCGAAATCCGAATCCATCCAGGGAAGAAATCTTCATGTCGTCTAAGAAGGCTTTCACGCTCCTGCTCGGCCTCGCGGCCGCATCGCTCGTCATGATCGAACCGGCGCTCGCCAGCGGCGGGGGAGGGGGCCTGCCCTGGGAAGGGCCTCTGGAACAGATTCAGGAATCCATCACCGGCCCGGTCGCTGGCGCTATCGCGCTCGCCGCGGTCGCCATTGCCGGCGGCATGTTGATCTTCGGCGGCGAGTTGAACGATTTTGCGCGGAGGCTCTGCTACATCGTACTCGTCGCCGGCATCCTGCTCGGTGCAACGCAAATCGTCGGCCTGTTCGGCTCCAGCGGTTCGTCCATCGGCGTCCCGCTGGAGGCGCACGAACAAGAGCCGGTGGTTGCCCCGCATGGCTGAAAGGGAAAGCCGGCTGGCGACGGCGCGGATACACCGTGCCCTTTCGCGTCCGACGCTGCTCTTTGGGGCTGACCGTGAGCTCGTGCTTCTGACCGGGCTCGCCGCGGTCATTCTCGTCTTCGTCATCCTGACGACCGTATCGGCGCTGCTCGGCACGGTCATCTGGATCGTGGTTGTCGGGCTACTGCGCATGATGGCGAAAGCCGATCCCCTGATGCGCCGCGTCTACCTGCGCCACATCAGATACCGCCCCTACTACCGGCCGACCTCCACGCCCTGGCGGACGTTCTGACTTATGGTTGCACTCAAGCGATTTCGTCATTCCGGCCCGTCCTTCTCCGACCTGCTGCCCTATGCGGCCCTGATCGATAACGGCACGCTCTTGCTCAAGGACGGGAGCCTGATGGCCGGCTGGTATTTCGCCGGTCCGGATAACGAAAGCTCGACCGATTTCGAGCGCAACGAGGTCAGCCGCCAGATCAATGCCATTCTCGCCCGGCTCGGATCGGGCTGGATGATCCAGGTCGAGGCCGTGCGCGTGCCGGCGACGGCCTATCCGGCCCGGGACAACTGCCATTTCCCCGACAAGGTAAGTGCGCTGATCGATGAGGAACGGCGCAAGCGTTTTGAGGCGGCGGACGGGCACTATGAGAGCCAGCACGCCATCATCCTGACCTATCGCGAACCGGAGAAGCGCAAGTCCGGCCTCGTCAAATATGTCTATTCCGACGATGAGTCCCGCGCGACCACCTTTGCCGATCGCGCGCTCGATCACTTCCGGCGTTCGATCCGCGAGTTCGAGCAATATATGGGAAACGTCGTCTCGATCCGCCGCATGGTTACACAGGAGACCGAGGAACGCGGCGGAACCCGTACCGCCAAATATGACGATCTGCTGCAGTTCGCCCGCTTCTGCATTGTCGGCGAAAACCATCCGGTCCGCCTGCCCGACATTCCGATGTATCTCGATTTCGTCGTCACGGCCGAATTCCATCACGGTCTCTCGCCGCTGGTCGACAACCGCTATCTGGCGGTCGTGGCGATAGACGGCTTTCCGGCCGAGAGCTGGCCAGGGATTCTCAATTCTCTGGACCTGATGCCGCTCACCTATCGCTGGTCGAGCCGCTTCGTCTTTCTCGATCCGATCGAGGCCCGCCAAAGGCTCGAGCGCACGCGCAAGAAGTGGCTGCAGAAGGTCCGGCCATTCATGGACCAGCTTTTCCAGACCAATTCGGGGGCGATCGATCAGGACGCTGCGCTGATGGTGGCGGAGACGGAAGACGCCATTGCCGAGGCAAATTCGCAGCTTGTCGCCTATGGCTACTATACGCCGGTCATTATCATGTTCGACGACGACGAGGCGCGCCTTCGCGAAAAGACCGAAGGCGTGCGCCGGCTGATCCAGGCCGAAGGCTTTGCCGCTCGCATCGAAACGCTGAACGTCACCGAGGCGTTCCTTGGGAGTCTGCCCGGCAACTGGTACGCCAACATCCGCGAACCGCTGATCAATACCCGCAACCTTGCCGATCTGGTGCCGCTCAACTCGGTCTGGTCGGGCTCACCGGTTGCGCCGTGCCCGTTCTATCCCGACGGCTCGCCGCCGCTGATGCAGGTCGCAAGCGGATCATCGCCGTTCCGCCTGAACCTCCATTCCGGCGACGTGGGTCATACCCTGATCTTCGGTCCGACCGGATCGGGCAAGTCGACCCTTCTGGCGCTGATCGCGGCACAGTTTCGCCGTTACCGGCAAGCACAGCTCTTCGCTTTCGACAAGGGCAAGTCGATGTACCCGCTGACGGTGGCTGTTGGCGGCGATCACTACGATGTTGGAGCAGGGGAGGCGCTGACCTTCTGCCCGCTTTCCCAACTGGACGACGATGGCGACAAGGCCTGGGCGGCCGGATGGCTGGAAACCCTTGTCGAGCTGCAGGGTGTGAAAGTCACCCCCGATCATCGCAACGCGATCGCCAGACAGATCGCGCTCATGGCCGCCTCGACGCGCCGGTCGCTCTCCGATTTCGTGTCGGGTGTGCAGATGCGGGAGATCAAGGACGCGCTGCGTCATTACACAGTCGACGGTCCCATGGGGCATCTGCTCGATGCCGAGGAGGATGGCCTGACCCTCTCGGATTTCCAGACGTTCGAGATCGAGGAATTGATGAACCTCGGCGACCGCAATCTCGTGCCGGTCCTGCTCTACCTGTTCCGTCGCATCGAAAAGCGCCTGACCGGCGCCCCCAGCCTCATCATCCTCGATGAGGCCTGGCTGATGCTCGGCCATCCAGCGTTCCGCGAGAAGATCCGCGAATGGCTGAAGGTGCTGCGCAAGGCCAATTGCGCCGTCGTTCTGGCAACGCAGTCGATTTCTGACGCGGAAAAGTCCGGCATCATCGACGTGCTCAAGGAAAGCTGCCCGACCAAGATTTGCCTGCCCAATGGCGCGGCACGCGAAAGCGGCACACGCGAGTTCTATGAGCGTATTGGCTTCAATGAGCGGCAAATCGAGATCGTCGCAACCGCTCTTCCGAAGCGCGAATACTACGTCGCTTCGCCTGACGGGCGGCGTCTGTTCGACATGGCCCTCGGGCCAATCACCCTGTCTTTCGTCGGCGCGTCCGGAAAGGACGACATCAAGCGCATCGATGAGCTGCGCGTCCACCACGGCGACGAATGGCCCGTCCACTGGCTCAAGCAAAGAGGTATCGAAAATGCCGAAGCTCTTCTTGCCTAGTTCTCTCGCAAGCGTCCTGATCGCTGTCAGCCTTGCCGCGCCAGCCCAAGCCAGCGGGGCGCTCACCGGCGCGACCGAGTTTACGCAGATCCTCAACAATGGGGAACTGATCGCGCTCGGCGGACAGAACGCCGAGCAGATCGCAAATCAGGTGACGCAGATCTCCAACCAGGTGGAGCAGATCGCAAACCAGATTCGCATCTACGAGAACATGCTGCAGAACACCATGCAGCTTCCCGATCATGTGTGGGGGCAGGCTCAACAGGACCTCGCCAACCTGCAAGGCATCGTGCAGCAGGGGCAGGGCATGGCGTTCTCGATGGGCAACCTTGACGATGTGCTCAAGCAGCGCTTCCAGAGCTATACCGATTTCCAGAACGGTCTTCCGAACGGGCAGGATTTCTCGTCGAGCTATCAGTCCTGGTCGGACACCAACCGTGACACCATCGGTGGAACACTGGCGGCGGCTGGCCTCACGGCCGATCAGTTTGCGACCGAAGAATCCACCATGGCGCAACTGCGCTCCCAATCGGAGTCCGCCGATGGCCAGATGAAGGCGTTGCAGGTCGGGCATCAGATCGCGACGCAGCAGGTCGAGCAGATGCAGAAGCTTCGCGGCCTCGTCTCCCAGCAGATGACCATGATGGGCACCTGGTATCAGTCGGAGCAGGCTGAAAAGGATCTCGCTCAGGCTCGCCGCGACGCATTTTTCGGCTCTACCGCTCCGTCCACCTCCGGCGGCCAACAAATGCAGCCTCGGTGGTGACCCCATGGCAACGCTCAAACTCCCCGTCGTCGTCGCGATCGCGATCGTTGCCGCCCTTGCGGGCGGCGCGGCATCCTATGTGTTCATCCCGAACGCCGATCCGGAAATGAAGGCGCTCCTCGAGCGCCAGGTCGAACTTGCCGAGCAGGAAGCGGCGGCACGCGAGGAAGCCGCCGAGCGGGCAAAGGACTTTTTCAACGCAAATCCCGACGACTACCCCACGTCGGGAGGCCAGCAGATGGCGCCCCGCTGGGGCGACAACTGAGTCATGCGCGCTTCGATGCTTTTGAGATTGGCTGGGCTGATGATCGCCGGGCTTGCCATGGTCGATCCGGCCTTTGCGCAGGACGGTTCGATCCTGACCGATCTCGAAAACCAGGTCGCCAGCGCATCGCAGGGCTGGCAGGACACCGTCATCGATGCGGCAACCTCGCTGTTCTGGATACTGGCCGGCATAGAAGTGGGTATCGCGGCGATCTGGCTCGCGATCCAGGCGCCATCGCTCGACACATGGTTTGCAGAGCTTGTGCGGAGAATTCTCTTCATCGGCTTCTTCCTCTTTGTTCTGCAGCAGGGTCCGGCCTTGGCCAAGTCGGTTGTCGATAGCCTGTTCCAGATCGGCGCGGATGGCGGTTCGGCTTCGCCGGCCGACGTCTTCAATGCCGGCGTCAAAGTGGCATCCGAACTCTCGGAAAACGCCCGGTTCGGCCTTTGGGAGGACAATGCCCTCGCCATGGCCTCGGTCTTCGCGATGATCGTCGTTGTCATCAGCTTTGCCCTCGTAGCGGCGATCTTCGTGGCCGTGCTGGTCGAAATGTATGTCGGTCTGCTCGCCGGCATGATCATGCTTGGCCTTGGTGGCTCGTCCTTTACCAAGGATTTCGCAGTCCGCTACCTCGTTTACGCCTTCTCAGTCGGCATGAAGCTGATGGGCCTCGTGATGATCGCGCGCATCGGCTCCGAGGTGCTAATCGGCCTTTCGAACGATACGGCTTCCGACGATCAATTCCTCACTACCCTGACGATCGCGGGCATTTCGGTCGTCGTCTTCATGATCTCCATGTACGTGCCGAACATCATTCAGGGCGTCGTCCAGGGCGTTTCCGTCGGCAACGGCATGGAAGCCATCCGCAGCGGTGTCCAGGTTGCCGGGTTCGCGGCGGTCGGTGCTGGCATGGCGGCCGGCGGCGCCGGCGTCGTCAAAGGTGGGATGGCTGCCGCCTCGGCGGCATCGCAAGCCGGCGCATCGCGTGGCGCGGCTGCAATGGCCGGGTTGAAAGCCGCGGGTGGCGCGGTCGGCTCCGCGGCGACCGACAAGTTGATGGGCATCCCCGGCGCCAAGATGGGTTCGACCCTCGGCCTTGCCAACGACAAGCTGCGCCAAGGCACCAATCCGGGCACCAGTTCCAGAAGTTCAAACAAAAAGATGGACGCCGACTCGTGAGGTCGGCCGGCCGTATCAGGCGAGGCTAGATGGCGAAGCGAAAATACCCCGACAATCCGTATCTGGCCGCCCGCTATGAGTGGAACGAGCGCTACGGCAGCTACATGCGCGCGGCCTCGGCCTGGCGCACCGTCGGCCTGCTTTCGATGAGCATGGCGGTGATCGGGTTCGGCTATGCCCTCTATCAGTCGACACAAGTCAAGCTCGTTCCCTATGTGGTCGAGGTCGACAAGCTCGGCGCGGCTGTCCTGGCCGGCTTCCCCGCGCAGATCGAATATGCCGACGAGCGCGTTGTGCGCTCGATGCTCGGCGCCTGGGTGTCGAACTTCCGGTCGATCACCCCGGATGCGACCGTGCAGAAGGGATATATCGACCGCACCTACGCGATGCTGAAGCAGCAGGACCCGGCGACCGAGAAGGTCAACAACTGGTTCCGCAACAATTCGCCTTTCGATCGCGCCCGCACCATGACGGTCTCGATCGAGGTCAACAACGTCGTCGCCCTCTCGAACCAGAGCTACCAGGTCGACTGGAGCGAGATCGAGCGCGACCGCGCGGGCAAGGAACTACGCACCCGCCGCTTTCGCGGCATCGCCACCGTGACTCTTTCGCCGCCCCAGGACGAGGCGGTCATTCGTCTGAACCCGATCGGCCTCTACCTCGAGGATTTCGATTGGACAGCCCAGCTTTGAGAAACGCTCGCGGAGTAAGAGTAATGTTGAACCTCAAGAAAATGCACGCGGGCGTGTGTGCGGCAACCCTGTTGCTGGGCACGTTCGCCCTCAATGTCGCCGTTGCGGCCGATCAGCAGGGCCTCAGCGGCAACGAAGCGCGGGGAACCGGACTTTCCACTCAGTGGCAGGGCACGGCCGCGGTGATGACGCGGGGGCCGGACGGCAAGGTCATTTACCTCTACGGCCAAACGCAGCCGTCCGTCGTTTGCTCGCCCCTCCAGCTCTGCGAAATCGAGCTGCAGGCCGGAGAAGCCGTGCGTGACGTGCTGGTGGGCGACACGGTTCGCTGGAAGGTCGAGCCGGCAACCTCCGGCTCGGCCGAAGGCCAGAAAATCCACCTGATCGTCAAGCCTTCGGAACCCGGGCTCGAGACGTCCATGGTGGTGACGACATCGCGGCGCACCTACCACATCCGGCTCAGGTCGCATCATCGCGACTACATGGCCCGCGTTGCCTTCGAATATCCCGAGGACGTGCAGGCCAAGTTCGATGCCCTCAACGCGCGCGTCGAGGCGAGCATCATTCCCGGCGCCGGCGTCCCGGCCGATAACCTGAGCTTCAATTTCACTATCAGCGGACAGGCCCGCTGGCGCCCGACCCGCGTCTACACCGATGGCGCCAAGACCTACATTCAGTTCCCCGGCCAGATGATGAGCGGCGATGCGCCGGTGCTGTTCGTCGTCTCGGGCGGCGAAAACCGTATCGTCAATTACCGGCTCAACGGCACGATGATGATCGTGGACTATGTGTTCGATCGCGCCGTGCTGCTTTCCGGCGTCGGCTCCCGCCAGCAGAAGATCACCATTTCGAGGAGGGGCTGATCATGCGCGCCATCCACCGACTTTCCCGTGTTCTGGCACTCGTTCTTCTCACCGGCGCAACAACCGGATGCACCACCACGGGGGGAGGATACTTCACGCCGACCGTCAGTGCCGATGCCGCCGATCTATCGCCGGCCGCGGCTGCGGCCGTCGCCGGCGACATGGTCTCCAAGCTCGCCGAGCATGTTGGCCCGGGCACCGGGACGATCGTCATCAAGCCCGACGATTCCGCATTCGGCCTCGCGCTCGAAGAGTCGCTGCGCGGCTGGGGCTATGCCGTTGCTTCGAACCAGGAGGCCTCCGGCGACACGATGATCCCGCTCGCCTATGTCATCGACACGTTCGAGGGCGCCGTCATGACCCGGATTTCGACGCCTTCGGTGGAGCTGACCCGCTCCTATGCGATGTCGGCGACCGGCGCGACACCGACAAGCCCGCTGTCTGTCATGCAGCGTACGACCTGAGGGGGGAGCCATGAGTTCGCTCGATCTCTCTCCCGGCGCCGAAGGCGGCGACGAGAAGCCCAAAATCCGGCGCTTGAACAAGCTGCCGGTCTTTCTCTTCATCGGCCTGGTCGTCCTTTTCTTCGGCGTTATCATTTGGGGCCTCTCGATCCGCGGCCTCAACCGGAGTGGGGGCCCGCTCGATACCTCGACCGGCGCGCCGGCGACCGATTTCGCCGACCAGCTCAAGCGCGGCGTTTCGGATGGCGTGATCGAGGAGCCGCGCCCCGCGCAGCAGATCCAGGTGGTGCAGCCGGTCGAACTGGCGGAAGACGAGCCGCAATCCACCAATCCTTTCCAGCGCCAGCCGACAACACCGCAACAGCAACAGGCGACGCCGGTCGAAAGTGAAGCCGACTGGCGAGAGCGGCTGCAAAGGGAACAGGACGAGCAGATGTTTCGCTTGCTGCATCAGCAGCGTATGGCCCGGCTCCAGGCCGACGATGCCGCCTATGACAGCCCAATCGCGATCGATATCGGTAACGTAGGGCAAGCCGCACAAACGGGAACGCCACAATCGACAACGGGGCAGGGGGCGCTTGGCGATCGCGCCGGCATGGCCGATCTCTATGCGGCTGCGCTGCGCGCTGGCGGCGCCGGGCAACAGGCCGATCCGAACAATCAGGCCGGAAAGGCAGACTTCTTCAATCAGAACATTGCCGATCTCGGCTACCTGCCGAACCGCGTCGTACCGCAGCAGTCGCCCTTTGAGCTCAAACGCGGCTCGGTGATCCCGGCAACGCTCGTGACCGGCATCAACTCCGACCTTCCCGGCCGTATCACCGCCCAGGTCAGCCAGAACGTCTATGACAGTGCGACCGGCCACCGGCTGTTGGTGCCACAAGGGGCCAAGCTCTTCGGCCGGTACGACTCCAATGTCTCGTTCGGGCAAAGTCGCGTGCTGGTGATCTGGACCGATCTCATTTTCCCGAATGGATCGACACTGCAGATCGGTGGCATGGCCGGCGTCGACGCGCAAGGCTATGGCGGCTTCCGCGACCAGGTCGACAACAAATACCTGCAGACCTTTGGCTCGGCGATCCTCATCGCATTGATCGGGACGGGCATCGACATGGCCGTGCCGGAAAGCTCGACCCTTGCGACGCAGGACACCGCCTCGGATGCGGCACGAAGGAATTTCGCGGAAAGCTTCGGGCGGGTAGCGGATCAAACCATTTCCCGGAATCTCAATGTCCAGCCGACCCTCACCATCCGCCCGGGCTATGGGTTCAACATAATTGTGGAGCAGGACATCATTTTCCCGGGAGCCTATCGCTGATGGCGAAGCTGTTTTCGCTCGCCCGCAATGCCGCCGCGGCTATCGCGGTTGGAGTGTTTCTGACCGGTTGCCTCGTGCTGGAAACCATCGACGCCACCATCGTGCTCGAGGGGTACGAGTACGACATGCGTGTCGAAACCCGCCTCGCTGATCCCCGTGTCGTTAAGGCGCTTGCCGACGGCCACGTGCTCACAGAACAGGAAGAGGACCGGATGCGGGCGGAAGAGCGCAAGGCGGCTCGAATGCCCGGCTTTGAGAGCTTCACCTACGCCGGGGAAGGGCGCTTCGATCTCATCGTCAATCTCACCGGTGAGTTGGATGCAAACGGGTCCGCAATCGGCGTCCCCAACACGCGGGCGAAGTCGCAAGCCGACAATTTCTTGAGCATTCGGCGCATGGACGACGCAACCATTGAAGTCAGTACCCCGGAGATCCCGGACCGGGCCCGCGCCGAGCTCGATCAGATCGCCATTGTGCCCAACGGAACGCTGAATGTGACCGTGTCCGGCACGGTCATTGAGACCAATGCCGACGAAACGCCCGGGCTCTTCGGTGGAGCGTATCGCTGGAACATCTCGTCATGGGATGACCGCGTGTTTCTCAAGTTCAACCCCGCTGTTGACTGACACGGGAGGAAAGTCCTTTCAACATCCCGATGCTCTAACATCCATGGAGAGCGTGCTTGGGCCCGCGAAGGCGGGCCGCTACCGTGACCGGTTAAAATTTCTGCGCACCGTCATCGCGAGCGAATATTTCAACGACGCGAGCGCATGGCTCGATGACCCCGCGTGCCGCGAAGGAGGATGAATGCCCCGCTACTATTTCCACATCTTTAGCGACGACGTGGAATATCCCGACCGAAAAGGTGAGCCCCACGATGACGACGCTCGAGCGATCGCCATGGCACGCCAGATCGTGTCAGAAATCGCCGAAGAACCGGAGCATCGCGAGATCGAGGTAAAAGTGGTTGGCCGAAATGGACGGGCGGTCGCAACGGTCGATATAAAGGGCCTAAAATAGCGACGCAGCAAGTTGTCAAAGTGCCTTTAGGCGTCGACCTATGAACCTTTCGCCGCCCGTTCCGGTCATAAATCTCGACGTCCACCGCGATTGCTTCGCCGAATAACCGTTCCTGACTTGGTTTCTCTGTCGCCGCCTGAAATTGCCTTCGTCGTCGCGGCGGACGATCCTCGAGTGATGCGACCATAGCAATTTCTGCTCACACCTTGCCCCCAAAAACACGCGGGTAGGCAGCATTCCACCGGACCATTGACTCCGAATGCAGCACTCACTATCTATCTCACGTGAACAACGTGAGGAACGTGATTCTATGAAGATCGACATGCTGGCCATTGGTGGCAGCGACGTCCTCGCCGGGGCGCTGAACGGCAGGTCGGCGCTGAACGAGCTTTTGAATACGTCGGCCGCCGAACCAGCAAACCCGGAGCCGGTCTTTCTCGATTTCACCGGCATCGAGGTCGCGACGGCTAGCTTTCTGCGCGAGAGCGTTCTTGCCTTCCGCGATATTGTCAGGGGGCGACGCTCGAAATTCTATCCGGTGGTCGCCAATGCCAATGATACAGTGCGTGAAGAGCTGCTGGAGTTGCTGATGCCCCGCGGAGATGTATTGATGTTGTGCGCGCTGGATGAGGCGGACGCAGTAACAATGGCCGCCCCGCTCGGTGAACTTGATCCGAAGCAAAGGCTCACTTTCGACCTTGTTCACGAGCACGGCGAGACTGACGCCGGCGCATTGATGCGCGAGTACGGCAAGAGCGAGGGGGTAAAACACACGACGGCTTGGAATAACCGGCTGGCTTCCCTCGCATCTCTTGGCCTCGTCATCGAAACGAGCCAGGGCCGCGCCAAGCGCTATCGGCCGCTGTTTGAAGGAGTGTAGAGACCATGGGGGCTGAATTCATCGAAAAGGCGGCGCCGAGCTTCAAGAAGGCGTGGGACCGCGCACGGGTAAAGCTCGCGACGGCCGACCTGTTCACACGCGTCCCCGATAGCGCCGCAAGGACGGCGGAAGCCGACATCATCGGCAACGCCAGGCTCAGCACCGGGGACCAGCTTACCGTCGAAAACAAGAACGGGACGCTGATCGCCCGACGAGGCATGAGCGATGTCGCGCGCTTCACCAATCCCGCGCCGGAACTCGTACTGGCCGTGGCCGCCTCCTGCGGCATAGCCAAGGGCACGGTGCTGGATGTTCATCCCATCGCAGGGGTCGCGGAGATCTCACTATGCTGACCCGTTCCGATCCCGCTAAAGTCAAGCCGCAGGCACCCCGCCATCGGCGCAATCCGCGTCGCGAGCGCCGCCTCTGGCACGATCCCGAAGTGGCGAGCGCAGCCCTCGGCTGCGCCACCTGCCCGGAGAAGGAGATTTGCGGCGGGCTGCGGCTGAACACGCCCTTCATGGACTGCCTGCAGTTCTGCTGCGGCAATCCGGAAGGTTGCGACCGCGTCTGCCGCAACCATCCTGACTTCGCCGATCGCTACCGTGAAATCGGCGGCTTCAACCTCTATAGCGTGCCACGCGCCCCTTTGCTCAATGCGGTTGGCCTGCCCCGCCTTGTCCCAGTCATCTATCACCCCACCGCGCGCAGCATGCCGCCCACTGCCGCGACCGTAGCGCTTCCGCTTTACCGTATGTTCGACCGGCGTACCGGCCTACCGCGCTTTGTGAGCCGCGACGCGCTCGGCGAGGCATTCGGCATTGGCCATCAGGCGTCGGTGATGCTGACCGGTACTGACATCGACCGCCCGCTCGAGCGCTGGTGGGGGCTCGGCGAAGCCGGCCGCCGGCCGATCATCCAAGCCCTCATCGCCGCCGGCGTCGGCATGGTGACGACGCCGAACTACAGCCTGTTCATCGACCGGCCGCGGTGGGACGACTTGCACGCGATGAAGCGCATCGCGATCGTCCATGAAGAGTTCTTGCGCGAGGGCCTGCCGGCCGCGCTCCATGTCAACGGGCGCACTGAAGCAGACTTTGCCCACTGGATCGCCTTCCTCGCCGCCCGGCCTGAGGTCACCCATATCGCCTATGAGTTCACCACGGGCACCGGCTGGTCCGGGCGGCGCGAGCAGCACGCGGCTTGGCTGGCAGGATTGGCCCGGGCCGTCGGCCGCCCGCTGCACATCATCGTACGCGGAGGCACCGACGTCCTGCCGGTGATTGCCCGCGCATTTTCGGGGATCACCGTTCTCGACACGTCAGTGTTCATGAAGACGATGATGCGCCAGCAGGCCTATCCCAAGGGCAACGCTGCCCTTGGCTGGCGAGGCGCGCCGACAGCACAGGGGGCCCATGTCGACCATCTGCTTGAAGCGAACTGGCAGGCGACCGACGCGTGGATTGGCGATCTGATCGCCTCCTCACGTTCGGCTGAATCGGCGCCGATGGCCGGATGACGGAAACCGAGCCCGCGATATTGGATTTCAGGATGCTCGACGGGCTGGCCTTCGCGGCCGCGCGGGGCCGCTTGAACGAGGCCGCCATTCCCGCGCTCACCGCGTCCGAGATCGGCCCGCTCTTCGAACTCTCGAACCTTGCCGACGACGGCTTACTTCCCGCACCGCACGTTGCCCTCTGGCTGACCACAAATCTTTTTGGTCCGATGCTGGACGCCATCAGGCACGGCACGCGAGAGTGGGTCTGCCCGCAAACGCGGCGCGCGGGCTTCCTAAGCACCGCCACGCCGCACGACATCAACGCATGGACGACCTTCGGTCTAGCCGCCCAGCAAGCTGCAACGGCGGAAGGATTTCCCAAGGCCATTGCCGCCCAGCTCACTGCCGCCATGGGCGAGCTTCACAGCAACATCTACGAGCATGCGCAAGAGCCGCAGAGCGGCATCGTCGCGTTCCGCGCCTCAAAGGGAAAATTTGAGTTCATATCATCCGATCGCGGCATCGGAGTTCTGAATAGCCTGCGCAGCAACGCGGCCTATGCTAGGCTCAATGATCACGGCGAAGCGCTGCGCTTGACGCTCACCGACGGCATCTCGCGGTACGAACACCAGGCGGAACGCGGCCACGGTTTTCGGCCGCTATTCATCGGCCTTGCCAACCTGAACGGCGCGCTGCGCTTCCGCTCCGGCGACCATGCCCTACTGATCGACGGCAAACAGCCCACACTTATGACGGCTCGCCCGGCACAGAAGCCCCAATTGAGAGGATTCTTTGTGTCGGTAAGTTGCGCGGTGAACGGCCATCCTCGACACGGCGCCTGATCATCACCAGGCATGCTGCTGGGAATTTCGGTGGAACACAGCGTGAAAACGGATTGGCAAGGCTGTCCCGAGCAATTCGACAATTGTTTTAGATAGGCCGTCACTCTAGACTGAGGTGATAGGTTCCTATCATAGCGCGGTGAACGGGATGACGGGTCGCATAAAGGCACGTACTAGCAAGCCCATCATCAAAGAGAAGCGACAAATGCTGCTTCATCTGGACAGCGACGTGATCAAGGATCTGAAAAAAGCTGCTGTTGATCGCGAATCGACGGCATCGGCGATCGCAAATGAAGCGATCGAGACTTGGCTCAAGAAGAACGAGCTTCGCGGAGGGTGACCGATCGGTCTAAGCCGGCGGTCAAATCGGGGTTGGGGTAGGCATGACAATTCCAAATGTATTTGAGCTTTGCAGGCCTCGCGAGGACGTGGAAAAGGGAACAATTGCTGACAGCGACTATGCGGCCAATCTCGCGAATGTCCTGACCGGTCGCGCCTCGCGCGACTACACCGACGCTCCAACGTTCTTCACGAACACTTATCCCACCGAGGGGCTGAAAGAGCTTCTTGTCAACGTCTGTGGCCGACTGTCTGGCCGCGGGGAAAGCGTGTCAGCTGTTTTCCGCCTCGATACCTCGTTCGGCGGCGGTAAGACGCACGGCCTGATTGCCCTTGTACACGCAGCAGCAGGGATGCAGGGTGTCTCGAATACCGCGGAATTCCTCGATCCAACCCTCGTGCCAACCCAGGCCGTCCGCGTTGCAGCCTTCGATGGCGAGAATGCCGATCCGGCGAACGGTCGGCCGATGGGCGAGGGAATCCGCGCCCACACGCCTTGGGGCGAGATCGCCTACCAGCTGGCTGGGAAGGCTGGATACGAGATCGTGCGCCGATCAGACGAGCAGCGAATTGCTCCGGGTGCCGACACCATAAAGGAACTATTCGGTTCCGATCCAGTGCTCGTCGTTCTCGATGAGCTGGGCGAGTACCTTCGGCGAGTTCAAGGCATGGGTGGGCG
The DNA here is from genome assembly GCF_051390635.1 of Microbaculum mangrovi. Classification (NCBI taxonomy): domain Bacteria; kingdom Pseudomonadati; phylum Pseudomonadota; class Alphaproteobacteria; order Hyphomicrobiales; family Tepidamorphaceae; genus Microbaculum; species Microbaculum mangrovi. The sequence goes on from NZ_JBPODT010000006.1 coordinate 42,529, forward strand.
CGATCAACTGACCGCCTTCCTCAAGGCGCTGCTGACCGCGATCGAGAGCACCCCGCACGCGGCAATCGTGTATACCCTTGCGGTTCGATCCGACGGCAAGGGCGTGGACGCCTTCGCCGACGAGAACGAATTCCTCGCCAGCGCCATGTCGGAACTCGAAAGCGTCTCCGGCCGGAAGGCGACCAACCTCAATCCGACACGGGATGATGAAACCGCAAAGGTCATCCGACGCCGCTTGTTTGCGTCGATTGACGATTCCCGCGCGACGGAAGTGATCAACGGTTATCGCGAACTTTGGAGCATCCATCGCGACATTTTATCGGAAGAAGCCAGGCGCTCGACCACCAGCGCAGAATTCGCGCAGACCTATCCCTTTCACCCGGACGTTCTGGATACGCTCACCGGGAAAACGGCCACGCTCGGCGGCTTTCAACGCGTGCGTGGAATGCTGCGCATTCTGGCAAAGACCGTTGCGACCGTCTGGGCAAGCCGTCCTTCCGATGCGTCCGCGATCCACCTGCATCACGTCGATCTGGGATCGGATGTCATTCGCCGGGAATTCACGACGCGGCTGCAGCAAGGCGCCTTTGTGCCGGCGATTCTCAATGACATTGCTGGGCCGCCCGAGAAACTGGCTTTGGCCCAAGAGCTGGACGCGAAAAACTTCAAGGGCCTGCTGCCTTATGGCACCTACGTCGCCCGCACAATCTTCATCCACACCCTCGCGTTCAACAACGACCTTAAGGGCGTCGCAGCCGACCACTTGCGCTATTCGATCCTCAGCCCTGCAGCGGACCTTTCCTTCATCGACGATGCGAGGACGAAATTTCGCGCGGAATCCGCCTATCTCGATGATCGGCCGAACGCACCGCTGCGCTTCAACGCCGAAGCCAACCTAACGCAGGTCATCGGTCGGGAGGAGAAGAACATCGATCCCGGTGAGGCGCGCACCCAGCTTGTGGACAGGGCAAAGGCGATCTTCGGCGGCCAATCCTTCGACCTCGTGCCTTTCCCCGGCGGGCCATGGGATGTCCCGGACGACGTATCGGACGGCAAGCCGCGGCTTGTGCTGCTTTCTCACGACGCGCTGGAAATCGGCGCCGATCTTCGCGAGATGCCCGAGATCGTGGGACGCATGTTTGAGCGCAAGGGCGCCGACGGCAACGGCCTGCGGTCCCTGCGGAACAATCTGGTTTTTGTCGTCGCGGACGAAACCAAAGTGAACGAGATGAAGCGCGCGATCGTGCGCCGCCTGGCCCTTCAGGAGCTTAAGCGGCCCGAGCGCGTCAAGGAACTTGCCGAGCACCAGCAAGCTAAGGTCTTCGAACTCGAGAAGAAGTCCGAGACAGAGGCGGCTATAGCGATCCAGCAGTGCTATCGCCACATCCTCTACCCCTCGCGCAATGCGCTGAGCGGCACGGGCTCGGTGCAGCTAGCGCATTCGGTCATCGATATTCAGAATGCCTCCGAGCGCCCAGGATCAGGCCAGCTTCAGGTCGTTCGCCAGTTGCAAAGTCAGAACAAGGTTCGAGACGCTTCCGACTCGCCCGATTCCCCCTCCTACATCCGCGACCGCACACCCTTGAAGAAAGGGCAGATGACGACGCGCGATCTTCGCGACGAATTCCGCCGCGACCCCTCACTCTCGATCCTCCTGTCGGATGACGTGTTCCGCAAGGCGGTCCGAAAGGGCATCGAGGAAGGCGTCTATGTCTACAAGCGCGGCGATCTCCTGGCCGGGCAAGGCGATCCGATGCCGTCGATCAACATCGATGAAGAAACGACGATCTTCACGATGGACTTCGCCAAGACCAAGGGCGTGTGGCCTCGGCCGGCGCCCGCGTCGGCGGCCCAACCCGCATCGGCCGGAACTGGCGCTTCGATTTCGGGCGAGCCGCTCCCGCCGATCGGCGGAGCACCGGGCGAAGGCTCGGCGGTCGGCTTCGGCGAACGACCACAAGGTGGCCCGGATGGAGCTGCCGTCGCAAATGCCAAAGTGTTCACCGCCGAGGGCGTCTTGAAGGAAGCACTACGGAAGGTGATCGAACAAGCCAAGACCGCGAAGCTCGAAAAGGTAGATCGCGTGGTGATCCGCCTGTTCGAATATGGTGACGCCTTCAAGCTGATCCCGATCGCAAACACCGTCGCTGGAACAAAACGGTCGGTGAAGCTCACGGGCAGCTTCATCACAACGCAAGACAGCGAGATGCAGTTCGAATTCAGCGGCGTGGCGCAAGATGCGTCGACGATGAAGGACTACCTCGAACCTCAGTTCAGGGCGGCGAAGGAGACCGATCTGCAAACCAGTATTTCGTTTGATTTCGAAAACGGGCTCGCGCTGGATGGGGATGCCGCGGACAAATTCATCGAAAAGCTGACGCGCTTTGCGAGCGCGGCTGCGTATGTCGAAGCAACGGCGGAGGTGAAGTCATGAATGTGCCGCGCCGCAAGGACGAATTCATAATGGTGTCGAAAACCCAGCCCGTTTACGAACTGCGCGCCCGTCGCCATGGCCCTGGCGATACCGAGGTTGAAGTCTGGCAACTGCCATCGATTGTGACTCCACAGATCACCGCTCCGATCCGCCTTGCGGGCCTTCGCGGACGTAATCTCGAACTGGCTGAACACCGGGTACTCAAGCGCCTGAAGGAAAGCGGCATCCGCCTTGATCTCCTGCCGATCGAGGGCATGGGATCGGCTTTGTCGGAAGAAACCGCGCTGCGCCTCGCGCTGCTGTTCCGGACGCTCGCCCCAATGCGTAACCGCGACAACATGCGCCTCGTCGCCGAGGGCATCGAGGTAATGGGCAAGGAAGAAGCTGGCTATTGGCTCGGCATGTCGGTTCACCGCAAGAATCCGCGCCGCGTGCTGACTGCGCTCCGCATCCTGCTCACTGACCCAGCGAAATGATGGAAGATGAGCGTATGTCGGATGTGCGGCTGATTGAACGTTGGTTGCCGATCGCTGAAATAGGCATTGAGAGTCTTCGGGAACGCACGCCAATGACGCCGTTCCCTGCTCCCAACCGCTTGCACGTCTGGTGGGCGAGGCGCCCTTTGGTTGCGTCCCGGGCTGCCGTGTTGGCTTCGTTGTTGCCAGCCAATGCCGACCACGATGCCTTTCTCCATGTTCTGGGCATTCACGGTGATCCAATGGCGTCGCGCCGACGGATCGACCGGGCAAAGCGGATTGGCGAACGATTTGAAGGCGAGGCCTACACTTACAAGCGCGCTTTCTCATATTCACCTTCTCCATCGGAAATGGCTGCAATCCGAAGGCAGATTGGAAGCAACATATCTGTCCTCGATCCGACGGCGGGCGGCGGAAGTATTCCGTTCGAGAGCAGTCGGATGGGCTTTAAGTCGTATGCCAACGATCTCAACCCAGTAGCAGCTACGATTCTGAAGGCGACAGTAGAAACTCCGCAGCGTTTCGGCGTGAAACTTCTGGACGAGTTTGATGAAATCTCAAAGAAATTCGTCGCGCGACGCGAGGTCCTCCTTCGTTCGGCATACCCGCCTGAGCCGGAGAAGAACTGCGTTGCGACCAATTATATTTGGGCACGCACGATCTCCTGCCCGTACTGCGCGGGAACGATACCGCTCTCTCCGAACTGGCGCTTGAATGGGGCCGGCCTTGGGGTTCGATTGAAGCCCCATTTGGGCATTGGACCAGGGACCACTGGTCGCTTCTGCTCATTCGAGATCGTGACTAACATTTCAGAGCATTCGGCTGGAACCGTTTCCGATGGCGACGCCACTTGTCCCTTTCCAGATTGCGCCCGCGTTATCGATGGCGACGAGGTCAAGCGCCAGGCACAAGCCGAAGGAATGGGCGATCAACTGTTCACCGTCGTATTCAAGCGGCGCATCGAAACTAGGCTCAAGTCTGGGAAGCTTGGCAAGCCGAGATGGGAAAGGGGTTATCGAGCTCCTCGCACGGAAGACAGCATCGAGGCGGATATTGCCGCCCAAATAGATAGGAAGCTTCCAGAATGGGAGGCGCTTGATGTCATCCCAAGCGAAGCATTCCCTTCGGACACAAATGACGATCGACCACGTCAGTATGGTATGCCGCTTTGGCGGGATATGTTCTCGCCACGCCAGCTTCTTGGTCATGGACTGGCATCCGAGATTTTTCGTGACATGGTTGAGGAAGACAGACTCGCCGGTCGTCTGACTGATGTTCGCCGGGCCGCCTACATCTATCTCAGCTTCAGCCTCGATAAACTCCGCGACTACAACTCTCGAATGACACGGTGGCACGGCAATCGCGAAATCATGGTCAACACCTTTGATCGCCATGATTTTGCGTTCAAATGGTCGTATGCCGAAATGGTCATTACCACGGATAGTGTTGGTTATGATTGGGCTATCGAACAGACCGCGAAATGTATCAAGGAGCTTGTAGAGCTATCGACACCTACAGGGTCCAAAGATGGACCACTCTTTGGAGGAGAAAAGGTAGCGCCGGCCGAAGTTGTAATCTCGTCAAAGTCCGGCTCTTCTCTTGATCACATTGCCGACGGCTCAGTCGATGCTGTCGTGATGGACCCACCCTATGGCGCGAACGTTATGTATGCGGAGCTGTCCGACTTCTTCTATGTGTGGCTGAAGCGCACCGCGGGGCTAGTTGCGCCCGAGCTTTTCACAAGACGCCTTACCGACAAGCAATCCGAAGCAGTCGCCAACAAGGCCCATTTCAAAGGCCAGAAGGGCGCCGACGCGCTCGCGAACCGCGACTATCAGGAAAAGATGGCCGCGATCTTCGCGGAAAGCCGGCGAGTGCTGAAACCGAACGGCATCATGACCGTGATGTTCACGCACAAGGACACAAGTGCGTGGGATGCGTTGACGAAGGGATTGATCGAAGCGGGCTTCATTATCACCGCCTCCTGGCCGGTGAATACCGAGGCCGAAGGCTCTCTCCATATCAAGGACAAGGCCGCCGCCAACTCCACAATCTTCCTCGTCTGCCGCCCGCGCCCGGCAGATCAGGGCGACGAGACGACCTATTGGGAAGATGTCGAGCCGCTGGTGGCCAAGGCCGTCCGCACCCGGGTTGAAGAATTCCAGAAGGCCGGGATTACCGGCGTCGATCTCTATCTCGCGTCCTTCGGGCCCGCGCTGGAAGAATTCTCGCGCCATTGGCCGCTGAAGCGCGGGACACCGCGACCCGAACCGCTGGCGAAGAGACGCCGCAAGCAGGCCGAACTATTCGAGGAAGAGTTCGATCCCTACGCGGTGACGCCGGAAGACGCGCTCGATGCCGCACGTCGCGAGGTCAAGACGTGGCGGTTGAACCAGCTCACCCATACCAAGGGACGTGGCGATCTCGATGCGACCACCTCGTGGTTTGTGCTGGCCTGGGACGCGTTTAAGGCGCCGGTGTTTAGCTACGATGAAGGCCTGCGGCTCGCCCGTGCAGTGGGCGCCGATCTCGATGGCCAACTGATTGGCAAGGTCTGCGAAAAGAAGGGCTCGGATATCAAGCTCTGGGATAGCGCCACGCGCGCTGCCAAAAATGCACTCGGCCCCGCCGACGGATCGCGCGCCATGATCGACGCGATCCACCATGCCGCCCATCGTGGCAGGACGCGAACCCTAGAAGCGGCTTTCGATCTTCTCAAGGATGCGGGGATCGATGGCGATTCCCAATTTCTGGCCGCTCTCGAAGCCGTGCTGGAAGTTCTGCCACCCTCGCGTAACTTTGTCGGCTTCGATGTTGCCACCGGCGATGCAAAATCGGCGGCCGATGATTTCGACGCCCTTGAGAAGCTGCGTCGTCTCGCCTTCTCCGACAAGGTTGATGAGCCCCAACAGCTATCGCTCTTCACAGAGGAGGCTGCTTGACGCTTCTGCGCGACACCGCATGGCGCCTCAAATATACACCGGACGATGGTGACCTCGTCCGGCTATTCTATGTGCCTGCGTTGCGCTCGGCCACTCGATACGATCGCCTTACAGGCTATTTCTCGGCACGCGCCTTGGCGCTTGCTGCCCGGGGCGTCGAAGGGCTAATCGTCAATAATGGGCGGATGCGCCTGATCGTCGGCTGCACTCTCGGCGAAGAAGAGGTTGCGGCCATCGAGCGCGGCGAATCTCTCCGCGACGCCGTTGAACGGACGCTAATCAAGATGCCGATCTTGACGGCCGATCCGCGGACGATCGATGCCCTCGAACTTGTCGCCTGGATGGTGGCCAACAGCTTTCTCGATGTGAAGCTTGCCGTGCCCTGCGACCTCGACCGCCGGCCGATCCGCGACGACAGCATCTTTCACGAAAAGACCGGCATCATCGAGGACAAGACCGGCGATCGGATGGCCTTCAACGGTAGCATCAACGAAACCGAATTCGGTTGGACGCGGAACTGGGAAAGCTTCAACGCCTTCACGTCGTGGAATGACGGCCCGCGCGTTGACGAAGAAGAAGCAAGCTTCGCGAAGCTCTGGGCTGACCGCGCCCGCCGGGCGATCACGCTTGATGTGCCAACGGCGCTGCGCGAGCAACTGCTGACCTTCCTGCCCGACCCCGAAAAATTGCCTAAGCGCCTCGCTGAACACGACGACCAATCGACGGGACCATCGGCACCCAGACCGACTCAAGGACCGGCCCATGATGATGAGCCAATCACTATTGGGCCGGGGCCAAGTGTTTCGATCGATGAAGAACGCCAGGCCGTTTGGGAAAAGATCGCCAACGCTGCCGTTCAAGCCATCGGCGGCGATCGCGTGGGCGAAGCGACTTCCGCGGTCGTGCCTTGGCCGCATCAAATCCGCGCCTATCATCGCCTCTATGACAACTGGCCGCCGAAGCTTCTGATTGCCGATGAAGTTGGTCTCGGGAAGACGGTTCAGGCCGGGCTGCTGCTTCGCCAAGCTTGGTTGGCGGGCAGGATCAAGCGCGCGCTGGTCCTCGCGCCCAAGAACGTCTGCAAGCAATGGCAGATCGAACTACGCGAAAAGTTCAACCTGAATTGGCCGATCTACGATGGCCAGAAATTGACGTGGTATCGGTCGCCGGCGCGGGATCATGATTTCGAAAAGCCGGTGTCTCGCGAGGCGTGGCATCGTGAGCCATTCGTGATCATGTCGAGCCATCTCGCGAGGCGCCAGGATCGACAACGCGAAATTCTGGAAGCGGCCGATCCGTGGGATCTCGTTGTCCTTGATGAAGCGCATCACGCCCGAACGAAGGGCGCTGGAACGCCGCAAGCCAAAGGCCCGAACCGGCTTCTCCAATTGATGCGGTCGTTGCGGCGTCGAACGGACGGGCTAATCCTCCTTACCGCAACACCCTTGCAGGTCCACGCCACGGAACTCTGGGATTTGCTCGACCTGTTAGGCCTGCCGCCTGAATGGACACCGGATGCCTTCGTCCGCTTCTTCTCAGAAGTCGCGAAGGAACCTGTAACCAACGAAAGCCTCGATTGGCTTTCGGCGCTCTTCCGGGCGAACGAGGCCCATTTTGGAGAAGTCTCGCGGGCGGATGCGGAACGGCAGACCCGGCTGAGCGGACTGAAGACCCGGAAAGTCCTCCAAGCGCTGCGCGATCTGGTTTCGATACCGCGCCGGCAGCTTTCGCCGGAAGAACGCCGCACGGCGATTGCGATCATCAAGCGATCGACACCGGTCGGCGCGCTCGTTTCGCGCCACACACGCGAATTGCTGCGCAAATACTTCAAGGCCGGCAAGATGTCGGCTGCCATCGCAACGCGGCAAGTCGAAGACCGCTTCATTCCGCTGTCGGTAGAGGAAGGCGACCTCTACCAGCAGGTCGAAACCTACATTTCCGAGACATACAATGCCGCGGCGCCTGATGCCCGCAACGCCGTGGGATTCGTGATGACGATCTATCGCCGGCGCCTTGCGTCAAGTTTCCATGCCCTTCGGCAGACGATGGAGAAGCGAAAAGGTGGTGTAGGAGGGTTTCTCACCGCAGCCGATGAAGCCAGGATCGATGAGGACGTCGCCGACCAAGTCGAGGCCGGCGAAGAAATAGATATCGAAACTGTGTCAGAGGACGAGCGACGCGCCCTCGCGTTCGAAGAGATCGCGACCATCGAAACTATCGTGGCTGATATCACACTGCTGCCGACCGACACTAAGGCCATCGAGCTTTCGAAGGTTCTGGCCGAGCTCAAGGGCAGCGGCTATCCGCAGGTGATGGTGTTCACCCAGTTCACGGACACGATGGATTATCTTCGGGACCTGCTTGTCGGCGCCGGAAACTCGGTGATGTGCTTTTCCGGTCGCGGCGGTGAAGTGCGCAACACCGATGGCACTTGGAGGTTGATCACGCGCGACGATGTCAAACGGCGCTTCAAGGAAGGCCGTTCCGAAGTCCTGGTGTGCACCGACGCAGCTGCCGAAGGTCTGAATTTCCAGTTCTGTGGTGCTTTGGTGAATTACGATATGCCTTGGAATCCGATGCGCGTTGAACAGCGGATCGGGCGCATTGATCGCCTCGGTCAGCGGTTTTCTGATATTCGGATCATCAACCTGCACTACGAAGATACGGTCGAGGCCGACGTCTATCGCGCGCTGCGCAGTCGCATTTCGATCTTCGAAAAGGTTGTAGGCGGGCTTCAACCAATCCTCACGCGCTTGCCACGGCTCATCGAAGAATCGGTCTTGTCCACCTCGAACGCCCCTGACGCCAAGCGCAATGATGCTCTTCAGGCGCTCGAAAATGCGATATCTGCAGGGGACGATTCTGCCCTCAACCTCGATGAGTTCGCGGATGAAGACCTCGAGGTGCCGGTCCGTCTTGATCCGGCCATAACGCTTTCCAATCTCCGTGCCGTTTTGGACAGGCCGATATTGCTGCCGCTCGGGACAGAAGCTGTTCATCTCGACGAGAAGGATTACCGCCTCGTCGATGGATTTTTACCGCATGCGGTGCGTATCACCGTAGACCGCGAATTCTACGAGATGCACGCCGATAGCGTGGAGTTCTGGACCCCTGGCAGTCCAACATTTCCGGATTTGGATATCTATCGGCGCTGACTCACCTAAATGCGGTCATCTACGGATGGTCCTACATTAGCGGCGCATCTTGACTGACTGCGAAATCCGCGAGAGCTCGGCTGGCTACCCGCCAGCATCGCCTAAACACCACGGCTCGCGCCGGCCGCTCCAGATTCTGGCGAGGCCTTCACTGACGAGAATGTCGCCGACGTCCCTGCCGTTGACGCTCACGCTCGCAAGCGTGCGGCCATAGCGGTCCGTGCCTTGGCGCAGGACCTCGACGCGCTGACCCTGCAACAACTCCGCCAGTCGATGTTTTGAACGCTGCGCCAGATCGCTTTCATAGGCACACTGCCCCTCAATCTCCGGCGCATCGATGTTGAAGATGCGGATCGCCTCGGACTCCTGCGTCATCCCGAGCCGCAGGGAGTCCCCGTCCCAGACACGGATTTCGGCCGGTTCGCACGACAGTACGCAAAGCATGATGGTGACGACGACGTGGATACTCATTGCTCTTTATTGTTGCTGCTAATTCCGGAGAGATCGATGCGGATACCGGCCTTGTTCGGATCTTCCTCCGAAAAAGGCGGCTCCGATGGGCCGGTGCTCTCTGCCGCAACCCGAGCGCCCTGCTCCGCTGGCTGCGGCTCGGCAAGCTCGGTTTCGCCGGGGTCGGACTCATAGAACACCTGCTTTCCGTCGAACCACCCGGTCTTGTAGGCGAATATCGCCTCCTCAAGGACCTCCTGGGCGGGTGCTCCATACCATTTGGCGACGATGCGATAGACCTTGGCAAAGAGCGCGGTGCCCATGCCAATGTTCTTGCAGGAATCGAGTAGGTCCGGGCTGAGCTCGGAGATGTCCTGAATGCCGAGGCCGGCCGGGTACTGAGTCACTCCTACCCTGACAATCGACTGACCCAAATTCTGCTGGATGAGTTGCATCGCCTCGTACTCGGTCGATGGTTTCGGTACAAGGATGATGCGCTCCCCTGCCCTAACGGTGACGGTCAGATGGTCGGCACCGCCGGCCTCCTCGATGAATTTTTGCACGATCTCGACCTTGAGGCTGGGATCGGCACATTGCTGGATCAGTTCGGCATCGATCATGGTTCCCTATCCTATTCGTTGAACGCCATCACCAGCGGCAGGCCGAACAGCGAAGCCCACGCCTGCGCGCTCGACCGCTGGATGGCGACGATATTGGTGTCGCCGGTCCACCAGGCGTTGCCGGTTGCGACAAGCGCGTCCGGCGCGAAAAGCATCGACTGGATGACGGGCCAGATGATGAGCTGTTCGTAGCAGATCAGCGGCGCAACCCTCAGCCCGGCGAACTCGAAGACCGGATTGGCGAACAACCGCGCGTGCGCCCCGCCGGTCGTCCAGGGTTGCCACATGGAGACCGGGACCGGCATGCGCTCGCGGTAAAGGATATCCGCGCCCTTCCCCGAAACCCCGATCATCACATTGTCGTAGCCGACGGGATCGACGATCGCCGCACCGCCATTGACCAGGATGTCGAGGCTGGAAAGCTCGCGGGTCCAAAGCCGCTCTGTGGTGGCGCTCCACAAGCCCATGGCGCTTTCCGGCAGGATCACGACACGCGCGCCGTCGCTGGCGGCGGCCTCGACCAGCTGTATCGTCGAGACCTGCTGACGGTAGTCGGCATACTGGCCCGAAGCTTCGAACCTGAACCTGGTGTCGATGCCCCGCCAGCCTTCCGGCTCGGCCGGAAGCGTCCAATTAAAGGCGGACCAGGCGAAGGCGAGGGCTGCAACGCCGGCCGCAATCGGCCATAGGCGGGTCGTCATCGTGATCAACAGGGCGGCGGTTGCGGCAAGGCCGAACCAGGCCCAGCCCGGGAAGAGAATTCCAGCTGCGGTGATCGGATGTGCCCAACCGACGGTCCCGAACGGCGGCACGCTCATAAGGACGGCCGCTATCGCGTAGCGAAGTGGCTGGCGCCAGCCGCCACGCGACGTCCAGAGTGCAGTGTGGACGGCAACGAACATGAGCGAGGCGGCAAGCCAGAGGCCAAGGCCGATGGTGAGCTGCGCCCCGAAAAAGATCGAAGCGCCCTCCGGCAGGCCGCGCGATGCGCCGAGAAAATGCGCCAGCGCGACCAGGGCCGCGACCGTGCGCGACGGAGCGAGGGCCCAAAGCGCAGGGAAGGCTATGCCGAGGGCGAAGGTGAGCGGATGCCCACTCCACCCTATCGCTCCGGTGGCAGCGCCGCCGGCGGCGAATAGAATGGCCTGCAGAAGGCTACGGCGTGAAGGTGAGGATTTCCCGTGCGAGGCCGAGGATGCCGTCGGCAGGAAGCGGCCCAAAATATCTTGAATCATAGGAACCACCGAAATCGGAATGAAGAAACACTTCGCCCTTGGGCACGATGCCGCCCATCCAGGGCTTCATCGGCCGCCCCTCGGTGTCCTGTGCGTGAACGGTCGAAGCTGCCAAGGGCACATCATCTATGATGACCTGGCCCTCGACGCGGATGGACTGTCCGGCCAATGCGACCACGGTCTTGATGAGCGGCGCTGTTCCGGCCGGGCAACGACCTCTGGGCAGATAAAAGCGCTCGCGGGCGAGATCGACGGCAGGACCGGAAGGCGGGCAGATGAACACTCTGTCGCCGACCGCAACCGGGCGGTCCAGCGTTTCTATCTGCCAAAGGCCAAGCGGATAGGAGGGCGTGAAGTTCACGCGATAGCCGCCCCATGCAAAGGCTGCCGCCATCGAACCGAGAAGCACGGCGCCGGCGCCGATGATCGCAAGCGCCCTGCAATGTCTCGTCATCGGCTCATGCCCTGATCGCGGACCTGGCTCTGAGCCCGCGTCTCCTTCTGCGCCCGCTCATAGGCCGCAACGCGCTGGGCGGCACTGAAGCTCGGCCAGGCTGCCACCAGTTTCGAGCGGTCGCCCTCGGCGACTTGTGCCGCGGCTGCATCATAGGCCGGCCCTTTGGCCTCTTTCGAGCCAAGGAATGCCCGTTCCCCAAACCGCTGGTCGAGCGCCTTGTTGAGCTGGTCGATCTCTGCTTTCGCCATTTTGTCAGCAAGGGCAAAACCGAGCGCGGCCGAAAGGTCGTTGCGATCGATCGCATCGCGGATGCGGTCAAGCACGCCCTGCGCCGATCCGGACAATGCAGGAATGTCGACCCGGCTGCGATCGCGCTCGCGTGACAATTCGACGGTGCGAAGATCTCCGATCTCGGCGCGCAGCCGCACATATCGGGCAATATTGTCCTTGAGTGCCGGAACGTTGTTCAAGGCCCGCTGCCGCTCGGCCTTCGCGTCCGATGAGGCAAACATGCCGGTCTTGCCGCGCATCGCGCCGAAGGCTTCCGGATCGCGACCGAGCTGGTCGACGATGCGGCTTTGCGCTGCCTGCCTTTCCGCTACATTGGCGCTCATGATTGTGGAAAGGTTCATCGCATCGATCGCGCCATCGGGCTTCTCATAGACTTGAGTGACGCGGTCTCGAAGCTGGGTCCAGGCATGGGTGAGTGTGGCGTCTGATTGCAATTTGGCCTCCACGAGCTGCGGGATGGATTGCGCCCAGGTCGCGAGGCCGCGAACCCAGGGCTGGGAAACGGGAGAGGCAGTCGCGGCAGCCGCTGCCTGACGATCGGCGGCACGGCCGAACCGCCCGATGAAGCTTGCGAGCCTGGCGGCGGCCGTCTCGAGCCGATCGCGCTGCTCCCTGATCCAACGGAGCTGGTTTTCGACAAGGGCTTTCGCCACGCGCGCGCCGTGGAGGCCGCGGCTGTTGGCGTAGGAAAGCGCCTGCTCGTAGAGCTTCGATCCGGTGAAATCGAGCGTCGTGTCCTTGGCCCCGCGCTTCGACAGGTTCTGAATGAGCCCGCCCGCCTTCTCGAACGAGCGTCGTCCGAAATAGAGTTTTGCGTCATGCCGGTGCCGGGTCATCGCCACATAGGTCAGATGCCTGTCGAGCGAGAGGGTCGCCAGCACCTTCACCCGATCGATGGTGGCGCCTTGGGACTTATGGATGGTGGTCGCATAGCCATGATCCACATTGCGATAGAACCGCTGGTCGATCTCGACGCGCCGTCTGTCGTCTCCGATCTCGGTCACGATACGGCCCGTCTCGGCCTCGACAATGCGGCCGATCATGCCGTTCTTGACGCCAAGCGAACCCTCGTTCTTCAGGAACACGATCTGGTCGCCGACCGCGAAGTTCCGCATGCCGTCTTCCGTGCGGAAGGCATGGCCGTCTTCGATCAATCCGCGCTCGAGGAGCGCGCCACGCGCCAGCTCGTTCAGTGTCCGCACATCGTGGCGAAGATGCGCAAGGATCAGGCTCGACCGGTTCGGGTCGTAGTCGGCAATCCAGTCGCGAATGAGCGCGCTGACCGCCTGGTCCTTCAACTCCATTCCGACCAGGCGTCCCTTCCCCTTATAGGCGGAGATCGCCGCCCCGATCTTGCCTCGGGCAAGATCCATCGAGGCATCGCGCATCCACTGCTCACGCTGGCGGTAGATCGTGCCGAGCTCGGCATAACCGACGCGATCGGCAAGCGAGCGGAACGCAGCGCCCGCCTCGATCGGCTGTAATTGGTCGGCATCGCCGACAAGAACGAGCTTGGCGCCTGCATGGGCAACAGCAGAAACGAAGTCGGCCATCTGGCGCGACGACACCATGCCCGCCTCGTCCATGACGAACACGCATCTGTTGTCCAGGTGAAGGCGGCCCCCCTCCCATTGGAGCTGCCAGGACGCGAGCGTTCGCGACGCAATGCCCGCCTCCTTCTCCAGCCCCTCGGCGGCCTTGCCCGCGAGCGCACCGCCGACAACACGATAGCCGGAAGCCTCCCATGCTTCGCGCGCGGCCTTCATCATCGTCGTCTTGCCGGCGCCGGCGCGGCCGACGATGATGGCGAGGCGCTCGTTACCAGTGATGCGTTCCAGGCCGAAGCTCTGCTCGTCGGAAATCTGCGCATGGCCGGCAACGACTTCGGCGCGCGCGCTGATTGAGACGCCGAACCGGCCGTTCGTCGCAAGATGCTCGGCCTGGTTCCCCATCTCGGCCTCAATGCGGATCATGTCGCGCGTCGCAAAACGCTCCGGCAATCGCTCGCCGGTCTCGGGATCGACGCCCTCGACTTCAATCCTCACGGCCTCCGGACTTCCCATGACGCGCGCCAGCAAGTTGGCGAACTGGCCGGGATCATCGACATAGCGGTGCAGATATTTGGCGACATCGCGCTCGTCGAAGACGCTCTTCTCGCGCGCGATCGCCTCCAGCACGATCTCCGGCCGGCGCTCTATCCGGCGCGCATTCTCGCGCCGCGTTTCCTCGTGCAATGCGAGCCGTTCAAGCCTGGCCGCGCGCCCTTCAGCCTCCGCTTGCCGCTGAATGTTTTTGCTGGCAACACCGATATGCGAAGTCGGTTCAAGGTCGATGCCACGCTCGGCATAGGAGCGGCCATCGACGCGAATGTCATGGCCGTTCAATTCCAGATGCTTGTTCTGCGCGGCGTACCAGGCCTCGCGCATAGCGAGGAAGTCCGCCTTGTCACCGGCCCAGAGCTTGTAAACGATCTGGCCGGATTTCGACCTGACCGGCCGTCCGTCCTCTGCGATGACAAGCACCTTCTTGCCGCCGAAACCGTCTTCCGTCAGCGGGCGCAATGTCGTCATCAGATGCACATGCGGATTGCCCGGCGCGTCATGGTAAACCCAGTCCGCAACCAGCCCTCGCGTGCTCACATGTTCCGCGACGAACTCGCACATCATTGCGATATTCTGCTCGGCGGTCAGCTCGCGCGGCAGCGCCAGTATGAACTCCTTGGCGAGCTGAGCGTCCTTGCGGGTCTCGAACGCCTCCACCTTATTCCAGAAGGCTTCGGACGCGCCGGCAACCGAGCGATCGGCAATAAGCGCCCTTGCCCAGTCCGGCGCATCGCCCGGCAACACAAACTCTTCATGGACCATTCCGGGCTTGCGCGAGAAGTCTGCCACCCTGCCCTCGCGCTCGTTCTCCATGCGGGCGCAATGGCGATACGCAGCCGCCGCAACAGCACTGCGGCCTTCGCCGCGGCTGATCAATTGGGGTGTGAAGTGCGTGATCGCCACAGGGCAGGTGCTCTCTCGATCCGAACGCGAATGCTGTTCGGTCGAGCGCGGCCCATCCAGGGCCGGACGCGGGAACGTTGCTAGCAACGTATTACTGCGCCCTTGGACCGTTCTTCCGAACGGCGGGATTCTTCCCGCAATGCATAGGCTTCGCCTACCTGTGGTTTTTCGCAGGGTGCGCTGCGCGCACGTCAAATGCGATTCTCCGCATCGCAATGACCATCTACGAAACCGGAGAACCCCGCCGATGAGACGACCCTCTTCCCGTATCCGCGAGGAAATCGAACGCCTACAGGAGCAGCTGAAGCTTGCCGAAACCAAGGAGGCCGAACGCATCGGCCGGCTCGCGCTGAAGGCCGGATTAGGCGAAGTGAACGCATCCGACACAGAGCTGGTCACAGGCTTCGAAGAGATGGCAAAGCGATTTCAAGCGGGGACGAAACAGAAGACCTCCGGGCCGGCTGCTCGCTCTCAAACGGGCGCTCCTGATGCATGAGCGCCGCTACCGGGCGTCACAAACGGAAGCCCGGAAGAAGGATGCGCGCGAGAAGATCCAGCTCGGCGGTCTCGTCGTGAAGGCGGGACTTCGCAGTGCGGATCGCGCCGTCATTCTCGGCGCCCTCATCGATGCGGCTGCGCGGCTCAGCGACGCAACCGAGCGCGCTCGATTGGCCGCAATCGGAAAGGCGATATTCGATAATGACAGCGAAGAAACTGATGCTGCTGACCGCACCGGCGATGATGATGTTGGGAGCCGTTCTGGGGCTCCAGGGGATTGAGTCCTGGCTCGCCGCTTTCGGCACTTCGCCGGAAAGCTACCAGACCCTCGGGCGCGGCGGCCTTGTCGTCCCCTACGCCGCCGCGGCCGCGATCGGCGTCATTTTCCTCTTTGCCGCCAAGGGCTCACTTGCCATTCAGTCGGCCGGCCTCGGCGTCCTGATCGGCGGGGTTGCCGCCGCCGCGTTCGCCGCCATTTCGGAGACGCTACGCCTGTCCGATTTCGCCAGCCAGGTGCCGCAAGGAACGCTGTTTTCCTTACTTGACCTTTACACTATCGGCGGCGCGGCGACGGCCTTCGTCGCCGGCATGTTCGGATTGCGGGTTGCGCTGCGCGGCAATGCCGTCTTTGGCGCGACGGGTCCGAAACGGCTCTCCGGCCGTCGCGCCATCCATGGCGATAGCCATTGGATGGACAGCGCCACAATCGCAGGACTCTTTCCCGAAAGCGGTGGCATCGTCATCGGTGAGCGCTATCGCGTCGACGAGGATTCCGTCGCCGGCGTCAACTTCGATCCGCGCCGCAAGGAGACGTGGGGCAAGGGCGGAAAATCACCGCTCGTCTGCTTCGACTGCGGATTTGGCTCGACGCACGGCATCGTCTTTGCTGGTTCCGGCGGTTACAAGACCACCTCCGTGGTCGTGCCGACGGCGCTCAAGTTCAAGGGCTCGATGATCATCCTCGATCCCTCGACCGAGATTGCGCCGATGGTCGCCGCCCATCGCGAAGCGCATGGTCAGGACGTGCTCATTCTCGATCCGAAACGACCCGACATCGGGTTCAACGTGCTCGACTGGATCGGCCGCTTCGGCAATGCGCCGGAGGAAGACATTGCCTCCGTGGCGGCGTGGCTGATGTCGGAAAAACCACGCGTCACCTCCGGCGCCGACGATTTCTTCCGCGTCTCGGCCGAACAGCTCATCACCGGCGTCATCGCCGACGTGATGCTGTCCGATCCGGACGATACCAAGCGCGAACGATCGCTGCGCATCGTCCGCGCGCGACTGGCCGAGCCGGAAGAAACGCTCAAGGAAAAGCTCGCCGATCTTTATCAAAGCTCGACCTCCCGGTTCGTCAAAGAGGTCATCGCCCCCTTCATCAACATGACGCCGCAAACCTTCTCCGGCGTCTATGCGACCGCCGCCAAGGAGACGCACTGGCTCTCCTACGACAGCTACGCGGCCATCGTGTCGGGCAACACTTTCAGGACGGACGACATCGCCAATGGGCGCACGACGGTGTTCATCAATGTCGATCTGTCTACCTTGGAAAATCACCCCGGTATGGCTCGCGTCGTCATCGGAGCGTTCCTCAAGGCGATCTACAATCGCAATGGCGATCTCGAAGAGCGCGCCCTGTTCCTGCTCGATGAGGCCGCCCGCCTCGGCTACATGCGCATCGTCGAAACCGCCCGCGACGCCGGCCGCAAATATGGCATCACACTCCTGATGCTGTTCCAGTCGCTCGGGCAGATGCGGGAGGCCTTTGGTGGGCGCGACGCGACCAGCAAATGGTTCGAGTCCGCTTCCTGGGTGTCGTTCTCGGCGATCAATGATCCGGAAACGGCGAAGTACATTTCCGAGCGCTGCGGGATGACCACGGTAGAGGTGAACCACGTCAGCCGCACCTCGCGCGACATGGGTTCGTCCCGCACCCGCTCCCAACAGCTCTCGCAACGCCCGCTGATCCTGCCGCATGAAGTCACCCAGATGCGCGCCGATGAGCAGATCATCCTCACCGGCGGTAATCCGCCGCTACGTTGCGGTCGCGCCATCTACTTCCGCCGTCCGGAAATGGCGGCGCTCGTCGGCAAGAGCAATTTCCAACCGAAGACGGGAGCAGCTGGATCCTGAAACGGCAGCCGTCCCGCCCCCGTTTACCACAAGCTCGGGGGCTTCTCTTCGGCGCAATGTGGGAAGCGCGTTCAGCCCCCTCGCCTGCTCCGCTTCGCTTCGCCCCGCCTTGGGCGGGGTGGAAAACAGGGACGGCACGGGACTCTGTGCCTTGGCCGCATGACGGGCGGCTGTTCACGCAACTATTCTCGCTGACGAAGGGGGATCATCATTCAAGCATCACGACAAAAACCGACGTGGCTGGGTCCCGGCAAGGACTCGGATTTCGGCATTCGGACAGTTGCTGACCTTTGTCGAACGGCCAGCAACGTGACCCATGATCCAATGCCACTCATCCGGGGGCTCGAAACCAGGCGTTGGGCACAAGTGGCGCTCCTGCCCAGGCTAAAACCCACTGTGGCGCCTTCAAATGCGGGCGACAACTACCACCGCCGATTTCCTTTGCAATTCTATCTGTCGTTTGCTATCGCTAGATATCAGATTGTGAGGATGTATGACGGATACTGACGGTTGGCTCTCTCTTGAAGAGACCGCGATCTACTTAGGAATGGGCAAGACCGCGCTGTATGCGATGGCGCGCGAGAACCGCATCCCGGCGCGGAAGATCGGCAAGAAATGGATCTTCGAAAAGAGCGGGCTCGACCAGTGGGTACGCACCGCCCGCCCCCTGCAGTCGTTCTTCCTGGACGCTGAATTCGTCATCGACGGGAACGACCACCTCCGCGACCCACAGCGCGAAGGCTATCTGCGCACTTATGAATTCTTCCGGGCGGGAAAGAATAAGGCGATCCTCCAGGTTCCGGTCGGATGCGGCAAGACCGGCCTGGCTTCTCTCCTGCCGTTTGGACTCTCCGAGGGCAGGGTCATTGTTATCGCGCCCAACCTCACCATCAAGGACGGGCTTTACGAAGCGATGGACATCACAAACCGGCAGAAATGCTTCTGGCGGAAAGCGGGTGTGCTCAGCGCTGACCAGATGTTGTCTGGTCCGTTGGCATGTACGCTGGATAGCGGCAACATCTCGATAGCAACAAAGTCCCATATCGTCATCACGAACGTCCATCAGCTCGCGACCAACGTCGATAAGTGGCTGACCCAGTTTCCCGATGACTTTTTCGACATGATCATAGTTGATGAGGCGCACCACAGCGCGGCCGCTAGCTGGCAGAAAGTCATCGAGCGTTTTCCAAACGCCAAGGTCATCCTGCTTACGGCGACCCCATTCCGGGGCGATCGCCAGGAACTCGATGGCGAATTGGTGTTCCGGTATCCATTCCGCAACGCCACCCTGAAAGGCTATATCAAGCGCCTCAAGGCAAGTTACGTCGCTCCGTCGACCATTGAGCTCGGATTTTCCGACGCCGGCGGGCGAACGTACACCTTGGACGAGGTGCTGAAGCTCAAGGAGGAAGAATGGTTCAGCCGCGGCGTGGCGCTTGCTAGGCTGTGCAACAAGCACATCGTCGATAGCAGTTTGCAGAAGCTCGATGAGCTTAGACAAAGCGGGACGCAGCACCAGCTCATCGCAGTCGCGTGCTCCATCAATCATGCGCGGGAAATCCGTTCGCTGTATCAGGAGCGCGGCTTCAACGCCGACGTTATCCATAGCAAGCAGACGGAGGATGAGCAGGCGGCCATTCTTGCGGCACTGCGCAACGGCTCACTCGATTGTATCATCCAGGTGCAGATGCTTGGCGAGGGGTTCGACCATCCCAAATTGAGCGTTGCAGCGATCTTCCGCCCGTTCCGGTCATTGGCGCCCTACATCCAGTTTGTCGGGCGCATAATGCGGGTCGTTGTGCAGAACGATCCGGGTCATCCAGACAATGTCGGCCATATCGTCACCCATCTGGGCATGAACCTCGACGCACGCCTGAAGGAATTCAAGGAGTTCGAGAACGACGACCAGGCGTTCTGGGACAAGGTCATTGGCGGCGACGAACCGGAGGTACCGCAAGGGGTGCTCGACGGTAGCGCGCGGCTTCGTGCGGGCGACCAGGTCGTCGTCCACGGTGAGGTCGTCGATTCCTTGTGGGAAGAAGATTTCACGTCGGTCGAGGACACGCAGATCGTCGCGGACCTACGGGAACGTTTGAAGCTCCTCGGCCTCGACGACAGCAAGGCTGAGGAAATGGTTCGGCTCGCGCAGCAGTCTCCAATGCGAAAGAGGTCGGCCACGGCACCTTTCATGGTCCAGCCACAGCGTGAGTGGGAAGAGGCCAGGAAGCGCATGCAGGAGCAGGCTAAACGCCTCGCAAACGTGTTGCTGAATCATGTTGAGCTTAAACAGACCGGCAATGAGATGGTCTACAAATACAAATCCTTGAAGCTCACCGGCAGGAACAACTACATCTGTGCGCTGATGATGGTGAACAAGGAAATGCAAAAACGCCTGGGCAAAGAGAGGCAGCAGGCGACAACAGAAGAATTCCGTTCTGTCCTCGATAACCTGGACGACCTGCTGCAAGTGCTTGTCAGGCGCGTTCGCAAAGCGAAGGCGGAGTATGACAAAATCGAATCCTAGAGGGCCAACGCCTTCGCTGATTGGAGGCACGAACGGCCGCCCCAAGCGGACTCCCGTCAAACGCCTCAGCAAATGCTATCGCTGCCACGACGACCTCGTCATGGGAACAACCTGCATCGAGATTCCAAAGCTTGGGCAGGCCTATTCGACTGAACGGCGTGTGTGCGATGCGTGCTTCCAACTCATTCTGCGCAAGACAGACGATGACCTTGCCGAGATCAGGAAACTCTCATCCGTAGACGCTTCGGGCTAAATGGAGTCAACCGTTGCCGCGGTATTCCCGCCGACGCCGGTCATACTGACACGCTGCGTATGATCAATCGTGTGAAGCAGGCACAGGCCGGCAGATTCTAAGCGCCGACCAAAGGGGGCGGATATCAGTCGGAACCTGAAGGTCAACACCGAACCGGTCAAAGGTCAGCTTCTGGGCCATTAAACCGCCGAGCTCGTACGCTAAATTTTAGCACCAGCGTGACGCTGCACGGCCGCTCGGGGTGGCGTGCGGTCATTGAACCCCGTCGTCCTCTTCCTCGCCCACGCCGATTCAAGACTTGCGGAAGGCGTGTGCCGTTCAATCTGCAATGAGCGCGCGGAAATCGGATTCAGACATGGCCCGAATAGGAATGCCTTGGCCCGCCAATTCCTCGGCCCTTCTCCACTTGCCGGAACGTTCCCCACGCGCGAAACGATCATCACCCACGACGACCAACGTCGTTTTCTTGGTAACGCTATTTTCCACCTCGCAGCCTGCATAGGCGGCCAAATTGGCCTGTTCTTCCTGCCGCAAATCGAAGCCCCCTGTGAGGACGACAACCTCGCCATACAGCGGTCCATCAATGTTGCCGTCCCGACGTAGGTCGGTTTTTGCGCTTGAATTGCCTAAGATTGGTCTTCGGACCCGTTCTGCCCATCCGGCTACATCTAGTGAGCACTCTAGGCTCGCTCGAATGACAATTTCCGCCACAGCCCGCGCATCTTCGCCAGCGTCATGGTGCAGAAATTCAATGCCTAGATCGGCCGCGACATTCTTCAATCCGTACCCCGTCTTCCCGTACTTTTCCGGCCATGCTCGTCGCACGACTTGCGCACTATCAAGCCAAGTAGTCTCTGCGAAGCTGTGCCCGCACGCGTCGCAAGCGCGACCGACCGCGAAACGGTCATAGGGTGTATGACTAAAGACCGCCCCACACATCAGATGCGCAATCGATCGAGCGATCTCAGAAAACGGCGGAGCTCGATCAATGTCCTCTTCGGTGATCGACAAATTGGCTTGTTGCCACCACCCGAACCGATGATGTGTATTTACGGTCTGCGTAAAAGTCTCGACGATGCGCCCTTCGCGAACAATCACGAAGCCCATTTGGCAGATACTTTCTGGAAAGCTGCTATCCGCTGTTTCTACGTCTAGTGCGACAAAATCTAACCCCACCATCATCTTCGTCCTCCCGCCCTCTGGTGAGGTTTAGCTTAGAGTCCGGCGTCATGGAACGGAATTCCGGTAATCCTCCGCTGTCTTGGTCCGCAAACGGTCGACTTCAGCTGCAGCGCAAAGGTTGGGTTGTGGAGAAACGGCGCATGGCGCTGCCTGCTCGTTCAGATCGAGAAAACGTACGACAGATGTCCCCCACAAGGGGAGGTCCAAAGAGGGCTGAACGACCGCGCTCGGCGGGCCGGCCGGCACAGCTGAATGCCACGTTCCAGACGGCATGGGATTATCGGGTGGGGCCGTGCCTATCGAGAGACCGTAATTGTGCCCTGGTGCACTCCTGAGCCTGGGCTCGGTCGAGCGCCTTCAGTACGCCTGTCGCTTCCTCGAGCCGTTTCTCGTCGACGCCGTGCCTGGTGGCAAGTGGACCGAGATTCTTGCCCGAGCGCAATGCGGCCAGATCATCGCCGAAACGGCGCTCGAATGCGCTCGTGGTCTGCCGCAGCTCGACCTTGAGCTCGGGCGACAGCGCATCACCCCTATCAATCGCGCTCAGGAGCTCGCCGCTTGGCCGCCGGACCTCCACGCTGGCCCGCCGCACCTCATCATGACGCTGCTGCTGCATCGTCTGCCGGATTCCGTACACGATCTTGAGGTAACTCTCGGCGATCCCGCGAAGCGTGCGCTTTGCAGCGATCGCTTGCCGGTGTGCCTCCCGCTCCTGCCGGCTCGCAAGAATAGCGTCCCTTCCGGCAAGCGGCCCGAAACGCTCCGGAGCATCCCGCAACTCCGAAATCACCTGCCGATTGCCGATCTCGCCCTCAAGAGCGGCATTCCGGATAATTTCCACCACCGGCCCGTGGTCGGCAAATACCGCCTTTGCCGTGGTGATAAGGCGTTTCATAGCCTCGGTGGCGCTTTCGGAAGCGGCAATCCGTTCTTGCAGCTCGGCCTTGAGAACTTCCGGGGCAAGGGTACGGCCGGGAAGCAGTACAGCCCGCTCCGACTGTCCAATGTCAGTGCGGCTTTGGTTCCCCATGCGCGCCTGGCTCTGCTCGCGCGCATGTTCGCGTTGGCGCGCGTCGGTCAGGATGCGTGTCAGATAATGAGTTTCGCCATGGGTGCCGACCACCAGCGCATGGCGGACATATTCAGCATTGGTACGGATCAACTCACGGTCGAGCGCGAACCCCTTGGCCGCCGCAAACTGGTGCATGAAGGTCATGGTCGTGCGCGTATTGCCTTCCCGGAACGGATGGACCTTCCAGAGGTCGACAACCATGCCTGCAAATGAGGCCATGTCCTCCGGCCGCGACAGGTCCATGAGACCCGACCAGTCGCGGGCATTGAGTTGCTTCAGGCAGTGTTCGGCCTGGAGACGCGCCAGATGGAACGGCGCGTACTCGACACTGCCGCCGCCCAGTTTCTCCTCGGCCTTGACCATATCGATGCGGCGGATTTCGCCGGCGAACGGATACACCGGCGCGAAGACGCGCCGGTGTATTTCCAGCAGGTGCGCGAGGTCGAATTCGCCCTTGACCGGATTGTCGTAGAGACCCTTCAACGTCTTCAGGGTCTCCCGACGCTCCTTGCTGTCGAGTTTGGCCTGATCCCTGATGTTGAAATGATTGATGAGGACTGTTGTGCCCGGGTAAAGATAGGGGTCACTCATCAAGCGGCACGGGCACGCCTCGCTTCGACATAGGCTTCGCCCAGCTGATCGCAATCCGCTTCGCTCAACCGCCCGGCCTCTTCACACAGGACGAGGAACTGTTCGAACAGGTTCGGCTCATCTCGCGACACGGCCATTGCCGAAAGCGCGGCCTTGTGGCCGTCGGTCAGCATCGCTGCGACGATGGGCTCAAGCGGCTTCGGGTCGAGGGTCTTGATGACCTGTTTGGCAAGCCGCAACGCGTGTGCTCGATCCGCGACAACGGGGCTTTCCATTAGCGTTGCGGTCATGTTTCAGGCTCCTGTAACTTGCTCTTTTGTATAGCCGAAATTCGGCTCGAAAGCCAGTCTCGGCAGTCCTTTCGCCGCTAAGGCTGGCCATTCCATTTGACCGTGGCGTCAAGCAGAAGGCCCCGCTCCGGGGCGGCGAGGGCGTGCAGTGGCGCCGGTCACAGCACCTCTCCGTCGATGCCGAGGGCCTTCAGACGGGCATGGTCCTCGAGCGGCACGACCTCGTAGTCGTCGGACATGAAGCCGTATTCGCCGTTCCAGACGTCGCCGAGTTCGGCCCATGTTCCGTCCGGCCAGACGGCGATGTCCTGAGGATGAAGGGCCTTCGCTTCGGCGCGGTTGGTAGTCGTCATGTATGGTTCCTTTCGGTTGTGGCTGCTCGTCGGTGGAAGGCTGAAGGCCCCGCCTTGCGGCGGAGCCCTCTGGCGGGAGCCTCAGTCCCGGTTCGGTCGGGACCAGATCAGCTGAAGGCCTTCCTCGCTTTCCACCTCAACCAGGGTGGCATAGATCGGAGCGGGGAAGCTCGGATCGTCCAGCTTGACCGAAAGGTAGTCGCGGCCCTCGTTGGAGGTCTTCTGCCAGGCGGCGCCCAGTTCGACGTTGGCTGCCGCGAAGATGCGAAAGTGCGGACCTTTGTCGGAAGGGTTCTCGACGCGGACCAGCTTGGCCTTGACGTTGAGGTTGAGGGTCTTGATGACGCCGTTGAAGCCGGTGCCGGTGGAGGTGAAGGTGCCGATGGTAGCCATTTGTCTCATTCCTTTGATTTCTCGGGCCGCGACCGCCGCGACCTCGATGGCGGTCGACAGACCGGAGGCGATCGACCGGCACCCAACGGGCCGGAACGTCAGTGGAGGGCGGCAGGATGAGACTTTCTTGATCCGCGCGGAATGGCGGCGAAGCCGTCAGGGGAAGAAAGTCGAGACCAGCCGTTGCGGGGATGAGAGCGAGACCGAGCGCAGCGAGATCGGCCTTCGGTCAGACCAGCCACATCGAGGACGCAGTTGGGCGTGCCCGTAGCAGAAACAACCGGAATGAAGACGGACGTCCCTACATCGGCATCACCTTGCGGATCCCCGCGCGGCGAGAGGTGCCATCCCCATCCCGACCTCCCGTCATTGACCGGCCAGCGGCAGAGTTCCCGCACGGCAACGGTCGGGCCCTGGCATCAGGCCGCCTCCGCAATCCTGGCCGCCGGCTGAAGATCGTGCAGGTAGGTCGCTGCGCGTTGAGCGTGCGCGGCGGCCGAGAAAATGAAGCGCTTCTCGTTGGAGAGCACCTCGAGCCAGGACGCGAGGTAACTGGCGTGGTCAGGCCGCGGCTCGAGCTCCGGTACGATGCCGAGATCGGCGCAGAGGAAAACCGCCCCCAGTTCGGCGATCAGCTCCTCGCGACTGCGTTCGCTACGATCCTTGTGGTAGCGGCTGAGATCGCGGTTGACCCGGTGGGCCGGAGCTGTCCAGTGGATGGTCTCGTGCGCCCTGACGGCAACGAAGGATTCCGCGTCGCGGAAGCTCTCGAAGACTGGGAGCTGGATGTGGTCGGACGAGGGCGCGTAGAATGCCTTGGCGCCGCCATAGACGACCCTGGCGCCGGTCGCGTCAAAAAACGCATCAGCGTGGGCGATGCGCGTGACGGGATCGGTCACCGGCGGCGGCGCACCGTAATAGTGGTCCGGCAATCCCTCGATCTGGTCGACGTTGAAGACCGAATAGGCCTTAAGGAACGGGATACCGCGCTCGACCTCATCGCCGCGCTCGTCGGTTTCGGTCTTGGTGAATTGGCTGGCATAGACGACGGTCGAGCCGCTCTCGCCCTTGCGGACATGCCCGCCAAGCTCGATCGCTTGCTTGAACGTCATCCAGATGGGCGAAGCGAAGCCGCGTGCGACCGCCTCCGACCAGAGCAGGATGATGTTGATGCCCTGGTAGGGCGTTCCATTATGCCGCAGCGGTCGCGTGATGCGGCCGGCGGTGTTGGCTTCGCTCCAGGGTCTTACCCATGGGCGGACGCCTTTCTCGAGATCCGCGACGATGCGGTCGGTGATCTTCGCGTAGATGTCGACGCGGGGTTTGCTGTCTTTCCTGTTCATCATTCGAACCTCCATTCGAGGCCGCGCCGATCGCGGCCGTCACGAGGTCCGCCCGCGAGAGGACCGCAGGTCCGCGAACCCGGAGGATGAATCGGAAGAATGAGAGAGGTCGCAGCCGGGCCGGAACGGCAGTGGAGGACGGCTTCGCCGTTTCGCGGAACGAGGACCGGAGCAGGACCACCAATCGTGACGGCCGCGATTGCGCCGGCCGCGCCATGCGTCTTCCTGCTTCCCTCCGTCTCCCGGTCCCGCGCAAGCCGGACGCGGGTAAGGCCGCCCTATACCTGCTGAAGTTCCCGCCACCTATCACGGGAATAAATCGATCCCTTCCCAGTGATTCAAACCTGTCATTGGACGACGGATTCCGGCTGCGCGATTCTGCTCAGCATGATCGCGCAGCCATACCATCTCTATGTCGAACGCACAGACCCGGACCGGAGGATGGCGCGGTTCTACGCGCTGTCGATCGAGGAGACCCTGTTCGGCCAGACCCGCCTCGTTCGCCGGTGGGGCCGGATCGGAACACGAGGCCGAACGGTCCAGCATTCGTTCGACAACGAGCTAGATGCGGTCAGCCTATTCCTCGACCTGTTGCGAGCTAAGAGGATGCGAGGCTATCAGCCGAGGCGGGATTCTGTCGAACGGGCCCACACTTCCGGCCGCCATGCCTCGATAAGTCCCTCAACCTCGAGACGATACTCCTCGGGATAGATGGCGTTCGAACGGCGGGCGATCCCAAGGGTGGGAGCCCCCGAGGATGGGCGGAGCCGAAGCTCCGCCCGCGGCCCCTATCCGAGAGCGGCCATCTGCAGGTCGGCGGCCTGCCGGCTGACGGCCTGGCCGGGATTTTCGGCCTGACGCTCGTAGGGCTTCCAGCTCTCGCCGACGATGTGCTCGTAGGCTGCGACCACGCCCTCGGCGGCCATGCGCAGAGCGTGGGCCTGGATACCCATGTCGGCGGCGAACTCACGCTTGCGCTGGGCGGCGCTGTCGAACCCGACCGGGCCGTCGCGATCCTCATCGCGCATGTCGTTGGCGAGCCGGGCGGTCGCGTCCTTGGCCTCGGTGACAGCCTTGGAATAGAACTGCCCCGCCCCGTAGGCAGACCCGACATGGGAACCGACGATCCGCTGGAGATGGATCTGCATGGCCTTCTCGGAAAGGCCGTCGGAGAGGGTGTCGGCGCTTTCGATCAGGGTGCGCTCGTGGAAGTCCCGGATACCGTCGCTGTCGAGGACAGCGAGCCCGAAGCTCTCGGAGATGAGTGCGGCCTGGTTGGCATCCGGGCAGCACAGGCGCACCATTTCGAGGGTGGTGCCCTTGCGGAGTTGGACGACGCGAGCCTTGGTCTTGGTGGAGCGGGTTGAACTGGACATGAAGCAATCCTTTCTAGCGATGCCCTTCGGGCGATCCGGCCCCGTGCCGGTCTTCCCTGCGGGTGCGGTCAAAGAGAACCGGCGGAAACTGGACGCTTCAGGGTCCGGGGCCTGCCAGGCGAGCAAGGTTGGCTTGCGGACAAGCGGGGCTAACAGCCCTGCGCGGAACGCGGGCCAGCCTTGTCGAGACCGGCGGGCTCCGGCCGCATCGCGGCGCAAAGCGGCCTTGAAGGGGTCAGCCGCCGGTTCAGACCGCAGCAAACCCGCCGGGAAGACCGGCACGGGGTCGTTTCCATGAATTGGCTCGCGCGAGGAAGTGCGACAGATCAATCCGCTTCGCCGGCATCACGGCCGGACAGTCGCCGCAGGCCCTACCCGGATATTGCCCCGTTACCCGCACAGCCCGCCACACGGTTTCGGACAGGGCTGCCCTCCTGATCGCAGGTCGGGGCTCACGAAACCGCGCATGGAGACGCGCTGCGAAGGATCAGGCCGCGGAGGACCGCCATATCCAGCTCCGGATCGACCTCCGAGAACCCGTGCCGGCGACGGAAGGCGGCGATCGCCGCATCCTGGCGGGCGAGCTTGCGCGACAGACCATCGACCTCGCGGTGACGGGAAAAGTTCAGCTCCGATAGCGTGGCCCGGTAGAGCTGCTCGTCGGCATGGCTCCATGTCGACCTGGACTTCCGGTAATCGCGTGATCTGGCGCGGAAGGTGGTCATCAGGCGCTCCGCGCGCGCCGCAATCTGCCGCTCGATCAGCCCGAGATGGGCATGCGTCTCCCGGCGGGCAGCTTCCATGCGCGCCATTATGGCGATGTGCTCTGCAATCGTCATGAGGCGGCCTCCCGCAATCGTTTAGGTGTGGACGTGAGGGATCGCGGCCAGGCCTCGGGATACCAGTGCCGGATGGTCTCTTCGGCGCAACGTTTCTCGAAATCGGTGAAAAGATCGGGAAAGGCCTGCGCAACGGCCGCCCAGCAGCAATCCTCCTCGTAGAAGCCGTCGGCGCTTCTCAGAAGGGGATGGATGTGGGCATTGCGGTCGGGGTCGAGATGGAACCCGCCATGGCTCGGGGTCGAATGGCAGACGACGCCTTCGGCATAGTGCGTGGCATGATCCGAGAGCCCCCATGGGGTTGCTTGCCGAGCCGGGATGCTGCGGCGGGCCAGTCTACGCAATTGTGCCTGATGTCGGGCGTTCTCCTCGACACGGGCGCGGAACGCCGCTTTGCCGTCGAGCTGCCCGCCGTGACCATAGAAGCTGGACTGTTTCCATTCGGAGATGGGCAGAGGCAGCTTCCATGCATGGCCGAGATAGCGTCCGCCATTGTAGGCAGGGATCATCGCAAAAGCGTTCTCCCCAACCAGTGCCGCGAAGAGGCCATCGCTCGTTCGCCCGTAATACACCTCCGGGAATCCGGAGGTGTTGTCGATCGTTGCCTCGGTTTGAGCAGTCGCGTTCATGCCGCCCTCCCCTCGACGGCGTCGGCCGCCGCGGTATCGGCCGATACGTCCTCGAGCACCGCGTTAGGATACCGATGAGATTGCAGCCAGGTCTCCGCGTCCTGCCGGTTGGCGGCGAGATAGACGAGTTCGGCACCCTCGCCGGCGCGATCGAAGACCTGGACCGAGCCCGGTGCGGGTCGGGAGATCACCACGAACTTCGAGCCGCAATCGACCGAAAAGCTCTTGTGGACGCGCAGGACGATGACACCGCCGCTGCCATAATCGCCTTCATGCAGCGTGAAATGCGCGGGCGACGAATACTGCCCGGTCTGCCGGGCTGGCGTCTTGCGGATCAGGCGGCCGCCGCTATTGGCGCTCTCCCATGCCGAGAGTTTCTTGCGATGACGCTCGGGCGGGCGCGGTGTGCCGTCGGAGTAGCGGATGATGGAACCGAGCGGCACGAGATCGTAGATCAATTGAGCGGACATATTGTTTCTCCAGTGGTGCTGTTGATGAAAACAGAACCGCCGCCGGCGCGATTGCCGGCGGCGGGGTGGGTTGGGAGGAAGTGGATTGGCGGCCTATTCGGCGGCGACGCGCCAGGCTTCAGTTTCTTCGACGGTGTGGCCGTCATCGACCGGATGCTCGTTTGCCGTCGCCCCGGTCTGATCACCGTCGAGCTCATCGACTTCCCGCGCGGTGTCGTCGTCAGCCTCGTCCGGCGCGGCGTACCGGGCCGTCCAGCTCGTCAGCTCGGCGACGTCGGGCGCGAACAGGGCCGAGGGATGGACGAAGTGGCCTTCCTTGAAGTGCTCGACGAGGGCTGCGCGCGTGTCCTTGACGCGGGCACGCGGCAGGACTGGCGTGTCCTTGCAGGACGCCTCCAGCGCCGGCCGCGACAGGCACGACATGAACTCGTCCGTGCCCATGTTCGGCAGGAAGCCGTCGGCGCCGACGGTATCGCCGGCGACCCGAGCGACGATGCCGCTGTTGGTCCTGTTCTCCCGGCATGAGAGGACGTCGATCAGGACCTTACGCGCGACCTGGTTGAGCGTCTCACGATCGTATACGGGCCTGCCGTCTTCCCCGAAAAGAAGGGCTGCATGACGCTCCAGCCGCGCGTGGCCGTAGACCGTGCCCGAGGAACCGGAATCGACGGAGACGTTCCTGCCCGCGAAGGCGAGAACGAGCAGCGCCATCAGCATGTCCTCCTCGATTGGCGCGCGGGCGAGCGCCTCGTGCAGCGCATCGGTGCGGAAGTCCCCGATCATCTCGATCCCCTTGCGCGTCACGTCCGGACGGGCCTTGGGAGCGACCAGCCCCGTGTCTGTACCTGCGGCGTCGGTTGCATCACCCTTGCCCTTCGGCTTCTTTGCCTCGGGCATGCGATAGGCGACCGTCTGCACCTTGCCCTCGCGGTCGAGATACATCGCGGTATGATCGGACTTGCCGGCCTTGCCATAAACTCGCTCGGCCTTCGGTGGCAGCTTGGCGTCGCCCCATTGGCCCGCGTCGACGATGACGCCGCGCTTGGGAAGGTTGTTGGCCATCCATTCCTGCTGGGCGCCAAGATAGGCGTCGACGTCGGTCGTATAACGGCTGTCCTCGTCTGCCGGGGCGAACAGATCCTCGACCCAGGCGATTCCGTAGGCATGTGCCAGATCATCCCCGAAACTGGCATGTTTTGCGAACATGCGGGTCTTGGTCAGACCCTGCGCGACAGCCCACCATGAGACCTGCGGGTCGGCCTTGGATGGCTTGTGCTTCTTCCAGATCTCTTTCTGATCCTCGAGTGCGGCGGAAGCGATGGTGCGAAGCTGGCGCTCATCGGGCATGTCGCCCTTGGCCATCTGATCGAGCATTGATGGCAGGACGTTCGCCAGAAGCCGCAGCTTCTTGATCTGGCGAACCGGCAATGCCAGCGCGATGGCGATCGCCTCCTCGGTCCAGTTGAGCGCAACCAGGCGCTCGATCGCCCGCCACTGGTCGACGGGATTGAGCTGCTCATGGGCGAGCGTCTCGGCCAGCGATCGCATGGCGCCACCGTCCTCCGCGCGCTCGATCACCAGCACGGCGATTTCCTCGAGGCCCGCCGCGATTGCCTGCTTCACGCGACGATGCCCGGCATCGATGACAAAGCCGTTGCCGCCTTCGGTCTCGGGGGCGACGACAGGCGGCTGCACGATGCCGACAACCTTGATCGTGGCCAGCAACAGGGCGTCCGCCTGCGGGCTCGATTTGGAGCGCCGCGCCTTGTCGGGATTCTCCTTGAGCGCGCGCGGATCGACAAACTTCAGTTCCATTGGGATGCTCCGTTTCGGGTTGCGGACACCGCCGATCGCGGGTCCTTCTCCGTCTTCTTTTCTGAAGACATCCCCCGGCCCGCGGAGCGGACGGGCCGGTGCAACTGCCTGTCGAGCATCCCTGCCCGGCAAGCCAAGCGGGGCTAATCAGCCCTGCGAAGGACGACGCGGCCGGGATCGCGAGCCAGGCGGTTGAGCGCAGGCGTCAGCGGTGCGGCCGATCCGCGAGGAGGGTTTCTTTCCCTCCCTATTTTGCCAATTGGTTGCGGCTGCTTGCTGATCGTCTCGCAAGAACCGAGAATGTCGCCGTTCCTGTCGCTTTCTGGAATGAGCAGGACGCTAGAAGCGATCATCAGATCCCTGGAACGGAACGGCTGCTTTAGCGAATTTCCGCGGCTACGATCGCAAGCCATTTGGCTAGGAGGACACATGGGCGTACCGGACAGATTTGCCATCGAATATCCGCAACGCGCATTACAATTGATCGAATTGCTGGAAGAACCTGCGCGCAAGCACGATTTGCTCGGCTCGTTCGGTCTGCTGGCGGCAGCGGCGATCCTTACAATTCCCTACGAACGTATGCGGGCATCGCATGTCCTGGTTGATGGAGAGCGCGACGTCGATCTGGTGAAAAGCCTCAAGACGCTCGAAAAAACCAAATTCTTTGAGGCGCCGTTCTGGCAGTCTGCGCCGGACGTAGGAGCATGGCGGCAATCGCGCATCGTCAATTCCGTTGATGAAGTGCATGGCTGGCACGATCAGGAAGGAAGGCATCCACTTTCCGATGATGCGAACACCATCGAGAATCGCAAGGCCGGCGAGGTTCTTCGCGTGCTTCGCAACGCCTTGGCGCACGGCAATATCATCTATCTCGACAAGAACGGTCAGGAGATTGCTGGAAACCGGATGGTCTATATGGCCTTCCTGTCCCGTTACGAGGAAACACCTGAACAACGCGAGCAGGCTGAAACCTATCGCGTTCTGGTGACGACTGAGGAAGCCTTCCTCCATTTCGCAAAATCATGGGCGAACTGGGTTTGCGGTCTCGACCTCGACCCGCGCGTGGCGAAGGCAGCATGAACGGCGACCAAAGAAGGTCGCCGTTCTTTTCGGATCACGGGCGACCGCTCTTGTTCCGGGTCGCATCGACCAACTTGTAGGTCTGGCCGGACTTCGGCGTCGGCGGCATCGGCTCGCCGCGCGTAACGGTGCGCTCTTTGCCGGTGTCTCCACCACGGGGCCCGAGAATCCCGTATTGTCCAGAACGCGGGGCAGCATGCCCCGGCTTGAAAGTCTTTGTCATGATTGCCTTTCCGGAGCGCGCCTGATGCGAGCCCACATCCAACAAAATATCAGTACTTGACTTCAGGATCAAGTAGGAGAAAATAGGTCCCAGTTTCTAGCAACCCCGGAGGTCAATGTGGCCGCGTCAGCATCACCCCTTCTAAAGGCGACTCCTGTTCCCTCGTCGTCGTTCCTGCACGATCACGACGAGGTTTGCCCGCTGTGTGAACAGCAGATCCCGCACGACCAGATGGATGAGATTAAAGCGCGGATCGAGACGCGGCAGAAGAAAACTGCGGAGGAACTCTCGGCTCGCCTTCAGGAGCAGTTTTCCCGCGAGAAGGCCGATGCCGTTGACAAGGCCAACAAGGACGGCGCCGCCAAAGCCGTCCTCGCCCGCGAAGAGGGCCGCAAGGCCGCCGAGGCCGCAGCCCAGGAGGCGATCGCGGCGACGGTACTCGCAAGCAAAGAGGCTCAGGATCTCCTGTTGAGCCGCGTGACGCAAGCGGAGGCCGAAAAGCAGAATGCCGAACAGATGCGGGTCGCTCTCGAGGAGCGGCTTGCCCAGCAACAGCAGGAGCGCGGCGCCGCTATCGAGGCGGTCCGGCAGGAGGCCCTTGCGAAGCAGGACAGTATTCGGGCAGAGGCCAAGGTCGCCGCTGAAGCGGCGGCCAACGAGCGGGTCGCGTCTGCGGAGGCCGCCAGGCTGAAGGCTGAAGAGGCCGGGACGAGCCTCAAGGCACAGCTCGACACCATTACAGCTGAAACGGAAGCGAAGATCACGGCGCTGACAGAGTCCGCAGCGGCGCGCGAGATCGAAATCCGTTCGGAAGCTTCTGAGGCTGCCGCTGTGGCCGCCCAAAGCAGGCTCACTGAGCTTGAAGAGGCGAGGAAGAACGCGGAAGCCAAAGCGGCTACGGTCGAGAAGCAGCTCGCCGATCATCAAGCCCTGCTGGATCAGCGCCTCCAAGAACAGCGCGAGGCGCTCGAGCTCGCTCAGACTGCGGCCGTCAATGCCGAGAAGGCTCTCGCGTTTGAGGAAAAGCTCAAGCTGTCCGCGAAGGTGGCGGAGCTGACTCGGGCTCTCGACAAGAAGACCAACGAGGAGCTTGGCGAGGGCGCCGAGGTCGATCTGTTCGAAGCTCTGAAGGCTGAGTTCGAGGGCGACAGGATCGACCGCGTCAACAAAGGGCAGCCCGGTGCCGACATTATCCATGTCGTCATTCACAACGGCAAGGAGTGCGGCACCATCATCTACGACTCGAAGAACCATGGCGCATGGCGCAACGACTTCGTCAGCAAGCTTGCAACCGACCAAATGGCAGCCAAGGCGGAACATGCCATTCTTTCGACGAGCAAGTTTCCCGCCGGCGCGCGGCAGCTGCACCATCAGGATGGCGTTCTGCTAGCCAATCCTGCCCGCGTTGTCGCTCTGGTTCAGCTGATCCGCCACCACATCGTGCAGACCCATATTCTGCGCATGAGCGGTGAGGAGAAGACCCAGAAGACGGCTGCGCTCTATGACTTCATTACCTCGGAGCGCTGTACCGATCTGATTGCCCGGATCGACACTCACACGGACGACCTGCTCGACATCCAGGTAAAGGAAAAGAAGGCGCACGAATCTGTCTGGAAGCGTCAGGGCGAGCTCATTCGGTCGGTGCAGAAAGTGCGCGCTGAGCTGAGTAATGAGATCGATACGATCATCGGCACGGCGGGGGTGTGGGAGCAGGATAATGAATAACCCCGTCCCGATGGCGGGTCGCGAACGCGACAACGTCGTTAACCTCCAGGAGCGCCGGCTCGATCGTACCGTTCTTCGGACGTACCGCACGAAGGCTGACATCGACTCCATCCTTCCCAATGACAAGCAGCCGAGGCTCGGGCCTAAGGTTGACGAAGAACTGCAACGGCAGATCGAAGCCAATGGCGGTTTGTTCGAGCCACTACTCGTCGAACCCCATCCCGATTTCCCCGGAAAGTTTCGCATCATCGATGGCGATCGCCGGTGGACGAATTCGCGGGCCTTGGTAGAACAGGGGAAAGAAGAATTCCGCCAGCTTCCCATCGAGGTTACCGACCGCACACTGAGTGACGAGGATCGGCTTCGCGCGTGGATCTATATCCATCGGCAGCGCAAGGAATGGGACGCCAAAGAGAAGGAAATGGTGGCCTACCGCCTTGTCGACCTGATGGGACGCGCCAGCGCCGCGAACATACTCGGAATCACCGTTCGGGAACTGGACAAACTGGTCGATATTTTCGAGCTGTCGGAGAAGTTCACCAGCCTTCGCGACCCAAGCGCCGCCATCACCTGGGCGCGTGAGATGATGGGCGTCAGCAAGAAGCTGTTCACTCCCAGCATCGTCGACGCCGTCGTCAAGAAGGTGAACGACAAGCGCATAACCAACTCCAAGGACCTGCGCAAACTACGATCGATCCTCCCCGATCCGGTGGCACGCGCGCATTTCCTCAGCGACGCGGGGGATCTCGATTCTGCAATGTTGCGTCTGGGACCCACCGAGAAGAAGCCAAAGGGCGGATTGTCCGGGGATCTGGAGGCCGCGGTTGAAGCGATGAAGGGGGTACCCTGGACCACGTTGCAGGATCTCAAGGGCGACCCCGACATCCTGAAAAAGATCGATGACGCCGAGGCGCTCCTTCGATCATTGCGCAAGGCGCTTTCGTGAGTCCCGATCAATCTGCAACACGCGTTACGCGGCGCCTATAGGAGGTCCGATGATCATCGGCAACGTACTGTTTCTCGAAGAGTCGCTCGACCGGTACCTGCGCGCACAGGAGGGCGCAGTCGGCAACCACGTCCGCCAGAAAGTCAGCAGGGTGGACTTGATCAAGTCTGACGCGGAGATCGTGCACGCCCTTTTGCCCGAGGCTCGTGTCGCCCCGCTAAAGGTGGACTTCGACAATCCACAAAAGGACGCGCAGGAGGCACGCGTGCGGGTCCACGACATGTTTGACGGGATGGTGGAGATCGACGGAGTTCGTGCAACTCGTAGCTTCGCGTTCTCCGGCGACCCTGGCCTGTTTAGGTTGCGGACCAATCCATACTCAACCACCCTGCCTCATGGCGAAATCAGCAACCGGCGGGTCATTATCGGCATGTCAGGTCGGAACGACGCCGAGACGTTGAAGCGGGAGATCGATCGCCAGGAGCAGCTCTTGCGCGAATATGTGGAAACCTCGACAAAGCAGATCGAGGCGTACAACGACAAGCTTGGGGCGCTGCTTGGCGAAGCCGTCGCCAGCAGGCGCCAGCAGCTTGCCAGCCTCGAAGATCTCAAGAACCGCATTTAGGTTTAGGGCGGGAAAGCGGGTTTCCATTCATGCCGCCTGGCGGGTCGCATGATCAGCCGCCCCTACCACAACGCCGGGACCGTCATCCGTGCTGGCGGCGAGATCGGCTTCGAGATCGGCCAACTGCTCCCGCTTCAGTTCAAGCTCGGCCTCGAAGGCGAAAGTTTCGCCAATACGTGGCTGATAGGAGGCTACACGCCGGCGGGCATCCTCCAGCCGACAGCGATAATTATCCTGCTCGCC
The DNA here is from genome assembly GCF_051390635.1 of Microbaculum mangrovi. Taxonomy (NCBI): domain Bacteria; kingdom Pseudomonadati; phylum Pseudomonadota; class Alphaproteobacteria; order Hyphomicrobiales; family Tepidamorphaceae; genus Microbaculum; species Microbaculum mangrovi. The sequence goes on from NZ_JBPODT010000006.1 coordinate 78,197, forward strand.
CTCGAAGTTCGACAGAGCATGCTCGAGGCGAGCAATCGCGCCGAGCGGCGTGACCGTGACGGCAAGGTCGATCTCGTAGTCGGCGCCGGAGCGCATCAGCACCGTGGTGTAGCGATACCCGTCCCGGCCGAAGCGCTCGCCTGAGAACTCCAGGTCGAAGCCGCCAATCGCGGCTATGACGACCTCGCCCTCTTGGCTGAGCTGAACAAGGGTGAGGATCTCCTTCATCAAGGCGCGGCCGGCGAGCTTGCGTTCGGTGAAGGAGGTTCCGGTGACGGTCATTGTGAAGGCATCGCCAGCGGTCGACACCAGACGCGCGATGTCCGTTCCGATTTCGGCGATGCGCCGGCTCGAAAGCTCGATCTCGCGCTCCGCGTCGCGGACCTGGCGGCGGATGGCGTGCTGGTCGTCGATATGGGCGGCATGGAGCCGGTCGAGACGGGCGATCTCGGCCTCAAGCCCTGCCTTTTGCATCAGGCGCTGATCGCCCGATGCGATGGCCTTGGCCATGGCGAACTGGTTGGCCTGCCCCTCGCCCATATCCTCGAGGCGGCGAATGGACGTGTCGCCCGATAGAGCCGCCGCGATGAACCGGGCCTTGCGCTCATTGTTCTGCCACATGGTGGCGTCGAGTGAACCGAGCGTCGCATAGGCATAGAGTCCGATTTCGTCGTGCTGATTGCCCTGGCGGATGATGCGGCCTTCGCGCTGCTCGATCTGGGAGGGGAGCCAGGGAACGTCGAGATGGTGCAGCGCCTTCAGCCGCGCCTGCACATTGACGCCGGTGCCCATGGTTTCGGACGACCCGATCAGGATGCGGACCTTGCCGGCATTGAACTCGTTGAACAGCCGCTGCTTGGCCTCCGACTTCTTGAAGTCCTGCATGAAGGCGATTTCCGACGGCGGCACACCGAGGCGGACGAGCTCGTCGCGGATCCAGCGATAGGCCGAGAAGCCGCGGGAGGCTTCGACATTGATGGTGCCGAGATCGGAGAAGATGAGCTGGCCGGCGCCGGACTTGTCGAAGGGCTTGCCGTCCTTGCGGACATATTCGTTCTCGGCCGTCTCCTGCCAGATGCGGAAGGTGTTTCGGACAAGCGCGTTGAGCTTGTTGTCATCCTCATTGTCCATGGCCGGCATGACCAGGCGCAGGTCGATCGCGGCATGGCGGCCATCGGTGATGACCGAGAGCAGGATATCGTCGCCGGGCTGCGCCGGACCCTCGCGCTCTTCGATGGCCTTGATACGATCATCGAGGTGACGCTGATAGGCCTTGAAGGCAGTGGTCGGCTCCGCCGTGATGATCTGCCGCTTGCCGCCGGCGATCTCCGGAACTTTCACATATTTCCGCAGGTCGGCGGGCTGCACCACGTCCGCGAAGGACCGGAACATGGCGATCAGCTCGGGGACGTTGACGAACTGGGCAAAGCGCGTGACCGGCTTGTATTTGCCGGACGGCTGCAGCTCGAGTTCCGTCGAGGTGTCGCCGAAGGTGGACGCCCAGGCGTCGAACTCGTGCAGTCCGCGCGCTGCGAGAGCAGCATTGTCCATCAGCCGCTGCACGGTGAACATTTCGCCGAGCGTGTTGGTAATCGGCGTGCCGGAAGCGAGCACGAGCGTCCTGCCCGGATTTCTCGTCTCGACGAATCGGGATTTCACGTAGAGGTCCCAGGCCCGCTGCGAGCCGCTGGGATCGACGCCCTTCAGCGTCGACATGTTGGTGGCGAAGCTGAGCTTCCTGAACTCCTGCGCCTCATCGACGATGATCTGGTCGATGCCGATCTCGGAGATGGTGAGCAGATCGTCCTTGCGGCTCGACAGCGCCTCCAGCCGCTCCTTGTGCCCCTCCTTCATGCGCTCGATGCGCTTTCGGGAAAGCCGGTCCTCGCGGTCGACCTTGGTCAGCAACTCCTCGTAAGCCTCGAGCTCGTCCTGAATCATTTGCTGCTCGAAAGCCGAGGGAATCGAAATGAAGCGGAACGCCGAATGGGTGATGATGATCGCGTCCCAATTTGCGGTTGCCGCCCGCGACAGAAAGCGATGGCGCTTCTCCTTGACGAAATTGGTCTCGTCGGCGACCAGAATCCGGGCATTTGGATAGAGCGCCAGAAACTCGCGGGCCGCCTGCGCCAGGCAGTGGCCGGGAACGACCAGCATGGCTTTGTTGATCAGCCCGAGGCGGCGTTGCTCCATGATCGCCGCCGCGATCGAGAGCGTTTTGCCGGCGCCAACGGCGTGGGCGACATAGGTCGAGCCAGCCGAGATGATGCGCCAGATCGCCCGTTTCTGGTGCCCATAAAGAGAAAAGGCGCCGGAGGCGCCTGGAAGCAGGAGATGGTCGCCGTTGAATTTTCGCGGCGCGATGTTGTTGAAGGTGTCGTTGTAGAGCCGCGCCAATCGGTCAGTGCGATCCGGATCGCTCCAGATCCATTTCTGGAACGCCGTCTTGATCTTCTGCAGCTTTTCCTTGGCCGCTTCGGTCTCGACGGTATTGAGGACGCGCCGTTCGGTGTCGCCGTCCTTCACCGTGTCGAAGATCTGCGGGATGGAGGAATTGAGCGCGTCGGACAGCAGCTGCCCGGCATCGCGACGATGCGTGCCCCATTCGGTCGTGCCGGCGGCGCTCCAGCCGAGTTGGCGCGCACTGACCGTCCAGCATGCAAGTTCGGGCGTGTGATGGATGCTGATGTCGGCATCCATCGTCTGTTTGACAAATGTGACAATGTCGGTCGCCGGAATCCAGGGTGCGCCGAGGCGGGCGGTGATGTCGGAGGGCCTGAGATCGGCGGGCTGGACGCCCTTGAGCGCTTCGACATTGCGGGCAAAGGCTGGATCGAGCGCAGCGGCGGCCTCGGCGGCAGCGAGCTTGGAGCGAACGGCGCCGGAGAGATACGCATCGGCGGTTTGCCAGGAACCGGACGTCGGATCCCGGAAGATCGCCTGCCCCAACTCGTCAACGACATCGGCGACATCGCGATGCAGCAATTCCGCGATGTGATCGGCGTCGACATGGCCACGTTCGTTGAGCACGACGGCGAGGGCATCGGCGGCCGACGTGATGATCGGCGGCGGCGGCGGCGCGATGACGCGCTCGGTGAAGATCGGGCCGGACCGGGCGGTATTGGTCTCGAGGTCGTAGTCCTCGATGGATGCTACCAGCCAGCAGTCGGGGTCGTCGAGGAAGGGCTGGAGATTGGGACGGCGATGCGTCTCCCGCACTTCGCCGGTTTCTGAGTCTTCGGTGGTCGAGACGGTGGTGAAGTTGATCGGCCCGAATTCACGCACGAAGTTCGACCAGGCAATGCGCAGCTTGACCTGCGCCGGCTTCCACTGCCGGTCGAATTCCTGGAGTTTCAGCACCTCGCGCACGGCGTCGCGGATCGGGATCAGCTTGCGAATGATGCGGGCCTGCTTGTCGGAGACGCCGTCCCCTCCCCGTCCCTTCCTGACGGTGATGGTCACGGCCTCGCCGTCGACCATTTGCATCAGGGCGGCGTTCTTGCCTATGAAATAGCTGCCTTCACGAGCGGTCGCGCCGTTCGGCATAGTCGCAGTTGATGCCGGGTCGTCGCCACTGTCGTCTACGTCGGGACCGCAGTCTTCCGGCTTGCCGTCATAGATGGCTTCTGGAAGCGCCTGGATCGCGGTCGCGAGCGCGGCGTCGAGATCGACGTCCGGGCGCGGTAGGCAGGTATAGGTCTCGTCGGTACCGTAGATGCCGCGCCGCAGCGCATGTTCGCCAAGAACCATATCGGGGTGCTCGGCGAACCAGCGATTGACCCGGATACCCCCGTCGTCCTCGCTCAGTGGTCGCACCTCCGCCAGATCGAGCCAGCCTTGATCGCCCGCCACCTCTCCGTCCTTGCGCTTGCGGAAGAAGAGGACGTCGACGATGACATCGGTTCCGGCATCGGCACGGAAGCTGCCCCCTGGCAAACGTATGGCGCCGACAAGATCGGCCGCAGCCGCGATCGTCCCGCGTGCACGGCCATCGGCCTTGTCCATGGTGCCGCTCGAGGTCACGAAGGCGGCCAGCCCGCCGGGCTTCAACGCCCGAACCGCCTTCACGATGAAATAGTCATGCAGGCGCAGGCCGAGCGCGCGCAACGCGCGGTCGCTGCGCACGGTGCGGTCGGAGAAGGGAGGATTGCCGATCGCCAGGTCGAAATGCGCCGGCAGATCGACCCGCGCGAAATCCTGATTGAGTATTTTGGCGCGCGGCTGCAGCAGACGGGCGATCCGGGAGGTAACCGGATCGATCTCGACGCCCGTGAGATGGGTGACGGGATGTAGCGCCGCCGGCATCAGCGCCGGAAACAGTCCGGTGCCGACACCGGGCTCGAGCACACGGCCGCCGCGAAAGCCGAGCCGCTGCAGGCCCGACCAGATGGCCCGGACGATATATTCGGGGGTGAAGTGCGCATACTGGGTGCAGCGGGCGAGCGACGCGTAGTCGCCGCCGTCGATCGCGTCCTCGAGGTCGGCGCCGATGTCCGCCCAGCCCTCGCGAAACTCAAGCTCGCCTGGGAGACGAAACACGCCGTTGGCGAGCTCGGAAGCGCCGAAGCCGGTGAACCGGATCAGCGCGGCCTGCTCGTCGACCGAGGCCGGACGCTGCTCATCGACGATCGAGGCGGCGAGCCGGATCGCCGCGATGTTGTCGCGGGCGCGCTCCCGCCAGGATTTGGCGAGACCGCGCGTGCCGGCGAGATGGAAGTTCTCGCCATTGGGCGCCCGGCGCAAGAGTTGAGCATCCGCCGTGGCGGGCACGGCAGGCGTGGGAGAATGCGGGGCCGGGTCGTCATCGTCCGGATCGTTGGCCGCACTGTCGGAAAAGGCGGTCACGCCAAGGCCGAGACCTGAGGAAAGTGCGGTATTGCCGAACAGGTCGAGCGTGAAGGGGTCGTCGTGGGACACGGGATATCTCCTGGGATTATGGCGAGCGCGATCACGCGACCCGCGTGTGCGGCCGCGCGAAACGCTGACGGGGTTGTGGGATGGGCTAGCGGGCGATCAGCGACAGCGAGACGTCCGTCTCGGTCAGTTGCACGCGCAGATGCGTGCAGCGCGTGTTCCGGTCGAACAGCGGGATCAGTCTTTCAGCGTCGAGGAACTCGATGCCGTCGTCACCACCAAAATGCCGGTTCTTGTAGTGCCACCAGTCGGGATTGCCGACCGGGTGGCATTCATCCGAATAGATCACGAGGGCGCGCTCACCCTCGGCGAGCTTGCCGTTGGAGAGGAGATAGACGCCCTGATCGCCGACCAGCCAAAGTCCCGGCTTTTCATCCTTACCGGGCTTGATGCCGTAGTAGGGATTGCGAAATCCCCCATTGACGGCGGCATCGGCGATGCCGCGCTCGATGACCTTGCGAACGCCGAGAATAGGAAATGTGAACATGACAGCCTCCGATCAGGCTGCAATCGCGGCGGGCAGGTAGCGGAGATGGACCGGCAGCTTGGCGCTGATCTCGGGGGCGGTCAGATCGTCCAGAAGCTTCAGGACCGTCCCTTGGCCGCCGCCATAGACCAGCACGGTTCGCTTGTCCTGGTCGGCCTCGGGCCACCGCTCACCCGCATAACCGCGATAGTCGGCATGGGTCGTGCTCCAGATATGGTCGAGCCGCTCCGCGCGCGTCATGGCACGGACGGGGCGGGATTCCCGCTCGATGATCACATCGCGCATGCGCTCGGCCGAACCCTTGGCCGACATATCGCAATAGGCGTGGAAGTAGCGTGGCCGCCCATCGATCGAGAGTGCGAAGAAGACGCTGGTGATCGAGCCGGTCATGAACTCGCGCATTGCGAACATGTCGCCGCGAATCCAGAGCGGCGGCAGGATCTCGAACATGTAGTCGTGCTCGGCCCGGCCGATCTCGAACCACTCGCCGTCATAGAGGCGGCCGGTGAGGCGTGCCTTGCTCATCGGCGCCGGGCCATGGCGATCGAACATATGGAACATCTGTTGGCGCGTGGCGACGCCCTCGAAGACCTTGCGGAAGGAAGTTTGGGTGATCATGGCGGCTCCTGTCGTCCGTCGGCATCAAGCGCGATCCTGTCCATCCGACCGGATCATCACCTTCATGCCTTCTCATCACCCATTCCCGCGGCCGCCTCTCCGGTCCGGCGGGTCAAGGGCCGGCGCCAGCCGGGCGCAGCTTCCCTTGACGCGACGGCCGGGCATGCGGCAGCGATTCCGCTCTGATATCCCCTTCCACTCCCGGGTTTCCTTTCCCCTGTCCTTTCAGATCGCTGTTCCAGTCCTGCGTGGATGGCCGCAGCCGCTCGTACCGGCACCCAGTCTCACGCACGATCTCCTGCAAACGACGGGCATAGATCTCGCCCTGCCGATCGTTGTCGGTGGCTGCGGCCATCAATATGTCGGGGTTCGAGGCGATCGACCGGATCGCGTTATCGCTGACGGGCGACCACCCGCCCCCGGTGCTGACGTAGAGGGTGTCGGCACGCATGCCCTCGAGTGCGGCAAGGCTCATGGCGTCGATCGCCGCCTCGGTGACGCAGAGCCGAAGCGCAGCCTCGTTGCCGAGACGGAACAGTTGCTTGCTGCCGCCGGTGGAGAAGCCGCGCCACTGGGGGCCGCGTTCTTCCCAACCGATCAGTTGCCTGGTTTGGTCGACATGCGCCGTCCAGATGCTGCCGCTCGGCCCCTCGCGCAGCAGGCCTTGTGCGATAGCGGCCTGCAGAATGGATACTGGGATCGCACGCTCATCTGCCAGATATCGCCAGGCGCGAGACCCGATGGTTGGAGGTCGTCGGCGCCGCCATCGGTCGGTGATCGAAAGTGGAATGCCTGTGCGCTTCGGGCAATTCCAGGACGGCGTGGCCGGAACATAGCCGACGAGACTGCGAACCGCCTCGACGGCCGCCGGAAAGGCGATACCGGCCAGGTGACCGGCGAGGGTGAAGACGTCGCCCTTGGCATCCGAGAGTGGATCGAACCAGCCCCTGCCATTGTGGATGACGATGATGATCTCGCCTGCCCCGCGCCGGTACTTCACGGCGCGTGTGGTGCTCTCCTTGACGTCCACCGTCCAGCCCTCGCGCTCGAGCACGGCGGCGCAGGGCACCTTGTCTCGCAATGTCTCGATTTCATGCTGCTCCATGGGTCAATCCCGCCGGCGCCGCGGGGCGTCCGGCCCTTTCCTTGTCCAGATCTGTTTGTCTACCTTTCCGGCAGGCCTCGAGGTCGGCCGCGAAGCCGGAAGGCCGCAGGGGCGCACCGGCTTGCCGGGGCGGCGCAGCCTCCCTTGCGGGCTTCCCGGCGCAAGCGGCAAAACCTCGTCCCAATAAGGGCTCGTGGCGTCCCGCCACCAGCAGGGAAAGGACGATGCGACGCGCAACCCGGCCTTCAGACGGCCGGGCGCTTGGCGCGCGAGGAAGGCCGGCTCAATGAGCCGGCCGACCGCCCTGGTAGGGATCGTATTCGAAGAGCGGCTCGATTTCGGCGTCGTCGAGTTCGTCGGCGGGCATGACGCCGTATTCGTCGTCGACCTTGAAGAGAATAACCGGCACCATCAGGGTGCGGGCGAGGTTCCAGGCATGGTTCTGTGCGAGTGAAAGATCGTGCGACATTGAAGGGCTCCGTCCATGGGCGGGGCCGATCCCCGCTCTGGTGCCCGTCGGGTCCGGGGCCCGGCCGCAATCACCGCGCAGGCGAAGCCGCAGCGGCCGCACGCTCGCGTAGCGGACCCCTTGTGGGTTGATTGGAGGAGGACGGACCTGGACCAGGAAGCCAGCACAGCAAGCGGGGGCGGACCTGCGCGTGGATGGATCCGCACCCAGTCGCATCCTTCCCGGTAGCAGAGAGCCATTGCAGAGACCGGGCTTGACGTGCCCTCAGTATTGTCGCGGCGACCCGCCTCTTCGTGTCATGGCTCAGGATCCGAATGAACTCGATGACGAAGTTCGTGATCGACAATCGACCGGACGACGTCGATATCCATCTCGGCCGACGGTTCTATCCGCGCCACCTCGGCAGCTACCTTTGCCCAGTGGAGGAACTGGCCGTCTTCGATCGCGCGGGATGTTGCGGCAAGCCGTTGTGCCTCATAATAGGCAGTCGGGCCGTGGAGACGGACGAGGCGCCTGGCGTCTTCCCGCCATCGGCGACGGATCGCACGCCGCCTCTCTACCCACGCCAAAATCGCCCTCAGCATCTCAGAAGCACTCCCCCCAACTGCACGAATGCCCCTGCCCGCGTCAGGGATGGACGCCCGGAGGGTGAAGACCCGCACCGCGGGGCTTCAGCTTCGCCGACAGTCCGGTTCCGGAGGAAGACGCCCCACCCCTCGAAAGATTTTGAAGTTCACGCTATCCTTACCGGATGTGCAATGCCTATGAGCAACACGTTCGCTGGGTTGAATACTGCCAGATGATGCAGGCGTTGGAGCTGGAGATACCAACGCAACAGACAGAACTCGATCTGCCCCAGGCGGACGATATCAGGATCAACGATATGGGACCGGTCATGCGTGCGGCCGGCGACATGATCGAACTCGTCCAGATGAACTTCAGCTTCCCGCCATCGGGGCCCAGGGGTGGGCCGGTCTTCAATTTTAGATCGGAAGGGCGAGACTTCGCCGACAGCAAGCGCTGCCTGATCCCGGCATCGGGATTCTACGAATTCACCGGCAAGAAGTACCCCAAAACCAAACATCGCTTCAGCCTGATCGGAGCCCCCTTCATGGCCATCGCCGGGCTATGGCGTGAGGCCCAGGGCAATCACCCAGCCTCCTTCACGATGCTGACGACGAGTCCAGGGCCGGACGTCGCGCCCTACCATGATCGTCAGGTGGTCGTGCTCCAGCCAGATAACTGGGCGGACTGGCTCCGTTTAACCAAGCCGCAGGGCGAACTGCTCAAGCCCACCGGCCGAGGCCTTCCCTGCAATTGCAGTTAATTTGAGAATCCCGCAGCCCATATTCTCATGATTAAATGGTCAACCCGAACCAAACCGGCGCATTCTTTCGGTTAACTGCTAAGCGACAGCAGGGGAACAACTTCGACATTGTCGATCAGTCGTGTGTTGCCGAGCCAGGCGGCCACCAGCAGACGCGCGGGACAGTAAAGTGCGTTCAAAGGCCGAAGATCGGCGTCTGCTCGCAATTCCAGATATTCCACCTCCCGGTAGCCTGCCGAAAGGATGGCAGCGCGCGCCTCAGCCAGTGTCAGGCTGACCGGCGCTCCGTTGGCGATCTGTCCGGCTGCTGTGTGCAGAATCGACGCGAGCTTCGGTGCAGCCAGTCGCTCCGCCAGTGAGAGCCGGACGTTGCGCGAAGAGAGCGCCAGCCCGTCTTCTTCGCGGACTGTCGGACAGCCGATGACGGTGATCGGAATGTCCAGATCCCGCGCCATGCGGCGAACCACATGAAGCTGCTGGAAATCCTTCTCGCCGAAAAACGCGAGATCGGCTCCGGTCTGCAGGAACAGTTTGGCGACGACGGTGGCGACGCCATCGAAATGACCCGGCCGAAACGCGCCGCACAGGCCCTCGCTGACGCCGCCGACCGAAACCGCGGTGGCAAAACCCTCCGGATAGATTTCAGCAGCGTCCGGCGCGTAAAGCAGATGCGCACCCAGTGGCGCCAGCTTTGCAGCGTCCTCCACCTCGGTACGCGGATAGGCGGCAAGATCGGCTGCGCTGTTGAACTGCTTTGGATTGACGAACAGCGTCACGATCACCCGGTCGGCCTTTTCGAGCGCGGCACGCACCAGGCTGAGATGCCCTTCATGCAAGGCACCCATAGTGGGCACCACAGCAATGCTGGCTGCTTCGCGACGCCATCCCGCAACGATCGTGCGAAGATCCGCCACGGCCCTGACAATCGGAACATTCATGCCGCTTCTCCACCCTTGATCGTTTTGGGCTGATCGCGAAAGACATGCTCTGCACCTGGAAAGCGCCGCTCGCGCACTTCGTTTGCGTAGGCTGCGATCGCGGCTTGTGCCCGCTCCCCGAGTTCAGCGTAGCGCTTGACGAATTTCGGCCGGAAGTCCGTGAACATGCCAAGCATGTCGTCGACCACCAGGATTTGGCCGTCACAGGCTGACGAGGCGCCGATACCGATGGTGGGGATGGCAATGTCGGCGGTAATCCTGCGAGCGAGCGCTTCCGGCACCTTCTCCAGCACAACGGCAAACGCGCCGGCTTTTGAAACCGCGTCGGCATCGCGCAAGATGCGTTCCGCATCGTTGCCACGCCCCTGCACCTTGTAGCCGCCAAAAGTATTGACTGCCTGTGGTGTCAGGCCGACATGCGCCATCACCGGAATGCCGCGCGCGACCAGGAACTGGATCGTCTCCGCCATACTCTCGCCGCCCTCGAGCTTGACGGCGGCGCAGCCGGTCTCGGCCATCAGCCGGGCGGCATTGCGAAAGGCCTGTTCGGGCCCTTCCTCATAGGACCCGAACGGCATGTCCACAACCATCAGTGCCCGCTCGATGCCACGGCGCACCGCTTGTGCGTGCATGATCATCATGTCGAGCGTGACGCCCAGCGTGGACGGCAAGCCGTGCAGCACCATGCCAACGCTGTCACCGACAAGCACGATATCGCAGGTGGTATCGACAAGCCTCGCCATCGGTGTCGTGTAGGCAGTGAGACAAACCAGCGGCGTCCCACCCTTGTGTGACACGATATCGGGGGGCGTCAGGGCCTTCACTTCACCTGTCGCGCTCATGGCATTCCTTCCCTTACGTTAACCGCCTGAGGGCGTTTGGCACAATTTTGTGCAGATGCGAAGAACAAAAACTTCATGTCGCCGGAGACGTTGACGGCTGGTCGGGGGCAGTCCACGTTCGTCGGAAGTTGAACCAATCAGCCTCGACGGAGGCTTCGGACACAAGCCGTACGCAATGGAAGATACTCCCTCCAAAAACACTGAGGAGAACCAGAAAACGGGACCAGGGCCACGAAGTGAACGTGGATCTGATTGCGGTGCTTGTTCTGACCCCTACAACAGCGCCATTCCGGGTAAACTGGAGCGTGGGGTAGCTTCTGCGATTGCTGGGCCCGGGGACGGCAAGCAGACTGATTGCTGACAAGCTGACGGCGTCTTGGAGATGTCTCCCTGGTGCCGGTATTCTGACCGCACAGTGAGGAGCGTTGCCGACCTCCTTCCCTAGCTAGACGTGGACGAAGAAGCCTTCAGCGCGGCGATCTCTTCTTCATTCCGAAACAGGGCAACCTCATAGCGAACGGAGGACGTTCCGAGCCTGGCGACGCGGATACCGGCCGTTACCTTATCGGGGAAAGCAAGTTCAGAAAAATAGCGGCACCCGGTTTCGACGACGAGCCCAATCTGGTCGCCGCCATGGATGTCCAGCAGGCCCTCGCCGATCAGCCAGCCATTCACCGCAGTGTCGAACAGCGAATAATGCACCGCATTTGTTCATGTCACCATAGATGTCGTTATCCATCCAGCCGTGGTGATTGTGCGAAACGCGTTGTAGGCATTGCGCGACGTGGGTGAAGACCGCTCGCTCATCGTCTCACCATGCCGCGCGATAGATGGCGAGCGCATCCGGCTCCGAGACATTGCGCGGATTGTTGACCAACAACCGCTGCTGCTTCATCGCATCCGCCGCCATCTTTTTCAGATGCTCTTCGCCGATGCCGACATCCCGCAGGCGCGGCTGCAGGCCAAGTCTTTTCGATAGCGAGGCCAGTTCCTCAATGAACGCCGCGCAGCGCCCCTGCACACCTTCCTCTTGTGCGAGACGTGGGAAAGCGTCCGTGGCGATCTCGGCGTAGAGATGGGCGGCGTCGGGCGCGTTGAAGCACAGGACATGCGGCAGGACAAGTGCGTTCGAGAGGCCGTGCGGGACATGGAACGTCCCCCCGATCGGATAGGCAAGCGCGTGGACGGCGGCCACCGGCGAATTGGCGAAGGCTTGACCGGCGAGCATGGAGCCGAGCAACATCGCCCCCCTCGCCTCGACATCCTTACCGTCAAGCACCGCTTTTTCGATGCTGGCGCCGATGAGTTGCAGGGCCTGTCTGGCCAGCATCTTCGACAGCGGATTGTTGTTGGCGTTCTTCGAGGCATAGGCTTCGATTGCGTGCACCATCGCGTCGACGCCGGTGGCTGCGGTGATTGCCGGCGGCAGGCCCAGCGTTAGTTCCGGATCGAGCACCGCAATGTCCGGCAGGATGATAGCGCTGGACACGCCGCGCTTCTCCTCGTCACCGACGGTAATGATTGAAACCGGGGTGACTTCCGAGCCTGTTCCTGCCGTGGTGGGCGCCAGCACCAGAGGCAGGCGCGGTCCCTTCGCCTGCGCCACGCCCCAGGCGCCGTCGATGTCTTCGCCGGAGCCGAGAAGAAGTGCGGCCACTTTCGCCACGTCGAGCGACGAGCCGCCGCCGAAGCCTGCGACGCCGGTCGCGCCGGCTGAACGACCATTTTCCACCGCCTTCATCACGGTCGCCAGCGAAGGATCGGCTTCAACGGAATCGAAAATCGCAACCGACGCTCCGACGCTTTCCAGTGAGGCGATGGCTGCGTCGCACAGGCCGAGTTTGCGCAGGCCGGGATCGGTCACGAACAGCACCGTCGGGCCCAGCCGTTTGCCTGCGATCGCGCCGAAGCGCTTGGCCGAACCGGCTTCGAAGACGATCGAGGGGGTCGTATTGAAGGTGAAGGCTTGCATCGGGCGAATTCCTCTAGAGTCAGACGGCCGGAACGACTGGCTTTTCGACCAGATCACGCGTGTTCAAACTGATGCCGCCGCAGTTTACGCTGCTGCAGTTGCAGCAGCGCGCGGTGGAGGCGCATGCCGGCCGTCTGGTCCACAAGCAGAATTTTCGCCGGCTGATCGAACAGCAGGAACTGGTGGTTGATCCGCTATCACGGCTTCCTAGGAGGCCCGTGGGAACATCTCTTGCTCTAGTTCAGGCGCCGACCTCGTAGTATCGCAGAGTGCATTATTTGGCAGATCCCGAGCATGCTTCGACCTCACGAAGCGTTCCGGCTGCACGAGCTGCTTCTTCCCTGAGTAATTGGCGCCGCCAGTACCTGCCTGGCAATCGCGGCAGGTGTTATTCGACTCTCGCGCGGCCGAGCGAGGCAAGGTCGCCCCGGCGGGATCGTTCCAGCGGCCTGCGCCATGGGCGAAGCCGTCACGGCGCGGGCACCTCGGGGCTGGTAAGCGGACCGGCATTAGCCCGTCAGGCCAGCGTATAGGCCGTTTTGACGGTCGTGTAGAACTCGGCGGCGTAGCGGCCCTGTTCGCGAGGGCCGAAGCTCGATGCCTTGCGGCCGCCGAACGGCACATGGAAGTCGACGCCGCCAGTGGGCAGATTGACAAAAATCATGCCGGCGTCGGCATTGCGCTTATAGTGCGTCGCATGTTTCAGGCTGGCCGTGCAGATCCCCGAGGACAGGCCGAATGCCGTATCGTTCGCGGTCTCCAGCGCCTCTTCATAATTCTTGACACGAATTACCGCCGCGACGGGACCAAAAATCTCTTCGCGGCTGATGCGCATATTATTGGTTGCCTCGGTGAACAAGGCAGGCTGCAAGAAGAAGCCGGGCGTCTCACGGTTCAGCCTTTCGCCTCCACACACCAGCTTAGCGCCCTCCTCACGGCCAATGGCGATATACTTCTCGTCCTGACTGAGTTGGTTCTCGTCCACCACCGGACCGATCTGCGTTCCCGGCTTGAGCGCGTCGTCGACGACGAGGCTCCTAAGCTTTTCGGTAACTGCCGAGACAAAACGATCGTGGATGCCTTCGGTGACGATCAGCCGTGAGGAAGCCGTGCAGCGCTGGCCAGTTAAGAAGTATGCACCGTTGACGGCGCAGTCGACCGCCACGTTGAGGTCCGCATCATCGAGCACGACCAGCGGATTCTTACCGCCCATCTCGAGTTGGAACTTCCTGCCGTGTTCGACGCAGGAGGCCGCCACACGCCGGCCGGTCTCCACTGAGCCTGTGAAGCTTATCGCATCTACGTCGGGGCTATCGAGCATGGTCTGGCCGACGACCGAACCACGGCCCATTACGAGATTGAGTACGCCCTTTGGCAGCCCGGCGCGGTGGAGAATGTCAACCAGCTCCCAAGCGCAGCCAGGGGTGAGATCAGCCGGCTTGAATACCACAGTGTTGCCGTAGCAGAGCGCCGGCGCAATTTTCCACGCCGGAATGGCGATTGGGAAGTTCCACGGCGTGATGATAGCGATCACGCCGACCGGCTCACGCGTCACATCCACCACGACACCCCGACGCACAGAGGGCAACGTTTCGCCGGCCAGCCGTAGCGTTTCGCCCGCGAAGTAATCGAAAACCTGGGCCGCACGAATCGTTTCGCCGACTGCTTCGGCCAACGATTTGCCTTCCTCGCGCGACAAAAGTCGGCCGAGTTCGTCCTTGCGGGCGAGAATTTCGTCTGCCGCCTTGCGCAACACCGCGTGACGCTCCAAAGGGCTCGTGCGCGACCATGTCGGGAACGTACGTTTAGCGGCGGCGATCGCGGCTTGGGAGTCAGCTCGAGTAGCACGCGCATAGGTGCCGACGACTTCGTTGGTGTTGGAGGGGTTAATGTTCGGCGCGGCTTCGCCTTCGACCCAAGCTCCATCGATCAGGTTAGCATGCAAGGTTGTCATGGCGAGGCGGGTTCTCCATATCGAGTTTTTTGCGGGATTGCGGACCTTGTCGGAGATACTATATGGGTCGGACTCATGGTCCAGAGCGCTTCGGAAGGAAGTGTCGAACCGACAGCTCAAACTATCTAGAGATATTTCTTCAAGTCGTTCTTCTTTATCTTTCCATTCGGAGCGACCGGCAAATCGTGCATAACGATAATCTGTTGCGGCAGCTTATACTGGGCAAGGCGGCTCTTCAGAAAGGACTTAATCTCATCCACCTCGCACTGCCGTTCAGGCAACATTTCAACGAAGGCAATAATTTCCTCATTTCCCTCAACAGGACGTCCGAGCACGGCGGAATTTAGAATGCTGGGATGTGCATTCAGGGCGGCTTCGACTTCCGGAGGATAGACATTGAAGCCGGAGCGAATGATCAATTCCTTTGATCGGCCTTGAATAACCAGTTCGCCGCGTTCGTTGCGACTGACGATATCGCCTGTGTGAAGATAGCCATCCTCGTCGATAACTTCGGCGGTCGCTTTCGGCTGGCGATAGTATCCCAACATCACATTGGGGCCCCGGACCAGCAATTCTCCCGGCTTTCCCTCTGGGACATCGAGACCGTCAGGCCCGACGATCCGGATCTCGACCCCTTCTATCGGTGGACCAATATGGATGTCGTCGGTGCCAATCGAATAGTGAGACCGGCTGATCGTCGGCGACGTTTCAGTCAATCCGTATCCGTTCTGTAAGACCACGCCGAACAGCCGTTCGACATTTTTACGCAGTGACAGGTCGAGCGGCGCGGTGCCCGTGTAGACGTACCGGAGGTTATTTGGCGTGAGCTTTTCGCCCGTCTGTTCAACATGTGCCACCACCCGTGTCAGCATGGCTGGAACGGCGTTGAAAACCGTCAACTCTCCGCTGCGAACAGCATCTAGGGCCTCCTGTAGTGAAAATCGTGGCATAATTTTCATACGCGCGCCAGCGTACAACATGCCTTGCATCAACACGAGCCCGTACGAATGAGATATCGGCATGACACACAGGGCGACATCATCGGGAGCGAGAGACTGTGTTCGTCTTCCCCTGCTTGAGACGAAAATCAAATTGCGATGGCTAAGCATGACGCCCTTAGGGCGCCCCGTGGTCCCGGTAGTATAGATCAGAACGGCGACTTGCTCTGCGGATCCTTCGTGAACTTCTTCCGGCTGGCTGTTCTCATTTAACGGACCAACCGTTACGGCGCCGATATCAGTAAAGAGCCGAACATCAGCATTGCCGTCGTCCGCATTTTGTGCAGACAAGTTGGAATCGGTGCGAAATATACGCCGCGGCTGGCAATCCTCTTCAATAAGGGCAAGTTCATGCTTGCTGAGCCGGGCATTCGCTAGCACCGCCCATGCATCCAACCGGCTTGCTGCATACATTAGAACCACAGCCCTGATCGAGTTTTCGCAGATGATCATCACCCGATCACCCTGCCGAACCCCGAGTTGTCGCATTTCATCAGAGACAGCTGCGACCGTGTCGATCAGCCGGCGGAAGGACCAATCAATCCCGTTTTCATCTGTAAAGGCGATACGGGAGTCGCCGAACGTTGCCCCTTCCTCCAAGATCATATGAATGCGACGAGGCAGCTCGGCCAAAAAATCCATCTCAATTTCCCCAAATCCTGATAGCCTGCGCGGCAATTGGTATATCCAATTTGGTCATCCAATTTACTGGCTGTCAAGTAGATAGTGGATCCATCAGCCGAGTTCGTGGTCACGTATTGGGCGATTTCAAACGGCATTTCGGCCGCGCAAAATTTCCAAGATCCTGCGCCAGCCCCATAGGGACCGCCCTGCATCAACTGCCCCTACGCGGCCTCAGGCGCGACGAATAGACCGCCGCGCCTGAGGCCTGGGAGGATTTTGTGTGATTGTTACGAACTGCCGTTCTTTCCGAACATATTCTTCCAAGCGTCGGTGCCCGGCTTCGCTTCCCACTGCTTGCTGTCGGACAATGTGTCTATGCCCGCACGAACCCCCGGACGGTCTTTGATCGCCTGGTACCAACGATCAATGTTCGGGTACTCCGACAGGTCGCGTCGATGCAATTTCCGCGTGCGAACCCAAGGGAATGTGCTGATGTCAGCGATAGAATACTCGCCGGCGAGATATTCATATTCGGCAAGGCGCTTCTCGAGAATGTTGTATATTCGACCAACTTCCCGGTCGTAACGTTCGATGGCGTAATCGATCTTCTCAGTCGCATACACCATGAAATGATGTGCTTGGCCCAGCATTGGGCCCATCGTGGTATTCTGAAACACAAGCCACTTTAGCGTATCGTATCGTTTTTCCGGGTCCTGAGAAAGGAACTTTCCGGACTTTTCCGCAAGATAGAGTAGAACAACCGCCGATTCAAAAACAGCGTAAGGCTTGTTGTGCGGGCCATCGTGGTCAACGATGGCCGGCACTTTGTTGTTTGGATTGATCTTCAGGAATTCCGGCTCAAATTGCTTTCCTGCGGTTATATCAACCGGAATAACACGGTACTCCAAGTCCAGCTCTGCAAGCATTATAGCGGCTTTATACCCGTTGGGGGTTGGCCAGAAGTATAGATCAATCATCGCTGAAGAACCCCTATCCGACGATCTTGAGCCCTGTGGGCTTGTCGACGATCAGCCCAGGATTCAACATCCACTTCGGGTCCAGCTCGGTCTTGGCGGCTGCCAGCACACGGCGGAACAACGGATCGACTTCTTTGTCGTACCAAGGACGGAACGATTTGCCGACAGCATGATGGTGCGTGATGGTGGCGCCGAGCTCTATTAGGGCGTCCGACGCCACGTCGTGGAGCATCGAATAGGCTTCGAGGCTGTTGGCATGTGTCGAAGGAGCCATGATCGAGTAGTATGGAGCCGGACCGTCCGGATACAGGAAGGAGAACCTGCGGCAGACGATGCCACCGCCAAGATGTTCCTTCTGGGCCGTTCGCACGCGACGCATGATCTCGGTATCGACTTCTTCGAACCGATCCCAAGTATAGGCGGTTTCGAACGTGAAGCTCACGATTCCCATCGCAGCGCGCGTATGCATCAGCCGGGGCAGATACCTGAACTGGTGCCGCCAGTTACCCTGCGGCCCGCTGCGGCTGGTTTCCAGCGCGTTGTCTGCTGTTCCCGCGCGCTGCTTCACGACGCCACCGAAGTCCTTGCAGATTTCGAGACCACGCTCCAGCCATGCGTCCACCGGATGGTCGGCGGATTCGAAGCCCAGCAGCAAGACGGAATCGGTGCCGTCTCCAGCGCCGTAGAATTTGGCGTCCTGCTCGTCGAGATAGCGAGCGTTCGCCGGGAACAGTCCCGCTTGGGTGATTTGACGGACGGCCTTGGCACCCTCATAGAACGACTTGAAGGAGATCGATGCATTCGCACGGAATTTCACACGCCCCTGCAGACGCATCCATGCATCAGTGAT
This sequence comes from Microbaculum mangrovi, assembly GCF_051390635.1. Lineage (NCBI taxonomy): Bacteria > Pseudomonadati > Pseudomonadota > Alphaproteobacteria > Hyphomicrobiales > Tepidamorphaceae > Microbaculum > Microbaculum mangrovi. Next base: position 96,272 of record NZ_JBPODT010000006.1, read on the forward strand.
GATGCCCATCGTGCCTTCAGACCCGATGAACATGCGATCCGGATTTGGTCCCGCACCTGAGGCAGGCAGCCGGCGATTCTGGATCGTCCCCGCTGGCGTGACGACGCGCAGGCTTTCCACCATGTCGTCGATATGCGTGAGATGGGTCGCATAGTGACCGGACGACCGGGTTGCGATCCAGCCGCCCAGCGATGAGAATTCCCACGATTGCGGAATATGGCGCAGGGTGAGGCCGTGCGGCTTCAGTTGTTCTTCCAGAGCCGGCCCGAGAATGCCTGCCTGGATCCGCGCGCAGCGTGACACAGGGTCGATTTCGAGAATCTGGTTGAGGTTGCCCAGGTCAATAACGACCACGCCGGGAAAGGCGTCGCGCTCGGGACCCCAGAAGCCTCCTGTGACGCTCGATCCACCGCCATACGGTATGCATGCATAGCCGTTTTCGCCACACCAGTCGAAGATGGCGGCAATATCTTCTTCGTCGCGCGGATAGGCCACGACGTCCGGAGCCTTCTTGAAATCGCGCCGGTAGATAAGGGTCATGTCCTTAAAACCCTTACCGTAGGTATGGACAACTCTGTCCCACTTTTCCGTGGTGCAGAAATCTTCCAGCGTTCGCGGGATCTTTATGCGCGACGGATAAAGTTCAATCTCATCAAGGGTCGGGTCCGAGAGAACTTCGATATCCTTAATCCCAAGCCGCTGCTCCACGCGGTCTCGCATGGTACGGATTTCGTCCTGGGAGTTATCTTCACCTTCATATCCCCACGACCAGAATTTCCTTCGCGTGCCATAGTAGCCGCTCTTTTCCTTCGCCACGGCGCTTCCTCCTTCGAGATTTTCGACGTCCAACCATCCAGGTGCGCATCGTTTGGGAAAACATCGCGATCTGGTTTGACCAATTTGGCATATCCAGTTTTCTCAGTCAATGGCTCTCGGAGCAGATCACGCTCCGAACTGCGCCACCGCTATAGTCGCGACCTCGCTTAAGGTCGCCATTGGGGGCGCACACGCTTCCACCGCCATGGCCGTGATCGGGCCAATTCCCGGCGTGGTCCGAAGGTGGGTGTATCCTCCCCGCGTGGGGCTTCACGGCGAAGGATTTCTCCAGCTCTCCAATCTTCGCGGCTCAACCGGTCGACCTGCTCGAGGTACGCGACCAAGGTCGAGGACCAGTTGGGGCATCGCTGGTTCGGCGGCATCAATCGCGGCAGCTAAGGTTTTCAGGTGAGCCGGACCTTGTGGTGCGATGATGCCGCGTTCGGCAAGATGCCCGCGCAAAGCGTCGATCAGCTGCGTCCGCTGGCGCACCTGCACCGACCAGACCAGATACGCCAGCTGAACGTACTCAAGCATCCCTTCGGGCGTGACGGTTTATGTTGCGAGCACGCCGGTCGACTTCCGCAAAGGGGCCGCGCTGTCGGTGAAGGCGGCCTGAATAGAAGCGGCCAATAACTAAAGGAGGTCCCACCCCGCCAATTGCAGCCAATGGCAGGAGATGGCGAAACGGTCACCCCGTCGCTTCCAGAACCTGATGTGTGGACCGGCATGGCGTTAACCAATGTCATCGGGGCTTTGAGGTGGAAGCGGCGAAAACCCATCAACCCATCGAGGCTCGCGGCGAAGACGTTGTCCAGCCGCATCACGCAGCCGGATATACATCAGCAGTTGTGACCATCGATCCTGATCCAGCCGACTGTTGCAATTGGGCGGGGTCCATATACATCCGCACATGGAGCCTCCGAGATCCTGTGGCTATTCAGAGTGCTGCGGTTGACTCAGAGCACTTCGATTAGGAAATGCGTGGCTCGACAGAGGCATGTGCTAATATGTCCTCGTGAATGCTGATCGACATAAATTGCTGATAAATCGACGAATTGTTCTCACGAGTGAAAATGGATGAGTTGAAGGCTGCTGGAAGTTGCCAGCAGCTGAGACGTCCAAATAGCTTATCGCAACGCCTTCGAATCCATCGTTGACTATTATCCACACGCGGTTAGAGGGGCTGTTCATGTGATTAGCCGTTATTAGCTTTCATGGTAGCAAAGATGAGAGCTGCGAGCACCCCTAAGACCGAAGTTCGACCGCCTCAGCATGGTCTTCCCAGCGCATTGAGGTGAAGCAAGAAGAGTCCGACTGACTACACAAATGCATTATCGAACGCAGCGCTTGGTCGGTGTCCGCATCGTGACAAGTTCTTCCGCCGCTGTTGGATGAAGAGCCATTGTTGCATCAAAGTCCTCCTTTACGGCTTTCATTCTTATCGCAATCGCAACTGCCTGGATGATCTCCGCCGCGCCTGATCCGACAATATGGCAGCCGACAACCCTCCCGGAATCTGCATCTACGACGAGCTTCATCATCATTCGTTCGGAGCTGTGGGAGAGGGCGACCTTCATGGGCCGAAAATCCGTTTTGTAGATGTCCACCCTTTCAAACAGGGCACAGGCTTGTGCCTCTGATAGCCCAACGGATCCGACTTCCGGACGCGAGAAAACCGCAGTCGGGATATCCGCATAGTCGACCTGCGTGGGACGCTCGCCAAATACCGAATCTGCAAAGGCCTGGCCCTCGCGCACCGCTACAGGGGTAAGGTTTACGCGGTTTGTCACGTCGCCGACCGCGTAGATATGGGGCACATTGGTCTGCGAGTTCTCGTTGACCGCGACGCCGCCGCTGTCAGGGCTTAGCGCAACGCCAGAATTCTGGAGATTTAGGTCCTGCGTGTTGGGCTTTCGTCCAATCGCAAACATGACTTGGTCTGCGACGAGCTGTTCAGCGTTTGAAAGACTAGCTTTCAATAGCCCGCTGCTTTCGTCAATCCTGTCAACCCTGTTGATCCAGCAGGAGGTGACGACCAGAATTCCCTGCTCCTCCAGAGCACGACGAACATGTGCCCTTACGTCTTCATCAAAACCGCGCAGGATGTTGTCGCTGCGACAAACCAAGGTCACTTTCGAACCGAGACCGGCGAATATGCATGCGAACTCAACCGCAATGTAGCCCCCTCCTTGAATTAGGATCCGCTGCGGCAGTTCACGAAGCTCAAAGACCTTGTCGGACGAGATGACATGCTCGATGCCAGGTATTGCCTCCCCGTGGTTCGGCGTGCTGCCAGTGGCAATAAGTATATTTCGAGCGCGCACCGTCTCCCCATTGGCAAGACGCAAGGTGCGTGCGTCTTGGAACGTTGCGCGCTCTTTCACTAGGCGCGCTCCCGAACGTTCGATCGTCGACGTATATGCCATCTCGAGACGGGCGACTTCCCTGTTTCTGTTTGCCGTCAATACTCCCCAATCGAATTTTGCTGGGGGGACCGACCATCCGAAGCCAGCCGCGTTCCCGATCTCTTTCTGGAGATCTGAAGCGTAGACCATAAGCTTTTTTGGTACGCAGCCACGGATAACGCAGGTGCCGCCGACCCGATCTCCTTCAGCAACGATGACCTTGGCTCCATAGCTAGCAGCGACCCGTGCGGCGCGGACCCCGCCTGAACCACCACCAATTACTGCCAAGTCAACATCAAAATCGGCCATCGTACCCTGCGAGTTCAAAAAATTTGCGAAAACAGCCTGGGCGCTTTTCGCACCGCTACAGCGTTCCTCGGACGATAAACGGAGGCTTTCAGGAGGAGGGCGCGTGGCGCCCGTGCGCAAGCATCTCCCCAGCGATCGGGTGATCACGCGAAACGCTTTCGCCGTGGATGAGTTCGTCAGCGATTTTTTCGGCGATCGCCATAATCGGCAGGTTCGTATTGCCGCTTAGAAGCGTTGGCATCACCGAACCGTCGATCACCCGTACACCATCAACACCGCGGACTTTCATGCTCGGGTCCACGACCGATGCATCGTCAGCGCCCATGCGACAGGTCCCTACGGGGTGATACACCGTCTCGGCCCGCGCTCGCAGGAAAGCCTCCTGCTCGGAGAGATTGCCGAACACTTCCGCATCCAACGGACGTTTTATGAAGTTCTTGAGTGGTCCGCGCATCATCATATCGCACATATCGCGCGTGCCATCTCTCAGGCTCTCGAGGTCTGCACGTTCGGAAGCAAGACGCGGGTCGATCGCCGGTGGAACGGCGGGGTCTCCGCTTCGCAATCTTACCGTACCGCGACTTTGTGGCCTGAGCTGACATACGCGAACAGCGAAACCGTGAGCGATACGCTCGCCGGCCGGCGGATTGCGGAGGACGTTGGCAAAGTGTGCCTGCCACTCCGGCAACGGAGATGATCGGTCAGGGCCCCAAAACGCTCCCGCCTCCACGGCCTGCGAAGCGGCCGGACCATCGCCTTTGAGAATATACCGAGCGCCGGCCATGCCGCCCCTCAGGAGGCCCATATAGGGGGTCAACGTCGTCGGTTGCGATGACTCGAAGCGAACCGCGAGGTCCAGGTGGTCCTGAAGATTCTCGCCCACGCCCGGAAGATCGTGAACGGGTTTGATGCCGAAAGACTTCATATGATCAGCAGGCCCAATACCAGACAGCATCAAAAGCTGCGGCGATCCGATCGCGCCTGCCGTCAGCAGAACCTCTCGATCGCAGTTGATCGTCTTCTCGCGGCCGTTCTGGACCAGGACGATGCCACGGGCACCACCTCTTTCAACGTTAATGCGACGAACATGACTATTGGAGAGGATGGTGAGGTTCGGGCGTCCCTTGGCGCGTTCCAGGTACTTGAATGAGCCGGACCGCTTTCCATTTGCTATCGTAAGTTCGTAGAAACCTGCGCCTATCTGCGAGGGTCCATTGAATCCATGGTTCTCTGGTAAACCGGCGGCGAGGAGGCTGTCGACAAACGCCTGGGCGGTCGGGCGCCGTGGCCCGTAGGAAAGCTTAATGGGCCCGGTGTGCCCACGCGTTCCATTATCAGGTTCAGCGACCAGGCTCGCATCCTCAATCCTGCGCAAATAGGGGAGCATCGCGGCAAAGCTCCACTGAGGCATGCCCCGAGACGCCCACGAATCGTAGTCCCACGGGTTGCAGCGCATAGCGATCATGGAATTGATCGATGACGACCCTCCTATGACCTTCCCTCTGGGGATATAGATCCGGCGATTGTCTAGATGTTGCTGCGGCTCAGTCCAAAACCGCCAGTTGTATCGACCGCTCGTATAGAGAACCTTGATTCCGGCGGGCATATCGACAAACATCGACTTCCCCCCGCCCGCCTCAATCAGCAATACGCTCACATTAGCGTCTTCACTCAGGCGAGTTGCCAGAACACATCCGGCCGAACCTGCACCAACGATAATATAGTCGTAGCTCGCCATAAACCTTCTCCCGATGGTGATGCTTTTGGAATCCAGATCAAAACGCGACCGATCTTCCGCCGCTTTTTGACGGGATCATCCCTTCACCGCACCCGCTGACAGCCCGGCGACGAAGTACCGATAGCAAAAGATAAATATTACAAACAAAGGCAGAGCTATCAGCGAAGCGCCGGCCAAGACTTCACCCCAACGCAAATCATGCGCGCCGAGCAACGACTGCAGAGCAACGGGGAGCGTCTTTCTTTGGTCGCTCATAATAAGTATCAGCGCGAACACATAGTCGGCCCAAGAGAGAAGGAACGAGAAGATGGCGACAGTGATGAGCCCGGGAGCGGACAATGGCAAGACGACCTTGATGAACGCTTCGAACTGAGAACAGCCGTCAACCATCGCAGCCTCCTCAAGGTCAAACGGCATTGACTTGAAGAAACCCCAGAGCAACCACACCGCCAGCGGCAGCGAAATTGCGAGATGGGCGATCAACAGCCCCCACAGTGTGTCGGTGAGGCCGATCGTTCGGAAAGCTGCCGCCATTGGGATGGCCAGCATGAGGGGTGGGAACATGTAGGCAAAAAGCATCGATGCAACGAGCATAGTCTTGCCCCGAAAGCGCAGCCGGGTGGCGCCGTAAGCGACAAATGCCGACAGCACGAGGGAGACGGTAATCGTCGCAACCGCCATCAGAGCGCTGTTCAGAAAATTGACGATATAATTCGTCTGCCGGAAGAGGGAGACGTAAGACGTCAGGTCCGGCGGCCAGAAAACGAGAGATGTATCGAGAAAAAGGCGTTCCGCGGGCCTTAGGCTCGAAATGATCATCCAGTATATCGGAAAGAGTGAATAAAGACAGATAACGAGTACGGTTGCATAAAGGGCAATTTTTGCCGATAGCTTTTTGAATGGTTTCCAGAAAGTGCTTTCCTGAACCTTGCTCCCGTGTTGCAGCGACGATCTCGGACGAATCGGTTCGCGCTCAGGTATCTGGCGACTGGAATCAACGGGCAATCGCTCTACATGGCTCTTCATTTCTTATCGCCCTTGCTTTGCATCATCGATGGGGAACAGGCGCAGATAGATGAGAATGACGCCTGAGAGCAGGAGGAAGGAGATCGTTGCCACAGCGGCGCCCCCGCCCAGGTTGTACTCAATAAACGACTTCCGATAGGCTAAGGTAGGCAAGGTCTCTGTCTGGTTGAGCGGCCCGCCTTTTGTCAAAAGCCATATCAGATCGAACTTGTTGAACATCCAGATGCCACGCAGAAGGATGACCACGATCAGAACCGAGCGTAAGCCTGGTATCGTGATGTGCCAGAATTGCGTCCAAGCACCGGCGCCATCGACGCGAGCAGCTTCGTAAAGTTGCGTTGGGATCGTCTGCAAACCAGCTAGAACGCAGGTTACGACAAAAGGTGTCCACAACCACACACTGACGAGTATGATTGTGCCTTTGGCCGTGAAGGCATGAGAACTCCAATCGAGCATTCCAACACCGATGGATGCCAGAGCGGTCTTTACCAATCCGTAGTTTGGCTCGAGAATCCATTGGGCCACTAGGCAGGCGACAACTGTCGGCAGGAAGTAGGGAAGAATAGCGATCGAACGTGCAATGGTCTGGCCAACAAAGCGCTTGTTAAGCACCATCGCTATTCCAACGCCCAGAACTACCTGCAGGACAATCGACGAAAGCGCGATTGTGAGGCCGTTCGTCAACGAATTCCAGAAAAGAGGATCTTGCAATACCTTGATGTAGTTGCTCAGGCCGACCCACTCGGGTTCGCTCATAAACGAACGGGCCGAATAGAATGATAGCATAACCGCGTAAATCAACGGGCCGCCAATAATAAATGCGAGCAAGGAGATACTGCCAATAAACAATGCAACAATTCGCCGGTCCTGAACCATAAGAATCATCCCTTGAACGAACGATCGGGGCGGCAGCGGAGGCCGCCCCGATCTGCAGTTAGATGACGGAGCGAATGCGTTGCGCAGTCGCGGCGACGCAATCAGCCGACGAGGCGTTGCCGAGGACTTTCTGCTGGAGCATTTCCGGCATGACATTCGCGATGAATACGTTACAAGCACGCATGTCGATCGAAGGACCGCTGGTGTCGATTGCCATGATCTTGATGTTGTCGCCTTCAATGTAGGACTTCATCGTCATCATCGTATTCCAATGCTTCTTGATCATGGGATGGCTCTTCCAACGCTCGTTCTCATAGATGTCCAGGCGCGCCGGATGGTTGTTCATCCATGCTGAAAGCAGCCAATCGACGTAATGCTCTTCTGCAAACCACTGAAGGAACTTAATCGCCTCCTCGCTTTGGTTCGACTTCCCTACGCAGAAGCCGTCAAAAGCATATGAAAGTGCCTTTTGACCGGTACTACCAGGCGAGGGGAATATTCCGTACTTATCGGCGAGTTCTGGGTTAGTCGCTTCAAGCGCTTCGACCAACCGACCAGAATAGACACTGTGTGCCGCCTTTCCGGTGGCGAAGAGACTCATTAGTTGAGCATAACTCACGGCGTTCATGCCGGGCGGCATCGTCTTGTACAACTCGCCGTAGAAATCCAAGAAGCGCGTGGCACGATCAGCGTTCTCGCCCTGGTCGAAAACGACATTCCAGTCTTTGTCAAAGAGCTCCGCGCCTTCGGCGAACATATTGCCGAAGCTCGCCCAGTTGGTCGAGCTGTCGCTTGCAAGAGGTATGACACAGCCGCCGACGTCAACATTTCCACCATTAACGACTGTAAGCGCTTGGCAGTTCTTCAAGAAGTCGTCCCACGTCTCCGGTATCTTCAGACCTTTCTGGGCATAGAGGTCTTTCCGGTAATAATTTACGACGAGGTTGTAATCGAACGGATAGTACCAGTTCTCACCTTGATACTCCCATGCGGCCTTCTTGCCCCAGTCATACTTTTTGACCAGGTCGGTCACCGGGACGATGGCGCCGGCGTGAATATACTCCAAGATTCCAGCGATGAACCCGGAAGTCATGATGTCATAGGGCTGGCCGGCAGCGACCGCCGCCATCACTTTTTGCATCGTGCCGCTAATGGGGCTCGAATCGACGATTATCTTGACGCCGAATTTGCTTTCGTAGTCGTCGCACGCTTTTTTCAGGGCTGCCTGACTAGCGACCGAAGTTTCGTTGTTGAGAAACCGAAGCGTGACGCCGGACTGGGCCCGCACCACCGCAGGCGCCGCGAGGCTTGCTGCTCCGACGGCGGCAGCGGATTTAAGAAAGTTGCGGCGGGTCATGCCGGACAAGCCTACCGCCATTCTCACTCTACCTGGAATGTAAATGCTCATTTCCTGCTCCTCCCTTGTTAACTTGTCAGTTCAAGCCAAATGCCAAGAATTAACGTCGCCGGTATCGAGTATAGCGTTGACCCTCCTTTATGACGCTCCAGAGGTGCTATCGTTAGGACGCGACACAGAGCTCCTACTGAAGTCCGGTGACGCCCTCCACGGTCCAGGGGCGCAGTATCAGCCTGACCCGCCGCTCTCGCAGGGGGCCATTACGCATTTTCCATTACGCCGATTTTGCCGCCCGTTTGCGCCATCCGCAGCGACGCACCGCTAATGGAGTCGAACAGGTGAAGCCGCTCACTCGGGAAGGCGATAGGGAGTTTGTCACCGGCGCGGATTTCATCACGACGCTGGAGGACGGCACGCATCTTATGGCCGGCCAGCGTGCCCATGAGATAAGTCTGCGCTCCGATCTGCTCGACCAAGTTCACGGTCATCTCAAGCGGCGAGCCGTTAGAGATGACGAGGTGCTCGGGCCGGATTCCAAGCGTCACGTTCTGTCCGCTCCTGGCGAAGGTCTTTTCTGGTATGCCTACCGAAAGGTCTCCCGATCGCACCTCGAGCCGCCCGCTTGCGTCGGACAACTGCCCGTCGATCAGGTTCATTTCGGGCGAACCGATAAACCCGGCTACGAACGTGTTTGCAGGCCGATCGTAGAGTTCGAGAGGCTTCCCAGCCTGTTGGATCAGGCCATCGCGCATGATCACGATACGGTCTCCAAGCGTCATTGCTTCGACCTGGTCATGTGTCACGAAGATCATCGTTGCCCCGAGACGGGCATGGAGCGTCGCGATTTCTTCCCGCATCTTGACGCGCAGCTTCGCATCCAGATTGGAAAGCGGCTCGTCCAGAAGGAAAACATCGGGGTCCCGCACGAGCGCACGCCCGAGTGCCACACGCTGCATCTGCCCGCCCGACAGCTGTCGCGGTTTGCGGTGGAGCAGGGATTCGAGGTCTAGGCTGGCCGCTGCAGCCCTCACGCGCCGGTCGATCTCCTGCTTCGCTTCACCGCGCACCCGTAGGCCGAACGCCATGTTGTCGTAGACCGACTTCTGCGGATACAGCGCATAGTTCTGAAAGACCATCGCAACATTGCGATCTTTCGGTGGCAGACCGGTGACATCCCGCCCGCCGATCGTGATGGTGCCCGACGTGGTGTCGTCGAGGCCAGCGATCATCCGCAGTGTCGTCGATTTTCCGCATCCCGAAGGACCGACAAAAACAACGAGCTCGCCGTCTTCTACCTCTAGGGAGAATTTATTAACGGCCCAAGGGCCCTGGTCGCCACCAAACGACTTGGAGACATTTTGGAGCGATATTCGCGCCATGCAGCAAAACCTCCCTAAACGTGATCCCCAGTGCGGGCATCGCAGGCCGCCCTCCCGGCGGCCTTGTTGTAGACCAATTTGGATAGACCAGATTCGCAGTTTCGTCAATGTCTGCGACGTGGATTTGATATTGCCCCGGATGGGTGGGCGCCAAAATTGGATTGACCAATCTGGTAACTCCAGTTACGCATTACCCACAGCTTCTGTAAAGAAGCTATTAATCTCGAATGTGGGTTGTTGATATGGCAGGACCGTTAAGCGGATACCAAATTCTCGATTTATCGAGGATTCTTGCGGGCCCTTGGCTCGGGCAGCTCTTGGCCGATCTAGGGGCGACGGTTTGGAAAATCGAACGCCCGTTCACCGGCGACGACACTCGCCACTGGGGGCCACCGCATCTTGATGGAACAACCGAGAGTGCCTACTTCCTGAGCGCCAATCGCGGCAAGCACTCGATTTGCGTGGACATCGCCACGCAAGCAGGCGCGGACATCGTTCGATCTCTGGTCAGGAAGACCGACGTTCTCATAGAGAACTATAAAGTCGGCGACATGAAACGGTATGGGCTAGACTATGAAGCGCTCCGGCTCATAAAGCCGGACATCGTGTACTGCTCCATTACGGGATACGGCCAGACCGGCCCGATGAAAAACGTAGCCGGATACGACATGGCCATCCAAGCCATATCCGGGCTGATGAGCATCACGGGCGAGGCGGACGACAAGCCCGGCGGCGGCCCTCAGAAGGTCGGCGTCCCGATTTCCGATCTCCTCACTGGAATGTATAGCGCAACAGGTGTGCTGTCGGCGTTGTTGCATCGCGAGCGGACGGGCGAGGGCCAGCATATCGACATGGCGCTTCTTGATGTCCAGCTTGCCGCTCTGGCCAACCAGAACTTGAACTATCTGACCACGGGGAAGCCGCCGCGCCGATATGGAAACGCCCATCCGAACATCGTGCCCTATCAGGTGTTCAAATCGAGCAACGGATCATTCGTGCTTGCGGTGGGGAACGACCAGCAGTTCAGGAAGTTCTGCACGGCGTCCCGGCTGCAAGTGCTCTGCGACGACCCCCGTTTCACCACAAACACGGATCGCTTGGAAAACCGCGACGCTCTGATCCCGATCGTGGCCGAACGCCTTGCCCAGGAACCAACCGAGCACTGGATCGCGCTTCTCGAACCCATCGGCGTACCATGCGCATCGATCAACCGACTCGACCAGGCATTCGTGCATCCGCAGGTCGTCCATCGCGAATTGCAGATCAATCTTCCCCACACCACGGGCAAGACCGTGCCGCTCGTGGCCAATCCGATCAAATTCTCTCAGACAGAAATTGAGTACACCATCAGCCCCCCCATGCTTGGGGAGCATACGAAGCACATCCTCAATTCAATCCTCAACATCGGCGACGATGAAATATCGCGACTTGAGAAGGACAAGATTATCTATTGCGGATGATTCAGGGCCGGCTGCGTGCGCTCCGGATTCGGTCTCAGCCGTTCGACGCGCCAAGGTCATCGCGGGCGAGCCGCCGCAGCGAATATCGCGCTTCCCCTTCGCTCCGGATTCTCGCGCGGCGCGCGGGAAATAGCTGTGATGCTCGTGAGTCTGCTTGTCGCGAGCCTGCGCATCTCGTGTGCCTTCGATGAAGGCGAGCGCGAAGGAGCGTCCGGTTATTCACTGCTTTCGGTCAGACGGAATTGAGCCAATGTCCAGCATCGCCATGCCCGTTCCCGACGCCGCGATCATCGCCCATAAGCCCGAGATCGTCGCCGCGTTGAGTACCGTCCTGCCCGCGGACGCGATCGTCTCGGACCCGGAGGAAACCCAGGCATATGAATGCGACGCGTTTGACGGCGTACCGATGTCCGCTGCTCGCCGTGGTTCTGCCTCGCACCACCGAGGAGGTAGCGGCGGCGATGAGAATTTGCCACAATCTGCGGGTTCCGGTTATCCC
>NZ_JBPODT010000007.1:0-52580 GCF_051390635.1 Microbaculum mangrovi
ACCGTGCGAAGAAGGTACTAGGCTCATGGCCGTCGGAAACTAGCGTCGATCCCGGACCACCAAGCCCAAGCGCTTCAGGCCGTCGGAAACTAGCGTCGATCCCGGACCACCAAGCCCAAGCGCTTCATTGGAGCCGAACTCTAACTCAGACCAATGGCCACTTTCCGGGGAGCAGGCCAGGAGGAGTAGCCACTTCGTAATTGGCCAGCTCAGGAATATGCCCCCCGGCGGTCCATACTTCAGCCTCTTCGCGATCAGAATGGACCATTCGCGAGGAGCACGGGCACATTAATACGCAGGAGTAGCGTGAATACGATGTAAAGCCCGCTGATGACGATGGCTGTCGTCGAGATCGTTCCGATGAAAAGGCGCCGCGAGAAGCCAGCGCCATCCTTGATGATGTTTACGAGCGGATAGAGGAGAAGCAGGTATATTGTGGAGGATAGGTAAAACCCGATGATGGTGATTGCATAGATGTAAACGACCGTCGACCCGGCGATAGCGAAGGCGAAGATGACCCGCTTGTTGATCGCGGGCTGCTGCTTTGGAGCTGCAACCTCACGAATCAGAGAGATCACGGAGCAAGCCGCAAGCACGACAAGAATGAACCGCGGAAAGACGCCTGCAGGATAGAGAAGCCCATCGAGCTGGGTCCAGAAAATTACCGCAATCAGTATCAACGTTAAGTAGACGACTAGACCGAAGCGTACTGCCATCGCCCGTCAATCTCCTGTCATTCCCGAAGCGCGTTTGAGGAGGTCCTGCTCCTTTCGCTGCAGGAACACGGATGAGGCTATGGCGAGAACGCAAAACCCTATCAGGACGAGTGAGATGGGCCGGAAGACGAGAACGTCGAGAATGCTATCCGTCGCTCGGGCCATCATAAGGGACAATCCTAGTCCTTGTTCGGCGACCGGTCCGAGCACAAGACCCAGTCCCATCGGCCCGAGCGGCAACCCAGCTTTCGAACAGAAATATGCTAGCGTGCCGGTCCCGGCCATGACGGCAATGCTGTAGACGTCATAGGAGGCAGAGTAGGCTCCGATGCAACAGAAGACAATAATGGTTGGGCCGATATAGGCGGAAGGCACTAAGAGGACCTTCACGGTGCCCCGGATCATGATCGCTCCGATCACCAGCATGAGGAGGTTGGCGACGATGAGCGAGGCCATAAAAGCGAATGCTACATCACCGCTCTGGCGCAGAAGTCCGATGCCCGGCTGAATTCCGAAAGCGAGCAGAGCTCCGAGGATCACTGCCGCGTTCGCACTGCCGGGAATGCCGAGCCCCATCATGGGCACGAGACTGCCAGACACCTGTCCGTTGTTGGCGCTCTCAGAGGCGATAAGCCCCTCGATGGCTCCCTTGCCGTAGCGATGTGGTTCGCGATCCCACCGGCGGGCTTCGTTGTAGGCGATCAAGGACGCGATCACGCCGCCGGCGCCCGGCAGGATTCCAACACCCGTGCCGATCAGCGACGAACGCAGGACAAGCCACCATTTCTGGATGAACATGGGAACGAGTCTGCGTATCACCTGACGCTTCGGCTTGTAGTCAACGATGTACGAGGCTTGGTCCTCGAGAAGCTTCAAAGCCTGTGAGAAGGAAAATATGCCGAGCAGCGCGGGGACCATGCCGATGCCCTCGATTAGGCTCGGGAAGCCGAAGGTGAATCGCGGCAGCCCTACCGAAGGGTCGAGGCCTACAGTCGCAAGCAGCAAACCGATTGAACCGGAGAGTATCCCCTTGATCAGGCTGCCACTCGACATTGCCGCAATTGTTAGGAGCCCCAGCATCGCCAGCCAGAAATACTCTGGCGGACCGAAGGCGAGCGAAAATCGCGCGAGTGGTTCGAAGCTGACGATCAGTACGACGGTGCCGATCAGCCCACCAATGACCGACGCGATGAGGGATGCGTAGAGCGCCTCGTCGGCACGACCCTGCTGCGTCATCGGGTAACCGTCGAAGGTTGTCGCTAATGACGACGGCGTACCAGGCGTGTTGAGCAAGATGGCTGAATTGGCCCCGCCATAAATCGCGGCCGAATATATGGCCCCCAGCATTGCGAGGCCGGTGGTTGGATCCAGACTATAAGCGATCGGCAGCATTAGCGAAATCGCCATGACTGACGTCAGACCCGGCAGCGTTCCAATGACTATGCCGCCGGTGATCGCGGCGCTCATGATCAGCATGATCTTGAACGTCAGCGTCGCCGCGAACCCATCGATCAGAAGATCAAGCGACTGCATTGTCTTGGCCTGAAGCCTATTTCACTTTCTCAAATAACCGCGTCGCTACGTCCTTATACTCCTCCATCGAAGCCTGCAGGTCATCGCCGGACTTCCAGTTGGGGTTTTGCCCGACCTTCTTGAGCTCCGCCTGGAACTGTGGATTCTCGTAGATGTTACGCAACCCTTCCCGGAGACGGTCACGCACCGCGTCATCGAGTCCTGCTGGAGCGATAAAGATGCGACCCGTGATGTAGGTCAGGTCCAACCCCTGTTCCTTCAGAGTGGGTACGCCAGGAAGCGCATTGCTGTGCCGGTCGCCCGTCACTGCGAGGAACTGCGTCTCTTCCTTCGACCCTATCCAGGCCGGCTGTCCAGCCACGCCGGCATCGACGTGACCCCCGAGTACCGCCGCAACCAGTTGGGAGCCTCCGGGAAAGGGTATGACAGAAATATCGGCGCCGCTCTCTTCAGCAATCCGCAGCGCCAGGAGGTGCGTGCCACCGAACTGGTCGGCCGAGCCGATAGTTACCGTACCGGGTTTGTCCTTCGCCGCGGAAATTAGCTCATCGAGAGAGCTGTACTTTCCGGGCGCCGTCGCAAGCACACCAGGATCGGCTGCAACCTGGCCGAGCCAAGTGAAATCCTCCAGCAAGTACTGCGCTACGCCGGTGATCGGACCGAGCGCGATATGAGGTGAATTATAAGTGCCGATAGTGTAGCCGTCGGGTTTGGCACCGGCCACACTGTTTGTGCCAATGTGGCCGCCCGCGCCAGGACGGTATTGGAAGGTGAATGTCGAGCCGAACTCGTCTGAGGTGAACTTGTCTACGGTGCGGGCAATCAGGTCGCTGCCCCCGCCTGGGTCAAACGGCACGACGATCGTGATGGGCTTGTTTGGATATTCCTGCGCCGCTACCGGAGCCACCATCAAGGCACCACAGATCGCGACCAAACTTGCAGCTGAAAAATTTTTCATTGTTCCCTCCCTCGTTTTCCTAGAGCGATTTCTCGAACCGTGTGATCGTAGTCACCTCTTCATTGTAGACTTCGCTGCGCACGAGCATGCCCTCGGCGACCGCGAGCATTGCCTCCTGAACACGGCGCCCGGCATCATCGAGCGTGCCCGTGCCCTTGATAATCTCGGTGACCTGGACATCGATCGCGTCCCCAAGGCGGGCGATCGTTCCCGCATTGCCGCTGACTTTGAGCGTGGGAGCGATCGCATCGCCGCTTGGATTTCCCTGCCCTGTCGAGAACATGATGATCTGACAGCCACCGGCAGCCAGTGCCGTCATCGATTCCGCCGCCGGCGCTGCTGTGTCCATTAGGTTGAGCCCCGACTTCACAGGTCGCTGCGCAAACTCTAAGAAACCAACGATCGGGCGCGTCCCGGCCTTTCGGATCGCGCCGAGGGTCTTCTCCTCGATCGTAGTCAACCCACCGGCGATATTGTCCGGCGTCGGCTGCTGCCCGCGGATGTCGACACCGCGGGCAATAGCGTCCTGCTCGACCCGGCCGACCGCCTCAATAATCTTGCGGCCGATCTCGGGATCAACCGCTCGCTCCGCCAGAAGGTGCTCGCCACCCATCCACTCCGATGTCTCCGACAAGACAACGGTCCCTCCCGCGTCGACTAGCGCGTCGGCGGCCCATCCGACGGCGGGATTGGACGCGATGCCCGAAGTCGTGTCCGAGCCGCCGCACTCCACCCCGACCGTTAGGGTTGATAGCGGCAGCGGCTCGCGCTGCTGTCGCGAGGCCGCGATGACTTGATCGGCGACCCAGCGCGCACCCTTGAGCGCTGCGCTAAGTGGCCCCCCGTCACCCATAACGGTAACAATCTCGACTGGCTTTCCCGTTGGCCTGATCTGCGCGGCGACGATTTCGGCGGAGGCCGGTTCAAGACCAACGACGAGGACAGCCGCGACATTAGCGTTTGATCCGAGGCCAGCCAGAGCCCGCACTGTCATCTCATAGTCGTAACCAATCTGACCTCGACCGAAGCTGGTGGTGATTACGGTCGCCCCCCGCACCATGGCGCCAATACGTCGCGCAGTTCCTGCGGCGGTATCGACAATCGACAGGATTGCCACCCGATTGCGAACGCCGGCACTTCCGTCGGGCCGCGCATATCCGAGAAAGGTGCCGGACATCTGCCTATACCTCCTTCACACGTCACTTCAGATTTGGCCAAAAAGGTGGCCCACCACTACCCTCAGAACATTATCCGGAGCCTATCAGCTGATTCTGACTCGTCAATAATGTCGACAGAATCATTGACATTATGTTCTTCTGTCACTCCAGCCGGGAGGGGGCCAAATTGCAGGGATTTGTTGCTTTTCTATCAAACAGATCGCGAGTTCCGGGCCTTTCTCGCAAGCCGATCTGGACAACATTTCGATCAATTCATTCGCATAGCTGGCGGCATGAATGTTGACATTCCTGATGTCAGGCTGAAGCATGATGGTTTAGCTAGTCCAACGGAGCCAGGACCCATGCCCGTCCGCCGGAAAAATGGTGCGCGCGCGAACAGGGAGACGCCCCAGTTAGTGCAGGAACTGCGTCGACGAATCTCGGAGCATGAGATCCTTCCCGGCGGAAAGCTGAAGGACCAAGAGTTGGCACGCGAGTTCGGTGTGTCGCGGACGCGTGTCCGGGAGGCTCTGGCGGAACTCGAGCTACGCGGTCTGGTCGAACGGATCCCCAATAAAGGGGCAGTGGCCCGGCGGCTGGAGCTACCCCAAGTTTTTGAGATCTATGATGTCCGGGAAGTGCTGGAGGGACTTGCGGTGCGGCGTGCGGTCGAGTGCGAGGACCCGCACGTCTGGCAAGAATTTCTCGATACCTACGACGAGGAGTTCGAACGCAAGGTCGTCGGCGGAGACATTGAGCTCTACGAGAAGGAATTCACGCGGTTCCGCAATAAGCTGATCGAAGCCGCAAGAAATCCTGTCCTGGCGTCTATGTTGGACAGTGTACAAGACCAGACGCAAATCATCATGCGCAGAGTGCTGGTGTTGCCGGGCAGAGTGGAACGCGGCATCCGGGACCTGCGCCTTGTTCTCAAGGCGATGGCGGACGGGAAGGCTGAAGAGGCCGAACAGTTGCGCCGATCTGGAATCCGCAGCGCTATCGAAGATCTGAAACGCTACCAAAGGTTTGTTCTGTGAGCACCTCGACCCAGACGACAAAGTCCGACGAACCCGCAAAAGCGAGCTTGCGCGTGGCACGGACTTCTCTGGAAGATTGGTCGGCCGGTATGCTCGCGAGCGCCGGCCTTGACCGAGGGGATGCTGCCCTTGCGGCGCGGACTCTAGTGAGGACCGATGCCCGCGGCTTCAGAACGCACGGGATCGTGCGGATGCGAAGCTACCTCGACAAACTCCAGACTGGTGAAATTGTCGCGAATTTCACGCCGAAGCGATCATTCGACGGATGCCTCCTACGAATTAATGCTGGCGGCGCACTCGGTCAGGTAGCCGGGCCGAAAGCCGTGGACGAAGCTGTCGCTGCTGCATGTACGACCCCAATTGTCGCCTGCCAGCTTCAGGATGCGGGGCATCTTGGCGCGCTTGGCATTAACATTCTGCGGGCCGCAGAGGCGGGTATGGTAGCCCTGATGTTCCAGGCTACGCCACCGATTATTGGCCTACGCGGTGCGAACAAGCCGATCATAGGGAACAACCCGCTCGCTATTGCAGCACCTCGACCCAACGGGCCGCCAATCGTAATCGACATGGCGTGTTGCGTCGCCGCCCGTGGAAATATTCTGCTCGCCGCACGTAACAAGGAGCCGATCCCCGAGAGTTGGGCACTTAACGAACAGGGCCAGCCAACGACCGATCCGGACGCTGCGCTGCTCGGTTCGCTCCTGCCGTTCGGCGGTCACAAGGGCATGGCCCTAGCAATGATGGTCGAGATCCTAGCTGGCAGCCTCGCGGGCGTACCTTTCCACGCAAGCCTCAACCAAGAAGGCAGAGTGAAAAGCGGTACGGGGCATATGAATGCGCTCATTCTCGTCATCAATCCCGACCTCGTCTACGGCAGGACCTCGTATAACGAACATGTCGAGGCATGGACCTCGCACTACAGCAGAGAGGGCGGTCCAGACGCTCGGATCCCGGGCGAGCGAGCCCACCAAACAGAAGAAGAGGCAGACCAGATAGGAGTGTCCATTCCGAGGGTTGTCCTTCCAGAGTTGCAGGAAGCCGGCGAGAACGTCGGCCTACCATTTCCGGCCGGCACGGAGTCGGCATAATCAAGGAGCATCAGATGACGCGAGCAATTGTACTCCATCCCGACGACAACGTGGCGACGTTAATAGATGCCGGCAGCGGCGGTGCATCCGCCGAACTGACTGGCGAGCGGGGTGGCATGATCGAGCTCCGTGCTGACATTCCCTACGGTCATAAATGCGCTGTCAGTGAGATTCGCACCGGTGACGACGTCCTGAAATATGGACAGGTAATCGGCCGCGCCACAGCTGACATCGCCGTCGGCGATCACGTTCATATCCACAATGTCGAAGCGCTGCGGGCGCGTGGCGACCGGTAGGCGAGGAGAGATCCGATGGAGTTTCTAGGCTATGAGCGGCCGGACGGCCAAGTGGGACTGCGCAACCAAGTCGGTATCGTCTCCGTGATGGACAACTGCAATCCCGTCACCCGCGCAATCTGTCGCTCAGTCAATGGGACACTTCCTATTACCACGCTCTTCGTTCGTGGCCAGCTCGGACGTGATCTAGAGATAGCGTATGACACGCTCGCCGGTCTCGCACGCAATCCCAACATAGCGGCAGTTGTCGTAGTCGGGCTTGAGCCGGTGACGACAGAGGAAGTTGCTTCGCGGATCCGGAGCTGCGGAAAGCCAGTTGAAGTCGTCGATATCCAGCTCGTGGGCGGAACAATCGAAGCGACAGCCAACGGCACCAGACGTGCGGCGCGCCTTGTGCGCGAGGTAACGCGCCAACGCAGGGTGCCCTACCCCATTTCAAAGCTGACGGTCGGGGTTGAGTGCGGCGGCTCGGATACGACATCCGGCCTTGCCTCCAATCCCAGCATCGGCGTCGTCGCCGACCGGATCGTTGAAGCCGGTGGGAGGGTCGTTATTTCCGAAACGTCGGAGTTCTTTGGTGCCGAAGAGCTATTCGCTGGGCGCGCCGCCGACGAAAAGGTGGCTCAGGACTTCCTTGACGCGGTGCTGAGCTTTGAAAGGGAGGTGATGTCGCGTGGGCTCGACCTCAGGGGGGCGAACCCTTCGAAGGACAATATTCGCGGCGGATTGACGACGATCGAGGAAAAGGCACTTGGTGCAATGGCGAAGGCCGGAAGCACGCCGCTCGTCGGGGTGCTCCGATACGGCGAGGCCCCACAGAAGCCTGGACTTCACTTCATGGCGACACCGGCACCGGCCGTTGAATCACTTACCGGGCTAGCCGCTGGAGGCTGCCAGATGATCCTGTTCTCGACGGGCGTCGGAAACCCCATCGGCAGCACCGTCGCGACAACGGTCAAGGTCTCCGGCAACCGCAACACCGTGGATACCTTCAGCGACAATATTGACTTCGACGTGTCTGCCGTCATCGAGAACGCTGAACCGCTCGGTGATGCCGGCGCGAGACTGCTCAATTATGCCATCGAGGTCGCCTCAGGCGCCCTAACCAGTTCGGAAGTGCTCGACATTCGGGAGACGGCCATCAGCCGCTTCGAGCCTTCCATGTAACGACATCCGCTGGCACCGGCCGGGACGGTACCGCTGACAAAAAATGACGACGTACTTGGGAAGAAGCGATTACAGGGAGAGGGAGAGGAAGATGAGGATTGACCGAACGCCAAGGATGAAAGCCGGTTTTACGGCAGCGTCTGTGCTCTGGCTCGCTGCCACGCTGCCGCCGCAGGCGGCGTCAGCTCAGGAAATTGGCCTGCGCTGTGCGCCCTTTGGCTCGATCATGTACACGGTCGGCAACGCTATACAGGATCTCACGCAGAAGCGTCATCCCAGCTTGCGCATCACGAATGCTGAAGGACCGGGTTCGACGGCGGTGACCGTCAATATTATGTCGGGCGGCGAATGGGCGCAATCGATCGGTTGCACTAGCGTACTCGACTTCGTCTATGCCGAGAAGGGCGTGCAACCATTCTTCGACAAGGCCTACCCCGAGATCCGCGATGACGTGAAAATTCTTTTCAACGGGTTCTACGGCGCAATTGGAATTCTCACTACGGACACATCGATCGAATCCGCTACAGATCTCGACGGTAAGCGTCTTGCCCTCGGCCGCCGGGCGCAGGCACACTGGGGCGGCCTGCCCGCCTTATTCTTCGAAGAAGGCTTGCCCGAGGTCCAACCGGAAATGGAGTTCATGGGCACGACACCCTCGCACGAGTCGCTGCCCGAGGGTCGCGTGGACGCCATTGTTTCGCAGATTGTCATGTCGCCAGACGGCAGCAAGGCGTTCAAACCGAGCGTCGTAAGCCAGCTCTTCGCCTCCGGCCATGACATCTGCCTCGTAGGCTTCCCGAATGAGGCCTTCGAACGGGCTGCGGCGGCAGGGCTCGAGTTCCAGCCTATCACCGTTGACAGCAAGGCGATCCCCGAAACTGCCTGCGGCCGCTCCGTCCAATGGATCTACTCTCCGGCATCGCTTGCCGTCCACAAGGATTTCCCGGAGGAGGTGGCTTATGAGCTTACGAAGTTCATGATCGAGAATGCCGACGCCTTGCCTACTTATGCCGCGACACTGGCCGTCATCGCCTCTGGCGACGGGCTTCTCGGCAATTGGGAGGCGGACGATCTGCATCCTGGCGCAAGACGGGCCTTTGAGGAAGCTGGCCTCCTCTGACTGCGTAGGAAGGGCTTCCCCACTCGGCCGGGCGCATCCGTCCGACCGGCCGAGTCGATGCCGGAGTGATGCCATGAATGCGGTCTCGCGCCTCGCGGTTGGACTGGCACTGACAGCGGCGGTCTATCACCTCTATTTCGCCTATGCCCGCCCGCTCACGGAAGGAGAGCATGCGATCATCCATGTTGGCTTCGCGACGCTATTGATCGGGCTGGACCAAGTGAGGAGGCGGGTCGGCATGCTGCGCGGCCTTGCCTTCGTCTGTCTCGCCGGCTCGCTCGTTGCAAGCGTTTACCTTTTTACGGTTACCGAAGATCTCGAGATGCGGTTCGGAATTGGGCTCACCGATCCGCAGCTTTTGGCCGGCGTCACCATGATCGCCGCAGTAGTCATCCTTTGCTGGATGGAATGGGGCATCATCATCGCCGCCCTAGCGGTCGTAAGTCTTGCATATTTCTTCCTCGGCTATCTTATCCCGGGTCCGCTTCGTGCGGCGAAGCACCCGTCCTTTGACTACGCCATGACCTTCTTGATCTCGTCCGGCGGCACGGGTCTATACGGGCAGATCACCCCGATCTCAGCGAGCGTCATATTTCTGTTTATGATATTTGGTTCGCTTCTCGCTTCGACCGGCGTGACGCGCCTCTTCATGGAGCTCGGCAACTGGCTCGGACGTATCATGCGAGGAGGCGCGGCCGTTACGTGCGTTGTTTCGAGCTCGCTTCTTGGCACGGTCACAGGGGCAACTGTCGCAAACGTCGCGATCACTGGTACGTTCACGATCCCCACGATGAAAAAGCAGGGCTTCCGCGCGGAGGACGCTGGAGCCCTTGAGGCTGTCGCTTCCTGCGGCGGACAGGTTCTTCCGCCAGTCATGGGAGCCGGCGCCTTCATAATGGCCGCCTATCTCGGCATCAGCTATATCGAGATCGCCGCGCGCGCACTGGTACCGGCTCTTGCCTTCTATGCCTCTGTGCTGATTTCGATCTTCTTCCTAGTGCGCAAGGCGGGGAAGATCGCTGAGAGCGAGCCCGCCGATTTCTCTATTATTCGGGGCGAGCTCGTGCCCTTCCTGGCGCCGCTAATCACGCTCGTGTACTTCCTGATGCAGGGCTATTCGGCGACTACCGCTGTCGTCCTCGCCATCAGCTCCGTCATCGCTATCTCTATCCTGCGACCCCGCACATGGCGTTCACGCGACGGGTTCCGGGAAACCGCTAACTCAATCATTCGCGGGCTAATTTCAGGTGCCGAGCAGGGTGCCGCACTCGCAATTATTACGGCAGCGATCTCGCTTGTGGCGCAGTCACTCATAACCACGGCTCTCGGACCCAAATTCGCAAGCGCGCTTGCGGGACTGGCTAGTGGTCAGATCCTTCCAGCACTGCTGCTCGTGGCATTCGCGTCGCTCCTGCTCGGTTGTGGCCTGCCGACGATCGCCGCATACACGATGGTCGCTATTATGATGGTACCTGCGCTCAAGGCTATAGGCATCGACCCACTCGCATCTCACCTCTTCGTCTATTATTTTGCGGTCTATGCGGCCGTGACGCCGCCGGTCGCGACAGCTGCTATAGTGGCAAGCCGAATTGCTGAAACTAGCTTCTGGCGCACCGCTTGGGCGGCCATGCGTGTGATGAGCGGCCCCCTAATCCTTCCCTTTTTATTCATCTATCGACCGGAAGTTCTGCAGTTTCCGCCGGCCCCATTTGCTCTGATCGAACCGTTGCTTGCGTGGTTTACGGCAACGATAGCGTTCTTGGCGCTGACCCTTCGCCATATCCTTGTCTCCACAACGCGATGGGAAAGCGCCGGAGCTGGTCTTGCGGGTAGCCTCGCAGTCGCGTGGATTGTGACCGATGTTGACGTATTCCTATGGGCCGCAGTTGTACTTATCGTCCTGATCACTGTCGCCCAATCCCGCAGGCGACCATTGCGCCTTAAGCCCATCGTTATGGCTACGTCGGAACAAGAACCAACAAATAGGTGACTTTTCAGAATGCCAGTAGCAATCCAACGAATTACCCCAGATTTGTAAACACCCTTCCTTTATTCTTAGGCACCAAAGAGGTGGTAATGACGACCGACAATTTCGCAGACGACTTTCAAGCGCGATGCGGTCGACAAAACCGTCGAGCGAGGCTATCCCGTCGCGTACGAATCAAAGCGACTGGTGGCCAGTCAGCATTCGCTTTGCGCTTGGCAGAAGAGGTTCTCAATGCCGAGTTCGAGCGGCGGTGGTCAGGGGGTTGAGGCCCGTCGGTTGAAGACGGAACCGGCAGGTCACTGATCGGAGCCGTCCGACGATGAAGCAGAATTCCCCGCCTTCCGACTGAGCAGATACACTCTACGGGGCGGGGGTGGCCGAGGCATCTTGAGTCGAAGGCTTATATTCGCAGATACGTCAGCTCCATACCCTGATACACCGAAGACCGTTCCCTGTTCCAAGGAACAGGGAATTACATCCTAACATATTGGAAATTTGAGCTTCTAACGCCCTATGCCCCACCAAAAATTGGCTTGTTTGCGAGAATACCCTGTAGATTCCCGCAGATCAGGGAAAATGCGCCCGAGACAAATTCGCTGAGGACTGACCACTCCGCCAACAAGTCTGGACACTCGTCTCCTGGCTTCCGAGCATCGGCGCAACCGCCGGGTGTCGGGCGCCTTTTCCCGGTGCAATCCCAATCCCGCCGACGACTTCAAGCCACGAATCCTCCGCATTCGGGGCCGGTGCGGACGGCCGTCTCCAGGTGTCCGATGCAAGGGTGAGTTTGGCGGAACAGGGAATTTTACGCGTTTTTGACCGATTATCAGGGGGTGGTGTCAGAGGAATCGGGCTTGAGGCGGACGTGGCGGTCTCGAAGCCTTGCGCGATGACCAAACGCAATCCCTTCCGCTCCTTCAAGACCTCGCCCGAGATCATCCGCCTGGCGGTGATGCTGCATGTCCGGTTTCCGCTTTCACTCAGGAATGTCGAGGACCTGCTGCACGAGCGCGGGATTGACGTAAGTCACGAAACCATCCGGTTCTGGTGGAACAGGTTCGGCCCGATCTTCGCCGCCGAAATCAGACGCAGGCGCATCGAGCGGATGGGCATCTACTCGACCTGGCGCTGGCATGTCGACGAGATGTTCGTGAAGATCAACGGCGAGGTTCGTTACCTCTGGCGTGCCGTCGATCACGAGGGCGAAGTTCTTGAAGCCGTTGTTACGAAGCGCCGCGACAGGAAAGCCGCGTTGAAAATCCTGAGGAAACTGCTGCGACGCTACGGTCGGCCGCGGGAGATCGTGACGGATCGGTTGCCGTCCTATGGCGCAGCGCTCAAGGAACTGGGGGCAAAAGATCTTCAGTCATCAGGACGCTGGCTCAATAATCGTGTCGAGAACGCTCATCTGCCGCTGCGACGACGGGAGCGGGCCATGCTCCGGTTCCGGCGCATGCGAAGCCTGCAAACATTCGCGGCCGTCCATGCCTCCGTCTCCAATCACTTCAACCAGGAACGTAGTCTCTCCAGCAGAAAAATCTTCAAGCTCAATCGCGCCGCCGCGCTCGAGCAATGGCGTCAACTCGGTGCCGCCTGAATTCTGCCATCTCGGCCACACTGAGACCGGTTCGCGTTCGTCTGACAGCACCCTCGGCCAGCCCGAGGACGTCGCCAAGGCGGTGGTCTTTCTGTGCTCGCCGCGCGCGCGGCACATCCAGGGCGTCGGGTTCGCCATCGACGGCGGCGCGACCCCGGGCCTGTAGCGGCAAGCGGCCGGTTCCGCCGCCAGGCCTGCCAGGCCCGGGCGGGACTACAGGTCGAGCTGGATATCCTGCTTGATCTTCTCGGTGGCCAAGCGGACGTAATGCTCGCTCTTGTCGTTGGAGAGCTTGACGAGCCGACGCTCCGGCGGGCGATCCGCGATCGTCGTCCCGAACGCGGCGGCACATTCCTTCAAGGTCGACATATAGTTCGAGACGTAGTCCTCGTACCAGACGGTGCGGCAGGGCAATGCGTGCTCGTCAAGAAATCGCGCGATGACGGCTTCCTCCATCGCGATCGACTCCACATCCGTGACGATGGCATCGACGTCGAGAACCGCATCGGCGTTGTAGTCGTCAGTGTAGCCTTTGATCGTGCGACCAAGGTACCGCACCGGGCCGGTCTGCTCGACGGCGTGGTTCACCCCCGTCTGCCGCGACATCTCCCGCGAAACGGCCTGCCTGATGACGTCGCGCCGGCGAATCCAGATCCAGTCGGCCCCTTCGGAAAACCGGCGGATATGGGGGAAGAGAGACGGGTCCGGCTGCTCGGGGACGATCCCGGAGTCGCGCAGCCGGTCGTCCACGGCCTGGGCATAGTTGACCATCAGCTTCACCGCGAACACCCCGTTCGGCGCCCGCTTGTCGACGAGTTCGCGCAGCATCTGCGGCCAGTCCGGCACCGCGTGACGGCGGAGCATAAGCAGGAAATGCTCGTCTGGATCCCCAAACACGCCGTAGCTGCGCAGGTCTTCGCACAACAGGGTGGAACCGCTGCGCTGCGTCGCAAGGATGACCAGCTTCTTCTCTGGAAACGTCACGATCTCAAAGGGCTCGCTGCATTGTTCCGGGACCGCGCCTGGCGCAATGCCAGCGGAAACGATCACACCGTCGACGGATCAAACGTCATTCAGGCGAACGGTCTGGGCTTTCTCGGCAATACCGTCGCGGCGGGCGCGAGTCCAGTCGACCGTCCGGCGTAGGCCCTCCTCCCACGAGACGCGCGGGCGCCAGTCGAGCGTCGCGTCCGCCCGGCTGATATCGAGGATGTTGCGCGGCACGTCGACGGGGCGGGCCTGTCTGTAGTCCGTGCGCACCGGCAGGCCGAGGACATCGCGCAACGACTGCGCCACCTCGTTGACCGTGCGTCCGTGACCGCTGCCGATGTTGAACAGCTTCTCCCGGCCTTCGTAGCCGATCGCAAGTTGGATCGCTTCGGCGACATCCTCGACGAAAACATAGTCGCGCACCGTCTCGCCATCGCCCCAGATCTCGATCGGCTCGTCGTTCAGGATCCGTTCGAGAAAGGCCGGGACGAGACCCTGGTGGCCGCGCAGGCGCTGATACGGCCCGTAGGGGTTCGCCACCCGCAAAACGATCGAATCGAGACCGTGCAGATGCCGGTAGAGGCCGAGGTACTTCTCGATCGTGAGCCGGACGACGCCGTAGGAACTGATGGGATCCGTCGCCGCCGTCTCCGGGATCGGGGTAGACTTCGGGATGCCGTAGACCGTCCCGCCTGAGGACAGGAACACGACCCGGCGGATGCCAAGCTCTAGGCACTTGTCGAGAAGCGCGAGCGTAGGCAGCAGGTTGGCCGCGACATCCTGGGCCATGTCGACGTTGGAGGATGCCGGCGTGGTCGTGCTGATCAGGTGGACCACGGTATCGGCGCCTGCGATCGCGGCGGCGAGGGACGCGGTGTCATCGAAATCCGCCTGGGTCCAGGGGACACCGACCATCGCGTCGGGAAACGCCAGGGACCGGCCGATGGCACGGACGTCAGCGCCGGCGGCCTTCAGGCGCCGACACAGATTGGTCCCGATGAATCCGCCGCCACCGAGTACGGTTACACGCATCTTGGGGCGCTCCTTCAGGGCGCCTGCAGCTCCTGGGCCCGACTGACATTCCAGGTCGAGCGGCAGGGGATCTTCGAGCGGTCACAGCGATCGGCATACCGGGCCGCGATCTCGGTGATCTCGTGCAGCAGCCCTTCCTTCAACGTGATCGGATCCAGGCCGAGCTGCAGCAGGCGGTCGTTGCGCACGTGCAGGTCGTTCTCGTCCGCCTCGTTGCGCGGATTTGCCACGAAGTCGACGGAGGCGCCGGTGATATCGGCGATCATCTGGGCGAGATCGCGCACGCGATGGGTCTCGGTCATCTGGTTGAGGATGTTGACCCGCTCGCGGCTCTGCGGCGGGTTCTCGATCGCGAGCTGGATGCAGCGAACCGTGTCCTGGATGTTGATGAAGGCGCGGGTCTGCCCGCCGGTGCCATGTACGGTCATCGGATAGCCGACGGCGGCCTGCATGAGGAAACGATTGAGCACCGTGCCGTAGTCGCCGTCATAGTCGAAGCGGTTGATCAGCCGTTCGTCGAGGCGGGTCTCGGCCGTCTGCGTGCCCCAGACGATGCCCTGGTGCAGATCGGTGACCTTCAGCCCGTCGTTCTTGTTGTAGAAGGCGAAGAAGAGCTGATCCTGGGTCTTCGTCATGTGATAGATCGACCCCGGATTGGCCGGATACAGAATTTCCTGCTCGACGAGATCGCCGGTGTCCGTCTCGACCTTGACCTGCAGGTACCCCTCCGGGATCTTCATCCCGGCCGAGCCGTAGCCGTAGACACCCATCGTGCCGAGATGGACGAGGTGGATGTCCATGCCGGATTCGACGATCGCGGCGCAAAGGTCGTTGGTGGCGCCGAGGTTGTTTCGCACCGTGTAGCGCTTGTGCCACGACGATTTCATCGAATAGGGCGCGGCACGCTGCTCGGCGAAATGGACGATCGAGTCCGGCTTCTCGTCCTTAATCAGCGTGAGCAGGCGGTGATAGTGCTCGCCGACGGTAAAGCGATGTATCGGGATATCCCGGCCGGAAATCTCCTTCCACGCGGCGACCCGCTCGCCCAGCGGACGGATCGGCGTCAGCGAGTCGACCTCGAGTTCGACGTCGATCATGCGACGCGACAGATTGTCGACGATCACGACGTCGTGGCCGAGCTTGGAGAGATGCAATGCCGTCGGCCAGCCGCAGAAGCCGTCACCGCCCAGAACCATGATTTTCATGCTTGTTGCCGCTACCGTGGTTGGAACCAAAGGCGAAGTGTGGCACCTTTAAACATACTATGCGGCTTAAGCGCAATCGGCCCCGCCGATTGGCGAAAGCATTCATTTTCCTGCCAACGGAATCGTTTTGAATGATCTCCGGGAGATGGGCATGAAAGCCGCGACAGCCTTCGACATATTTCCGTCGCTCGAGCAGGACTACCGCGCATTGGCGGGCGAAAAACTCGTTCGCGCCATCCTGTCCGACAGCCGGTTCGGCCGGATCGCGCTGGTGTCGTCGTTCGGCACCGAGGCGGCGGTGCTTTTGCATCTCGTCACCGCGATCGATCCGTCGCTGCCGGTTCTGTTCGTCGATACCCGCAAACTGTTCGGCGACACGCTGCAGTACCAGGAAAGGCTCGCCAAAAAGCTCGGCCTTACCGACGTTCGGCGAATCGGCGCCGACCCGGCCTGCGTGGTCCGGGACGATCCGGACGGCATGCTGTGGAGCCGCGACCCCGATGCCTGCTGCACGTTGCGCAAGACGCGGCCGCTCAACCAGGCGCTCGGCGCGTTCGATACGTGGATAACCGGGCGCAAGCGCTACCAAAGCGCGGCGCGCGGCACGATCCCCGTCCTGGAGCTGGACGGACAGTTCATCAAGGCCAACCCCCTCGCATCCTGGGCGCGCGAGGACATCGACGCCTACTTCGCGCGGCACGAACTGCCGCGCCACCCGCTGGAGGCCATGGGATATCCCTCCGTCGGCTGCATGCCCTGCACAGACCGGGTCCGGCCCGGCGAGGATATGCGCGCGGGACGGTGGCGCGGGCGCGAAAAGACCGAGTGCGGCATACACAATTCGCCCGCCGGGGTGACCGCTGGTCAAATGCCCGGGCGATAACCCGGGACGACAAGCCCAGAACGACAGGCCCTGAACGATAATCCCGGGCGGTCTATTCAATCCGGCCAGGCATCGCCACAATCTGTTGCACGGCAATTGAGACTGTGACTAGTTACGGCCCTCGTCCGGCGACCGGCCTGTCGCGCGGCCGATCTCGTGTTTGATTTTTGGAATCGGCGCACCGATTGTGATGAAAGACGACAAGTGGGTTCTCGAGGATCCCGAATTCCGGGAGATCTGGGACGCGGCTTCGGAAAAGACCATGACCTCGCCGGCGCGGGGCTACGCGCTGTACCGGGCGGTCCGATACCTGGTCGAGAACAAGATCGTCGGTTCCATCGTGGAGTGCGGCGTCTGGCGCGGCGGCTCCGCCCTGATCATCCTGAAAACGCTCGAACTGGTCGGCCCGACCGCTCGGGACGTCTATCTGTTCGACACGTTCGAGGGCATGACGGCGCCAGGTGAAAGTGACGTCGACCTGCTCGGGCGGTCCGCTCAAAGCCTGATGTACGACTCCGAAGAGGGCCGCGACAAGGAATTGGTATGGGCGCGGGCGAGCGAAGAAGACGTTCGCGCGACCCTCGAGCTGAGCGGCTACGACAAGCGCCGGGTCCATCTGATCAAGGGTGACGTACGCACGGTCCTGCCGACGATCCAGACGGGCCCGATCGCCTTGTTGCGCCTCGATACCGATTTCTTCGACAGCACGCTGGTCGAACTCGAGGAACTCTATCCGCGCCTGCAGAAAAACGGCGTGATGATCATCGACGACTACGGCCACTGGAAGGGCTGCCGGATAGCGGTCGACCAGTACCTCGCCACGTTGGAGCAAGGCAGCAAGCCACTACTTCAGCCGGTCGACTATACCGGCCGGCTCGCGATCAAGACGGACGAGCCGACGAAGCCCCTGATCGAACGCTACGACTACGTGCCCCCGGGCCTGGCGAAGATCGACCTGTCGCCCGCATTCGAGAACCTGCGCCCCGGCGACCCAACGCGGATCAACTGGCCGTATCTGCGCCACCGCGTGCCGCATATCTGGCGCAGCGACGCCGACGAGAAACTCAGCCGGATCGGTGTCCTGTCCGTCGAGGAAGCCCTGCTCCTTCACAACCTCGCGTTACCGTTTCGAGGCGAGCGCGCCCTGGAAGTCGGCTGCCACGTGGGATGGTCCACCGCCCACCTCGTCGCCGCCGGATTGCGTCTGGATGTCATCGACCCGATACTCGCACGGACGAATATCCGTGAAGCGATCGAGACGGCTCTGGACCGCGATACGGGACAGGGCGAAGCACGGCTGTGGCCGGGATACTCTCCTTGGATCGTCGACGCGGTGCGCTCGACTCAGAAGGCAGATTGGTCGTTCGCCTTCATCGACGGCAACCATGACGAGGATGCGCCCGCCTCGGACGCCGAGGCCGTATCGAAACACATGGCGCGAAAGGCCGTCGTCGTCTTTCACGATCTCACATCGCCGCACGTCGCGGCGGGGCTGAGGGTCTTCGAGGCGCAGGGCTGGTCGATCGGCCTCTATAACACGATGCAGGTGCTGGGCGTCGCATGGCGCGGAAATGTCCGGCTGCCGAAGCACGTGGCCGACAGGAACGTCCCGGTGGTCCTGCCCGGCCATCTCAACGGGATCCGAATGCTGTCCCAATCCGAGGAGTAGGTCTGTGAGATCCGATATCTGGGAGAACTTCATCTCTCTCAACCCGGAACCGAAGGACTTCGAGGTCCTCGAACCGGCGATCACGTATCGCGCGAGCGATGGCCACGGCACGGACTGGGCGGCCGAAAACCTTCCCTATGACGAAGGCCTGGAGAAGGATCGCTATCCGCTGCCGACCATCGCGGACCGGGAAGGCTACTACGGGCCGCACCATTTCAGCTATTGGGCGAGCGGCTTCCGCGACATGCACAATATCCTGAAATGCGCGGCGCTGCACGGCACCAAGCTCGACACCTATCTCGATATCGGCTGCGCGTCCGGACGCGTCGTCCGTCATTTCGCGATCAACAGCGACGTGCGCCGGGTCATCGGCTGCGACATCAACAGCCGTCACGTCGACTGGGTTCTGCGGCACCTGCCCGAGAACATCGAGGTGTTCCAGAACCACTCGGTCCCCTCCCTGCCGCTCGAGGACGGTTCGGTCGATTTCGTCTCGGCCTTCTCCGTGTTCACGCATATCGAGCATTTCGAGCTCCACTGGCTGATGGAACTCAGGCGTATCCTGCGCCCTGGCGGCCTCGCCTGGATCACCGTCCACTCCGAGCATACCTGGGAAGAACTCGAGGAGAGCTGGCCGCTCTACAAGGGGCTCGCGAACCACCCCGAATTCAAGGCCCGCCGGGATGCCGGCGCGATGCAATCGGAAAAGATGGTGTTCCGCTGGAAGAGCGACCGCTCCTATTCCAGCAACGTGTTCTACACGAACGCCTACATCCGCAATGCCTGGGGACGGATCATGGACATCGTGGAGGTGCGACGGCGCTTTCCAGGGTTCCAGGACGTCGTCATTTTGCGCAAGCGCGCCGACACCTGAGCGCCCCTCACCGAGGCGTGGCTCCAGCGTCCGGCTTCCGATCCGGAACTTGATGACGGGGCGTCGAAACGGCTCACTCTCCCACACGCACCCATGAATTAGCGCTGTAGAGCCGGCAATCCGCGGCGCTGCCCATGACGGCGGCGGCCTCGGCAGGCAGCGCGATGTGGATGGTCGATACGTGGTCGATCTCGCTTTCGCTCCTCACTGTCAGCCT
This sequence comes from Microbaculum mangrovi, assembly GCF_051390635.1. NCBI lineage: Bacteria > Pseudomonadati > Pseudomonadota > Alphaproteobacteria > Hyphomicrobiales > Tepidamorphaceae > Microbaculum > Microbaculum mangrovi. The sequence goes on from NZ_JBPODT010000007.1 coordinate 19,527, forward strand.
CCATGTCATCTTGCTGCCGCGGCCCTGCCCGGCGGGAATCTGGCCGAAAAGATCCGGGAACACCTCCGTCTGCCAGGCGTCATCGCCCGCGTTCCGCCAGATGACGATGCTGCGGCCATCGGCCGAAAGGCTGCGGGTCAGCGCAAGCTGATCGGGGTGGAAAGGCACCTTGAGGGTCAGCCGACGCGGCTGCGTCCATTCGGCCGGAAGCGCGCCGGGGGACCGGGGGAGAAATTGCTGCATCATCGCCGGGCAGCCTTCGAGCCGCGCTTCCCCCAACCGGGCCTGCCAAAGCCCTGAACGGGGCTGTATACCGTCGAACAATGCGAGCTCGTCGTCACCGTCACCGCCGCAATCCCTGTCGATCTCGGCTCGGGACCGCGAGTCCCAATTGGGCGCCTTGCCCTCGCGCAGCACGAGAATCGTTCCCGGAGAAGGGGCCGGCCCGAGATCATAATTGGCCGACATAGCGTCCTGGATCAGTTCCTCACTGAATTCGGACAGGTAGAAGAAGGCACCGTTGCCGGTGCATCTGGCGATGATCGCGCTATCGGCCAGTGCGGGCGTGGCGGCAATGGTAAAGCAAAGTGCGGCAAAAGATAAAACGCGTTTCATGATCTGGCTCCGGCGCGCGGTCATTCGGCGGGCTGCCGCGAGGGCGCGAGCCGGTCGAGGAGATTCTCGATATCGTCGGACGTCAGGGGCGCGGCCTGCCGCACGGGCCCGACCGTCAGACTGGACCGGATCAGCTCGAATTCCTCGGTCGAGATATACGGCGTGAACTCGCACAGCAGCTGGCCGGGCGCGGCTTCGAGGCAGCCGTCGCCACCTTGCTGATTGAGGCCGATCAGCTTGAAATTTCCGCCCCGGTCGCGATCGAAGTACCACGTCGCCAACCGCCCGTCGGGAAGAACGCGCGCCGCCTCGACCGACCACAGCGACGGCATTCTGCCGGCGATCGCCGGATTGGGATGGGCAAAGTCGCACGGCGCCGCGCCGCAACGGCGGATAACGCGACCGGTGGTGAGCGTATGTTGCAGAATGCCCACGGCCTTCGCCGCCGCCGCGTCGTCCGGCGCGGCGTCATTGCGCATCAGGCACAGCGGCCCGGCCCGCGTCACCACGCAGCGGCCATTGGCCTCGATCCATTGATGCGGATTGAGCACCATCGCATTGAGGTCGCCGCCGGCCTGGTAGAACTCGACATTGGGAAGCGGGTTCCGCACGCCGGCGGCGGCCGGCCCCGCGGTCATCGGCGTCACGGAGGGGCTGGTCGCCACCCACCCTTTAGGCAGGAAGAAGGAAAGGCCGGTTGCTTCGTCCTGCACCTCGCAATTGTCGCCCCCGAGGCAATGATAGGGATAGTCCTCCCAGGCGATGCCTTCATCGGATCCGCCGTCCGGCCCGTGGCCCATGTCGGCCTCGGCCTTCCGGCGCAGCGCATCCTCTCCGGTGGCGTCGTCGGTCACGGTGCCGACCTCGATCGACACCCGCGCCTTGTCCACGTCGTTGCCGCCGGAATCGTAGCCACGATAGACCAGATCGTAGATCCCCGGTTCGGCGGGAGCGCGAAGCTGGCTGCCGGAAGCGAAATCGCCAAGGGTCAATCCCCAGTCGATCCGCGTCTCGTCCTGCCATATCTCGATGCGGTCGCTGGAGAGCTGGCTGCCGGTGCTTTCGACCGCGATCGGTTGGCCCGGCGCCACGGCCGGCGGCGCGACGAGAGTGACGGCCGGATCGCGCTCTGCGACGATCATCATCTCCTCCAGCACCTCGCCGCCCCAGGTCTCCAGACGCAGGAGATAGCGTCCCGGCCGGTCGGGCAGGTTTATGCCGGCCCACTTGGCACCGGCCTCGCCATCAACCGTGCTGTAGGTGATCGCCTCGCCGCCATCTGCCGGAAAGAGCCGGAGCGACAGCGCCGCGCCCCCGGTTTCCTGGCCGGCCTGCGTGATGACCGCGTCGATCGTCACCGTCTCGCCGCGCGCCGCATAGGGACCGCGATCGCGGATCGCGGTGACGGGCAGTGCGCCCTGCAGTGTGACGACGATGTCCTGCCCCTCGCCGGTGGCGGCGAAGTCCGCCTCGCCGCGCCCCGCCTTCGCGGTGACGATTGCGGTGTACCGGCCGGGAGCCAGTTCCAGCGCGAAGGGCTGGTAGCGGGCCTCGCCCGTCACCGTTCCGAGCGCGCGATCCTCACCGGTCTCGCTGTTGCGCAGGCGCCATTCATAGCTCTCCGGCATGGCGCCGGGATAGGAGAAGATCAGCCTCGCCCCCGTCATGGCCGCCGGCGGCGCCTTGGCCGTTGCGCGCGACAACGCCTCGGAAAGCTCGGCCCCTGTCTGCGGCCGCAGCAGCAGCCCGCCGGTGCGATCGGGCACGCAGGCGAGCGCCTGTGCTTCAGCCTCCGTGAGGCCGAAGCCAACGACATGGGCGCGGATCCTGATCCCCTGTGCCGCCAATTCGTCGGCGACCGCGCAGGGGTCGAGGCCGCAGGTCTCCAGCCCGTCGGTGACCAGAACGATATCGGCCTCTTCCGCCGTGCGCGGAATCGCGCCCGCCGCCTTTCGCAGGCTCCGGCCCAGCGGCGTCTTGCCCTTGGGATTGATGCGTCCCAAGCGCCCCGAAAGGGCCGCCGCGCCCTGCCCGCCGACCGGGGCGATCACCTCGATGTCGGAGCAGTCGCCCTTGCGATTGTGCCCGTAGGCGATGACGCCGAGGGGCACCGACATGTCGCGGGAGGCAAGGAAACCCGAGAGAACATCGCGCGCGACCTCGATCTTGGTCCGTCCATCATCGAGCTGCCCCCACATGGAGCCCGATGCATCGAGAATCAGAACGGTTGCCCTCTCGGCTTCCGGGGTCTGGGCGGTAGTGGCGCCAAGGCTGGCTGCCAGGAACAGGACGGCAAGGACGGTGCGGATCATCGGCCCCTCGGGCATTATCAACGGGTGTGCGTTCCGACCGCGGGCCGGTACGAGGCGCGGCGATAATAGGCGCGCGCGGCCCGCCGATCTTGGGGTGAGCGGAACGGAAGTATGGCCAGCCGGTACAACCCGGCAACCACGCGCCTAGCGTGCTGCCCGCGCCTCTGCGCGGACCTCGGACGGCGTGGCGCCGAAATGCTGTCGGAAGGCGGTGTTGAACCAGGAAAGATCGCCGAAACCCGCCTGCAAGGCGATGTCGCCGATCTTCTGCGACGCGCGGGCCGGATCCGACAGCATCCGGTGCGCCAGCAGTAACCGGCGCAGCCGAACGTAGTCGCTGAAACTGGTCCCTTCGGACGCGAACAGGGCGCGAATGTAGCGATCGGAAACGCCATGGCGGCGTGCCAGCGCACCGATCGAGAGAGTGTCAGACGTCAGGTCGCGCTCGATGTCGGCCTTGATCTCCTTCAGCCGCGCGACCCGGACGCCACGCCCGATCGCGGTCACCTCCGCCGCCCGCGCCCCGTCCAGTGCCATCAGCACCAAATCCTGAACATGCGCGGCGCACCGCATAGCCTCTTGCGGCGCCAGACAGCCCAGTTCGTCATGCAGTCCGCGCGCATAGGCGAGGAGAAGCCGCCATTGCGCGGTCATCGGGACGAGACGGCACAGGGAGGTACCGAGACCGGCCCCCGCCGACATCAGGAAAGGGCGCGGCACCGAAACATAAAAGCCTTCGCTCCAGGCACCATGGAACTGCACGACGCCGGGCACCTCGCAGGGGTCCAGATAGATCGTGCCGGGCGTGCACTCCACCCTTTCGCCGCCGCGCTGCTGCATCGAATAGCCGCCGACGAGCGGGATGTGGAACATCACGTTGTCGACCATGTCCGCGGCGAGCGCGACGGTGCGTGTCGCCGTCGAAGCGGAATGCCCGCCCCAGCCGGTTACCACGCCCGGCAAGACGCCGATGCTGGTCTGCGAACAGAACCGCTCCGGCTCCTCCGGCACGACTTCGAGCTTGGTGATGTGCGAAACGACGTCCTGAAACGCCGCTATGCGCTCATGCGCGGGGAAATCGGCCGAGCGGATGGTCAGGAGCGTCATGCGGCGGCCTCGCCCGCCGTACCAGCGGGCAACGTGGCGTCCGGCCATGCACGATTGGAAAACCGGGCACCGGGTCCTGACCGCATCTTCAAACCTTCTTATCGGTGCACGATCTGCGTCGCGACCCACCGTCCAGCCTGTTCCTTCGGGGCTTCCCCCCAATGGCGCAATCAAGAACCAGCGCGGCCGTCACAATAGATCATTTTCTTGGAACCGTGGACTCGCGCGGAACCCTTCCTGCACGAGGCACGCGGCAGCAGCGGTAATGCCGACAGGAGCCCTGACCGCCCCCCGGACGGGGATCTTGCGGCGGCAGGTCCGTCTCCCGCGCTATCCGCCTAGTAGTCCCATTCTACGTTGACGCCGACGCTCGACGAGCCGTCCGCGCCCACCTCGCCGCGCGCACGGATCCTGTCGGTCACGTCGATATCGACGGTGACGCGGCTCGAATTCGCGGTCGCGCCCTGCGTCACGCCCAGATAGATGTTGTCGTTGATATAGCGGCCGATGCCGATCGCCGGGGCGCCGTCGGCTCCCGCAGTGGTGAACTGCAGCACGTCAAGACCGAGCTTCTTACGGATGTTGTCGATCATGCCCGGACCGCTGCCGCCGACGCCGGCGAACTGCGCCGCGGCCTGGGCAAGCTGGATCGCCTCGCCTGTCGACAGCTGGCCGGTCGCCTTGTCGAACAGAAGGTGAGACAGCACTTCGTCCTGCGGCAGCTCGGGGGAAGAGGAGAAATTGATGGCGGGGTTCGACGCCGTGCCCGTGATCGCGACCTGGGCGGTGATGCTGGAGGTCGTCGTCGACGCGACCAGATCGAGTTCCGGGTCGATCTTGTCCGAGCCGGTGAAGGTGACGATCCCGCGCGTGAACTCGATGCGCTGGCCGATGACGTCGACATAACCGCGCCTGAGCTGGAAGCCACCGACGATGAGCGGCCGGTCGGACGTTCCGCGCACCTGGATCGATCCGCCGAGCTGGGCGTCGACGCCCATGCCGCGCACGAAGATGCGGTTCGTCGTGCTGACCGTCAGATCGAGATCGATGAGGTAGCCACCGCCACCGCCGCCCGCGCCGAAAGCCTGCTCCTCTTGAAGCTGCCTCTGCACGGCGGGCGACGCGTTGACATGTTCGACGGCGATCGGCGTCACGGATGTCGGCAGGTGGTCCGGAAGCTGGATATCCATCCGGTTGATCGTCACCGAGCCCTTCAGGGCGGGACCGGTTGCGGTCGGCCCCGTCAGGGTCAGGTCGGCGCTGATCGTCGCATCGACCAGCTCGCTGGAGATGATCTCGGCATTGTCGGCGGTGATCCGGATCTCCGCCGGAAACCCGTTGGCGGCGTCGAGCCGCACGCGACCGGATCCGCTCAGCGTGCCGCCGTTCGGCGCCGTCGCGGAGAAGCGGGTGATCTCGATCGCCTGGAGCCCCCCCCTGGCGTCGAGCGCGATATTGTCGAGAGACACGCCGTTGAGCGGGCTCGAATAGCTGCCGCCGGCAAGCCGGATGGTGCCGTTGGCATCCGGCGCGTCGGCCCGGCCGGTCACCTTCATGTCGATGTCGATCGGGCCCGCGACGCGGTCGCCGGAGGCGGCAAGCATGTCGTTGAGCATGGCCAGGTCGATGCGGCCCTTGAGCGCGACATCCAGCGCACCGTCGGCCGACAGCGGGACGGAGCCGGAGACGTTCAGGGTCGCGGCACTGGCACTCGTTATCCTCGCGTCGATGCTCGAGCGCCCGTTGGCGAGCCTACCGGACGCGTCGATATCGGCGGGCCGGACGCCCGCCTCCCGCATGGCCGGCAGCGACAGGGCACTGACCTTCAGCGTGAAGTCACCGCCCGGCGCGGTGGCCGGGCCAGAGAGGTTCGCCCGGCCCGAAAGCGTGCCGGATATGCCGGTGCCGGGCATGGCGATGTCGGCGAGCGAAAGCGGCAGGGCGTTGATCGCGACGTTCAGATCCAGCGTCTCGCCCGCCCTGCCGTCGACGGCGATCCCGCCGCCGCCGGTCGTCAGGTTGAATCCTTCTATCGCGACGCCGCCATCGGCGACGCGGATCGTCGCCGGTCTCGCGAGCGTTCCGGTCTGGCCGCCGCCGGTCAGTGTCAGGCTGTTCAGCGTGACGGTCGCGTTGCCGTCGACAAGCGCGACGGCGCCCTGGGTATCGAGGCTGGCGCCAAGCGCCCTCGCCGACAGGCTGACGGTATTCTCGTCGGTGCCGCCCTGGGCGGTGAGCTTGAGCTCGTCGATGCGCTGGCCGCCCGCGTCGAGCGCCTTGGCGGCGATATCCGCGTCCAGCGTCAGGGTTCCGGCCGGGTCCCGCACCGTCGCATCGACATCCGCCGACCCGATCCTGACGTCGAAGGCATCGACGCCGTTTGCCACGCCCTTCACGCTGGCGACCTGGACGCCGTTCTCGACCGCGAGGTCGACCGTCGCATCGACCTTGCCGGCGAGTTCGGTGAGCAGCAGCGAGGACAGGTCGCCGAGATCGGCCGCCTTCAGGGACAGCTGGCCCTGCGCCAGTCCGGCGCCATCGACGGAGAGGTCTCCGAACACCCGGACCGAGCCGACCGTCAGATCGAGCCCCTGGACATCGGCGCCGCCGTTGTCCAGCGACGACAGGCGACCGCGGCCGGTCAGCGGATGGCGATCGACCGCGCCTTCGAGCGCCAGCGTCCCCGAGGGGCGACCGGTGACGTCCTGGGCGTCGATCGTGAGTTTCAGTCCGGTGATCGGCTGCCCCATGGCGGTCGCCTCGTCGATCGCGGCGGTCGCCTGAACGGCGAGGTCCTCGATCGATCCGGTCAGACGTGCCGTCACCGTCGCCGCTCCGGTGACCTGCGGGTCGAGGCGGGCGAGATCCGGCAGGTCGATCTCGGCGGTGACGTCGGCGCTGCTCATGTCCGCGCTGCCGTCGGCCGTCACCCTGAGCGCGGCACCGGAAACGACGAGGTTGTCGAAGGCGAAGCTGCCGTCCGCGCCGCGCTCGATGCCGCCGGCGATGGTGAAGGCGTCGCCGAGCGCGCCGTCCACCTGGGCGATGCCGGTGCCGAAGCCCGTCGCGCCGCCGTCGAGCGTCGCCTGCACCATCGACCCGTCAAAGAGGCCCGAGACCCTGGCCTTGAGGCTGGCCTCGCCGCGAAGCTCCATGTCCGCGAGCCCGGCGAAGGCCGACAGATCGACATTGCTGACGGTCAGATCTCCGTCGACCCGGTCCGGCCCGGCAACGCCGACCCATTGGATCTGTCCGGACCCGAGCACGATCCGCGCCGGATCGGCGGTGAAGCGTCCCGCCGGCGTCACGGTTCCGGCCACGTCGAGGGTCACCGTCTCGCCGGCCGCGGAGGAATAGGCGGCGTCCGTCGGCGCGAAGCCGTCGGCGCGGCCGGTGAGCTTGAGCGCGATCTCGGTGTCCGGATCCTCGACCGAGCCCTGCGCCCTGGCGCTCAGGTCGAGCGTCAGCATCTCCACGGCGTTGCCCTCGAAGGACAGGCCCTCGCCCGCCAGCCGGGCGGTGATATCGGGCTGCGAGACCGATCCGCCGGCACGGCCGACGATCTCTATACCGCGCCAGGCCGCCTGCACCGGCAGGATGGCGGAGAACCGCGGCGCCTGGCCGGCGACCACTTCGTAGTCGAGCGCCATCGCCTGGCTGTCGGGATCGAAGGCGCCTTTGACCGACACCAGGCCGGCGGCGGCGAGCACCTCGGCCCTTTCAATCTCGATCGCACCGTCGGTGGGAACGAAGACCTGGGCCGTGAGCGTCGACCGGCCTTCGGCGAGCGGGGCGTAGGCGGGCTGCAGCAGGCCGGCCAGCGACCCGGCGAAGTCGGCCGTGATCATCCGCCCGTCACTCCGGCGCTTGATCGTCGCGCGGCCCGCCGCATTTCCCTGGTCGGCCGCGGCGAGCTTCAGGTCGGCGGTCCAGTCGTCGATCGGCCCGTTCCCGGCAAGTTCGGCGCGGAGCGGCGGGAGACCGGGTATACCGCTCAGGCGCGATACCAGCCCGCCGGCGGGCTCGTCGACGACGAGATCGAGATCGAGGGCCTGGGTATCCGGCGCATAGGCGAGCCGCGCCGTGATCCGGCCATCGGTTCCGTCGATGCGGTCGACATCGAGGCGCACCGACAGACCGTCGGACGGGTCGCCAAGCCGGGCCTCGCCTTCGATCGAGACGGCGGCCGGCACGCCGAGCACCGGTTCGCCGAGCGCGACTTCGCCAACCGACAGGCGGTCGAGCACCACCTCGAAGGGCAGCACAGGAAAGCCGCCACCGCTATCATCTTGCGCGGCTTCCGCCGGCGGCGGGAGCCGGCGCAAATCGACCGTGTCCACCTCGACCATCTGGATGGACAGGACGCCCGCGGCGAGCGAGAAAGGCCGCCAGACGAGGCGCGCCTTGTCGATGGCGAGCCAGGTTCCGTTCGCGTCGGCTATCGCGACATCGCTGACCGTCATGTCGAACGGGATCCGTCCCGTGAGGCCGCCGATACGCAGCTTCTGGTCGTCGCTGCTGGCGAGGGTCTCGGCCGCCCAGACGATGAGCGCCCGCCCCGGCGCGATCTGCGCGAACAGCAGCAGCCCGCCCACGAGGACGAGCGGAATCAGCAGTATTCCCGAGACGATCCCGGCTATGCGGCGTGTGTATCGCAAGTGGACCTCTGCGGCTCAGAACGCCTGCCCGAGCCCGACATAGAAGGCGACGCTCGGATCGTACGGCCCCTTGTCGAGCGGCACCGCGATGTCGAAGCGGATCGGCCCGATAGCCGTATAGTAGCGCAGGCCAATGCCGGCGCCGATCTTGAAGTTCGAATCGAAGTCTGGCGCGCTCGACACGAAAGCACCACCCATGTCGACGAACGGCACGATGCCGATCGTCTCCGTGATCTTCAGCCGCACCTCGGCGGACGCGACGAACAGGCTCTTGCCGCCGACAATCTGCCCGTTCGGCAGCCGCGGGCTGACGCCCTGGTAGTCGTAGCCGCGGATCGACCCGCCGCCGCCGGCATAGAAGCGCCGGTCGGCCGGGATGTCGGCGATCGTGTCGGGTCCCTGGATCGTCCCGGCCTCGATGCGGCCGGCCAGAATGAACCGCTGTGCCTCGTCCATCGCGTGATAGGCGGAAACGAACCCTTTGAAGACCGTCATGTTGAGCGACGAACCGAGGAATTTCGGGAACGGCTCGGCCTGCAGGCTGGCGCGGATGCCCCTCGAGGGGTCGAGCTTGTTGTCGGTCGAATCGTAGGTGCCGCTGATCGGTACGCCGACGAGTGTATAGGTGTTGGTGCCGAACGCGTCGGTGATCTCCGCGTGTTCGATCTCGACGCCGATACGGCCTTCGATCCGGTCCGTGAACCGCCGCCGCCACGTGGCCGTGGCGCCCGCGCCCGTCGAGGTATAGGCGTCCGGCGTCTCGCGGAACGCCCGCGCCTCGGCGAGAAGGTCGTCGATCGGCGTCACGAATCCCGGCTTCTCGAACGTCGCCCTGGCGAGATAGGTCAGGTCGTCGATGGAATTCTCGAACAGCCGCGACACCTCGCCTTCGATCCGCAGCTTCTCGGCATTGCCGAACAGGTTGCGGTGGCCCCAGTAGCCGTTGAAGGTCGCCCCGTCGGTCGACGAGTAGCTCGCGCCGAGACCGACGAAGCGGGGCTTGCGCTCTTCCACCTCGATGAAGAGCGGGATCTGCCCGTCGGCCGTGATCTCGTCGCCCTCGACGATCCGCACCGACTGGAAGGCGCCGAGATCGGTGATGTTCTCGCGGATCCTCCGGATCTCTTCCGGCGAATAGCGGGTGCCGGGCTTCACGCCGGCCTGCCGGGCGATGAAGTCCGCGTTGACGCCCTCGGCGCCGCGCACCTGGACCGGACCAATATCCGCCTGCCTGCCCGGCGACAGGAAGAACGTGACATCGAGGGTATTGCTGGAATGATCGGCGATCGCCTGCCGTCTCGGCACAGCGGCCAACGGATAGCCGAGGTTCTGCATCGCGTCGACGATGCGCGTTTCGGCGTCGATGACCAGGATGCCCTTCGCCGGCGATCCCGGTTCGAGGCCGATCTTCGCGCGGTCGATCGGCACGAGCGGTGGCCCGCCGGTCGCCGCGTCGACAAGCGTGACGCTGCCGATGACGAATTGCGGGCCCGCCTTGACGTCGACCGTGACCGGAACGGGCTGGCGTGCGGCCGCCGCCGCAGAGGCCTGCTCGTCCGCCTGCTGGTTCGCCACCGGGACGCCGGCGACGCGAATATCGATCAGACCGCCGAAATAGGCCTCGGAGTTGAGGACCTTCTGGATTCGCGGGAAGTCCGACTGGGCGCGCCGCACCAGGCCCAAGGGGCCCGACGGCGGATCGGATTCGAGCGCCTTGAGGTTCGAGGACTCCGCGATCAGGTCCGGGAGTGACGCCTCGCCGCCGTCGACGGTGATCGTGACCGAATAGGCGATACCGCCGGGTTCCCGCGCAGCGGGCTGCGCCTCACCCTCCTGCGCCGCGACGGGAGTCGGGTTGAACAACGCGGCGGACGTAACCGTGACGGCACACGCGACCCCTCCGAGGAAGGTCGCGATCTGTCGCCCGCGGGACCATCGTCCGATCCATGTCCGTCGTCTACTCACCATGCCCCGATATAACGCGGATACGCCCACCAGTCAGACCCAAATATTCAATTCTCGTCCTTACGCCGAAACCGGTCCGGTCCGATCGTGCCCCCATCGAACCCCAAGACCTGATATCGTAAGGTAAATGGCGCTACGCCAACCTCTATCAACTCAAGGACCGGCACGTATCGGGAACGGCACGCTGATCAGACCTCCGACCCGCTCCGGAAAAACCAAGTTCCAGTTTATTGGTGCATGGCCATTAATGATTGGTGCATCGCGAATGACCGTCGGGGGAATCCCGCGCCAGCGCGCGATTCCGTACGGGACGAAAACGGGAACACGGCTCCGGAAAACCGGACCGGCGCGCCGAATTTCGACGCCGGCGCGCGGTTTTTCCCGTGCCGAATAAGGAAAAACCCCCTGAAAATCAGGGGGTTATCCAAAGATCTATTGTAGCCGCTTAGAGATCGAGGGCCAGCCGCAACTCTTGATGGCCTCAAGTGAATCTCGATTCTATTGTAGCCGCTTAGAGATCGAGGGCCAGCCGCAACGCAACGCGGTCGCGGAGTTTCTGACGACCCATTGTAGCCGCTTAGAGATCGAGGGCCAGCCGCAACTAGTTGACCGTCGGGGCGCGCGCGCGGGGATTGTAGCCGCTTAGAGATCGAGGGCCAGCCGCAACTGCGATGTGGTTCGACGAGAAGTGCGCGGATTGTAGCCGCTTAGAGATCGAGGGCCAGCCGCAACATAGCAGAAGCCGTGTGGTTTTGGGCGATATATTGTAGCCGCTTAGAGATCGAGGGCCAGCCGCAACCTCCACCTGCGTCCACACGATCAGGACGCTATTGTAGCCGCTTAGAGATCGAGGGCCAGCCGCAACGTCGCGATGTCATATGCGTGAAGGCTGGCGATTGTAGCCGCTTAGAGATCGAGGGCCAGCCGCAACGCCATCGAGTATTTCCGTGGCGAGATGACCATTGTAGCCGCTTAGAGATCGAGGGCCAGCCGCAACGTATCGAAGAGAAAGGCGTTATGGAAAACCTATTGTAGCCGCTTAGAGATCGAGGGCCAGCCGCAACCCTTTGTCCGTGGTCCGCGAGCGCACGTGCATTGTAGCCGCTTAGAGATCGAGGGCCAGCCGCAACAGCGGGAAGCCGACGCCTATGCCGCGCTCGATTGTAGCCGCTTAGAGATCGAGGGCCAGCCGCAACTGGCGGCTGCGACACGATCGACGTCGCCCGATTGTAGCCGCTTAGAGATCGAGGGCCAGCCGCAACTGGTGCGCTCCCTTCCAGCCGCGCGATCGCGATTGTAGCCGCTTAGAGATCGAGGGCCAGCCGCAACAGGATCATCCCAGCGTGTAAACGCCGTCCAATTGTAGCCGCTTAGAGATCGAGGGCCAGCCGCAACCAGATCCTTGGCCTGGGAGGCGATCACAGCATTGTAGCCGCTTAGAGATCGAGGGCCAGCCGCAACTGTAGTCCGTCATCACGCCGCCCCCTTCTATTGTAGCCGCTTAGAGATCGAGGGCCAGCCGCGATCGGTCGCGGGCCCACGTCTTGGCAAGTCCGGTCGCAGCCGCTAAGAAATCCCCGTCTTCGTTCCCGCCTCGTGCGCACGCACAACAGAGATGATCTGATCTTCCGCGAACCGCTTCCGCGTCATCTGCCCGACAAGTGCCGGGGCGGACGCTCACGCCTCGTGAAAGAGACATCGCTCGCAGGTCAGCCGGACCGACCCGGCAAGGGGCTGGCGGAAACAACGGCTGTGCAATACGCACGTCTCGGTTAAACGGCCCGCGCCAGCCTCCCGGAGGCCGTCGGGCCCGTCGCCGGTATTCTGAAAGAGGATTCATGAACTCAATCGACGAGAAACTGCGACCGATCCTTAGCACGGTTCTGCACCGCAATGCCGGCGAGCAGGAGTTCCATCAGGCCGTGCACGAGGTGCTGGAAAGCCTCGGACGCGTGATTTCGAAACATCCCGAATATGCCGACGAGGCGCTGATCGAGCGGATCTGCGAGCCCGAGCGCCAGATCATCTTCCGGGTGCCGTGGATCGACGACAAGGGCGATGTGCGAATCAATCGCGGGTTCCGCGTGCAGTTCAATTCGGCCCTCGGCCCCTACAAGGGCGGGTTGCGGTTTCATCCGTCGGTGAATGTCGGGATCATCAAGTTCCTCGGCTTCGAGCAGACCTTCAAGAACGCCCTGACCGGGCTTCCGATCGGCGGCGGCAAGGGCGGGACCGATTTCGATCCCAAGGGCTGCTCGGATCGCGAGATCATGCGCTTCTGCCAGTCCTTCATGATCGAACTGCACCGCCATATCGGCGAGTACATTGACGTTCCGGCCGGTGACATCGGCGTCGGCGGGCGCGAGATCGGCTACATGTTCGGCATGTACAAGCGCCTGACCAACCGATACGAGGCCGGGGTGCTGACCGGCAAGGGACTGTCATACGGCGGTTCGCGCGCCCGCACCGAGGCGACCGGCTACGGCACGGTCTATTTCGTGCAGCGGATGCTCGGCACGCGCGGCACCAGCTTCGACGGCAAGCGCTGCGTGGTCTCGGGGACCGGCAATGTCGCCATCTACGCGATGGAGAAGATCCTGTCCTTCGGCGGCAAGGTGGTGGCCTGTTCGGATTCCGACGGCTACGTCGTCGACGAGAACGGCATCGACCTTGATCTGGTCAAGGAAATCAAAGAGGTCCGCCGGAGCAGGATTTCCGAGTACGCGCGGCTCAAGGGCGTGGGAAGCCACTACGTCAAGGGCGGCTCGATCTGGGATGTTCCCTGCGAGGTGGCGATACCGTCGGCGACCCAGAACGAACTGACCGGCGCCGATGCCAAGACCCTTGTCGACAACGGCGTGGTCGCGGTCGGCGAAGGCGCGAACATGCCCTGCACGCCCGAGGCCGTGCATAATTTCCGGAAGGCTGGGGTCCTGTTCGCCCCGGGCAAGGCCGCCAATGCAGGCGGTGTCGCCACCTCCGCGCTGGAAATGCAGCAGAATGCCAGCCGCGACAGCTGGTCTTTCGAGAAGACCGAGGAGCGCCTGGCGGCGATCATGCGCAATATCCATGACGCGTGCGCAAGCACCGCGGAGGAATACGGCGCGCCCGGCGACTATGTGCTTGGCGCGAACGTCACCGGCTTCGTCCGCGTGGCGGAGGCCATGCGGGCCATGGGCGTCATCTGAGGGCGCCATCCCAACCGCGGCGCGAAGCGGTCCCGGCCCTGGGACGCCGGCTCGCGCCGAACACATGTCTTCGGGCGTCGTCCAGGCAATGGGGCGGCGCCCGAAAACCCCGTCGGGCCGGCGAAAGGCCGCAAGGCAGGCCGCCCGCGAAAATCTGCTCAGCAGCGCACCGCTAGTCCGAGCGCACCGCTAGTCCGGAAGATTGTCGAAGTAGAATTGCTCCGTGGGGCGGACGAGCGCCCCGCGCTGGCTTGCCCTGATCGTCTGCGAGATCTTGCGCCGCCGCTTGAAATGGATCGTGTCGGGCACGATCCGGTGGACATAGCCCTTCTCGATGGTCTGGCAGTTCCAGTTCCAGTCCTCGAAGGCGTATCCCTTGCTCATCTCGCGCGCGACATAGGGCGTTGCGATGTAAACGTCCCTCCGGGCGAAGGTCAGCGCGTCCCAGTAATTGCCGAAGCGCAGAAACGCCGGATTGAAGAACGGGTCCTCCTGATCGCACTTGATCAGGATGTTGCTGCTTCCCTCGAAAAAGCAATTGTATTCCGGATGAACGATGTACGTGTCGGGGGCCTGGTTGCATAGATCCCACGCGGCCGTCAGCCAGTTGTAGCTCCAGATGTCGTCACCATCGAGGAAGGCGACGAACTGGCCTCTGGCCTTCTCGGCGGCGAAATTGCGTGCCTTGCCCTGATCGCCGAAATCGGTCTCCAGGACCTGCCAGCCGTCGCCGACCCTTTCCGAGAACATCTGACGGGTGACGTCGTCGGCCCGATCGAGTGTGACGATGAGCTCGACGCTCAGGCCGCGCCGCTCCGCCTCGTCCTTACATTCGATCATGCTGAGCGACGAGGCGCCCGCCATGACGCCTTCGCCATGGGCGGTCAGGATCGCCGAAATGTCCGGCCGCTTCGATTGCGCCATTGCTCAATCCCTTCCGACGATCGTGCGAAGGCTCTCGAGATAGACCTCCGGCGAGAACCGTTCTTCGACATGCCGCTTCAGGTTGGTGGCGCGGCGCGTGACCTCGGCCGGATCCGCACACATCCGCTCGATCGCGGCGACATAGGCGGCCGGATCGAGCACGTCCTCGACGGGCCAGCCGGTATCCTCGGTAACGACGTCCCCGACGCCGCCGACGCGACTGGCAACGGTGGCGATCCCGCGGCTGGCGGCGTCGATGAGAACGGTCGGCACGCCGTCCCATTGCGATGTGTAGAGATAGAAGTCCGACGTCTCCCAGGGCATGTCGTCGAAGGACTGGTAAGTCCCCATCAGCTTGATGTTCCCGGGCAGATCGGCGAGCTCGTCGCTGTCGCCGAGCACGGGCTTGCCCCAGGCGAGGATCTCGATATCGGGGCGGGCGAGCGCGATCGCCTTGACGACGTCGAAGCGCTTCTGCCGATCCATGCGGCCCGCCCAGATCGCCCTCAGCCCCTGCCGCTCGCTGCGCCGCGTCTCGAAAACCGCGGCATGGGATAGTTCGCTCTTCTGGCCCGGGGTATGCAGGACATGGAGCTTGTCCGAAAGCACGCGCGGCAGCTGGAAGCGATGGGTCAGTTCCTGATCCAGCGCCGTGCTGTCACAGATGAAGGCGTCGGCGTGCTCGAACACGCCTTCGAAATAGGAGATGGGATAGCCGCCCTTGTGCCCCATTTCGTTCAGGTCCCAGGTGAACAGATAGCAGTACACCTCCATCATTTCGGCGAGCTGCTGACTGAACTGCTGGGTCATGTCCCAGCACAGGCGGCTGTTGGCGTTGAACAGGCGCTTTGCCCGCAAGCCCCGCACGAGATCTAGGAGGCACGCGGTCTTCTCGTCCTGGCGCAGCGGCGCGACCGCGTCGGAAACAGGCACGACGTGTGCCTTTTCGTCGAACCATTCCGGATACTCGAAATCCGACAAGTCGGTCACGAACACCACGATTGTCGCGTCCGGAAACAACTGGCGAAGGCCGCGCGTCAGCTCGCCCGCGACGCGCGCGGCGCCCGACATGCGGCAGCTGGGGATCGTCACGACGATGTCGGCCCGCTTCACCGGCAGCCTGGCGACGAGTTTCTCGCTTGCCAGGATCGCGCCCGCCGACATGTGCTTGATCGGCGCGAGCTGGATCATCCGCGGGCCGTAGGGACGGTGAATCAGCGGCTCGATCTCAGCGGCACGGCGAACGACGTCGCGAAGCGTCGGGCTGTTCAGCCGCTCGACGCGGCGCAGGAGTTCGGCCGCGAGATCCTCGACCGCGCAGAACCGGCGATCTTCGTCCCCCGGCTTTCGCATGGCCCCGGGAATAAAGATGTCTTCGGTCGGCGCCGTGACGTTTCTGTCCGGCCACATGAAATACTGCCTGAGGAGCGGTTTGGGCGGCCTAGGGACCGGGCCCAGCACGCTGTCGATCTGCTCGCGGATCGTGGTTGTGACGATGCGGGCCGACTTGCGGATACGTGCGATGCGCCTCGAGCGACGGATCTGCTCCGGCACCAGTCGCCGGCGTTGGCTGTGCCGTCTGGTCGCGATGGAATCGATGTCGACGCCCTCGAACACGTCGGCAGCCGCCGGCACGACTTCAAGTTCGACGCGGTCCGGGAACATGATCTTTCGGACGCGATTCGCGTCGAAGAAGACGCTCGCGCGGCGATCCTCGTTCACGCCGTGGATGACGAAGTGATCGAAGCCCCACCCCTTGGCCCCCGCCATGTCCGGGTGCGCCATGTAGATCTCGTCATCGTAGAAGGGCGTAGGCGAGATGCGTTCCTTTCGACCGATGAAGTACCAGTGGAGGAACTCCGACTCGCCGACCTGGATGTCGTCGATCGGCGGGATCCCGGCACCGTTTTCGTGCCGCTGCGTCTCGATGCGGTCGCGCACGCGATTGGCGTAGAGGTCCTTGTTGAACAGGTAGTGCGGCCGGAAGCCCTTCAGAAGACCGACGGAGAAGAAGTGGTCGTGTACGCCGCGATCGTCGTCCGGATCGATGCTCAAGCCGTTCGCCCAGACGTAATATTCATTGTCGATGTATTTGTGGATCAGCTCCCTGTAGGCCGGATCAAGGATATCGACCTCGTGCCCATCGGGCACGAGTGCCAGATACTGCGAATACGGCCTGCTGAACGCCCGGCGCAGCTCCTCGCCCGCGACCAGCCCCTCCAGCGGGGCACATGGGGGCACCCCCTTCGCCTCGCCCTCCCGGATGAAGTGCTGGAAGGCCGAAAGATCAGATCGCTGCCGTCCGGGAATCTTGCTGTCGTAGTATCCGGGATCGAAGACCCTGTTGGGCACGAAGGCCTGGTCCGCTCCCGCGCGCAGCCACGCCAACGCGACTCCAGCCTTGGCGGTCTCGCCGCTGTCCAGCCTGGCGGCGCAGTAGTCGATCGACAGGAACGGCCCCGGCGAGGCGTTTGCCGCTAATCCTTCCGCTAGGAAATGTTCGAAGGACGCCGTTTCGTCGCCCCAGACCCGCCTGGGTGCGTACCGCCGGTAGTAGGGCTCATAGAAGAGTTCGTGTAGAAGCGTCTTCTCGCCGTCTGTCAGATCTGCCGGCATATCAAAACCGCCGCCGGAATCCGGCCAGGTCTCGGCCGATGGTCGGCCGCACCGAGCGACCGTTGATTGGCGGGGGGCACAACACCGGGAATGGGAACGAAAACATCGGTATTTCGTACTCTCTAAGAGGCGCGGACCGCGACCTTGTTATCGGTGTGGACACTTTGGGAACGACGATCGAGACGGCGCCAGGGCAGCGCCGATATGCCGAAACGTGTGCGCGAGCGAGCAGCCATTGACCGTACCGCCCCCACGGCCCAAGTCAGTAGAGAACCGGTAACAGGACGCTGCCGTCTGGCTTCGTATCAGACAACGAAAACAATCCTGCGACGATTGCCATCCCACCGATCTCACGATTCGGTGCGAACCATTTCGTAACGGAGCAAATTCCAATCGTCTAGTTAATGGATACTAAAGCCGTGGACCGAATCTCGACGGGATACGCCCGAGCTACGGGACCGCCGCGCCTCGGCCGGCTCACCGGACCTAGCCCAGTCGCGCCTCCACGTCGGCCAACAGTTTGGCCACGTTGTGGCGCGCCGGCTCGAGGCTCAGGGCGCGGGTAAGGGACTCGCGCGCTTCCTGCAGCCGGTCCAGGTTCAGCTGCGCATGCCCCAGCAGCACCAGGGACGGCGTGTGCATCGCGTTGAGGTCGACGGCCCGCTGGCAGTAGTCCGCCACCTCCTGCCAGTCGCCCGTGCGCCGGTAGGACTGGCCGAGGACATAGAAGCTCAGGAGGCTGTTGGGATAGCGTTCGATCGCGCGGCGCAGGACGGCGCGCGCCTCGTCGATCCGTCCCGCCCGCAGCAGCGCTTCGCCGAGATAGCCGAAGCCGTTGCCGCTGAGGGCATCCTCGTCCAGCGAGATTTCGTTCAGCGCACAATATCGCCGCAGCCGCGGCAACACCGCATTCGGATCGGCAATGGCGAGAATGCGCTCCGCGGCCACCAGCCGGTCCTGTTCGACGAGGTCCGCGAAAAGCCGGCCATAAGCCCTTTCGATGAGCTTTTCCCGCCCGAGCTCGCGTCGCACCGTGTCGCCATGCGCCCGCCGGCGCGATGTGTCCAAGCCGAAGGGATTCAGGGTATCGCCGCCCCTGTCGGCCGTGTCGAGAAACCGCTCGTTGACGCTGCGGTTGACCGTCGTATCGAGATCGTCGCGCGCGTAGATCTCCTCGCGGGTCAGGTCGCCGAGGTCGGGCGTTCCCGGGTAGACGCGCTTCCGGATGGCCAGGGGCGGCAGGTCGAGCTGGCCGAACAGGGCCGCGGACTGGGTGTCAAGGTGCTCCGTCGTCAGCACGAACTCGAAATTGCGCAGCGTCTCGCGAAGGCGCTCATCGCCATTGTCCGGCACGTAGGCGCCGAAGCCGTTCAGAACGGCGCTGGCGAAAGGGTTCTCGACGCTCTGGTCGAAAAACGCCCTGGCGGTCAGCTGCCTGTTCGACTTGCCGGTCCGCAGATGATGCTTGTAGGAGCTGATGAATCGATCGAACGGATCGCGGCAGACGGTGAACAGCCGCACGCGCGCATCCGGAAACAGCGCGGGAACATCTGCGTTGACCCCGTGTCCGAAAACGAAACGGACCCTGCGCAACTCGGCGTCGGTGTACTCCTCCAGCAGCCGTTCACCAGAAAACAACCGCTCGGTATTGGCGCGCGGGCCGTATCCGTGCACCGCGAACCGGTCGTCGATGTGCTGCACGACATGGGCGAGGATGCTCGTGCCCCCGGTCTTGGCGAAATGCAGGCCAATGAACACGGGACCGGCGCGGTTGAACAGGCTATCAAACAGCTTCATACAGTCGTTTCTCGCCGGGGCTTCAATTTATCGGGCGCGCAACTGCGTCTTGGCGCAGGCGGATCCAGTCGATCCATGTTGATTGTTAGTGCGAGATCGAACGCGGCGCCAGCCTGGTGAGGCCTGACGCGCTCGCGAGCATGTTCCGCGCCGGGACGGCGACCGGAACGATGGATGCGCTGATTGACACCGCATCGGCCGACGTGACGTATTGATGGCTTGGCCCGGCAGTTTCGATGGGGGAATCCATTAGCGTCTTTGCGCAATCCAGCTCCTCAACACGGATCCTGAACGACCTGACCGCCCTGTGCATCGGGGCGCCCAGGTCGGGAACCACGTGGCTCTACCGCAATCTGCGCCGGCATCCGGACATCTTCCTGCCGCCCGTCAAGGAAGTTCGCCAGTTCGTGGGAAAGGCGAATCCGCAGGTTCGAACCCGGATTGCCGAGACTGCCGCACGGGACCCCGGGGAATACGACGCGCTATGGGCGAAGGCCTGGGCCGCGGCGGACCGCCACAGCGAGGACGACTATCGCGTGCTCATGCGCGGTATCGTCCCCTCGCCGGTGACCATGGACATTTCGCCGGTCTACTGCATCGCCAAACGCGGACAGATCGCGAAGTTCAAAAGGGCGCTTGGCGAGAGGGTCAGGATCGTCATGATGCTGCGCAATCCGATCGACCGCGACTTCAGCCACGCCAAGCAGCATTTCCATATGGTCGAAGAGGCGTTCGAGGCCCGGTCCGTCGAGACCTATCTCCAGTACCTGGACCAGCCCTCGATCAGGCGACGCAATAACTATCCCGAGACGCTGGACCTGTGGAGTGAGGTCTTCGGCCCCGATGCCATCCATGTCGAGTTCTACGAGGATATCGCGTCCGATCCGTTCGGGGTCCTCGAAAGGGTTGCCGGCCATCTGGGCGTCGCCTTCGATCGCGCCGTTTTCGTCGAGACCGCATCGCGGCGGGTCGGCGCAGGCGGAGACGCGTCGGGCATCGTGCCGGCCGAACTGAAGCCGCTGCTTGCCGAACGGCATCGACCGCTGATTGAGGCAATGGCCCGGCGGTGGCCGCAGCGCTGCCGGCGATGGCTGGATGATTGCGACGCGGTGATGTCGCGCGATCGGGCGGGCACGCAGGCCGCTCGCGCTGCCCCGCCGGCCGTGACCGGGTCGTGAACCGGAAACCCGCCTCGGCGCCTGTCCGCGCCGGATCGACTTCGGCTTTGAGGGCCTATAAAAGCGGGAACGCGGTGCGAAACCACATATGGACACCACATTGCCGGACCAGAAGCTGTTCATTCACATCGGCGCGCCGAAGACGGGATCCACCGCGCTGCAACGCTTCGCGACGGCGTCACAGGGCCGACTGCGGGAACTCGGCCTGCTGTATCCCCAAGCCGCCTGCCGCGGCTTCGGCCATCACGACATCGCCTTCCTGCTGGACGGCGGTTATCCGGTCTGGGCGAAGCCGCAGGACGAATCCCTGGACGTTCTGGCGAAACACCTCGCGACGGAGTGCGCCGACTTCGCCGGGGACGTCCTTCTCTCCAGCGAGGACTTCTACCTGTTTCCGCGCCCGGCCGAGTTGCGCCGGTTTCTGTCCGACCACGGGCTGGACCGCGACCGGGATATCAGGATCATCGTGTACCTGCGCCGGCAGGACGAACTGCTCGTCTCCTGGTACAACCAGATGGTCAAGGCGCAGGGCTATTCCGGCACGTTCGCGGACTCGCTCGCCGATAGCACGTGGCTTGGCGACTATCGCCGTGAGCTCGACCGCTGGACGGACGTGTTCGGCGTCGACCGCATGGTCGTGCGGCGCTATCCGGGACGGAATGCACCGGGCGAACTCCAGACGGACTTCTGGAGCATCGTCTGCCCGGGGATACTCCCCGACGTCGAACGGTCGGCGGGCGACCGCACCAATATCAGCCTCGGCCGGGATCTTTTGGAGATACAGCGGGTCATCAACCGCCTGCCCATCTCGATCGTCGAGAAACGCCATTTTCACCACGAGCTGATGCAGCTAACGACCGAGGGCGGCGACCTTTTCCGCGATGCCCCCGTCGTCCATTACCAGGAGCGGCTCGCCCTTCTGGAGCGCTTCGCCGATGGAAACGCGGCGGTTGCGCGGACCCATTTCGGGGCGGCGGAGCTGTTCGACGATCCGACGCGGCCGCGCGAGGCCGAGCCGGTCTATGCCGGGCTCGATCTCGAAAAGGCGCTGGCGGCGATGTCCTGGCTGATACTGCGCAAGTAGGAGCCGCAAAGTGAAGGCACGAACACCCTTGGACCGTCTTGCCGCCGCGGGCACCGCGGCCGCGAAAGCCGTCTTGCCCAATTCGGTGAAGAGGACGATCAGGCGGATGAGGCGAGGCCATACTGGGCCCGCACCGACGGGTAGCGCCCGGCCGGCCCGCCCGCAGCCGGCCGACGGCCGTCCGTCGGGCAACCAGCCCAAAACCGTCGGGCCGACGCCAGCACTGTCGCCGGACGTGCGCTGGGTCCAAAAGGAAGAATTCCTCGATCCGCAGGCCTACCTCGCCGCCGCCGAGCGCGCACGCGAGGCGAAGCAGACAGTCCTCGCCCATACCATGTTGCGGTGCGCGCAGACCCTCGGTGCAGACGTTCCGGACGGCGAACTCGAGGCAACGCTGCTGAGCGACGACCAGCTCAAGGGGCGCGGCAGCCTGTACCAGCGCAACATGCGCGTGGCGGACCTCCTCGCCGAGCATTTCGGCGACGGCGCCCTCAGCGTCGTCGATGTCGGTGGCCACACCGGCATCATGTCGCATATGGCGCCGGAGACCCGCTACCTTCTCTGCGAACCGTCCATCAACTG
Organism: Microbaculum mangrovi; assembly: GCF_051390635.1. NCBI lineage: Bacteria > Pseudomonadati > Pseudomonadota > Alphaproteobacteria > Hyphomicrobiales > Tepidamorphaceae > Microbaculum > Microbaculum mangrovi. The sequence continues at coordinate 41,553 of NZ_JBPODT010000007.1, forward strand.
CATGTATTCGCACGACCTCGTAGAGGCAGGTCGCAAATTCGACGTGACCCTGTCGATCCACACGTTCGAGCACATTCCCGCCGATCTGAAGCCCTCGTTCTTCGAGTCGCTCGTCGACATATCGACAAAGGGCGTGATCTTGTGCAATCCGACCGACACGGGCGACGCTGAGGAACGCCAGCGGTTCCTGCTGGATGTCTACGGGCCGCTCGGCTGGATCGTCGACCATCTGCAATGCGACACACCGACGATAGAGCTCTGCCAGGACCTCGCCGCGCGTCACGATCTGGATCTACACGTCTATCCGAACGGCAACCGATTCCTGTCCATGACCATGTTCGCAATGGAACATTTCTCCAACGCCACCGGCGACCCGGAAATGAAGAAGAAGTGCGGCAAGCTGATACGCTACATCAACAGCCATCGGCATCTTCAGGACGCACCGCAGGCTCCAAGAGACTATGCGTTTGTCTTCATCAAGAAGAACGCGGTCTGACGGGCGTGCGGCCATGGCATGCGAAAATGTGGCGGGGCGCGGCGACGGACTCTTCGGAGCCTGCCGTGTTCGTTGACGCCGACTTCTACAGACAGCATTACGCCGCCCTCCTCGAGGGAACGGACCCGGCGCGCCACTACGACGATGACGGGCGCACCCGGGGGCTGATGCCCAATCCGGAGTTCGATCCGCTGGTCGCGGCGATCCGGTTCCCGGCCCTTGACGAAGCGGCCGCGGCGAAGGCACTCGCCGCCGAAGGGCTGGAGGCGCATATGCAGGCGCTTGCCCGCGACGTCCTTGCACACATCGAGGCCGCCGACGCGTTCCATTGGCGCTTCTCCGACACCCAGGTGGAGAAGGACCATTTCAGGCGACCGGCTTCGACCATCGCCGACTGGGACAAGCTCGATGCGGAAGGGACTATACCGTTCGCGGCACAGGAAAAGTCCTACAGCGTACGAAAGCGCTCGCCAGAACAGGTACGGGACCTGATCGCAAGCGGAACGCCCTGCCTGCAGCCGCGCCTGCCGCACGGTTTCGTCGACCTAATGGGACAGGTCGCATCGGTGCGACCGATCGTTCGTGGCCTGTGGGGCGCGGCTCTGAATACCGACGAAAAGATCGAGCGCTTCTCGATCCGCATCGTCCGCGTCCTGCACCCGAAGTCACCGGTCTTCACCGAGAACTTCACCCAGGAAATCCTGCAGATCCTTGCTGCGAGCAGATCCTCGTTCCCGATCTGCCTGGCTTTCAAGGCACACCCGGACAGTCCGGACCGGTTGTTCGGCACGTCGGACCCGAGCCCGATCCGCTACGAAGCGGCAATGGACGTCGTCGCGCGGCATTTTCCCGACGGGTACGAATTCGAGGATGGCATCGCCTGGAAACGGTACGCCGCGACCGGCCGCATCGCCTCGCTGATCGACGCCATGCGGAACCGGCGGGTGGTGCTGATCGCCAATGGCGGTTTCTCCGCGCTGGGAGAGCGCTGGGGCCTGACCGATTTCCACCACCTGGAAATCCCGCCGGCAGCCAGTCACCTGATCCGCCACAGACTGCTTGACGAGATTTCCGCGGCCTTCGAAGCGCTCGACGTCGGCAAGGACGACCGGCTGCCCGCGATCGTTTTGACCCAGGCAGGCGGATCGCTATCGCTATGGCTTCTCTACGAACTCTGGCGTCGCTTTCCCCATGCCAGCTATTTCGATGTCGGACAGGCGATCAACATCTGGTTCATGGACGATCCGGGCGCCGCGAAACCTGAAATGCTGTGGCTGCAGGATTTCTGGGAGCGCATTCTCGACGCAAACGAGCTGTTTGCTTTCTACGACCCGCTCGTTCCCGGTGGCGACAGCCGTTCGTTCTTCCGGGAGACCTATTTCAACGGGGACTATCTGAGGAAACTGCCCGGCCACGGCGGCGATTGCGACTTCGCCGCGCGCCTGTTGCGGTTCGATTTGCCGGACCGCGCGCTGGTTTTCGCGGAGCGCGCCCACGCCAGGACGACCGATGCGATCCAGCCGATCGTACTGCTGACACGTCTCTACCGCCGCTTCGGCCGGCTCGAAGAGGCGCTCGCCATGGCGCAGACCGGGATTGGGCTGGCGCCCGATCATCGGCAGCTTCGCCAGATCCACGCCCAGCTTCTTTTCGATCTTGGCGACGATGAAAGCTACCTTCGAGCCGTGGCCGCGATCGACCTCCCGTCCGGGGAGCTGCCGCTCTTGCAGATGAGCACCGCTCACGAACGTCAGGGCAGATACGCGGAAGCCCTGGACCTCTTGCAGCGCAGGATCGCGCTGCAGGGAGACGAACCGCGCGTGCGCAAGCGGATCAGAAAGCTGGAAGCCTTGATGAAAGCGCGGGCCGGCAACTAGCTGCCGGGTCGTTCGCTCGCCCGCAGCCGATCGACGAAACGCATCAGTGCCGGATCGTCGGCAGTATCGTCCAGCGCCCGTCGGACGAAGATGTCGGCGGCGTCGCGAAGGCCGTGCTGAAACACGAACTGTGCATACTGGAGATGCCGGCTCGACCGCGCCCAGCGCCGGTCCGGATCATGTTCGCCATGCCGCTCGATGTGGAATGCCTTGATGTCCGCTATCCCCCGGCGGGATCGGTAGAAATCGCTGAGCCGGTTTATTTCGATCTGTTTTTCGACACCCGGCGACCAAGGCAGCCCGCCCGTGCGAACGATACCGTCGCGGTCGAGGAACCAGAGGTTGATGGCTTGGCCGACATCGAAGAACGAGACGTCCGGGAACTCCTCCCGGAGCCGGGTGAGGAGGAGGAAGGCGAACGATCCGCCGCAACGCGTCAGCACGACGGGCCGCGTGCCAGCCCGGCATAGCGTTCGCAAGGCGGCCCGGAACCGCGCGACGATCTCGTTTCGGGATCGGTGCGACTCGCGCGGCGGGACTTCGAGGAAAGCCGTATCGTCCAAGTCGAAGCGCTCGCCGAAATCGGAAAACAGTTCATTGGCGACCAGCAACACCGGTCGCCCCCGGAGAAGCTCCATGAACCGCGGAAATTCGCCGGTCATGACGAGGCGCTTCATCAGCATCGCGTCATCGAACCCGGTCCGCTCCGGCACCACCGTCGAGACCGCGTCGAAAACGTAACGCGCGCGCGGCGGGAGCTCGTGCGCGGACCCGAAGAGCCCCGGCCCACCGTCGGGAAACGCCTTGAAGGCAACCGCGATCGGGACGTTCAAGGGTAGTCCCCGCGCCAGATCCGCCACCTCGGAAACGAAGTTCTCGATAAAGACGATGTTATGCGGATGGAGATGCGAGGCAAGCCGCACGCAGAGGCGCAGCAGCGCATCCGGGGTCAGGTCCGAAACGGGGAAATGGTCCAGCAGGATGCGCCTCAGCACGAAGACCCGCGCCAGCGCGTCCCAGAAACCGTGCGGCAGGCGGGCATGGAAGACGGGCGAGGAACCGGCGACCGCATCGAGGAATGCGCCGGTCGATGGTTGCCCTATCCCATGGAGCGTTCCGCGGTGGTCGAACGTCATGCGGCCGCGGTCTTCGGGGGCCTTCAGGACGTCTTCGTCGTAGGGACGCTTCGCGGCCGGATCGGCGGGCTTGTGGGTTTCCAGAAAGGTCCAGAAATAGCCGTCGTATGCGGGATCCGGGAAGTGTCTCAACACCGCCCGGGCGAGCGCTTCGTATCGCTCCGGCAGCGGTCGGGCCTCGCTTCCGGCAATGCCGGAGACGACCGCCAGCGTCGGATCATGCCCGGCGTTGGGAAGGAACCCGGCCGCGCGGCCGACCGCATCAAAATGCGCCTCAGGGCTCGCGCCGCCGAGTTCGGCGGCGTAGGTGCGCGCATAGAAGTCCCGGTCGATGCGTACGGAAGCGTCCGTGTTCATTGCCGTCGCCGATCCTCGTCCATGGCGCCGCCTGCCCTAAGCCGCGAAATCGCGATCGAGCGGCAGCGTGTCGAGATAGCCGCGGACCTCCTCGGCACCGACCCACATGAGGCAATCGAGGATCGAGAGGTTCGGCAGGAAGGTGAACTTGCCGCCGACCTCGTAGCGAAAATCCGGCATGCGTGTGAAGGCGATGTCGATACCGCGCGCGCGCCAGTCCTCGGGCTTGAAGATCGCCTTGCCGCCGGACGGATTCACGTAGGCGGCGGCGCCGAGCTGGTCGCAGATCTCGAGCGCCCACTGGCCGGCGTGCTGCACGTTCGAGAAATCGAGACCAAGCCCGGAGCAGATCTCGTAGTCAAACGCGATGCCGAGCATCGCGCAGGTCTTCTCGAGCCCGGCGACGTTCAGATCGCGAAGCCGCACCGGCCCCTCGCCAACGGACGCGAAGGTTTCCTCCACCAGCGCGTGGACGGCGTCATAATGCGGCGCGGCGTGGCGGTAGACGCCGAGCTGGCGCAGGATCTTCTCGCCCGCCTGGCGCGGATCCTTCACCGCGATGTCGGACAGCTCCCGCGACGAGCGCTTGTCGACGGGTACGGTGACATACTGCTCGCCCTTGTTGGGTTCCAGGATCCGGTTGCGGTTCATCCAGTGCTTGGACTGGTACTTCACGACGTCGAAGACGACCCATTTGTCCGTCTTCCGGATCACGTCGAAATACCCGACATACGGAAAGAAATAGGGCTGCATGATGCCCAGACGCATGGTCGTCACGCTCCCGGGGAATCCATCCCGGGCCGCGAACCGCCGGGGTCCTTCCGAGCGCTCCGGATCGCCGCACAGACCCTGTCGATATCGGCGTCCGTGACCATGTCGCCGGAGGGAACCTGAACGATCGAGTCGCACAGCCGGTCGGTCACCGGCAATGTCCAGTGGTCTTCCGAGTACGGAAAGGCCTGGTGCAGGCCCGGATAGAAATAGCGCCGGGCGATGATACCCCGGTCCTTCAGGCGCGCGATCAGCTGGTCCCGGGTCAGCCCGAAGTCGGCCTCTTCCACCTGGAAGACGACATACTGGTAATTGGACGCCTCGCCGGCGGCGTGATCGATGAAACGCAGGCCGGGCACATCCGACAATTGCCCACGATACCGGGCGTAGCGTTCGCGGTTGCGGGCGATATGCGTATGGAGTTCGTCGAGCGCGATCAGTCCCATCGCGGCCTGCGCCTCGGACATCTTGGCGTTCACCCGCAGCGGAACGTCGACGAAGGTTTCCTGATCGTGAAAGTTCCGCGCGGTCCGCACGGCGAACGCCACCTGGTCGTCATTGGTCGTGACGCAACCGCCCTCGGTGCAGTTGAGGATCTTGGTGGCGTGGAAGGAAAATACCTCGCAGCGTCCGAAACCACCGATCTTGCGCCCCTTGTAGGTGCAGCCGAACGCATGGGCCGCATCGGGCAGGAGGGCGGCTCCGGCCTCGTCGCCCAAGGCCTGAAGACCATCGATATCGCAGGCCCGTCCCCACAGATGAACGGGCACGATTGCGGTCGTCTCGTCCGTCATCGCCGCGCGTACGGTCTCGACGGATATGGTGTGGCGATCGGGATCGACGTCGCAGAAAACGGGGCGCAGGCCCGCGTAGGACAGTGCCTGGGCGGTCGCCGGAAACGTATAGGCCGGCACGACCGCCTCGCCGCGCAGCCCGAGCGACTTTGCCGCGACCATCAGGGCCACCGTGCCGTTCGTCATGCAAATCGCGTGCTTGACGTCGAGAAAGTCGGCGATGCGCTTTTCGAACTCCGCCACCAGCGGCCCGTGGTTCGTGTAGAACCGCCGGTCGAAAATGCCGTTCATGGCATCGATGACCTTGTCGGTCGACGGCGTATTCAGCTGCCCGACATAAAGCTGCTTCTCGTCGGGGGCCGATGGGCCCTTCGGCGTGCCCGTGCTCATTGTTTGCCTCCGGGCTTGTCTCCGGGCTCGTTTCCCGCTGCGCGACCGAGCCGCGCAGCGATATCCGCTCCCCGCCCGGTGATGAAATCGAGCGTTTCCGCCAGCCGCTCGGGGTCTCCGGCGTGCACGAAGGCGCCGGTCGGCAACTGGATGAACTCGCCGGCCAGATGCTCGGAGTTCGGCAGCGCCCCGACCTTCACGTCGGGCGGGCAATGCTTCGAGAGATGGAGCGGCGGTGCGAAATAGGGCCTCGCCAGGGCGTTCTCCGCCTGAAGCACCTTCAGGATCGTGTCCCGGTCGATGGCGAGTTCGGGCGACACGTGCATCAGCACCATTTCGTGATTGGCCCTCATGCCCGCGGCGGGATCTATGATACGCAGCCCGTCGATCCCGGAGATGGATTTCTTGTAGGCGGTGAAGATCGCCTCGTTCGACTGCAATATCGCCGAAGCGTTCTCCAGGCTTCCGAGCGCCATCGCCGCGTGAATCTCGTTTAGCTTTCCGTTCATGCCCAGATAGCTGATCTCGGGGCGGTCCGGCTCGTAGCCGAAATTCCGGATCGCGATCAGAGCCTTGGCAAGGGCGTCGTCATTCGTCGTGACGTATCCGCCCTCGAAGCCGTTTATCAGCTTGGTGGCGTGGAGGCTGAAGACCTCGGCCTTGCCGTTGCCTCCGAACGGGCGGCCACCGTATTCGGCACAGATCGCGTAAACGGAGTCGTAGATCAGCGGGATGTCCAGCGACCGGCTGATCCGCTCCAGCTCGGAAAGGTGCGCCGGCGCATTGACATGGTTGACCGCGAGGATCGCCGCGACCCCGCGACTGGTCCCAATGCCCCGTTCCACGGTTTCCGCCGACAGGGTATGGGTGGACAGATCAACGTCGCAGAACCACGGCCGTTTGCCGGCCCACTGGATAAGATGCGGCAGCCCCCGATAGGAAAACGAGGGCAGGAGGATGTCCGGACGGCCATCCCGCGAGCAATGGCGCAGCAGGGCGATCAGCGCCAGCGACGCATTGGCGAAGCTGACGACATGGCCGACCCGGTGCATGTCCGCCAGCCGGGCCTCGAGTTCGAGCTGCATCGGACCGCCGTTCGAATACCGGCGCCGGTGCAGGATCTGCTCCAGTCGCGCAAGGAACTTCGCACGATCGGGCGCGTAGAGCTGCCCCGTCGGTCGCGGGCTCTCATACAGCCGCTCGCCGCCGAATACCGCCAGATCATCGAGAGTGCGCTTGATCAATTCGAACTAGTCCGCATCACTGGCAAGGAAAGTCCGCAGATCCGAGTTCTCGATTTCCGCAGAGATGGTCTCCTGGATCGCGGCCGGCAGCTTCGCACGCCAGTCCCCGATCTGGCCCGGGTCTTTGTACACCGAACGGGGGTTGTCGCTGTGGCGACTTCGCGAGGCCGCTATGAAATCGCGCGTACGGGGATGCATCTCGAGGCCCACCCGGGAGAGTTCGCCCTCGGCGACCGTCAACGGATCACGAAGTAGATCCTCGTATCTGACCACGTGGGCGCGGTCCGGGTAACGGCGAGCCAGATCGCGGTGCAATCGCGTGACGTGCATCCAGTCCTCGAAGCCCCAAAATTCTCCGGGCGCCGTCTTCCGGCACGCGCCGCTGCGCCATTCCTCGAGCGGAGCGCGGTCGGAGGGAAATTCCATCGGGTTGCTCAGCCAGGACGCGATGGTCGCGCGCGGATCGCGAACGATGAATACGAACCTGGCGTCGACGCCCTGCTCGATCGCGTGCGGCAGCAGGTGATGGAACCGGTTCGACTTGATGACCAGAACGTCGGGATTATCCGCCTTCTCGGCGAATTCGGGAACCAGGCCGTCCTTCCGCAGAAAATCCTGATCCATGTACGCGTCGTCGGTTTCGTAGACGGCGCGGAAGAAATCCTCCCAATGCCGCCGGGTGCTGCGTTCGTCCAGCGCGTTCTTGAAGGAATAGGAAAAGAGCGGACAGAGCTTAAGCCGCGTGTCGGGATGCGACGCCATGATCTGCGCGAACCAGCTCGTCCCCGACCTCGGCATGCCCGCAATCCAAAGCACGTCACGCATCAGGGGCATCCCGGCTCAAACCGGCTTCAAAATCGCGTCGAAGCGGTAGTGGCTGGCGTAGAACGCCTCCGGCATCCGCTGATACTCCACGCTCCAGCCCGCGCGCGCGGCCATCGCCGCGAATTCCTCGCGCGACCACCACACGCCGATCGCCGAATCCGGCCGGTCCTCGATGCCCGGCTCGTAGCGGTCGCCGAAGAACTCGCGGATATGGGCGAGATCGGCGACATTGCCGATGACGAGGCGGGACAGAGACGTGAAGCGCTGCCGCAGCGCCGCGAAGAGGGCCTCGGTGGCCTCGCGCGGGAAATAGCTGATCGAGCCGTAGACGATCGCCTTGGTGAAGCGGCCGGGATCGGGGGCATTGGTCGCATAGGCAACCGCCTCGCCGGTCTCGTAGGCGACTGAGGGGCCGACGTCGAAATGCTTGCGCGCGACGCCGATCAGGGTCGGCGAATAGTCGATCCCCAGCCCGCCGGCGCAGCGCTCGAAGAACCGCGCGCTCAGCGCTCCGTTGCCGCAGCAGATATCGAGCAGGACGTCGTCTTCGCGCAGGTCGAGCGCGGCAACCATGGCCTCGACGATCAGGTGGATCTGCTCTTCGGGAACGGGCTGGCCGTTCACGGTGCGACGGACCTGCCCCCAGAAATCGGTTTCGTCGCACCGACTGGCGTGTCGCTCGTAGACCGCGGCGAGTTCGTCCATTCGTTTCTCCTGCCGGCCTGCCCGTCTGCCGGGCCCGGCCGCCCATGCAATCCAAAGGTGTCCGGGCGTCGGTTCACGGCCGCCGACCCATCGGATGAGGCGGCGACAAGAAGCACGGCCGGACAACCGGTAAGGCATTAGCGGCAACCGTCACGATGTCTTGCACCTGAATCGAGCCGGCCCTTGCCGCATCCGGACCGGGGCCCCGCATGCCGACCGGGCAACGCCCTGTCTCGGCGCTCCAGACTTCCGTGGTGGGTATACCGTCCTTGGCCGCCCCCAACAAGCAGCGTGAACGCGGGGCCTGCTCCCGGCAGTTTCGGCGTAGGGATGGCATTGTGAACGGACACGCGGCGGGCGCCGACCGAACCACCCCGGCATCGGTCGGAAGGGCGGCGCCGGCGTCGTTGCGGCTGGCCCTCGATCTCTAAGCGGCTACAATGGAGGGGAAGGAGAGGGATGAGCCGCATTGGTTGCGGCTGGCCCTCGATCTCTAAGCGGCTACAATCCGAGCCGATCGAGCAGGAACCGATCTCGGGTTGCGGCTGGCCCTCGATCTCTAAGCGGCTACAATAGACCCTTGGATAAGCCCCTGATTTTCAGGGGCTTTTTCCTTGTGCAGAACAGGAAAAAGCCGCGCGCCGGCATCAGAAGAGCGCAAGCTGATCCGGATTTCCGGAGCTGCGTTCCCGTTTTTGTCCCGTGAAGATTCGTGCGTTTCCATACTGCTTGTCGGTTATCGCGACGATGTGGATCTTCCCCTTCCGCGGCAACGCGTCCCGTATGCGCGCGATATGGGTTTCGGCCGCCTCCTTGCTTTCGGCAAAGCGAAGATAGACCGAAAACTGCGCCATCTCGAAGCCCCGGTCGAGCAGGAACTTGCGAAACCGGGTCGCCGCCTTGCGCTCGGCGGCGGTGCCCACGGGCAGATCGAACATCACGTAGAGCCACATCGTCCGGTACCCGCTCAACGCCGCTCGCCGGGCGGTCATCGGATCATCCCTCCAGGGGCAATGTCCGCCGCGGCAGATCGAGCTTGCGCGCCGTGCCGGCAAAGCAACGCGCCGCCGACAAAGCGAGGCGCTCCAGACATGGTGCGACCGGGCTGACCCCGTCGCTCGTGCTCATGTCCGTGATCAGTATCCGCGCAAGCTCGGGCTTCGTCTCCCTGTCCACCTCCGTCGCGCCGCCGGAAACGACATCGTGCACCAGAAGATCGGCCAACGGCCGAAAAGGCTCCATGAGATCGTCCGCCAGGGCGAAGGCGTTGCCGCGCTGGCGATGGGCAAGGCCAAGGCTGGGATGGAGCCCCGCCGCCATGATGGCGCGCGCGGTGCCCGCCCGCAGCACCGTATAGGCGTAGTTCAGCATCGCATTGACGCCGCCCCCGGCGCGCTCCCGCCGGAAGTCCTCGCCGAACAGCAGCGGCCAATAGCGGCGGGCCGCCTGCGCCTCGACATTGTCGGGGTCGCCGGACCTGACCTTGCGCGCGAGAAGGGCGAAGCCTTCGTGCGGCGCGCCGACAGTCTCCAGGGTCGCGCCCTGGCTTTCGATCTTGGCGCTGACGACCTGCGCCCAAAGACGTTTCTTGAGGGGTAGAGGGGCGGCGGCCTGCTCGCTCATGCGGCCGGCCTGGTCGTGGTGTCCGTCGGCAGCCCACAAAACCGCCGCCGGCCGATGATTGGCACCGCAAACGACCAACGGCACGCCCCGCTCGGCGAGCGCCACGAGCAGGGTGTTGGAATAGGTGATGGCGTGGGCGCTGGCAACGACGGCCGCGATGTCGTCCAGCGGCACCCGGCCGATCTCCGCGTCGTCCGCGCTGAGGGTCAGGAAACCGTGCGACTTCGCCAGATGGCGGCCATCATCGGTTCTCCGCGGCCGGCGCGACGCGTCCGATCGGGTCGACCCGGACGCGGCGGGCCCCGCCGGCCCTGAGGCGCGCGTAGGTGCCGAAGATCCAGCGAAGCGGATCGTCCGGATCGTTGTGGCGAACGTCGATGGCGCCCGCCTCGTTGTGCAGGGCGAGCCGGACCCGCTTGGCGGACGGCTCGAGCCGATAGACGCGGGCGATCTGGCGTCCGCTTCCGAAGTCGGCCTCGATCAGGTCGCCATTGTGGATCCGCATGACGAGGCGGGCGGCCGGGTGACGCCTGCGCCATTCCGGCGCGAAGCCCGGCTGGTTGGCGTCGAAAACAGTGACGCCTTCCCCGGCCCATTCGCCGTCCGGCAGCGCGTATATCTCGATGCGGTGGTTATCGCCGGGGGAATAGGCCTTGGTGAAGCCGTCGCCATGACGGACGATCCGGACCGACTTCTCGGTCTTCAGGATCCGGACACGACGGATGCCGCGTGTCTCGCCGAACGCGGCGAGGGCGTCTCCCAGCTTACCGCCCGATTGGTCGGCCTCGTATGCGACCTGCCGCAGGTCGG
>NZ_JBPODT010000008.1:0-30911 GCF_051390635.1 Microbaculum mangrovi
TGGGATCGCATATTCGAAGCGGTGTCGGCGGCCTATGACGGCGCCCTGCAATCGGTCGACTCCTCCTCCATCAAGGTTCACCAGCATGCCGGCACCGTGCCGCGTGGCGGAAAAGGGGGGGGCGCCGAGACCTCCGGCGTGGCACGATCCGGCGCCGTCTGCATGGGGCGTTCAAGAGGTGGACTGACCACCAAGATCCACGCGCTCGTCGATGCCGATGGCCTGCCGGTGAGGCTGAAGCTCTCCGCCGGCCAGGCCCATGACGGACGCAGCGCCATGGACATGCTGGAGGGCATCGGGCCGGGACAGACGCTTCTGGCCGACGCCGCCTATGACAGCGATGCGCTGCGCGGGCAGATGAGAGTTCAGGGTGGCTGGCTCTGCGCAAAACCGGTCTCGTATCGGCGTCAAAAGCCGCCCTTCAGCCGATGGCTCTACCGCTTCCGCAATGTGGTCGAGCGCTTCTTCTGCCGATTGAAGCACTGCCGCGCCATCGCCACCCGCTACGAGAAACATGACGAGAACTACCTCGCCCTCGTCAAACTCGCTTCAATCCGACTGTGGATCAGATCTTATGAGTCCGCGTCCTAGGTCCAAATACGTCCATAGATGACAGGACCTCCCGGATCTCTTTCGGTTCCGGCCTATCGAGAGCCGGCCGACTCAGTCGGGCCCGCTGGCGTCTGAAATGTCGAGACCGAACGAGTGGAATACGTACTCGATGTGAAGATCGATCAGTTCGGATTGGGAAAGCCTGCCGCGCGGATTGTACCACGTGCACACACCGGTCAGGGCGGCGATCGTGGCATAGGATGTCACCTGCGGATCGCGGACAGACCAGGCACCGGCCTTGTTTCCTTCCTCGATGATGGCGCGCAGCCGATGCTCGTATTTCGTCCGCTCGGCGATGATCTTTCGATAGTTGGCCGGCGTGAGGCTCCTTAGCTCCATGTTGCCGATGAAGACCTCTTCCTTCCGCGCTGTATGCCACCGGATATGAAATGCGATGAAGCGGCGCAACTCCTCGACAGGATCCTCGATGCCCTCAAGTTCAGCAGAAAGGCCTTCGTGCAGTCTTTCCATGATGTCCGACAGGATCATGAAAAGTAGGTCCTGCTTCTGGCGGATGTAATTGTAAAGCGACCCGGCCTGGATGCCGACGTCATCGGCCAGGTCGCGAAGTTTCATGGCTTCGAAGCCCTGCTTGTAGAGCCGCTTTATTCCGGCGCGACGGATTGCCTCCATCGTCCGGGCGCCGCTGGACCCCGCAGTTCTGGACATATGTGCAGCCCCTTCTGTGGCCTGGATAGTAGTTTAGAGATTGGAAAGCAGAGGCGACAGAACGATGCAAGCCGGGAGTAGGCGGCGCAAATCAATCCGACTTGGGCGCCGGGGCCGTTGCCGTAGCGTCTCCAAAGCGTTCTAACGGCCGGCGAAGGCGGGGGCACGACGTTCGGAGAAGGCTGCAATGCCTTCCTGCGCATCACGCGTTCCCACCAGGTCGCGGAAGCCCTCCCGCTCCAGGCCGAGCCCCTCCGCCAGACTGATGGATTGCGACAGACGGACGAGCTGCAGCGTCCGCGCGACCGCGAGCGGTGCGTTCCGGGCGATTCTCTCGGCGATGTCTAGGGCGCCCTCGAGCAGTGCGGCCGGCGTGTCGAAGACGCGGCTGACGAGGCCCGCGCTCAGAGCGGTGTCCGAGTCGATCGGTTCACCGGTCAACAGCATTTCCGCGGCGAGTGCCGGCGGAATGTAGCGGGGAAGTCGCGTGGCGCCGCCACCGCCGGCAAGCACACCGACCGTCACTTCCGGGAGGCCGAACCGCGCGTTCCGGCTGGCCAGCCGGAGATCGCATGCCAGTGCAAGCTCCAGGCCGCCGCCGAAGGCGACGCCGTTGATCGCGGCGATAATCGGCTTCCGGGTCGGGTAGGATCGTGTCAGGCCGCCGAATGTCCCGTGATCTTGATTTGTCTCCGCGAGCCGGCGGAGCTCCGGCAGCATGGTGCCGATATCTGCGCCGGCGCAGAATGCGCGCTCGCCGCTCCCGGTGAGCACGATGCAGCGAACGTCCTCCTGCGCTTCGGCCCAGACCCAGGCGTCGCGCAGCGCCGCATCCGTCTCCGGATCAATCGAATTCATTTTGTCGGCGCGCGCCAGGCGCAGAATGCCCACGCCCGGCCTCGGCTTTTCGCGTTCGACAGTCATCGCGGTGTCTCCTGGCGCAGCATGTCGCGCAATTCGCGCTTCAGGATCTTGCCGAGGTAGTTCTTCGGCAGGTCGTCAAAGGCCATGAAGATCACCCGCTTCGGCGTCTGGTATCCGCCGAGATCGCGTCGCGCGAAATCGATGATGTCCCGTTCGGTCGCGTCCCGGGCATCGTGCAGCGTCACGACCGCCGTCACGACCTCGCCCCAATGGTCGTCGGGGAGGCCGAGCACGGCCACCTCGCGCACGCCGGGGTGCCGGGCGATGGCGAATTCGACCTCCTGCGAATAGACGTTCAGGCCGCCGGTCTTGATCATGTCCTTCGAGCGGTCGTGGAAGGTGACGAAGCCGGCCTCGTCCATCACGCCGAGATCTCCGGTCAGGAGCCAGTCTTCGTGGAAGACCTTGGCCGTCTCCGCGGGCTGGCGGAAGTAGCCCGACATGACGGCGGGGCCGCGTACGGCGAGTTCGCCGACCTCGCCCGGTTCGGCGACGCTGCGATCCTCGCGCAAGATGCGCAACTCGCAATTGGGCACGATGCGGCCGATGGAGTCCGGCGCGCGCTCGTAATCCTCGGGCAGTAGGCAGGTCACGATCGGGCCCGCCTCCGTGAGACCGTACTGATAGTAGATGCCGAGCCCCGGAATCAGCGCTTCCATCGCGGCACGCTCGTGCCGCGGCAGGATGCCCGCGCCGGCGTACCAACGCCTGAACGATGACCAGTCAGCCGTTTTCGCGCGCGGATGATTGACGATTTGGCGCGCCATGGTCGGAGGGGTGAAACCGTTCGTTGCCTTCTCCCTTTCGACAGCGTCGATCCAGCCTTCGGGCGTGAACTCGGGCAGAATGACGGCGGTCGCGCCGAGATAGAGGTGGGGCAGGAGCCAGGTGTTCAGTGCGGCGGAATGGTGCAGCGCGGTCGCCACGATCGTGGTGTCGGAGTCCGACATGCGGGTGAAGAGCGCTTCGTTCAGGATATTCCAGAAGAGATTGGCGTGCGAGAGAAGCACTCCCTTGGACGCGCCGGTCGTGCCGCCGGTGAAGAGGATCACGGCACCGTCGGAAGGCTCGACCGCAACGACATCCTCGTCGGCCGTGGCGTGGTCTTCCTCCATCGCCCGCAAGGTCGATTCGGAGAGGTCGATCATCGCGGGAAGACCATCGATCCCGTCGAGCAGCACGCGGCGTTCGGCGTCGACGAACAGTCTGGTGGTTTCCACCGCCCGCATCATGGCCGCCAGCCGGTCGGGCGTTTCGCGGTAATTCAGCCCCGCGGCAATCGCGCCGGTCTTTGCCAGGGCGATGAACGTCTTGACCCAGTCGGCCGATGCGGCGGCGAGAATGCCGACGCGATCGCCGTGCCGCACCCCGGCCCGGCGCATGGCCCTGGCCAGCGCGTCGGTTTCCCGGTCAAGGTTTGCGTAGGTCAAGCGACGTGTGCCGTCGACCAATGCGATCTTGTTCGGGCTGCGTCGTGCGTTCCGAGCGATATAGTCCCCCACACAGATCATTCTTTCCTCCATGACCGATTATACTCGGGCGGTGCTCCCAGCCCCGGGTGCCGGTCGGCTCAGGGTCGGACGGTCCGGCAGAGCCGTGAGGCTGGTCCCGCCGCAGAGTCGCATTCCAAGTCCAGGCGCATGCTTGCAGGCCAGTTGATTGCCTCGTATAAACAAACGGTTGACCGTTTTAATACAAGGCGTTTGCACGATGCGCAACACGAAACAATCCTTCTCCCGCATTCTCGTCGATCTCGACCAACGCGGGCTTGCAACGGTGACGATAAACCGCCCGGAAGCACGCAACGCCTGGGATATGGAAACGGTGACGGAGCTGACACAGGCGTTCGAGACGCTGCGGACCTCCCAGACGCTGCGCGTCGTGGTCCTCACCGGTGCCGGCGAGGTCTTCAGCGCCGGCGGCGATCTGAAATGGATGCGGGGCGTGCTGGGGCGCAGCGCGGATGAACGGGAGGCCGAGGCCCGGGCGATCATGCGCCTGCTGCAGACGCTGGACGCTTTTCCGCAGCCCGTCATCGCGCGCGTGAACGGGGCGGCATTCGGCGGCGGTGTCGGCCTAGTGTGCGTCTCCGATATGGCGATCGCCTCCGATCGGGCGCGGTTCGGAATCACGGAAACGAGACTGGGGATCGTTCCGGGCACCATTTCCCCTTTCATCGTCAGGCGTATCGGGGCGGCTGCGGCGCGTGCCCAGTTCCTGACCGGCAGCGCGCTCGATCCCGCGACCGCGCTTCGTATCGGCCTTGTCCAGCAGGTGGTCGAGCCGGAGGCGCTCGATCAGAGCGTGGAGCGGGCCGTTGAAGCGATACTCAAATGCGCTCCCGGCGCGGTCGCGCGCACGAAACGGCTGTTCCGGGAGATCGGTGAGGCCGCGCCGCATGAGGCGGAGGCGACCGGTATCGCGGCGATCGTCGAGGCCTGGACCCAGCCGGAGGCGCACGATGGAATTTCGGCGTTCCTGGAAAAGCGGGAGCCGGGATGGCGCCTCGGCGGCGGGCGAGCGTCAGACTGAAGGCGTGCTGGCCCGGGCGCCGGTTCGCGGTCTACCGCCGGGCCACCTGGGGTCATGACCTGCGGACGCGCAGGCGTCTATCGGCCGAGGTAGCTCGCAAGGCCGAGGCTGATCTGCGGGAACATGATGACGAGCAGCACCGCCAGAACCTGCAGAAGGACGAATGGCACGATGCCACGGTAGATCGTCGCGATCGGCACCTCGGGGGCGATACCGCGCAGATAGAACAGCGCATAGCCGAACGGCGGGGTCAGGAACGAGATCTGCAGGTTGACCGCGAGCGCGATCGCGAACCATGCCAGCGTCTGTTCGGGATCCATGCCGAAATCGAGCGCCATGACGACGGGGGCGACGATTGGCACCACGACGAGGACGATCTCGACCCACTCGAGGAAGAAACCGATGATGAAGATCAGCGCCATCACGGCGAGCAGAACGACATAGGGACTTTCGCCGATGTGGGCGAAGGCGTCGGCAACCATGGCGTCGCCGCCGAGCCGCCGGAAGATGACGCTGAACACGGTTGCGCCGATCATGACGAACACGATCATCGCCGTCGTCTTGGTCGTCTGGCGCAGCGACGAACGCAGGGTCTCGACGTCGAGGCTTCCCGACAGGAACGCGAGGACGAGAGCGCCCAGCGCGCCGATAGCGGCGGCTTCGGTCGGCGTGGCAACGCCGGCGATGATGGTGCCGAGGACCGACAGGATTAGCAGAACTGGGGCCACGAGATCCTTGAGCAGGCGGACGATCAGCGCCGATCGCTCGGTGGTCTGGCCTTCCGGTCGGGGCGGCATGCGATGCGGCTGCAGGATCGCCACGGCGATCAGGTACAACAGAAAAAGGCCGGAGAGCAGCAGCCCGGGGCCGATCGCGCCAATGAAGAGATCGCCGATCGGCACGCGCAATTGGTCGCCGAGCACGATGAGCATGATCGAGGGGGGCAGCAGGATGCCGAGCGTGCCGGTCGACGCGATCAATCCGGTCGCGATGCGCGGGTCGTAGCGGTTCTGAAGCATGGTGGGGAGCGCGATCATGCCCATCAGGACGACCGACGCGCCGATGATCCCGGTCGAGGCGCCCATCGCCACGCCGAGAATCGCCACCGCGAAGGCATAGCCGCCGGGCAGCGAGCGGAACAGCGAGGCGAGTGAGCCCAGCAGGCGCTCGGCGACGCCGGAGCGCTCCATCATGAGCCCCATGAACACGAACAGCGGGATCGCGATCAGCAGCCAGTTGGTAAGGATCCCCGAGTAGATCCGCGCGACCGCTGTCGACAGGAATACGAGAGGGATATCGGCCAGTAGCGCGAGCAGGATACCGACGCCGGCGAGTACGAAGGCGACGGGAAAGCCGGTGAAGAGGCCCGCCATCAGCGCGACGAGCATCACCACCGGCCAGAAATAGCTCTCGGTCATTTCTCCTCCGGGGAAGATGTCGTTTCCCGCGCCCTGGCGAGCGCGAGGAGGCCCTGCGCGGCGCGCACGATCGCGACGAGGCCCAGAAGCGCGAACGCGAACGGCAGGCAGGACTTGATGATCCAAAGGTCGAACAGGCCACCGTAGGTGGAGCCTTCGCCGGTCATGTAGGCGCGCCGGGCGAAGGGAATGCCGTACCAGACCACGACCGCGCAGAAGGGGAGCGTCAGGAAGAGGTTGCCGAGGATCGCGATGATTGTCCGCATCCGGTCCGAGAACCGGGCGGATATGACCTCGACGCTGACATGCTGACTGTCCGCGTAAGCGTAGATGCCGCCGAAGATCGCTATCAGGGCGAATATGTGCCACTGCAGGTCGGCGAGCGTATTGACGGTGATCGCCTGTCCCAGAAGGGGGATCGGTGCGCTCCACGACAGGAAGCTGTTCAGTCCGTACTTCGCTGCGAGGACCGTCAGGCAGACAAAGACGATGAGCGGCAGGACGAGCCAGCTGACCAGCTTGCCGGGCACCGTCGCGAGCCGCATTACCGTATCGAGGAACCTGATCATGCGACCGTTCGTGTTGCGTGGTGGCGCGCCGGGAGAGGCCCGCCACCACCGTGGCCTAGGGGCGACGTATTAGCGCGGCAATTCCTGAAGACCCTTCCAGCGCGACATGCGGTCCATATAGGCCGTCAGCGACTCGTAGGCTTCCTTGAACAGAGGGTCGCGGGCGGCTTCATCTTCCATCACGGCGGTCGACGATTCCTTGAGGGCGGCCAGAACCTCGTCGGGCAGACGACGAACCGTGACGCCAGCGGCCTCGATCTTCTCCAGCGCCTCGTTCTGGCTCTCACTTTCGTTGGCGAGTACCGCGGTTATGTTGGCCTTGCAGGCCTCGATCATGATCTGCTGCTGGTTCTCGGTGAATCCGTCCCAGACGTCCATGTTGACGATGATCGAGTTCCAGCTCGACGGCTGATGCCAGCCGGGAAAGTAGTAGTTCTTGACGATGTCCTGGAATCCGACTCCGATATCGAGTTGCGGTGCGGAGAACTCGGCGGCGTCGATGCGGCCGGTTTCCAGCGAGACGTAGATCTCGCCGGCGGGTACGAGTTGCGTGTTCGCCCCGAGGCGGGCCAGCGCCTGTCCGCCGAGGCCGGCGATGCGCATGTTGAGGCCCTTGAGGTCGTCGACCGTCTCGATGTCCTTGTTGAACCAGCCGCCTGCCTCCGAAACCACCAGGTGGCAGGGGATGACCTTCACCCCGTGCGGGTCGTAGGCCTTCTGAATGATCTCCAGCCCGCCCCCTTCGAACATCCAGCCGAGCGCCATGTCGGGGCTGGGACCGAACGGCATGGCGCCGACGAGATTGGCCACCGGGATCGAGCTGGCCCAATACCCGATCCAGTCGTAGCCGAAGGGGATGGCGCCCGAACTCACCGCGCCGAAAAGCTCGAAGGGTGGCACGAAGTCGCCGGCGCCGTGCACCTTCACGTCAATCTCGCCACCCGTCATCAGCTTGACGCGCTTGGCCCAGTTGGCCGGGCTCTGGCCGATAGAGGGTACGTTGAGGCCGAATACGCTTTGCAGGTCGTATTGGCCTGCCTGAGCCTGGCCGGCTCCGGCGATCGCGGCAGCCAGCACTGCCGCACAGAGTCTGTATTTCATTCTAGCAATCCTCCAATAGCGGTTCCAGAACCCGTGCGCGGGCGTTTGCAATGCTCGTCGCACGCCAGCGCTAGCACGCCTTATTTACTAACGGCCGTCCGTTTTTATCGACAACAAGTTTCCGTCTGTCAATCCCTGCCATGCCGGAGGGCTTGCGCTTCTGGGGTTTCCGCGTTTGGCTTGTTCCATTTCCAATTAAACAAACGGTTGACCGCTTGTTTTTAAATCGGCGGGGCGTATTATGCCGGCCGAAAGGAGCCCGCGATGCCACTCGATTCCGATGTCTTCGAGCCGCTGATCGAAACTGTCCGCCGTTTCGTCGACGGTCGCCTCATCCCGTGCGAAGACGCGGTCGCGGAGGCGGACGAGATCCCGCGATCCCTCATCGACGAGATCCGGCACCTTGGGCTATTCGGCCTGTCGATACCGGCGTCATTCGGCGGGCTGGGGCTGACGATGGAGGAGGAGGCTCGCGTGATCTTCGAGGTCGGGCGTGCCTCGCCGGCGTTCCGATCCATCTTCGCCACCAATGTTGGCATCGGCAGTCAAGCGATCGTGATGGATGGGACCCCGGAGCAAAAGGACCGGTACCTGCCCCGGCTCGCCTCCGGTGAAGTCATCGGCTCGTTCGCGCTGACGGAGCCGGATTCCGGTTCCGATGCCGCCTCGATCACCACGTCCGCGCGTCGCGACGGCGACGGCTACGTGATCAATGGGACCAAGCGCTACATCACCAATGCGCCGGAGGCCGGCGTCTTCACGCTGATGGCGCGCACCGGCGCACGCGAGGACGGCGCCGACGGTGTCACCGCCTTTCTCGTCGATCGCGATACGCCCGGTCTTGCCGTCGGAAAGCCGGACAAGAAAATGGGGCAGCGCGGCGCCCACACGGCCGACGTAGTCTTCCAGGATTGCCGCGTCCCAGATTCCGCCATCGTCGGGGGTGTGGAGGGGCGCGGATTCAAGACGGCGATGAAAGTCCTGGACAAGGGGCGTCTCCACATCGCCGCAGCCTGTGTTGGCGCGGCGCAGCGGCTCCTCGAGGAGAGCCTCGCATACGCCGCCGAGCGCCGACAATTCGGCCGGCCGATCGCCGATTTTCAGTTGATCCAGGCAGCGCTGGCGGATTCGCGCACCGAGATCTATGCCGCCAGGGCCATGGTGCTCGACGCGGCGCGGCGGCGCGATCTGGGCGAGAACGTCTCGGCCGACGCGTCATGCTGCAAGTATTTCGCCAGCGAGATGGTCGGGCGTGTTGCCGACCGGGCGGTGCAGATCCTCGGCGGGGCCGGCTACATGGCGGAGTATCCGGTGGAGCGCTTCTACCGCGATGTCCGGCTGTTCCGCATCTACGAAGGAACCAGCCAGATCCAGCAACTCGTCATCGCCCGCAGTCTGCTGCGCGAACATCGCGCATCGGCTGAGGCGCGCACGAGCTAACGAGCGGCCGCCGCCCGGACCGTGCCGGGACGGCGTCCGGGCTGCTCGGTGCTGCTTCGGGAAAGTGAGTGAAGAGGAAACGAACATGCGCTTTCGCAAGCCCATGGCCTTTGCCAGCATCGTGTCGGCAACATTCAGCGGTATCGAGACCGCGCCTGAGGTGGCCGTCAGGGCGCTTCAGGAGAGCCGGCTCCAGAGCCAGCTCGCCTATCTCGAGGCGCGATCGGACTTCTATCGTCGTCGGTTCCGGGAAGCGGGTATCGCCTTCTCCGATATAGGCAGCATCGCCGACCTGGAACGGGTGCCGTTCACGACCAAACAGGACCTGCGCGACAGTCTGGCGCGTGTCCTCCCGTTCGGTGAACATCTGGCCGCTCCTATCGAGGAGGTCGTGCAGGTTCAGGCATCGTCGGGCACGACGGGTAGCCCGTCCTACGTCGGCCTCACGGAGAACGACGTTCTCGCATGGCAGGAGGTGACGGCGCGGGCGCTGTTCGCTTGCGGCATGCGGCCCGGCGACCTCGTGCTCCATGGTTTCTCGATTAGCAAGGGGTTCGTCGGCGGCATCCCGATGTTCCAGGCCGTGCAGTATCTCGGCGCGAAGGACATCCCCGTCGGCGCCGATGGCGGCGTCGACCGTTTGCTGATCGCGGCGCGCGACCTGCGGCCCCGCTGCATCATCGGGACCCCGAACTTCCTGCTCTTCCTGGCCGACGTGGCGAAGGACATCATCGGCATGGAGGCTGCGGATCTCGGCGTGGAACGCCTGATCGTAGGTGGCGAGCCGGGCGGCGGCATCGCGGCGGTGCGCGAGGCGCTCGAAGCGCGCTGGAACGCGACCTGCTGCGAACTGCTCGGCGGCACCGATCTCGGCTGCACCTATTGGGCCGAGGGGGATACGCAGCAGGGCATGCATATGGTGGGGCCGGACCACATTCTGGCCGAACTGATCGACCCGGCCACCGGGAAGACGATCCCGTTCGAGGAGGGGGGCGAAGGCGAACTCGTTTACACGGCCCTGGGGCGCGAGGCCTCGCCCGTGCTTCGCTTCCGAAGCGGGGACCACGTTGTCGTCAAGGCGATGGCAACGGCGGACGGGCGTACCGGACCGGCGATCCGCTGCGTCGGCCGGACCGACGACATGCTGATCGTTCGTGGCGTCAATCTGTTCCCGTCCTCCGTTCAGGACCTGCTGGCGGGTATTCCCGAAAGCAACGGTGTCGTTCGAATCGTCGCGGATTTCGAGGGGCACTCGACCCAGTCCAATCTGAAGGTTCTCGTGGAGCGCGCGGAGGGGCGGCCGGGAACGCTGGACCATGAGATCAAGGCGATCGCCGAGGAGCGGATCCGCAATGCGCTGTCGGTGAAGGCCGACGTGCGCGTTGTGCCCGCAAACTTCTTTGAAAAACCGGGCGTCGCCAAGGTCTCGCTCACCTTGCGCGAGATGCCGGACCTGACCACGCCCTAATCCAATCGAGACGCGGAACCGCACCATGTTGCAGAACAACCCGAAGGTCGGGGCGACCGACGCCGAACTCAACCGAAGCGCCTATCTCGAACTCGTCGGCGACCTTCATCGTCGCCGATCGCTCGCCCGGGCCGGAGGCTCGGAAGCCGCGCGGCGCAAGCATCACGAACGCGGGCGGATGTTCGTGCGCGAGCGCATCGATGCGCTGATCGATCCGGGATCCCCGTTCCTCGAAATCGCCGAGTTGGCAGGCGAGGGTCTCTACGACGGCGTGCCGGCGGGCGCGGGGATGGTGACGGGGGTCGGCACGATCGCCGGGCGGCCCTGCATGATTATCGCCAATGACGCGACGGTGAAGGGCGGCACCTATTTCGGCATGACCTGCCGCAAGCACGTCCGGGCGCAGCGGTTCGCGTGGGACAACCGACTGCCCTGTGTCACGCTGGTGGATTCGGGCGGTGCGTTCCTGCCGGATCAGGCGAACATCTTTCCCGACGAAGGTCTGTTCGGCTCGATATTCCACAATCAGGTGGGCATGTCGGCCGACGGCATCCCGCAGATCGCCGTCGTTCTGGGCACCTGCACCGCAGGCGGCGCCTACATTCCGGCGCTGTGCGACGAGGTCGTGATCGTCCGCGGCCTCGGGTACATGTTCCTTGGCGGTCCGCAATTGGTGCAGGCGGCGACCGGCGAGATAACCGGTGCCGAGGAGCTCGGTGGCGCGGAGATGCACAGCCGCGTCAGCGGCGTGACTGATCACCTCGCCGAAAACGATGCCCATGCGCTCGCGATCACGCGGACGCTTGTTGCCGAACTCCCGGCGCGCGCGCCTGAACGGTGGCATCGGCAGACGGCGGTCGAACCCCGGCGCCCGGTCGACGGCATCTACGACCTCATTAGCCGTGATCCACGCCGCCCGACCGATAACAGGGCCGTTCTGGAGCGCCTCGTCGACGGCGGTGACTTCACGGAGTTCAAAGCGGAGTACGGCACCACGCTCCTGACCGGATTCGCCCGCATCGGTGGCTATCAGGTCGGGGTGCTGGCGAACAACGGCGTGCTCTTCACCGAGTCGGCGCTGAAGGCCACGCATTTCATCAGTCTCTGCTGCCAGCGCGACATCCCGTTACTGTTTCTCGCCGACGTCTCGGGGTTCATGGTCGGGCGGGAAGCCGAGATGGCGGGCATCGCCAAGGCCGGCGCGAAGTTCATCACCGCCATGAGCTCGGCATCCGTGCCGAAATACACGGTCATTACGGGCGGGTCCTACGGGGCGGGCTATCTGGCCATGTGCGGCCGGGCCTTCAGGCCGACGGCGATGTTCATGTGGCCGAACGGGCGTGCCGCAATCATGGGGCCGGACCAGGCCGCCACGACGCTCGCACTCGTCAAGCGGCAGGCCATCCAGAAGGGCGGCGGCGCCTGGAGCGCGGATGAGGAGGAGGCGTTCAAGGCGCCGATTCGCGCCGAGTACGAGGCATTCGCGAGCGCCTACAACTTCGCGCGCAATCTGTGGGTGGATGGCGTGATCGAGCCCGCGGAGACGCGCCAGACCCTGACCTTGCTGCTCGACCTTGCCGCGCGCACACCGGCACGCCCGACGCAGTTCGGCGTGTTCCGCATGTAGGTTTCGGAGATCGGAAATGTTCAAGAAGATCCTTGTTGCAAACCGCGGCGAAATTGCTTGCCGCATCGCGCGCACCTGCCGGCGGATGGGTATCGCGGTGGCCACCGTCCATTCCGCGGCCGACCGCGACGCACTGCATGTTCGCGAGATTGGCGAGTCGCTGGAAATCGGCCCCCCCACCGCTGCGGAGAGCTATCTTGTGATCGAGCGGATCGTGGATGCGGCGCGGCGGCTGGGGGCCGACGCGGTCCATCCAGGGTACGGCTTTCTTGCGGAAAACCCGGCGTTCGCAACCGCCCTGCGTGACGCCGGAATAGCCTTCATTGGTCCTGACCCAGAGGTGCTCGCCCGGTTCGGCAACAAGGCGGCGGCGAAACAGGAGGCGCGTCTCGCGAACGTGCCGGTCGTACCCGGTACCGAGACTCCGAGCAGTTCCGTTGACGATATCGTCTCCGCGGTCGACGGGATGCAGCTGCCTGTCCTGCTGAAAGCGGCAGCCGGGGGCGGCGGTAAGGGAATGCGGGTGTCGCAGTCCCGGGCCTCGCTGCGTGCCGACGTGGAGGCGGCGATGCGAGAGGGCCGCAGCGCCTTCGGCGACCCGAGCCTCATCGTCGAGGAGTATCTCCCGCATGCCCGCCATATCGAGGTGCAGATCCTCGGCGACGGGCGGGGCGAGGTGATCCACCTCCTCGATCGCGAATGCAGCCTGCAACGCCGGCACCAGAAGGTGATCGAGGAAGCGCCGGTGACGAGCATTCCGCCGGACCTGCGCCAGGCGATCCTTGATCACGCCGTTCGTCTCGGCCGGGCGGTGAACTATCTCGGGTTGGGGACCGTAGAGTTCATCGTCAAGGACAGCCGCGCCTACTTTCTAGAGGTCAATCCGCGCATCCAGGTCGAGCATCCGGTAACGGAGGAAGTGACCGGACTGGACCTCGTCGAGCTGCAGATAAGGGCGGTCGCCGACGGTCGCCTGCCGCTCCCTCAGGACGCGGTCGCGGTGCGCGGCGTCGCGGTCGAAGCCCGCGTATACGCTGAAGATCCGGCCAGCGGCTTCCTGCCATCGACGGGACGCGTCGGGCTGTTGCGCTTGCCCGATACGGTGCGGGTCGATACCGGCATTGAGAGCGGCGCGTCCGTGACGCCGTACTACGATCCGATGGTCGCGAAGCTGATCGCTGCGGCGCAGGACCGGGAGACGGCCTATGACCATCTGGCCTCGGCGCTGGACGATACCGTCGTCCTGGGCGTGACAACGAATGTCGACTTTCTGCGCAAGCTGGCGACCGACAAGAGCGTTCTCGCGAATGACGTCCACACGGGGACTATCGAGGACATGTTGGCCGCCAATCCGCCGGTGCGGTGGTCCTTCCCGCGGGATGCTGCGATTGCGGCAGTGCTCTGGTTGCAGACGCGCCGCAGCCGGGCGGCTTCGGATGCTTGGTCGGGATGGGCGGGCCACACCGGTTGGAGACTCGGAGACGGCACGTCACCGATAGCCTCCGCGCCGGCCTTGCGGTTGACGTGCGGAGACGCCTGTCACGATGTCCGCTTCGGTGCCATCGAACCGGACGGCGCGATCGGAGTCGCGGTCGGGGAAGATCGGTGGCGCATCCGGGTTTCGTTTCCCGCCGGTACCGTCGTCGCCGAAGTGGACGATCAAACGTATTCGCTCGATGTGCATCTGGAAGACGGGCGGGCCTGTTTCTCGCGCGCCGGCCGTTCGGCATGGTTCTCCGTAGAGCCCTATCTATCGGGCACTCTCTTGACCTCCGACGGGAGCGGCGACGGACAGGTGCGGGCACCGATGATGGGACGCATCATCGCCGTCGAGGTCGAGGTCGGACAACCGGTTGCGGCTGGGGAGCGGCTCGGGCTGATGGAGTCCATGAAGATGGAAATGACGCTCGCGGCACCCTTTGCTGGCACGATCACTGAAGTCGCTTGCGCTGTCGACGCCACGGTCGAACGCGACCAACGCGTCTTCAGCGTAGCAGCCGAGTGAGCAGTACCATGCAGGACCTACCAAGCCATATCGATATCCACGAGGAGGGGCCGCGCGAGGGGTTTCAATTCGAGTCGCGGATCTTCCCGCTCGCCGACCGTGTCGCGCTGGTCGACGCGCTGAGCGAGACCGGGTTGCGCCAGATCCAGGTCGCGTCCTTCGTCAATCCGAAGGCCGTACCGCAGATGGCCGACGCGGGCGATCTCTTTCAGGCGCTCCGGAAGCGGCCCGGGGTCCGCCACACGGCGCTCTGGCTCAACGAACGCGGCTTCCGAAGAGCGCAGGCCACGCCCGGCGTCGACCTGAAGGCGAGCCTGCTGCTGCACACCTCGGACACATTCAGCCACCGCAACAACGGTTGCGGCGCGGGGGAGATGCGGAAGGAGCAGGAGCGGTGGATCGGAATGTACGCGGAGGCAGGCCTTCCCGTCGAAGCCGCCTACGTTATGACGGCTTTCGGCTGCAATTTTCAGGGCGACATTCCTCTGTCAGAGGTGCAAGCCGTCATTCGATGGCTTGTCGATCGTTTCGAAGGCACCAAGCAGCCGCTTCCCGTTATCATGCTTGCCGATACCGTCGGCTGGGCCGTGCCGACGGAGATCGAACGCAGGGTCGGCGCGGTACGGGACATCGCTCCGACCGCGCGGATCGGACTACACCTGCATGATACGCGCGGCGCGGGTATGGCGAATTTCTATGCTGCCCTGCGGATGGGGGTGGACGTGTTCGAGGGGTCGGTCGCCGGACTGGGCGGCTGCCCGTTCGCCGGTCACGGTCAGGCGGCGGGCAACATCTGCACCGAAGACATTGTGTTCATGGCGCACGAGATGGGCATCGAAACCGGCATCGACCTGGAGAGACTGATCGAGGCTGCCCGTCAGGCCGAGCGCCTGATCGGACGTGCGTTGCCTGGGCGGGTTCTCAGGAGCGGTTCTCTCGCCGGCTATCGCACGTAAATGGCCGTGCCGGTTGGCCTGACCGGAGCGACGCGACCGTCGGAACCGGCAATATAGGCGTGAATGAAAGGAAAATGGCACCAATGTCCACCTATAAGGAAATCATCTACGAGGTTCGCCCCGCCGCCGTGGCGCGCATCACGATTAACCGGCCGGATCGCTACAACGCCTTCAACGCGCGCGCGGTGGAGGAAATGATCGACGCGTTTCACCGCGCTGGCTGGGACCGCGATATCGGCGTGATCGTACTAACCGGGGCCGGCGACAAGGCGTTTTGCACCGGCGGCGACCAGACCGCTCACGACGGCCAATATGACGGGCGCGGCACGATAGGTCTGCCGATCGAGGAGCTTCAGAGCGTTATTCGGGACGTTCCCAAGCCCGTCATCGCGCGGGTTGCAGGATACGCCATCGGTGGCGGCAACGTGTTGGCGACGTTGTGCGACCTAACCATCGCCTCGGACAAAGCGCAGTTCGGACAGGTGGGACCGAAGGTCGGATCGGTCGATCCGGGCTTCGGTACGGCCTATCTGGCCCGTGTCGTCGGCGAGAAGAAGGCGCGCGAGTTCTGGTACATGTGCCGGCGCTACAGCGCCGCAGAGGCCCTTCAAATGGGGCTCGTGAACGCTGTCGTTCCACATGACGAGATCGACGCGGAAGTCGATCGCTGGTGCGCGGAGCTGCTGCAACGCAGCCCGACCGCACTGGCACTTGCCAAGCGGTCTTTCAATGCCGACACGGAGAGTATTCGCGGGATCGCGAGCATGGGGATGCAAACACTCAGTCTCTTCTACGATACGCCTGAATCGAAGGAAGGTGGCGATGCCTTCCGAGAAAAACGCACGCCTGAGTTCCGGAGGTTTATCTCGAAGCGGACCGCCGAGTAGGTTGCCTGTCGAAGCCATACCGCAGATAGCAGCGCGCCGATCCTCTCGCAGTCACGTCGCGAACGCGACGATCGCGCGGGGCAGCACATTGGCGCCGCGCTTGATGTCCGCCCAGTCCGTCCATTCGGCGGGCGCGTGGCTGATGCCGCCGATGGAGGGAACGAAGATGAGCCCGGCGGGGCAGTGGCGTGCGAAGGTCTGAACGTCATGGCCGGCGCCGGACGCCATCTTATGGGCCTCCAGTCCCGATCGCCGGGCGATCTCGATGAGCCTCCCGGCGACGGCGTCGTGCCGGAATGGTTCGCCTGGCCGGTCAACGTCACCGTCCAGTTGAAAGCGCCCGATCTTCGCCGCCGAAATCAGACGCAGGCGCATCGACCGGAGGAGCACGTTCTCGCCCTGGCGCTGGCATGTCGACAAAGTGTTCGTGACTATCAACGGCGAGGTTCGTTACCTCTGGCGTGCCGTCGATCACGAGGGCGAAGTTTTTGAAGCCGTTGTCACGATGCGCCGCGACAGGAAGGCGGCGTTGAAATTCCTGAGGAAACTGACGCGACGCTACGGTCGGACGCGGAAGATCGTGACGGATCGGCTGCCGTCCTATGGCGCAGCGCTCAATGGACTGGGGGCAAGAGACCTTCAGTCGCCAGGATGCTGGTTCAATATTCGCGTTGAAAACTCGCATCCGCCGCTGCGACGACGGGAGCGGGCCATGCTCCGGTTCCGGCGCATGCGAAGCCTGCAAACATTCGCGGCCGTCCATGCCTCCGTCTCCAATCACTTCAACAAGGAACGTAGTCTCTCCGACAGAAACATCTTCAAGCTCAATCGCGCCGCAGCTCTCGAGCAATGGCGTCAACTCGGCGCCGCCTGAACCCCGGCATTCCCCGGCGAACTGAGACCAGTTCGCGTTCGTCTGACAACTCCCGTCTCAGTCCGAACCCGCCAGGTGGCAGGCGACCTGGTGTCCTGGTCGACGCGTCTGCAACGCCGGCTCCTCGCTGCGACATCTGTCGAACGCGAGAGGGCAACGCGTGTGGAAGCGGCAGCCGGCAGGCGGATTGATCGGGCTGGGAATGTCGCCATGCAGTTCGATCGGCTGTATCGGCCGGTCCGGTTCCGGAACGGGGATCGCCGAAAGCAGCGCGCTCGTATAGGGATGCTGCGGTCGCCGGTAGAGCTCGGCCTTTGGGGCGAGTTCCACGATCTTGCCGAGATACATGACCGCAATGCGGTCGGTGATGTGCCGGACGATGGCAAGATTGTGCGAGATGAAGAGGTAGCTGAGCCCCAGTTCCTGCTTCAGGTCGGACAACAGGTTGACGACCTGCGCCTGGATCGAGACGTCGAGCGCGGAGACGGGCTCGTCGCAGACGATCAGTCGCGGGCTGAGGGCAAGCGCACGGGCGATGCCGATGCGCTGGCGCTGGCCGCCGGAGAACTCGTGCGGATACCGGTCCGCGGCGGCCGCGGAAAGGCCGACCTTGTCCAGCAGTTCGACGGCGCGGGCCCGCCGCTGCTGCCGGGTCATGCTTCCTTCGATGGCTATGGGTTCCGTCACGATGTCCCAGATCCGCATGCGCGGGTCGAGCGAACCGTAGGGATCCTGGAAGATGAACTGGCATTGCTTTCGAACGGCCCGCAGATCCTCGCGCGTCAGCGCACGCATCTCGCGTCCGTCGAATTTCACGCTGCCGCCCGTGGGTTCGATCAGCTGCAGGAGCAGTCGACCGACCGTCGACTTGCCGCAGCCGGATTCGCCGACAAGACCCAGCGTCTCGCCGGCAGCCAGGTCGAAGCTGACGTCATCCACCGCTTGGACGGTCTGTCGCCGCGACTTCAACAGGCTCTTGCCGATGCGGAAGTGCTTCCTGAGGTTGCGGACCTCGAGCAGGATCTCGCTGTTCATGTCCTGCGCACTTCGTAGTTGTCATATCTGATGCAGGCGGCGCTGTGTCGGCCGCCGAAAGATTTCAACGGCGGCGTCCGCGCGGCGCAGGCGGCCCGCGCATAATCGCAGCGTGGCCGGAATCTGCATCCGGACGGCATGGCGTTCGGCGGCGGTACCGAACCTTCGATCGCCGATAGGTGGTCGGCATCTTCGTAAAGCGGCGGAATGCAGCGCAGGAGGCCTTCCGTATAGGGATGGAGCGGGCGGCGGAACGCTTCGGCGACCGGCGCGTCTTCGACGATTTTGCCTGCATACATGACGATCATCCGCTCGGCGAACTGCGCCACCACGCCGAGATCGTGAGTGATCAGCAGGATCGCCATGTCGAATTCCTGCTGGAGTTGCTTCAGCAGCTGCAGGATCTGGGCCTGCACGGTGACGTCCAGAGCCGTGGTGGGTTCGTCTGCGATTAGGAGCTTGGGCTGCGCCGACAGCGCCATCGCGATCATTACCCGCTGCCGCATGCCGCCCGAAAGCTCGTGCGGAAACTGGTCGATGCGGCGTTCGGGCGATGGGACCTTGACCAGTGCCAGGAGCTCGATCGCCCGTGCGCGCGCCGCACGGCCGCGCAATCCCTGGTGCAGGGTGATGGCCTCGCCGATCTGGTCGCCGACGGTGAAGACCGGGTTGAGGGAACTCATGGGCTCCTGGAAGATCATCGCAATGTCGCCGCCGCTCATGCGGCGCATCCTGGAGCGCGAGAATGCAAGCAAATCCTGGCCGGCGAAATTGACCTCGCCCGACGAGATGCGCGCCGCATCCGGCAGCAGGCGCAGGATCGAGAGCGCCGTCATCGTCTTACCTGACCCGGATTCGCCCACGACCGCCAGCCGCTCGTTGGCGCCGATATCGAAGCTGATGCCGTCGACGACCGTCAGCGGATGGCTGACCGGACCGAAATCGGTGCGCAGATCGCGGACTTTCAGCAACGGGGTCATCGAAGTCGCCTTCATCGTCGTGCGCCTATTTCGAGGTCAACCGTGGATCCAGCACGTCGCGCAGGCCATCTCCCAGGAGATTCAAGCCTAGGACGCTGAAACCGATGGCGAGGCCCGGGAACACGCTGATCCACGGCGCGTCGACGAGATAGTCGCGCCCCTCCGCGATGATATTGCCCCAGGTCGGAGTGGGCGGCGGCGGGCCGACGCCGAGAAAGCTGAGTGCCGCTTCAGCGAGAATGGCGTAGGCAAACACGAAGGTCAGGTCGACGATCAGCGGCGCCATCGTGTTGGGCAACACGTGCTTGACGATGATGCGGCCGTCGCGGGCGCCCGAGAGCCGTGCGGCCTCGATATACTCCGCGTTCCGGATGCCGAGCACGGCTGCCCGCACGATCCGCGCCGTGCGCGGCGTGTAGGTGATGCCCAGCGCGACAATCAAGTTGAGCAGGCCGGCGCCCAAGGCCGCGGCGATGGCAATGGCCAACATGATCGGCGGGAAGGCCATGAGCGCGTCCATGCAGCGCATGATCAGGCCGTCGAGGCGCGGGAAATAGCCCGCGACCGCACCGATCAGTACGCCAAAGACTGCGGTGATGGCGACGACGCTGATCCCGATCAGCAGTGAGAGATGCGTGCCCGTAACGACACGGCTGAATATGCTGCGGCCGTAGTGGTCCGTCCCGAAGATGAACTCTGCGGACGGTTCGACGAAACGCGACTGATAGCTGATCGTCAGCGGGTTGCCGGCTAGGCCGAGCAGCCCGGCGATTCCTGCCAGCACCATGATGACGAGGATCACGGCTCCGATCACCAGACCGCGATGCGCCAGCATTCGGTCGATCAGCGGATTGCGGGACTTCTTCGCCGGCATTGTTTCGAGGGGCGTTTCAGTCATTGCGCAGTCTCGGATCGAGATAGGCGTAGAACAGGTCCACGATGAGGTTGATGACGACGAGCAGGAGGGCGACTGCGAGGATCGAGCCCTGGATGACGGGATAGTCCCGCCTGAGGATGCCCTGGACGACAAGCTGCCCGACGCCGGGCAGCACGAAGATCTGTTCGATCACGACGGCGCCGGCGATGGCCACGTTGACGAGCAGCCCGATCACGGTGACGATCGGGATCATCACGTTGGAGAGCGCATGCTTGGCGAGGGTCTTCCATTCCGACACGCCCTTGGCGCGGGCCGTGCGTATAAAGTCCTGGCGCAGCACCTCCAACGTCGTCGCACGTGTCATCCTGGCCAGCAATCCGATCTGGAAGACGGCGAGCGAGACCGCCGGCAGGGTGAGAGACTGAAGGCACGCGAGAATGCCTTCGCTCGGCGGCACGTAGCCGCTGGAAGGTAACCAGCCAAGCATGACCGAGAACACCAAGATTCCCATGATGCTCAGCCAGAAGCTGGGAACGGACACGCCCAGCAGGGCAACCGACATGACCGCCGTATCCACCCAGGTGTTGTGGCGGTAGGCCGCCAGCAGTCCCGCCGCGACGCCGAACGGCATCGTGATGATGATCGAATAGGCGGTGAGAAGAAGCGTGGTCGGCAAGCGCTCCTGAATCGCTTGCAGCACGCTGCGGCCGAGCATGAAGGAATTGCCGAGATCACCCTGTAGGAGGTTGAGGTACCAAACGCCCATCTGGACGTACAATGGCCGGTTGAGGCCCAGCAGTTCCCTGATGGATTCAACCTGATCGGCTGTGGCGTCCGGCCCGGCGATGACGATCGCCGGATCGCCGGGGATGATATGGATTAGTCCGAACGTTATGAGGCTGACCCCGATCAGCACCGGAACGGTGCTGATCAGGCGGCGCAGTATCACTTCCAGCATGTCGCGGCTTTCTCTCGCCGGTCACGACATCCAGACGTTCCACATCCGAATGGCGTCGAAGGGCTGGAAGTTCTGGAGACGCGCCTGTGCGACTTGCTTGATGCCGCGGTCGCCAAGTTTCAGGAGATAGGCCTGGTCGTTGAGTCGGAACTCGATCTTTTCCCACGCCGTGCGCCGCTCCTCCAGCGAGGAGGCGGCGAGAAGTTCCTCCCAGGCGGATTCCATCACCGTATCTTCTTCGTAGAAGAACCAGTTGCTTTCGCCGGAAACGAGGCGCTGGTACTGGAACGGCCCGAGCATCGGCTGGATGGCGTAGGCCGTGCTGAAAATATTGTAGGCGGTCGGATCGGCACGCATCGCGTTGGCGCCGGGCCAGTCGAGCACCTGCACCCGCACCGGGATGCCGATAGACTTGATCTGTTCCGACATGACCACTGCCGCCTCCTGCAGCGACACGATGTCGGAACTTGTCAGGATCACCACTTCTTCGCCCTGGTAGCCGGCTTCCTGAAGCAGCGCCTTTGCGCGGTCCGCATCGGCCACGTTGTAGACCAGCCTGTCGAGATCGCGGGGATAGTACTGGCTGTCCGGGTAGACGAAGGACGGATTGAGGTTGAACAGGCCGTCCGTGGCGATCCCCATGATCTCCTCGGTATTCAGTATCTGCTGTATGGCCTTGCGGACGAGGACATTGTCCGTCGGCGCCCGCTGCACGTTCATCGGCGCCAGGTTGATGGAAATCGGCAACCGGTCATACGTCGCCAGCATCGGATCCGCTTCCAGCCGCCGCGCCGCCGGCACGGGTATGTCGTCGGCGATCGTTATCTGTCCGGACTGGATGCCGCTGACCCGGCTGCTTGCCTCGGAGACGACCGTGAAGGTCACCTCGTCGAGATAGGCGATCCGTCGTCCGCCATAGCCGTCGCGATCCTCGAAGGTCTCGTCGGGGCGGTAATCTTCGTAGCGCTTGATACGAAGCCGGGTGACGCCGTCCCAGTCGACGAACTCGAACGGGCCGGTCGCGATCGGCGTGATCTCGTTCGGCCCCTTGTCGCATTCCTCCGACGGAATGATCGTAATCGGCGAGGCCGGCGACTTAATGAGCTCGATCCAGCTCGGCATCGGGTTCGTGAGGGTGACCACCACGGTGTAGCTGTCCGGCGTCTCGATCCGATCGATGGGTTCGAGCCGCACTTTCTCGGGGCTGACGCGCGCATAGCGTTCGAGCGAGCGCTTGACGTCCTCCGACGTCATCTCCTTGCCGTTGTGAAAGGTCACGCCCTGCCGCAGTGTGAACGTGTAGACGCGGAAATCGTCCGACACGTCGAGCTTCTCGGCAAGCTGCAGCTTCGGTGCGCCGCTCTCGTCGATCGTCACCAGCGTCTCGTAGATGTGCATCAGGATATTGCGGGCGGCCTGCGAACGCGAAAAGTGCGGATCGATCGTCTCGGTGGCGGCGTTCATCGCCACGACGGCGGAGCCGCCGCGCTTTGGGTCGGCGGTCTGTGCGAAAAGCCGCAGCGGATAGGCCGAAAGCGGACCCGCAAGTCCCACCGCGGCCGTACCTTTGAAGAAATTGCGTCGATTGATGCGCATTTTGCTGCTCCCCTGCGGTTATTCGTGCCCCCGACCTTTGTTATCGAGGATCGTGTTTATGCCCGAACCCGGTTGTATCTGCGCATTAATCGTATACAATCTAACGATTGTCAATTGACTTGTCGGAAAGGGCAGTGCCTTGACCAAGCCGGAAATCGTGTTCGTGGGCGGTGGCCCCGACTGGTACATCCAACGTTTTGCAGACGATTTTCGACTGCATCGGCTGCCTGACGGCGACGCGAGCGTGTTGGACGAGGACGTGCGCAACCGGGTTCGCGCCCTGTTGGCGGCCGGCCCCGTGCCGGCAACGCTGATGGAGGCCCTGCCGCGGCTCGAACTCATCGCCAATGCCGGCGCCGGCTATGACATGATTGACATGGAGGCCGCGCGCCGGCGGTCGATTGCCGTCACCAATACGCCCGACGTGACCGACGATTGCGTAGCTGACCTGGCGTTGGCACTCATTCTGGCTGTCGCGCGCGACGTGCTGCGCGGCGATCGTTTCGTGCGATCCGGAAAATGGCTGCAAGCCGGCTATCCGCTCGTCCGCAAGGTCGGCGGACGCAAAGTCGGCATTCTCGGCATGGGCCGGATCGGCAAGGCGATCGCGAAGCGGGCCGCGGCCTTCGACATGACCGTCGCCTACCACAACAGGCGGCCGCTGGAGGACGGGGAGCACACCTACTTCAAGTCGCTGCCCGAGCTTGCAGACTGGTCGGATGTGCTCGTGGTCGCGTGCCCCGGGGGAGCGGAGACACATCATCTGGTCGACCGGACGGTGATGCAGGCGCTCGGCTCCGAGGGTATCGTCGCGAACATCTCCCGCGGCACCGTCATCGACGAGCAGGCGTTGATCGAAGCGCTGGAGCAAGGCGTCATCGCCGGCGCGGGGCTCGATGTTTTCGAGCACGAGCCGAAGGTTCCCGAGCGCCTGACGCGCCTCGACAATGTCGTCCTGATGCCTCACCGCGGTGGCGGCACGATAGAGACCTGGGAAGATGCCTGCGATCTGGCCAAGGCAAACCTGGCAGCCTTCTTCGCCGCCCGGCCGTTGCTCACCAGGGTGACAGGCTGAGCCCCACCGGTAGATCGTCGTCAGCCCCGGGTCGGGGGAGCGTCATCGCTCCGCGACTTCTTCCGCTCCGATCGATGGGCCGTCACGAGCCCCTCGTAGTCGAGGGCGCGCGAGTAGTCCAGGATGTGGACCCTGACCAGCTCGACGACCTGCTCGTTGTCGCCGGCTTGCAAGCCGGCAAGCAGTTCGTCGTGTTCCCGCGCGATGACGTCGAGGTCCTTCTGCAGCGTCGACAGGCCGAAGATGATGGTCAACTGGCGAGATAGCGGCTCCCACATGCGAAGCAGGACGTCGTTCCCCGAAAGGCGGCACAGGGTTCTGTGGAATTCCGTGTCCAGGCTGGCGACGCCGTAGGAATCCCCCTTGCGGACGGCTTCGTGCAATTTGTCCACGATCTCCTCGAGCGGAGCGAGAATGCCGGGATCGGTTTGCTTCGCTTCCAGCACCTCCTGCACGGCGAGGGTCTCGAGCGCCGTGCGGACTTTGAGGATCTTCTCGAGTCGGTCCACGCTCACGTCCATCAGCCGCATGCCGCGATACCGTTCGTTGACCACGATGCCCTGGCTCTCGAGGATGCGCAGTGCCTCGCGGACGGGTACGCGGCTGACGTTGAGCGACCGGGCCACCTCGGCCTCGACCACCCTGTCGCCGGGCAGGAACACCCCGGTGGCCGTCGCCTCGACGATTGCGTCCACGACCTGATCGACAAGAGTCTTCGCATGGAGAGGCGCCAGCTTCCTCACGCCGCTTTTTCTATCCGGGCTGGTTGTTTGCGGGCTCATGACCCCTTCCCACGCTTGTTGATTTTCAACCATTTATCGTATACGATTATACGATAAAGATAAACGTCGGGCCAGTCGCGCCCCGACCGTCCTGCCGGAGCGAGATAGGCGATCCTCGCCGAGGGCCGCAACTATGTCCAGAACGTGAGCGCGATCGCGCCTTTCTCGTGCCGGCGATCGCTGCGGCGTCCCCGGATTTCAATCAAGTGGTGTGGTGGCCTTCGGTATGTGCCCGGTCCGCGTCTGCGAACGGGACGGGAGGCCCGCTGAAGACCGATGTTGCGATAATGAGAGAACCCATGAACGACAAATCCGTACTGATCACGGCCGCAGGTCAGGGGATCGGTCGTGCCATCGCAGTTGCTTTCGCGGATGCCGGAGCGAACGTCATCGCCTCGGACATCGACACGGCGCTGCTGGATACCTTCGAGCCGCGCGCCAACACGCGCGTCCGACGTCTCGATGTGCGTGACGGCGACGCGATTCAGGAAGCGGTGGCGGAACTGGGCCGGGTCGACGTTCTCGTCAACTGCGCCGGGGTCGTGCATTCGGGTTCCGTGGTCGACATGGCCTGGTCCGACCTCGACCTGGCCTTCGATATCAACGTCAAGGGAATGGCACGCACGACGCGCGCCTTCCTGCCCGCGATGCTCGAGCACGGCGATGGGTGCATCATCAACATCGCGTCAGTAGTTTCGAGCCTGAAGGGAGCACCGAACCGTTTCGTCTACGGCACCACCAAGGCCGCGGTGATCGGCTTGACGAAATCTGTCGCGGCAGACTTCGTGTCCCGCGGCATACGCTGCAACGCCATTTGTCCGGGCACCGTTGACAGCCCGTCCCTGCAAGACCGCATGGGCGCACAGGGCGACTACGAGACGGCCCGGCGCGCCTTCATCGCTCGCCAGCCGGTGGGCAGGCTCGGCACGGTCGAAGAGATCGCGGCTCTCGCCCTGTATCTCGCGGACGCGACCTACACCACCGGCCAGGCCTATGCGATCGACGGGGGGTGGACGATCTGATCGAAGGCCCCGTGGCCTCTGACGGCCGTGGTGGCGGGCTGGCGCTGTTCGCCCTGCCCGTAGATGCCGGGTCGCATGACCTGCCCGGTCCGAAGAGAGATGGGCGGCGCCTTGGAAATGTCGTCCTCGCCGGCTTCCCTTGCCGTCGCTTTATGACGGTTCACACCCGTCAAGGCCGGAAGAAGCGGTCGGCATCGGGCGTGTACCTGGCGAGTCGCTCCCGATCCGGTTCGATGCCGAGGCCAGGCAGGTCGGGGATCTCCAGAAAGCCATCGTCGTCGAGCGAGAACGCGGTGTTTGCCAACCGGTCGACATAGGCGCTGCCGCCGATGTATTCGACGAGGTCGCAGTCGAAGATGGCGGATGCCAGTTGCAGGTCCGCGGCGAGGCCGAGCGCCGTGTTCCAGCCGTGCCCGATGTAGCGGACGCCGAATTCCTGGGCCATCCAGGCGATCCGCCGCTGCTCGCTGATGCCGCCCACTTTCGTCACGTCGGGCTGGACGATGTCGAACGCGCCGCGAACCAGATAGGGCGTGAAGGATTGGCGCCGGGTCAGGACCTCGCCGCCGGCAATCGGCACGGGACTCGCCCGTCTCAGTTCGACGAAATCGTCGATCGCATCCGGCCGCAGTGCCTCCTCGAACCACGCGACGGCGTAGTCCTTCAGCATCTGCGACGTATTGAGCGCCCACTTCAGGCCGTTGGGCCAGTAGGCGTCGCTCGCCCCCGCGTCGACGAACAGGCTCGCGCTGTCTCCGACCGCCTCGCGTGCCGCGCGGATAATCGCCTCGTCCATGCGGGGATCATCCCGCCTGCCGAACGGTCCCCAGCCGATCTTGAACGCGCGAAACCCTTGCTCGTGATTTGGTCCGATGATGTCGGCCATTCTCTTCGGCTCGTCCATCAGGAGCGAACAGTACGGCTTGACGCGATCACGGTAGCGTCCACCTAGCAACCGGCCGACCGGCAGCCCGGTCGCCTTGCCGAGAATGTCCCACAGCGCCATGTCCACGCCGCTGATCGCGTGCGTGATCGCGCCTCCCCGCCCCATCCAGAAGGTATTCTGGTGAAGCTTTTCGCTGACCCGTTCCGGTTCCAGCGCAGTTTCACCGATCAGCAGTGGCTCGAGCACCGCGATGGCCGCCTCGACGAGGGCCCCATTGGTGAAGACGCTGCCGTAGCCGGTGATATCCGCATCTGTGTGGACGGCGATGAGGGCGTGGACGGAATCGCGCTCGTCGATTTCATGGCTCCATCCGCCCTGCGGGCTCTCGCCACGCAAGGGCGCGACCCGGATGCTGGTGATGCGGACGCGAGGCAGACGCGCGAGGCTCTGGTTTGGCTGCGGTCTGTCGGCTGGCGAATGCATGCTTGTCTTCTCCGAATATGCAGAACGGTACGGCGATGTCGCCTTGACATAAACGAATATCGTATACAATCATACGAAACAAGCTTGGGATGAGGAAATCGCCGACATGGCCGCAAGCCCGGTGAACAGCCGTATCGTCTGCACGATCGATTTCGACAGGGAGGGCCGGCAGGCGTGCTATTTGCGGGCGCCGCTCTCGCGCAACAGTTCCGGCTGGGGAACGGTGGAGATCCCGATCGTCGTCGTGAAGAACGGCAGCGGGCCGACCGTGCTGTTCACGGGCGGTGTACACGGCGATGAATACGAAGGTCCGATCGCCATATCGCGGCTGGCGAGGGAACTGCGCCCGGAGCAGGTTCAGGGCCGCGTGATCATGATGCCGGCGGTCAACATCCCGGCCATCATGGCCGATACCCGCCTCTCGCCTGTCGACGGATGGGACATCAATCGGTGCTTTCCGGGGAACCCGAAGGGAACGTTCAGCCAGATGTTGGCGCATTTCATGGACAGCGTGATCCTTCCCCTGGCCGACATCTCGGTCGACATGCACACCGCCGGCCATTCGTTCGATTCGGCGCTGTCGACCAACATGCACCACGTCACCGACGAAGGTGTCCGCAGGGATACGCTGGCCGCCGCGGCGGCATTCGGCGCGCCCTTTAACGTGGTGTTCGGCGGCGTGGACGAGGACTCCACCTTCACGTCCTGCGTCGAACGGCGCGGCATCATCTCGCTGGGTACGGAGCTGGGCGGCTGGGGCCGGGTGAACATCGAGGGCGTGCGCATCGGCAGGCGCGGTTGCTACAACATCCTGAAGCACATGGGCGTCATCGAAGGCAGTCCCGAGACCGGCCAGACGAATGGTGCCGCCGCAACCGTGCACAAGATGGTGCGCGAACCCAGCGCCTATGTGTTCTCCCCGAGAGCGGGGTTGTTCGAGCCGACCCATTATGTTGGCGCGGACGTCCAGGCGGGCGAGGTCGCCGGCTACCTCCACTTCATCGAGGACGTCGATTCCGAGCCTCTCGTCCTGACCTATCGCAAGGACGGGATCATATGGTTCGGTGCTGGGCCCGGCAGGGTCGCCAGGGGCGACGCCGTGGCGATCGTCATGGAAGATTACGAGGACGACTGGTCCGGTTCGAAGGCGGATTGAAGAGTGCCATGAAGAAGATTCTCATCGTCGAGTGCATGCAGGAGATCTCCTCCTTCAATCCTGTTCGGACGGACTACGACTACTTCGAGATCGAGACAGGCGAAGAGCTCTACCGGCACAGGAACCGGAACACCGCTATCGGGGGCGCGCTCGAGGTCTTCGACGGCGCCTCGGATGTCGAAGTCGTTCCGACGATCGCGGCGCGCGCAGGAAGCGCCGGCCCCCTGTCGTGGGACGGATGGGAACGGCTGTCCTGCCAGATCCTCGATGCCGTGGCGGCGAGGGTCGAGCAGGTCGACGGCATCTTCATATCGCTGCACGGCGCGATGGGCGCAGACGGAGAACTGGACCCGGAGGGATATCTGCTCGAGCGCATTCGGCAGATGGCCGGACCCGACATCCCGATCGTCATGTCTCTGGACCTGCACGGCATCCTCACCGACCGAATGATCCGGCAGGTCGACGGCATCGCCATCTATCACACATATCCCCACGTCGACTTCGCGGACACCGGTGCGCGGGCGGCCCGGTTGCTGCTCGACCGGCTCTCGGCGAAGCCGGCTCCAGTCGTCGCCCGTGTCGTCATCCCTGCGCTCGTACGCGGCGACGAACTCATCACCCGCACCGGCTGCTACGGCGACATGGTTCGCGAATGCCAACGGCTGGAGCGCGAAGGCACGGCCCTTTCGGCCGGGATCATGATCGGCAATCCCTTCACCGACGTGCCGGAACTCTGCACTCAGGTGATTGTCGTGACCGGTGGCGACGAGGCGGCCGCGCGCGGCGAGGCGGAACGGATCGCAAGTGAATTCTGGCCGATGCGACACCGGATGCAGGGCAAGCTGATCCCGCTGGAACGGGCCATCGCTCAGGCGCGGACGATCGACGGCCCCGTCTGCTTCACCGACGCCGCCGATGCCACTTCGTCCGGCGCGACCGGCGATTCGAATGCCATCCTGCGCGGTCTCGTCGAGCACGGCTACGACAAGCGCGCCCTGCTGCAGATCGTCGATCCCGCCGCGGCCGCGGCCGCCCACAATGCCGGCGTAGGTACGATCTTGGATGTGAGCCTCGGCGGCGCGATGGATCCGGTGCGATTCAGGCCCCTGGAGGTGAGGGCGAGGGTGAAGTTGCTATCGGACGGCCGCGCAAGCCTCGAAACGATGAAGATCCCGCTCGATGCCGGCCCGACGGCCGTGCTCGAATTTGACAATTTCACGATCGCGGTGATGTCGCGCTCGGTCAGCCTTTTCGACCGGGCGATGTATTACGCGAATGGCCTCGATCCGGTCGATTTCGATCTGATCGTCGTCAAGTCTCCGCACACCGAGTACCATATGTACGACCAGTGGGTGGAGAAGAACTTCAATATCGACGTACCGGGAGCGACCTCCGCCGATATCCGGCAGCTCGGACACACCATCTGTGCGCGCCCGATGTTCCCGTTGGACGACGTCGCCGCCTTCGATCCACAGGCCGTCGTCTATCGCCGCACCTGATCGGGACCGGGCATGAAGATTGAGAACGTCGACCTTTTCTATCTGTCGATGCCGGAAGTCACCGACGAGGTGGATGGCAGTCAGGATGCCCTGCTCGTGCGCGTCGCCGCCGGTGGCATGGTGGGCTGGGGCGAGTGCGAGGCGGCGCCATTGCCCTCGATCGCGGCATTTGTCTGCCCGAAGTCGCACGGCGTTTGCCGCCCGGTCGTCGATTCTGTCCTCGGACAGGCACTTGACGATCCCGCCGACATCGCGCGCATCGGCGCGCTTGTCGGCTATAACTCGATGGACCTTCTGCAGGCGCCTCACGTCCTATCTGGCATAGAAATGGCGCTCTGGGACCTGCTCGGGCGCAAGCTCGGCGAGCCGGTCTGGCGTCTACTCGGCTTTGACCGTTCACACGCGAAGACGCCCTATGCGTCGCTACTTTTCGGCGATACGCCGGACGTGACGCTGGAGCGCGCAAGACAGTCGGTCAGAGACGGCTTTACCGCCGCCAAGTTCGGATGGGGCCCGATCGGCCGCAGCGACGCGCGAAGCGATGCCGACCAATTCGCTGCAGCACGGGAGGGGCTTGGTCGCGAAGCCGATCTTATGGTCGATGTCGGCCAGATCTTCGGCGAAGACGTCGCATCCGCCGCCGAACGTCTCTCCTCGCTGGACGAAGCGGGCGCACTCTGGCTCGAGGAGCCGTTCCATGCCGGAGCCCTGGAAGCCTACCGCACCCTCTCCGGGCTGGGCGCGAAAGTGCGCATGGCAGGCGGTGAAGCCGCCCACAATGTCTACATGGCCACCCACCTCCTGGATTACGGCAATATCGGCTTCGTGCAGATCGACTGCGGCCGGATCGGCGGCATCGGCCCGGCGAAGGCGGTGGCCGATCTCGCCGTGACGCGCGGCGCGACCTACGTGAACCACACCTTCACGTCGCATCTGGCCCT
Organism: Microbaculum mangrovi; assembly: GCF_051390635.1. Classification (NCBI taxonomy): domain Bacteria; kingdom Pseudomonadati; phylum Pseudomonadota; class Alphaproteobacteria; order Hyphomicrobiales; family Tepidamorphaceae; genus Microbaculum; species Microbaculum mangrovi. Next base: position 30,373 of record NZ_JBPODT010000008.1, read on the forward strand.
ATCGGCGTCGATGCAGCCTTTCGCCGGCATTTCCGACAGCCACATCTGCGAGTATCCGGCAGCACCGAAGACGCTCGCAAAAGCGATCACGGCGAATCACATTCGACCCGATGCCCACGGAGCCATCCGCGCACCCGAAGACCCGGGCCTTGGCATGGATGTCAACGTTGCCGGGATTGCTCCCTACCTCGTCGACACCGAGATCCGTGTCGGTGGAAAAATTCTCTACAGCACCCCCGCGCTGTAGCACCTGTTGAGATTCAGAATGTCGTCTGAGGTGAATAGCCCAAATTTTTCTAGACGCCGTCGGTCCTCATTTCCTGCTGCTGTACTAACTAGACGGGTTACAGCCGCCCGTTCCTGACGTGTTTGTGCTTGGGGTTGTAGAACATCTCGATACGATCGAACACATCCTGCCGCGCCTCGATACGGGTCTTTTAGGGCGGTGTCAGAACAATTCGGCTAGGACGCAAACTCATAAACCTGTAGCGGCGCAGGGTGAAGGATGATTCAAGCTCCGAAAGGAGTTTGCCATGTCC
>NZ_JBPODT010000009.1:0-29324 GCF_051390635.1 Microbaculum mangrovi
CGCTGCGTCGGCACATCCGCCGACCTTGACCGCCGGACTCTAACTTACGAGCCTGGCCACCTCGATGGGGCAGACCAGCCATCATGCCGCACAGGCCTCGATCTCCAAGACCCGTCTCGCCGGGCTCGACGAGACCCTATACTCGGCGAAGCCTCAAAGGGATGGCCTCCCTCGGGCCCGGAACAGCGATGCCCGCGTATCTGGAGATAATCGTGTTCAACCGATTGATCATGACGGAAGCGGCGCTATCGCGTGCAGCGCCCGTGCTGACGCCGGAAGCGCGCTCAATGTGAGTGGCGATCTCGCTGGAACGGCTGCGCACGCCGTCCAAAAGCAAAACCCCGCCGATGGGGCGGGGTTTTCGCATGCAAAAATTGGTTGCGGGGGGCCCGCAACCAACGATACTTGCGATTGGTGGAACGCCAAATCCCGAAACTTTCTGCATAGCCAGAATCACTCGATCCTACAAAAAATTACTGTCCCGAGACAAAGTATCGACTCGCTTAGCTAAAGGCATCCCACGAAACATTCGGTCCGTCCCAGCACCTCATCGGATGCACAGTGTAGGGCAAGCCACCTCACCGTCCGAAATGGGATGCCGCGAGTCTGGCTCAAGTGGTCCCAGGCGCACTATTCCTTCCAGTCCGGGGCAAAGCGGTAGACCGCCCCAGGTAGTGGGATTGCCGGCCGTGACCTCGATCCGGTAGCTTAGGGGCTGCATAACCTTCATCGGTTCATTGCGCACCCGCACCTATCGATAAGTGTACTATCCGAGATATCTACACCCACAAAACCGCGCTCGCGATACAGCCCAAGTGATGTGCCTGCTCTGAGGTGCTTTTTAGTGTTACCGTCTCGGATTTCGTGCGATGTACGGATTAGTCATTCATATAGTTCGAAAGCTCTAAGAGGTTGCCGTCAGGATCCCGGATATAGACTGACACTATCGACCCGGTCGCACCGGTGCGCGGCACAGGCCCTTCTTCAATCTCGATACCGGCCCGGCGAAGTTCCCCCTCGACCCGGTCGATCGGATCTTCAGTGATCAGGCAAAAATCGGCCGAACCGGGGCGGGGTGTCCGAGCTTTGGGCTCGAACTCGTTTCCCGCTTCGTGGAGGTTGAATTTCTGACCACCGAACTTGAGCGCCTTGCGGTTGGCACCGAACGTCACAATCTCGCATCCATGAACCTCATGATAGAAGGCACAGGTGCGTTCGATATCGGCAACGGTTAGAACCAGATGATCGAGGTTCTTCAATATTGTCATGGCTTGCTCTGTACATCTTGTTGTCTAGGGCGGTCTTGTCCAGTCAAATACTCAAACATGACCTGGCTGGCGCGCCCAAGTTGGCTGTTCGGCTTCCGCACCAAAAGTAACTCGCGCATCGCCCAAGGCTCTGCGATCGAGACCATGGTCAGCTTGCTGTCGCGGGCGGCGTCCATAACTGCACCATGGGGTAGGATCGCGACGCCCAGGTGAGCCTCGACCATACGGCGGACACCATCGAAGCTCATCACCTGAACGCGGGTCTTCGGCATTCGGCCCTGTGCCTCGGCCTGGGCATCAACATAGGCCTGGATCGAGCTCCCTTCCTGAAGCGACACGATATCCTGGTCGAGGATGTCGCCCAGCGAGACCGATGCTAAGCTTGCCAGCGGGTGGTTTTCCGGGACCGCCAGCACTAATGTGTCGCGACGGTACAGCGTGGCGTCCAGGTCGCCCGGATCGGTCAATCCAGAACAAATCCCAAGATCAGCATGTCCCATGCGGACATGGGCCAGGACGTCTGTGCTGAACATTTCGACAAGCTTGATCCGGACTCTCGGAAAATCGTTGACAAATGCCGCGAGATCTTCTGGCAGGAATTGTGTGATGCTTGAGGTATTCGCGGCAATTCTGACGACGCCCTTGAGGCCATCGGCGAAGTCCTCCATTGCCTGCTCCATGCGCGCCAGACGATTGAGCAATCCAGAAACATGGCTCAGGAATTCCTCCCCTGCAGGTGTCAACTCGACTCCTCGCCTTTGCCGATAGAATAGCGCCGTCCCAATCTGAATTTCGAGATCTGAGATTCTTCGGCTCACGGCTGAAGCTGCAATATTGTGAAGCTCTGCAGCCCCGGCGATGCTTCCACTTGAAACCACGGATTTGAAGAGCAGCAGCGACTGCAGGTCGAAGTTCATTCGTTCCTCCGGCTGCCGTTCAGAAAGGCTCGCCCCACAAGGGAACGTCCACATTCCAATGCAGTGGCGCATTGCCGGAGACGCCGATCGAAAGGACGGGCAGGCAGTCCCCCAGAAGGTTCCCGCAGATTATCTTATCAAAACGCTCCCCAGCAAAGGCAATGCTTGCAATGTTTTGGAGTACCGAAGTGGGGGCAGTGTCAAAATGCCGGCGGCCCATTGTGCCTGCATCAAGTGCGGCCTCGACCTCGTCCACCCAGTCTTCGTCCCTTTCGCGTGCGACAATCGACCATGATCCGTCCGGCGTGACTCTGATCAACTCGTTCGAGACGATGCAGGCGCACAAAAGGGCATCCTCGCTGTCCAGCTCGATCCCGTCTACGAAAGCGCCGCGCGGCAGGCTTGCGAAAGTTTCGGCCTCCCCATGAACGCCGGCCTCGTCGAGACGGATGCGGCTCACCTTCTGGCCGAAGGTTTCGCTGATGTAGAGCCATCCGCCTTCCAGATCCGGACGAATTTCATTCGTGTAGTGCAACCCGTCGACCACGATGCGCATGCCGCGTTTATCAATCAGGCCAACGTAGCCGTTCTTCACGTCCCGCCGGTAGGCAAGGTCGCGCGGACTGCACGTAGAACTGACGGTGAACCAGATGCGCCCCAGTTCATCGAGCGTCACGAAATTGACTGGTGGCGCAACATCGGTTGTCGAGCAGCGGTGGAAGAGCCTCATCCCGTCTGGGGTGAGTTCAAGAAGCCCGCCGGCATCCGAGATGTTGGCAACGAGAAAACTGCCATCGGAGCGAAGGGCAATACCGTTGGGAACAACTGGCAAGCCGCCGATCTCTTCGGCTCCGGCCAGCAGGAATTGCCGCCCGTCGGGCATGATGCGCGCGACCCCGCGCCACTTGTGCGAAACGAAGATGTCGCCGCTCGATGTCGTCAGGACTGACTCAGGACGGCAAAGGCCGCGCCCGACTGTCGTCACACAGTCCAGGTTGCGAATGTTGACCCTACCCATATCGAGCCATCTCTTTCACGGCGCCTTCGACTTCGCGCCGCAACTTGTAGGCCGCTGTCGTGGTATCGATTTCGACGTCGCTCCAGGTCACTGCCCGGCCTTCCGTCACCGGCTTCAAAAGTCTAACATTGTGGGCCAGCCCCAGGGGCACATATCCATGCTCCACCGACTGGCGCGCTGGACGCAGACCGCCGGAGACAGTGAACCCGCCCTCGCCATCAAGGACTTCGCCTTTGTCTAGGTTCCTCTTCGCGATGGCAGCAACATCAGCCCGAAAATCCGTGGCGACCCCGGTCGATTCCTTGCGAAGGCCGATGGACGCGACCGAAACGCCAAGTTCAAGCCCGATCAGGTGCCAGCGCTTGTAATTGCACATGTAGCGGCCGGATGGATCGGTGACCACCTTGTATTCCTCGAAGCAGTTCTTGAGGTATTCGGTATCCCCCTCGAAGCAAACCCAGACCCCCTTGCGTATGTCATGCGGAATCTGCTGCCCATCGGCGGTGAGGCACGATACGACGTCCACCATTCCCTTGCGCGCGAGCACACCACCCTCGGAGGCCGGACGCATGAGCGTGGGCACGTCGTCGATGCCACCGGGGGGGAACACCAGCCCACTCTCGGGTGCGTCAAGCCCACAGCAATTCGCAATCGCAGCACTTTCGATCGCCGGTTTGGAGCCGTCGAGGAACGCGTTGAACATCTTTGGATTGAGCCGCCCACGTTCTGCTTGTTCGCGGGTCAGACCCCAATGATCCCAGACTGTTTCGGGTGTAGACTGGCGGTAATGCGGCAACCACTTGTGGCCCCTGCCTGCAGCGACTACCGGGAAACCGCAGGTCCGGGCCCAATCGACCAGATCACAGGCCAGTGCAGGTTGGTCGCCATAAGCCATGGAATATATCACGCCAGCTTTTTCAGCGCGGCGACCGAATGCCGGTCCGACGAAAGCGTCGGCTTCAACGGTAACGTTGATTACGTCCTTGCCTGCCTCGAAGGCTGCGAGGACGTGTTCCACGGCAGCCATGGGGTTGCCGGTGCATTCGATGACGATGTCGACCGCGGGGTGCGCCACAAGTGCTTGCCAGTCATCGCCGACATAGGTTGCCCCGGTCTTTGCGGCGTCGTCCAATGATGCGGCGGTGTATTGAGATTGGTCCCAGCCCACCAGTTGCATGCTCGATTGGGCGGCATCGACACGCAAATCGATAACACCCACCAAATGGATGCCGGGAATGCGAAGGGCCTGTGCCAAGAACATCGTACCGAACTTGCCAGCCCCGATCATGCCGATGCGAACCGGCTTGCCCTCGGCTTCCGCCGCCTGAAGTTTCCTGAACAGGTTCATTTTCTAACCCTTGGATGCTTATTGGTTTCCGCTGAATGCAGGTCTTCATGTACGAGGAAGTCGAAGTCACACCCTTCGGGAGCCTGGAGGACACGCTCAGCGTAGAGCGCGCGGTATCCTCGCTTGGGCTTTTCGGGCCGGGTGTGTCCCTGCATGCGACGGGCGATTTCGGCGTCGTCGATCAAGAGGTCGATCTTCTTTTCCTTCACAGACAGACGCACCCGGTCGCCGTTGCGGACGGCGGCCAGCGGTCCGCCAACGGCCGCTTCGGGTGAAATATGCAGCACGATGGTTCCGAACGCGGTACCAGACATACGCGCATCCGAGATACGCACTATGTCCTTAACGCCCTGACGCGCCAATTTCTTGGGAATCGGCAGGTAGCCTGCTTCGGGCATGCCAGCCGCGATGGGACCGGCATTTCGCAACACCATCACGTCCTCCTTCTTGATGTCGAGGTCGGGGTCATCCACCCGGTCGGCCAGATCCTCGAGGTCTTCGAAGACCACGGCGCGCCCTTCGACTTCGAAGAGGTCCGGCGTCGCCGCCGCACGTTTGAAGATCGCGCCGTTGGGGGCGATGTTACCGGAGAGTGCGATCAATCCTCCTTCGGGCGAGACGGGATCGCTGGCCTCACGGATCACTTTGCGGTCCACCCAGTCGAGCGGCTCTGCCAAACGCTCATCGAGAGTCACGCCGCACACGTCCATCGTGTCGAGGTGCAAGAGATGCTTGATTTCCCGAAGCACCGCGCCAACGCCACCGGCGGCGTGGAAGTCTTCCATATAGCCCTGGCCCACCGGCTTGAGGTCAACAAGAACCGGCGTCTCATCTGAAATCTTGTTCAAGAGTGCATTGGAGATGCGGATACCTCGGCGACCGGCGATGGCCGAGAGATGGACCACAGCGTTGGTCGAACCCGAAACGGCCATCAGAGCGCGCAGAGCATTCTCCACCGATTTCTGTGTGATAATCTGGCTCGGCAGGATCGGGTTCGAGATCAGACCTACGGCGGCCTTACCGGTGGCTTCTGCCGCAACGAGACGGCCGGCGTTCACCGCCGGAATGGCTGCGGATCCGGGCAAGGACATGCCCAAGACTTCCGCGATGATGGCCATTGTGGAGGCGGTGCCCATTACTGCACAGGTTCCTGCGGTTGCTGCAAGCCGCCCCTCAACCTGGTTGATCTCATCCGACTCGATTTCGCCGGCCCGGAATTTCCCCCAGAAACGGCGGCAGTCAGTACAGGCGCCTAGCCGCTCGCCCTTGTGGCGGCCGGTCGACATCGGTCCCGTGACAAGCTGGATAGCCGGGACATCTGCAGAGGCTGCTCCCATGAGCTGCGCCGGCACGGTCTTATCGCAGCCGCCGATCAGTACAACCGCATCCATCGGCTGTGCCCGCACCATTTCCTCGGTGTCCATGGACATCAGGTTGCGATAGACCATCGACGTCGGGTTCAGGAAAACCTCGCCTGTCGAAATGGTCGGGAACGGCCGCGGGAGAGCCCCGGCGGCAAGGACGCCGCGGCTCACCGCCTCAACCAGCTCCGGCATGAAACGATGGCAGTTATTGAATCCTGACGGCGTCATCGCGATCCCGACGATCGGCTTGTCGAGCATCTCGCGCGACAGCCCCATGGACCGGGCGAACGACCGGCGCAGGTAGATGGCAAAATCCTTGTCGCCATAGTTGGTTAGGCCTTTGCGAAGACCCTTTTCGTTGCTCATTTCTTTGCTCCTTCGCCCGATTTGCGGAATGCGACGCCCAGCAGGTTCTCAAATACCTTGACCATGGCGCCTTTATCCTGGTCGCCCAGCCCTTCAAGCAGCGCGCGCTGATAGGTTGCCGTTGCGGCCCCCAGGACCGAAAGCGGGATCGCATGACGGGCGCCCAGTTCCGCTCCCGAGATCAGGTCCTTGTAGGCGTGTCTCATCGGGTAGCCCTGATCGAAGATGCCTTCGAGTATATTGGGGAGGAAGAATTCCGACGCATAGCTGCGCCCAGTCCCCGAGTTGATGACGTCTGCCATCTGTTCAGGATCCAGGCCAAGCTTGACAGATACTGGCAGGATCTCGGCCAAAGCAGCCATGTTGACGTCGAACAAGAGCTGATTGATGAGTTTGGTCAGCTGTCCGGCACCGCGCGGTCCCATGTACAGGATCTTGTTGGCCATTGCGCTCATGGCGGGATCAAGTTCGCGGGCGAGCGACTTCTCCCCGCCGATCATCATGGTCAAGGTCCCGTCCTCGGCCCGCTTTTGCATGCCAGAGACGGGTGCGTCCAGAAAGCGCAGACCCATGTCGTCCAGACGATTGCCTATATCGACAGTGGCATTGTACTCGACGGTCGACGTGTCCACGATGACGGTGCCGGGCTTTAGGATGCCTGCCAGCCCGTTTTCTTTGTCGAAGAGCACGATCTCCAGCACTTTGCTCGACGGCAGGCTCAGGAAGACATGGGTGCATTCCGCAAGGTCGCTCAAGCTGCCGACCTGCTTCGTTTTTGCATCGTCTGACAGTGCGTCGGGGCGCTGATCATAGGCGATCACGTCAAACGTCTTGCCAAGATTGATGGCCATTGGTTTGCCCATCTGGCCAAGGCCCACGAAACCGAATTTCATATTTCTATTCCATCCGGTTGATATGTACTGCGCCGCTTCATTCGGAGGCTCATCCAAATCGAGAGGACAAGAAAGAGTGCGGTGAGGCAGTAGAGGCTGATTGAAATGGGAGACCGTACGAGCACACCCAAGTCACCTGCGGAGATCGACAGCGCACGACGCAAGTTGTTCTCCATGTCTGTGCCTAGAAGCAGACCCAGAACCAATGGAACCAATGAGATATCCATTTTTCGCATGAGGTATCCGAGCACGCCAAAACCGAGCAGCGCGTAGAGGTCAAAAGCGGATCGGCTAAGCGAATAGATACCGACGAAACTGATTGCGACGACAACAGGCATGAGTGCCCAGTTCGGGGTCCGCAGAATGGTGGTGAAGATCCCGATCATCGGCACGTTCAGGATCAGCAGTGCAACGTTGGCGAGGTACAGCGCAGCGACCAAACCCCAGACCAGGTCGGGACTCCGTTCGAACAGCAGCGGTCCGGGCTGCACATTGAGCGAAACCAGCATGGCAAGCATTACGGCGGTCGTTCCCGACCCCGGCACACCGAGTGCCAACATCGGAATAAGAGCGCCACCCGATGCAGCGTTGTTTCCGGCTTCGGGCGCGGCGACACCGCGCGGGTCGCCCTTGCCGAAAGTACCTTTGCGATCCGAGTATTGCTTTTCCATGGAATAGCTCATGACCGCTCCCAAGGAAGCACCGGCACCGGGAAGAACCCCTGCGATGAACCCCACACCGGAGCCGCGCAGAGAAGCCCCGAACGTTCCCCGCATCGCGGACCAGTCCGGCAGCAACTTGCTGACGTGCAGGTCAGACTTGTTGTCAGACATCTCGTTCTCAAGGAGAACCAAGACCTCGGAAACGGCGAAGAGGCCAACCATTGCGACGACCAGATCGAAGCCGTCAAACAATTCGTACGAACCAAGCGTGAAGCGGGCGATACCCGTCGACGGGTCCAGACCGATCGTGGCGATCATCAATCCCAGGACCGCGCTGAGCAGTGCTTTGCGAATGTCCACGCTCATCAAACCACCGATCGTCGCAAATGCCATGATATAGAGCGCGAAATAGTCGGCCGGCCCGAAGTAGATCGCCGCCTGCGCTAGAAGCGGAGCGAAGAGAGTTAAGCCGGTGGTTGCAATAGTCGCACCGATGAACGAGCCGACAGCGGAGATCGCAAGAGCTTCGGATGCCTTGCCGGCCTGGGCCATTGGGTAGCCGTCCAGCGCCGTCATCATGGCTGGTTCGTCGCCGGGGATGTTGAGCAGGACGGCCGAGATGCGGCCACCATACATGCAACCGTAGTAGACCGAAGCCAACAGGATGAGCGACGACGTTGCATCGAGCCCGAATGCGAAGGTCAACGGGATGAGAATGGCGACTCCGTTGACCGGCCCGAGGCCGGGAAGAGCCCCGATGAGGGTTCCGGCGAAACACCCAAGAAGCAGAAGCGCGATATTGAGAGGCATCAGGGCAACGCCCAGGCCACCCAAAAGATGAGAAAAGATGTCCATTGTCTTATCCGATCCAATCACCCAGCATGGGCAGCGGCAAGTCGAGGAAGCGATCGAACAGGAGCCAGAGTGCGGGCGAGGCGATCATTCCGATTATGCATGCCGCTAGCAGGCGGGCCTGCATGAGCAGCGCTAGAACGATGGTCATCCCGGCCGTCGAGATCAGGAACCCCACCCTCTCGAGCAGAAACACGAATGCGAAAAGGCAGATGACGGCGCCCAGTTGAACCAGCATGCGGTCCTTGGCAGCGAAGGCCTCGGAGGCTCCCGGCAAAACGACCAGAGACGCGGAACCCAGAAGGGCCGGGATCGCCAGCATTAGTGGGAAAGCGCGCGGCCCAAGCGGATCGCCGAATGCCGCCTCATACGAGAGGGCTGAATTGAGGTATAGGGCCGCAATCACGAAGACTGCGACCCCGAAGACGCGGGCCATCATTTGATGATGCCGATTGCGCGGGAAATTTCCGCGATCTCCGCTTCCTGGTCAGCCAGATAGGCCTGAAAATCCTCACCTGCGATCCAATTCGGGATCAGCCCGGCGTTGATCGCGGCTTCTTTCCATGCATCCGAATTATAGACGGCTTCGAGCTTGGCGAGCCACGCCTCATAGCCGGCGTCGGACACGTCCTTGCCCGTGTAGAAGCCGCGCCAGTTGTAGCCGGTCACATCGATACCCTGCGAAGAAGCAGTTGGAACATTGGGGACAGCCGGAACCGGTTCATCCGAGAGTACCGCGAGCAAACGAATGTCACCGGACTCCGCAAATCCGGACGCCTCGCCGAGGTCGGTGGAAACGACGGTGATCTGCCCACCCATCATTTGGGTGATCGCTTCGGCGCCGCCGTCGAACTGAACCCAGCGTAAGCCGGTGACGTTCTCGATTCCGCTCTTTTGCGCCACCAGAAGGTAGCGGATGTGGTCCCAACTCCCCGCGCCATCACCAGCACCGATGACCTGATCCGGCGTGTCCTTCATGGCAGCGGTCAAATCCGCGAGCGTCTGATAGGGGCTGTCCGCGTCCACAGCGATCACGCCGACATCGGCACCAAGCATTGCAAGGAAACGCGCGTCTTGAAGCCCGCCGGGGTACTTGCCTTGTGCGATTTGCGTCACGGCGACCGTTGAGGTTGCGACGATGAGATCGGCATCATCAGAGCGGTCTGCCGCAACGTGCGCGAACCCGACGGCACCAACGCCACCGGGCATGTTTGTAACCTGGACGTTGCCGTCGACTTCACCCAGCTCGGTAAGGAGCTTACCGACCGAACGGCATGTGAAGTCCCAACCCCCGCCCGGATTGGACGGTGCGATGCATTCGGTGGCGTACGCCGGGGCAGCCAATGCGGATCCAATCAGGACTGCCGCGACGGCACGAATAATTGTCTGTTCGGTCATGGTTCTCCTCCCATTTTGCCCTCGAGACCGCGGATGGGTTCGGGGAGCTCCGGAGAGGAAACACAGAACAGGCCAAAGCTTGCAGAATTGATTGGAGACGTCTGCCATCGCATTTCGAGACGGCAGGTTATAGCGGCTCTAGAATACCCTGAGAAATATCCAGCAACCTAAAAGTTGGGCCAGCATTCGTACGGAGAGTACATCCCGCAAATGTCACCGATGGCTTCAAATATTGGCGTTGAGTGGATAGCCCCGCGTTCTGTAGACACCTTCGGGATTAGATTTGGTGCCGTTTCTCGAACTCGACGGGTGATAGCATGCCGTTTCGGACATGCTTGCGGGTCGGGTTGTAGAACATTTCGATATAGTCGAACACGTCCTGTCGGGCTTCGTCCCGTTTCCGGTAGGTCCGGCGCCTGATTCTCTCGCGCTTGAGAAGGTTGAAGAAGCTTTCGGCCACGGCATTGTCATGGCAGTTGCCGCGCCGGCTCATGGAGTCAACCAGATTGTGGTGTCGCAGGAAGCTGGCCCAGTCCATGCTGGTGAACTGAGAGCCCTGGTCGGAATGAACCAGCACCGTATTCTGTGGCTTGCGGCGCCAGACCGCCATGTGAAGAGCCTGCAGGACAACCTCGCTGGTCTGTCGGCTTGCCAGGCCGTCGAAAGAGCCTGCGCGATCGGCGCAGGCTTCTCTCCAATTCTACAATCCAGGTGCAATCCCGCGCCGGTCCCTATTGGGCGGAAACCTCCGCAGCGATCGCCTCGCCCAGTTCCGCGGTGCTGGCGCGTCCACCAAGATCGGGCGTCTTCGGCCCGTCCGTTCGGGACAGAACCTTCTCGATCGCGTGGAGCACGGCTTGGCCCGCCTCCGGATGCCCGAGATGATCGAGCATCATCGCCGCCGACCAAATCTGGCCGACCGGATTGGCGATGTTCTGCCCGGCGATGTCGGGCGCGGAGCCGTGCACGGGCTCAAACATCGACGGATAGATGCGCTCCGGGTTGATGTTCGCCGAGGGGGCCACCGCAATCGTCCCGGTGACGCCCGGTCCGAGGTCGGACAGGATGTCCCCGAACAGATTACTGCCGACGACCACGTCGAAGCGCTCCGGTGACATCACGAACCGGGCGCTCAGGATGTCGATGTGGTACTCGTCCGTCCGAAAGTCCGGATACTCGGCAGCCATCGCCGCGAACCGCTCGTCCCAATAGGGCATGGAGTGGTAGATGCCATTTGACTTTGTTGCGGACGTCACATGCAACCGTCCTAGCTGCTTGCCGAACTCGAAGGCGTAGCGCAGGATGCGATCGATGCCCGTGCGGGTGAACACCGCCTCCTGCAGGACGAACTCACGCTCAGTACCTTCAGCGAAGCGACCGCCCATCTGGGAGTACTCGCCTTCGCTATTCTCTCGGATGATCCAAAAATCGATGTCCCCAGGCGCCTTTCCGGCAAGCGGGCACGGCACGCCGGCGAGCAGCCGTACCGGCCGGACATTGGCGTACTGGTCGAATGTCCGGCGGATCGGGATCAGCAGATTCCACAGGGAGATGTGGTCCGGCACACCCGGAAAGCCCACGGCGCCAAGGAAAATGGCATCATGGTCGCGCAGCCGGTCGAGACCGTCCTGCGGCATCATCCGACCGGTGGCCTTAAAGGTCTCGCAGCTCCAATCAAAGTGGCACGGGGTGAAGCTTAGGCCATGGGCGGCGCCGACGGCCTCGAGTACCCGCAGGCCCTCTGGCATCACCTCGTTTCCGATCCCGTCGCCCGGGATGACGGCTATTTTGTAGCTCATCACAGCCCGGCCCCTTGGCGCCGCAGTTCACAGACCAACGCAGACATATTTGATCTCCACATACTCCTCGATGCCGTATTTGGAGCCTTCCCGCCCCATGCCGGACTCCTTGACGCCGCCGAAAGGCGCCACCTCCGAGGAAATGATCCCCTCATTGAGACCGACGATTCCGAATTCCAGCGCCTCCGATACCCGCCAGGAACGGCTCAGGTCGCGGGTGTAGATGTAACTTGCAAGGCCGAAGGGCGTGTCGTTGGCGTGCGCCACCACCTCCTCCTCGGTGTTGAAGCGGATCAGGGGGGCCACCGGCCCGAACGTCTCCTCGCGCATCAGAAGCGCGTCGGTTGCAACCTCCGTCAGGATGGTCGGCTCGACGAAGTTGCCACCACGCTCGTGCGGCTTTCCGCCGGCAAGTACCCTCGCGCCGCCGTTCACGGCATTCTCGATGTGCTCGTTGACCTTCGCGACCGCCTGGTCGTCGATGAGCGGACCGAGGGTGACGCCTTCCTCGAAACCGTCTCCCACGCGCATCGCTTCGACCTCACGCTTCAAGCGCTGAGCGAAATCGTCGTAGACGCCGTCCTGTACGAAGACGCGATTGGCGCACACGCAGGTTTGACCGGTGTTGCGGAACTTGGATGCCAGGACGCCGGCAACCGCCTTGTCGAGATCGGCGTCGTCGAAGACGATAAAGGGCGCGTTGCCTCCGAGCTCCATCGACACCTTCTTCACGGTCTTTGCGCACCGCTCCAGAAGGAGCTTCCCGACCTCTGTGGAGCCAGTGAAGGAGAGTTTGCGCACCGTCGGATTGTCCGTGAGCTCGTTGCCGACGACGGAAGCCGCGCCCGTGACAACGTTGAGGGCACCTTTCGGCAGACCAGCCCGCGCGCCGAGCTCGGCCAGCGCAAGCGCGGAGAAAGGCGTGGCGCTCGCCGGCTTGACGACGATTGTGCAGCCCGCCGCGAGTGCGGCAGCCGCCTTCCGTGTGATCATCGCGTTCGGAAAGTTCCATGGCGTGATCGCGGCCACGACACCCACCGGCTGCTTCAGAACGAGAATGCGCCGGTCGGAGGTCGCGGCCGGGATGACGTCTCCATCAATGCGCTTTGCCTCCTCCGAAAACCACTCGATGAAGGCCGACCCGTAGGCAATCTCAGCACGCGCCTCCGCAAGCGGCTTGCCCTGCTCGGCGGTCAGGATTCGTGCCAGTTCCTCCTGGTTCTGCATGCAGAGGTCGAACCAGCGACGCAGAACGAGGCCGCGCTCCTTGGCCGAGCGCGCAGCCCAGGCCCGACCAGCTTTTTCGGCCGCCGCTATCGTCGCGCTCACGTCCTCGCGCGTGAGCGCCGGGACGGTGCCGATCGTCTCGCCGGTGGACGGATTGGTGACGGCGATGGTCTTGCCATCGGAGGAATCGATCCAGCGTCCGTCGACATAGCATTTCTGGCGCAGGAGGCTCTCGGTGCGGTTCATGAAGTATCCTCGGGGAACTTTTCGTTAGGTCAGTTCGTTGGCCGGCCGCCGGCCGGCTTGAAGCGCTGCGACGCCATCGAGCAGGAGTTGGCCCATAGCGTTGCGCGTCTTGGTGGTGGCGCTGCCGATGTGCGCCGACAGGAACACGTTGGACAGACGGCGGTAGCGCGGATCGATGTTCGGCTCGTCTCGGAACACATCGAGCCCGGCGGCGAACACCCGTCCGTCCTGAAGCGCGGCGATGAGAGCGTCGTCATCAACGATGTCGCCACGCGAGATATTGACCACGATGGAATCGGCCGGCAGTCCGGCGATCGCATCGCGGTCAAGGAAGCCGCGCAGCGCCGGCGTTCCGGGCGCGGCGATGAGAAGAATATCGGCGTGGGCGAGAAAGCTCTCCCGGTCGCCATGATAGTTGGCGCCGGCCTCAAGCTCGAACGGCAGACGAGTGCGGTTGTGGTAGTGAATTTGAAGGCCGAACCCCCTCGCCCGCTGCGCGACCTCGCGGCCGATGCGGCCCATGCCGAGGATCGCAAGCCGCCTTCCAGTCAGCTCAAGCCCCAAGAGCTGGGTTGGCCCCCAGCCCCGCCAGGCGCCGGAGCGGACCAGAGCGTCGCTCTCATAGCCGCGCCGCGCGGCGTTGAGTAGCAGCATCATCGCGATCTCGGCGCACGCTTCGCTGAGGACATCGGGCGTGTGCAGCACTGAGACACCGTGCGCCTTGGCGCTGTCGACCGCAATATGGTCGTAGCCGACCGACAGGGTACCGACGACCTCAAGCTCGGGCGCGAGGGCGTCGAAAAGCGAGGAAGGCAGCGACTCGGTCGCCGAGACGAACAGATACCGGCAACCCTTGGCAGCAGCGGCAAGTTCCGCGGCCGACAGAATAGCATCATGCTCGTTGACGATGAGATCGAAGCGATCGCGCATCGTCGCTTCGATCGCCTCGGGGAAGCGACGCGCGAGAAAGGTCCGCGCGCGCCGGTCGTCGTGCGAAAGACACGCCTGCATGATCACGAATCGGCGGCGAGGATGCTGATCAGTTCCGGCACCGGATCGTTGCCGTGACCGGCTTCGACGACCTGAGCGTACATCGCCCGGGCCGCTGTCGCCATCGCATGCTGCGCACCGAGCTCCTCGACCATCGTGTTGTAGTAACTCAGGTCCTTGAGACCGTTCGACAGCGAGAAGCGGAATCCCTCGATGTCGCCAGTCTCCATGAACGGTCTCAGCCGATCGAACACGACACCGGCCGCGCCCCCTTTGCCGAGCACCTCGAGGAACGGACCATCGGCCACACCGGCCTTGCGGGCGGCGGCAGCCGCCTCCGCGAAGACGGCCGAGAAGCCGAGGGAGACGAAATTGTGCAGGAGCTTCAGCTCGTGTCCGGCCCCAACCGGGCCGGCATGCACGATGTTCTCGGCGTAGGATTGCAGCAACGGCAGCACCTCGGCGAACAGATCTTCCGGTGCACCGACGATGAGGTTGAGCCGGCCTTCTTCGGCCTCCTTCGGCGTGCGCGTCATGGCGGCGTCCATGAAGCGTCCGCCAGCTGCGGCGACACGGCCGGCAATCTCGCGGGTTGAGGATGCGATCGCCGTTGAGCAG
This sequence comes from Microbaculum mangrovi, assembly GCF_051390635.1. Lineage (NCBI taxonomy): Bacteria > Pseudomonadati > Pseudomonadota > Alphaproteobacteria > Hyphomicrobiales > Tepidamorphaceae > Microbaculum > Microbaculum mangrovi. The sequence continues at coordinate 14,967 of NZ_JBPODT010000009.1, forward strand.
TCGACGATGATGGTCCCCGGCTTCATGCCGGCGAGAATGCCGTCCTCGCGGAAGAGCACATCTTCCACCTGCGGCGTGCCGGTCACGCACAGGATGATGACGTCGCTCGTTTGCGCGACCGCAGCCCCGGTCACACGGGGCTCGGCGCCTCCAGCACGCAGATCGTCCACCGAACGGTTGCCGGGATGGTCGAGGAACACCAGGGGATAACCGGCTTTCAACACATTGGCGGCAATGCCGTGCCCCATCAGGCCAACGCCGACGAGGCCCACACGGGCCGTTTTGCTCAGGGACATACGACCTCCTGGGCAATCTGACGCTTGGCGACTTCCGACCAGTCCCATTCGATGCCGGTGCCCGGCGTCGACGGCGGTGTGACATAGCCGTCCTTGTCGATAACGATCGGCGCCGAAAGCAAATCGTCCAGCTGCGGGATATGCTCGACCAGCCGGGCGTTCGGAACACCGCAGGCGAGCGAAACGTGCAGCTCCATGAGGTAGTGCGGCGCGACCGCCATGTTGAAGGCCTCGGCCATGTGCGCGACTTTGAGCCATGGCGTGATACCGCCAACCCGCGCGGCGTCCACCTGAACGATCGAGCAGGCGTCCTGCTGGAGATACTGGCGGAAGGAATGGATGCTGTGGAGCGTCTCGCCGATCGCGATCGGCATCGCCGTGGATTGGCGCAGGAGCTTGTGGCCGTGAAGATCGTCGGCCGGAAGCGGCTCCTCGAACCAGGCCACGCCGAGATCAGCGTAGGCGCGGGCACGACGAATAGCCTCGTCCACATTGAAGATCTGGTTGGCGTCCGTCATCACGTCCACGTGATCCGGCAAGGCCTCGCGCACCTTGGCAAGGCGCCGGATATCGTCTTTCAACGACAAGCCGACCTTGACCTTGAAGCCGTGGAAGCCACGCTCGGCCACCGAGCGCGCGTTGGCGACGAGCTCATCGTCATCGATGTTCAACCAGCCGCCTTCGGTATCGTAGATCGGCATGCGATCGTGTGCGCCGCCGACCATGACAGAGAGCGGCAGACCTGCGAGCTGTCCCCGAATATCCCACAGCGCGATGTCTATCGCGGCAAGTGCGAGGCTCGTGAAGATACCTGGTGACACGGAGTTGATGGAGCGATTGAGACGCCACCACAGAGCCTCCACCTTGCGCGCGTCCTGCCCGAGCAGCTGCGGCGCCAGGCAGTCGGCGAGGAGGCGCATAATCGCCGAACCGCCGGTGCCAAGGGTGTAAGTGTAGCCCGCACCGACCGCACCGGATTCGGTGGTGATACGGACGATCGGCGTTTCCTGCTTCTCGAACGGCTGGATTGCGTCCTTACGCGGGAATTTGGCCGGCAAGTCGACGAGCAGTACCTCGACGCGCGTGATGCGCGCGCCCCGTGCGGGCGCGCTGCTCTCGGTAATCATGTCCATTCTTCAGTGTTTCCCTTTGCCTGCGGCGGCCGGGCCACTGCCCCGCCCGCCCGGAATGCTCGCCAACCGAGCGCGGCGGCGCATCCCGCAACCATCAACCCCAAAATTCCTATAGGATATTTTAGGTACGTCAACTCCTTAAATTATATGTATTTTTTCTATTCACTATGCAAATGAGATACGATATGACTTTCGCTCAGTTTATCTGACGCGAGCGACGAAAGGGCGGGCGGAGCGTGGTGAGGACGATGGCTAGCAAGGTCGCGCGATCCAAATCGACAGGCAGGCGACGGGGGCAACCCGGCAGCGCGCCGGCCGGCTTGGATGCTGAGGGCCGTGGCCATGGGCTCGTGGAATCCGTGTATGAAACCCTGCTCGGCGAAATTATGTCACTACGCATCGAACCCGCCGGGCGCATCAATATCGATGACGTCGCCCGCGACTTCGGCGTGTCGCAAACCCCCATCCGCGAAGCCCTGCGGCGGCTCGAGGCTGAAGCGCTGGTGGAGAAGACGCCCTATGTCGGCTACCGCGCTAGCCCGCTACTCAACCGCCGGCAGTTTAAGGAGCTCTACGATCTGCGCCTGCTCTTGGAGCCGTTCTTGGCCGCCGAAGCCGCCGCGCTGATGGACGAGACCGAGATCGAGAAGCTTGAAAGCCTGTCGCTGTCGATGGAGGTGACGGCGACCGGCACGCCGCGCATAGCAATGAGCCGCTTTGCTCGCTACGACGAGGCCTTCCACGCCACGATCGCTCAGGGTGCCGGCAACAGGCTGATCGAGGGCATCCTGTCTCGTCAGCATATTCACCTTCACCTGTTCCGCCTGATGCTGCACGGCCGCGTCATCACCGAAGCGGTGGACGAACATGCCGTGTTGGTGGAGGCCATCCGCAGCCGCTCGCGAGACAGAGCGGCTGAGGCGATGCGCCGGCATCTCACGCGCTCCCGCGATCGTCTGGAAGTGATCTACGACACTGACGATTAGGCCTTCGCCGCGCGGGCACTCTCCAAACAATTCATCAACCGGAGGAAACTTATGAACATAAGAGAAGCTTGCCTAACTTTCGCAGTCTTGACGGCACTGACGCTGGGCGGCGCCAGCGCCGCATCGGCGCAGAGCAATCTTACTATCGCTCACGCCCTTTCCTCGACCTCGCACTACTCGGTGGGCGCCGAGGCGATGGCAGAGGACCTTGCCGAACGGTCCGGTGGCAAGTTCAAGCTGAACGAATCCTATGGCAGCAGCCTGGGCGGCGAGCGCGAGCTCGTTGAGGGCACCCAGATCGGCACCATCGACCTTGCGATCGTGTCGACCGGTCCGATCGGGAACTTTGTGCCAGATGTACTGATCCTGGACATCCCCTTCCTGTTCAGCGGCTACGAGCACGCCCACGCGGTGCTGGACGGTCCGATTGGACAGAAGTTGCTCGACAAGTTCCCCGAGCACGGCTTGCACGCGCTGGCATGGGCAGAGAATGGCTTCCGCAATCTCACCAACAACGTGCGTCCCGTGGCAGAGCCTACCGACGCGGAAGGACTCAAGATCCGCACTATGGAGAACCCGGTCCATATGGAGGCGTTCAGGACGCTCGGCATGCTGCCGACGCCGATGGCCTTCACCGAGCTGTTTACCGCTCTGGAGCAGGGCACGGTCGACGGTGAGGAAAATCCGATCGGGGTAATCCTCTCCGCCAATTTCGCCGACGTGCAAAAGTATCTGTCGCTGACACGGCACGTCTATTCGCCGGCGCTCATCCTGATCTCGCCGTCGGTCTGGGACGGCCTATCCGACGAGGAAAAGGGCTGGTTCGAGGAATCGGCCAAGGTTGGCGTGAAGGCCATGCGCGACAAGGTGCGTTCGGATGCCGAGAACGGCATTGCGACCCTGAAGAAAGAGGGCATGCAGGTCACCGAAAATGTCAATACCGCCGCCTTCCAGCAGGCGCTGCAGCCAGCATTCGAGGTGTTCGCCGAGAAGTTCGGACAAGAAAACATCGATGCGATCAGGAACTACAAACCGTAAGCGGCCCTAACCAAATCGCAAAGCCGATGGGGTGCCCCCAGGCGGGTCACCCCATCCAACGCGGACAGGGAGGAACCGCAACGATGTTCGCCGCGCTGAAGATAGCCGACAAAGTCATTGTCAGAACGGCCCTTGCCGCCGCGATCGCCATGATGGTCAGCATGACTTTGATCTCGTTCTACCAGGTGATCACGCGGTTCGTCTTCGAACAGCCGTCCACGTGGTCGGAGGTCACGGCGCGGGCGATCAATATCTGGATGATTTATCTGGGTCTGGCTGCCGCGTGCCGCACCGGCGCGCTGATGGCAGTCGACACCCTGATGATGCGCCTCACGGGCCGGCTAAGGACAACCCTCCTGGTGCTGGTCTCCTCCATCACCATCGGCATCCTGCTCACGATGACCTGGTACGGCTGGGACATGGCGGGCCGCGTCCGCTTCCAGTCGCTCGCGGGCATTCAGAACCCGTTCGACGGCGGCACGGTCTCGATCTCCTGGATGTATGCGGCGCTGCCGATCGGATCACTGCTCGCGGCGATCGCTGTCCTCGCTCGCACCGTCGAGGAGATACACGCCCTCACCACAGGCAGTGCGGACCCGGCGGGAGGGGCTGCCGCGCTCTCGCGTCCGATCCAGGAGGTCTGACACCATGAGCGCCTTCATGCTCACCACAATGGTGCTTCTGTTCGCGCTCAGCGTTCCAATCGCGATCGCCATTCTCGGCGCCTCCATCGGCGGGGCCGTTCTGTTCACCTCGCTCAACCCACTGGTCGTGGCCCAGCGCCTCGTCGCCACGCTCGACAGCTTCCCGCTGCTCGCTATCCCCTTCTTCATCCTGGCCGGCAATCTCATGGAAGCCGGCGGCATCTCCCGACGTCTCGTGGAGTTCGCCAAGTCGGTGGTGGGCGGGGTTCAAGGCGGCCTTGCCTGCTCATGCGTGCTGACTTGCATGATCTTCGCTTCGGTTTCCGGCTCCTCTATCGCCACCACATTCGCGATCGGCGCCATCATCATTCCGGCGATGATCAAGCACGGCTATCCGGTGCCATTCGCGGCCGCGCTGCAGACGACATCGGCGGAACTCGGCGTCATCATTCCCCCGTCGATTCCGATGATCCTCTACGGGGTCAGCGCGGAAGTGTCGATCGGCGACCTCTTCGTCGCCGGGATCGGGCCGGGCCTGTTGATTGGCGGCGCGCTCATCCTCTTCGTCTTCGCCACCTGCTTGTGGAACGGATGGGGCAAGGCCGACGGCGAAGGTCGCATGCCCATGTGGCCGTCCCTGCTTCAGGCCTCCTGGGGACTGGCGATGCCGGTGATCGTTCTCGGCGGCATCTATCGCGGCATCTTCACGCCGACGGAGGCATCCGTCGTCGCAGTGATCTACGCGCTTTTCGTCGGCGTCGTGATTTACCGTACGATCACCCTCGGCGCACTGATTGGCGTGCTGCGCAGATCGGTGATCTCCTCCTCGGTGATCATGTTCATCATCGCCGCGGCCGGGGTCTTCAGCTTCCTTATCACGCGCGCGGGAGTGCCGGCGACGATCGGCGCCTGGCTGGTCGAGATGTTCAGCGGGCCGGTCGCCTTCCTGCTCGCGGTCAATGCCGTCCTATTCCTGGTGGGCATGTTCATCGAGACGTCGGCGGCGATCATCGTGCTCGCTCCTATCCTCGCGCCCGTCGCAGCGCAGTTCGGCGTCAATCCGGTTCAGTTCGGGCTCATCATGATCGTGAATCTAGCGATGGGCATGATCACCCCTCCATTCGGCGTGAACCTATTCGCCGCCTGCCAGGTGGCGGGCATCTCCATCGACAAGATCATCGGGCATCTCATCCCGTTCGTTATCGTGATCATCGCCTGCCTCGCGGTGGTGACGTTCGTGCCCGAGGCCTCGCTGTTCTTCCTAGATGTCCTGTCATCGCGCTGAGGACAACGCCATGCGGAATGCCCTCCGGACATCGACGCCCGCGTGAAAGGCCAAGCTGCCGGGATTGGAAGTTCTCCACCCGACGCGCCTCCGTAAACTGTGCCACGCTGTCCCGAGGACACGGAGCGCCCTTGCACCCACCCATTTCGTCAATCGGCGATAGACGAAATGGGTGGCACCACATGTGTAGCTCTGACATCGACAGAGCCGAACTGGCCAAGGCGCTCGCGCATCCCGCGCGGCTTCGCCCCCCAGATCCGGGGGCAACGGAACGTCGCCAGGACTGAAGCTGCGTATCAGTCCGCGGCTTCCCCCGCCCCGCCCTCCTTCTCCCGCACACGCTCCTGCAACATCCATTCGCGGAACGCCCGGACCTTGCGAAACCTCCGAAACCGCTCGGCACTGTAGACCATGTTGAATCCGCTTTGGGATAGGCGCACGAAGTCGAACGGCTTGATCAGCCGACCGGCGGACAGATCGTCTGCGACGAAAGCACGGATTCCGATCGCCACGCCAGCGCCGGCAAGGGCGGCGTTGTAGGCCAGTGTCAAGCTTTCGAAAGTCGGCCCCTGATCCGACGGGACGCCCGATATCCCGGCCGCCTCGAGCCAGCGTGGCCAGTCGTGCGGGCGCAGCGCGCCATGCAACAGGACGTGGTTCCTCAAATCCTCGGGCCGGTTGAGCGGCACACGGCGCAGCAGCTGGGGCGAGCAGACCGGGAGGGATTCGACATCGACCAAGCGCTCGCTGACGAACCCGTGCCGCTCTTCGGGCGCGGAATTGCGGTCGATGCGGATGATGAAATCGACGGCATCCATGTTCAGTGACTCGGGCACCAGCGTCGTCTTCAGGTCGATCTGGATCCCGGGATGCGCGGCATGAAACCGCGCCCAGCGCGGCAACAGCCAGTGCACGGCAAAGGTAGGATGACAGCGCAGGCTCAGTACATTGGCGTTGCTGCCCATCCGCAGCGCGTCGGTCGCCCGGTCGATGATATCGAGCGCCTGGGTGATGCTTTCGGCGTAGCGTTGCCCGTCTTCACTCAGCGCGACGGCCCGGTGCGACCGCACAAACAGCGGAACGTCGAGGTGGTTCTCGAGCGTCTTCACCAGCCGGCTGACGGCGCCGGGTGTTACGTTCAGCTCTTCTGCGGCTTTGAGGAAGCTGCCATTGCGCGCCGCCGCCTCGAAGGTGCGCACAGCATTCAGCGGCGGCAGGTGGCGTGCCCGACCCATCCGAACCCTCCAGGACGAACCCGGCGCACGCATGTGCCGGCCGGGAATTGGGGGAGGAAAACTCAACTGAACATTGACTTTATGTGGTTTGACGTCAATCGCTCTCGCGAGGAAAAATCACTTTATAAGAACGTCCAGTGTGAGGAAACGCCCGATGAAGCAGACTGTCGGCAAGCTGGAGGCGGCGGCGCATATCAGCGGCTACGCCCCCTTCCAGTGGGATGACCCGTTCCTGCTGTCGCACCAACTGACCGAGGACGAGCGGGCAGTACAGGAAGCCGCGCGACGCTTCGCCCGCGACCGGCTGCTGCCGATGATCGTCGAGGCAAACCGCCATGAAACATTCGACCGCGAATTGTTTCGCGAACTCGGCACGTTGGGTTTCCTCGGGCCGACGATGGAAGGCTACGGATGTGCCGGGGTCAATCATGTCTGCTACGGCCTGATCGGGCGGGAAACCGAGTATGTCGACAGTGCCTTTCGTTCGGCCGTTTCGGTTCAGTCGTCGCTGGTGATATATCCGATCCATACCTATGGAACGGAAGCGCAGCGCACGGAATTCCTGCCTCGCCTCGCCTCGGGCGAATGGGTCGGATGCTTCGGCCTGACAGAGCCTGATCACGGCTCGGATCCGGGCTCGATGCGCACCCGCGCAGTGCGCGACGGATCCGACTACCTGTTGAGCGGCGCCAAGACCTGGATCACCAATGCCCCCATCGCCGATCTCTTCGTGATCTGGGCGAAGGACGAGACCGGGGTGATCCGCGGCTTTCTCCTCGACCGTGCCATGCCGGGGATCGAGACGACGCGCATCGAAGGCAAGTTCTCGCTCCGCGCCTCGCTCACCGGAACGATCGCGCTAGACGCGGTGCGGGTGCCTGCCGACCGCGTCCTCCCCGGCACAAACGGGCTGGGCGGCCCCTTCGGCTGCCTCAACAAGGCGCGTTACGGCATCTCCTGGGGGGCGATGGGCGCGGCCGAGGCCTGCTGGCACCAGGCGCGCGACTACGTTGTCGGCCGCAGCCAGTTCGGCCGTCCTCTAGCGGCAAACCAGTTGATTCAGAAGAAACTGGCCGACATGCAGACGGAAATCTCGCTCGGCCTTCAGGCTTCGCTGCGCGTCGGACGGATGATGGATGCGGGAGAAGCAGCACCCGAGGCGATCTCGATCGTCAAGCGCAACAACTGCGGCAAGGCGCTGGACATTGCGCGCACCGCCCGGGACATGCTTGGTGCGAACGGGATTTCGGACGAGTACCATGTGATCCGACACATGATGAACCTAGAATCTGTCAATACCTACGAGGGCACCCACGACATGCATGCGCTGATTCTCGGCCGCGCCATGACAGGGACTTCGGCCTTCGCCGGATAGGCAGGAAAAGGAAGCGATGATCAAGGCAAAGAACGGCCACGGCCTGACGTTCACCTGCCCTTCTCCCGAAGCGCCGGAGTTGTTCGATCGGGTCGTGCGCAGTTATCTGGCGTTCGGATGCGAGACGGGTACGCATCTGAAGACGCTGATGCGGTCCTGCCCCGGCATGGCGATGGCGCATTGCCTGCGCGGCTATTTCCTGATGTTCATGGGCACCCGCGCTCTGGCGACGCGAGCGCTCGACGAGGCGGCGGCAGGGCTTGAGGACCCGGAAGGGCTGGAGCCGCGCGAGCGGATGCACCTGGCCGCGCTGCGCGCTTGGGCCGGCGGATCCCTGCCCGGGGCCACACGGCTATGGGACGAAATTGCCCGCAACCATCCGCGCGACGTACTGGCGCTGAAGATGGCCCATTTCGGCCATTTCTACACCGGCCATTCGCGCAACATCCGCGACGGAGTAGCTCGCGCGCTGGACTTTTGGACACCGAAGGATGCCGAGTATTCCTTCCTTCGCAGCATGTATGCTTTCGGGCTCGAGGAAAGCGGCGACTATGTGCGGGCGGAACGGGTGGTGCGAGATGCTCTCGATCGCAATCCCGACGACCCCTGGGGCATTCACGCTCTCGCCCATGTCTACGAGGCAACCGAACGCTTCGACACCGGCGTGCGCTGCCTGACGGAGATGGAGCGAAATTGGAAACCGGTAAATAATTTCCGCTACCACGTAGCCTGGCATCGGGCGCTGTTTCACTACGAGGCGGGCGACCCCGAGGCGGCTCTGGAGGCTTTCGACGCGGACGTGTTCGACCCGGAGGCGACCGAGGATCTCGACCTATGCAACGACGCCTCCCTTTTGCTCCGGATCGAACTCGGCGGCGTGGATGTCGGTGACCGCTGGGCCGCGGTCGCGACCAAGGTCGAGAGCCGTGGCGACGACCTGATGATGCCCTTTGTTGACACCCATGTCGTGCTGGCGCTCGCAAGCAGCCCCGATCCGGGTCACCGCGCCCGCGCCCGGGCGCTGACTGAGGCGATGCATCGCTACGGCGCCGACAGCGACGAAGGCAATGCGGTCTGCTACCGCGACGTCGGTGCCGAGCTGGCGCAGGCCGTCCTGAACTATCGCGAAGGCCGCGCCGAGCAGAGCTGGGGCACGCTCGCGGCGCTCCTGGACCGGGTGCAGGCGATCGGCGGTAGCCACGCCCAACGCGACCTCTTTTGGGAGATCGCCGCCGATGCGTTGGAGCAATCCGAACCTTACGGTGCCGATGCGGTCGCATTTTACGGGGCCCGGTCGCACAGCCGCCAGCGCGACGGTTGGAACTGGCAGCGCTATCTCGCCGCTCTGGAAAACAGCGATCGGGACGACGCCCTGCGCGCCGCGCGCATCCGCTATCAGGCCGCCGCCGTCCCTGCCGGATAGGCTACACCAACGCCTCTGAGCCTTGCACCCGCGTTGCCCCAAGACGGGGCAGCGCGGGTCTCTTCACGCTTCCGCTCGGACCGCTCGCAGAGTTGGGAATGAATGAGAAATACTCACTCTAGACGAATGAAAATCGTTTGAGAGCCAGTGTCTAACACTCAATAATTGCAATCAGGAAATGGAAAACGCCTACGCAAGGCCGGCCGGAACACCTGGCGCCGCGGCCCCCCGATGGGGCTGCCCGCCTCGTCCCGCGGGATGCGAACGGAGAAGATCATGAACAAGGTCGCAATGCTCGAAAGAATGCACAATCCGGGGCTCAACGGCCGCGGCGGATACCGGCTGCTGGACCCGCGACAGAAGTACAACCTCGCCTTCTGCACCGAGGAAGAGATCGCCATTGCCGAACACTTCCGTGAATTCGTCGATTCCGAGTTGATGCCCCATCGTCACGACATTGAAGGCGGCTGGCATCGCGATCCGAAACTCGCCAAGGCGACCATTCACCGGCTTTACGCCAAACTGCACGACTTCGGCGTGACCAAGGCAATCCTGCCGGCCAAGCATGGGGGCCCCGGCCTCTCGCCGGTGGTGCGCCAGATGATCAACGAAGAGCTGTCGCGCGCCGATATCGGCCTCGCCACCAAGGTAGGCAAACTCCATTGGGCCATCTCGGTCATGGTTGCGGCCGGGCGGGACGACCTGCTTGAGGAATTCGCGCCGCGGATCACCGGCCCCGATGCCTGGACTGCTTGTTTCGCCATCACCGAACCCGCCGGCGGCGCCAATGTCGAGGACCCGGCGCTGGCCTATAAGACGATGAACACCATCGCCCGCGAGGACGGCGACGATTACGTGCTGAATGGCCACAAGCTCTGGCCCGGCCCGGCCGGCCCGGCCGAAAACTTCCAGTCCGAGCACCTCAAGGGCCATCTCGGCTATTGGGTCTGCGCCATAACCCGGGCCGGCGGCGGCGAGGACAATGTCGGCATCTTCTACGTGCCATCAGATGCCGAGGGCCTCGAATTCTCCCAGCCTTACGAGAAGATGGGGTTCTGCTATTCCGAAGCCAATACCGATATCTGGTTCAAGGACGTCCGCATCCCCAAGCGCTACCGGATCGACACCGAAGCCGGTCAGGGTTCGAAGCTGATCAAGGGCTATGTCATCGGGCTTGGCCGACTTGCCGGCGCGGCTCGGCTCACCGGCCTGTCAGAGGCGGTGTTGGAGACCTGCATGGACTGGACCCAGAACCGCATCATCGCCGGCAAGCCAATGCGAGAGCGCTCGCTTTTCGCCGCGACGCTGGCCGAGATGTGGCGGTCGATCGAGATGAGCCGCCAATACTACCTCTCCGTCACCGCCCAGGTCACCCAACCCGAAATCTACGGCATGCCGTGGGAAGCGCAGATGAAGGCGAAGTTCTCCGCCGCACGCTCCTTCGCCGGGGACACCGCGATGATGGTGACCAACCGCGCCATGCAGCTCATGGGCTCGGCCGGCTATGCATACGAAAGCCACATCGAGAAATACATGCGCGACTACAAGATCGTGCAGATGTGGCTCGGTGGCGCCGAGCGCGACCGGATGGACATGGCGCAAGGCCTGTTCGGCCCGTTCAACTGGGCCGGCGACGCTTAACTGGTGACCGGGATCGGGCCGGCCCGAATTTCGGCCCGCTTAGCCAGACATTGGAGGAAAACGATCATGGCAAGCAAGGAGAGCGCCGTTCTCGGCGAGATGTACAAGTCATGGGTATCGACCATGGCTGAGAACCCGGACATGACCGTGGAGGAAACGCGGCGCATGTTCGAGCATTGGGGCGACGTGACCGGGGAGCCCGAAGGCGTCGACTACATCGAGGTCGACGCAAACGGCGTGCGCTGCATGTGGGCCAAGCCGAAAGGCGGCAACGAGACGCGCGCGCTGCTATGCACCCATGGCGGCGGCTATATGGTGGGGTCGATGTACTCGCACCGCAAGATGTTCGGCCACATCGCCAAGGCGGTAGGCTGCCCGGCGCTGATCGTCGATTACAGGCGATCGCCCGAGCATCCGCATCCGACGCCGGTGAACGATTGCGTCCGCGCGTATGAATGGATGTTGGACCAGGGGCTTGAGGCCAAGCATATCGCCTTCACCGGCGACAGCGCGGGCGGTGCGCTCGCGATTACCACCGTTCTGGCCGCCCGCGACAAGGGGCTGCCGCTGCCGGCCGCCTCGATGCCGATCTCGCCCTGGACGGACATGGAGATTACCGGCGAGACGGTTACGACGAACGAGGCGAAGGACCATTTCGTCAAACGCGCGGTGATTGAGCACATGTCAGCGACATTCCTGGGTGAGAATGGCGACCGCAAGGATCCGCTGGCCACCCCGCTTTATGCCGATCTTGCCGGCCTGCCGCCCTTCTTCGTGCAAGTTGGCGGGGACGAGACACTGCTCGACGACGCGCGCAGATTTGTCGCGAAAGTCGAAGCGGCGGGGGGCGAGGCCAAGCTCGACATTTTCCCCGAGATGCAGCACGTCTTCCACTTCCTCGCCGGGACCACGCCCGAGGCGGACAAGGCGATCGCCGATCAGGCGGCTTGGATAAAACCCAAGCTCGGCCTCTGACGCCCTCTTCGGGGCGCCCGCCCAGCCAGCGGCGAGCGCTTCCCCCCCCCGAGGCCTGGACCTGTCCGAGTGAAGGGACCCCCTGTCCGCTGATCATGGGTTGTGTTCAGTAATGGGATGAACGCCTCCACAAGACGCGCAATGACGCCGACCGGCTTGTGCGTCGGATGGAGACGATTTCCCGTGTTGGCCGCAAGGCCGGGTCGAGCGCGTTGGCCTCTACCGCCTACCGCTCGACCTCGCGGCGGCGCGACGATCCGCCGGATCGCGTGCGTCCCTGTGGCCGAGGCCGGCGTTTATGTGCTGGCGATCGATCAGAGCCAGATTGCCAAGCTCGGCGCGGACGCGGCGGCGGTCTCCTGCAAGGCAACCGTCGGCGGCGCGTCGCCGGCGATCACTTATGGCAGCCATTTGATTCCGGCCTGATCGGGCTGGTGAGACTTCGGTCGCGGGGAGCCGAAAGGCTATATCGCGGTGTCGGATAAGACGGCGAGTGCCGGCCATCAAGAAAACCCCGTCACCCCGCGCGGATCCCTCCTTTCGTCGGGCGGCGGGGTACGCGGCACAGCCGCGACATTGCCGCCCGGCCTGTGGGCCTTCAGGTCGGGCGGCCAATTCAACGGAGGGATCAAAGGCGACGATTTGGCTTCAGAAAGGCCACGACCGCGTGATTGTTGAGCGCGGCACCAATCTCGACTTCCTGCTTAGGCGGAAGGGTTACGAGCCCGTCCCTGCCACGCCCAAGCCGAAGGGCGGGAAGGCGGCCGCCTGATGGTCTACGCGACCGGCGACGACGTGATGGCCGTGTACGGCGAAGATGTGGTCGTACTCGCGGCCGACGCCGACGACATCGCGTCTGTCGAATGGGAGAAATTCGACGTTGCGCTCGAAAACGCTTCCGCCGAGATCGACGCCTATGTATCGGATCGCTACTCGCTGCCGATCGATCCCGTCCCGCCGCCGCTGAAACAGGCCGCGATCGACATCGCGATCTATCGCATGTGCCTCAACGCGCCGCGGCGCACGGAAGAGCACCGCAAGCGCTAAGACGACGCGATCCGCCTGCTTCGCGATATCGCCGCCGGCAAGGCCGCGCTGGGCTTGCCCGAGCCCGCTGCAGGCGAGCCGGAGCCGCAGGGGCTCAACTCCGTGCCGATCGTATTCTGATCTGCGGGCGTGTATCCGGCGCCACGCTATCGCATTTGGGCTTTTCTCGGTCGCGGCGCTGGGTGATGTTATCTCATCGCTGAAGTTGGAGGCTCAATTTGCGCTACGCTCTGCTGATCCTGCTCGCTTTCGTTTTCCCGGCTTCCGCTGGCATTCTGCCGATTGAATACGAGCCCACCAAAAACTGGGAGAAGGCCGTAATTGAGCACGCAATGGCGACTCAGATGTACCGTGAGGCTGCATGGGGCCAGCCGGGCAGCTTTTGGGTTGCTGTGAAATTTCCGGATGCCTTCGTCAATAACGGTCCGGCGGCAATCGATATTTGCAACTACGCCAAGGAAGCCGGAGCACCGAACGGGACAAGGATCATCATCACGGTGTGGTCACTAAGCAGCGAGATCGCCGGCAAGCTATGGTGCGAGGTTGGCGGCAAGTGGGGCCTAGGCTAGGCCTCTTCTTTCTTCAATTATTTCGTTTAGACTCCGGAAATCACCCGGAAAGTATGTACAAATTGGCAAAACAGGAAGATTCATGAATAGGTCCGCTTTTTCATGATAGTCGAAATTTAAGAAGTAACCTATATTTTGAATTCGTGTTTCAGGCGCGCCGGAACTGAAAGTCATAATACATCCAAATGGAGGAAACGAAGTTTCTGCAAAATACAACCATTGCGCGAATCTAAGTTAGTCATTTCAGAAAACACCAAGGCCTCGACTTACTATTGAGTTCCCTAAATCCATTAAATATACATAAATTTATATAATTATGCATTTTACGGGTGTGTTTATTAAGCATGGGGTTTTCTAAATAAATGTTATTTTCACGCAATTTAGGCCCGTAAACGCTCATGAACATTGTTACAATCTGCTTAAAACAGGCAGTTGCCGAATCTGCAATACAGTTGGCAACTGTTTTTCGCAAAGTCTAGTTTAGGCAATGGTCATTCCTTGATGCGCCATATCTATATAGCTGGGCGCGTACCAACTACCTGTATTGTTTTTGCAGCGGTCACAAAGACTATACCTCCCGGCCCCTTTCTACCGAAAACGACCTCGCGGTTTGGCTAGGACGCGGACTCATAAAATCTGATCCACAGTCGGATTGAAGCGAGTTTGACGAGGGCGAGGTAGTTCTCGTCATGTTTCTCGTAGCGGGTGGCG
>NZ_JBPODT010000010.1:0-20518 GCF_051390635.1 Microbaculum mangrovi
CGCTGCGTCGGCACATCCGCCGACCTTGACCGCCGGACTCTAACTTACGAGCCTGGCCACCTCGATGGGGCAGACCACTCTGGCTGCGACCGTATCGTCCGCCAATATTGAAGTCTCCAGCGGCGGGCAACGATCAAACCTGAGGCAACGGCGCGGTCACTATCGTTTCACCCCTCGCGTGGCGGCCCGGTTCACTGCCCTGGGAGGAGCCCCGTCAATCCGGTTATGTGGCGAAGGAATATGGTCAGAAACGGATTTTACTATCCGCTTCTCTTCTGCGGGCGTCAGTTTATCGAGGCTCTTTCGAGCTCCTTTGCCGAGCCGCGTGTCGCTCCGTTTACGTTTTGTCACGAGTTTGCCTCCGGTTCTGAACCGCCCGAATTTTGGATATTACCTACTAATCTTCATAGTCTGATCTGGAGTTCCCCCGGTTTCGTGGACAGTTAAGGGCTTGCGGGCTCCAGTCTCGTTTGGGCGCTCCTTTCGTAGTTGACGGGTGACTGATAGCCTAGGGCGGAATGGCGCCTGGCGGGATTGTACCAGCCTTCGATGAATTGGAAGACGGCCATGCGGGCCTCGGCCTTGGTCTGGAACTTGCGTCGATCGAGCAGCTCGCATTCCAGCGTGGCGAAGAAACTCTCGCACATGGCATGGTCATAGGCATCGCCGACCGATCCCATCGACGGCCGCACCCGGGCCTCCTTGCATCGCAGCCCGAACGCCACCGACGTATATTGGGCGGATTCAAACGGTCGTCGCAACACCGACTATGTGTCCTCATGGCAGCAACTCGTCAAGCGCTTCTGCCGGCGTCCTCCAGCCAGTGGTGTCAAAGGAATCTGGCTTGAGGCGGACGTGGCGGTCTCGTAGCCTTGCGCGATGACCAAACGCAATCCCTTCCGCTACTTCAAGACCTCGCCCGAGATCATCCGCCTGGCGGTGATGCTGTACGTCCGGTTCCCTCTGTCGCTGAGGAATGTCGAGGACCTGCTGCACGAGCGCGGGGTCGACGTCAGCTACGAGTCCATCCGGTACTGGTGGCACAGGTTCGGGCCGATGTTCGCCGCCGAGATCCGCCGCAGGCGCATCAACAGGATGCGCGCGTTTTCGACCTGGCGCTGGCACGTCAACGAGATGTTCGTGAAGATTAACGGCGAGCAGCATTACCTCTGGCGTGCCGTCGATCACGAGGGCGAAGTTCTTGAAGCCGTTGTCACCAGGCGCCGCGACAGGAAGGCCGCGTTGAAATTCCTGAGGAAACTGATGCGGCGCTACGGTCGTCCGCGGGAGATCGTCACCGACGGATTGCCATCCTACGGTGCGGCGCTGAAGGAACTCGGGGCCGAGGCTCTTCAGTCGTCAGGCCGCTGGCTCAACAATCGCGTCGAAAACTCACATCTGCCGCTGCGACGACAGGAGCGGGCCATGCTCCGGTTCCGCCGCTTGCGAAGCCTGCGGACATTCGCCGCTGTTCATTCCTCCGTCTACAATCACTTCAATCAGGAACGTAGTCTATCCAACAGAAACATCTTCAAGCTCAATCGCGCCGCCGCGCTCGAGCAATGGCGTCAACTCGGCGCCGCCTGAATTCAGCCATCCCGGCTACACTGAGACCGGTTCGCGTTCGTCTGATGGCATGGACGCCCCCCGTCACGGTGCGGATTGCGCCAAACTTGAGCCTTTGAAGCTCAACGGGAAGGAAAACGATCATGACGGAGATTACGGCGATCGGCCTGGATATTGCAAAGCGGGTGTTCCAGGTTCACGGCACGGATGCCGCCGGTAGACCTGTCCTGCGCAAGAAGCTGAAGCGGAGCCAGGTGGTGGCGTTCTTTGCGGCGTTGAGACCGTGCGCGGTTGGACTGGAGGCCTGTGCGACGGCGCATCACTGGGCGCGGGAGATCGGCGCGTTTGGCCACGATGTGCGACTGATCCCGCCGCAATACGTCAAGATTCCATGAGGAGGAGACCGGCGCCCGCGGCTCTGTCAGTGTCGGGGGCCTGCATTCTCGATGGAGATCACTGCCATGCAACCTACCTCATTCATTTCCACGCCTGCTGTTGCGCCGTCCGCCCCTTTGGCGATTTTCGTATCCCTGGAACTCAGCCGTTCGACCTGGCTGGTGACTGCTCTTTCAACGCCTCTGGGGTCCAGAATGTCGAGACACCAGGTGCGGGGCGGCGATATGCCGGGTCTTCTGGCGCGCTTTGCGGATCTGCAACGCGAGGTCGAGCGCCGTACCGGCCGCACCGTACCGATGATCGTGATCCAGGAAGCCGGGCTGGACGGATTCTGGATCCACCGCGCTCTGGTTGCGCAAGGGATCGAGAGCCACGTGGTGGATCCGGCCTCGATCGCGGTGTCGCGCCGGCACCGCAGAGCCAAGACGGATCGGATCGACGGGGAGGCGCTCGTGCGCACACTCCTGGCCTGGAAGCGAGGCGAACCCCGGGTATGTTCGATGGTATGCGTACCGAACCCGGAAGAAGAGGACCGCCGGCATCTATGTCGGGAACTGAAGACACTTGTCGGGGAACGGATTCGACATGTGAACCGGCTGAAGGGCCTGTTCTTCGCGCAAGGCATCGGAGACTACGAGCCCCGGAACAAGGACCGCCGGGAGCGCCTGGAAGAGTTGCGCAGCGGCGATGGGCGCTCCCTGCCGCATCACCTGAAGGCTCTGGCCCTGCGCGAGCTGGAAATCATTGAGCTTCTGAACCGGCAGATCGATGCCGTGAAGGCGGAACGCGATGCGCTTCTGGATGAGGCGTGCACCGATGATGCGGCCCCCGCGCCGGTGCGGATGCTGCTTGACCTCAAGGGCATTGGCCCCGGTTTTGCCGGCGCACTCTGGTCCGAAGGGCTGTTCCGGCAGTTCGAGAATCGGCGCCAGGTGGCGGCCTATGCGGGCCTGGCACCGACGCCTTGGAAGAGCGGCACGATCAACCACGAACAAGGGGTTTCGAAGGCGGGCAATCCCCGCCTGCGGACCATTGCCGTTGAAATGGCATGGCTCTGGCTGAGGTATCAGCCACAGTCAGCGCTCGCCCTGTGGTATCACGACAGGGTCCGCCGGCTTGGCTCGCGCGCGAAAAAGGTCACGATTGTCGCCTTGGCGAGGAAACTTCTTGTCGCTCTGTGGAAATACGTGACGAGCGGTGTCGTGATTGACGGGGCCACAATGAAGGCCGCGTGACGGCTTGTGCGGAGAACGCGAAAAGCTTCCACCGGGACCTGATCAGTTCCGGCGGATCCGGATGGACGAACCGGCGTAGGGTCTGGCCGCAAACGCCGTAGTTAAGAATGGTCCCGTCCCCTGCGCCCTGTCCGCAGGATGCGGAATCATGGTGCAGCCGACATTACTGGCGACCGCATGTGAGCTTGAGCGCGCAGGTCTTCGACACGCGTTTCACTGAAAGGGCACGGACCCGAGATCCGAAATAACAGCGGAGAAACGGATGACCTGAAGACTCCGATTGATCCAATCCTCCTCATGTGAGCCCTATGTGAAGACGAACAAGAACGACGTCACCGATGCCGAGGCGATCTGCGAAGCATTGATGCGGCCGACGATGCGTTTTGCAAAAGCAAAGAACGCCGAGCAGCAGTCGGTCCTGATGCTGCACAGGGCGCGCGAGCTTCTGGTACGTCAGCGCACGATGCTGATCAATGCCTTGAGGGGCCACTGTGCGGAGTTCGGCATCACGGCGCCTCAGGGCATGTCCCGGGCTCGCGCCTTGATCTCGTGCATCGACGAAGGAGACGATCGTCTGCCGCCGTTGGCACGACGGGCGCTTGCCTCTCTGGTTGCGCAGATCAAGGCGATCCAGGCGGAGATCGCCGGGTTGGAGAAGGAGCTTCTTGCCTGGCACCGATCGAGCGAGGCGAGCCAGCGACTGGGAGCCATCCCGGGCGTGGGAGTGATCACCGCAACGGCGCTTGTCGCTACTGTCGGCGACGCGTCGCAGTTCCGCTCCGGCCGGCAGTTCGCCGCCTTTCTCGGACTGGTTCCCAGGCAGAGCTCAAGCGGTGGCCGGGATCGCCTCGGCCGCATTTCCAAGCGTGGCCGACGGATATCTCCGGCGTTTGCTGGTGCACGGCTCACGTACTGTCCTGCGCTGGGCCCGGTCACGCCCGCAGCGGCGTTCTCCCTGGCTGGAAGGATTGCTCGACCGCCGGCCGACCAATGTCGTGCTGGTGGCTATGGCGAACAAGATGGCCCGCATTGTCTGGGCGATGCTCAGCAGATCGGAAGCCTATGAGCCACATCGACTCGCTACGGCCTGATCCGGCCCGGCCGGGACGGCAACGAAATTGCGGAGGGTGATGACGGAGTGATGGCAAAACAGGGTGACCGGGATCGACCAAACCCGAGGAGCTGTCCGAGCCTGGAGCTCGATCGTCTGAGTGGGTGTCGATCCTCGGATTCCATCAAGGCCAGTGGTCAACTGAACCACGATCGAAGGCCGGATAGATGACTGCAAACCCTATATGCTCATCGCCCTATCAAAACCCTTGCAATCGGGGGGCGTCCATAGATGACAGCACCCCGCGGCCAGTGTGGCGAAGCCGGTCGACCCGATCCGATGGCAAAGCCAAAATACTCTATTTCTTCCTAGAGCGCAGTTGGTCTTCTCGCAGAATTTCCGCCGGAGCAGACGAAGCGCTCGCGGTTTGCAGGCGTGCCAGGATTTCGGCCCGGTTCGCATCCAGGGCGGGCGGAGCCTTCCGCAATCGCGGCAGGACGCCGTTTAGCCTGACCGGGCTGCCGAAGGTGGAGGTTTCCGCCCCGCCCGGCATCCGTATCGACTGCACCCAGCCCTGATCCTTCACGTGCTCGTCTTCCAGTATGTCGGAGTAGGTGTTGATCGGACCGCACGGTACGCCGGCATTCTCGAACCACTCGAGAAGCTGCCGGGTCGTGTGGCCGCGGAAATAAGGCGCCAAAATTTGAGCAAGCTCGGCCTGGTTGCGCGCGCGGTCCTTGGTGGTCAGAAAGCGTGGATCGTCGACGAGCTCCGGCATCGCCACGACCTCGCAGACCGCCTGCCACAGCTTGTCGTTACCGGCCGCGATCACGAAGTAGCCGTCGCCCGAACGATAGGCCTGGTAGGGTGCGTTGCGCGGATGTGCGGAGCCTAGCGCCTTCGGATCTCTTCCAGTACCGAAGAATTCGCTCGTCTGTAGCGCCGCGATGCCGAGGCTGGTCCCAAGCATCGGGATGTCGACGTATCCGCCGCGACCACCTGCACGCACGCGCGACAGTAGGCTGGCGATGGAAAAGGCCGCATAAAGGCCCGCCGAGAAATCCGAGACGGGCACGCCGCACTTGACCGGTTCGCCGTCCGGCTCGCCCGTCACACTCATGATCCCGGACAGCGCCTGCACCGTCAAGTCGAAGCCGCCTTGCCGGGCGCGCGGTCCGGTCTGGCCGAAGGCGGAAATTGAGCAATAGACGAGATTTGGCTGTTCCTTGGCGAAGGTGTCGTAGTCGAGCCCAAGTCGACGCATGACGCCCGGCCGGTTATTCTCCAGCACCACGTCCGCCATGCGGATCAGACGTTGCGCGACGGCAAGATCCTCGGGGTCCTTCAGGTTGAGCGCGATGGAGTCCTTGTTGCGGTTGAGGGAGGCGAAATTCTCGCTGAACCCGCCGTTGTGCGGCGGCCATTGACGCAGCGTGTCGCCCTGCGGCGGCTCGATCTTGATCACATCGGCGCCCATGTCGGCAAGCAGCATGCCACAGAACGGGCCGGCCGCGACGCTGCAGAATTCGATGACGGTCGTGCTTGCCAGCGGCAGGGTGTCGTCTTCGTTGCGTGTGGTCATGTCGAGGGAATGCAGGCCCCCGTTTGCCTGACTCGGGCAGTCGTTCATTGATAGTGCCGTCGGGTCGTGAATTTTGTGATCAGATACGCGTCGAGACCTTCGATTCCGCCCTCGCGCCCGTAGCCGCTCTCCTTGACGCCACCGAACGGCGTCTCGGCGGTGGCGAGGCCGAAATGGTTGATCGAGACCATGCCCGAATCGAGTTTCTCGCCGGCGCGTTGCGCACGGTCGCCGTCGCGGGTGTAAGCGTATGAGGCAAGGCCGTAGGCGGTCGCGTTGGCGCGCTGCCAGGCCTCGTCCTCGTCGGTAAAGCGGTTGATGAGTGCCACCGGGCCGAAGGGCTCTTCCTGCATGATGCGGGCGTCGTCGGGAATGTCGGAAAGCACAGTGGGGGCGAAGAAATTGCCCTGGTTGCCGATGCGTTCACCGCCGCAATGCAGGGTCGCGCCGACGGCCACTGCGTTCGTCACCAGTTCTTCGAGCGCATCGATGCGCCGCTTGTTGGCAAGGGGGCCCATCTGGGAGGCTTCGTCCTGGCCAACCCCTACCTTCAGTTTCGTCGCGATCGACACGAATTCCTCGAGGAAGGTGTCGTGGACGGCATCCTGGACAAAGAAGCGCGTCGGCGAGATGCAGACCTGGCCGGCGTTGCGGAACTTGAAGGCGGCGAATTCGGCGGCTGCCTTGGCCGGATCCACATCGTCGAAAACCACCGCGGGCCCGTGCCCGCCGAGTTCCATCGTGCAGGGCTTCATGTGCTCGGCCGCCATCATGGCCAGATGTTTTCCCACCGGAACGGAACCGGTGAACGACACCTTACGGATGACGGGGGATGGGATGAGGTGCGAGGATATCTCCGGCGGACGCCCGAAGACGAGCGAGAGGGCATCCGCGTCAACGCCCGCGTCGATGTAGCAACGGATCGTCTCGCATACTGAGCTCGGCGTGTCCTCCGGGCCCTTGAGGATAATGCTACATCCGGCGGCGAGCGATCCGGCGATCTTGCGCACCGCCTGGGAGACGGGGAAGTTCCAGGGCGAGAACGCTGCAACCGGGCCGATCGGTTCGACGGTGGCAATCTGCATGATGCCCGGCTGCCGCGCGGGTATTACCCGCCCGTAGGCGCGGCGACCTTCCTCGGCGAACCACTCGGTAATGTCGGCACCGTTAGCCGCCTCCAGCAGCGCCTCGCGCAGCGGCTTGCCCTGTTCCAGCGTGATGAGGCCGGCGATTAGTTCCTTGCGCTCGCGCATCAGCTCGGCCGCGCGCCGCAGGATGGCACTGCGTTGAAGAGCCGGTTTAGTCCGCCAGACCGAGAAGCCGCGCGCGCTGCATTCGAGCGCGTGGTCGAGGTCGGCGATCGTCGCGACCGGGAATTGCGCAACCGTCACGCCGGTTGCCGGGTTCTCGACCGGCAAAAGTTCGCGGCCTCCGGCATCCAGCCATTCGCCGATATGGAGTTTGGGTTGATATGTCACTTTGCCATCCTGGTGTCGTACGTCCTGGCCGGATCGGGCCTAGAGTTCGGCCGCGACCTGCCGGATCCCCGCCTCGAGCGTATCGAAAATGAGGTCGACCTCGTTCTTGCCGATGATCAGCGGCGGGCAAATGGCGATCGCCTCGCGGATGGAGCGCAGCAGCACGCCCTGCTCCAGTACCGCCTTCGCAATGCGCGGCTGCACAGCGAGGGCAGCGTCGAATGGCCTCTTCGTTTCTTTGTCGGCCACGATCTCGACCGCTCCGATCAGCCCGACGCCACGAGTCTCCCCGACCAGCGGTTGATCGTTGAGCGCATACAGCCGTTCCATGAAGTAGGGCGATATCTCGCGGACGTGGCCGACGATGTCGCGCTCCTCGTAGATCTTCAGTGTCTCGACGGCGACGGCCGCGCAGGTCGGATGGCCGGTATAGGTAACGCCATGGGCGAAGACGCCGGTCTTTTCGGTCTGCTCGCGCATCGTCTCCCAGATCGTCTCGCTGATCATCGTGGCGGAGATCGGCAGATAGGAGGCCGACAGCGCTTTGGCGACGGTCATGATGTCGGGCTTCAGCGCGTAGGTCTCGGAGCCGAACATCGAGCCGGTCCGGCCGAATCCCGTAATCACCTCATCGACGATGAACAGGATGTCGTGCTTGCGCAGCACTTCCTGTATCCGCTCGAAATAGCCCTCCGGGGGCACCAGCACCCCGCCGGATCCGTTCACCGGCTCCGCGATGAAGGCACCGATTGTCTCCGGGCCCTCACGCTCGATCAGGGCTTCGAGATTGCCGACGATCCGGTCGACGAAGGCGGAACGGCTCTCGCCTGGTTGCGCGTAGTGGTAGTAGCTCGGCGAGTCGGTGTGCAGCACGCGGTCGATCGGCAGATCGAACAGCGCGTGGTTGGCGGGGAGGCCGGTCATGCTGCCGGCACCCACGGTTACGCCGTGATAGCCGCGCCAGCGCGAGATGATCTTCTTCTTCTCCGGCTTGCCGATAGCGTTGTGGTAGAACCACACGATCTTCATCGCCTGGTCGTTTGCTTCGGAGCCGGAGTTGGCGAACAGGACTTTCGACAGTCCCTCGGGCGCGATCTGAAGAAGGCGTTCGGCCAGCTCGATGGCCGGTTCCGTCGAGCGGTGGTTGAACAGGTGGTAGAAGGGCAGCGTCGTGAGCTGCCTGTAGGCGGCATCGGCCAGTCGCTGCTCGCTGAAGCCCAGCGAGGCTGACCACAGCCCGGCCATACCCTCCAGATACCGATTGCCCTGATCGTCGAAAACGTAAGCCCCCTCGCCGCTTACCATGGTCAGCGGGCCCGAGTGGGCATGCTGGGCGAGGTGCGTATAGGGATGGATCAGTGAAGCGATGTCGCGTTCGCTGTTCGAATTGCGCAGCGGAGAAATGGTCATGATTTCATCCCAAATATTAGAATTACATTCCATATCTTGCTACAGATGAGCCGTGGGACGGCTGTTTGTCAAGGGCGAAAACTCCACGCGCGGATCCACACGGCTGCCCTTGACAAACGTAAATATTCGTTCTTACGATCCAAATGATGGGAAACTATTTCATATATTGGAACGGAGGGGCCTATGTCCTACAGCAGCATTGCGGGCGCGTCGCTGAGCCGTCGACGCTTCCTTCAGATGACGGCAGCAGCCGGTGCGGCGGGCTTTGCCCCGTCCGTGGCATTCGCGGAAGAGATGAAGGTGCATGCCGCGATCGGCGTCGACATGTGGTACATCACCTACATGGTCGCTCAGGAGAAAGGCATCTGGAAGCGGCACGGACTTGACGCCACGATCACGCATTTCGACAATGGCGCCGTAGCGCTCGACGCGCTCGCGACCGGCAATGCGGATATCGGGTCGGCGACAAATATGTCGATGATGCAGCGTGTGTCCCGTGGCGCCAAAATGTTCGCCGTGTCCTCGATGGCGGCGAGCGGCAAGCTCTTCTCCGTCGTTTCGAGCGAAGACCTGAAGACGCCGAAGGACCTGATCGGCAAGAAGCTTGGCCTGTCCAAGGACGGAGTCCTCGAGTTCCTCTACAAGCAGTTTGCCACCAACAACGGGATCGGCCTGGAAGAGATCGAACTCGTCAACATCGCGCCGCCGGAAGCCGTCGCCGCGCTGTCGCGCAACGACGTCGACGCGATCATGTTCTGGGAGCCCTGGCCGTCGCGCGTGCTCGAGCTGGTTCCGGGCACGCATACGCTCCGCCAGCTTTCCGACGACGGCATCGCCGTCACCAACTGGCTGTTCATGGGCGAGGACCTGATCAACGACAAGCCGCGGGCAGAGGCAACGCTCGCCGCGCTGATCGAGGCGTCCGAGTTCGTGCTGGACAACAAGGACGAGGTCGTCGAGATCGGCGCCCGCCGTCTGCAGACCGACCCCGAGAACATCCGCTTCCAGTACGACAACATTGACTACGAGATGGTGTTTCCGGCGGATCGCTACACGTTCGACTTCGATGAGCTTGCGGCGTTCAACCTGGAGAAGGGCCTGCTCAAGACGGTGCCGACGCTGGCCGAAGTGGCGCGGCCGGAGTTCATGCTGGCGGTGGCGCCCGATCGCGCTCCCGGCTGGTAAGCCGGCGATACAAGTCGCCCGATAGGGCGGGCTCGCCCCGCCCTATCAACTGCACCTTTTCGAGCCAGGTAACTCATGTCCCTGACCACGACACACACGGATGGGGCGCCGGATGGCGCCAACGCGGCCCTTGCCGCGACGTCTGCCGACGACACCTCGCGCCGGATCGCGCTCAAAGTCGAAGACGTGGCGCTGCGGTATCGCACGTCAAAGGGCCACGAGGGCCCGCTGGTGCTGGCGAACGCCTCCGTCGAGATCCGGCAGGGAGAGTTCTTCTGCCTGCTCGGCCCGAGCGGTTGCGGCAAGACGTCGATGCTGACGCTGATGGCCGGCTTCCTTCAGCCGACGCACGGGCGTCTGACGCTGGACGGTCAGCCGATCACCAAGCCCCAGGCCGATCGCGGAGTGGTGTTCCAGGGCGAGGATGCGCTCTTCCCCTGGCTGACGGCGCTCGACAACGTCGCCTTCGGCCTGAAGATGCGCAACGTGCCCAAGGCCGAGCGATACGAGAAGGCGGAGGAGTTTCTCAAACTGGTCGGCCTTGATGGCCAGGGCCTGAAATATCCCTCCGAGATGTCGGGTGGCATGAAGCAGCGCGTGCAGATTGCGCGCGTGCTCGTCAACAATCCCAAGATCCTGCTGATGGACGAGCCTTTCGGCGCCGTCGACGCGCAAACCCGCACGCGGCTCCAGGACGAACTCGTCGAGATCTGGCAGAAGACCGCCAAGACCATCGTCTTCATCACCCATGACATCAGCGAGGCCGTGCTCCTGGCCGACCGGGTCGGCGTGATGAGCAAGGGGCCGGGCTCCAACATCGCCAGCATCGTGACCATCAACATGGAGCGACCGCGCCATCGCGGTGCACCCGAGTTCGGTGCGATGTGGGAAGAGATCAACGGCCGCATCCAAAGTCAGGAAACGTCGAGCTCATGACCGACATCAGCGATCGTACTGCGCCGCCCGCGCGCGTCTCCAACATCGCGAAGATCGCGGATTCGATACAGATTCCCCTGATCTATTTCGGCTCGATCGGCGCCGCGCTCATCTTCTGGGAATATATCGCGCTGAACTATTTCAGCCCGGCCTTCTTTCCGACCCCGACACTGGTGCTGACGACAGCCTGGGAGATGATCAAGAGCGGCGAGCTCTTCGTCCACTCCGCGATCAGTCTTCAGCGCATCATGCTCGGCTTCCTGATCGGCAGCGCGGTCGCCATTCCGCTCGGCCTCCTCATGGGATCGAGCGCCTACGTGCGCGCAATCTTCGAGCCCTATACCGAGTTTTTCCGCTACGTGCCAGCAATCGCCTGGCTGACGCCGGTGGTGCTGTGGTTTGGCATCGGCGAGGTTTCGAAGGTGCTGATCATCGTCTACACGACGGTCTTCATCGTGGCGATCAACACGATCGTGGGTGTCGGCAACATATCGCCCAACAAGTTCCGCGCCGCCGCTTCGCTTGGTGCGACGCCAGCCAAAATGTTCGTCTACGTCACTTGGCCGGCGACGTTGCCCTTCGTCCTCACCGGCATGCGGCTTGCCATGGGCAATTCGTTCGCCACGGTCGTCTCCGCGGAGATGGTTGCCGCGGACAGGGGGCTCGGCTTCCTGATCTTCAATTCCAG
Source organism: Microbaculum mangrovi (assembly GCF_051390635.1). Classification (NCBI taxonomy): domain Bacteria; kingdom Pseudomonadati; phylum Pseudomonadota; class Alphaproteobacteria; order Hyphomicrobiales; family Tepidamorphaceae; genus Microbaculum; species Microbaculum mangrovi. The sequence continues at coordinate 11,528 of NZ_JBPODT010000010.1, forward strand.
GCTCTGGATGGCAACCGACAAGATCTTCGTCGCCATCCTCTGCCTGGGTGGTCTGGGCATGGCCGCCGACCGCATCTTTCGCATCCTGATCCGCCGCTTCGCGCACCAGTACGGAAGCGCCGAGTAGGGCCCGTGTCGTCCCGCATGCCATCCCCACGGCCCGGTACAGAGCGAGCCCAGTACAGGGCGGCCCGGTACGGGCTGGTCCGGGGCGGGGATCCGGACAGGAGGGGCGGTCACGCAGGGCGCCGCCGCCCTCGCGGAGTTGCGGACCGAGAGCGCCTACCCCGCCGAAGCGGCGAGCAGATGCTCTCGGTAGCCGAGCTTGGAGGAAATGCTGGCGGCAATCTGCATGACCGGATCGGTATAGGCTTCGAGCCCCTTTTGCTTCAGGCGGAAGGCGGGGCCGGAAATACCGACGGCGCCGACGACGTCGCCGCGCGCGTCGCGAACGACGGCCGCTGCGCCCCAAACGCTTTCGCGCCATTCCCCCTTGTTGAGAGCGAACCCCTTGTCACGGATGGACGCCATTTCCTCAAGGAAGGCGGCCGGATCGGTAATGGTGTGTTCGGAGTGGGGCACGAGAGTCTTGCTGATCCTGTCGAGCTCTGCCTCGGACTTCCAGGCGAACAGCGCCTTGCCGGTCGCCACGCAATGCGCGGGCGCGCGGCCGCCGACATAGGAATAGGCCTGCACCGGCTCCGAGCTGTCGATCTTGTCGATGTAGATGACTTCGTTGCCGTCGAGCACGGAAAGGTGGACCGTCTCGTGGGTAATTTCGCTGAGCGCCTTCAGGGAGGAGGCGGCCTGGATTCTGATATCCAGCTTGGCGACGGCGCCGAGGCCGAGCTCCCACAGCTTCAGCGTGATCTTGTAGCGCCGCGTTACCGGATCCTGAGAAAGATAGCCTCCTGCCTCCAGCGTCTTGAGAATGCGGTGGACATTACTCTTGGTCAAAGGCAGTTCGTCAGCCAGCTCGGTCACGCCGCGCGGCTCGGCCGATTTGGCCACGTGTTCGAGGACCGAAAGACCTTTCAGCAGTGTTGAATCCATACCTTTCGCTACCCTCCTATGGCCATTCTGGATCAAATTCTGACTTGCTCCTGATTTGTCAAAACTTGTTTTTACTGCTGTTGTATCTCAACAACAACGATCGCAGTGCTACGTTATCTGTGCATTTGCCTTGGCGGCCATCTCCACGATCGGCGGAGGTTCGAAGGCCCGCACCGGCGTCGGTTCTCCTTTGTAACGTTCGATTTCGACCAGCAGGCTCTCGGCCACGGGGCCTTGTGCCAGACGCGAAGTGCCGGCGTCGCGGGTCAAGACGTTGACGTTGCCGTGGCGGTCCATGCGGCGGGCATTTCCTGGCCCCTCGGGATCGTACCAGGCACCGGTCGCAAGGCGCACGACGGAGGGGCGGATGTCGCCGGTAACAATGGCGCCCGCCAGACAGGAGCCGCGATCGTTGAAGACCCGCACGACGTCACCCGCCGCTATGCCGCGGCTTTCGGCGTCAACGGGATTGATCCAGACCGGCTCGCGCCCGGCGACCTTCGAGGCCGCGCTTACGCTGGCATTGTCCAACTGGCTGTGCAGCCGCGTTTCCGGCTGGTTGGACAAGAGGTGAAGCGGATAAACGTCTACAAGATCGGAGCCCAGCCATTCGTCAGGCTCGTACCATTTCGCGTGGCCGGCACAGTCGGCATAAGCGAAACCGGCGATGCGCTCCGAATAGAGTTCGAGGCGTCCCGAGGGGGTCGCGAGCGGATTGGCGATCGGGTCCTCGCGGAAATCGCGCCACAGCACCGGCTCGACCTCCGGACGTGGCAGCTCGAACACGCCTTCGCCTTCCCAGAACGTATCGAAGTCGGGGAAATCTATGCCTTGGGCGCGACCGTTGTCGCGACTCTCCTCGAAGATGGCGCGCAGCCAGTCCATCTCGTCCCGCCCGCCGCGGAATAGCTCGCGCATCTGCATCTTTTCTGCGATCTCGGAGAATATCTCGAAATCGCTGCGTGCCTCGCCGACCGGCTCGATCAGTTTGCGCATCGCCACAATATGGTCTTCGCCACGCGCGCATCCGATATCGTTGCGTTCGAACGGACTTGCGACCGGCAGCACGATGTCGGCGCGCCTGGCGGTCGCCGTCCACCAGATCTCGTGCACGACGACCGTATCCGGGTGCTGCCAGGCGTCGTCGAGGCGGGTGAGATCCTGATGATGGTGGAAGGGATTGCCGCCGGCCCAGTAGATCAGCCTGATCTCCGGCAAGCGCAGCTTCTCACCGTTGTAGTCGATTTCTGCGCCTGGATTGAGCAGAGCGTCGGCGATCCGCGCGACCGGAATACGGGTTTGGACGGGATTGCGGAGTTGTGGCAGTGATCCCCATTTGAACGGTCGTCCGCCGGCGCCAACCTGGTTGGTCGCCCCGTAGCCGAACCCGATACCGCCGCCGGGCAGGCCGACTTGGCCGAGGATAGCAGCGAGGGTTATTGCCGCCCAATAGGGCTGTTCGCCACGGTCGGCACGCTGCAGTGACCAGGCGACGCTGATCATGGTGCGCCGGGCAGCCATTTCGCGCGCGAGCGCACGGATCGCGTCGGCGGGGATGTCGGTCAGCGGCGCGGCCCAGTCCGGGGTCTTCGCAACGCCGTCTACCTCACCGTAGAGATAGGCGCGCACGTGCTCGAACCCGACCGTATGGCTAGCCAGAAACGCCTCGTCATGCCGTCCCTCGCTGACGAGCACGAAGCACAGAGCCAGCATCAGCGCGGTGTCGGAGCCGGGCCTTATCGCAAGCTGGCGTGCCGACAGGAACGCTGCCGAGTCGCTGGCAATCGGGCTGATGTTGACGAATTCGACGCCTGCGTCGCGGCACAGCGTCAGCCCCGCCCGGGTATGGTGCACGCCCATGCCGCCGGGGGCGATCTGTGCGTTCTTCAGCGGAATGCCGCCGAACGCCACGAAGAGCTGCGTGTTTTCGGCGATGACCGGCCACGAGGTGTGCCCGTATTCGAGCCCCGACGTATCCCCGCAGACATGCGGGAGGAGCACCTCGGCTGCCGCATAGCTGTATGTGTTCACGGCTCCGGTGTAGCCGCCGACGCAATTGAGGAAGCGATGGATCTGGCTCTGGGCATGGTGGAAGCGACCTGCGCTCGCCCACCCGTAGGAGCCGCCGAAGATTGCTGCGTTGCCATGGGTGTCGCGGACACGGCAAAGCTCGCTGGCCACCAGCGCCGTCGCTTCGCTCCACGTCACGGTCACGAAGCGGTCTTCGCCGCGCCGGCATTCGGTGCGCGGCTTACCAGACAGGAAGCCCTCGCGAACCATGGGCGCGCGGATGCGGGACGGCGCGGTCAGCACGGCTGGATCGAACGCGCCGACTCCGGACGGGTCGGTGTCCGCGCTGAACGGCGACAGACGGGTGAGGCATCCGTCCTCGACGGATGCTTCATAGGTTCCCCAATGTGTCATCGTCAGGGGGCGGCGGCCCCGATCTTCGGTCATGTATGGGGGCGCTTTCCAATCCCGCGAAGCTGCGCAGGAGGGGTCAGCCGCCGAGGATCGACACCGCCTTGTTGGTCGTGATGACCGGTCCGAAATACCAGCGGTGCATGTCCACGGCAGCCTGGTGCAGCGCCGCGTTGTGCGTGGCGCAGGCGTCCGCGACCAGGATCGAACCATAGCCTTTGTCGTAGGCGGCACGCGCGGTGTTGGCGACGCAGAAGTCGGTGAGATAGCCGCTCATGACGAGATTCTTGACGCCCATCTGGCGGAGGTACTTTTCCAGCATCGTGCCCTCGAAGCAGCCGGACGCGTGCTTGTCGATCACAAAGTCTTCTTCCTCGATCAGCTCCTTTAGCTCGTCGACGATATCGATGTCCCACGACCCGTCGGCGAAGATGGTCGGGATCTTCGTCCGCAGCATCTCCAGTCGCGCGGAGACGAGGGAGTCGGGGAAGACGTCCTTGCCGTTGGCAAGGCGTACGTAGCGAAACCAGAAGACCGGAACCTTGCGGGCGCGCGCGCCGCGCACCAGGGAGGTGATGGCTGCGATGGTCCGTGGCGAATCCTGCCACATCCCATAGTAGTCCATGTTGCCTTCCTGCTTCAGGATGTCGTTTTGCGGGTCGATGACGAGAAGCGCGGACTCCTCGGGTTTGAACAGATGTTCCCACTCGACCATGTCCCACATCGGAGTCTGGCCAAAGACTGCGGTCTGCTTACCACCCATCTGTCTTTTCCCATTATTTGATATTACGGTTCAATAATTGAATTATCAGGTGGTGCGAGGTCTGTCAATTTGGTTGCCGGCAAGCCGGCGCCGGAACCGCGGAAAAGGCGAAAAGCTACGGGTGCGGTGATTGACAAGCGGTCTTCACGTTCGTATCAATTAATAGAAATGAATTCCAACTATTGAGATAACGGTGACCGTGGGAGACTGTGGATGACTTCGGGAATGCATCGGCTTCGCCAGTTCGTTGCGGATATGACGCGGCTGGTAGAGAAGGCCGGGTCGCAGGAAAGCGAACTTCTCGCCCGGGGAAGCAATCTGCTGCGCGAACTCATCGCCACCGACGACTGGCTGCCCGAACCGTTTGCCCTCCCCGACCCCGACAGCTATCGCCAGTACCTTCTCTATGGTGATCCGTTCGACCGTTTCTCGGTCGTGAGCTTCGTATGGGGTCCAGGGCAGCGGACGCCGATCCACGACCATACGACCTGGGGCCTCGTCGGCGTCCTGCGCGGCGCCGAGCTGTCGCAAGGCTATTCGCTGGTCGACGGCAAGCCCGTCGCCGCCGAACTCGAACGTCTCGATCGCGGTGAGGTGGCACAGGTCTCGCCCGTCGTCGGCGATATTCACAAGGTCACCAACGCCATCCCCGACCAGCCGTCGATCAGCATCCACGTCTATGGTGGCAACATCGGCCGGATCAGTCGCAACATCTACAGCGAGACGGGCGAGATCTCGACATTCGTCTCAGGCTACAGCAACGACGTCGTCCCCAATCTCTGGGCGGCCTGATGCCTGTTTCCGTTTCATGGCGGGACGGCGCATGCGAGGTGCGGCTGGACGCGCCGAACACCGGCAACGCGATGTCGGCCGTACTGGTCGAGTGCATGCATCGGGCGTTCGATGAGGCGGAGCAGAAGGCGGCGAGCCTCCTGTTGCTGCGCGCGAATGGCCGGCATTTCTGCACCGGGTTCGATCTCACCGACATCGAGGCCGAGACCGATGCCGGGCTGCTACAGCGCTTCGTGCGTATCGAGATGCTGCTGGCGCGGCTGCGCGCGGCACCGTTTCCCACCGTTGCCTACGCTGCCGGCGCGGCGATCGGCGCCGGCGCCGACCTCTACGTCGCCTGCGCGCGCCGCTTCTGCGCCCCGGGAACCCGGTTCGCCTTTCCGGGCGCCGGGTTCGGTATTGTGCTGGGCACCGGGCGCCTGTCGGAGATCGCGGGACCTGCCGCCGCGCGCGACCTGATGTCGTCCGGTCGCACCTTCGGGGACGCGGAATCCCGCTCGCTGGGCATCACGGACGCCATCATCGCGCCCGAAAACGTCGCGGCGACGATCGACGGCGAAATCGCCAAGGCGGCACGGCTCGACATCGAAACGCGCACGTTGATGCGCGACGTGCTGGCGAGCGAGACGGCCGACCGAGACCTCGCCGCGTTGGTGCGCTCGGCCGTGCGGACGGGCTTGCGCGACCGTATTCTCGAACACCGCGCGCGCGTGTCCGCCGCCGCGACAGCCAAGCGCTCGGGCGCTCGCGGAGTACCAGCATGAACGAAGCAACGCCGCTCGCGCCGCCGACGCGGCAAACGGTCGAGGACCTGCGGGCGATCCTGAATCCCAAGGGGGTGGCGGTCATCGGCGCGACCGATGACACCTCGAAGTTCGGCGGGCGGGCGCTGAGCTTCCTGCAGCGTCACGGCTTTGCCGGCGGCATCTACCCCGTCAATCCGCGCCGCGAGGAAGTGCAGGGCCTCGCCTGCTATCCGAGCGTCGCCGCAATCGGCCAGCCGGTGGACGTTGCCCTCCTGACCGTGCCGGCGGCGCATATCGCCGCGGCGATCGCCGATTGTGGCGCAGCGGGCGTACGCGGCTGCGTGGTGGTCACGTCCGGCTTCGCCGAGGACGGCGAGGAGGGTATCGTACGCCAACGCGAGCTCGTAGCGGCCGCGCGACGGGCTAGGGTTCGCCTGATCGGACCCAACTGTCTCGGTTACATCAACCCGCTGCGCAAGCTGGCGCTGTCCTCGTCGGTGGCGTTGGCGGTGGATACGCTGCCGGCCGGCACGATCGGCCTCGTCACGCAGAGCGGCTCGGTGATGGCATCGATGCTGAGCCATGCCTGCGACGAGGGGGCCGGCTTCAGCACCTGTGCGACGGTCGGCAACCAGTCCGACATCGATTTGTGCGACCTGATCGACTATTTCGTCGACGATCCGGACACGCGGGTCGTGTGTGCCTATCTGGAGGGCGTCGCCGACGGCGGCAAGCTCATCCGCTCCGCCGCCCGCTGCCAAGCGGCGGGCAAACCCCTGCTCATCGTGAAAGCCGGCCGCACCGAGGCCGGGGCCGCCATCACACAGTCTCACACGGCGAGCCTCGCGGGCTCCTACGAGGTGCTCGAAGCCGCGTGCCGGCGCCATTCGGCCGTGCTGATGGACGATCCCGAGAACATGCTGAAGGCGGCCGAGTTTCTCGCCGCGTACGGTGTGCCGACGAGTGACGGCATCGCAGCGATGACGCCGTCCGGCGGAACCGCGGCCGTCGTCGGCGACCGGCTGGTGGCCGCCGACCTGAAGCTAGCCGAGATCGGCACGCAGGCGCGCGCCGGCCTGCAGGCGATCTTCCCCGCTGGCCGCCATATCAATCCGCTCGATGTCGGCGGCATGCCGGGTGACCGGATGATGGAGGCCGCTGTTCGTCCGCTGGAGCTCTTCTCTGCCGAGCCGGACGTGGGCACCGTGGCCGTGGTGATCGCTACCTCGCCTGCGCTCGAGCGCAAGGCGGCGGCGTGGTGCACGGTTGCCGAGCAGTGCGGCAAGCCGGTCATCTTCGTCGTCACGCCGGGCTCCATCCTGAACCCTGTGCGCAAGATCCTTCGCGACAACGGCCGACCGTATTGCAACACGATGGACCAGGCGGTTTCCGTGCTCCGGGCGATGACGGCGGCTGCTGTGCGCGTGCCGAACGAAGTAGCCGTGCGACCTGCCGGCATGGGCGATCTCTCCGGCGCCGCAAACGCGCTCGCCCCGGGTCAGCTTCTCGAACCGGAGGCGAAATCGCTTCTTGCCGCAGCCGGTATTCCGCTTCTGGGTGAGACGATTGCTGCAACCGTGGACGAGGCGCTGCGTTTTGCCGGGTCTATCGACGGCCCCGTCGTCATGAAGGTGTCCTCGCGCGATATCGTGCACAAGTCCGACATCGGCGGTGTGAAGGTCGGGTTGTCCGGCCCCGAGGCGATCCGCGCCGCCTGGAACGATATCGCCGCGGCCGTTGCCACCCATGCGCCGGATGCGAGCCTGGCGGGAATGCTCGTCCAGGAAATGGCCACTCCCGCGCTCGAGATGATCGTGGGCGCTAGGTGGGATCGGCAATTCGGTCCGACCGTGCTTGCCGGCATCGGTGGCGTCTATGTCGAGTTGATGCACGACGTCGCTATCGAGCTGGCGCCGATTTCACAGGATCAGGCGCTGGCCATGTTGAAGCGCCTTCGCGCCTGGCCGTTGCTTGACGGTGCACGGGGACAACCGAAGGCCGATGTCGCCGCGCTGACGGATGCGATGGTGCGGCTCGGCTGGCTGGTGAGCGATCTCGGAGGCCTGTTGAGCGACATCGAGATCAATCCGCTTTTCGTACATGACGCTGGTATGGGCTTCGATGTGGTCGATGCCCGGGGCCACCTCGAAACACCGACGACGAAGGGTCGAAATGAGCGAAGTCCTCTATGAATCCACGAACGGTATCGCGCGCATCGTTCTGAACCGGTCCGAGAAACGCAACGCCGTTAACGAAGCCATGTCAATAGGCCTCTACGAGGCCTGGCAGCGTTTCGAGCGGGGGGATGACCGGGTTGCGCTCGTCACGCAAGCGGGCGCCGACTTCTCCGTGGGGGCCGACATCAAACAGCGGCCGCAGAACTTTCCGCTCGCCATTCCCGGCATAGGCCTGAAGATCACCAAACCTATCGTGGCCGCGGTCGACGGATGGTGCACCGGCGGCATGGTCGTCCTGGTCCAGATGTGCGACCTGTGCATCGCCACGGACCGCGCCCGCTTCCTTTACCCCGAAGCCAAGCGGGGCTTTACTGGCGGCATGATCGCGGGTATCGCGAACCGCATGCCGCACAAGGTGGCCATGGAGATGATGCTCCTCGGCGACGAACTGACCGCGCAGCGCGCCTACGAGGTCGGTTTCGTCAACCGGCTAACGGCGCCGGACGACCTCGATGCCGTGGCGACGGACTACGCCAGACGCCTTGCGCAGCGCGCGCCGCTGGTCGTGGCCAAGCTGAAGGAGATGGCTGCCGAGCAGGTGCCGCTCGGACCGGCCGAGCGAGGCGCCCAGCTTCGTTATGCGTTGCAGGCGATCCGCCAGAGCCCCGATGCCGACGAAGGCATCGCAAGCTTCCTCGAGAAACGACCGGCGAATTTCACCGGCAAGCTTACTGATTAAGATCGGATGACGCTCGCGGGGCGAAAGCGAGTATGGGGGTGGTGTCAGAAGAATCTGGATCGAGGCGGAAATGGCGGTCTCGTAGCCTTGCGCGATGACCAAACGCAATGCGCTATCCTCCTGAAGAGATCATCGCGATGTTGCGGGAGGCGGAGGTCCGTCTCAGCCAAGGCGAGACGGTTGGCCAGATCTGCCGCATGCTGGCGGTGTCCGAGCAGAGCTACTGAGGTGACATGGCGAAAGTGGTCCGTTTCTGGTGTTAGTTTTCCGACGGATTTCCGAAGGAGGAAGTTCGAGGAT
>NZ_JBPODT010000011.1:0-20031 GCF_051390635.1 Microbaculum mangrovi
CCGCGCGGTTAATACGAACCTAGAAACATAGGTTTCTAGGAATACGGTGCTGAGTGCCGCGGCTACGCCGCGACGGTCAGCAACAAAGGGCGCCGCCTAGCGCCCCTCGTACCCGGATGGGTACAGGACGTAATCCCCCCGTGTTGTCGGAAGCCGACAGAGCAGGTGAAACGACCGTGAGGCAACGAACGGGCTTTTCGCCGTCGCGTCGTCGAGCGGCCGACCCCGAACGATCTGGCGCAGGCTGCACCATCTTGTAAAAGTGCGCAGACAAGCCCGAAGCGGTGAACGCTCTCCCTATTTGCGTTAGCAGGGAGACGGAGCCGCGAAGCCCGACGAAACTCATGGTCTTGTAAAAGCCAGGTGTGTAGGAGGGAGAGCGTTCGGGGTCGGGCGCGAGACCGACAACACGGGGGAACAAATTCGCAGTTAAAACAAGGCGTTAGCCGCCGTCTGCGAATAAAACGACCCTACAATTCTATATTTGTAGGGTCAATTGTAGTGGCATTCTGTGCCACTTTCGATGCTCATGTGCGTTCAGCATAGCACGAAAACGATTAGTTTTAGGGGGATTTCCCGCTTGCCTGTCCTGATAGCAGGCACACTAAAAGACGGGTTCGCCGTAGGCGAACGCCGCTTAGAGCGATCGCCTCATTTGAGGCGGCGCTCCTAACTTCTTTTTCTTCTGAATCTTCTTTCTTCCTGTGGGAGAAAGGTATTATTTTTCAACGTGTTAGCGGAAAAAGTATTAGAAATTGGGTGATACACGCGTAGTTTTTGGGGGATTTGGGCGGTCAAACGCTTAGAACCTGGGGGATGTACCCTTAGTTTTTGGGGGCAACTCCCCTCCCCTACGGCCACATATGCAAGTGGCGGATCAGTGAAAAATTAGCTACGGTCGATTCGCAAACTAATCGTTTGGTGCGGCCGTGGATAATCCCCCGAAAGCTAATACTTCACGGGTACGGACGATCGAGCTCTCGCCTGGTTTTGGCGAGATGATTAAGCCGGCCGAGCTTATCGATATAACGGGCGCCGCGGGGCTGACGCTTGCAGCCAGGCGCCTCTACAACATTCTCCTCGCCCATGCCTTCGGCAAGGAAATGGGTATTGAGGGCTACGAGTGGACGATACCGCTCGCTGACCTGCGCGGCACCCACAAAGGCAATGAGCGTATCGAGGACAGCATCATTGCGCTCATGAAAACAATCGTGATGGTGCGGCTCCATGACGGGCGCACGCGTCGGGTGGCACTGCTTGGCGGTAACGACATGGGTGATCCTGATCGCCGGCACGGTGCGCTCACCTACTCGTTCGATAAGCGGCTCGTGCCGCTCCTCAAAGAGAGCACGGTATTTGGGAAGCTCGAGCTCGCTGTGCTGCGTGCCTTCTCAACGAAGTATGCGCTCGCACTCTACGAAGCGATCGCCAGGCGCGTACGTCTCGAGCATATCTTCTCCGAAGAGTTCAGCCTCGAGGACTTCCGTGAGCTGCTTGGCGTGCCTCCTGGCAAGCTCACAACGTACGGCAACCTGAACCAGTACGCGATCAAGCCGGCCATTACGGAGATCAACGCACTCGCTGCCTTCAACGTGAAGGTGCTCCCCCGCAAGCAAGGGCGGCGGGTCGTCGGCGTCCTTGTCGGTTGGTGGCACAAGGATCTCGACGAGCTGAAGCAAGCGTATGCAGAAACGCAGCGTCCGCACGTCGGCCGCAAGGCACGGATCACGAACACAGTTGAGTCGGTTGTCGATGCACCTGAGCTGCCACTCAATTGACCCTCATTCTTTTTTCTAAAAAGTAAATAATAATATTTACTACTATTTACTATTATTGAGTATCAAAGTGATACTAATCACGTCTCAAAGTGAGATGCATTTAATCTCAAAATGATACGGCGTATCGTTACTTATACACACCGTCTCAAAATGATACTGACCGTATCATTGAAGCAATTTTTATTTCAAAGAACTACGGATTACCGTTTTTTTATTTCGTAGATTTCGACTGACTTAATCCATTTGTCAGTCGCTACGACACCACGCTCGCCTCGAGCGATGAGACCCTTCTTCTCCGCTTCTTGGAGCGAACGGAATACCGTTGCGCGGCCAAGTTGGAGAAAGTCTGCCAGGTCGTCCTTCGACATGATGCAGTACGGATAGCGAGGGTCACTCGTCGAGAGTTTATGGATGCTGTCGATCACCACGTAGGTGTTGAGAGAGATGTCGAGCTTCTCACGGACGTCGTGGAGCACAACGCTATAGCGAGGTCGCTTTTTAAACTTCGACTTATCGACAAATCCCCCGACCGACCTAAAGTCACCCATAGAAAAATTATAGCACTAACCTGGTGCACCCTCCCCGCCGTTGTTCTCCACACCCTCCTTTGCATCATGGATGCGCTCATCGCGTCCGGCTTGGAGTGCGAGCGATTTTGTGAGGAGTTGGTGAAGGTCGCGGATCAAGTGATTGGTCTCACGATCGCGCTCGAGCATGTTGACGAGGAGTTCGTCCTTCACACGAAGCTGCTCGTCCTTCACGCGGATCTGATCCTTCAAAAATTCCACATCCTCGGATGCACCTGCATGCACCTGCGTGCGGCTAGATGCACCTGCGTGCGGGTCGTTGTTTTTCGTCGCGGTTTCGGATGTCTCTTCACTCGAAGGTGCTGCATGCACCTGCATACTGGTGCGTTCACCTGCATGCACCTGCGTGCCGTCACCTGCACCTGCATCGCCTTCGAGCTTTTCGACTAGGCGATCGACAGAGGTCGGGGTAGCGAAGTACCGACGAAACATACCGAGCTTGATTGCATCAAGCTCACCCTCGCGGCAGTAGCGTTGAATGGTGTCCTTTGATTTTTCGATGCCGAGCTCGAAGAGGCGAGCTCGAATTTCATCCACAGAAACCGTGTACTCACTCTCATCGACGGGTGCACCTGCATGCACCTGCACCTCACCTGCATCCGGCTGCACGGCGCTTTTCTCAGCCGTATTTTGTGCACCGAATGTTGGCTGCGGCCGCGGCGTGCCGATGTTGGATTGCTCCATATATCGATAGCGTAGCACGCGCACTCAGCTCGCCGGCCGATGATGTGCACAGGTTCATATGTTCCTATGTAACTAGCTTCCTCATTTACTATTTCTTTGCTTCCTAGGAAGCATGGTAGCTATACGCAGCACATGATTCGGTGGGGAAGTGATGAGCGTCATCACGGTTGCAACGAGCAAGGGCGGTGCCGGTAAGACGACCCTGGCGGAAGTCATTCTCGGCACGAGCGTCGAGCGCGGGTACTCGGTCGCTGCGATCGATGCCGACTACAATCACACGCTGAGCGATTGGGTGCGGACGTTCGCGAAGTACCCGATCGATATGCATGCCGAACTCGACGAGACAAAACTCGTCGGCCTCGTCGAAGAGCTCGAGCGTCAGCACGATGTCGTCGTGATCGACACTGCCGGCGCTGCGACGCAAGCGACGGTGTTCGCGATCGGTTGCGCTGATCTCGTCCTCGTACCTGTCCAGCTCTCGAGTGCGGACGTTATCGAGGCAATCAAAACAGCAGGGCTCGTGAAGAGCGCGTCGCAACTCATGCGACGTGACATCACGATGCGCGTCGTGCTGACCGACTACCAACCGTACACGAACATCGGGGAGCACATCCTTGCGGAGCTCGAGAAGCACGAGCTGCCGCTCATGCCGACGAAGCTGCACCGGCTCGTCGCGTTCAAAGAGATGACGTTCACCGGACACGTTCCCGATCGCGGCACGGCCGGATCACAAATTGACTTCCTCATGGATGAGGTCGTCGCACTTGCCGGCGTGCCGACACTCAAAACGAAACTAGCTTCATAGGAACCTACGAAGCTATGAGCCGGAAGGACTTGAAGAGCGTCAACGCAAACCTCGCGGAACTCGCACGTTCACTCCCGACACAAAGCACGCGTGATGCGGCGGCGGCAAAGCCGAAGGCACCCGCGCATCACGAGCCGGTCGTGCAGTTCTCGTTCGGACTGCGGAAGAGTTTGCGCAAAGAGCTCGCGCGCCTGGCGGACGATGCCGACATGACCATGCGCGCATTCATCCTGAACGCGTTAAAAGAAAAAGGATTGAACGTCACCGACGACGATCTCCTCGACCTTCGCAAAGAGAGGAGGGGAGGGGAGTAACAAAAAGCACCAGGGGCACAACTGGTGTGAGGGGGCGATGGAACACCGGCACCACGACGACGCGCACAACTATTACCAGGAGTACATGCGGAATCAGCAGCAGCGGATTCTGCACAATAAGGCACGCACCGTTCGCAAATTCATTATTACCTTTTTGATTGTTTTAGCTGCCGGTGTTGTTCTCATGATCTGTGCAGCAGCAATAATAATTTTTATTACCTCCGGTATCAGCAATATACCGAATTGGGTTGAAACCCTACTGACATTACTAATAATGTCGATGCTACTCGCTGGACTTGGCCCTGGCCTCTTACTGTCCGACTATTTCATAGGCCCCGTTGCCGATTACACATATCAATGTCCGCATCCGAATTGTGGGCAAATAATAAATCTATATTCCAATTGGGAGTGCGGATGGTGCGGGAACATAAACAGAATGAGATTTACGTGGTCACACTCCGCACTTGAGGACTGCAATCACCCCGCGTGTACGAGAAAAAAAGCGTGCGCGATCCGCTGCCCGCACTGCGAGCGCGACACAGTGTTTGATCCTGACGTGTACGAAAGATCGGGAGGCATTGGCGTTGCCAAGCTCTGTTAGACGCGGCGGCAAGCTGTAGGCGTCGGGACAACTGCGCATAGGGCAGGGGAGGGTGTGCTAAACTGTCCGTAAAATAACCATAAACAGGACAGTCACCGGCCGGCGCTCTACGTGCTGCCTGGCTCTCATATATATGTCGAGCAAAGCCCCAAACACTGAAAACCGGACAGTTCCAATTCGCAAAGCGAATGCAGAACTCCGATCGCGCGAGTACCTCACACCGAACGAAGTCGATCGCCTGATGAAAGCGGCCAGGTCGAACAGGCGAGGGCACCGAGACGCAACGATGATCTTGCTCGCGTTCAGGCACGGTTTGCGAGCAAGCGAGCTGTGCGGCCTCCGGTGGGATCAGCTCGACATGAAGCAGGCGACCGTTCATGTGAACAGGTTGAAGAATGGAATACCGAGCGTGCACCCGCTCGGCGGCTCTGAGCTTCGCGCGCTACGGAAGCTCGAGCGTGAAGAGCCACACAATCGCTACCTCTTCCTCAGTGAGCGCGGCGCCCCGATGACCGCGGAAGGGTTCCGCAAGATGGTGCGGAGGGCAGGGGAGGCGGCCGGCTTTCCGTTCACCGTGCACCCGCACATGATCCGCCACGCCTGCGGCTACAAGCTCGCGAATGAGGGAAGGGACACCCGCGCCATACAGCTCTACATGGGGCACCGGAACATTCAGAACACGGTCGGCTACATGCAGCTCTCGGCCGAGCGATTCAAAGATTTTTGGAGTGATTAGGCGTCGGCCTTCTTTGCGCGGCGTCGCTTCGCCTTCGGCTTTGCCGTAAGCGGGGCTACCATTTTTTCATAAAGGCCAAAGAGGTGCTCTACGCGCTCGCGATCAGAAGTAAATGGCTTCGGTCGATAGAGGCGGTCAACGGCACGGTCGAGCGCCTGATGCGCCTTACGCAGATTGGCCGGCATAGTATCGGGGTCGTAGAGATCGGCGAACGATGAGCCCGGATGAGTGGCACGCGCATTGAGTACATCATCAGCGAGCTTTTCCAAATTCTGTGCGGCTTTGTCGTCGATACCAGGGGCGGGAAACGTGTTGTAGACGAGGCCAATAGAATACCTGTAGTCGCTCTTTAACTTTCCACCAATGTGCCGAAGCCAACTCATGTGCATGGCCGAAGTCAGCAAGCAAAAATTTGTCTTCGTCGCATCTTTCAGCACAAACACTAGATCACTTGGGATGGTGGGCGCGTCCATCCAACCAATAGGGACATATTCGCGTCGTTCTGAGCTTACCTTCGGAATAACAAGAAAAGGGGCTGTTGGGATTACCTCGACGTTGTATTTCTCGGGGTAATTGGCAATTGCTAATGTACTCGTTCTATTGCGTCCCAAGCGATAAGCCTTCACGGCTCTCATACGCTCCACAACCTTCGGCAAAGCGCGAAGCTGAGCCGGTGTCGCATTCTGAAGAGCTAAGATCCACCTCTGCCCGCCATTGATCAGCTCTCGTGAGCCAACGTATGGCCTTAGGAACGCAGCGGCGCCTGGCTCCTGAGCTAAGAACTCAGTGCGTTGTTCCACGTTAAAAATGTAGTTCCTGTTGTCGATGGGCTGCGAGCCACTCAATAGCTTCGGGAAGCTGTTCATTGGTTTCCCGGTCTCTTGCACAATCAGGTGAGGGTTAGAGAGTCTGCCAGCATCAAAGAGGTATGGCGACAAGGCAGAGTGCCGGCTCTCATGAGGCTCGCCGTTGATGTCACTATATGAGAAGAGCCGCTTGTCCTTCGGCGCACTCACTGCCTTAGCAAGTCCGATGATGACTACGTGCACATGGGCCTTGCCGCGAGCGTCTGATCCCCATGCAAAAGTCCGATGCGCAAACGCAATCTCGAGCTTGCAGCGATCGAACAAGATAGGCCAGAGCTGCGCCACCTGCTCACCTTGGGTGATAGAATTCGTCGCAACAAAGCCAATGCGAGTTTCATCGTTCACGATGTAACTACCAGCGGTGATGAACCACGCCGTCACGTAGTCGAGCGTTCCACCGGATTTGCCGAGCGCGGCAATGCGGCGAACCTGCTCGCGTTGCTCATTCGTCTGGTACTTCGCACCAATGAATGGCGGATTGCCGAGAATGTACGAGCAATGTTCGGGTGGGAGGACTGTCGTCCAATCCATTTCGAGCGCATCCGCACAATGGATGTGCGGCGACACGCGCAGGGGGATGCGCGCAAATACCTCGCCGAACTCGAGCGAGAGCCGATTGTTCATGATGTGATCCATCATCCACAACGCAACTTCGGCGATGCGAGCAGGGAACTCGCCGATCTCAATGCCGTAGAACTGATCGACGTTGATCCTTGAAAGCGTCGTCACGTCGAGCACGCGTTGACCGCGGGGATTGAGCTCGTGAAGGAGCTCGATCTCCAAGGTGCGCAGCTCGCGGTATGAGATGATGAGGAAGTTGCCACACCCGCACGCCGGATCGAAAAAGGTGAGGGCACCGAGGCGCTCATGGAAGCGTTCAAGTGCATTGGCGCGGCCTGTGTCGCGGCGCGCTTTGAGCCGCTCAAACTCCGCACGAAGCTCGTCGAGAAAGAGTGGCTCGATCACTTTGAGAATGTTCTTCTCAGTCGTGTAGTGCGCTCCCTGGGCGCGTCGCTCGTCCGGCTCCATAACGGATTGAAAAAGAGAGCCAAAGATAGCAGGTGAAATGGCGTCCCACGAAAACTCACAGGCTTCGATGAGGAGCTTCCGCATATCGCTGTCGAATGCCGGGATGCGTAGCCGCTCGTCGAAGAGCTCGCCGTTCACATACGGGAAGCGGGCAAGATCCTCGTCGAGTTTCCTTTGCCGCTTCTCGATCGGCGTATTGAGCACCTCGAAGAGACTCGAGAGCCAGGCGCCAAGGTCGCTGCCATCCTCACGCGTGCGCTCCGTGATGAGCTCGAGGAAAATGTCACGCGGCTCGAAAATGCCGGTGTCGTCACCAAACAGGCAGAAGAGGAGGCGAACGAGGAAACGCTCGAGGTCGTGGCCGGTGTAGCCGGAATCTTTGAGCGCGTCGTGGAGCCGACCCATGAGCTCCGACGCGGCGATGTTGACGGGATCCTGGTCACGGAACGTGCGTTTCTGCACGCCGATGACAAAGCCGAACGCCTCGATGTGATCCGGCAGTTCGGCCAGGGTGAAGTGAAACTCAGTCCCCTCGTCGAGGTCGTAGAGTTCGAACGTCTGAAAGTCGCTTACCAGCACGAAGCGGGGGAGGTCACTTTCCTTGAGCCAGGGGAAGTAGTCGAACGCCTGCGTCTTTGCTTTGGTGAGATCGCGGCCGGCGCTCTTCTGCTCAACGAGGAGCACGCCTTTCCAAAAGAGGTCGATGAAGCCGTAACGGGCCTCGAGCTTTTTTACCGGCTCCTCGAAGCTCGCAACGCGGCGACGCGTGACACCAAAAATCTCGAAAAACTCATTGTAGAAGGTTTGAGTTTCTCCCTTCTCGTAACGGGCGTCTTTCCATTCCTCAGCAAATGTGGCGGCACGGACTCGAATTTCATTCCAACTCAGACGCATAGATGAGGGGTTAGTGTAGCTAACAGCCATATTGTACCACCCGGCAGCAGGGGAATCGCGTGAGTCGCAACGTGACTCGCGTGCAACGAAAAAGCGAATCTGATGAGTGGCTAGATTGCAGGCTGAATGCCTTACAAACCCTCACCCCGAGCACGAAAAAACCCCGCCGCCTGGCGGGGTTTCTGTTCGTCCTACTGGACGGGCAGTGAAGGGCGTACCGGCTGGAATGCCCGCTTGCGGCGTGACCGTGCGGCTTCCTGGCCGCGTCGGTAGCTCGCAAGTATCTCGTCCTTGATGAAGCTCACGGCGCCATCAACGCGAGATGGATCGCTCTCGACTTCGCGGAAGAGTTCGCGAAGGCGGGCATCAATTGCGTGCATGTATGTCATAGCGGGGAATTGATAGGCCAAAGCGATCTAAACGCCGCTCGGCTCAGGCGACCACACAGGCGATCGTCAATGCCCCCGCGGCTTGACGCGTCTGTACAATGGAGCTCACCGAGACGGCGATTAGGTACGGGTGAGGAAGAACAAAAGAGCCATCCGGCTCTAACTGAGGCACTGACGATCCACAATTTTGTTGGCTACACATATTTCCATGAGTGAGCCGAAGAGTATTTGGACGATTTGCTTCGCGCGTGGTAGATTGCCAGCAAAGGCACAGTGATATGGCTTATCGCAATAAAACATATGTCTGCTTCGACGGCGACACAGACATGCATTATTATCGAATGATGCTGGCCTGGGTCGAGAGTGATAAAGTAAGTTTCGACTTCTACAATGCGCACGATCTAAATACGGCACGTGATACGAGCCAGGAAGAAAGCATCAAGCGGCAACTCCGCGAGCGCCTGGCGAATTCAAAGCTAATGATTGTCCTTATAGGCGAAAAAACTCGCTTCCTTCGAAAATTCGTGCAGTGGGAAATGGAGTCGGCTCTTCGGCTCGACATGCCAATCATTGGCGTAAATCTCAATGGAAGCCGGGTGCGGACCAGCGAATGCCCTGCCGCTATAAAAGACGAATTAGTTATTTACGTGCCATTTGGTGCGAAAATCATAGAGTATGCGATGAACAATTGGCCCGAATCGTACAAACGTCATCAAACAAACGGCGATACGGGGCCGTATAATTACAAAGAGTCCGTATATAAAGAGCTAAATATATAATGAGCTACCGTGTGAGTTCGTTCCGAACCTGGTCGTTTTGGCGATATGCGCTATTTTCAAAACACTCACTGCGATCGTTCTTCTCAGCAATAGGCGCTCTCTATTTACTTATAGAGATATTGGATTTCTTTGGTGTCGTTTCAAAGGCTGTATATCCTAAATGGTCTCCCATTCTAATCGTCGTTGCCGCAGTAGTTTATGTAATTTTTTCACGGCGGCCGGTTCTGGCGATATCGTATAAGGTGCCTCGAAAGGACTTTTGTTTTGAGGTAAAAATAGGGGATATTTTTGGCGCAAATGCAGAAACTGTAATCAGCTCCAACACAACTTTTGACACAGACTTACAAGGGGGACTGATCGCTGAGAACAGCCTCCAAGGACAAATGACCGAGCGCTTCTTTTCCGGCAACATTGACGAGCTAGACCGACAGATAGAGGCGTCTCTGAAAGACAGACCTTATAGTGAGATTGAGCGGGGGAAGGGTAAGACGAAAAAATACTCCATTGGTGAAGTGGCGCGTGTGCGGGTGGCAGACAAGAACTTTTATTTGTGCGCCATGGCTCATATGAGTGAAGCAGGGAATGCTGAAACCAATGTGAGATTGGTAGACACGGCCCTTGAGAAGTTATGGAATTACATGGCTGAGAGCGGGGAGTTGGGTGACATAGCAATCCCAATCATGGGCACAGGGCGCGGACGGCTGAATATCCCTCGTAAGAAAATGGTGGAACGGATCGCCCAGTCGTTCGCCGATGCATCTAGAGATCGTGTTTTCTCCAACAAACTAATTATTTATGTCAGTCCTTCTGATGCTGAGAGTTTTGGCGTCAATTTATTCGAGATTCGAGATTATCTAAGTCAAAGCCTGCACGTTTAAAAGAGAGCATAATAGGGCGTTAAAAAGCCATATAATTAGGGTCGCACAACATTTAATTCGCGACCCATGACACTGCTCAATGGTACATCCGCACATGATCCGCCACGCCTGCGGCTACAACGATAAGGTCGATGCTGGGGGACACGCTGTCTGGTTCGTGACCATAGTTCTCACGTCTAGCGCGTTGCCCCACGCGTCAACACAGAAGTACCGTCCTTCACCTAGCGGTACTGAAATTACATAGCCATTCGTTGTGTCGTTGCACACATAATGCCCCCCGCTCGCACTTGTTGATTCCTGTAATTGCATTCGGACAATTGTTTCGCTGCAAAAGCCAGTGTAATCATTTTCGTTGTTTGTGTAATAGATTTCTGCTTTTTCTCTCATGCTACTTATATTTGCTTTGAGCCGCGCTTTTTCACCTAGTTCCCGCGCTGAATTGAGAGATGCCAGTATGACTGATGCAAGTATCCCTATTACAATGACCGAAGCAAATACGGCAATAGTGACAACCAAGGTTGTGTTGCCGGCTTTAGCAACTCCAAACGCACCACTCTTATCCTTTAATGCAACAAAACTCGATCCGCATTTAGGACACACGTACGGACGAGTGACGACGTAATAGATTAAGGTGATCGGCCAGAAAAAGAAGAATGCTATCCAGACGAGGACTTGTGCCCACGTACTTCGTCCTGGTGCTCCCATGCCAACATAATTGCAATTACCGCACTTTATAGTGCCGTCGTAATGTCGGTTGTTTACAACAATTCCATATATTATGAATATTGGGAGCGCTAATAGCGAAAGAGAAAAGAGTAATGGCACCAATGTGTTATTAACAAACAATACAAACTTAGATGGATTCCCTGAGCTGCCGCCGATAATATTTACGAATCCCCAAAATACAATTGTTCCGAGAAATACCCATACCGGCAAAAGCGCGTAATAAAGTGCTCTCCTTGGGCGCTTATATGATGCATCAGAAGGCGCTTCTGTGACCCCGGAATTTTGTGGCTGCGGTGCTTCTATAGACTGACCGCATTGTGTGCAATATTTCGCTGAATCATCATTCTTTGCGCCGCATTGTGTGCAATACATGATTTGGGGATTTTATATGTTATAAGGATGATAGTGTTAACATTACTCTCTAGGTTTGTATTCGTCTAGTGACCTGTACTTCAACTAGAAATACATTACTTATGCCTAAGCAAAAGAAAAATTCTTCTCCGAACGCGAACAAGCAAGACGTGCAGACTTTGGAGGATCTCCGCAAGGAGAGCCCCGAAGCGGTGGACGCATTCGTGAAGGGGATGGAAGAGTACCTGGGCGAGGTCAAATGGTTCGAGGACACATTTTTGAACCAGAAACCGGATAAGAAACAAAAGGCACGTCGTTATGGAAAAATCCTATTAAACAGCGTGCTGGCAATTATTGTTATCACACTGCTACTTCTACTCGGTATAAAATCCTGTGAATCAAAGAAAGTTTGTGACGCTCAGACTAGCCTCGAGTGTCAGTATGAATCTCACTGTAAACCTCTTTTGTTTGGGTTGCTTTCTCGGCTTTAAAATTCTGCATCTGATTTAATCACAGTACGAGGATTGCCCCCTTCCGCTGGGCCAACAATACCTTCATCTTCTAGTCTATCTATGAGTGCCGCTGCACGCGAATACCCAATACGAAACTTGCGCTGTAAATATGATGTCGATGCTTTTCCGGCGTCGATGACCGCTGCTTTAACGTCGTCATATAACTCATCATCGGAATCAAATGGATCTTCTGCGCCGATTGGGGCGATGCCGTCCTCTGTATTTGATTTCCTATTGTAAAGAACAAGAGCTCCAACCACTACGAGAATGGAGGCGTAATAATAAAACTCTGGGATTGCGCACTGTTGGACAATATCGAAATTGTCACACTGCTCACCTGGCTGTAGAAAATAGTTATACGCAGCGAGTATCAGACCGCCGCCAAGTAAAATTTCTCCGGTGTATTTGTTTTTACTATGCATAAGTCGAGTTGCTGTTACGTGATTAACACCTCCTTCCCTCCCCCGTTCACGTACGGCACGGACAACAGATCACCGTCGTGCCTGGCGATCGTCTCAAAGTCCGTGAACAAGAACAGCCCCGGCTTCACAACATACGGCCGCACGGCAAGGTGCTGCTCAAAGGCACGCTGCATCTCAATGACGCGGGCGGGGTTCGTCGTCACCGTGAGCACCTGGAACACCGGAATCCCGAACGTGTCCTTGTGTGCCTCATTGCGGAATGCCTGGGCGTAGACCACGAACTTCCGCATCACGGATGTGTCGCGAAAGAAGCTCCGCGATTTGAGCTTGCGCTCCCCTGGGAGAATGGTCTCGGTGCCGCGGTCGATCTCGAGAAAGAGAAAGCGGCGGTTCTGTCCGTCCGGCTTGTCGAGGTAGCGCAGCCCGAAAATCTGATCGGGTGCTGTCCCCTCTTCCTCTCCGTACCCGTGCCAGTCCATGCGCGTGCGTATGGTCGTGTCCTGCCGGCGTGCGCTCGTCCGCTGACGTGGCGCGCCGTGTAGGATCTCGTCGAAGTGAATCAGCTCGAGCGCAGGGCGTCGTCGCACTGCCTGCTCGAGCCCGACCATGAAGCGCGTTGTCTCGAGCGCGTGCTCGATGTTGTGCCCGCGGAGCTCGCGGTTCTTCTGCGCCCACCGATCGCTGCCGACGATTGCGCCGTGCTCGTCGCGCAAGAGGCGTGCTCCTTCCCTGTCGAGCGCGTAGACCATCGGCGATGATCCCGCGACCTGGCGGCGGGTGCTGTTCTGCTGCCGCGGCCGGTCAAGAAACTGCGCGTCGTAGAGCGCGCGCAAACGGCGCGTGAGCTGCTGCTCTGAACGGTTAGGAAAAAGAGAGCGAATGCTCTCGGCGTCGATCACACGGTGCCGGTACACCTGCCACAAAATAGCGAGGTCATCTTCTGTGAGCTGAACGTTCGGCCGTGCCTTTGGCCGCTTGAATCGAGGTGAGGGAGCGCGGACGGTTGCCATAGGAATATTCTAGCAAACAGCGCACGCTCATCCCAGGAATGCGCTCTCCTCGTCCTCCTCGTTCTGAGGGGGCGGCAAACGGTACTCGCCGGCAATCCGCACAAGCTCGAGCTCGCGCGTCTCGAGTGTCTTTGCGGCTAGACCGGCGGGCAACACGTAGGGGCTCGCCTCCATGATCCGCTTCTTGAAGGACGCCACCACGCTGTCGGGCACGATCGGCTCCTGCACATGGAACGTCGCGATATCAAAGCTCGGCACGCCAGGGCCTTTGACGACGGCATTCTGTTTCGGGATGCTCCGAAGTCGCGCGACGGCCATGTGGCGGACGTTCTCAAGGCCATGCACGGCGCCGACACGGTTCTCGAGAATGGGCATAAGTGTCTCGGATTGTCCGCGAGAGGATCCACGTGCGTGCGTCGATGCGCTTGTGGTTGTGCGTCCTGATGAGGTACTCGAGCCGGCACTCCTGCTCATGCTCCAACTCGTACCCGAGCTCGTGCTCTCGCCGGCACTCGAGCTAGAGCCCTGGACAACCCCAACCGGATAGCCGTCTTTGTCGTAGGTGTTACTCGAGCTCGTGCCGTCACCTGAGCTTTCGGATGAGCCATGCGACGCGCCTTCACTCATCCCCACACTCTCCGACTCGCTCCACGATTCACTAGACGCTTCACTCTCTGTCTCGCTGCTGCTCTCTGACTCGCTCCACTGATTGAGCCAGGTGCGCGCGTAGCCGACGACGGTCTCCTTCGTCAGCGCCTCCACAGGAATTTGGAGGTCGTACTCGGTGCGGAAAAGCTCGTCAGCCATCAAGGTTGCGTCGGCGTCGGAAAGACCGCCGAACACCACCTTGTTCTGTATCGCCATGACAGCGGCGTAGATACCAGGGCTCTGCTCGCGGAGCTGCTCGAGCCACTGGTGCGCCAGGATGGCGTGGAGGCCATACTTGCGCGTCTGTGCGAGGAGATCGGCAACGTCGGCCGTGAGGTACTCGCCGCACTCGTCGATGTAGAGATAGAAGGGGTGCGCTTTGGCGTGCGTCGTGTCGCGCTGCTTCGCAACGTAGAACAGCTCACGCACAATGAGCGCACCGAGCGCGCGGGCACGGTCTGCTCCGATGCCGCGGGCGGACAGATTGACGAGCACAATCTCGTCCTCGTCCATGCAGCGACGGAAGTCGATGGCACTCGAGGGCGTTCCGAACATCTCCGTGAGCTCGGGGTCGTCGAGGAGTTCAAGGAGGCGCCGGCGTATGCCCCCAAACTCGGTGATGAACTCTCGAGGTGCACGCTTCTTCATAATGTCGAACCCTCGCCACAGCTCGCGAGTGTTCGGGTCTTTGATGTTGGAAACCATGTACGCAAGCCGGCCGTCCGGGTCATCTAAGCCGGTGAGTTGAAATGATTCTGCGAGTGTCTGATGCGAGTAAATGAGCGCAGCAAGCACAGCACGAAGGGTGATGCGGATCGCCGGCGTCGCGTGCGAGTCTTCCCCGCCCCACACCTGGGCGAGTGCCTCAATCACGTTGTCCACGCGATCGCGAGGCTTCTCGCCAGGTCGCACGGCTAACGGGTTAAAGGAAAAACGCCAATCGGGATTGCTCGGGTCAACGAGGTGGATGCGACGAAACTTGTCGGCACCAATGTCGGCACAGAATTTTATGATGTCGTCGCACAGCTCGCCGTGCGGGTCGATGAGGCACAGGCCATGACCGGCGACAATATCCTTCCGTATGAGGTGCTCGAGAAACTTTGATTTCCCCTGCCCCGACCCGCCGATGACGTGGAGGTGCGTCGAGCGTCGTTCGGGGTCGAAGTACACCCGCCGATGGTTTGATGTACCAATGGGGATGCGCTTCGCGCACATGGCTACCTGCTCTCGCTGTCGTCGTACGCCGCTTGGTGACGTGCCCGCGCGATGTTCTCACGATCCTCGTCGGTGAGGTTCTCCTCACCGCCACGCTCTGCAATGAGGTCGGCAATTACTTCCTCGGCCATGATGCTATGCCGGCCTTTGGCGCCGTAGCGCGCCATGTTCCGATACGCTTCACGTCGCGCATCGCCTTTTGACCGCGGCGGGTTATCGAGTGCCCGCACGTCCCGTTGTCGGCGGGCGCTCTCTTTGTCGCTCTCTTCCTGTATCTCCCTGAGCTTTGCCTGCTTCTCCGCGAGCTTAATTTGCTCTTCGGTGAGCTTCGTTTGCTCGGCCACGAGCGACGCCTGTTTGCGCTGCTGCGCAAGCGCGCGCTCATGCCCTTCGTCGAACTCGCTGCGCTCAATGAGCTTCGCCCAAAGCTCGAGCTCACCTTCGATGTATTTAATCGTGTCGTTGTTGTGCCCGAGGCGCTCTGCGATGTAGCGGCGTTGCCCGCGCGAAAGCAGGCGCTCACGCCACAACGCTGAGAGCTGCCGGATCACCAAGCCGGCCGGCCGTGCCCGTATCGAATCCAAAGCTGATTGGATCTCACCTAAGTCGGTCGGCGCCTCGTCGCGTACGGCGACCGCGGTCGCCTTCCTGCGCGTGCCGCGGGTGCCACCAAAGCCGGCACACTCCGTACAAGTCACGGTACGGGGCGTCGGCATTCCAGGGCTCGCAATCTGCACGACACCTGTCCCGCCACACTTTGAGCAGACCTTTTCGGAGCTTGGTTCGTTCACGCCGGACGCTCCATTTCTCTAACGTGTTGAAAAATAAAGAAAATGTGGCATAGTGTCAACTAGATAGCGCCGTCCTGTCGGCAGTTGGTCGCCTGAATTGTCGGGCGTCCATAGCCGATGGAACGGAGGGGTTCATGCTAACGTTTAAGCTCGTAACGGGCATGGTGGTGGGTTATGCCATCGTGTCGTTCGTTTTGCTTTTCATCGTCACCGTTCGACAAAAGAAACGGTATCGCCCGCGCCAACAGGCAGCGATCGTACCGGCCGTGGCGAGATATTCGGTATTAGACGAGGTTTTTTCAGGGGCGGCCAGGCCGCCATCTGAGAACGAGATAAAACAAGAGAAGGCTCGGAGCCTACTTGCGCAATCGCGTGAAGAGCTCGCCGATTGGTACATCGAACAAACAACCGTACATGGCGTACCGGATCATGAAGCCCATCACGCGTTCATCGAACAGTGGCGGAAGGTCTGCAATCTGGTGAAAGCCAAGTATGGCGACATGATTTGCCAAACGGCGCTCTATCAACTCAGGCTCGACGACCGCCAATAATGTTCCCCTAGCCCCCGACTCCGGTCGGGGGTTTTCTTATTGCGAGAGCCAGGAGCGTACGCGCTTCTCCACCTCTGCACGCTTCCTCCCATCTCGTCGGCGGCATCGTTCGATGATCGTCGCCGTGCGATCGTAGCGCGGGGCGTTCTCCGGTTCGGTCGTGCCCCTGCAGGGCGTGCCGGCCGCACCATCTGCAACGAGCCGCGCGCATATCTGACCGCGCGCCAGGTCGCGGAAGGTTGCTGGCGCGTACTCCCCTACCTCGTGCGCCAGGTGCTCGGCGTCGGGCGCCGACACACGAAACGACACGACGCTGCCGACGTTACCAAAGACGGCGGCGCGCACTTCGTCATTGAGCTGCTCGAGGTACTGGTGCGCAACGGTGAGCGTGAGCCCGTACTTGCGCGCCTCTGAGAGCACGCTCGCGAAGGCGTCCGTCGTGAAGTTGTGGAACTCGTCGATGTAGAGGTTGAAGTCGCGACGGTCTGCCTCGGGGATGCTCGCGCGGCGCATAGCGGCTTGTTGAAAACCGGATGCGATGAGTGAGCCGAGCAAGTTTGCCGGCTCCTCGCCGAGCGTTCCTTTGGAGAGCCGCACGATGAGTATCTTCCGGCGCTCCATGATGTCGGCAAGGTCGATCGACGGGCGCCACTGCCCGAGTATGTTGCGGATGAACGGATTAGAAAGAAGGGCACCGATCTTGTTTTGAACGGGTGAGAGCGACTCGATGAGGAGGCGCTCGTTCCAGGTCTCAAACTCGTCTTTGAAGAAGCTCCGCACACGCGGATCTTCGACGTGTCGAAGTACCTTCGCACGGTACTGAGGGCGCACCAGGATGAGCGGCAGCGAAAGAATGGACGGCCGTACGTGGTCAGGTGCCTCGAGCGTTGCCGCGATCACGTTGTAGAGGATGTACTCGAGCCGCGGCCCCCAACTGTCGCGCCAGATGTGTTTCATCGACGCGACCAGGTTGCCGGCGACGAGCGCACGTTCGTCTGCGGGCACGCGGTAGAACGGATTGAGGCCAACCGGATGCGCAATGTCGGAAGGGTCGAGCAACACCACGTCGTCGATGCGTCGGGGTGGGACGCGAGCGAGTACGTCGTGCGCCAGGTCGCCGTGCGGGTCGATGAGCGCAATCCCCTCCCCAGCTTCGATGTCCTGGGCGATGAGTTCGCGCAAGAGGGTCGATTTGCCGGTGCCGGTCTGTCCGATGAGGTACAGGTGCCGGCGCCGATCGGTACGTGAAAGCACGAGCGGCTGCGTTCCGCCCCACACCTCACGTTTCCCTAAGCAAAGTCCCTCTCGCTCCATAAGCCAAAGCCAGCCACGCCGCAGCCTGGGCTCTGGTGCACAAATCGGCGGGCACCAGAGAGCCAGGGCGCGTTCATGCCGATTGTCGAACGCGCAACATTCCTCGTACCGTGCGATGTGCCTTGCTCGCGAACCCGAAAGTGTGGGCGGAGAGGAGTGTGGGGCGGGGCTGACTTTGAGGTACGAAGCAAAATTTCTGTCTGCTTAATCGCAGTATAGGACGAAGAAAGGGCTTAGCAGTAAAAAGGTCTGTGTATATTTGACAATACTTGCGACACGCGTAGTATTCGCCGAGATGTACTTGCGCTCGTCAAGTATTGGAGGATTTTAAGCTATGCCTGCACAACGCGTTGACTTCAAATTTGTACGTGAACATGCCGATTTTGAGGCGGTTTTCACGCACTATGGCATCGCGCTTGAAAAGGACGGCACGAAGGCCGGACAGTTCAAAGCGATCTGCCCCTTCCACGAGGATCACAAGCCGTCGCTCAAAATCAACACGGAGCGGAACTTGTACAACTGTTTCCCGTGTGACGCGGGCGGCAACATCCTCGAGTTTGTCAAAGCAATGGAAGGAAGCGACAACCTTCGCGATGCGGCAATCACGCTCGCTTCGATCTGCGGCATCGAGACTGCGCCAGGACACGGCCATAAGCCGAAGTCCGAACGAGGACAGGGCGCCAGGCGCTCAAAATCGAACGCTGAGAGGCGTACTCCTCAATCAGCTAAGAATGGCGCCGCCGCCCCCTATTCGGCCGAATCTGACGCTCCTAGCGCGTCAGAACAGCACGAGGAGAGCGAGGAGGACGGCGTGCCGTACAATCGGCCGCTCACCTTCGAGCTCAAGAACCTCGAGCTCGAGCATCCGTTCTTTACGGAGCGCGGCATCACGCCGGAACTCATCGAGGCGTTCGGGCTCGGTATCGCAACGCGCGGCATGATGAAGGGTCGCCTCGTGATCCCCATTCACAATGCGCGCGGCGAACTCGTCGCGTACTGCGGCCGGTTTCCGGCCGACGTAGCGCCCGAGGATGAACCGAAATACAAGCTCCCGCCTGGATTTCGGAAGGAGCTCGAGCTCTTCAACCTGCACCGAGCCGCGGCACGGATGCGGGATGAGCACACGGGTGTGCTCGTCGTGGTCGAAAGCTACTTCTCGGCCATGCGGCTTGACCGCATCGGCATTCCAACGGTGTCCCCGATGGGGCGCTCGATCTCGCCGCAACAGGTCGAGCTCGTCGCCTCACTCCAACCGTCGCGGATCATCGTCATGTTTGATGGCGATGAACCAGGACGGAAGGGCGCCCTCTCGGTCGCTGCGGAACTGGTGGCAACGCACACCTACGTCCGCGCGGCCGAAGTGCCTGACGGCTTCAAGCCGCATCGGGCGCCTGAACAGGAGCTCTTTGAGCTCCTGCAACGGCTCACGGAGGATGTACTCCCCTCCCCTACGGAGCACTGACACACGCCCCGCCAGGTCATCCTGGTGGGGCTTTTTTGCTGCTCACGAAACACGACAAAACCCCGCCGTTTGGCGGGGTTATCGCTTAGTACTCGTCGGCACGAAGGATTGTGAGGACGCGGCGGGTCTTGTGTGGATCTGCGGCATCCTCCGAATGGTATTCGAGGTTCTGGTCGTAATAGTCGATTTTCCAGAAATACCGCTCGCCTTTAACAGTCACGGCGCCGAAGTCACGCTCACCGTAGGGATCGTTCTCGGGCGACGGCGTATCACCTCGAACCGCCATGTAGAGGCGGTCGAGGGTGTCAGGCGGCAAGGCCGCGACGCCGTTCGTGATTACGACATTGCCACCTGCAAAGGTCGCGCGGAGCGCGTCGTTGAGGCGTGCAATGCGCGCCGATCGCTGTTCGTCATGTTCCATGATGTGAAGAGCTGAAAGGCTTGTAAGGTTCGACCGCACACGCTGGTAGTGCCAGCCTGCACGAGCGAGGGCAGCACTGTGAGAGAGGCTCGGCGGTCAATGCCCGACGGGTTTCCCGAGTGGCTTGACGGATGAGGGTGCGCAGTACAATGGAGCGATGCAGGCAGGCACCGAACACGAAAACCGCGCAACCGCGCGGTTAATACGAACCTAGAAACATAGGTTTCTAGGAATACGGTGCTGAGTGCCGCGGCTACGCCGCGACGGT
>NZ_JBPODT010000012.1:0-16801 GCF_051390635.1 Microbaculum mangrovi
AGGACGGTCTGCGCTTCGCCATCCGCGAAGGCGGCCGCACCGTCGGTGCCGGCGTCGTCTCCAAGATCATCGAGTAACGGCGGGCCCGTGGGATTAGGAGTGTAGCTCAACTGGCTAGAGCACCGGTCTCCAAAACCGGGGGTTGGGGGTTCGAGTCCCTCCACTCCTGCCAATCCAGAAAACGGGCATGATAACCGGCTAGGCCGGGCGAAACACGAACAGGTCATGGCGAAAACGAACCCCTTCGAGTTCATTCAGCAGGTCCGCGCCGAAGGGCGCAAAGTGACTTGGCCGAGCCGTCGCGAGACGATGATCACCACGGTGATGGTGTTCATCATGGTCACGCTCGCCAGCCTTTTCTTTCTGGCGGCGGACCAGATCCTGGCGTTCGGCGTCGGGTTCCTGCTCGGAACAGGCTGAGAGGAGCAGGACCCATGGCCATGCGCTGGTACATCGTCCACACCTACTCGAACTTCGAGAAGAAGGTCGCCGAGGCCATTCGAGAGAAGGCTACGGCGACCGGTCTTGCCGAAAGTTTCGAGGAAATCCTCGTACCGACCGAGAAGGTCGTCGAGGTGCGGCGCGGCCGAAAAATCGACACGGAACGCAAGTTTTTCCCCGGTTATGTCCTGGTTCGTATGGACATGACCGACGACGCATACCATCTGATCAAGAATACCCCGAAGGTCACGGGCTTCCTGGGAGCCGACAACAAGCCGACGCCGATTTCCGACGGAGAGGCGCAGCGGATCCTGCAGCAGGTGCAGGAAGGCATCGAGCGACCGAAGCCGTCCGTGCATTTCGACATCGGCGAGCAGGTGCGCGTCGCCGACGGTCCCTTTGCCTCCTTCAACGGTGTCGTCGAAGAGGTGGACGAGGAGCGGGCGCGGCTCAAGGTAGCCGTGTCCATTTTTGGCCGGGCGACCCCGGTCGAGCTGGAGTACGGGCAGGTCGAGAAGCTTTGACCCGCCTTGGATTGTGGGAGATCGGGTCGGCTGCCAACCGGCCATGATCGGACCACGCAACGCCAACGTCGTCGCAATGCGCGGCGCGGAGAGGTGAGAGAATGGCAAAGAAGATTATCGGCTACCTGAAGCTTCAGGTTCCGGCGGGTGCGGCAACGCCGTCACCCCCGATCGGTCCCGCGCTCGGCCAGCGTGGCTTGAATATCATGGAATTCTGCAAGGCGTTCAACGCCAATACGCAGGAAATGGAAAAGGGCGCGCCCTGTCCGACGGTCATCACGATCTATCAGGACAAGTCCTTCACCTTCGAGGTCAAGACGCCTCCGGCTGCCCATTTCCTGAAGCAGGCCGCCAAGCTCAACAAGGGGTCCGCCACGCCGGGCCGCGACAAGGCCGGCTCCGTCACCCGTGATCAGGTGCGCGAGATCGCCGAAGCAAAGATGAAGGATCTGAACGCCAACGACGTCGAGGCGGCGATGAAGATCATCGAAGGTTCCGCCCGGTCGATGGGCCTCGAGGTTCAGGGATAAGCGTCATGGCCAAATCAGGAAAGCGTATTCGCAATGCCCGCGAGGGCGTCGATCCGCGCACGCTGGTGGCGCTGTCGGACGCGGTGAAGATGGTCAGGGAACGCGCCACAGCGAAGTTCGACGAGACCATCGAGGTGGCGATCAACCTGGGCGTCGACCCGCGTCACGCCGACCAGATGGTGCGCGGCGTCTGCCAGCTGCCGAACGGCACCGGTCGCACGGTGCGCGTTGCCGTGTTCGCCAAGGGCGACAAGGCTGACGAGGCCAAGGCCGCCGGCGCCGACGTTGTTGGGGCGGAGGAACTGGTCGAGCAGGTGCAGAAGGGCGAGATCAACTTCGACCGCTGCATCGCCACGCCGGACATGATGCCGCTGGTCGGTCGTTTGGGTAAGGTCCTGGGCCCGCGCGGTCTTATGCCGAACCCGAAGGTCGGAACGGTCACGCCGGACGTGGCGTCGGCCGTCAAGGAGCAGAAGGGCGGTGCCGTAGAGTTTCGCGTCGAGAAGGCCGGCATCATCCAGGCTGGCGTCGGCAAGGCGAGCTTCGGCGAGGACCAGCTCATCGAGAACATCCGCGCGCTCGTTGACGCCGTGATCAAGGCCAAGCCGTCGGGCGCGAAGGGTACCTATTTCCAGCGTCTGGCCGTTTCCTCGACCATGGGGCCTGGCGTGCACGTCGAACCGTCGAGCGTGACGGCCAGCGCCTAACGCGCGACGGCGTAATCAGTTTCCGTCCGGGCGACCGGGCGGAGAGTACGGGTCTGGCGGTTCGCCGGCAGGCCCGCTACCTGTCCAAGACTGCCGGTGCTCTCGGGAACTGTTTCCCGGGGGCTTAAGTCCATACGGAGCCAGCATAGACGGGAATGAACCGGATACCCGGTTCGGACCTCGTTGTCCTCGTGGACCCGATATCGGGCCGCCGGGACGGGACAGGAACGCGAGCGTCGTCCTGGAACCGTCTTCAAGCGGCACTCCCGGGCGGCAAGGACAACCCGGCGGCGGATAATCGCCGCCAGATTGGAGAGAGCAGGTGGACAGAGCTGCAAAGTCTGAGCTCGTCGCGACACTCCACGACGTGTTTCAAGGCACGGGTGTGGTGGTCGTCGCCCACTACACCGGTCTCTCGGTTTCGGAAATGACGTCTCTTCGGAGCCGCATGCGCGAAGCCGGGGGCAAGGTGAAAGTGGCCAAGAACCGCCTTGCCAAGCTCGCGCTCGAGGGAACCGAGATCGCCCATATCGGCGACCTGCTGAAGGGTCCCACCGTGATCGCCTATTCCGACGATCCGGTGGCAGCCCCGAAGGTTGCGGTCGATTTCGCCAAGGCCAACCAGAAGCTGGTGATCCTTGGCGGCGCGATGGGTGCCACGGCCCTCGACCCGGAAGGCGTGAAGTCATTGGCGACGTTGCCGTCGCTCGATGAACTGAGGGCAAGGCTCGTCGGCATGATCAGTACGCCGGCGACCCGGGTTGCGCAGGTGCTCGCCGCGCCAGGCGGGCAGATTGCGCGGGTGCTTTCGGCGCATGCCGAACAAGGCGAGGCGGCCTGAAGGCCAACCGTTCAAACAGGTTCGAACCTAAAGGAAATGAGAAATGACTGATCTGTCGAAGATCGTTGACGAGCTTTCCAACCTCACCGTCCTCGAGGCGGCTGAGCTTTCGAAGATGCTCGAAGAGAAGTGGGGCGTCTCCGCGGCCGCTCCGGTTGCCGTCGCTGCTGTCGCCGGTGCCGGTGGCGGTGAAGCGGCTGCCGCTGAAGAGAAGACCGAGTTCGACGTGGTCCTGGCGTCCGCTGGCGCCCAGAAGATCAACGTGATCAAGGAAGTCCGCGCCATCACGGGCCTTGGCCTGAAGGAAGCCAAGGACCTGGTCGAAGGCGCGCCGAAGGCGGTCAAGGAAGCCGTGGCGAAGGCCGAGGCCGAAGAGATCAAGGGCAAGCTCGAGGCCGCCGGCGCGACCGTCGAACTTAAGTAAATTCTTGAATGGGCAGCGTTTTCCGGCGCTGGCCATTCGAAGGCCGCCGATGCGTTTTTTCGGTGGATAGATGTTGGGGAGGCCGCGGCAGCACGCCGCGGCCAAACCCGTCTCCGGGCGGCAGGATGCTGCCGGAGTGGAAAAGAGGCATTAGAACGTCTCACCAGATGGCCCGCCGGGGGCCCTTTGGCGAGCCGTTCGGGAACGACTAAGAGGATCGACGATGGCGCAGAGCTTCACCGGCCGCAAGCGTGTTCGCAAGACTTTCGGGAAAATCCGGGAAGTCGCCGCTCTCCCCAACCTGATCGAGGTGCAGAAGGCGTCCTACGACTACTTCCTGCAGGTCGACGAGCCCGAGGGCGGTCGCGACGACAGCGGTCTGCAGGCGGTTTTCGACTCGGTTTTCCCGATCAAGGATTTTGCCGAGACCGCCCAGCTCGAATTCGTGCGCTACGAGTTCGAACCGCCGAAGTACGACGTCGACGAGTGCCGCCAGCGCGGCATGACGTTCGCCGCGCCACTCAAGGTGACGCTGCGCCTGATCGTGTTCGATGTCGACGAGGACACCGGTGCGAAGTCCGTCAAGGACATCAAGGAGCAGGACGTCTACATGGGCGACATGCCGCTGATGACGGAGAACGGCACCTTCATCATCAATGGCACCGAACGCGTCATCGTCTCGCAGATGCACCGTTCGCCGGGCGTTTTCTTCGACCACGACAAGGGCAAGACCCATTCCTCGGGCAAGCTTCTGTTCGCCGCCCGCATCATTCCCTATCGCGGCTCCTGGCTGGATATCGAGTTCGACGCCAAGGATATCGTCCATGCGCGTATCGACCGTCGGCGCAAGCTGCCGGTGACGACGCTGCTGCTGGCGCTCGGCCTCGATCCGGAAGAAATCCTGTCGACCTTCTTCAACCACATCGAGCTGACGCAGATGAAGAACGGCGGATGGCGCCGTCCGTTCGATCCGATGAGCATGCGCGGCATCAAGGCGACGGCCGATCTCATCGATGCCGACAGTGGCAAGGTTGTCTGGGAAGCCGGCAAGAAGCTCACCGTCCGCAAGGCGCGCGATCTGTCCGAGAAGGGCCTGAAGGCGCTGAAGATCTCCGACGAGGAGATGGTCGGCATGTACCTGGCCAACGACATGGTCAACATGCAGACCGGCGAGATCCACGCCGAAGCCGGCGACGAGATCACCGCCGAAGTTCTGGAGGCGCTGACCGAAGCTGGCGTCGATACGATCAACGTGCTCGACATCGACCACGTCAACACCGGTCCGTTCATCCGCAACACGCTTGCGGTCGACAAGAACGACACCCGCGAAGACGCGCTGTTTGACATCTACCGGGTGATGCGCCCGGGCGAGCCGCCGACGATCGAGACGGCGGAGGCGATGTTCAATTCGCTGTTCTTCGATCCGGAACGGTATGACCTGTCCGCGGTCGGCCGCGTGAAGATGAACATCCGCCTGGAGCTGGATTGCCCGGATACGGTCCGTGTCCTGCGCAAGGAGGACATCCTGGCGGTCATCAAGACGCTGGTGGACCTGCGCGACGGCAAGGGCGACATCGACGACATCGACAACCTCGGCAATCGCCGCGTGCGTTCGGTCGGCGAGTTGATGGAGAACCAGTACCGGATCGGCCTCTTGCGCATGGAGCGGGCGATCAAGGAGCGCATGAGCTCGGTCGAGATCGACACGGCGATGCCGCAGGATCTGATCAACGCCAAGCCCGCCGCCGCCGCGGTCCGCGAGTTCTTCGGCTCCTCGCAGCTGTCGCAGTTCATGGACCAGACCAACCCGTTGTCGGAGATCACCCACAAGCGCCGCCTGTCGGCGCTTGGCCCGGGCGGTCTGACGCGCGAACGCGCCGGCTTCGAGGTGCGCGACGTGCATCCGACGCATTACGGCCGTATCTGCCCGATCGAAACGCCGGAAGGCCCGAACATCGGTCTGATCAACTCGCTGGCCACCTTTGCGCGTGTCAACAAGTACGGCTTCATCGAGGCGCCTTATCGCAAGGTGAAGGACGGCCACGTCACCGACGAGGTGGTGTATCTGTCGGCGATGGAGGAGGCCCGCCACCACATCGGCCAGGCCAATGCCGAGCTCGACGCCAAGGGCCAGTTCACCGAGGACCTGGTGGTTTGCCGCCACGCCGGCGACGTCGTCATGGTGACGCCGGACAAGGTGGACTACATGGACGTGTCGCCGAAACAGCTCGTTTCGGTCGCCGCGGCGCTCATTCCGTTCCTCGAGAACGATGACGCCAACCGCGCACTCATGGGTTCGAACATGCAGCGCCAGGCGGTGCCGCTGGTCAAGGCGGAAGCGCCGCTGGTCGGCACCGGCATGGAGGCCGTCGTCGCCCATGACTCCGGCGCGGCGATCTCGGCGCGGCGTGCGGGTGTCATCGACCAGGTCGACGCGACCCGTATCGTCATTCGGGCGACCGAGGATCTGGATCCGACCCGGTCCGGTGTCGACATCTACCGGCTGATGAAGTTCCAGCGCTCGAACCAGAACACCTGCATCAACCAGCGTCCGCTGGTGCGGGTCGGCGACATCGTCGCCAAGGGCGACATCATCGCCGACGGTCCCTCGACCGATCTCGGCGAGCTGGCGCTTGGCCGCAACGTGCTCGTCGCGTTCATGCCGTGGATGGGCTACAACTTCGAGGACTCGATCCTGCTTTCCGAGCGCGTCGTGCGCGACGACATCTTCACCTCGATCCACATCGAGGAATTCGAGGTGATGGCCCGCGACACCAAGCTCGGCCCGGAGGAAATCACCCGCGATATCCCGAACGTGTCGGAAGAGGCCCTGAAGAACCTCGACGAGGCGGGCATCGTCTATATCGGTGCCGAGGTGAATGCCGGCGACATCCTGGTCGGCAAGATCACGCCGAAGGGTGAGAGCCCGATGACGCCGGAAGAGAAGCTTCTGCGCGCCATCTTCGGCGAGAAGGCCTCGGACGTCCGCGACACCTCTCTGCGTGTTCCGCCCGGCGTAACCGGCACGATCGTCGAGGTGCGGGTGTTCAACCGGCACGGCGTCGACAAGGACGAGCGCGCGATTGCCATCGAACGCGAGGAGATCGAGCGGCTCGCCAAGGACCGCGACGACGAACAGGCGATCCTCGATCGCAACGTGTTCGGCCGTCTGCACGACATGCTGGTCGGCAAGGTCGCCGCGAGCGGTCCGAAGGGAGTCAAGAAGGACACCAAGATCACGAAGGACCTTCTCGGCGAATTGCCGCGGTCGCAGTGGTGGCAGTTCGGCCTCGCCAACGAATCGTCGATGTCCGAGGTCGAGGCGCTGCGCAAGCAGTACGACGAGTCCAAGAAGCGGCTGGAGCAGCGGTTCCTGGACAAGGTCGAGAAGCTGCAGCGCGGCGATGAGCTGCCGCCCGGTGTGATGAAGATGGTCAAGGTCTTCGTCGCCGTGAAGCGCAAGCTGCAGCCCGGCGACAAGATGGCCGGCCGGCACGGCAACAAGGGTGTGGTCAGCCGGATCATGCCGATCGAAGACATGCCGTTCCTCGAAGACGGCACGCATGTCGACATCGTGCTGAACCCGCTGGGCGTGCCGAGCCGCATGAACGTCGGTCAGATTCTCGAGACGCATCTGGGCTGGGCCTGCGCGGGCCTTGGCAAGCAGATCGGCGAGGCGGTCGAAGCGTATCGCAAGAGCAACGACGCCAAGACGCTGAAGAGCGCGTTCACGAAGATCTATGGCAAGGACGAGACGGTCGCCTCGCTCGAGGAGGACGGTCTGGTCGAGCTCGGCGGCAACCTGAGGAACGGCGTGCCGATCGCGACGCCGGTGTTCGACGGCGCCCACGAGCCCGACATCGTCGACATGCTCGAGTTGGCCGGTCTCGACGGCTCGGGGCAGGTGACGCTGTACGACGGACGCTCGGGCGAGCCGTTCGACCGCAAGGTGACGGTGGGCTATATCTACATGCTCAAGCTGCATCACCTGGTGGACGACAAGATCCATGCCCGTTCGATCGGCCCCTACAGTCTCGTCACCCAACAGCCGCTGGGCGGCAAGGCCCAGTTCGGCGGCCAGCGTTTCGGCGAGATGGAGGTGTGGGCGCTGGAAGCTTACGGCGCTGCGTATACCTTGCAGGAAATGCTGACCGTGAAGTCGGATGACGTCGCCGGCCGCACGAAAGTCTACGAAGCCATCGTTCGCGGTGACGATACGTTCGAGGCGGGCATCCCCGAATCGTTCAACGTTCTCGTCAAGGAAATGCGGTCGCTTGGTCTCAACGTCGAACTGATCACCAGCCGTCCGCAGGATGCACCCGCGCCGGCCGGGCCGATGTTGCCGCCGCCGGCGGATGCCGCCGAGTAGCGGTCGGCATTAATCGGTCTCGCACTATTTCGAAATCTCCGCCGGTCCGGGGCGCAGGCTGCCCCGGACGGCCCAAAGGGAGCAGGACATGAACCAGGAAGTCCTCAACCTCTTCAATCCGACGGCACCGCAGCAGACGTTCGATCAGATCCGGATCTCGCTGGCGAGCCCGGAAAAGATCAAGTCGTGGTCGTTCGGCGAGATCAAGAAGCCGGAGACGATCAACTACCGGACGTTCAAGCCGGAGCGCGACGGCCTGTTCTGTGCCCGCATCTTCGGCC
This sequence comes from Microbaculum mangrovi, assembly GCF_051390635.1. Lineage (NCBI taxonomy): Bacteria > Pseudomonadati > Pseudomonadota > Alphaproteobacteria > Hyphomicrobiales > Tepidamorphaceae > Microbaculum > Microbaculum mangrovi. Next base: position 8,118 of record NZ_JBPODT010000012.1, read on the forward strand.
CGATCAAGGATTACGAGTGCTTGTGCGGCAAGTACAAGCGCATGAAGTACAAGGGCATCATCTGCGAGAAATGCGGCGTCGAGGTCACCCTGTCGCGCGTGCGTCGCGAGCGCATGGGCCACATCGAGCTGGCCGCCCCGGTCGCGCACATCTGGTTCCTGAAGTCGCTGCCGAGCCGCATCGGCATGATCCTCGACATGACGCTCAAGGATCTCGAGCGCATCCTCTATTTCGAGAACTACGTCGTCACCGAGCCGGGCCTGACCGCGCTCAAGTACGGCCAGCTCCTCACCGAGGAGGAGTATCTCGACTTCCAGGATCAGTTCGGCGAAGACGCGTTCACGGCGCAGATCGGCGCCGAGGCGATCCGCGACATGCTGATGGCGCTCGACCTGCACAAGCTGAGCGAGGACCTGCGGCAGGAGATTGCCGAGTCGACGACGGAGCTTAAGCCCAAGAAGCTCGCAAAGCGGTTGAAGCTCATCGAGTCGTTCACCGAGTCCGGTAATCGGCCTGAATGGATGATCATGACGATCGTGCCGGTCATTCCGCCCGACCTGCGTCCGCTGGTTCCGCTCGATGGTGGCCGGTTCGCGACGTCGGACCTGAACGACCTGTACCGGCGCGTGATCAACCGCAACAACCGGCTGAAGCGCCTCATCGAGCTGCGTGCCCCTGACATCATCATCCGAAACGAAAAGCGGATGCTGCAGGAGTCCGTCGACGCGCTGTTCGACAACGGCAGGCGCGGCCGCGTCATCACCGGCGCGAACAAGCGTCCGCTCAAGTCGCTCGCCGACATGCTGAAAGGCAAGCAGGGCCGGTTCAGGCAGAACCTGCTCGGCAAGCGCGTCGACTACTCGGGACGGTCCGTGATCGTGGTCGGCCCCGAGCTGAAGCTGCATCAGTGCGGCCTGCCGAAGAAGATGGCGCTGGAGCTGTTCAAGCCGTTCATCTACTCGCGGCTGGAGGCCAAGGGGCTGTCCTCGACAGTCAAGCAGGCCAAGAAGCTGGTCGAGAAGGAGAAGCCGGAGGTCTGGGATATCCTCGACGAGGTGATCCGCGAGCACCCGGTCATGCTGAACCGTGCGCCGACGCTTCACCGCCTTGGCATCCAGGCGTTCGAGCCGACCCTCATCGAGGGCAAGGCGATCCAGCTGCATCCGCTCGTCTGCGCCGCGTTCAACGCCGACTTCGACGGCGACCAGATGGCAGTGCACGTGCCGCTGTCGCTGGAAGCCCAGCTCGAAGCCCGCGTGCTGATGATGTCGACCAACAATATCCTGCACCCGGCCAACGGCTCGCCGATCATCGTGCCGTCGCAGGATATCGTGCTCGGTCTCTACTACGTGTCGCAGGAGCGCGCGAACGAACCGGGAGAGGGCATGATTTTCGCCTCGATCGGTGAGCTCGAGCACGCCCTGAACTCGAGGGCGGTGACGCTGCACGCGAAGATCAAGGGCCGCTATATCGGCGTCGATCAGGACGGCAACCCGGTGTCGAAGATCTACGACACCACGCCGGGTCGCATGCTGCTGGGCCAGCTCCTGCCGAAGAACGTGGCGGTGCCCTTCGAGGTGGTCAACAAGCTGCTCACCAAGAAGGAGATCTCCAACGCGATCGACACCGTCTACCGCCATTGCGGGCAGAAGGAGACGGTGATCTTCTGCGACCGGATCATGGCACTCGGCTTCAGGCACGCGTGTCTTGCCGGCATTTCCTTCGGCAAGGATGACATGGTCATTCCGGACACGAAGGAGAAGCTTGTCGACGAGACCCGTCAGCTCGCCAAGGAATACGAGCAGCAGTACAACGACGGCCTCATCACGCAGGGCGAGAAGTACAACAAGGTCGTCGACGCGTGGGCGAAGTGCACCGATCGCGTCGCCGACGAGATGATGGCGCGTATCTCCGCCGTTCAGGTTGACGACAAGAACGGCCGCGAGAAGCCCATCAACTCGATCTACATGATGGCCCACTCCGGTGCCCGTGGTTCGCCGGCGCAGATGAAGCAGCTCGCCGGCATGCGCGGCCTGATGGCCAAGCCGTCAGGCGAGATCATCGAGAGCCCGATCATCTCGAACTTCAAGGAAGGCCTGTCGGTACTCGAGTACTTCAACTCGACCCACGGCGCCCGAAAGGGACTGGCCGATACCGCGCTGAAGACGGCCAACTCCGGTTACCTGACGCGTCGCCTCGTCGACGTTGCGCAGGACTCGATCATCACCGAGGTCGATTGCGGGAGTGAAAAGGGCATCTCCATGACCGCCGTCGTCGACGCCGGCGAGGTGATCGTGTCGCTCGGCCAGCGCGTGCTTGGCCGTACCGCCGCCGAGGACGTCGTCGATCCGTCGACCGAGGAGCTGATTGTCAAGGCGGGCGTAATTATCGAGGAACGTCATGTCGAGGCGATCGAGGCCGCGCAGCTTCAGGAGATGAAGATTCGCTCGGTCCTCACCTGCGAGACCCGCAATGGCGTCTGCGCGGCCTGCTACGGCCGCGACCTGGCACGCGGCACGCCGGTCAACCAGGGCGAAGCGGTCGGCGTCATCGCGGCGCAGTCGATCGGCGAGCCGGGTACCCAGCTCACCATGCGCACGTTCCACATCGGCGGGACGGCGCAGATCGCCGAGCAATCCTTCATCGAGTCGAATTTCGACGGCACGGTTCAGCTCAAGAACCGTAACATCGTGCGCGACTCCGAAGGCACGCTGATCGTCATGGGCCGTTCGGTTTCGCTGGTGATCGTCGATGGCGAGGGCAACGAGCGGGCCGTGCACCGGCTCAACTACGGCACGCGCCTCAGGGTCGACGACGGTGACCAGGTCAAGCGCGGCCAGCGCCTGGCCGAGTGGGATCCGTATACGCGCCCGATCATCACCGAGGTGGACGGCGTGGTCGGCTTCGAGGACCTGGTCGAAGGCGCTTCGCTTGCCGAGACCGCCGATGAGTCGACCGGTATCACCAAGCGCGTGGTCATCGACTGGCGCACAACGCAGCGTGGCGCAGACCTGAAGCCGGCCCTTGTCATCAAGGACAAGGACGGCGATGTGAAGAAGCTGTCGCGCGGCGGCGACGCCCGTTACCTTCTGGCCGTCGACACCGTTATGACGGTGGAGCCCGGCGAGACGGTGAAGGCCGGCGACGTTCTGGCGCGTATCACGCTGGAAAGTGCCAAGACCCGCGACATCACCGGTGGTCTGCCGCGCGTTGCCGAACTGTTCGAGGCCAGGCGTCCGAAGGACCACGCCATCATCGCCGAGATTTCGGGCACGGTGCGTTTCGAGCGCGACTACAAGAACAAGCGCCGCATCCGCATCGACCCGACCGAGGAAGGTGATGAGGCGCGCGAGTATCTCATCCCGAAGGGCCGCCACCTGTACGTCCAGGAAGGTGACCACATCGAGAAAGGCGAGTACATCCTCGACGGTAACCCGGCGCCGCACGATATCCTCGCGATCAAGGGCGTCGAGGAGCTGGCGGCCTATCTGGTCAACGAGATCCAGGAGGTCTACCGGCTGCAGGGCGTGTCGATCAACGACAAGCATATCGAGGTCATCGTCCGGCAGATGCTGCAGAAGGTCGAAATCTCCGATCCGGGCGATTCCGACTTCCTGACGGGTGAGCAGGTCGACCAGATCGAGATGCAGGAAACCGCCGAACGGCTGGTGGAAGAGGGCAAGAAGCCGCCGGTCGGCTCGCCCGTTCTGCTGGGCATAACCAAAGCAAGCCTGCAGACCCGCAGCTTCATCTCCGCGGCGTCGTTCCAGGAAACCACCCGCGTGCTCACCGAAGCCTCGGTGCAGGGCAAGGTGGACAATCTGGAAGGCCTCAAGGAGAACGTGATCGTGGGCCGCCTGATCCCGGCGGGCACCGGTTCGGTGATGAGCAAGATGCGGCAGGTCGCGACGCATCGCGACGACCTGATCGTGGAGAGCCGCGAGCAGCAGGCCGGTATCGAGCCTGGCAGCCTGGCTGGTGAGGAAAGCGGAATGCCGGCGGAGTAAGCGTCCGGCTGTACCACCCAGTCGCGGTTCGCCGCTTTAGACGAGAAAACGGGCCGGTTCGTCAGGATCGGCCCGTTTCATATCCGACTTTACTGTTTTTAATACCGCGTTCCTCTAGTATCTGCTCTGCAGACGACCGGTGGGGGAGGTCGGCAGCAGTCGGGTCGTGCCATTTTCGCGTCGGATTTCGAGAGATCATTGCATCATGCAGTCGACAGCAAACAGCACCGTGCGCCCGAAGACCGTGTCCGCGGCCATCGTCGGGCTGGCCATGCTCGCTGTGGCCGCCACGTCGGCGCGGGCCGAAGAAGTGGAATATCGCGGCAGCGGCTATCTCAAGAACTTCACCGCGGCGTGCGCGCCCAAGGGCTATGACGAACCGGTATTCGTCAACGCCATCTACCGGCCGCGCAAGCTCGGCACCAATGGGTCGGGCACGCGACTGTCGTTCTTCCTCCAGCCGTTCTATGCGATGAGCTACGAGCTGCCGAAAGGCAGGCTCGGCAAGCGCTTCAAGAAGGTCGTCGGCGGTGCGACGGGAACGGCGACGGAATTCTTCAGCACGCGGCCGCGCGTGCGCCTCACCGATGCGAACCCGGGCCGGATCAATCTCAAGACCACCTCGGTGACCCTGGCCGGTCAGATCGACAATTTCGATGGAATCAAGGGCTGCAGGGCGGACTTCGAGCTGGGATTGAACTACCATCCCTGAAGCCTGCGCCTGGTTCATTCCGACAGACCGCGTGGCCCGGAACGAGGAGCAGCCATGAGTCGCGAACCCGAAATCGAAGAGACGACGGTCTATATCGTGGTCGGGCGGGCGTTCCGCGAAGATAGCCAGCCGGACCCGGTCGACGACGACGACGAGACGGGAGCGATCGCGATCAACGTTCTCCTGACCGCGGCCGATGACGAGGAATGCCTGCAGAAGGCGCTTCAGGCGCTGGCCGGGCAGGGGTTCGTCCGGGTCGAACTCGACCGCGTCGGAATCATCGAGGGCGAACCGGACGATCCAACCTTTGCCTCGGCCTATGGAAACGCCATCGATGGCCAAGTCGCGGTCATCGCATTCCATGGCTGAGCCGATTCTCCAGGCGGAGGCGATTCCTGCCGGATTCGACCGAATCCGGCGCCGGGGACGCGCCGGAATCGGGAACGGGGGCATTGGCACCGGAATTTTGTTCGATCATGTCGCCGAAAGCGCGGAATCTGCTCTAAAATTGCGCGACAACGGGGGTTGACGGCTCACGGCCCCGGGCATATGTTTCGCCTCGTTTCGCGGCAGGTGGTAGGCCCGTTTCGTTCGGCTCGACACGAGCTGGACCTAGGACGCCTAAACACTGACGCTCGTCATGCGACGAACAACAGCGAAGCAAGATCGGGCCCGTAAAGGGCGCGATCCTCTGCATGTTCAGGCCGGCGGCTATTATTGGCGTCGGTCCGACTTGTTTTGTAACCGGAAGTCCGGCCTACAAAGGTCGGCGCAGGACTGAAGAAGGCGATCGATGCCGACGATCAACCAATTGATCCGCAAACCGCGGAAAGCGCCGTTGAAGCGCAACAAGGCGCCGGCCATGGAGGCTTGCCCCCAGAAGCGCGGCGTGTGCACGCGCGTCTACACGACGACGCCGAAGAAGCCGAACTCGGCGCTGCGTAAGGTGGCGAAGATCCGGCTGACGAACGGCTTCGAAGTGATCGGGTACATTCCTGGTGAGGGCCACAACCTTCAGGAGCACTCGGTGGTGATGATCCGTGGCGGCCGCGTGAAGGATCTTCCGGGCGTGCGCTACCACATTCTTCGCGGCGTGCTCGACACCCAGGGTGTCTCGGCTCGCCGTCAGCGCCGTTCGAAGTATGGAGCGAAGAGGCCTAAGTGATTGGGCCTCTTTGTGTTTGGCTCACCCCGGGGGTGGGCGAGACGCAGAGACGAACATGGCGTCCATGGGCTGTTCCCGGGCGCATAGATTGGAAAGAGTGAGGACGAGCCGATGTCTCGCCGCCACAGAGCCGAAAAGCGCGAGATCATTCCGGATCCCAAGTTTGGTGATCTGGTGATCTCGAAGTTCATGAACTCCGTCATGTACCACGGCAAGAAGTCCGCCGCCGAGGGTATCGTGTACGGTGCGTTCGACGCGATCGAAGGTCGTGCCAAGCAGGATCCGGTGTCCGTGTTCCATCAGGCGCTGGAAAACGTCATGCCGGCTGTCGAGGTTCGCTCGCGGCGCGTCGGTGGTGCCACGTACCAGGTTCCTGTCGAGGTTCGTCCCGACCGGCGCCAGGCGCTGGCCATCCGCTGGCTGATCGCCGCGGCGCGTGCACGCAATGAGCGCACCATGGTAGAGCGCCTGTCCGGCGAACTGCTGGATGCGGCGAACAATCGTGGCACCGCTGTTAAGAAGCGTGAAGATACGCACCGGATGGCGGAGGCCAATCGCGCCTTCTCGCATTACCGCTGGTGACGAGGATCCGGAGCGACGACAATGGCCCGCACGCATAAGATCGAAGATTATCGCAACTTCGGCATCATGGCTCACATCGATGCCGGCAAGACCACGACGACCGAGCGCGTCCTCTTCTACACGGGTAAGAGCCACAAGTTGGGCGAAACCCATGAGGGTGCTGCCACCATGGACTGGATGGCGCAGGAGCAGGAGCGCGGCATCACGATTACGTCTGCCGCGACGACCGCTTACTGGAAGGACAAGCGTCTCAACATCATCGACACGCCCGGCCACGTCGACTTCACGATCGAGGTCGAGCGCAGCTTGCGGGTGCTCGATGGCGCGGTCGCGCTGCTGGACGCCAACGCCGGTGTCGAGCCGCAGACCGAGACCGTCTGGCGCCAGGCCGACAAGTATCACGTGCCGCGGATGATCTTCGTCAACAAGATGGACAAGATCGGCGCCGACTTCTTCCGGTGCATCGACATGATCAAGAGCCGCCTCGGCGCGGCCCCGCTCGTGATCGATCTGCCGATCGGCGCGGAAACCGAATTCAAGGGCGTCATCGACCTCGTCCAGATGAAGGGTATCATCTGGAAGGACGAGAGCCTCGGCGCCCAGTTCGACTATATCGACATTCCGGCAGACCTTCAGGCGCAGGCCGAGGAGTACCGGGAGAAGCTGGTCGAGCAGGCCGTCGAGATCGACGAGGCCGCGATGGAAGCGTACCTCGAGGGCAACATGCCCGACGAGGCGACGTTGAAGGGCCTGATCCGCAAGGGCACGATCAGCAACACCTTTGTTCCCGTCCTGTGTGGCTCCGCGTTCAAGAACAAGGGTGTGCAGCCGCTCCTCGACGCCGTCGTCGACTACCTGCCGTCTCCGGTCGATGTTCCGGACATCAAGGGTATCGATCCGAAGACCGAGGCCGAGATCAAGCGCCGGTCGAGTGATGAAGAGCCGATGTCGCTGTTGGCGTTCAAGGTCATGAACGACCCGTTCGTCGGTTCGCTGACCTTCTGCCGCATCTATTCGGGCAAGCTGGAGTCGGGCACTCAGGTGCTCAACACGGTGAAGGACAAGCGCGAGCGTATCGGTCGCATGCTGCACATGCACGCGAACCATCGCGAGGACATCAAGGAAGCCTATGCGGGCGACATCGTCGCCATCGCCGGGCTGAAAGATGTGACGACCGGTGACACGCTGTGCGAGCCGTTGAAGCCCGTCATCCTCGAGCGGATGGAATTCCCGGATCCGGTCATCGAGATCGCGATCGAGCCGAAGACCAAGGCGGACCAGGAAAAGATGGGCATGGCGCTCAACCGCCTTGCGCAGGAAGATCCGTCCTTCCGGGTCGGCACGGACGAGGAATCCGGCCAGACGATCATCAAGGGCATGGGCGAGCTTCACCTCGATATCCTCGTTGACCGCATGAAGCGCGAGTTCAAGGTTGAGGCCAATATCGGTGCGCCGCAGGTTGCCTATCGCGAGACGATCACCAAGCAGGCCGAAGTCGACTACACGCACAAGAAGCAGACCGGCGGTTCCGGCCAGTTCGCTCGCGTGAAGATCATCCTCGAGCCGGGCGAGCAGGGGACGGGTTTCGTCTTCGAAAACAAGATCGTCGGCGGCGTCGTGCCGAAGGAATACATTCCGGGTGTCGAGAAGGGCGTCCAGTCGGTGCTGGGCTCGGGCGTTTTGGCCGGGTTCCCGATGCTCGACGTCAAGGTGTCGCTTATCGACGGTGCCTATCACGACGTCGACTCGAGTGTTCTGGCCTTCGAAATTGCCGCGCGGGCTGCGTTCCGCGAGGGTGTTCAGAAGGCCGGTCCGAAGCTTCTCGAGCCTGTCATGAAGGTCGAGGTGGTGACGCCGGACGAGTACATGGGCGACATCATTGGTGATCTGAACAGCCGTCGTGGGCAGATCCAGGGTACGGAGACGCGCGGTATCGCGACCGTCGTCAATGCGATGGTCCCGCTGGCCAACATGTTCGGCTACGTGAACACGTTGCGCTCGATGAGCCAGGGCCGCGCCCAGTACACGATGCAGTTCGACCACTACGAGCAGGTTCCGCAGGCGGTCGCCGAGGAAGTTCAGGCCAAGTTCGCCTGATCGCCAATCGAGATCGAAAAGACGCGATAAGAGTGGAGAGCCAAGATGGCCAAAGGTAAGTTTGAGCGGACGAAGCCGCACTGCAACATCGGCACGATTGGTCACGTTGACCACGGCAAGA
>NZ_JBPODT010000013.1:0-2475 GCF_051390635.1 Microbaculum mangrovi
CTCGCCGAACGCGGCGAGGGCGTCTCCCAGCTTACCGCCCGATTGGTCGGCCTCGTATGCGACCTGCCGCAGGTCGGCGCGCAGGTCCTTGTCGCGGACGCGGTCGATCTCGCCCCGGGTCAGGGCACCGATCGGTTTCCGGGTGACGAGATTGTAGGGCTTTCCGTCTATCTCCTCGTCGACCAGGCCATAGGCCGTTTCCTCGTGAAGCTGGCCGGAGGTGACGTGAACGTTGTCGCGGTCACCGGGCGCGAGGCCGTGATCGGGCTTGTGGCTGACCACGATCGTTGCCAGACGGGCGGCCAGATCGTCGCGGTACCCCTCGTAGGGCTTCGGGAAACTGTCCCTGGGAAAGAGATGATCGAGGTCCAGGTCTTCGGCGCGGCCGGACTCGCGCGCGATGCGCTGCAGCAGGCCGCGATCGGTGCAGGCCAGCACGAAGGCATCTATCGCGTGGTGGCGATGGTCCTTGCGATTCTTCGGATGGTTGGCATCGACATAGTTGTGATCCGGCAGCAAGTCGTTGAGGCCCCATCGCGCCCGCAGCATGGCGGTGAGGCGACCGGGCGGCGCCCAGACCTGATCGCAAACCTGCTCCAGATAGGTCTTGGCCAGCCGGGCCATATGCTGCGTGTCGGTCAGCTGCCGGGCGATGAAGCCGCCCTCGGCATCGAAACGGGACATCGCATCGGGCTGGAACCGCCAGGCCTTTTTGCCAAACAGCCGTTCGGCGCGCTCGACGATCTCCTGCAACGCATCGCCCGACCAGACGTCGGCGGGAGGACGGTTGCCTTTCTCGCGATTGGCCCGGCGGGTGCAGAGCACCTTGTTCATGAAACCGTCGTCCAGCGTCTTCGAGTGCGGCAGGATGTGGTCGATATCGACGGAGCCGTCGAACAGCATTTCCCTGGAGATCGGCGTGCCGCTGTAGACGCAGACGCGCTCGTCGGCGGGCAGTTCCTCATAGAGCCGCAAAAGCAGCCGATTGCCGTGGGTGTCGGCGTATCCCAATGCCTCCAGCTCCGCACGACGACGATCGTTCGCCTTCTCGTTCTCGCGGTTCTTCCGCTGGATGTCGTCCCTGCGCTTCTTGTTCAGCTTTAGCTCGCGCGCCAGCTCGACAACGATCTCGGCCGGCGGGCCGTGAACGGCGATCAGCGCGTTGACGAGCTTGCGGAGCTGGTTGAGCCCGATGTGGACGGTTGGATTGGGCACCCGGCCGATGCCCTCCTGACTGCCCTCAGGCGCGTCGGGCCTGGAGATGACATGGCGGACCAGCGCCTCGCCGTAATAGGGCAGACGGGCGGCTTTTTCGCCGGGTCGCAGGTCGGAGTGGTGAAGACCAATCTCCCGGACGGCTTCGTCATAGGTCAACGGGCGGAGGTAGACCTCGCCGGTCGCGGGATCGTGTGTCTCGGCCCCCTTTTCCTCCATAACCCCGACAAGGTCCGCCAGCACCGAGCGGCCGAACTGGCCGTGCCCCTGGGGTAGCCGGGTTCCGGAAATCGCCTCGGCGGTCTCCGCGTTCAGGCCGAACGTGCCGACGAGCCAATCCTCGAGTGCGCCTTCGTCCTCTACGGCCAGCAGCCGCTCGACGACTTCGGCCTGGCGATCGCGCGGCAAACTTCTCCAGGTCTTGCCGAAGGCCTTTTTCGCAGCGAGCCTGGCGGCCGTCTGGTCGGACTGGAAGCCCTTGCGGCCGGACAGTTCGTAGTTGAACCGGGCGTCATCGGGCAGCCTTGCCTTCTTTCTCAGCTTGTCGAAGTCGACCATGCTACCGCTGTTCGCCATCAGCTGCGCGGCGATGGCATCACGCTCCTGCATGGTCAGGTGCCGCTCCCGCTGGCCCGCGCGCGAAACCCGCAGCTGCGAGACGTCCTGCAGGATCCGGAACCGCTGGAACAGGGGATGGGCCTTCGGTGCCCGCTCGCCCAGGTCGATCTCGAACCCAAAGGGGGCGATGACGGTCGGCTCCGGCCGCAGGGTGCAGCGACCGACGACCGGTTTTCTCAGCGGGCGCTGCCCGACGACGATCCGCTTCAGGCGGGCGAGCAGGTCGTCAGTCAACTGGGGATGATGAGGCTCTTGTGCCGCCCAGATACGATCGAGTTCGCGTTCGATCATGTCGCGGGACGGGTAGAAGTCGTAGAGGACCTTCGTCCCCTCCGCATGGGGTCTGAACCGGACAGCATCCGGGGTCGCAAAGCCATCTCCGTCGCCCAGCCGGTTGCCGTGCCTGTCGCGCCGGTGTCGGCGCGCCAACAGCTCGCCCAGGGTGCGCGCGCCGCTGTCGGCCAGCGTGGTCTCGAGGGCACGGATTCCGGTCTTCGTCGCGCCCTTTTCGCGGTCGTCGGAATCGGCGATGCGGTTGGACTTGAAACCGCGGCGCTGGTTCAGGTGGAAGATCGCCCGGCCGAGTTCGTGCGGGTCGAGCGGCTGATCGAGCGCGGCGGCGCGCAGCCAATACGGATCGAG
>NZ_JBPODT010000014.1:0-1233 GCF_051390635.1 Microbaculum mangrovi
CTGAGGTGACATGGCGAAAGTGGTCCGTTTCTGGTGTTAGTTTTCCGACGGATTTCCGAAGGAGGAAGTTCGAGGATGAAGCGGAAGCGGTATTCGACGGAACAGATCGTTGCGGCGTTGAAGCAGGCTGAACTGGGTCTGCCGGTCGCCGATCTGATCCGGCAGCTAGGGATTTCGGAGCAGACGTTTTATCGATGGAAGAAGCAGTACGCGGGTCTGGAATCCGACCAGGTTCGCGAGCTGAAGCAGGTGGTCGAGGAGAACACTCGGCTGAAGAAGCTTGTGGCGGAACTCAGTCTGGACAAGGCGGTTCTGCAGGACGTGTTGTCAAAAAAATTCCCCGGCCGTCGCTCATGAAGGAGGTTGTAGACTACGTGGTCGCGTCGCACGGCTACAGCCAGCGGCGGGCCTGTTTCCTGACGCGCCAGCATCGCTCGACGCAGCGCAAGCCCTCGAGGCGTGATCCTCGCACGGAAGTGCGTCAGCGCATGCACGAGATTGTCGCGACGCACATTCGCTACGGTTACAGGCGTGTGCATATCCTGTTGAAGCGGGAAGGCTGGCACCTTGGTCGCAATGTCGTCTACAGGCTTTATCGCGAGGAAGGCCTTGCCTTGCGGGCGAAGCGGCCGCGCCGCAGGAAGATGGCTGCGCATCGCCAGACGCGCTGTCAGCCTTCTCGGGTGAATGAAGTCTGGAGCATGGACTTTGTCCACGACCAGCTGAGCGACGGGCGCAAGATCCGGATGCTGACAATGATCGATGTCTACACGCGCGAGGCTCTTGCAATCGAAGTTGGCGAACGGTTGCGCGGCGGGGATGTCGCCTTGGTTCTCAACCGGCTTGTCTATCTGCGAGGTGCGCCGACGGCTCTGTTTGTGGATAATGGCGCCGAGTTCACCGGACAGATTGTCGACCTCTGGGCGTATCATCACAAGGTGCGGATGGACTTCTCGCGGCCAGGAACGCCGACCGATAATGCGCATATCGAGTCCTTCAATGGATCGCTCCGGGACGAATGCCTGAATGTGAACTGGTTCGCTTCAGTGGCCGACGCGAAGGCCAGGATCGAGGCATGGCGCAGGGAGTACAACGAGAGTCGGCCTCACATGGCTCTCGATGGACTGTCGCCCGCGGAATTTGCCCGGAAGACGGGACCGTGCGAAGAAGGTACTAGGCTCATGGCCGTCGGAAACTAGCGTCGATCCCGGACCACCAAGCCCAAGCGCTTCA